>NZ_JABUXV010000029.1 GCF_014897705.1 Brachybacterium sp. FME24 | reverse complement strand
GAGAGTAGGTCGCCGCCGGACATCTTTGTGGGAGTGGGAGAGTGCTGGAGACCCTTTGTGAGGGGCTCGCCTCTCCCACTCCCTTTTTTCATGCCCCAACGCGGCATGGACGCACGGAAGCTCCTCGGCGATGGTTGCCTCCTCGCCGATCGACGGAGGCGGAGTGTCCTTCAGCGGGCCGCCCCGGCGTGCCCGGGCCGCGTCGCACACTCCTCTCGAGCGCCTTCGTCGCGGGCGCCGGCGGCATGCGGGGCGCGTTGCGCGCCTCTGATCGCCTCGCGGGCTCTCCGTCGCACCCGACGTCTTGCTGCCGCGATCAAGCACGCGTCCACGAGACTGCCGGGGCGACGCGACCGCCCGTGCGGTTCGGCATCGCGCCTTCCCTGTGTCCCAGCTCCAGCGGCCGGCGCTGCAGCCCGGAACGTCCTGAGTGCACTGCTGCAGCTGCGCCGTGCCTGTCGGGTGGACGGGGGCCGGCGATCGGGCGGTGGCGCGGAGAATGGCATCGGTGTCCCTGGCGTCCATGTAGAGATGGGTTCGAGGCGAGATCCGGGAGTGTCGCTCTGTGCTCCTGGTCAGGAGGGTCGAGGGGCTTCTGAGTCGCCCACGCCGGTTCGACAGCACGCCCTCTGGCCTGGTGAGAGCAGTCACGGACGGCGGCCTTACTGACCGGTCTCCGCCAGCAGGTCGCTTAGGATTGCTGCTCGATAAGGGAATAGGGCGAGACGAAGAGACGGACGGTCACGTGGCTGAGCACAGCAAGAGCGAGAGCGACCGCGGGCACGGCGAGAAGAGCCGGGGCGAGCAGCGGCGCAGGACCGGCGCGCCCGCTTCCGGATCCCGCTCCCCGTACCGATCCGGCGAGCGGGATTCCCGTTCCGGCGGAAGCACGCCAGGAGAGCGTCGGGTGCCCCGCAACGCTCGGGAGGATCGCCCCCGTCCGGTCGGTGACGACCCTGGCGCGAAGAACACGCGCCCGTATCGCCCCACCGCTGACGACCAGCGCGGCAAGCGCCCCGCTCGTCGGGACGAGCGAGCTGCCTCCAGCCGCCCCTCGTCGTCCGATCGCCCCACCGGTCAGCGCTCAGGCGCTGCGGCCCCTGATCGCCGTCGAGATGGCCGCGACTCCTCGTGGGAGGATCGTCGACCGCGCTCGCAGGACGGGGACCGTCGCCGGTACGAGAAGCCCAGCAGTTACTCCTCCGGTGAGAGGCCCCGGTACGACCAGCCTCGTCGCGAGGAGAGGCCGCGCCCGGAGCGCTCTGACGGCCCGCGTGGCCGTACCTCTGAGCGTCCCGCCCGAGACGACAACCGCTCCTCCGCGGGCCGCGGAGGCCGCACCGGAGGATCTCGCGACGATTCCCGCGACCGCCAGGGCTTCACGCCCCGTGAAGACCGCGCCGGGCGTGACGACCGACCGCGCCGTGATGACCGTGCATCGCGCCCCAGCGGCAGCCCGCGCGATGATCGCAGCCCGCGCGATGCACGCAGTTCGCGCCACAGCAGTGGATCCCGCGACGATCGCACCTCCCGTCCCACCGGCGGCGCCCGCGAGGACCGGGGGCGCCCGACGAGCCACGGCGAGGACCGTCGCAACACCCGTCCCGGGCAGGAGTCCCGTGCCGATCGCCCGTTCGAGCCGCGAATTCCCGAGGGGGTCACCGGCCGGGAACTGGACAAGCCGCTGCGCGAAGAGCTGCGCGGCCTGAGCAAGGAGACCGCCGAGCGCGTCGCCCAGCACCTGGTCGCGGCTTTCCTCCTCGAGGACACCGACACCGAGACATCCCAGGCGCATGCGCGTTTCGCGGCCCGTATCGGCGGTCGTGTCGGCGGCGTCCGTGAGACCTACGGGATCCTCGCCTATCGCGCGGGGGATTACCGCACCGCGGTCCGTGAGCTGCGCACGTCGCTGCGCATCACTGGGCGCGCCGATGTGCTCCCGATGATCGCCGACGCCGAGCGGGGGATGGGCCGACCGGAGCGTGCGCTCGACATGGCAGCCTCCGACGAGGCGACGTCGCTCGGGGTCGTCGCCGCGATCGAACTGATGATCGTCGTGGCCGGCGCGTACGCCGACACCGGTGACGTCCAGACCGCGCTGCGCACTCTCGAGATCCCCGCTCTGCGCCACAAGGTCGACGGTCGCTGGCAGGTCCGCCTCTGGGCCGCCTACGCCGATCTGCTGGAGCGTGCCGAGCGCCCGGACGAGGCCAAGCGCTGGCTGACGCTCGCCGCGGACGCCGACACCGAGGGACTGACGGACGCCGCTGAACGCCTCGGGCGGCCGGGCCCGCAGGTCGAGCAGGAACCCACCTGGGAGGATGACGAACAGGTCTCCGTCCTCGACGCCTACGACCCGAACGCCGATGACCTCGCCGCTGCGGACGCAGACAGCGATTCCCGCGGCGAGGACGACGACGAGGACGCGGCGCCCGATCAGGTGCATCACGGCTCCGAGGATGCCGCCGAGCTCGAGGACACCGAGATCGACGGCTCGCAGGACGACGCCGAGGCGTCCGACGTCGAAGCGGATGGCACCGACGTGATCGACGCCGACCAGCCGGAGCTCGACGAGAGCGACGCGCACGAGGAGCCTGACGAGCGCGACGTGCCCGAGGAGCGGGACGAGTTCTTCGACGGCCACGAGGACGATCAGTACACCGGGGGCGATCAGAACAGCGAGGAACTGCTGCGCCACGACGATCAGCAGGCCGTTGTCACGGATGAGGACCTGCTCACCGTGTCCCCGGATTCGCGGTCCGAGGACCACGCGTGATCCGCCGCCCGGACCCCTCGCTCCTGGATCTGTACGACGCGCTGCTGCTGGATCTCGACGGGACCCTCATGCACGGTGCCACGCCGATCCCGCACGCCGCCGCGGCCGTGGAGCGTGCCCGCGCAACGGGCCGCACCGTCGTCTTCGCGACCAACAATGCCTCCCGCACCCCGCAGCAGGCCGCCGACCACCTCGCGCAGGTGGGCGTCGCCGCGCAGCCCGAGGAGTTCGTGACGTCTCCGCAGGTTGCCTCGCGCCTGCTCGCGAGTCGGCTGGACCCGGGTGCGAAGGTGCTGGTCGTCGGGGGACCGAGCCTCGCCACCCAGATCCGTGACGCCGGTCTCGAGCCGGTCGAGAAGGACGCCGACGACGTCGTCGCGGTGGTCCAGGGCTGGTCCCCGGACCTGAACTGGTCGATCCTCGCCGAGGGTGCCTACGCGATCCGTCGCGGTGCCCTGTGGATGGCCACCAACATCGACGCCACCCTGCCCACCGAGCGGGGAATGGCCCCGGGCAACGGGTCGATGGTCGCAGCCCTGCGCCACGCCACCGGGGCCATTCCGGACGTCGCCGGAAAACCTGAACCCGGGATGTTCACCGTCGCGGCGCGCGACACCGGCGCCCACCGCCCGCTGATCATCGGGGACCGTCTGGACACCGATATCGAAGGCGCGGTCCGTGCCGGGATGGACTCCCTGCTCGTGCTCACGGGCGTCGACGGCATCGACGCCGCGCTGCGCGCCGATCCCGTGCGTCGGCCGACATTCGTCCTCCCGGACCTCTCCGGGCTCTCCGACCCTTTCCCGCTGCCCGTCCTCGACGGCGATCGCGCACGCTGCGGCGCCGTCAGCGCCAGCTGGCGCGCCGGAGACATCGTCCTGACCGGTGAGCTCGAGGACCCGCGGATGCTGCGCGCTGTGCTGGCGCTGCTGCACGCCCACGCGTCGACGAGCGCCTGGACCGGACGACTCCTGGGCAGCGACGGCGCCGAGCAGCGACCCACCGACCGGTGAACGGGGAGCGGCTCGACGTCGCCCTGCTCGCAGCGGGGCTGGCCCGCTCCCGCAGCCATGCCCGACGCATCATCGACGAAGGCCGTGCGCGCCTGGACGGGCGCGAGGTCACGAAAGCCTCGACCCCGGTGCCCGACGGCTCTGAACTGGGCGTCGTCGACGTCCCTGACGGCATCGAATACGCATCCCGCGCCGCCCACAAGCTGACCAGCGCTCTGGACGGGCTCGGCCTGGATCCTTCCGGCGCACGGTGCCTGGACGCGGGCGCTTCGACGGGAGGCTTCACCGATGTGCTCCTGCGCCGAGGCGCGGCCCGGGTGATCGCCGTCGATATCGGTCACGACCAGCTCGCCGAGCATGTGCGTGCCAACTCCCGTGTGATCGTCCGGGACGGCACCAGCGTGCGCGACCTCACCCCGGAGCTGCTCGGCACCACCGTCGACCTCCTGGTCGCGGACCTCTCCTTCATCTCCCTGCGCACGGTGATCGCGGCGCTCGGCAGCGTCGTGCGCCCGCAGGGCGACCTCCTGCTCATGGTGAAACCCCAGTTCGAGGTGGGGCGCACGGCCCTGCCGCGCACCGGCGTGGTCAGCGATCCGGCCGCTCGCATCGAGGCCGTTCGCGGTGTCGCCGAGGCGGCCTCGGAGGTTGGGCTCGATCTGCGGGCCGTCGGCCCCAGCGGCCTTCCCGGCCAGGACGGCAACCGCGAGTACTTCCTGCATCTGCGCCCGAACGGCGTGACCTGCGAGCTCGACGCGGATGCCTATGACATGATCGAGACCGCTGTGCGCAGGTCTCAGCCGAGCCATCGCGCCGCCCACCACGTGACCCAGGAGGATTGACCAGATGCGACGGTTCCTCCTGTACGTCCACACCGGCCGACGAGCGGCGCTCAGCGCCATGCTCACCGTCCTCGAGGAGCTCACCCGCCGCGGCGTGCGCGGCGTCGTGGTCGATGAGCAGGTCGACGAGATCCTCGCCCTTCCGGACGATGTCGCTCCGCCGAAGCTCCTGACCTTCCTCACCAATGGCGGCGTGGACGTCCTGGATGCCGTCTCGGCCGCCGACCTGGTCGAGCTCGGCATCGTCCTGGGCGGTGACGGCACCATCCTGCGGGCGCTGGAAGCGGTTCGGGAGGCCGACGTCCCGGTCCACGGCGTCAACCTCGGTCACGTCGGCTTCCTCGCCGAGAGCGAGGTCGAGGATCTCTCGATCACCGTCGCCCGCCTTCTCGACGGCGACTACGAGATCGAGAAGCGCTCCACCCTCGAGGTGCACGTCCTGGACGCTGATGACCAGCCCATCGAGGACCATTGGGCGCTCAACGAGGCTTCGCTCGAGAAGGCCGACCGGCTGAAGATGATCAACGTCGCGATCGAGATCGACGGGCGTCCGGTGTCGTCCTTCGGATGCGACGGGGTGGTGCTGTCCACCTCGACCGGCTCGACCGCCTACGCGTTCAGCGCCGGAGGGCCCGTGATCTGGCCCGAGGTCGACGCCATGCTGCTGATCCCCCTGGCCGCGCACGCCCTGTTCGCCCGTCCGCTGGTACTGGGACGCTCCTCGGAGGCCGCGATCGAGATGACCCTCGACAACCGCGAGGACGCCATTCTCACCCTCGATGGTCGACGCACCGCCGACATCACCGCAGGGATGCGAGTCGAGGCACGTCTGTCGGACCAGTTCGTGCGGTTGGTGCGACTGAGCGCCACCCCGTTCGCGGACCGTCTCGTCGAGAAGTTCCAGCTCCCCGTCGTCGGCTGGCGCGGGCGCAGCCCTCGCACGCGCTGAGGGGGTGAGCCGTCCCATGCTGTCCACCTTGCGCATCCGCCATATCGGCGTGATCGACGACGCGATGCTCGAGTTCGGTCCCGGGTTCACCGCCCTGACGGGTGAGACCGGTGCCGGGAAGACGATGATCGTCACCGGCTTGACCATGCTCCTCGGGGGCCGCCTCGATCGCGGTCGCACCCGCGAGTCGAGCACGGTCGACGGCACGCTCGCCCTGTCCGGGCACGATGAGCTGGCCGCGTCCCTCGACGAGCTCGGGGCCGACGAGGAGGACGGCGAGGTGCTCGTCGTGCGTCGCGTGACCCGCGACGGCCGCTCTCGCGCGCAGATCGGCGGGGTTCCGGTACCCATCGGGACACTGGCCGGCCTGGTCGGCACGGCGGTCACCGTGCACGGGCAGTCCGACCAGCAGCGCCTGCGGGATCTCGATGCGCAGCGAGTGGCTCTGGATCGCTTCGCGACCACGGAGATCGGTCCGCTGCTCGAGCATCATCGCGCGATCTGGCGCGAGCGCTCCGCCCTGACCGAGCGTCTCACCGACCTCGACGACCTGCTCGCCGAACGGGACCGCCGCGGAACCGTTCTGCGGGAGGCCCTCGAACGGATCGAACTCGCCGACCCCCAGCCGGGAGAGGACGACGCGCTGCGCGCCGAGCTCGAACGGCTCGGCAATGCCGAGGAGCTGCGCAGCACCGCGACTCAGGCCGCTCTCGCGCTGGTCGGCGACGACGACGGGCCCGCCGCGGGGGCCCTGCTCGACGTCGCGGGCGAAGCCGCCGGCCGCGGCGCCCGCACCGACGCCACGCTCGCGCCCCTCGTGGAACGGCTGGATGCCGTGCGCATCGAGCTGTCCGACGTCGCTGCGGAGCTCACCCGGTATGCGGAGGACATCGACGCCTCGCCGGGCCGCCTGGACGAGGCCAACCAGCGTCTGCACGAGCTCACCGTCCTGGTCCGTGACCTCGGGACCATGCTCCCAGGCACCGACGGCCCTGCCGCGGACATCACCGCGCTGCTGGAGACCTCGCGCGGCGCCGCCATCGACCTCGATCGCTACGAGGGCGCCGAGCAGGAGCGGGCGACGGCCGCAGCCCGCCTGGAGACCGTGCAGACAGAGCTCGATCAGACCGCCGAATCCCTCACCTCCGCCCGCACCGCAGCAGCCGCAGAGCTCTCCGAGGCGGTTCAGGAGGAGCTGCGGCACCTGGAGATGCCGGACGCCGCGATCCGCGTCGACGTCTCGCCCCAGACCCACCGCTCCCACGGGCGTGATGCCGTCGCGATCCTGCTCGCGCCCCACCCGGGAGCAGAGCATCTGCCCGTCGGGCAGGCCGCCTCCGGCGGTGAGCTCTCCCGCGTGATGCTCGCCCTCGAGGTCGCCCTCTCCTCGTCGCGCCATGACCGTTCGGCAGCCCCGGTCTTCGTCTTCGACGAGATCGATGCCGGTATCGGCGGCCGCGCCGCCCTCGCCGTCGGCCAACGGTTGGCGCGATTGGCGCGCCACGCCCAGGTCATCGTCGTCACCCATCTGCCGCAGGTCGCCGCACATGCCGGCACCCATCTGCAGATCGTGAAGTCCTCGAC
Source organism: Brachybacterium sp. FME24 (assembly GCF_014897705.1). Taxonomy (GTDB): domain Bacteria; phylum Actinomycetota; class Actinomycetes; order Actinomycetales; family Dermabacteraceae; genus Brachybacterium. The sequence continues at coordinate 27,818 of NZ_JABUXV010000029.1, read as the reverse complement.
CGACGGGGCCACCAGCTCCACCGTCGAGAACCTCGACCGGTCGGCCCGCATCCGCGAACTCGCCCGGATGCTCGCCGGGGACGACGCCTCCGACGTCGCCCTCGCCCACGCCGAGGAGCTGCTGGAGGACGCGCGCGTCGTCGTCGGCGGTGACCGCCCCACCGGCGGGGACCGTGTCGTGAGCGGGGAGCGCGGATGAGCGCCGCGCCGACCGTGGTGACCGGGACGGCCCGCCTCGGCAAGCGGACCAAGGACCTCACCAAGCGCCTCCACCCCGGTGACATCGCGATCATCGACCATGAGGACATCGACCGGGTCGCCGCCGAAGCACTGCTCGAACGGCACCCCGCCGCGGTCCTGAACGTCTCCGCCTCCACTTCCGGCCGGTACCCCAACGCCGGGCCGAGGATCCTGGTCGACGCCGGCATCATCCTGATCGACTCCCTGGGCAGCGAGGTGTTCGAGGACATCCGTGACGGGCAGACGATCGCCATCTCCGGCCGTGAGGTGCTGCTGGAGGGCGCTCTCATCGCGGAGGGGATCGCTCAGGACGACGACTCGATCACCGCCTCCCTCGAGATCGCTCGAGAAGGGCTGTCCGAGCAGCTGGAGCTGTTCGCCGAGAACACCATGGAGTACATGCTCCGCGAACGGGACCTCCTGCTCGACGGGATCGGAGCGCCCGACGTCCGCACCGTGCTGGACGGGCGACCGGTCCTGATCGTCGTGCGCGGGTACCACTACAAGGAGGACCTCGCGACGCTGCGACCCTTCCTGCGGGAGAACCGACCCATCATCATCGGGGTCGACGGCGGGGCCGACGCGGTGCTCGAGGCAGGCTTCCGCCCCGACATGATCATCGGGGACATGGATTCCGTCTCCGACCGCGCTCTGCGCAGCGGCGCCGAGCTGGTCGTGCATGCGTATCGTGACGGACGCGCTCCCGGCCTCGAACGCCTCGAGGAGCTCGGCCTCGGGGACGACACGATCCTCTTCCCGGCCGCCGGTACCAGCGAGGACATCGCCATGCTGCTGGCCGACGAGAAGGGCGCCTCCGTCATCGTCGCGGTCGGCACGCACGGCACCCTCGAGGAGTTCCTCGACAAGGGGCGCGCGGGGATGAGCTCGACATTCCTCACCCGGCTGCGGATCGGCTCCAAGCTGGTGGACGCCAAAGGTGTCTCCCGCCTGTACCGTCAGAGGATCTCCACCTTCCAGCTGGTGCTGCTCGCACTGGCCGGGCTCGCCGCTCTGGCGGTGGCCCTCTGGGCGACGCCCGGCGGGCAGGCGCTGGTGCAGATCCTCGGCGCCCGGCTCGACGGGATGCTGTCCTGGTTCACCATGTTGTTCTCACCCCGGGCCACCGGGTCGTAGGAGGGTCTCGACCCCGTGATCGATTTCCGTTACCACCTCGTCTCCCTGATCTCCGTGTTCCTGGCGCTCGCCGTCGGCATCGTGCTCGGGGCCGGACCGCTGCGCGAGAACCTCGGCGACCAGCTCGCCGGCCAGGTCGAGCAGCTGCGCTCCGAGCAGGACGAACTGCGCACGCAGGCCGACGAGCTCGCGACCCGGAACGACCAGCTGGCCTCCTTCGTCACGGAGCTCGGCCCGGACCTCGTCGCCGACACCCTCGACGGGCGGCGAGTCGCAGTCCTGACCGACGACTCCTCGACCCGCCCCGGGATCGAGCGGATCCTGACGCTGCTCGAGGACGCGGGTGTGTCCTCGGCCGTGAGGATCGACCTGCAGGCCGCCCTGTGGGAGCCGGGCCAGGAGCAGAAGCGCGCGGACGCGGTCGAGCAGCTCCGCGGCATCGCCCCGTCCCTGCTCGGCGGCGAGCTCAGCGACTCCGAGCAGCTGTCCCGAGTGATCGTCGCCCTGCTGACGCCCTCGGAATCCGGCGAGCTCACGCCGGAGCTGCGCACCCAGGTCTGGGACGTGCTCACCGCGCAGCAGCTGGTCGCCATCGACGGTGACCTGCCCGCTGAGGCCGACGGCGTCGTGTTCGCCAGTGCCGCCCCCGAGGCGCTCGAGGAGGATTCGGAGGAGGGCGCCGTCGCCACCGAACGGGCACAGAGCTTGCTCGCATCCCAGACAGCCCTGCTCACGGCACTCTCCGAGGCCGAGGTCCCTGCCGTGGTATCCGCCACGACCCCGCACAACGACGCCGCGACCGGGATCCTGCGCACCGTGCGCGGGGATCACGGCTTCGACGGTCTCTCCACCACGGACCGATTGCAGGAAGCCGACGGGCCGCTCCTGTCGGTGCTCGCGCTGATCGAGCAGAATCGCGGGGGCTCGGGCGCCTACGGCACCACGGCCGACGCGGAGGACCGCCTCCCCGCCCTTCCGGAGACGCAGGACCTCGAGGATGCCGCAGCAGGCGGCGACCAGGACAGCGGGGCGGCCGATGGGCAGGCCGAACCCTCCGACGGCGGGGGAGCGGAGTGACGCCGCAGGTCCCCCGGCTCCCTCAGGACCCGCAGCACCCGCCGTCCTCTCCTCATCGCGGAGTCAGGGAGTGCGTAGCCGGCCTCCGGAGCGAGCTGCGACGCATCAACTTCGCCGGACGCCGTGTGAGCCTCGCAGAAGGTGCCCTCGTCGTCGTGGGCGTGAGCGCACTGGCGCTGCGCACGTCCCGACCCCACGAGGCCGCCGCACTCGCCGGCATCGGAGCCCTGGGTCTGGCCGACGATCTGCTGGAACCTCGTCAACGGCGCGCCGGACGGACCGTCTCCAAGGGTTTGCGAGGGCATCTCGGCGCGCTGCGCGGCGGACACCTGACCACGGGGGCCGCCAAGGCTCTCGGCATCCCCCTGCTCGCCCTGGCCGCCGCGGCGACGGCTCCCGGCCCGCGCTCCTCCGCGATGGTCCTGGCCGACGGTGCTCTCGCGGCCGGCTGCGCGAACCTCGCCAACCTGTTGGACCTGCGACCGGGGCGCGCCCTCAAGGTCGTTCTGCCTGCTGCGAGTCTGGTGCTCGCCCTCTCGTCGGTCGACGACGAGCGGGCACGCAGCGGGCGCGCTCTGGCGCGTGCGGCGCTGATCCCGGGAATGCTCGCCGTGGCGACGGACCTGCGCGAGTACGGGATGCTCGGCGACGCCGGTGCGAACATCCTCGGCGCCGCCGCGGGCACCGCCGCAGCGCGTACTCTTCCGGTCCCCGCCCACCTGGCCCTGCTGAGCGCCGTGGTCGCTCTGACGCTGGCCAGTGAGAAGGTCAGCTTCAGCGCCGTCATCGACGCCACCCCGGCGCTGCGCGCCGTGGATCAGCTGGGACGGCGCAGCTCTGGCCGCACCGACGAGACCGACGGGGAGGGCCGATGACCTCTGCGCACCCCGGATCCGCAGCCGGATCAGGTATCACTCGCGCCGTGCTGCGCGGAGCCGGACTGATCCTCGTGATCACCGTGATCGCGCGCATCGCGGGTTTCGTCCGCTACCTCGTGTTCGGGGCCAGCGTCGGGGCCGGAGACGTCGGCACCGCCTATTCCACCGCGAACCTGCTGCCCAACGTGCTGTTCGAGGTCGTCGCGGGCGGCGCGCTCGCCGCCGTGGTCGTGCCGTTGATCGCAGGGCTCGTGCCGGAGCGCGACCCTGCGGCGCCTGCGGAGGCCGACGACGACCGGATCGAGCACGGAACGAACCCGGCCGCGGACGGACCCGCCTCCACGGGGGAGAGCTCGACCCGACGCAGCTCGAGCCTCGACACCGACGGACTGCCGCTGCGCCTGGACCGGCGCGACGGCGCCGCACGCGCGGACCGCATCGTCTCGGTCCTGCTGACCTGGGCTCTGCTGGGCACCGGAGCGCTCGCTCTCCTCGTCATCGTGTTCGCCCATCCCCTCGCCCAACTCCTGCTGGCCACCGAGGAGACGGCCGCCGGCGGCGTGCACCTCGGCGCGGTCCTGCTGCGCATCTTCGCTGTCCAGCTCCCGCTGTACGGGGTCTCGGTGGTCCTCGCGGCGTACCTGCAGGCGCGCAAGCGCTTCCTGTGGCCTGCGATGATGCCTCTGATCTCCTCCGTCGTGGTGATGATCTCCTACCGCGTGTACGCGTGGCTGGTCCCCCCGGTCGCGACCAGCACCACCATCGGGGACGGCGCCATCGCCTGGCTCGGATGGGGAACCACCGCCGGCGTCGCGGCCATGTCCGTTCCTGTCGTCATCGCGGCTCTGCGCTCGGGACTGCATCTGCGGCCGGCCCTGACCATGCCTCTGCACTACGGACGTCGGGCCCGGGCGCTCGGCGGCGCAGGGCTGGGGGCTGTCGGAGCGCAGCAGGTCGTGCTCGCCCTCGTGCTCCTGCTCGCGATGCGTGCCGGCGGCACCGGGACCCTCCCGGTCTTCCAGTACGCCCAGGCGCTCTACCTGCTGCCCTATGCGATCGTCGTGGTCCCCCTGGTCACTGCGGTGTTCCCGCACCTCTCGGAGCTGCGCCTGGTGGGAGACACCACGGGCTTCGCCGCGTTGGCCTCGGCATCGGTGCGCACCGTCATGGTCGTCTCCGTCGTGGGCGGCGCGATGCTGTTCGCCGGTGCCCCGGCCCTCGAGCAGTTCTTCCGTCTCATCGACCGCGCAGGCGCCACCGGCGTCGGCTCGACCGCGGCGGCCCTGGCCCTGGGCCTGGCAGGTTTCGCCGTCGCGATCCAGTGCACCCGCATCCTCTCGGCTGCGCTGCGTGCACGCGATGCCCTGCTGGTCGGGTCCGTCGGCTGGGGGATCGCCGCGGTGCTGATCATGCTCCTGGTGATTCCGAGTCCGACCCGTTCGGCCGCAGAGGCCTCCACGGCGTTCGGGATCTCGATCGCGATCGGGATGGCGGTCTCGGCGCTGGTCGGGCTCGCGCGCATCTCCGACATCCTCGAACCCGGGGGCGACCTGCCGCGGGTTCGGCGCACCGCGATCCTCACCCCCCTCGCCCTGCTGGTCGGCGGTATCCCCGGCATGCTGCTCGGGAAGGTGATGGTGACCACGAACACCGGTGCGGTCGGGGCCGTCGTGGCCGGGATCGCCGCCGGCATCGTCGCCGCAGTGCTGGCCGGTGGGGTGATGGCCTCGGCCGATCCACCGCTGGCGAAGGACCTCCTGGACCGCGTGCGAGGCAGGGGGCGCGCCGGTGCTGGGGATACCGAGAATCGCTCGAAGCCCCACCCCCACCCGCGCAGCGACGCCGACGCCGAGGCCGGCCGGTCCACGGGCTCGACCACGCCGTCGACCGTGACCGAGGAGACGGACCGGTGAGCATCATCCTGGTGCGGCCGCAGGCCAGCGGGGGGCTCGCCGCCCATGTCGACCAGGAGCTGCGCGAACTGTCGGCAGCAGGCTACGACGTGCGCGAAGCCCCGGTGCGCATCCTCGAACGGCCCCATCCTCTCGAGGACCTCCGCACCGTGCGCGCCCTCCGTCGAGGCCTGGTCGCCGCTCCGGCACCCGTAGCGGTCCATGCCCACGGCCTGCGCGCGGGTGCCCTCGCAGCCCTCGCGGCCCCCCGAGGACCCCGGATCCGGGTGGCCGTCACCCTGCACAACCGCACGGTCGGCTCGCCCCTGGTGCGCGTCGTCGGCGCGATTCTGCTACGCGTCATCGCGCGCCGCGCCGACACCGTCCTCGCGGTCTCCCCGGACCTCGCCGAGGACGCCCGGCGCGTCGGCGCACGCGATGTGCGACATGCCGTGGTGCCGGCACCGGAGCGGCCCACCGTCGAACGCCGCGCCGAGGCCGTCTGCGCCGAGGAGGCTGGCGCCGGGGACGACGCCCTGGAGGTGCTCGTGGTCGCGCGTCTCGCCCCGCAGAAGGGTCTGGACGACCTCCTCGACGCCGCCGCCCTGCTGGGGACCGGCAGCCCGGTGCGGATCCGCGTCGCCGGGGACGGCCCCCTCCACCAGCAGCTCTCGGCTCGTATCCGTGACGAGCAGCTGCCCGTCGAACTGCTCGGTCGGCGCCAGGACGTCCCCGATCTCCTGGAGGCCGCTGATCTCGTGGTCTCCGCCGCGCTCTGGGAAGGACAGCCCGTCTGGCTGCAGGAGGCGCTGCGGGCCGGCCGCGCGATCGTCGCGACGGATGCGGGGGGCACCCGCTGGGTCACCGGCGACGCCGCACATCTGGTGCCCGTCGGCGATGCACCGGCCCTCGCCGCTGCGATCGCTGCTCATCGCGAGCCGCAGAGGCGTCGGCACGGCGAGCAGCGCTCCCGTGGGCGAGCCCTCGAGCTGCCCACGACCCAGGACATGATCACGCAGCTGACCGAGGTGCTGGTTCCGGGCCCGGGCCGATGGTAGGTTGACAGTCCGTGGCAGATATCAGCGCGAGCACCCCCCAGTCCAGCCCCGGCACCCTTCCCCGCATCGGCCAGGCCGCTTCGGCCAAGCCCTTCCGGAACCCCGGTACCACCAGGCACATCTTCGTCACCGGGGGAGTGGTCTCCAGTCTCGGCAAGGGCCTGACCGCCTCGTCCCTGGGGATGCTGCTGAGCAGCCGAGGCCTGCGGGTCACGATGCAGAAGCTCGACCCGTACCTCAATGTGGACCCGGGCACGATGAACCCGTTCCAGCATGGCGAGGTCTTCGTCACCGAGGACGGCGCTGAGACCGATCTCGACATCGGCCACTACGAGCGCTTCCTCGACGAGAACCTCAGCGCCGACGCGAACGTCACCACCGGGCAGGTGTACTCCGGCGTCATCGCCAAGGAGCGCCGCGGCGAATACCTCGGTGACACCGTGCAGGTCATCCCGCACATCACCAACGCCATCAAGGAGTCCATGCGCTCCCAGGCCGGTGAAGACGTCGACGTGATCATCACCGAGATCGGCGGCACCGTCGGTGACATCGAGTCCCAGCCGTTCCTGGAGGCCGCCCGCCAGGTGCGCCAGGACATCGGCCGGGACAGCGTCTTCTTCGTGCACGTCTCCCTGGTGCCGTTCATCGGGCCCTCCCAGGAGCTCAAGACCAAGCCGACCCAGCATTCCGTCGCGGCGCTGCGCTCCATCGGGATCCAACCCGATGCGATCGTGCTGCGCTCGGACCGCGAGCTGCCCACCTCCGTCAAGGCGAAGATCTCCTCGATGTGCGACGTCGACCTCGACGCTGTCGTGACCTGCGCCGATGCCCCCTCCATCTACGAGATCCCGATCGTGCTGCACGGGGAGGGGCTGGACGCCTACGCGATCCGCCGTCTCGACCTGCTCAGCCACGACGTGGACTGGGCCCAGTGGGAGTCCCTGCTCCAGCGCGTGCGTCATCCCTCCTACGAGGTGACCGTCGCCCTGGTCGGCAAGTACATCGATCTGCCCGACGCGTATCTCTCGGTCACCGAGGCCCTGCGCGCCGGCGGCTTCCACCATCATGCGAAGGTCGCCATCCGCTGGGTGGAGTCGGATCTGTGCGCGACCGAGGAGGGCGCGCACGAACAGCTGCGCGACGTCGACGCCATCGTGATCCCCGGAGGATTCGGGATCCGCGGGGTCGACGGGAAGGTCGGTGCGCTGCGCTATACCCGCACCCACGCCATCCCCACCCTCGGCCTGTGCCTGGGCATGCAGTCGATGGTCATCGAGTACGCCCGGAACGTGCTGGGCCTGGCCGACGCGCACTCCACCGAGTTCGACCCCGACACCTCGGACCCGGTCGTCGCGACCATGGCCGAGCAGGAGGACATCGTCTCCGGCTCCGGCGATCTCGGCGGCACCATGCGCCTGGGCTCCTACGATCACACCCTGGTCGAGGGCTCCCTCGCGGCCCGCACCTACGCCGGCACCGACGTCGCGGAACGCCATCGCCATCGGTACGAGGTCAACAACGCCTACCGTGCGCGACTGGAGGAGGCGGGACTGCTCGTCTCCGGAGTCTCGGAGCTGACCTCCGACCACTCGCTGGTGGAGTTCGTCGAGCTCGACACCGCGGTGCACCCGTACTACATCGGTACCCAGGCCCACCCCGAGCTCAAGTCCCGACCCACCCGCTGCCACCCGCTGTTCGCAGGGCTCATCGGTGCGGCACTGGACCTGCAGAAGGCCACCCGCCTGCTCGAGGTCGAGCCCGAGAACGCTGTCGGCAGCGCCTCGCCCGGCAGCCCCACCACGGCTGATCAGGAGTGATCTCATGACAGTGGTCGACGATCCCGGCGCCCGCCCGGTGGCCGCTCGGACGAGAGTTCATTCCGGGATGGTGTGGGACATCGTGCGTGACACGGTCGACTTCGCTCCCGGGGTGCAGTTCGACCGCGAATACATGTGGCACACCGGCGCCGTCGCGGTGCTCGCGATCGACGACCGGGACCGCGTGCTGCTGATCCGTCAGTACCGCCACCCGGTCGGCCACACCCTCTGGGAGATCCCGGCCGGGCTGCTCGACGTGAGCGGCGAGGGCCCGCACGTCGGGGCCCTGCGGGAGCTCGCCGAGGAGACCGGGCACACGGCAGCGCAGCTGCAGACCCTGGTGGACCTGCGGCCCAGCCCGGGCGGCAGCGACGAGGTGATCCGCGTGTACCTCGCCACCGGCGTCACGCCGGTGACGGCGGCGACGCAGGGGGCTGACTTCGAGCGCACCGACGAGGAGGCAGAGATCGAGATCCGCTGGGTCCCGCTCGCCGAGGCGGTGGCCGCTGTGCTCGAGGGTCGCCTGACCAATGCCACCACCGTCGCCGGGATCCTCGCGCTGCAGGCGCACCGGGCCGTGGCCGCGAGCGGGGGGCGGGCCCCGGAGCTGCGAGCGGCCGATGCCCCCTTCCCTCAGCGACCCGGACGCGACTGAGCCCCGCGGTCGACCACGGACCGCGCAGGTGTGTCCTCCGCCCGGGTCAGCCGTCCGCGTAGAGGCAGAACGGGTGTCCGGCGGGGTCCAGCATCACGCGTACGTCGTCCTGAGGTTGGAATTCGGCCAGACGAGCGCCCAGTTCCTGCGCCGCGGCGACGGCCTGTGGCACGTCACGGGCGCCGATGTCCAGGTGGAGCATCATGTGCGGGTCCCCTGCGCCGGCCGGCCAGATGGGCGGGGCGTACTGCGCCTCGCTCTGGAAGGCGAGGTTCGCGGGGGCCCCGGGGATCTGCATCGTGCACCAGTCCGGGCCATCGGCATGCAGCGGCCAGCCCAACAGGTCTCGGTAGAAGTGCGCGAGGGGCTGGGCGCGCGGCGCGCTGAGCACCACCCCGATCCACCCGGTCAGAAATGGTCGAGTCGAAGTGTCGGCAGTGTCGGCAGTGCTGTCAGCGGCGGAAGGGGTCGAGCCGGGGGCGTCGTCGTCCATGTCCCCATCGAACCGCGGCGAGGGACAACCCGCAAGGGTGACAGCCCTGCCGCTCAGAGCGGCTCGGTCAACGCCCGGTGGATGACGGGGGCGGACTGCTCGGCCTGCCACGGTCGCGCACCGAGCGCGATCAGTTCGCCCTCGAGAAATGATTCCTCGGGCACCTGCTCGTGCTCCCACACCCACTGGCGCAGCAGCGCAGGCTGCAGAAGATTCTCCGGGGGCAGCTCCAGGTCCTCGGCGCGCTCACCGACCGCCGTGCGCACCACCTGGTACCGCTCCCAGACCTCCGGATACTTCTTGGACCAGAGCTTGTGCGCGGGAGGGTAGGAGCGCTCGGAGCGCTCGGGCAGATGCGCCGGAGGAAGCTCCAGTCCGGATCGGGCCGCCTGCCACCAGATGTCCTTCTTGCGCAGCTTGGCGGGCAGGGCCCGATCGAAGGCCTCGCGGCCGTGGGGAGCCTCCTTGGCGGCGGCGACGATGTCGCGGTCCTTGATCACACGGTGCGGGGAGAGGTCCTCGCCGCCGGCGATCTCGTCGCGACGGCTCCACATCTCCCGGGCCGCGGCGAGCTGTCTGGTCGAGCGCAGGCTTCCGAGGCCGTGCAGTCCGCGCCAGCTCGACGAACGGGTCGGGCCGTGGTCCCGCAGGCGCTCGTACTCGAACTCCTGGCGGGCCCAGTCCTCCTTGCCGACGTCGCGCAGACGCGTGGCGAGGACGTCGCGCACCTCGACCAGCACTTCGACGTCGAGGGCGGCGTAGGTCAGCCAGCCGGGGGGCAGGGGGCGTTTGGACCAGTCGGCAGCGGAATGCTCTTTCGCCAGGAGCAGAGAGAGGGTGTCCTCGACGACGGCGCCGAGACCCACCCGGTCCATCCCGAGCAGACGCGCGGCGAGCTCGGTGTCGAACAGGCTCGCGGGGTGCATGCCCAGCTCCGCAAGGCTCGGCAGGTCCTGCCCGGCCGCGTGCAGCACCCACTCGCGGGTGGACAGCAGGCTCAGCAGCGTCGTCGGCATCGTGAAGGCCAGCGGATCGATCAGTGCGGTCCCGGCGGCCTCGGTGCGAAGCTGCACGAGATATGCGCGCGAGCTGTAGCGGTAGCTCGAGGCCCGTTCGGCATCGACCGCGACGGGCTCGCCCGGCGCGGAGGCCGCGGCCTCGCACCAGGCGAGCAGCGGCTGGATCCGATCGATGACCGGAACGAGACCGTCTCGCGGGCTCTTCAGATCGGTGACAGGGGGTGTCTCGGTCACCGGGCGTCACCGGCTTCCTCGGGGCGCGGGGCCCTCGCGTGGTGGGTGGGAGCGATCGGTGCAACCTGGGGCGGGGAGGGGGGAAGACCGCCCGCGGAGGCCAGCATTGCTGTCCAGGCGGCGAAATGCGGGGCGAGATCAGGAGTCTCGGTGTCGCCCTCGGGGGTCCAGGAGACGCGCATCTCGACGTCGACGGTCGAGGCGCGCGAGGCGAGCGCGCCGTAGGACTGAGAGACCACACGGGTGGCCGTGCAGCCGAGCTCGCGGGCATCCGCGCCGTGCAGCTCGAGGGATTCCGTCACCCAGGACCAGGCCACGTCGCCGAGCATCGACTCGATGGCGAACTCCGGTTCGAGCTGTGCCTGGATCAGAGCCACCATCCGATAGGTGCCGTCCCAGGCCTCCTGCCCGGCGGGATCGTGGAGGATCACCATGCGACCGGAGGCGAGCTCCTCGTCGTGGATCAGGATCTCCCCGGTGCAGGCCCAGGTGGACGGTGCCATCTTCGCGGGCGCTGGGATACTGCCCCAGGTGAACTCGGGTCGGAGCGGGGCGCTGGTCATGGCCTCGATGGCGGCACGGAAAGTGTCGTCGCCGGGGCGGAATCGATGGACGGACACGGTGGGAGACTAACGGCGCGACCGCATCGGGCCCGGCAGGCGCGCCGGGATCCCGCGCGGCGGCGATGTCAGGGAGCGGTGCTGCCGTCGGCGGGGGAGGCCTCGCGATGGACCAGGCTGATCGAGTTGATGCAGAAGCGCTCATCGGTGGGCGTGGCGAAGCCCTCGCCCTCGAAGACGTGCCCGAGGTGCGAACCGCACCGAGCGCAGCGCACCTCGACGCGACGCATTCCCAAGGAGGTGTCCTCGAGCAGCTCGACCGCGTCGGAATCCGTCGGCGCGTAGAAGGCGGGCCAGCCGCAGTGGGCGTCGAACTGGGTCTGCGCGGTGAACAGTTCCGCATCGCACGCCTTGCAGGCGTAGGTGCCGGCCGGTCGCACCTCCTCGTACTCCCCGGTGCCGGGACGCTCGGTGGCTCCCTCACGCAGCACCTGGTACTCGGCGGGGGAGAGTCGCTCCCGCCACTGCTCGTCACTGATCGCGATGGGATAGGGACGCGTGCCGATCGGGTCGGTGGACATCGAAGGAGCCTCCGCTCTGCGGCGCCCGGGGCGTCGCGCTCGTCCGCGGGACGGTCCTGTCCCGCGCCGGATGGTGAACGTCTGTTCACAGCCTCGATCCTAGTGCGCCGATAGGATGCGCGGTATGACGCGTGACCTTTCTCGGACCCGCCCCGCCACCGGCCCTCTGGGCTGGGCACAGGCCATCCGCCCCCATTCTGATCAGGGACGATGGGCGGAAGCCGCCGTCATCGGTGCAGTGGGGGCCGCCTCGATGTTCACGCTCAGCGCAGGTCTGCTGGCCGTGGGTGCTCGCGTGATGGCGCGGCTTCCCCTGGTCCCGCAGCAGGGCATGCGCCACCGGCCCGATCTGCCCGTGCGCGCGGTCCATCCCGACCGGGTCCACGTCGACGTGGCCAAGGAGGCCTCGCGCGACGGGTATCTCGCACTGCGGCAGTCAGGCGGTGCGGTCCATGTACGACTGGGACCGGTCGACGGCCACCCCACCCCGACCACGGTCTCGCGTCCGCTGCTGGCAGCGGACACGGTCGAACCGCTCCAGGTGGACAAGGCCGCCGTCAACGGATTCTTCTGGGCCGGGTCACCGCACACCGCGCATGGCCTGGAGACCGAGGAGGTCGAGGTCGACTCCCCGGTGGGATCGATGCCCGCATGGCTGGTGCGCCCCGATGGAGCCCAGGGTGCGATGCCCGGCTCCGGCGACACCTGGGCGATCCTGATCCACGGCCACGGCTCCATGCGCGGGGAGGCGCTGCGAGTGATCCCGCTGCTGCACCGGCTGGGACTGACCAGCCTGACCATCACCTACCGCAACGACACCGGTGCTCCTGCCTCCGCGGACCGCATGTACCACCTGGGCGCGGACGAGTGGGAGGACACCGAGGCGGCGATCGAATTCGCCCTGGCCCATGGTGCCCGCCGCATCGTCCTGGTCGGCTGGTCGATGGGTGGAGGCATCGCACTGCGCACCTCCGTGCGCACGGCGCACCGCGACCGCATCGTCGGCCTGGTCCTCGACTCCCCGGCGATCGACTGGCAGGACATCCTGATCTACCACGCCACCGCGCTGAGGGCGCCGAGGCCGATGCGCCGCCTGGCCATGTGGATGATGACCTCTCGGGTCGGCGGCCGCATGGTGCGACTGCACGAGCCGCTCGCCCTGCATGAGATGACCCCCGAGTACTACTTCGAGCATCTGATCCATCCCACGCAGCTGTTCCACGCGCTGGACGATGCGACGGTGCCGCCGGATCCGAGTCGTCGCCTCGCCGCCCTGCGTCCCGACCTGGTGGAGTTCGAGCCCTTCGAGGGCGCCTCGCACACGCGTGAGTGGAATCGTGATCCCGTGCGCTACGAACGCCTGCTGGCCGACTATCTCGGTCGCATCCTCGGCCTCGAGGAAGAGGTTGCGGCGCTGCAGGTGCCGGTGCGCGACCCGGGGTCCGCCGCGCTCGAGGAGTCGATCGGGCTTCGACTCTGAGCCGACACGCCGCGCGGAGAGGATGGGGCTGACGCGCGATCGCGTGCCGGCTGGTGTTCAGTCGCCTGGATGACGGTCTGATGCACCGCGCACCACCGGCCCCGCCTCCGGGCGTGCGATCTCAGGGCGTGCGACGGAACCGCGAGATCGTCGCATGCTCGCCGATGATCAACGATTCCGGCTCCCAGGCCTGCGCGTGGTCCTCGCCCACGAGCACCCGGGAGGACGACCCGCCGACGGTGCGATGCGTGGTCGAGAAGCACAGTTCGTCCAGCAGCCCGGCGGCGGCGAGCCGCCCCAGTGCCGACGGTCCGCCCTCTGCCTGGATGCCGCGCAGACCCCGTTCGGCCAGGCCTCGTATCGCCGCGGTGGCGGTCGCGGCGGGGATGACCTGCTCGGGCGGGAGACCTGCACGTTCGCCAGCCTCCTGCGCGGAGTTCGGCGAAGCGATCAGGTAGGTGGGCTGATCCGGGTCGAGGGAGGAAGGCAGCTGGCCGCTGTTGGACCAGATCGCGAGGGCAGGTCGCGCTGCTCCGCCCGGACGACGGGACGGCTCGAGCAGGTCACTGCGTCCCAGCGGCGCCCGATAGTCCTCAGCGCGCACGGTCGCGGCCCCCACCAGCACCACGTCGGTCAGGGCCCGCAGCACGTCGAAGACGAAGGAGTCGTCGGGATTGCGCAGCGGGCCGCTGGTCCCGTCCGGCCCTCGGATCGCGCCGTCGAGGGTGGTGTTCATCATCGCCCGCACGTGCACGGCGCCTGCGGGCAGCGCAGGCACGGCGTAGAGCTCGGCGAGCGCTCGCGCCCCGGCGGCATCGACCGGCAGCGGCATCGGCGCGGGCAGCAGTGCTCCGTCTCGCAGCAGCAGATGCACGGGAGAACCTCCGGGTGGGTCGAGCCAGGTACGGGCGGGGGAGCGGGACCGTGAACGAGGTCGGGTCGAGGACGGGATGAGCGCAGGAACGATCATCTCTCACCGTGCGGGCGAGCACGAACCGGCGAGGAGGTACGGGCGGACCATAGACTGCCGCCGTGACTGAAGCGCTCTGTGACCGCCGGCCGGAACCGACCCTCGAGCGATTGCTCGAGGATCTCGTGCCTCCGCCGCGCTTCTCGCGGGCGCGGCTGGAGAACTATGTGCCCGACCCGACCTTCCCGTCGCAGGAGGAGGCCAAACAGCGCGTCACCGAGTTCGCCGCCCAGCTCGGCCGCCCCCGAGGCGGTTTCCTCGCCAAGCTGCGCCGCCGCCGCGAACCCGCCCGCGGCATCTACCTCGATGGTGGCTTCGGCGTGGGCAAGACCCACCTGCTCACCTCCCTGTTCCATGCCGTCGACGGCCAACGCGTGTACGGCACCTTCGTGGAGTACACCGACCTGGTCGGGGCGCTGGGCTTCCAGAAGGCCGTCGACCTGCTGGGGGAGTCGGTGCTGGTGTGCATCGACGAGTTCGAGCTCGATGACCCGGGTGACACGCTCCTGATGACCCGTCTGATCCGGGAGCTCTCGGACCGTGGTGTCGCCGTCGTGGCCACCTCCAACACCCTGCCCGACGCGCTCGGCGAGGGGCGCTTCGCGGCCCAGGACTTCCTGCGGGAGATCCAGGCGATGGCCGAACGGTTCCAGGTGCTCCGCATCGACGGCGAGGACTATCGGCGCCGCGACGGGGTCACCGAGGTCGTCGCCCTGCCCGAACTCGCGGTGCGCGAGCACGCCGACCAGCAGACAGGCAGCACGCTGGACGCCTTCGACGATCTGCTCGCCCACCTCACCACGGTCCATCCCTCCCGCTACGGGGCGATGATCGACACCGTCGCGGCAGCTCACATCACCGGGATCCATGGGCTCCGCCATCATCACGACGCGCTGCGATTCGTGGTGCTGGTGGACCGCCTCTACGACCGCGAGGTGCCGGTGCTGCTCTCCGCTGCGCCGAGTGCCGCAGCGCCGCAGGACGATGCTTCCGATGCCGGGGCTCCGACGGGTCCCGAGCACGGCGGTGCCGTCGCGCACGAGGACGGGGGCGAACAGGTCGTCTCCGATCTCTTCGCGCCCGATCTGTTGCGCAGCGGGTACCGCAAGAAGTACTTCCGCGCCCTGTCCCGGCTCGCATCCCTGGCGCATGATGGCACCGAAGTGCTGCGGAAGGACTCCGACGACCCGGCCCCCGAACCGGTCCCGTGACACGCCACGGGACTCGGAGTCCGGGAATCGATCAGGTCGAGACGCCGGCGGTGCCCGGGGTGGCGTCACCGGGGGCGATCGACGCCGCGCGCAGCTCCCGCTCGGAGCAGGCCCGTCGCTCGCTCGCCGGCCGCATCATGGACGGCACCATCGCTCCGGGGACCCCTCTGCGGATCGCTGCGCTGTCCGAGGATCTCGGCATGAGCGCGACCCCGGTGCGGGAGGCGCTGAATCTTCTCACCGGGGAGAAGCTCGTCGACTACCTCCCGATGCGCGGCTTCGTCGTCACCTCGCCGCCGGACGACGATCACGTGCGCACCATGGGAGAGGCCCGCCTGCTGCTCGAACCGCAGCTGGCGGCGCTTGCCGCGAGGCATGCCACGGCGGCCGAGCGCGAGGAGCTGGCCGCCACTTCCGCGCAGACCGCTGCCGCCGGGGTCGGAGCCCGCTTTCGCGAGTACGAGGGCTACCTCCACCATTCGACCGCGTTCCATGCGGGGATCGCGCGCGCCGCGCGGAATCCGTACCTCGCGGCGGCTCTCGACGCGATCCCGGTGCACACGCTGCGGTTCCGGCGCTTCGGGGAGGCCGGGGTGGACGACGCCGACGTCTCGGTGACCGAGCACGAGGCCGTGCTCGAGGCGATCACCCGCGGTGACGCCGACGCCGCACGGGACGCCATGGCGAGCCACGTGCGCGCCGTCACGCAGCGCGCCCTGGCCCGGCCGGACGGTACCCGACCCCCGGCATCTCAGTCCTGCTGATCGAGGTACAGCTCCTGGATCACCGCATGGTCCACCGCGCCGTGCCCCTGGTCGATCGCCTCCGAGTACAGGGCGAGCAGCGTAGGCAGGAGCCGGGAGGGAATTTCTACCCGCTCGGCAGCCGCGGTCGCGTAGAGCAGGTCCTTGACCTGGTTGGCCGCCGAGCCTCCCAGGGAGTACTCGCGCTGCAGGAGCTTGTCCCGCTTCTGGGAGAGCACTTCGCTGCGGGCGAGACCGGCGTCCAGCACATGGACCAGCTGGTGGGCGTCCAACCCCGAGCGCCGCGCCAGGGCGAAGGCCTCACCGAGGGCGGCGAGCGTTCCCCCGACCACGATCTGATTGCAGAGCTTGGCGACCGTCCCGCTGCCGAGCTGTCCCAGGTGCACGATCGTCCCTCCGATCACGTCGAGGACGGGACGGACGGCCGCGACGTCCTCCTCGTCCCCGCCGACCATGATCGACAAGGTTCCCGCCGTCGCGCCCGCGACGCCGCCGGACATCGGAGCATCCACCACAGCGATGCCGTCGGCTGCGAGCTCCTCGGACAGCGCCACCACCTGGTCGGGGCCGGTGGTCGACATGACCACCAGGCGCGCGCCGGCCGCGCCCCAGGCGGATCGCGTCGGCGCATCGAGCAGGTCCTGCAGCTGTGCCACGTCCGGAAGGACGGAGAGGATCACCGGTGCGGCGGCGTCCGCGAGGGTCGGTGCGCGGACCGCCCCGGCGGCGACGAGGTCGTCGGCCCGGCTCGCAGTCCGGTTCCACACCACCGGAGCCGATCCCGCCGCAAGGAGGTTGGCCGCGATGGGATGCCCCATCGGGCCCAGGCCGATCACTGCCGCGCGCGGACGATCCATGGAAGCTCCTTCACAAGCACCGGGGGAGAACATAGACTCCGAATCATATTTTATCTGGTCGATCGCGGCCACCCCTCCGCTCGCAGATCATCCAGCCCGTACCATCCACCGCACAGGAGCATTCCATGGCGCTGACCCCGTACCCCGCTTCCGACTTCCCGGCGCAGCCCGCCGCGCTCATCACCGGCGCCGCCTCCGAACGGGGCATCGGCCGAGCCACCGCTCATCGCCTCGCCTCCCAGGGATGGGCCGTCGCCGTCATGGACCTGGACGCGCCCGCTTCCGAGGCCGTCGCCCGCGACGTCGCGGCACAGCATGGAGTCCCCACCCTGGGCCTGGGCGTCGACATCTCGGACGAGCAGCAGGTCATCGACGCGGTCGCACGGATCGACGCCGAGCTGCCGCAGCTGGTCGGCGTGGTCAACAACGCCGGCATCTCCTCGCCCACCCCGTTCACCGAGGTCAGCACCGAGGAGTGGAAGCGCGTCTTCGACGTCAACGTCCACGGGACCTTCTTCGTGACCCGCGAAGCCGTGAAGCTCTTCCGGCGCCACAGCCTGGGGCGCATCGTGAACGTCTCCAGCGCCTCCGCCGAGCGGGGCGGCGGAGTCTACGGGCGCGCGGCCTATTCCGGCTCGAAGGCGGCCCTGCTCGGATTCGCGAAGACCTGGGCACGCGAGCTCGGCGAGTACGGCATCACCGCGAACTCCGTCGCCCCCGGGTCGATCGACACCGACATCATGGGCGGGCGCCTCAGCGACGAGCGCAAGGAGATCCTGCTGCAGGAATTGCCGGTGGGCCGCGTCGGCACCGTCGAGGACGTCGCCGGTGCCATCGGCTACCTTCTGGGACGCGACGGCGGCTACCTCACCGGAGTCACTCTCGACGTCAACGGCGGCTCCCACATCCACTGACCGCGCTGCCGGTCCCGGGGTGCCGCGCGTCCCGGCCCTCATCGCTCCGCGATGACACCCCACCCCCTTCGAGTTCGACACCAGGAGTGACATGTCTGCATCCGGATCCCTCAGCGTCGACCTGTCCGGGGCGACCGCCGTCGTCACCGGATCCACCCGCGGCATCGGCCGCGCCATCACCGAACGCCTGCTCGCCGCCGGAGCACAGGTGATCGGTCTCCAGCGAGGCACCACGGCGATCGGGCCCGGCCACCGGTGCATCGGCGTGGACCTCTCCGATCCCGCCGCGCGCGGGCAGGCCGTGCGCCAGGTGCTCGCCGAGGACCAGGTCGACATCCTGGTCAACAACGCGGGCATCAACCTGCGCCATCCCTTCGAGGATTTCCCGCTCGAGGAGTTCTCCCAGGTCATGAACGTCAATCTCGAGGCGGTCGTGCAGCTGACCCAGGAGCTCGGCCGTCCGATGCTCGAGCGCGGGCAGGGCCGCATCATCAACATCGCCTCGATGCTCAGCTTCTTCGGTGGTCTGGACGCCTCCGCCTATGCCGCGTCCAAGGGTGCGGTCGGGCAGTTCACGAAGTCCGTCGCCAATGAGTGGGCCGGTCGGGGAGTGGCGGTCAACGCCGTGGCGCCTGGCTACGTCGCCACCGAGCTCAACGTCTCCCTGCGCGAGGACACGGCCCGCAACGGCGAGATCCTCGGCCGCATCCCCGCCGGTCGCTGGGGGCGCGCCGAGGACATCGCCGGCGCCGTCCTCTTCCTCACCAGCGAGGGCGCCGACTACATGCACGGCGCGGTGGTCCCGGTCGACGGCGGCTACCTCGGCCGCTGACACCGCTGCGGAGCGGTGCAGTGATGAATCGCTTCGCCCGCGCCATCCGTGGAAGGATCATGACATGACTGATCAGGCACCCCTTCTCATCGCCATCCTGCGGGGTCTGACCCCCGCCGAGGCACCGGCGATCGGCGAGACGCTCCTGGACGCGGGGATCACCCGCTTCGAGGTGCCGTTGAACTCCCCGCAGCCCTTCGACTCGATCCGCCTCCTCGCGGATCGATTCGGGGACGTCGCGGAGATCGGCGCCGGCACGGTGGTCGATCCGGTGGACGTTCCCCGGGTGGCGGACGCCGGCGGCCGCCTGGTGGTGGCTCCGAACACCGATCCGGAGATCATCGCCGGCGCCCTCGAGCTCGGCATGACCCCGTACCCGGGCGTGGCCACCGCCACCGATGTGTTCGCCGCGCTCCGCGCCGGCGCCCGGCATCTCAAGATCTTCCCGGCCGACGGGCTCGGGGTCCCCGTCATGCGAGCCTGGTCCGCGGTGGTGCCCGAGCACGCCGCGTTCCTGCCCGTCGGCGGTATCACCACCGACACCATCGCGACCTGGATCCGGGCCGGCGCCGCAGGTGCGGGCATCGGGTCCTTCCTCTACACTCCCGGTCGCGACCCCGGCGAGGTCGGTCAGATCGCGGTCGACCTCGTCCGCTCCGCGTCCGGCGCCCATCAGCGCGAGGGCCGGAGCCTGTGACGATCATCGACATCTGTTGGATCCCCCGGGCCGCAGTGCGGCCCGTTGACGTGACGAAGAGGATCTCCTTCCCATGGACTGGATAGAAGAAACCGGATGGAGCAGCTGGCTGGGAGGCGGCGGGCTGATCGGACTGGCGCTCGTCGCCGTCGCCCTGCTGCTGTTCCTGGTGATCAGATTCAAGCTCCACGCCTTCCTCGCACTGATCCTGGTCAGCCTGCTGACCGCGATCACGGCCGGCGTGCCGGCACAGCACATCGTCCCGACGCTGGTCGACAGCTTCGGGGGGACCGTGGGCGGCGTCGCACTGCTGGTCGCGATCGGTGCAATGCTCGGAGCACTGGTCGAAGCGTCCGGAGGCGCCCGCGCCCTGGCGGAAGCGATGATCCGCCTGTTCGGCGAGAGACGTGCACCCTTCGCACTCGGGGTGACCGCGCTGTTCATCGGCTTCCCGATCTTCATGGATGCGGCGTTCGTGCTGATGATCCCGATCGTGTACGCCATCGCCCGCCGACTCACGAACAACGTGCTCGCCTTCGGTTTCCCCGTCGCTGCGGCGCTGTCCGTCATGCACGTCTACGTGCCCCCGCATCCCGGCCCGGTGGCCGCCTCCGAGTTCGTCCAGGCAGACATCGGGATCGTCATGATCCTCGGCCTCCTGCTCGCCTTCCCGACCTGGTTCGTCTCCGGCCACCTCTGGGGCAAGCATGTGGCCCGCAAGTACAATCTGCCCGTGCGGGACCTCTTCGGCACCGCGGACGAGGCCGCAGACGTCGAGCATCCGCCCGCGCCGTGGCAGGTCATCTTCGTGCTCGTGCTCCCGCTGCTGCTGATCCTGCTCAACACGGGGCTGAACACGCTGGCCACCTCCGGCGTCGTCGACGCCGAGGCGGGCTGGGTGCAGGCGCTGCGGATGATCGGCGAGACCCCGATCGCGCTGCTGATCACCGCGCTGGTCACGATCGTGATGTTCGGCTTCCGTCGCGGACGTTCCGGCACGGCCATCGAAGCCACCCTGGAGAAGGCGCTGGGCCCGGTCTGCTCGGTCATCCTCATCACGGGCGCCGGAGGAATGTTCGGTGGCGTGCTGCGCGCCACCGGAATCGGCGACGCCATCGAATCCTCGCTCGCCGCTGCCGGGATTCCGCTGATCATCGCCGCGTACGCCATCGCTCTGGCGATGCGCCTCGCCCAGGGGTCGGCGACTGTCGCGCTGACCACGGCTGCCGCGCTGATCGCGCCGGCAGTCCTCGCCTCCGGGGCCGGCTCCCTCGAGGTCGCCTGCATCGTCATGGCCATGGCCGCCGGCTCCGTATTCGCCGGCCACGTCAACGACTCGGGCTTCTGGCTGGTGGGCAGACTGCTCGGCATGGACGTGAAGACCACGCTGAAGACCTGGACGGTGCAGCAGGCCATCGAGTCCGTCGTGGCTTTCGTCCTGGTGCTGGTGGTCTACGGCATCGTGCAGCTCATCTGATCCGGGAGCCGCAGCCTCGGGCCCCGGCGTGCGTCAGCACCTCGGGGTTGAGCACGGTGCGCGGGGTGCGCCCGCTGAGGACCTCCACCCTCATTCCTCGGGCAGACGAAGGACCGCGGCGCCGGCACCAGCCATGTGGACAGCGCCATCGGCGCCACGGCTCACCGGGCCGAAGGACGCCAGGATCTCCGCAGCGCGCCGTGGCGCCGTCAGCGGGCCCGGACCCCGGTGCGCGAGCAGCCCCAGGGACCCGCGACGCAGCAGGACGGTCCCCTCGGCCACGACCTCGGCGCTGGTGCGTCGCAGGTCCGGATCGGTGAGATCACCATGCTCCCGCCGCAGAGCGAGGAGGGTGCGGTACCAGGCGAGCATCCGGGCATGCTCGCCGCGGCCCGACTCGTCCCAGCGCAGGATCGCCGACTCGAAGGTGGAGCGCAGCTGCGGGTCAGGCACCTGGGTGCTCCACCCGGTGGCGGCGAACTCCTCCGCTCTCCCTGCGCTGACCAGGGCACCGAGCTCGTCGTCGTGATCGGTGAAGAAGGTGAAGGGGGTCGAGGCCGCCCATTCCTCGCCCTGGAACAGCATCGGCGTGCCCGGTCCCAGCAGGATCAGGGCGATCGCCGCGGCGTGCTGCCCGGGCGCCAGTGCCTGGTGGATCCGGTCACCCAGGGCGCGATTGCCCACCTGATCGTGGTCCTGCAGGAAGGTCACGAACGAGTGGCCGTCGTAGTGGGCCGAGGCAGGATCCACAGGAACGCCCCAGATCGCCTCTCGGAACGTCGAGTAGGTCCCGGCGTGGCGGAAGATACGGGTCAGCACGGTGGTCAGGACGTCGGCGCTGCCGAAGTCGGTGTAGTAGCCGGCGCGCTCGCCGGTGATCCACGCGTGCACCCCGTGGTGGACGTCGTCCGCCCACTGCATGTCCATGCCCGAGCCGCCGGCCGCGACCGGGGTCACGGTCATCGGATCGTTGCGGTCGGACTCGGCGATCAGGGTCAGCTCGCGCCCGGTCTCCGCCTCCCAGGCAGCCACCGCCTCGGACAGTTCGGCGAGGAAATGCTGCTCCGAGTCGTCGCGCAGCTCGTGCACGGCGTCCAGTCGGAGGCCGTCGACGCCGACGTCGACCAGCCACTGCCGCGCGCTTCCCAGCAGGAAGTCGCGCACCGGCCTCGAGCCCGGCTGGTCGAGGTTCACCGCCTCACCCCATGGAGTCTCATGCCGGTCGGTGAAGTAGGGACCGAACAGTCCCAGGTAATTGCCGTCGGGACCGAAGTGGTTGTGGACCACGTCGAGGATCACGGCGAGCCCCCGCGCGTGGGCGGCGTCGACGAAGCGGGCCAGCCCGGCCGGGCCCCCATAGCTGGCGTGGGTCGCGTACAGGCCCACGCCGTCGTAGCCCCATCCCCGGCCCCCGGGGAACGAGGCGACCGGCAGCAGTTCCACGGCGTCCACCCCGAGATCGACGAGATCGTCGAGCCGCTCGATCGCGGAGTCGAAAGTGCCGCCACGGCCGTCGGCCCCGGCGGTGAAGGTGCCGATGTGCAGTTCGTACAGGACCTTCCCGCGCAGGCGGCGACCTTCCCAAGCGCTGTCGCCCCGCAGCGCGAGAGGGTCGATGACCTCGCTGTCGGCGTGGACGCCGTCGGGCTGGGACAGGGAACGGGGATCGGGCAGCCAGAGGTCGCCGTCCTCGAGCCGGAAGGCGTACCGGGCACCGGGGACCGCGGCGACCTCCGGGAGCGTGAACCAGTCGTCGGCACCGGAGTGCATCTCGTGCTCGATGCCGTCGATGCGCACGGTGACCGTCGACGCCGACGGGGCCCACAGCTCGAATCGGTCATAGGCGCGCCGGGGCACGGGGGAGGGGGTGGTCATCGGGCAGTCGCCGGTTCCTCGCAGCGCACCAGCAGTGCGACCGGCCAGTCGGAGAGCAGCTCGTGCAGAGGCAGCATCTCGCCTTCCAGCTCGGCGCCGCTGAGGATGTCCCGCCAGCGGCCCTCGGGAAGGGCGAGCCGGGCATCGCCCCAGCCACCGCGCTGCGCCAGGCCGTGCGCGAGGCGGGTCGCGACCGTGACCACCTCGACGGGCCCGTCCGCCACGGCGCGCCCGAAGGCGAGGGCATGCCCCGTGGTGGTCGGCAGCGGCCGGTAGGTGGCCTCACGGCCCTGGAACAGCTCCGGGCGCTCCCGTCGCAGCACGAGTGCCCGATGGGTCATCCACAGCTTCTCATCGCCGATACCGTCCGGGCCGGCGCCGTCGATCATCCGGGCCAGTCGCTCCTGGTGGCCGGCGTGATCGACCTCGCGGCGGTTGTCCGGGTCCACGAGGGACAGATCGATGGTCTCGTTGCCCTGGTACACGTCCGGGACGCCCGGCATCGTCAGCTGGATCAGCTTCTGCCCGAGGATCGCTGCGCGCTGGGTGGGAAGCGTACGACGAGTCCAATCGGTGAGGAGCCGGTCCACCACCTCGGAGGCCAGAGCTGCCCGTCCCAGGTCCAGCACCTGCTGCTCGTACTCGGCGTCCTGGTCGATCCAGGTGGTGTGCGTCTTCGCCTCGCGAATCGCCTTGAGCAGGTACCCGTCCAGTCGCTGCGTGGTGATCCTCGCGGCATCGGCCCCGGGCAGGTCCCAGCAGGCGGCGAGGATCTGCCACAGCAGCAGCTCGATCGCCCCGTCGACCCGATCGCCGTGCGCCTCGGCGGTGGCATGGTCGAGCGCCTGCACCGTCAGCGCCCACTCCAGCGGCTGCTCGGTGAGCACGGCGAGGCGGGCCCGCACGTCCTCGCTGCGCTTGGTGTCGTGCGTGGACAGCGTGGTCATGGAGTCGGGGTGGGTGTGCATCATCGCCAGCGCGTGGTCGTGGAGATCGTCGGGTTCGACCCCGATCCGTTCCGGATCCGCGCCGACCTCGTTGACCGCCACGAACCGGGTGTACCGATAGAACGCGGTGTCCTCGAGGCCCTTGGCGTGCACGGGGCCACAGGTCTGGGCGAAGCGCACGATGACCTCGGCGCGCTCCGCGCTCGCCGTGCGGCCCGCGCTGCCCACCTCGTCCCCGCACACCAGGGCGACCACGGTCTCGAGCGTGGACACCACGTCCTCGTCCTCGCCGAGTGCGAGACGGGCCCGGGCCGCGGCCTGTTCGATCACGGACCGCTCGGAGCCGGGGGCGGGCTCGCCCGGGACGATATAGGCGCGGTAGCGGTCCATGGCGCTCAGGAGCGCCATGACGACCTTCTGGATGTTGCGTCGCGTGGTGTCCCGCAGCCGGATGTCCTCCTGGCAGATGCGGTGGATCAGAGCGGTCAGACGCTCGATCTCGGCCCACAGGCTGGTGGAGATGATCTCCGTCGTCGACTCCGCGGCGATCTCCGAGAACGGTCGCTGGTCCCCGGTGCGGCGCTGCCACAAGTGGGTCAGTCCGAGTGCGCCGTGCGGGTCGTGGAACAGCCCGCCCACCCGCCACAGGGCGTCATATCCGGTGGTTCCCGCACAGGGGAAGTCCCCGGGCAGTCGCTCATCGCCCTCGAGGATCTTCTCCACCACCGTCCACGCGCCCTGGGTTGCCCGTTCGAGGTCCCGCAGATACCCGCGGGGGTCGGTGAGCCCGTCGGGATGATCGATGCGATACCCGTCGATGATTCCCTCGCCCTGCAGTCGCAGCAGCGTGGCATGGGTCGCCTCGAACACCTCCGGCAGTTCGACGCGCACCGCGACCAGCGTGTCCACGTCGAAGAAGCGTCGATAGTTCAGCTCGTCGTCCGAGACCTTCCAATAGGCCAAGCGGTACCACTGCCGATCCAGGAGATCCGTGAGACCGAGGTGCTCGGTGCCGGCGGCGACCGGGAGCACGTGGTCGTAGTAGCGCACCACGGTCTCCCGCGCCGAGGTGCCGTCGGCCTGCGGGACCTCCTCGGTGTCCACCGAGATCTCGGCGTCGGCCAGGACCGCGCCGATCGGGCGTCCCAGCACCGGAACCAGGACGGAGCGCTCGGCGGACGGGTCGAGGTCGAACCAGTCGGCGAACGGGGAGGCGGGCCCGTCCCGCAGCACCGACCACAGGGCGCGGTTGTGCCAGATCGGGGTGGGTATCGCCATGTGGTTGGGCACGACGTCGACGATCATTCCCATGCCGTGCGCGTGCGCCGCGTCGGCGAGGCGGCGCAGCGCGCCCTCCCCGCCGATCTCCTCGCTGATGCGGGTGTGGTCGACGACGTCGTAGCCGTGCAGGGAGCCGGGGGAGGCCTGGAGGACGGGGGAGCAGAACACGTGGCCGACCCCGAGGCGGGCGAGGTACGGCACCAGAGCGACGGCGTCGTCGGCAGTGAACCCCTCGTGCAGCTGTACCCGATACGTCGACGTGGGGGCGGTCGGAGCAGGCGGCACACCGCGCGGCGCACCGGCCTGCTCACGGTCCAGGGAGGGGCGGGACAGGTCGGTGGTCACGATGGGATGCTCTCCTTCTGTCCTGGCGGCTGCTTCGCTGGCGGGGCCCTGCAGGAAGCGCTCGGTCAGGCGCGGGCGGGCTGGTCGTGGTCCGTGGCGGCGGCGAGTTCATCGGCAGCCCGTGACGCGGGGCCTGTCGCTGTCCCGGTTTCCATAGGAGGCCGCATGAGCACCAGCAGGGAGTGGCCGTGCCGACTGATCGTCTCGCCGCCGGCGAGCTCGGTGCCGATGTCTGCCGAGTCCCCGGTGCCCAGGGTGATGGTCCAGCTCTCGCCGTGATCGGTGGGTGGCAGGGTGAAGTCGACATCGTTGCCGGAGGCGTTGAACATGATCAACGCGGAATCGTCGACGATGCGCTCACCGCGCAGGTTCGGCTCGGGGATCGAGGATCCGTTGAGGAACATCGTCAGGCATTTGTTCTGGGCGGACTCCCAGTCCTCGGTGGTCATCGGGGCACCATCGGTGCCGAGCCACTCCACGTCCGGCAGGGACGAGTCGGCGTCGTCGCGCACGACACCCTGCAGGAAACGGCGTCGGCGGAAGATCGGATGCTCCCGGCGCAGCGCGATCATCTGCTGGGTGAACCAGAGCATCTCCATCTGGTTCACGTCGAGCTCCCAGTTCATCCAGGAGATCTCGTTGTCCTGGCAGTACGTGTTGTTGTTGCCGCCCTGGGTGCGGCCCATCTCGTCGCCGTGCAGGATCATGGGGACGCCCTGGCTGACCAGGAGCGTGGCCATGAGGTTCTTGGCGCGGCGCAGTCGCAGCGCCTCCACCTGCGGATCGTCGCTGGGCCCCTCGACTCCGGAGTTCCAGGATCGGTTGTGGCTCTCGCCGTCGTTTCCGTCCTCACCGTTGGCCTCGTTGTGGCGCTCGTTGTAGGAGACCAGATCGCGCATGGTGAAGCCGTCATGCGCGGTCACGAAGTTGATCGAGGCGATCGGGGTGCGACCCGTGTGCTGGTACAGGTCCGAGCTGCCGGCCAGTCGCGAGGTGAAGTCCCCGATCACTCCGGGCTCCGAGCGGTGGAAGTCGCGCACCGTGTCGCGGTAGTCGCCGTTCCACTCCGACCACAGGGGCGGGAACCCACCGACCTGATAGCCGCCCTCCCCGAGGTCCCATGGCTCGGCGATCAGCTTGACCTGCGAGATGACCGGATCCTGCTGGATGATGTCGAAGAAGGAGGAGAGCCGGTCCACCTCGTGCAGCTCCCGGGCGAGCGTCGAGGCGAGGTCGAAGCGGAAGCCGTCGACGTGCATCTCGGTGACCCAGTAGCGCAGCGAGTCCATGATCAGCTGCAGCACGTGCGGGGTGCGCATCAGCAGGGAGTTCCCGGTGCCAGTGGTGTCGTAGTAGTGGGCCTTGTCGTCATCGACGAGCCGGTAGTAGGCGGCGTTGTCGATGCCGCGGAAGCACAGGGTCGGGCCCTTCTCGTTGCCCTCGGCGGTGTGGTTGTAGACCACGTCGAGGATGACCTCGATATCCGCCTCGTGCAGGTTCTTGACCATCTGCTTGAACTCCTGGACCTGCTGTCCGGTGTCTCCTGTGTAGGCGTACTCGTTGTGCGGGGCGAAGAAGCCGATGGTGTTGTAGCCCCAGTAGTTGCGCAGATCCTTCTCCACCAGGTGACCATCCTGCACGAACTGATGGACCGGCATCAGCTCGATCGCGGTCACCCCGAGCTCGGTGAGGTGCTCGATGATCGCCGGATGGCCCATCGCGACATAGGTGCCGCGAATGCTGTCGTCGATGTCCGGGTGCAGCATCGTCAGGCCCTTGACGTGGGCCTCATAGATCACGGTGTCGTGGTACTCGTGCGCCGGCGGATGATCGTTGCCCCAGTCGAAGAAGGGGGAGACCACCACGGAGTGCATCGTGTGCTCGGCCGAGTTCTCGGTGTTGCGCTGCTCAGGATCCTCGAAGTCGTAGCTGTACAGCGAGGGGTGATTGCTCGCCATCCCCGCGATCGCCTTCGCGTACGGGTCCAGCAGGAGCTTCGAGGGGTCGCACCGATGCCCTCCCGCAGGGTCGTACGGACCATGGACCCGGTACCCGTAGCGCTGGCCCGGCTGCACGGCCGGAAGGTAGACATGCCAGACGTACGCGTCGACCTCGGTGATCTCGAGGCAGCGTTCGCTGCCGTCGGCCTCGACGAGGCAGAGCTCCACGCGTTCGGCCACCTCGGAGAAGAGGGCGAAGTTGGTTCCGGAGCCATCGAAGGTGGCGCCGAGGGGGTAGGACTTGCCGGTCCAGATCTGCATGGGGCCACAGTAGCGGTGCGAGAGGGAGGCGCGTTTCAGGATCGGCGCCCACCACGAGAAGACCCCCGGCCGAGGCCGGGGGTCTTCTCGTGGTGGGCGATACTGGGTTCGAACCAGTGACCTCTTCCGTGTCAGGGAAGCGCGCTACCGCTGCGCCAATCGCCCGGGCATCGAAGGATGCAGGGGGAAGGCTGGAGCGGACGACCGGATTCGAACCGGCGACCCTCACCTTGGCAAGGTGATGCTCTACCAACTGAGCTACGTCCGCA
>NZ_JABUXV010000028.1 GCF_014897705.1 Brachybacterium sp. FME24 | reverse complement strand
TCTCCTCGAATCAGGCGGCTTCAGAAACCAGCTACACCCTCAGATGCGATGAGCCCGCAAGGCTCTTCAGAGTTGAGTGTGGGGTGAGGCGTCGAGACCGCCGGTGATGAGGAGCATGCGGAGTCGGTAGTGCTCGAAGTTGCGGAACCCTCTGGCGATGCGGCGGCCGAGTTCGATGATCCCGTTGACGGCCTCTGTCCCGCCGTTGCTCGCGCCGTCGGTGTCGAAGTAGGCCAGGAACGCGGTCTTCCAGCGGCGTAGCGTCTTCCCGAGCCGCGCGATCTCGGGGATCGGGCACGATGGCAGCTTCTCGATCAGCTGCTCGGCCAGTCGACGACCCCGGGCGGGTGTGGGCTGGTGGAACACGTCTCGGAGGTCCTGGACGCAGTGGTAGGCGACCTCGACCTCGATGTGAGCGGGATGGGCGTCGAAAGCGCTGGCCAGACGCACCTGTTGCCTGCTCGTCAAGCGTTCTCGGCCGGCGCGGAGAACATGGCGGATCCCGTAGAGAGGATCACCCTTGCGGCCGCGGTGGCCGAGGGTCTCCTGCTGGATCCGGCGGCGGACGTCGTCGATCGCAGCCCCGCCGAGCTTCACGATGTGGAACGCATCCAGTACACAGGTGGCATCCTCGAGGCGGTCATCGATCGCGTTCTTGTATCCCTGGAACGGATCCAGCGTCGCGATGTCGATACTTTGCCGGAACTCCTCGCCCCGCTCGTCGAGCCAGTTGCGATAAACCGTCCCGGATCGGCCCGGGACGAGATCGAGAAGCCTCGCGGTCGGGTGGGGGCCGCGCGTCAGATCGACCATCCCGGTGAGTTCCTTCGGACCACGCCGGCGAGGATCACGGTGATGCCAGACATGCTCGTCCACGCCCAGGACATGCACTCCTTCGAACCTGGACGGGTCCTCGGCGGCCAGGGTCAGGACGGGCTGGACCTGGGACCAGAGCGTGTTCCAGGTGGTGCCGAGCTGCCGGGCCAGGCCCTGGATCGTCGCTCCTTCACGGCGGAGCTGGCTGATCGCCCACCGAACCGCACGGATGCTCAACAGTCCCCGCGGTGCGCAGACCTCGGGATCCTGTTCGAGGAACGTCGCCACGGGACAGATGTCCTCGAGGCAGATCCAGCGGCGCTTCCGCCACCGGATCCGCACCGGCCTGCCGGCCCAGGGCGCATCGATCATCTCGACCATCACACGGCCGTGACCAGTCACGATGACTCCACAGCCAGGGCAGCCCGTGACCGGATCGCAGGACTCCACCTCGAGCATCAGGCCTGATGGAGCCTGCGAGACCGCGATCAGGTGAAGGCCGGGGAAGTCCAGGAGAAGATCGCATCTCCCACAGCGATCGAGCGCGTCAGGGCATACGCAACTATGGTTGTGCATCGTCGAGGTCCTTGGTGCGAGCAGAGGTAGAAGTCCGCTCATCATCCGGGACCTCGACGCCTACCACCAGCTACCCCGCACCACCGGCGCACCCACACTCAACTCTGAAGAGCCAGAGAAGCACATCCATGACAACGCCGTAGAGGGTCGGGACCGCGTAGGGGATGCGCCGGGCGACGAGGTCGTCGTAGATGCGGTCGTCGTAGTGGATCGCGCCCTTCCACGACGAGTCCCTGCCCAGCAGCTGCGGCAGCTTGCCGTAGTCGGTGATCGAGGGCCGGACCTTGTTCGCGATCGACATCATCCGCGTCGCCTCGGCGCCGTGCTGACGAAGCGACTCCATAGCCACGAGCAGGTTCTCCACCCCTGGCGTAGTGAGCTCGCAGATCCCGACCCCGTAGCCCCCGCGCGCCAGCAGCGGCGCAACGACCCGGTCGATCACGCCGGCCGTGTCCAGCCCCTCGGTGATCTGGGTGTCGACGATGACCAGGTCGAATCGGGCCCGTGCGATCTGGAGGACCTCGGTGTAGTGCTCGGCCGTGACCGTAGCGATCTCCGCAGAGATATCTTCGCTGCCCTTGACCGGGCGGGGCGCCTGGACAAACGAGAACGCGAGGTGATCGCCGCGGCCTTGCCGTGCCTGGTTCAGCTGGTCGGGGGAGAGGATCGCTGAGGCGAGGTCTCCGATCATGACGGCGTCGTAGATCGAGGGGAGATCGGTGGTCCGTACCCGCAGGTACAGGCCGAGATCGCCCTGGGCACGGTTCGCGTCGATCAGGCACACCGACTTGCCCCCGATCTCGGCGGCCGCCTGCGCAAATGCCAGCGCGAGGGTGGACTTGCCCTCCCCGCCCTTCCCGGAAAGGCAGCCGATCACCTCGGCGGGGGCGGTGCTGCGCCGGCTGCGTCTGGTGGCACTGGCCTTGGTGACGTCATCCAGTGCGGTATCGGCATCGACCTCGTCCTCGACGCCCGGCCCCTCGAGGCTGTCGGAGAGGTCGTCGAAGAGCTCCTCGTCCAGGGGATCGAGCTGCGGCTCCGGATCGGTGATCGGCGCTGAGTCGGTGACGGTGTCGAAGGTCGGCAGGGCGATCCGACGCCTGCCCGGAAACACCGGCACGCTCTCATCCAGTTCCGACTCGACCCGGGGACTGCGCGAGCCTTGCTGCGGGGTGGGGGAGTGGAACCCGTCGAACTCCTCCTCATCGTCCGCTTCCGAGCCGTCCGACAGCGCTGCCGCGGGCTCGGGATCGTCGGCGGAATCCTCGAGCCAGTCCGTCAGCGCCGACTGCGCTGCGGCGCGTTTGGTGATGGGCGCAGACTCTGCGAGGGGCGGCGCCGGGTGCGCGGCATCGTCGTCCTCATCGTTCAGCCAGTCCTCGACGGGCTCGACAGGCGCCCGATCAGACGAGCCGGGCTCGGTCGTGGTGGAGTCGTTGCCCTGCTGCCTGACTGCGGGCGTCTCGGGCAGAGGCTGGGGGATCGTGCCGTCGGCCTCGACGCGGATGCCCTGCAGCGCCGGGTCAAGATCGTGGAAGCCGAGTGCTCCGAGATACTCGCCCAGGCTCGACGCCACCGGGATCGAACTACGCGTCTCTCCAAGGATCGGCTCCGCCCCGCGCACGATCACCACGGGAGCTGTCTCGGGCAGGCGGGAGATCAGCGGCTCGAGCCCGATCTGCTGATGATCTTCGATCAGGACGGGCAGCGGCGAGGTGGCCGCCGCGTCACGGATCCGCCGGGACGTGTCGGGAAACCCGTCGCCGGAAACGACGTCGAACCGGAAGCTCGCCAGCGCGTCGCGCACATGGGGCAGTCCGATGACCGCGAGTGAGTTGCTCATACTGGTTATATGCCAAGGTGCCGCGAATCAAGTGCATCCGGCTTCGTTTGCCCAGGCAGACATGGAACGATGAACGAATGCAGTTCGAGCGGACGACAGGCGGAACCATGGAGATCACACGCGAGGAAGCAACCTCGCGCCGGCGCGCGTTCGCGCAGTGGGCCGCCGCCGCACACGACCCCCTCGTACCCATGGCAACCCGCGTCGACATCGACCGCCGCTTCCGCGAATGGACCCGCCGCACCCCTGTCTTCACCATCGCCTGGGCCACCGGCGTGACGGCCACGATCCTCGACACCTTGCCGCCCTCGGACCCCTGGCGGACCCCGCACCCGGGCTTCGGCACCTTCCGTGACGGGAGCGACGTGACCTTCGTGCCCGATGACGAGGACGAATGGGACCGCGATCGGCTCCTGCTCGACATCAACCTCATCGCCATCGCCGACCCGATGCCGCCCGGCGCTGCCCGTGTCATGGCTGCCTGCGCCGCCAGCAGCGAAGACGGACAGTTCGCCCTCACCGAGCTTCGCCAGAGCACCGAACAACGTCGAGACGCGATCACTGCAGACATCGCCCAGTCGATCGTCCTGTGGGCCCTGTGGCGCCGACGCAGCTACTGCGGCAGCGACGGCGAGTTCCCGCTGTCGATGATGTACGGCTGGCTCTCCCACGCGTCCGCCGTCGAGGACGGACGGCCTGTGCCGCACGAGATCATCGACCCCGACATCTTCACCGCAGCACTCACCGACGAGGACTACCGCGGCACCGCTGCCACCGAGGGTCAACACGACATCTGACCGCGTCAACGGAGCAGGGGGTCGTCGGCCCTGAAGTAGAACCGGACATCCCGTCTGTATGTCGTCGGCGGACGTGGATGACCTGCACTTTGTGCCTCGGCACGACGCTCCATCGCCGCCTCATCCGGGCGACAACGACGGGCTTCAGTTGGGGGTGGAAAGCGGTCCTTCGCAGCGAGGTGAAATGGCGCCGTCAAGGTCACACTCCCGAGGTAACTATCTCTGGGACGGAGAACAGCCGCTTCGGGCGAACCAGACGCAGGTTCGGGCCAGAACAGCGTTGCATGGGACATCGGCTCGGGAGAGAGACGCGCTACCTGCTTGGACTGGCAAGGGCGATCAGCCTACGGCGGAGGCGCCACCGAGGACTACGAACACCGGCGCCGCGAGGTTGTTGACGACATGGATCACGACGGCCGGCCATATCGAGCCGCAACGACGAGTGACCTCCGCCGCAACGAGTCCGACCACAAAGGCTGAGGGAAGAGCCATGTTGATTCCATGGAACACGGCGAACACCATGGTGCTCCCCAGGACTGCGACCACCGCACCGTAGCGGAGCAGCCCCCTCATCAGGACGCCACGGAAGAGGAACTCTTCGCCAATGGGCACCAGGAGCGAGACAGTCGCGACCATGACCACGAGGGGGAGCAGACCACTGCTGGACGAGTCATAGAACGCCGACTGGGCGTTCTCCTCGAAACCCGTAAGCGTCATGATCGCCATGTTTACGACACCCTTTACAAGGAATGCCGCGATTCCGATTCCGACGGCTGCGAGAAGCCAGCGCCGCGTCGTCGCACGGATGGCGAAATCGGTCAACGGGCGGCTCCGGACAAGCTTTGCCGCTGTGAATCCCGCGAAGGGGACGACCACAGACCAACACATGAGCAGCAAACCGCGATTTCGCATGTCAGCGTCCGGCAGTAGACCGGAGACCACAGGGGTGATCGACAGGAGCAAGAAGGCGACTGCAACACCGATGATGATCTCCGGCCAGCCGGGTCGGCGGAGATCCTCTCGAGGATCCACGGGGGTGTTCTCAGCGGACTTGATGACACTCATGAAAGTTCTCCTAAACTAATCGCTAAAGTACTGCGGGTCGTGGGCGCAAAGGCGCAACTTACGGCTCCAGTTGTGAATTCAGATCCGACGTCAGCCACGGGATTCTGGCTGCTGCAGCCGGTCATCGCGCTGGTCTGTCGCAAGCAGGTGCGTCCGGTAGACGACCTCAATCTGGGCCAGGTTGTACAGCTCCGTCATCGCCTGGTCCACGGTGCTGCGCAGAGTCTCATGTGAGCCCACTGCGGGACTCGGAGCGGGGTCGGTGAGCCAGGGGTGCTGGGCGTACAAAGCACGCAGGCCAGGAGCCATGCGCTCCGCGAGCCGGATCCGCGTCTCCACATCGGCGTCTTCCGTCAGCTCTGAGAACTGTCGGTCCACGTCTGTAAGTTCACGCGGGAGGATCTCCCGGAAGCCGCGCATGGCATCGTCCGTGAATACGCTGGAGTAGACGGTCACGAGAGATCGGTCGGCATCGGTGAGTCCGCCCGCGACGGCGCTGAAGCCCGCGGGCAGCGTTGCACCCTCGCCGTGCTCAAGAACGGCAGCGATGTCAGCGCGCGCTTCCTCCAGCTTCTGGATCGTTTGAGCGAGGTCATCGTGTATCGCCTCGAGCTCCGCGAGCGGGTCGGACCCCGCAACGGGCAGAGTTGCAATCTGTTCCAGGGACATCCCCAGCCCCGCCAGCCGGCGGATCTGCAGGAGGCGCACGAGGTGGCGCACCTGGTACTCCTTGTAGCCGTTCGCCCTTCGGGGAGGGTCCTCGAGTAGGCCGACCTCGTGATAGTGACGGACCGTCCGCAGCGTGGTGCCGGCGAGTTCGGCTAACTGCTGGGTGCTCCAACCCATGTCGGACTACCTCCTCGGACTAGCTTCGTGGGCGCGTGACCCCAAGTAGAAACTATGCCGTCACGGCATGGTCAAGAGGGTGGCTCGTCGCGGCTCGGAGGCAGTGGACCTCGCCGTCTGGCAGTTGCGTAGGGTGGCTCCGTCAGCTCCGGGTGGTCTCCAGGGCGCACCTCCCCGTGGCGCCATCGGCAGGAGCCCGCACCGTCAGGTCTCGTGGAGGTCGATATGTGGAGCACGAGGCAGCTCGCCGAGCTCGCTGGGGTGACCCGCAAAGCCATTCGCTACTACACCTCGCTCGGACTCCTCGAGGAACCAGATCGGGACCGGAACGACTACCGCCGCTATCAGGCCCGCCATCTGGTCCGGCTGCTGCGAATCCGGCGTCTGGTAGACCTCGGGGTTTCGTTATCGCACGTACAGAGGATGCTCGACGAGCCGGATCGCATGCCGACTGCGCTCGAAGATCTCGAGCTCGAACTCGCGGCGAAGCAACAGCAGATCACTCTGCTCCGTGAGGAAGTCCAGGCGCTCAGGCACCATGGCGCTCCTGCGGACGTCCCCGCCGGTTTCGGCTCCGTGGGCTCTGAGCTCTCCGATACCGACAGGGCCCTGCTCCTGATCTGCGCGAGAGTCTTCGACCTCGAGGCGATGCGAGATATTCGCGGAATCCTCGAAAGCCGTTCACCCGAGGACGTGGAATTCAGGGCACTCGATCCGCAGGCGGGCACGGCCACCATCGGCCGCCTGGCAAGAGCTCGGGCGGATCGGGTCCAGAAGCTCCAGGCGGAAATCCGGTGGTTGCGCGACCCTGCACCACGCCTCCTAAAGGGCGTCTCGACAGCGCGCATCGAAGCGATTGCGGTGGCGATCGCGCAGCTCCACAATCCCGCACAGCAGGCAGTGCTCGCACAGTCCTCCGCATTAGTCTCCGCCCGGGAGGCGAAGGCACCACGCGCTTGACGTGGCCCCTGGGGCCACCCTTCCGATGAGGACATGATCAACTTTCTGGCCTCACCCCGAGGCCCTGCCACAGCGACCACCCTTCTTGCCGCGATGGCTTGCGTGCTTCTCTTGTTCGGTTGCAGTCCCGTCGCTCCGCAGGAGGCAGACCACGGACTGGACGAGTTCCATCAGCAAACGTTGGAGTTCGGTACGTGCAGTGACGAGACAACCGGCGCCGCAGCACCCCTCACCACCGGTAACGCGGCAGAACGCGCTGAGTGCGCGCTTCTGCAGGTCCCTCTCGACTACGAGGATCCTGAAGGAGAGACCGCCCAGATCGCTCTGCTCCGAGTCCCTGCAACGGGCGAGGAGCGAACGGGATCCGTAGTGACGAACCCCGGGGGACCAGGCTTCAGCGGGACCTCCTTCGCCGTGACGCTCGCCGACCTGTGGGCGGACGGTCCGATCACCTTGAACTTCGACATCGTCGGATTCGATCCCCGTGGCGTGGGAAGTTCGGTTCCGTCGATCGACTGCTATGACGATGAGCAGCGCGAAGCAGATGCCCCCTTGCTCTCCCTCACGTCAGGAAGCGAGGAATGGGACAGTAGTCGTGCCGCCGATTTCGTGGCCGGCTGCGCCGAGAGGACAGGCGGCGCCGAGGCCCTCTCACACCTGTCGACCCGTGACGTCGCGCGTGACATGGACGTGCTGCGCGAAGTCCTGGGCGACGATCAGTTGACGTTCGCAGGAGCGAGCTACGGAACGCGGATCGGCGCCGTGTACGCGGACATGTATCCAGAGCGTGTACGGGCCATGGTGCTCGACGGCGGGATCGACCCCACCGCGGACAAACGCGAGCGACGACTCCAGCAGTTCAGCGGATTCCAGCGTGCGTTCGAGGAGATGGCAACGTTCTGCTCCACACAGGCGGACTGCCCGCTCGGGGACGAGCCGAACAAGGCTGTCGACCGCTTCCAGCAGATCGTCCGAGCCCTCGACGAGAACCCCGCCCCGACGACAGATGGGAGGGAGCTGAACACGATCAAGGCCATCGATGGGGCCATGTTCAGCCTGTATGGAGAGGAGGTCTGGCCGCTCGTGCTCGAAGGCCTCGCCGCCGCTGAGGCCGGATCCGGCGACGAGCTGATGTTTCTGCGGGACGCGTATCAGCAGCGCCAGGCCGGCACGTACTCGAACGCCCTCGAGGCCAACGCTGCCATCGACTGCATGGACGAAGAGCGCAGCACCCCCGAGGAAGAGACCTCTCTGAAGCGTGAGGTGTACGAGATCGCCCCGTTCCTGGACCCAGGCCATGAGGTGGCGACGATCGACGTCTGCACCGCCTGGCCCGCGGACCCGGAACCCGCAGTCATCGAAAGCGGCGCGATCGAGGGACTCGCCGACACACTGGTGATCTCCGTGTTGGGCGACCCGACGACCCCGCACGAAGGCGCGGTCCAATTGTCGGAGACACTCGGAGGATCACTCCTCACCGTCGAAGGCAACCAGCACGGCACTTTGCTCGAAACCAACGAATGCATCGTCAACGCGGTTGAGAACCAGCTCGTGCATCGCGGTGTCCCCGACCCGGGCACAACCTGCTCCCTCGCCCCAGGAACCTGACCGCACGAACCTTCGGAATCGGTCCTCTGCGCGCCCCGGTGAAGGCTACGGTCGGGCCGTCAGGCAGGCGATCGGTTCACGACTGTCTCGTCATCGATCGCCTCAAGTCTTCCCGGTGCCGGCACCGGCTGTAGGTGCGCTCGATTCAGCTCTCCGGAGGTCGCTGGTGATCGGAGCCAAGCGGCCACCAGAGGGCCAAACAACACCAGTGGTTAGTCCGGACCGATACCGAAACTCCCTAAGAGGTCATGGTGGGGAACGTGGGATATGTGGGCAAAGCCGGCCTGACCTGCACGTTATGCGTTGGCACCTCGGTGGCACCGCTGTCCCCGGCCAGAGCTCGAAAGCAGACCGTAGAGTTCAGCATTGTCGAGGTCCTTGGTGCGAGCAGAGGTAAGAGTCCGCTCATCATCGGGGACCTCGACGCCTACCTCCAGCTACCCCGCACCGCCGGCGCGCCCACACTCAGCTCTGAAGAGCCTCTTTTTCCCGCATCCGCTGTCTACAGGAGCTTCTTCCCTCCCTTCCCGCGGCCCTTCCGCTTGAGCTGCGTCGCGCGGCGTTGAGCGCCCTGGGCCTTGCGGACGCCATCACGTGCCGAGCCGGTGCCGCTACTGCGGCGGGTCGGAGCGTGCTTCGGCTGCTGAGTGGGCGCCGGCTTCGCGGCCGGTGCGGCGGGCTTGGCCGTAGCCCGCTTCGGCGGAGCAGCCGGCTTGGACGCCTGCTGCTTCGGGGCCGGAGCGCTCATCCGAGGCTGGCTGCCTCCGCGGGTGCTCCCGGAGGGGTTCTTACCATCGGAGGGAAGCCGACCGCCGCCGCTGCCCGTGCTGCCCGACGAGGACGGAGCCCTCGGCCCGGAGGACGGCTTCGACGGGGCCGTCGACGGCGTCATCCCGCCGCTCGAAGAAGCCTTCGACGAGGAAGGCGTTCCCGAAAGAGCCTTGCCACCGGTAGTCGAAGGACCCTTGCCACCGGTCGACGGAGTCTTACCTCCCCCGGTCGGAGCCTTGCCACCAGTCGGGGCCGTGCCTCCTCCTGCGCCGCCGGCCGCACCAGCAACACCAGAGACGGTCTTGCCGGCACTGGAGACCTGCTGGCCCTGCTTGATCTGCTGCTGACGCTGCTTGTCCGCCTGGGTGTTCTGCGAGTCGAGGCTGGACTTGCCGGCATCCGCAGACGCCTGACGGGCACGAGCATCGGCCGAAGCAGACTGGCCGCCATGGTCGAGAGCATCGCCCGCAGACTTAGCAGCTCCCGCCTCATCACCAGCCACAGCACGACCGGCTGCCAGAGCACCATGACCAGCGGCCTGAGCACCCTCAGTGCCAGCCGAGAGCTTCGCCTGGTCAGCCTCCTTATACCTCTCCTGCGAGTCCTGCATCGAGCCGGACGCCGCGTCCATCGCCTCGCCGTCACCCACGGCGGGCTGGTCGATGTTGCCACCCTCAGTTCCGCCATCAGCAGCAGGCTGTCCGATGCTGCTGCCGTCAGCACCGGACTCGGCACCATCGACTGCGTCACCCGTCGGATTCGACAGACCGCTGCTCTCGACCTGCTTGCCGAGCTCAGTCTCACTGGCTGGGT
The DNA here is from genome assembly GCF_014897705.1 of Brachybacterium sp. FME24. Lineage (GTDB taxonomy): Bacteria > Actinomycetota > Actinomycetes > Actinomycetales > Dermabacteraceae > Brachybacterium. The sequence goes on along the minus strand of NZ_JABUXV010000028.1, from coordinate 36,672 downwards.
CCGAGCCGTCTGCGCCCGCAGAACCGTCTGCGCCGCCCATGGGCGATCCGGAGCCCTGCGAGCCCTCTGCCGCCTGCGCGTCAGCACCCTCGGCAGCTCCACCTTCGGTGTCACTGCCTGCCAGAGCCATGGTGCCATCGGAGTCGAGTGCGCCGTCCGTGTCGACGTTGCCTCCGAGGAACCCGCCGCCCTCGGGGCCGGAACCGTCGGGGGCGATGGCACCGGGGCCATTGGCCCCTCCGGCGTTCGACGACGGGGACTTCTTCCCGCTGCCACCGCCGCCGCTCATCATGCGGTTGCCGATAGCAGCACCTGCCCCTGCCGCCGCACCGCCAGCGAGGGCAGGCATCATCCCGCCACCGCCTCCGGGTGCACCGACCGAAGAGTCCACGAACTTCTCAACGATCTTGGTCGTCGCCTCCTCGATGGCCTTCACGATCGACTTGCGGGCACGCAGGGCCATGACCGTGAACATGATCGTCAGTACGATCGCGGCCAGCGTGATGATGATGGCGATCAGGCCACTGGAGCCCAGGTACATCATCAGGGCATTGCCCGTGTCGCCGTTGTTGAGCACACCCGCGAAAGGCTTCTCGAAGATGCTCGGAAGAGCGATGAGGAACTCCTGGACGAACTTGTACAGGAAGATCGTGATGATGACCTCCATGATGAGCGCGATGGAGTACACGATGACCTTGGCGATACCGGCGATGGCTCCCAGCGTGGCGAAGGGGATCGCCGTCACAAGCTGGAGACCACGACGGAGGTTGCCCATGATCATCGAGAACGCGTATCCGAAGCCGATGAGCACGAACGAGCCCAGCAGCACCACGGCGTTGAACCAGTAGATGAAGCTCATCGTTCCGGTGCCCACCATGCTGACCGAGTTGTGGACCGACCGCGTCGCCTCGGAGCTCGAACGGCCCGAGGAGTACGTGTGAAGTGACGTCGATCCAAAGTCCGTGTTGAGGTAGTTGTACATCGCCAACGGAGCCAGGTTGCACGACCTCGGCGCACCACCAGGAGTAGAGAGCTGACGTCCGCACTCACCGACATCGCCTGCCGTGTAGAAGGCGAAGTTGCTGTCGGTCCGACCCGACTCCTGGTTGAGCGTCAGCCCCGTACCGTCGGCCGTGACCAGCAGCGGGTTGACGTTCGGAGCAACAGTCTTGTCCGTCTTCGCCAAGTCCTCGGGGTCCTTCATGTAGCCCTCGAACCAGTCAGGAGCCTTCTCACGGGCCTCAGGCGAGAGCGTGGACTTCGACTCGGTCTCGAACGAAGAGGCCGAGACCTGCTCGTTGCCCATGTAGCGCCACAGCATCGACATGATGGAGCCGTACTTGACCTCGGTCCAGTCAGTCTCGCCGCCGCGGATGGCTTCGTTCCAGGAATCCTCGATGTCAGTGCCCACAGCCTCGACGCCCGGCAGATCGAAGACCTGAGCGTTGATGAGCAGCGCGGTATCGCGGACATTGGCCTGCGAAGCACCAGAAGGCTGGTTGCTGAGGTTATTCCACTCGATCGTCGCGCCATCAGGGATGCGCAGGCGCTGATCGAGCGCCCAGCCCTCGAAGTCGACGTAGGTCGAGAGAACCACCTTCGTCGAGCCGGCGTTGCCGTCGTCGGTCGCGGTGTTCATTGCGCCGAGCATGCCCGTGTACATCGAGCCGAGCAGCGGCAGGCCGAGCCCGATGAAGAACAGGCGGATGAAGAGCTTCTTCAGGCCCGAGCCCTTGTCCATCTTCTTGAAGAGCAGGATGCCCATGACGAAGCTCGACATGAAGATCGGCACCAGCACCGTCCAGGACAGCGAGTTCAGCACCTGGTACCAGCCGCCGACCCACTCCGCGAGGGAACCGAGGAATCCGGGAGGCCCCTGGCCGCCCGTCATACCATTCGCAAACTCGGGGCTCACCGCGTTGACACCGACGTAGAAGAGCTTGAACGGGTTGAGCCAGTCCATCACCGTGAGGATGATCGAGAACAGCCCATCGACAGCCGCAGTGAGGATGTAGAGCAGCATGATCACGCCGCCGAGCATGGTGTTGAAGAAGCCCAGCGACAGACCGGTGCTGGTCGAGTCCAGGCCCATTCCGTTGAGCGTGGCTCCGAAGTAGGAGTAGTGCTGTGCACCGCTGAGCCCACCGATGCCCGTGCCTTCGTCGAAGGTCATGAGCGTGCCGTAGCCGATCGCGTCCGAGGACTGCGCCGTCTTCGAGTTCAGCCAGCCGGCAATGGGATTGAAGTCGCTGTCGACGTAACCGACCATCGATCCACCGCTGGAAGCGTTGGTGAAGACCGTCGGCCAGCCCGTATCGGTGAGATCGAGCTTCGACTTCGGCTTGGTCGCCTCAGAGAACAGTGCCGTCACCGAGGAGCTGAGCCGGTAGAAGTTCATCGCAGCAACAGCGTCATCCTCATCCTCTTCCTGAGCGAAGGCACCCGAGGCGGAGCCGAGCACCAGGGTGATCGGGATGATCAGCATGAGCGCCAGCGCGAGTATGCGCCGGGGCGTCCAGTTCCTCCAGGCACGGATACCCGGCATGTGCGCCTGCGTCCCGGCGCTCATCGGGCCAACCCCGAGTCGGTGGAGTGCAGCCCGGCACGGAGCCACGCCTCCACTGCGGGACGCGGATAGAGGATCGTCCGTCCCCGCTTGATGTGATCGGGCATCTCGCCCCGGCGACGGCGCTTCCCGATCCAATCGCGGGTCCAGCCGAGGCGCTCTGCGAGGTCCGCTTCGGCGATGAGGCCCTCGTCTAGCAGTCCGGGAGGCTGCGGGGCCGCTGCCGATGAATTGTCGTCCATCATGGTGGTCCTGTCGTCACTTGACTCTTGCGGGCCGCCGGACAGCGGTCCGCACGCCCCAGCAGTGACGCTTCCACGGGTCAGGACGACAGCTGGTTCTCAGATCCGGACCTCCGTCAATTCTACCGCAATTCCGCGTGATTCCGCGGGTTCTCGGGGGCTTCGGGCTGCCCTTCTGCGCCGCAGATAGCAGCTCTCCTGGTATTCCAGGAGAACGTGGTTGGGAACTGAAGCTCGCGGTGGTGATTGAAAAGGCTTATGCCGCCGGAGGCGGCTCGGGATCTCTTCTGAGAAGGCGAGTGGGTGCCGTGTAAGTGCGCCACTTGACCATGGCTGCCTGCGGTGTCCGCCGTCCTCTCAACCCCACGACAAAGGAGAGACGTCATGACCACCACGACCGAGCCCGCGATGAAGGTCTGGATTGGGTGTTTGGCCTGCTATAACAACGGACAACTCGTTGGCGAGTGGTTCCACGCCATCGACGCCGACGAGGTCACCCTGGCCGACGTGCATCGGGGATCCGGCGGCAGTCGCGCCGGGTGTGAAGAGCTGTGGTGCCTCGACGTCGACGACATGCCGGTCCACCGAGAGATGAGCCCGACCGAGGCCGCTGAGTGGGGTCGCATCGTCGAGGACGTCGACGAGCACCTGCGCCCGGCCCTACTCGCCTGGGTCCGCAGCGGCAACTACGTCGCCGTGGGCACGGGAGACCTGCCGTCCGTCTCCGACTTCGAAGAACGCTACGCCGGTGCCTGGGATGACTTCAACGAGTACGCACACCAGCTCGCCGAAGACATCGGCCTACTGGCCGACGTGCCCGAGGAAGTTGCCCGTTACTTCGACTGGAAGTCGTGGACTCGGGATCTGGCCTTCGACTTCACCGTCGAGGACGCGCCTGGATCCGGCGTCTTCGTGTTCCGGAACCTGTGATGACGGATATCGATCTGCAGCTCTGCTTCTGCTTCGATTGCTCGCCACCTCAGTTCAGCGACCGCGCTTACGTTGCCATACCCGGCCGAGGTCTCTGGCGCGTCCACACCTGTCCCATCCACGGACCCGTGTCGGTGGCAGAAGTCGGCGACAAGCCGGTCAGCACCCACGAGGAGGAGTAAGGATGTCCGCAGAAAACAACGCCCTCGACCTGGGCCACTATTGCGGACGCGCTCAGCATCAGTCCCGCAGCCGCCCGCTGCTATTATGCGCGTTGAGCCGTGTTCGGGTCGTCGACGCCGACCGTGAGCAACGCGAGGTTGTCCACCTGTAGGGCCTCGGCAAGAGTGTCGATCGAGTCGAGCGTTAAGTTGCGTTCACCTCGCTCGATGCCTGCCAGATAGCGCGGTGTCACATCGAGGTACTCGGCAAGTTTCTCCTGAGTGAGCCCTCTCGACACACGCAGGGCGCGGAGGTTCCGACCCAGGCGGTGTTTGAGGGATTCCTTCACCCTCCAAGCCTCAAAGACGGAAGCGAAGAGTACCAGGTACTCATCACTTCCACTAGGATCAGTAGCGAGACCAGGACAACCAGAGAGGAACGCGCGTACCCGCGCAAGCGAATGATGAAGAGAACACTGCACAGACCAGCGGCAACGCTCGCCGTGGCGATCCTCGGCGTCACCCTTGCTGGATGCGCGTCCGGCCCGGCAGAGACGGCGACCGACGGGACCGACGGCGACTCCGCTGCCAACGTCTACGAATTCCAGGCGAACGGCATTGAGCCTTCTGAAGAGATCACCATTCGCGTTCCCGACGACCTCCGCGAGGCGATGGGAGCGGACGCCGACGGCATGGTCGTCGACCAGATCGCTGTGACCGGTCACGACCTCGGCAACGCGAAAGTCTGTGCTGCTGACTTGGCGATCACGTACATGGACGGCCAGCCCGATGCGCTCGTGTCGGCAGGATCGGACGCGGGACAGCGGTCGCAGGCGGAGGAGGCCCTTCTGGAGCGCTCGGAGGCATCCTCGATCGACGAGATTGTTACCGAGGTCGATGAAATCATCGCCGACGGCGAGGAGCGCGGCCTGACAGCCCAGCAAATCGCAGAAAACATCCAGATGTTCGCCGGGATTCAGGGAACTTTTTACACGGACGGCGCGACTGGCCAAGAGGTCGTCGATGGCTACCTCAGCGGTGGCAGCGAAGGCGAGACCACGAACGCCGGGATCATCACCAAGGCGCTGGGACTTACCGCCAGTAAAGAACCCAACGCGCTCTCCGACTTCGACGAGTCCGCACCCGAGGCGGGCACCTACATCGCCGATGACTTCTCGGCCGTCACCGTCGTAGGCGACTGCGCTGCATCCGCGTCCGACCCGGACAACGCAATCGAGATCGAGCTTCCCTCCGTTGATGCCGACGGGAAGAGCGACACCACTGCGACGGTGCAGCTATCGGTCATGACGGACGGCACCATCGGTGTTGCAGGTGAAGTCGACGGGTTCATGCGCGATGCCAACGACAGTTGGATCGCAAGCTGAGCTGAATAGAGAAGCCCCGCTGGGAGAGCATTTGCTCCCCGGCGGGGCTTCTTTTTTCCGGCTCTTCTGATCTAGGGAGATCGGGAACCGAGATCGGGCAGCTGCCGATACTCACCGGTGTGGGAGCTGAGATGGTCGTGGGGCTCAGGGGCGGGGCAGCGCTTGTCCGCAACAGAAAATGACAGCCGCCGATGCCAGCCGACGACGGAGCGGCAAGAAAGTCAATTTGTAGCGGAGCTCGCGTGTGTGTAGCGGGACTGCGCTACACCATGTTTGTCCAGTTCAACCGGTGTTTTCAGCCCTGTTCGTAGCGCATGTAGCGGTGTAGCGCACCAAAAATTTTCTCGTCAGGCGCCCACGTGTCCAAAGGGTGCGTCATGCAGTAAACCTATTTTCCGCGCTACATGCTCTACATCGCTACAAATCACATGCTTCCCCTGGTCAGAGAGGGTTTCCCGGTGTAGCGCAGCTGTAGCGCGGCAAGACCTTGCGCTACAGAGACCGTTGCAGATGCCGGCACAACCTGCCGGCTCCCCACCCGAGCGCACTCTCCCATATGACTCCCGTGGTCATCCGCAGTTGCGGGGTAAGGCGAGCAGCAACGGGTGATGATGCAGCCAGCTGGCACCCAACCCCGAGCGGACGCTCCAATGCAAGCTCCCACAGTCGGCCGCGGTTGCCGGGCAAGACCGACCGTCACAGATGCCGGCACAACCTGCCGGCTCCCCACCCCGAGCTGACGCTCCCATATGGCACCCATGGTCAGCCACGGCTACGAGGGTAAGACCGGCTCAGCCGATGCTCGGCCCATCCTGCTGGCGCTGGGGCTCATCCTGCTCCTCGCACCCCAGGACAGCGGGAGTCCTGCCACGGACGACCTCGTAGATGCCCCGGTCGATCTCCTCGCGCAGCTTGTCCCGCCGCCGGTTCGCGACGTCCCGCGAACGGATCAGCTCCCGCGTCGGCTCGGCGTGAAGCCACATCTTAGTGAGGTCACCACGCTCCTCGGCTTGGCTTCCGATCTTGTCAATCGCCGCCTGCGCCTTCTTCTCTTGCTCGAAGGCAGCGTCGACCTTCTCCTCCTTCGCCTGCCGAAGCCAGAGTTGATCAGCGACTGTCGGGTCGAGCTGATGAGCGAAAGCGTCGAGGAACTGTGCACCGACGCCCTTGGGCACGGTCTCCTCGTCGATCCGCTCACCACGGGCAAGCACCCGGCGGGCCTCCTCGTCGAACGCAGCCACACGAACGTAGAACTCCCGACGGCTCTCCCACTTCGAAGTCATCTCGCGCATCGGTGACCGGTACTCCTCGTACTCACCAGAAACGGACGGAGCGGGAGCGACGGTGGCGGCAGTGACGACCGGAGCGGGAGCGGAGGGCCCCGTTTTCTCGCTCGTATCGCCCTGCGGGCCCACAGGGGGCTGCGCGACGTCCTGGCTCTCTTCCGGAGTTGTAGGAGCCGTCTTGCGACGCTCGAACTCGCGGAGGAGGTCCTCGGCAACCAACCCCGACTCCCGCATCCGACGGTCGACGTCGGTGCTGATGTCCGGAATCGCTGGGGTGCGCCGAGAAAGCTGCCGCGGTTCCGCTTCGCTGGGAACCTTGCCCTTGTGCTTCGTGGGCGCCGTGGTCTGCGCCTTATGCGGTTTCGGTGCGGCGCGATCCGCCTGCTTCTGCTTGGCCGCCTTCCACTTGTTCATGGACTGACGGAGCCGCTCGCGGTGGCCTGCGTCGTCGATCAACATCCCCCGCTCGTCCAGAAGCTCTTCGACAGAGACATCTTCCGCACGAGCCCAGTCCGCAACCCAAGCGTCGAGTTCTTCCTCGCGGACGAGTTCCTCGATCGTGGCCCTGGCCTCGGTCAGCTCGTCGTCGGTCGGCTTCGTGACCGGGCGTGCCGGACCCACGACGGCACTCTCGACTCGCGGCTCGATGTCCCGGCCAGCGGCGACTTCGCACAGCTGTCGGTAGATGAAGCCGGCTTCGTACTGCTCGCCAAGCGTCTCGCCACGGACGTTCGTCGCCATGCCGTCGAGCTTGTAGCTGATCTTGCGCTGCTTTGGCGGCTTGCCACGACGCCAGCCCGGGTCCTCGACCGACAGACCATGATCTGCCCCGTACTCGGCCATGACGGCCTCGAACGCGCTGCGGTCGACCGTACGGGCATCGCCCATCGTGCCCCGGAAGGCGTCATCGACAGATCGAGGGTCGTGCAGCGCGGACCACATCGCGTCACGGATGATGTCGTGGTTCGACCGTTCACCGCGCGAACGCATGCGACGGTCCATCACCGAGCGCTTCTCCTTCTTCTGCTCGGCGACAGACTTCGCCTTCTGCGTGAAGCCCCAGTCCGGGTTCTCACGCATGAAGACGTCATGCCGTTCGCGGACGCTGTCGATGTCCGTGAGCGCACCGGACATCTTCGAGCCCGCATGCCAGACGCGGCCAGCGATTTCCATGTCCTCATAGACAACGGCATTCGCCACCGCATGCACGTGGAACTTCCCGCCGACCTCACCAGTCGTGGGATCGGGAGTCATGCCTTTGCCATCGGCCTGTCCAACCAGGTGCACCTGGAGTCCGGGCATGGTCTCCCGGAAGTGCGCGACCGTGTACTCAAACGCGTGAGCGACCTGTTCGGGATCCTGCGGATTCACTTCATCGGGGCCGAAACCGATGATGAAATGCACCGCCTCGTTCTGGCGCACGTAGCCGCCCTCGTGCTTGACGTGGGTCGCAGTCTCATCGTCCCGACCCTCACGCCAGTACCGCCGACCACCAGGGCGAGTATCGCGCACGTGCGTGGCCTCCTCACTGTGTCCCGGGAGCTCGTAGCGGGCCGGCGACTTGCGCATCGCACCCTGCTTGCCATGTCGACGCCGCACTGCTGCGAACTCTCCCGTCGAGGTCTCGGGACGACAGCGAAGCCCCGCCGCATGCAGCACGCGCTCCTTCTTCGTCGAACCGGACTTCGGCTTCACCGTGTACCGCAGCAGCCGCCACGCGACAGGCGTCTTACCGATCGTCATCGAAGGCATCACAACCACCTCCGAAGCGTCTGAGAACGAGCGCCATCGCGATCGGCCAGGAGCTCCAGGAACTCCTGGATCCGCGCCAGGTGACGTGAGACCTGCTTCAAAGCAGCAGTAGGGACGCGGTCGCCAGAGTTCGCCGAGCGTGCCAGCTGGTTGATGTTGTTGCCGATCTTCTGGAACTGGAAAGTCGCGTCCAAGTAGCCGGTCGCGTTCCGGTCGAGCGACTCTTTCAGCGAAGCGATCTGGTCCTCGTCGAGGTCGACAGTGCGCAGCTCCTGCGCTCGTGAGGCGTCCTGGTACTTCTCGTCACGCAGTACCGCGGCCGCGATCTTCACGATCTCGCGGATCGCCTCGGAAGACGAGGACATGCGCAGCTCGGACTTGACGAAGGCGAAGTCATCGGACCCGGACTCGTCGAGTCTGCTCGACACGACGGTCTCCTTCGTTCGACGCGGCGACCGGCGCCTGTCACTCACCACGTCAGCAACGGAGTCGTCGCCGACGTGGGAGAGGTGCTCGTCGGACACGTCCTCCTCGCGCACGGTCGGGTGCTCTGTGTTCACTCGTTCCTCGTTCACTGCACCCTCCAAGTAGCCGGGGCCCTGGGGCTCCATTCGTCAACGACGCATTCTGGCGAACGACTCGTAACTCCATTTTGCCCCAGGGCCCCGGCTACTGGCAAGCAATCCGACCGTATACATTCTCGCTTCGCTCGAATGTTCCGGTCGGACCGGTCGTCGTCGCTGGCGCTCCTCCTCCCTTTGCTTGCGAGGGGCTCCGTGGCCGTGCTGCGCACGTCCACTCTGCCCCTTCGATCCCCACCTACACGACGAAGCCCCGACCGCCAGAATCGGTGATCGGGGCTTCGGCGAGAGGGTCTCCGGCCTGTATCTACTCCGTAGAGGAGAGGCCCAGCGCGTCGCGCAGGCGAGAGAGCCGCTGGCCTTCACCCACGTCGCCGCTGAGCGCATCGATGCCGTGCAGTTCGTACAGCGCTTCGACGATCTCGACGCACTCGCGCTCGCGCTGGGCAGCGACCTGCTGCTTCAACGACTCCTGCTGGCGCATAATATCCGCGAGACGCTCGCGGGCGGTCTTCGGCTTCCGGCGCTTCGAGACCTTCGGCTTCGGCGACACCTCCGCCGTCACTACAGCGCCCTCCTCATACTGCGCACTCGTCTCTACATTCTGATCGTTCATGATCTCTTCCTATCTGTTTATCGATACCGGTATCGCCTCACATTTGAAGGCGCAGGTGTCTTGGCTACTTGCGCACGAAGCCGCGGTAGGTCTCCTTGAGCGGGTGGGGGAGGCACCGCCCGTTCGGGTCAGAGCCCCGGTAGCTGGAGTTCATCCAGTCGAACAGGCCGTACTCGTCGATCAACAGCTCCGGGGTCGACATGGCACTGCCAGGACGCTTTCCCTTGGTGTATTCCCAGGTCGAATCTGACACCATCTCCCTGAGCTGCCGAGTGAACTCGTTTTGACTCAGAGGGATGCCCGAGGGACGCGTCCGTAAGAACCAGACCTTGAAGAGGTCGTAGAGGAACGGCGACGGCAGCAGGTCCCAGACGAACTGATCCTCGAACTCGGTCCAGAAGTCTGCAACCGGGTCGTTAGCGACGCGGAACTCGTCCATCACCTCCGTACACGCCTCGGGCTCGCTCAGAGCCGGGTGCTGCAACTGAAGTGCCCGGCGCAGCACGTAGCAGAGCACGTCCTCACGCTTGAGGTAGTCGGACTTGATGTACTTCCGCTCGTCGCCCGTGAAGTTCTTCCGGAACGGCACCATGAGCGGCCGACGATTGAACGATTCGGACTTGTCCTTCGTCCGAGGGAACCCGTTGAAGCAGGCGACCACGAGTCCCTGAACCACGACACTGACTGGCTGGCGGTTCTTGCGTTCGATCTGGATCGGATCTCCGGTCACGACGCACTTGAAGTCGGCGGCAGACTTCACGAAGTCACCGACGTCGTTCTCGTCGGAGAGCACCGCCGTTGAGGTCAGCAGCGAGCCCTTCGAGAACCGGTCGCCGAACGCCTTGATCGACAGAGTCGCGGCACCGTCGCCGATGAGATTCCTCAGCAGCTCCATGTAGGTGCCCTTACCGTTGCGACCGCTCGTGCCGTACAGCCACGGTGAACGGTTCCAGCGTTCGTTCGGGCGCAGGGCCGCCGCGATGATCTCCCAAAGCAGCTCGGGCACGCCCTCGTCGTCGGAGAGATCGGCGATCCACGACGCGACATCCCACGGCTGGCCATCGGGCATCGTGATGACGGGGTTCGGCGCGTCTGCGAGATAGTCGACCGGTGACTTCGCCAGGAACACGCGCTCCGGAGAGAACGGTTCCAGCTCCTGGGTCGTGTGGTTGAAGACGCCGTTCTTCACCGGCGTCAGGGCCGGGTCGTCGCAGCGCTGCACCACCCTCGTATGGGAGGGCAGGCGCCTGATGACCGACTCGATGTCGCGCCGGCACATGCTCGGTGCCAACTCGCTGATGAGCCTGACGAACACGCTCTCGCTAGTCGCGTACGTGCCCTCAGCGTCGCCCGACGACTGGTACATCGCGAGCAGCGACAGGTCGTCGCCGTCCTTGGTGTGCGTCAAGTTGACCGTCGCGATGTCGAAGCGATCCAGCAGGATCTTCACGATCGTCAACTCGTCCAGGCGTCCGGGAATCCGGAAGCGGGTCAGCTTCTCCAGCTTGCGCCGCTCGTTCTCCACCGCGACCTTCTGCTCGATCAGCGCCAGCAGCATGTCGCGATACTTGCGCAGCGTCACCGTCTGGCCGGCGAGGGCCTCCCGGACTTCCTCGTACGCCTCCTCGGTCAGCGTCTCGACGGAGGGCGGCACGGTCGAATCTGCGCTCTGAGCATTCGCCTCCGCCTGCGGAACCGGCGCCGGGCCTCCCCGCTGGGCCTCGGCCAGCTCGCGCTCCAGGCGGGCGATCTCGTCGTCCCCCGTAAGAGGCGGAGGCGCTGCACCGTTGGTAGAATGGTGGGAAGAATCCGCCCGATTCTCGATGGCCGTCTCGGTGTCGCCGCCGGGGCGGCTTTCTTCTGCGCTCATGCCGACGCACCTCCACCAAGGATCATGGCGAGGCGTTCACGCTGGCCCGGCGTGAGAGGCGGGGCGCTGTCGACCACCCGCTGGAGGGCCGCCTCGTCGGCCTCCGCCGAACTGGTCACGAAGGCGTCGAGATCCTGCTGGCGGATCTTGATCCGGTTGCCCACGCGGATGGACGGAAGGCGGCCAGCAGCGACGTGGCCACGCAACGTCGAGTAGGCGCCATATCCGCGGTCGACGAGGTCGCGCAGGGAATAGACGGTCTGGGGCTGGTTCTGTGTCGATGTCGATGACACGGGGACTCTCCTTGGGAGTCAACACCCGTGCACAAATGGCCGCCTTTTGAATCCCTCACTTGCCAGTGAGGGCGGCTGCGCTCTGGCCTATGCCTCGTCGCTGGAGCGCCAGGTCCGACGAGGGTGGGACATCTGCGGCCGGTGAACCCGAGGAAGCCCATCGCCTCGGCACCCGCGACTCTGGCCTATGACTCGCGCCGGGAGTCGCACCGGTACGCAAGCGTGGGACACCTGTGGCAGTCGGGAGGAGCCCATCTCTTGGCCCCGACACGCGACCTTGCCGCTTTTATCCGAGGGGACGGGTCGCTCGCCGATCCCTCTTACACCGGAGTGCCCTGACCGGTGTCTCCTTCTTTCCGTCGGAGGGGCACTGCTCCGGTCGGGGTCGCGATCGAGCTTCGACCGCGCCTCCAGTATAGCGGAACTGGCGCGAACCGGCGCAATCTGGCGCTGTCTAAGTATGCTTTTTTCCGTCCACGGTTGCGAGCACCGTGATGGCGTACTCCGCGGTGGAGGCGCCGGTCTCGTCGCGCATCACGCGATCGAGGGAGCGGCGCATCCGGTTCTTCGTGGCGGACATGGTGTTCTCCTACTCTTCGTGGGCGGTGGGCACCGCCCGGTGGCGAGCGGCGGGCGCCGCTCGATCCGGACCGTCAGGTGCCGGTCCGGGTGGGCAGCCGCGGCTGCCCGGCGTCGACCCGGGAAGGGACCGACGCACGGAGGGAGCCCTGCGCACGACGGAGCGCTCGGCGGGGCGGGAGATGGCAGGGCACGGGCCAGATGGATGCGCGTCTCATAGCGGGGCGCCCCCCGTCGTGGTGAGGGCGATGGTGCCCCCGAGCAGGGAGATCACCGTCGGGATGATCCCGAGGACCACGAAGGCGGGCAGCAGCGCCACCCCGGTGGGCAGGACGAGACGCACGGCGAGCTGCGCCGCGCGCACCTCGGAGTCCCGGGCCCGGCCCCGGCGGGCGTCCCGGGCGGCGGAGCGCAGCACCCGGGAGAGGTCGGCCCCGGCCGATTCGGCGAGGATCGCGGACTCGCTGAGCGCGGCGAACTCCGGGGGCAGGTCCGCTGTGGCGAGCTCGGGGGCGAGCCCGGCCTCGAGAGCCGTCGCCGCTCGGGTGAGCGACTCGGTGTCGGGTCCGGCAGCGAGGGCCTGGGCGACCGAGCGGACGGACCGAGCAAGGGGCAACCCGGATTCGAGCGCCCCGGCGATCAGCTCGAGCACCACCGAGGGATCCACGCGCTCCGTCGACGGGGGATCGGCTCGGTGGATCAGCCGTTGCATCCACCACCAGCCCACGCCGGTCAGCGCGATGCCGAGAGCACCCAGCAGGTTCCCGGCGGGCGAGTCGATCAGCAGGCGCAGCGGATCACCCCCGAGCAGCATGCCCAGGCCGAGACCTGCCAGCGGCAGGACGAGCAGGATGCGGGCCGTGGACCGCGGGCCGGTGAAGGCGCTGCGGCGCGCCTGGGCGGCATCGTGCAGGTCACGGAGGGCTTCCGCCAGGCTCTGCAGCAGTCCGGAGGTCGGTGCGCCCGTGTGTTCGGCCACCGCGAGCGCAGCCCCCAGGGAGCTGATCGCCTCGGAGGAGGCCAGGGCGCCCGTGGCGGCGCGTCGAGGATCGGCGCCGGCACCCGCCGCACGAGCCAGGTCGGTCAGCTCGCCCGCAGGGAGTGAGCGGGCGACGGCGCTCCATGCCTGCCGGAGGCCGGCGCCGGAATTGATCACCGTGGCCAGCTGCTCCACCATCCGGGCGACCTCGAGGCGCCCGGCAGCCGCCCGCCGGGTCCGGCCCGGCCGGATCCGAGGTCCGACGGCGATGCGCGGGGGAGCGGCGCCCCATGCCACCGCAAGGGTGGTGAGCAGAGCCAGCACGGCGAGGGCCACGAGGAGGGTCATGCCGCTCTCCTGCCGGAGCGGTGGGACGCCTGGACCGATGCCCCCTGGGCACCCTCGTGGACGTCACTGGTTCTCGCGTCGAGCTCGGGGGGTGAGGACCGATCGGGTGCGGTGGGGCTGGGCGGCGTCGCGGGTCGAGCGGGCGGGTGCTCCTGGGAGGTGCGGCCGAGCCGGGCCGCGAGCGCCGGGGCGGCCGGGCCGTCCCGGAGCTCCGCGCCGTCCACGTGCCAGGCGGTGGTGGCCTGGAGCATGCCGTCGTCAGCGCGGTGGAGCAGGGCGATCTCCTCCAGGACCCGCCGCCCCTTGCGGCGGCCGAGGTGGATCACGACCTCGAGAGCGCTCGCGACCTGCGCGGCAAGGGCACTGCGGCCCAGGCCTCCCAGGGCTCCGAGGGCCTCCAGCCGAGCAGGGACGTCGTGCGCCGTATTGGCGTGGACCGTGCCGCAGCCTCCCTCATGGCCGGTGTTCAGGGCTTGCAGCAGCTCCTGGATCTCGGCGCCCCGGCATTCGCCGAGCACGATCCGGTCCGGTCGCATGCGCAGGCTCTGCCGCACCAGGGCGATGAGGTCCACGGCTCCGGCACCTTCGCTGTTCGCATGACGAGACTGCAGATGCACGACGTGCGGATGATCCACGGCCAGTTCCAGCACGTCCTCGACCACGACGATCCGCTCGCCGTGCGGAACCTCTCCCAGCATGGCGGCCAGCAGCGTGGACTTCCCGGTCCCCGTTCCTCCGGTGACCAGGAACGGGAGGCGAGAGGCGATGATCGCGAGCAGCACCTTCCGGCCCTGCGGGCCGAAGGCGCCGAGCGCCTCGAGCGCTTCGAGATCCAGCGCTTCGCCGCCGGGCAGGCGCAGCGACACGATCGCACCGCCGGGCGAGAGCGGCGGGAGCACGGCGTGGAGGCGGATCCCCGAGGGCAGATGGGCATCCACCCAGGGCACGGCGTCGTCCAGGCGGCGACCTCCGGAGGTCGCCAGGCGCACGGCGAGATCGCGGGCCTGCTGAGGGCCCAGGTGCAGGTCGGCAGCATGCAGCCCCTCCGCATCATCGACCCAGACCGACCCGTCGTCGTTGACCAGAAGGTCGGTGACACCGGCGGAGACCAGGGGCTGCAGCGGGCCGAGCCCGTCGATGTGGTCGCGGATGCGGGACGTGAGCTCGAGGGTCGCGGCCGCGCCGAGGACCCTGCCCTGACGGCGAAGAGCCTGGGCGACGCGCGGGACGTCGACCAGTCCTGGGTTGCGGACGAGGTCCTCACGGACGAGGTCTATGAGCAGTGCGAGCGTCTGCTCAGGACCGACCCTCGTCGCCGGGGTCATGACCGGCCCTCCGCGAGCAGGCGCTGCAGCAGCCGGCGCGCTGCCCGATCGGCGCCTCGACGGCGCACGTCCAGCAGCGGCACCGCACCCCGCGGGCCGTCGCGGAAGGAGGCGGCCAGCGGGAGCGCGAGGTCTTCGGCGACCTCGGCAGGGGCCAGAGGTCCCCGTCGGCGCACGACCACCTGGGTGATGGTGTCGGGGAGGCGCCAGGTGCGCAGCCTGCGCGCGGCGGCACGCACCGCATGATCCGAGGCCGGGACGACCAGGAGGAGGTGATCGGCATGCTCCGCCGCGACCGGCACCAGGGCGTCGGCGAGGTCCACGACGACCGTTCCCCCGAGCGGGGTCAGCGCGGAGAGGACGCGTGACAGGGCGGGCGGTTCCGGCCCGAGCTGGGCTCGGGAGCCCAGCAGCCCGATCTCGTCGATCCGTGGAAGACCGTCCCGCAGCGCGACCCCGTCGTCCGGACCGAGGCCGGTCGCGTCCTCCCAGGAGATGCCGTCCGCGTCGGTGCCCTCGACCAGGAGGTCGAGGCCTCCTCCCAGAGGGTCCGCATCGATCAGGACGACGGGACCGGCAGGCCGTGCCGCCGCCGCCAGCCGGGCGGCGAAGCTCGAGGCGCCTGCGCCGCCGCACCCACCCGCCACGGCGATCACGGTGGAGGCCGCGCGGGGTCGGGCGAGCTCGGTCAGCTGGGAGAGCAGCTCCTCGGAGCCGTCGGGGAGGGTGAGCACGGCGCGGGCACCGGCGGCCAGCGCCCGCTCCCACAGTGCGCGGGGCACCTCGGTCTGCGAGGTCACCACCAGCAGGGGAAGGCGGCCCGGGACGGCCGGCACGGGGTCCCCTCCGAGTGCGACGTCGTCGATCACCAGACACCTCACCGCAGCGTCCCCGGGGGAGTCGAGGAGTTCGATGCCGGCGGCGGTGGCGTGGTCGCGGACCAGCTCCTGCAAGGCCGTCTCCGCGCCGATCCAGAGGGCCCTCGGGGCAGTGTCGTCGACCGCGGCGGGAGGGGTCGGTGACGTTCCGGGGAACCGTGCTGGCCGGCGCACCGGGCTGCCGGTCGGTGCGCCCGCAGGGAGCGCCCTCGCGCCGCTGTCGAGCACCCCGGGAGCGGGGGCGATGGCTCGTCGGGATGGTGCTGAGGTGCTGGTCATGCCGTCATCGTGGACGCCATGAGGTGCTCGGTGCAGAGCTGACCCAGCGGCGGTGGACAACCACCCTCTGGGGAGGAAAGGACAGCGGAGCCGGGGGCTTGCGTGCCTCTCGAGTCCAGCGTAGTGTGATCTGCACAACACGAATACCGGCACCGGAACCCACGTGCGACTGGTCCCCGCAACGGACCGGCTGTGAGGCGTCGAAAGCGCCACCGCAGCCACACACTCTGCACGCCTGATACCGATGCTCACGGATCGTGCGGAGCGGTGCCGCGTCTGATCGCGGCGCCGCTCCATCGTTGTGTGCGGGGCGCTTCCGTCGCCCCTCGGGGCGACGCCCTGCCATCACGGCGACGTCCCCCTACAGCGAGAGCGACGTCCCTCTACCGTGAAGGCGACGCCCTGCCGCACCGTGCCGGGCCAGTGCCCGTCAGAGACCGGGCCCCTCGACCTCGCGGTCGACGTCCCGGGCTCACCGCTCTGTGAGCCCGGCTCCGCGCCGTCTCAGAAGTCCAGGTCGACCACGACGGGCGCGTGATCCGAGGCGCCCTTGCCCTTGCGCTCCTCGCGGTCGATGAAGGATCCGGTCACCGCCGACTGCACCGCCGGGGAGCCGAGCACGAAATCGATGCGCATCCCTTCCTTCTTCGGGAACCGCAGTGCCTGGTAGTCCCAGTAGGTGTAGATGCCGGGGCCCTCGTGGTCTGGTCGCACCACGTCGGCAAAACCGGCGTCGACGATCGCGCGGAACGCCGACCGCTCGGGCTCGGTGACGTGCGTCTTCCCCTCGAAGGCGTCCATGTCCCATACGTCCTCGTCGCGCGGGGCGACGTTGAAGTCGCCCACCAGGACGGTGCGGGAGGCCTCATCCGCGGCGAGCTCGCGCTCGCCCTCGGCGCGCAGCGCCTCCAGCCACCGCAGCTTGTACGCGTAGTGAGGATGGTCCACCTCGCGGCCGTTGGGCACGTAGAGCGACCAGATCCGCAGCCCGTCGCCGACGACTCCGCTGAGGGCGCGGGCCTCGACCACGCCGGTCTCGTCCTCGGGATAGGTGGGGACGGCCGGCAGCTGGGTCTGCACGTCGCTCAGGCCGACGCGCGAGATCAGGGCGACCCCGTTCCACTGGTTCAGGCCATGAGCGCTGACCTCGTACCCGGCGTCCTGCAGCGCCGTGAGGTCCAGCTGCTCGGGCTTGGCCTTGGTCTCCTGCAGAGCGAGGACGTCGACCTCGTGACGCTCCAGGAAGGCGAGCACACGGTCCATCCGTGCCCGCAGCGAGTTGATGTTCCAGGTGGCGATACGCATGCCCACGATCCTACGGGGCGCGGGACGGTGCAGAGCGGGCCTCGGGACGCTCCGGGCAGTCGTAAGATATGCCCATGGCGCGCGCACTCGTGACCGGTTCGACATCAGGACTGGGTCTGGAATTCGCCTGGCAGCTGGCAGGCACAGGTCATGATCTCGTGCTGGTCTCACGGGATGAGGACCGGCTCCATGCTGTGTCCGAGCAGATCCGCGACGTCCACGACGTCCGTGTCGAGATCCTCCCCGCGGACCTCTCGGAACGGGAGCGGCTGGAGCGGGTCGCGGTCCGTCTCACCGATCCCGTCGACCGGATCGATCTGCTGATCAACAACGCCGGCTACGGACTGCGCGGAGGCTTCCTCGACATCGGGGTCGAGGACCATGAGAAGCAGATGGACACCCTCATGAAGGCTGTCCTGGTGCTCTCCCATGCCGCAGCCCGCACCATGGTGCAGCGGCGGCGCGGCGCGATCCTCAACGTGAGCTCGCTGGCGGGCTATACGACAGCCGGCCCGTACGCCGCCTCCAAGAGCTGGGTCACCGTCTTCACCGAGTCGCTCGCGATGGAGCTCAAGGGTACGGGCGTCACCGCCACGGCCCTGCTGCCCGGATTCGTGCAGACCGAGTTCCATGAGCGCGCCGCGATGTCCATGGACGGCATGCCCCGCGTCACCTGGTTGAAGGCGCCGTTCGTGGTCGAGCAGGCCCTCAAGGACACCGCCAAGGGCACCGTGCTGTCGATCCCCTCGGTCAAGTACCGGACCGCCGGGGAGTTCTCCCGGATCGCGCCCAGGCCGCTCATCCGAGCGATGACCTCCCCGAACTGGTACCGCCGGTTCCAGCAGCGGGCAGTGCTCCAGTCCCAGCGGAAGGCGTCCCGCCGCGCGCTCCGGGCGCCGTGGCAGCGGGACGACGAGACATGAGGACGAGGCATAAGGACTAGGCACAGGGCGGACGGTCGACAGGAGGGGAGGCGGCACGGTCCATTATCCTGTCCGTATGCGCCAGACCACCTCAGCTCCTGACCCGTCCGCCCCGATCGATGTCGCGCGTGAGCGGTTGCGCGAGCTGATCCGTGACCTCGCCGTGGTGCGCGGTCACGTCATCCTCTCCTCGGGCGCCGAGGCCGACCACTACGTCGACCTGCGCCGCATCACCCTGCACCATGAGGCGGCTCCGCTCGTGGGTCGCGTGATGCTGGATCTGCTGCGCCGCGAGGGCCTCGTGCCCGGCGTCGAGGCCGTCGGCGGGCTCACCCTCGGCGCGGATCCCGTCGCCACCTCGATCATGCATGCGTCCGCCTACGACGCCGCAGCGGGCGGCTCGGGCGCCCCGCTGGACTCCTTCGTGGTGCGCAAGGCCAACAAGGCCCACGGCCTGCAGCGTCGCATCGAGGGCCCCGAGGTCTCCGGGCGTCGGGTCATCGCCGTCGAGGACACCTCCACCACCGGCGGCAGCGTGCTGACCGCCTGTGAGGCGCTCACCGAGGCCGGTGCGGACATCGCCGCGGTCGCGGTGATCGTGCACCGTTCCGAGGCGTCCCGTGAGGCCGTCGAGGCCGCCGGGTACCGCTACCTCTACGCCTACGACATCTCCGAGCTGGAGATCTGACCGCGCCGGTCCAGCAGATCGCGCCTGCCCAGCAGGTCTCGTCTGTCCAGCGGCTCTCGTCTGTCCAGCGGCTCGCACCCGCCCAGCGGGTCCCTCAGACCTGATCGGCGGAGAAGGTGTCGCAGGATGCCACGGTGCCCTCCTGATAGCCGGTGGTGAACCACGCCCGTCGCTGCTCCGAGGAGCCGTGGGTCCAGGTCTCCGGGCGCACCTCACCGCCGGCGACGTCACCCTGGATATGGTCATCGCCCACCGCGCTCGCCGCGGACAGCGCGGAGTCGATGTCCTCCTCGGTCAGCGGGGACAGCATCGTCTGGCCGTTGTCATCGGTGGAGGTCGAGGCGTGATTCGCCCAGACCCCGGCGTAGCAGTCGGCCTGGAGCTCGAGCCGCACGCCGTCGGACTGCGGCCCCGTGCTCCGACGATCCAGCCCGTTCATCGTGCCGGACAGGTTCTGGATGTGATGGCCGTACTCGTGGGCCACGACGTACATCTTCGCCAGCTGGCCGCCGTCGGCCCCGTACTGCGAGCTCAGGGAGTCGAAGAAGGAGACGTCGACGTACAGCGTGGAATCCGCGGGGCAGTAGAACGGGCCGACGTCCGCCGTCGCCGCACCGCACCCTGTCTGGACCGTGCTGTCGAAGATCGCGCCCGTGGGCTCGACGAAATCGATGCCGGACTCCGGGGCGAGCTGGGCCCACAGGGAGTCCGCGGATTCGACGGTCGCCTGCACCAGGCAGTCGTCGCGCTGGTTGGCGTCCTCGCCGGTCTGGCACTCCTCCAGGGCGCCGCCCTCGGCGACCGGGCCCTGCTGGGTGGTCGTGGGATCGGATCCACCGAGCAGATCGAGCGGGTTGCCGCCCATGACGATATAGATCACCAGGATCACGACCAGCACGCATCCACCGCCGCCGCCGAGCTTCAGGCCGCCGCGCCCGCGGCCCCCAGGACGGAAACCGCCGGGGCGAAACCCCCCGCCCCCACCGCCACCTGCACGGGAGACGTTGTCTGAGCGGATCTCCGCGTTCGGATTGAAGGTCATGGCGACAGAGTAGACCGCGGTGGCGCCGTGGTCAGGCGGAACAGTATTCGTGAAGGTCCTGCGCAACCGAGCATGCGGTGCCGCCTCGGGGATTTCTCGCACCTAGCATGGGTGGTGGGGCGACATCCTGCTCCGGGCGAGGGGACGTGCCACCGGTCGGAGCCTCCGACCGGGCGTTCGGCGACACCCCGCTCCCGGTACGCCGTCACGACCGGTCCGCCGTGGACGGCCGGACCGCACACAGAGGAGATCTGCATGAACATCGTCGACTGGGCTGTCAGCACCATGGACAGCCTCGGCGCCCTGGGTGTGGGCCTGCTGATCTTCCTCGAGAACGTCTTCCCGCCGATCCCGTCCGAGGTGATCCTGCCCCTGGCCGGGGTGGCCGCCGCCGGCCCGAACCATAGCTACTGGGCGATGCTGGTCGCCTCGCTCGTCGGATCCCTGGCGGGGGCATGGCTGCTGTACGGACTGGGCCGGCTGCTGGGGCCGGTGCGCCTGCGCACCATCTTCCTCAAGCTGCCGCTGCTGCACGTGAAGGACTACGACAAGACCGTCGACTTCATGGACAGGCACGGGCACAAGGCCATCTTCTTCGGTCGCATGGTGCCCGGGGTGCGCTCGCTGATCTCGATCCCCGCCGGCCTGTACGCGATGCCGCTGTGGACCTTCAGCCTGCTCACCCTCGCCGGCAGCGCCATCTGGAACACCGTGTTCGTGACCTTCGGGTACTACCTGGGCAGCAACTGGACGGTGATCGAGCCCTACACCGACTTCTTCTCCACCGTGGTCTACGCCATCGTCGCCCTGGTCATCCTGGTGTTCGCGGTCCAGATCATCCGTCGCGAGGTCCGACGCCGCAAGCTCGGGCTCCCGGACCCCGACAAGGAGATCCTCGAGCAGGAGCAGAGCGCCGAGGGCGACACGGGCTCCGGGGCGACCCGGTGACTGCGGAGTCCGGTACGACTCCCGAGCCTCCGTTGGCCCCCGAGCCGCAGTCGACTCCTGTGCCTCAGTCGACCCCTGAGCCTCAACCGACGCCTGAGCGCATGGTCGGCGTCGGCCCGCACCCGCGCCCGTGGCCGGAGGGCGACCGTTTCGATCCCGAGCTCCTCGCCGACGGCGACCGGCGCAACGTTGAGGACCGCTTCCGGTACTGGCGGCGCGAGGCGATCATCGCCGAGCTCGACACGCATCGCCACGATCTGCATGTCGCGATCGAGAACCTCGAGCACGACGCGAACATCGGCTCGGTGGTGCGCACGGCGAACGCCTTCGCGGTGGGGGCGTTCCACATCGTCGGCCGACGCCGCTGGAACCGGCGCGGCGCGATGGTCACCGACCGCTACCAGCACGAGATCCACCATCCCGACGCCGCGCACCTCATCGCGTGGGCCCGGGAGCAGGGGCGCCCCCTCGTGGTGATCGATCTGGTCCCCGGGGCGATGCCCCTGGAGCGCACGGCGCTGCCCCGCAACGCCCTGCTGGTGGTGGGCCAGGAGGGACCCGGGGTGAGTGCCGAGATCCTGGACGCCGCGGACCTCGTCGTGGGCATCACCCAGTTCGGATCCACGCGGTCGATCAACGTGGCCGCAGCGGCGGCGATCGCGATGCACAGCTGGATCCTGCAGCACGCGGAGATCCCCGACCTGCCCCTGCGCTGAAGGCGGTGTCCGCGAGGGACCTCCGACCGGTGGTCGCCCAGCGCACTGTGGAACAATGGACACGATCGAACGACCCTGCGCGGCGCCTCCACGCCGCCGGTCGTCTCAGACCCTCTTCAGCGAAGGAGAATGCCACATGGCAGTCGCAACCCCGGATCAGTACGCAGAGATGATCGACCGCGCGAAGGCAGGCAAGTTCGCCTACCCGGCCGTGAACGTCTCGAGCTCCCAGACGGCCATCGCCGCCCTGCAGGGCTTCAGCGATGCGAACACCGACGGCATCATCCAGGTGTCCTTCGGTGGCGCCGAGTACCTCTCCGGCTCCACCGTCAAGGACCGCATCGCGGGCTCGCTCGCTCTCGCCGAGTTCGTGCACGCGGTCGCGAAGAACTACCCGATCAACGTCGCGCTCCACACGGACCACTGCGCCAAGGAGGTTCTGCCCACCTGGGTGGAGCCCCTGATCGAGTGGGACCTCGAGAACCGCGTGAAGAAGGGCCTGAACCCGCTCTTCCAGTCGCACATGTGGGACGGCTCCGCCGTGCCGGTCGACGAGAACCTCGAGATCGCCGAGCGTCTGCTCGAGAAGTCCGTCGAGGCCAAGAAGATCCTCGAGATCGAGGTCGGCGTCGTCGGCGGCGAGGAGGACGGCGTGGTCGCCGATGTCGATGGCGACAAGCTCTTCTCCACCCCCGAAGACGGCCTGAAGACGGCCGCGAAGCTCGGCCTGGGCGAGCGCGGTCGCTACCTGACCGCCCTGACCTTCGGCAACGTGCACGGCGTGTACAAGCCGGGCAACGTCAAGCTGACCCCGTCGATCCTGCTGGACATCCAGAAGGCCGTCGGCGCCGAGTACGGCAAGGACATGCCGTTCGACCTCGTCATGCACGGCGGCTCGGGCTCCTCCATCGAGGAGATCCAGACCGCTGTCGACAACGGTGTCATCAAGATGAACATCGACACCGACACCCAGTACGCCTTCACCCGCCCGGTGGTCTCGCACATGTTCGAGAACTACAACGGCGTCATGAAGGTCGACGGCGAGGTCGGCAACAAGAAGGCGTACGACCCCCGCGCCTGGGGCAAGAAGGCCGAGGCCGGACTGGCCGCACGCCTGGTCGAGGCGGCGGAGAACCTCCGCTCGGCCGGCACCCACCCGGCCTGATCGACATACCGGAAGGTATGAGCGAGAGAGGATCAGCCGCCTAGACAGAGCTGATCGACCACAGGGCCCCGGAGCTACGGCTCCGGGGCCCTGTCGTGTCCGGTGACGGTGTCCTTCGCGGTGCTGCCCCGAGCGGTGATGCTCCCCTCGACCGATGCGGCTGGCCTCGATCGAGCAGCTTGTGTCAGGTTCTCAGCCACTTATGCGCCGAAACTGGCTGAGAACCAAGCAATCTGGTGCGAGCAGGCAGGTGCGCTGGGTGTGGGTGTGGGTGCCGTGCGGAGCTGCAGGGCGAAGCGCGCTGGCGAGAGCGCGGGGCGGAGCTTCTACCAGCGATTGCCGGCGGCGCGCCCCATGACCCGCTTCAGGGCGGGAAGCACGTCGGCGAGGAAGATTCCCGCGATGATGATGCCGCCCAGCATGAAGAGCATCGAGGCCCCGCCGCTCCCGATGGGCGCAGGCAGAGACAGGAACCCCAGCAGCATCGCCACGCCGGTGAGCACGCACCAGAACACCTTGGTGCGTTTGCCCGCCGCGACGTAGGCGTCGGGTCGGAAACGCAGAGCATTCACGAATGCCCAGATCTCTGCCACGAGCAGGGCGAGGGCGAGCACAAGGAAGATCCACATCTGGATGAGGGCGATCATCGTTCCAGGATAAGGGGATCGGCTGGGCGGATCCCGGATCCCCGGTCCCAGGATGCGGTGTGGAGGGGCTGATCGCCCGCAGCGGCCCTGACGGGCCCATGGTCCGCCGTGGAACGAGCGGCTCAGCGCCGCCGGTCGGGGTCGGACCGGTCCGTGATCAGCAGCTCGAGGGCCTCCGTGGTGGCGGGCGGCTCGAGCGCATGCATCTCCTGGGTCATAGGACGCGGGCCGATGGCGTCGCCATCCGCCGCGATGACCAGGCTGGGAAGGAACTGCTTCGCCTCGGCCGAGGTCAGGCCCGTGGCCTGCAGCAGATCGATCGCGAGGGACCGCAGCTGAATCGCCAGCGTCACGCCCTCGAAATGCCCGGCGCGGCCCGGGCGCACGCCCTCGTCGTTGCGCAGCAGCATCTCCGGGGTGAGGTAGGAGGAGAACAGGCGCAGCTTGCGGCGCACCTCGGTGAAGTCGACCTCGTCATGGGCCACAGCGATGCACAGCTCGGAGACGGCGTCGCGCGCGGCCAGCAGTGCGTCGGCCAGGGTGGAGTGGGCGTCGCCTCGCACGGCGTCGAGGAACTCCGTCTCCCGACGAGCGATCACGCGCATGTTCCGCATCGCCCGGTCGGAGCCGATGAGCAGATGCTCGAGACGGCCGACGTCATCGGCGTGCCGCAGCCCCGTCGGGGAGAAGGTCGCCATCTCGTTGGCGACGTCGTTGGCGAGCATCCACTCGTCGGTGTACTTCTGCGAGGAGGTCCGGAGCGTGACCAGCGCCGCCTGCGCGACGTCGCGATCACCGCTGCGAGCGGCCAGGGCCAGGGAGACCAGCGTGTCCTGGAGCTCCTGGTAGAAGGAGATCGCGGCCTGGCGCTGCAGTCGCCTCGGATCTCCGGACAGCAGCAGATGGATGATGATCGCGACGATCACGCCGGTCACGGCATCCAGCACGCGCCCGCCCGGCGTCATCCCCGGGGTGATGGGCATGATCATCACCAGCAACGACTGGATCGCGGTCTGGAAGCCGAACAGGTTGCTCTTGTCGATCAGGCGCGCCAGCATCCCGGCGACGAACACCACCACCAGGATCTGCCAGGTACCGGAGCCGATGAACTGCCGAGCGAGCTCGCCCAGCAGCACGCCGAAGAGCACCCCCGCGGCCATCTCGACGATCTTGCGCATCTTCTTCTCGATGCCGAAACCGATGATGATGAAGGCGACGATCGACGAGAAGAACGGGAACTCGTGATTCCAGATCACGCCGCTGATCAGGTACGCGAGGGCAGCGGCCAGAGCGGCGCGGCCGACGGTCAGAGCATCGTTGCGCCCCCGGGAGAGTCCGGTGACGAACCACGAGGAGACCATCGAGCGGGCACGGTCGAGAAGCGGGATCGATGAGGTGGTGGGGGAGGGCGAACGGGTGGGGCTCATGGGCGCACCGGATCCTCGAACCGCATCTGCAGCAGCTCCTCGAGGTCGAAGCTGTCACCGTCGCGCGCCCCGCGACCGACCACCAGCGGCGCCAGGGCCGGTTCGGGTGTGGCGCCCCGCAGCCGCGCCCGCAGGCCTCCAGCGACCCGCATCACGTAGTAGCGGCCCTCGGTGTCCACGGCCAGCGACCGGTCCCGCTTCAGGTACCAGCCCTCCAGCTCGGTGCGGATCGTGCCGGAACCGGTGTACGGCTTCGCGCGCAAGGGGATCGGGGGGATCCCGGCCTCCCGGAACCGGGCCACGGCCTCGCGGATGGTGGCGGTCGCCTTCTGATGCTCGGCCTCGCGGGCCGCATGCAGCGCCTGCTCCTTGACCTCGAACACCTGCCGGCGGTGTCGGGTCCACGCCTGCTGGTCGCCCTGTGCACTCATGCCGTCATTCTTCCAGGTCCGGGCCGTCGGCACCGGCGGAGTCAGTGGCAGGGCAGTGCCGATGCTGTGCGAAGGACGTGGATGGGGGCGGCCGAGGCGTGAAGACCGTGAAAACCGGGACTCCTGCGCGAGGTGGTCGGCGCCGCGGATCCCGCGACCCGCTGCCGCGTCAGAGTTTTGCGGTGGCCGGTCGCGCGCCGTGATCGCGGGGCACCACGATCGGTTCCTGGGAGGCATCGATCCACAGCGCGCCGGGGCCGGCGCCACCGTCGGCCTCGGAGACCGGGGCCTGCACGGTCAGTGCCGCATCCAGCGGCACCGCGCGACGCACGACGGCCAGGGCGATCGGGCCGAGATCCGCGTGCAGCGCCGCGGAGGTGACGACGCCGACGACCTTCCCCTCGGCGCCGCCGAGGCGCACCTCGCCACCGGGCACGACCGGAACGTCCTGCGAGCCGTCGAGATGCAGCATGACCAGACGGCGCGGCGGCTGTCCGAGATTCAGGACCTTCGCGACCGTCTCCTGGCCGCGGTAGCAGCCCTTGGTGGTGTGCACCGTGGTGCGCAGCAGATCCAGCTCATGGGGGATGGTGCGCTCGTCGACCTCGCGGGCCGCGCGGGCCCGGTGGTCCGCGATCCGCAGTGCCTCCCAGGAACTCGTCCCGGCCAGGTGCTCGGGGCGCCACGGCAGCTGCGCGAGGGACGCGGCGTCCAGGACAGTGAGGACAGAGCCGACGGGATCCTCCGGATCGGGACCATAGGCCACGCCGCCCGGGGCGAGCTGCGGCCAGGGTTCGGACCAGACGGCGGCCGGCTCGGGCAGGTCGAGCTCCGCCAGCACCTCGGCGGCGGGCGCGAGAGCGCCCAGCACGCGCAGGTCATCGCGGTCGGTCAGGTCGACCCGCGCAGCGAAGCGCATCATCTCGAGGTAACGGCGCAGTCCGGCGCGGCCACCGGCGTCGAGCACCAGCAGCAGGGCGTCCTCGGCCGTGATCACTGCGACCGCCATGTGCTCGACCCGACCTTGCGGGGAGAGCACCGCGAGGCTCGCGCAGGAGCCCACGGGCGTCGACTCGAGCATCTGGGTGGTGATCGTGGTCATCCAGCTGCGGGCGTCGGCGCCGCGCACCTCGAGCACCTCGAACTGGCCGAGGTCGACGACCGCACGGTGCTCCAGCAGTCGTCGCTGCTCGCGCAGCGGGGCCCCGTAATGCACGGGGACGGTGGAGTCCGGGCCCTCCCCGAGCACCGCGCCGGTGCTCAGCAGGGGACGCACGTCGCGGGCAGGGGCGGGATCAGACACGGTGGAGCTCCAAGGAGATGTACGGGGTCATGGGCGACCCCTGGGGGTCGGCGCTCTCGTTCGAGGCGCCGGGAACACGCTGCTCCCACAGCCACATCAGGCGGCCGCTGATGTACCCGAACATGCGGGTCCCGGAGATCGCCGCGCCACCATCGGCGGAGCCGAGCGCGAGCTGCACGCGGGGGCCGCGGACCTCACCGGTCCAGTTCTCGTCGGCGCCGTCGCGACGCTCGAAGTGCGCCTCCAGGGCGTAGGACACGAATCCGGCAGGGTCACCGGGCTTCGCAGCCTGGGCCGCGGCGACGTCCTGGCCGGGCAAGGGGTCGCCGATGGTCCAGATGCCATCCTCCCGCATCAGCAGGGTGCGCTCACCGGTGCCCGCGGGGGCAGGCTCGGGAGTGTCGTCGCGAGCGAACGCACTGGTGGGCGGCAGGGGAGCGGGGTCATCGATCTCGTGGATCGTCGAACGCCAGCCGAGGGTGCCGTCCTCGCGGGCGGTGCAGACCAACTGCTGCTCGATCCGTCGGTCGGGGGCTTCTGCGTCCCCGGGTCGATGGACGGCTCCTTCACCCTGCCAGGTGCCGACCAGCCAGGCCAGCGGGTACAGCGATTCGGGCAATGAGGGGTCGAGCGAGATGGGCATGGGTGCCGTTCAGCCGATCAGCGGTTGAAAAGTCGCGTGAGCACCAGGATGGCGAAGGCCAGGGTGCCGAGGCCCACCAGGACCACGAGGGCGAGGAAGAACAAAGAGAGCGCGGACATGCCGCTGAGTCTATCGCCCCGAGACGGTTCAGGTGGCGGCGGCCGACGGGTGTTGGTCTCACGGGTACCGCGAGTACGGCGAGTACGGCGAGTACGGCGAGCACGGCGAACACTGCGGATCTCTCGGAGCGGGGGATCTCACGCTCAGGGGAGGAGGTTCACCGCGAGGTGGGCGACCACACCGACCGTGGCGACCGGCACCGCCCCCACGGCGAGAGAGGGCACAGGTTCCTTCGCCACCAGCGAGGACCCGACCAGCAGATGGGCGCAACTGGCACCGATCGAGACCAGCAGGCCGAGCCCGGCCGCGATCGGCAGGGGCGTCCCATCCAGCGTGGTGGCGAGCGCCGAGGTCACCCCGGTGCCCGCCGCAGCGGACAGGAGGAACCGCAGCCTCGACGGCAGCGGGGTGGCATTGAGCAGGAGGGTGGCGGCCAGGCCGGCAGCGATCGCTGCGACCAGACCCGCACGGCCCATCTCCACGGCCTCCACCTGGGCGAGAACCCACGTCGCGGCGATCCCGGAGACGAACACCCCGGCGACCGTGCCGGTCAAGGAGGCGGTGAGTTCTCGTCGATCCCGACGCAGCATCTGCTGGACGAAGGCCGCGAACACCCCACCGGCGCAGATCATGACGATCGCGGACATCGGGGCGATCCGCTGCGTGGCGGTCGCGGCGAGCACGGCACCCGCCACCCCGACAGCGGCGATCACGAGGCGGGTGCCACGAGGGGAGGGGAGCTCGAGAAGGTCGGGCCAGGCCATGGCGACCAGCAGCGCGAGAGCCGCCACGGTGGTGGCCATCAGGGTCGGGGATGCGGCGCCGGTGAGGGCGACCACGGTCAGAAGGAGCGCCAGGGCAGCGCCGAGCGGGGTGCGCTCGGGAGCAGTCATGGGGCCTCCCTCGCACTCGGATCCGGTCTCTTCGTGGTCGCCGACGGGACTGGTCCGACGGGCGCTACAGTGGCAGTCTACGAGCGACCGCAGGTGGCGGCACACTCAGCGCACCTCTGAGCCCCGGAAGGACCCCATGATCACGACGGCTGCTCTGTCGCAGACCCACCGCGACGCGGCCCGTGACCTGCTCGATACGGTCACCGCCCACGACCGGATCTCCCCGTTGGACGAAGCGGCACGGCTCGCGCTGCAGGGAGATTCCGCACAACATCTCCTCCTCGAGGCCGATGCCGCCCCGACTCAGCTGCTCGGTTACGCGAGCGTGCTCGCCGACGGCACCGTCCAAGGCATGGTCCATCCCGATCACCGCCGCAGCGGACACGGCACGGCCCTGCTGCGCGCCGCCCTCGAACTGCGTCCCGATGCCGGGGTGTGGGCGCACGGAGCGTTCGATGGGTCCCTCGCCTTCCTGACCGGCGCCGGCCTGCGGGAGACCCGCCGCCTGCTGACCCTCCACCACGAGCTCGACGTCGCGCACCCGGTGCCCGCGATCCCCGCCTCGAGCCTGGAGGGACTGCGCTTGGACGCCTTCGACGCGGAGCGCGACGCGGACCGGTGGGTCGAGGTCAATGCCCTCGCCTTCGCCGAGCACCCCGAGCAGGGCGCGCTCACCCGGGCCGATCTGGACCAGCGCCTCGCCGAGCCCTGGTTCGACCCCGAGGATCTCCTCGTGGCACTCCGCGACGAGGAGCTCGTCGGCTTCGTATGGGTCAAGCGCGAGGCGACGGAGAGTCCTGACGCCGCCGCTGCGTCCGCTGGGCATGACGCCGAGATCTACGTCGTGGCCACCGCGCCGTCGGTGCAGGGGCACGGTGTGGCCGGGCATCTGCTGGCCGCCACGCTGAACCGTCTGCTCCAGGCCGGGGTCCCCGGCGTCGAGCTGTACGTGGAGGCCGACAATGCCCCGGCGCTGCGCCTGTACGAGACGTGGGGATTCGCCGTCTCGGGTCGTGACGTGCAGATGAGCGCTGGGGGGACGAGCTGACCGTGCACGCCGTCCCCGGGAAGCCGCCCCCTGTCCTCGCGGCCGGCGCTCTCGCCTGGCGTGAGGGGACCAAGGGCACGGAGGTGCTGCTCGTGCATCGTCCTCGCTATGACGACTGGTCGATCCCCAAGGGCAAGCTCGACAAGGGCGAGACGTTCCCGGCCGCAGCTGTGCGCGAGGTCGTCGAGGAGACCGGGTACCGAGTGCGTCTGCACCGGCCATTGCCGGCGTCGGTCTATCTGCTCCCCGACGGTCGCACCAAGATCGTGCAGTACTGGAGTGGGACGGTTCGTGCGAAGACGGCGCCCGGCCCGATGGATCCCGCGGAGATCGACCACGTGCGCTGGGTGCGTCTGGACGAGGCGGAGAAACTGCTGACCCGGCAGGGGGATCAGGTCTGCCTGGCGACCTTGCGGCGATTCCAGGAGCTCGACGAACTGGTGACGGTGCCGATCATCGTGCAGCGGCACGGGGCGGCGCTGTCCCGTGCGAAGTGGCGCAAAGGTGAGAAGAACCGGCCCCTGAACTCCAAGGGGCGCAAGCAGGCGCAGGCGCTGCCCCCGCTGATCGACGCCTTCGATCCGCGCAGCGTGGTGAGCAGCCCGTGGAAGCGCTGCGTGAGCACGGTCGAGCCCTTGGCCCGGATCGAGGGTCTGAAGATCCGCACCAAGGACGAGCTCAGTGAGGCCGGGCATGACGGGCACCCCTCGCGCACCCGAGCAGTGATCGAACGAGTCCTGCACGAGGCGCGCGGCACCGTGGTGTGCACGCATCGGCCCGTACTGCCCACAGTGATCGAGTCGATCCGGGAGGTGGCGCAGCGCAGTGCAGCGCTCGAGCTGCCACGTGAGGATCCGTTCCTCGCCGCCGGGGAGGCGCTGATGCTGCACACGACTCCGGCGAGGTCGGTGGTCGCGATCGAGCGCCATCTGCCCAACATCGGCTGAGCATCGGCCCACTATCGACAGCGCGGCGCCGAACCCGAGGAGACGGGGCGGGGCCACGGAATTGAGGAGGACGGGGAGGATGACGGGTATGCATCAGGGGAACGGGTACTCCGACTATTCGGAACAGGACGGTACGAGCGGCGGGCACCCGGCGCACGGTCCCGCCGCTGGTGGTCCCTCGGCCCAGAACCCCTACGCGGTCGGGCCGGACGGTACCGACCCGTACGCGATGGGTTCGCCGGCCGAGGGCTACTACGCGGTAGATCCGCGGCCGAGCGACAGCTCTGCGCCGTCGTTCTCGTCGCAGGGCGCCGGAGCTCCCGCGACCCAGGGCCCGACCCCGTGGGCGCCCGGTGCGATCGCCGCCGGCGGCGCTCCGATCGTGGGCCAGTACGCACGACCTGCGCCGACCTCGGGAAAATCGATCGCGGCCTTCATCCTGGGCCTGGCCTCTCTCGTGGTGTGCATCGGTCTGCCGGCGCCGGTCGGGCTCGTCTTCTCGATCCTCGGCATGCGCGAGACATCTCCGGTCGCACCCACTGTCCTGGCGGGGCGGGGTTTCGCGATCGCGGGGCTCGTGCTCAACATCCTCGGGCTCGTGCTGCTCGGTTTCATGGTGCTCTACTTCGCACTGCTCATCGTGCTCGGAATCTTCGCCGAGATGAACTGAGCATCGGCGACCCGTTACGAGCGGTGCGCCGCAGCGTCCGCGCGCCGTGCACCTGAAAGTGTGACCGGATCGTATCCACGGACTGACCTGCAGGTTCGCGCCGTCGGCCGGGCTGTTCACCTGGTGTTCATACAGGAGCGGGTGCGGTGTCACCTGTGCTCCCTAGCGTCACCGGCGTCAGACTTCTCCGCATCACGTGGCACACACATTCCCCGGGCCTCCGGCCCCGAAAGGACTTGCAGTGAACGTTCGCAAGAACAAGCTCGTCTCGCTCGCCGCTCTCGGCCTGGTCGGCGGCCTCGCTCTGACGGCCTGCGGCGGTGGCTCGGCCGCCGAGGAGGGCAACGGATCAGATGGCGGCGGTGCAGCCGGCGGAGGCTACGCCGAGCTGACCGGAAACCTCGCCGGCGCGGGGGCATCCTCCGCGCAGAACGCGCAGACCGCGTGGACCGAGTCCTTCATGGGCCTCGTCGGCGCCGAGGGCGGCGACCTCAGCGTCACCTACGACCCCACCGGCTCCGGCACCGGCCGCGAGCAGTTCCTGAGCGGCCAGGTCCAGTTCGCCGGCTCCGATGCGGCCCTGGACGAGGAGGAGCTCGCGGGCTCCACCGAGGTCTGCAACGGAGAGCAGGCAATCGACCTGCCGCTCTACATCTCCCCGATCGCCGTCGTCTTCAACCTCGAGGGCGTCGATTCGCTGAACCTCCCCGCCGATGTCATCGGCGGCATCTTCGCGGGCGACATCACGAAGTGGAACGATCCGAAGATCGCCGAGGCCAACCCCGATGCCGATCTGCCCGATCTGGATGTCGTCCCGGTCCACCGCTCCGACGACTCGGGCACCACCGAGAACTTCACCGACTACCTCTCCAAGTCGGCACCCGACGCCTGGACCCACGGTCCGATCGAGACCTGGCCGATCGAGGGTGGCCAGTCCGGTGACGGCACCTCGGGCCTGATCTCCACCGTCGAGGGCGGCAACGGCACCATCGGCTACGCCGACGCCTCGCAGGCCGGTAACCTCGGCATCGCCGCCATCCAGGTGGGCGAGGAGTTCGTGGAGTACAGCGCGGACGCCGCTGCCAAGGCCGTCGACGTCTCGCCGCGCGCCGAGGGCCGCGAGGAGAACGACATCGTCTTCGACCTGGATCGCACCACCACCGAGTCGGGCGTCTACCCGATCGTCCTGGTGTCCTACCTGGTCGTGTGCGGCTCCTACGCCGACGCCGCCCAGGGTGAGGCAGTCAAGGAGTACGCCTCCTACATCACCTCCCCGGAGGGTCAGCAGACCGCTGCCGACAACGCCGGCTCCGCTCCGCTGACCGAAGAGCTCTCCACCGAGGTCCACGAGGCGATCGACGGCATCACGGTCGGCTGATATCGCCCTTGCACAACGTCGTGCCGCCGGCCCATTCGTGGCTCGGCGGCACGCCCGCGTCACCACCCTGCCCCGTGAGCTCTGAGGAAGGCCCCTGTGAGCACTACCGACGTCATGCCGGAGACCCCGGAGACGCCCCCACCCTCGATGTCGAGCAGCCGTCGCCGCGTCGGTGACGCCGTCTTCTCGTATCTGAGCATCGGCTCGGGCCTCCTCATCTTCGTGACCCTGGCCCTCGTGGCCATCTTCCTCACCACCGAGTCCTTGCCGGCGGTGCGGGAGAGTCGTGAATTCATCGGCGAGAGCTCGGCGTTCTCCCTGTTGGAGACCACCCTGCCGCTGATCTTCGGCACCGTTCTGGCCGCCGCGATCGCGCTGGGCATCGCGATCCCGGTCTCCATCGGCATCGCCCTGTTCATCTCGCATTACGCTCCGCGCCGGATGGCCTCCGGCCTCGGGTACATGATCGACCTCCTCGCGGCCGTGCCCTCCGTGGTCTACGGGCTCTGGGGCGGTATCTGGCTCGTCCCCAAGCTCGAGCCGCTCTACATCTTCCTGAACTCGACGCTGGGAACCTGGCCGTCCTGGCCGGGCTTCGTCCCCCTCGTCGGCGGGCAGCCGGTCGTCGCCCTGTTCGCCGGCGACCCGACCGCTCCGATGCGCAACCTCGCCTCCGCCGCGATCGTGCTCGCTGTGATGGTCCTGCCGATCATCACGGCGGTGGCGCGTGAGGTGTTCCTGCAGACCCCGCGCCTGCAGGAAGAAGCCGCACTCGCCCTCGGTGCCACCCGCTGGGAGACGATCCGCACCGTGGTCCTCCCCTTCGGCAAGTCCGGCGTGGTCGCCGCCTCGATGCTGGGCCTCGGCCGAGCGCTCGGCGAGACCATGGCCGTGCTGATGATCCTCGCGCCCGGCGCGACGTTCTCGTTCCACATCCTCGAGGTCGGGATGCACCAATCGATCGCCGCGAACATCGCCTCGAAGCAGGCGGAGGCATCCGGCACCGAGATGTCCCTGCTCATCTTCACGGGCCTGGTCCTGTTCGTGCTGACGTTCATCATCAACGCCCTTGCCCGCTGGATCGTCGCCCGCAGCGGCGTCAAGAGCTGAGGTCCCATGAGTTCCCCGACCACCGTCGACATCGCCCCGACGATGCGCAGCAAGGAGGAGCGCCGGCTGCCGTGGTACCACCTGGTCGTCACGGGCCTGGCCGGCCTGCTCGTCGCTATCGCACTGCTGGCGATCTTCGACGCCTTGTCGATCCCCGGAGCAATCCTGCTGGGTTTCGTCTTCCATCTCCTGTTCGGCTACACCTACTCCCGGATCCGGGAAGGCCGTCGCTGGGCGATGGAGAGGCTGATGACCCTCGTCGTCATCGGGGCCTTCGCCATCGCGATGTTCCCGCTGCTCTCCCTGCTGTGGGAAGTCGTCGGGCGCGGATTGGTCCGCGTCGTCGCGGCCGCCCCCACCCCCTTCGCCTTCTGGACCACCGACATGTCGGGCATCATCGGCGGCGCGGATGCGGGAGGGGTGGTCCACGCGACCATCGGCACCCTGCTGATCACCCTGTGGGCCTCGATCATCTCGATCCCCATCGGTCTGTTCACCGCGATCTTCCTGGTGGAGTACGCCGACGTGGGCTGGCGCAAGGTGCTCGGCAAGGGGGTCACCTTCCTGGTCGACGTCATGACCGGGATCCCCTCGATCGTCGCCGGCCTGTTCGGACTCGCGCTGTTCATCGCGTTCATGCCCGACCAGAGCGTGCGCATGGGCATCATGGGCGCCGTCGCGCTCTCGCTGCTGATGATCCCCACCGTGGTCCGCTCGAGCGAGGAGATGCTGCGCCTGGTCCCTATGGACCTGCGCGAAGCGGCCTACGCCCTGGGCGTGCCCAAGTGGCTGACCATCGTCAAGGTGGTGCTGCGTACCGCGATCGCAGGTCTGACCACCGGCGTCACCCTGGCGATCGCCCGCGTGATCGGCGAGACCGCTCCACTGCTGCTCACCGTGGGCATGGTGACGTCGGTGAACTGGAACATGTTCGACGGAAGAATGTCGACCCTGCCGACGTTCATCAATCAGCAGTACCGCGCGGGCAGTGCGAACTGCATGAGCGATACCGTCACGAACCCGATCAACCAGGAGGTCTACGCCTGCTCGATCTCGACCAACATCGACCGAGCCTGGGCCGCGGCCTTCACCCTGATCGTGATCGTGATGGTGCTCAACATCGTCGCCCGCATGGTCAGCCACTACTTCTCTCCGAAGCTCAGCCGCTGAGCTGACGTCCCACGCGAAAGGACACCAGATGGCAGCCCCTCAGCCCATCAATGTCGAGGATCTCAACATCTACTACGGTGACTTCATGGCCGTGGAGGGCGTCGACGTCCAGATCCGGCCCCGTTCGGTGACCGCTCTGATCGGGCCCTCCGGTTGCGGCAAGTCGACCTTCCTGCGCACTCTGAACCGCATGCACGAGGTCATCCCCGGCGCCTACGCCAAGGGCAAGGTCGAGATCAACGGCGAGGACATCTACGACCCTCGCGTGGACCCGGTCAACGTGCGGCGTCGCGTCGGCATGGTCTTCCAGAAGGCGAACCCGTTCCCGACCATGTCGATCCGCGACAACGTGCTGGCCGGCGTGAAGCTCAACAACCGCAGGATCTCCAAGAAGGCCGCCGAAGAGCTCCTGGAGCGCTCCCTGAAGGGCGCGAACCTCTGGAACGAGGTCAAGGACCGCCTCGACAAGCCCGGCATGGGACTCTCCGGCGGGCAGCAGCAGCGTCTGTGCATCGCCCGCACCATCGCGGTCAGTCCCGAGGTCGTCCTTATGGATGAGCCCTGCTCGGCGCTCGACCCGATCTCCACGCTCGCGATCGAGGATCTGATCCACGAGCTGAAGGAGGAGTACACGATCGTGATCGTCACGCACAACATGCAGCAGGCCTCGCGGGTCTCCGATCGCACCGGCTTCTTCAACATCGCGGGCACCGGCCAGCCCGGCCACCTCATCGAGGTCGACGACACCGACACGATGTTCACCAACCCCACGAACAAGCAGACCGAGGACTACATCTCCGGCCGCTTCGGCTGATCGACGTACTGCGAGGCACGAGCGGTAGGAGATCTGCCGGTTGGGCTCAGTCTGATCGACGTTCTGCGAGGCACGAGCGGTAGGAGGTCTGCCGGTTGGGCTCAGTCTGATCGACGTTCTGCGAGGCACGAGCGGTAGGAGATCAGCCGGTTCGGCTCAGTCTGATCGACGTTCCGCGAGGCACGAGCGGGATCGTCAACCCGGAAATGTCCCCTCAGGACCGATCAGGTCGCTCTGATCGGTCGTGAGGGGACATTATTCGTCGCGATGCGGTGAAGGCACGGGGAGCAAAGCGCAGGCAGGCAGGCTGGGTGCGTCGACCGGGATCGTGCCTTGTGCGCAGCCCGTCCGACCACGGTCTGACATCGACGGGGGGATATGGATCCAGGGGTCGATGCGCCTGCGGGGGTGGGGGCAGGATTCTGGGACGCATGAACACTTCTCCATTCGCGTCCTCCACCCCGACGGGCCCGTCGTCCCATTCCACGAACCCCTCGTACGTCCCGGTCCAGCAGGCCGTCGCTCCGGTCCAGCAGGCCGTCGCTCCCATCCAGCCGCCCGCTGTCCCCGTCCAGCAGCCCGCTGTCCCCGTCCAGCAGGCCGCCGCTCCCGCACCGGCCGGCACTGCGCAGCCCTCCGCCCTGCATCCTGCCCCGGTGCTCTCGGGCCGGCGCCTGATCATGACCTACGGGACCCAGGGCACTGCCACCCATGCCCTGGACGGTGTGGACCTCGACATCGGTCGCGCGGAC
Source organism: Brachybacterium sp. FME24 (assembly GCF_014897705.1). Classification (GTDB taxonomy): domain Bacteria; phylum Actinomycetota; class Actinomycetes; order Actinomycetales; family Dermabacteraceae; genus Brachybacterium. The sequence continues at coordinate 462 of NZ_JABUXV010000028.1, read as the reverse complement.
TCGCTGGCGGTGATGGGTCCCTCCGGCTGCGGGAAGACCACGCTGCTGCACATTCTCGCCGGGATCCTGCGTCCCACCTCGGGGAATGTCCTCCACGACGGCACGGACCTCGCGTCGCTCGGTGACCGCGCTCGCACCCGCCTGCGCCGCAGCGACTTCGGGTTCGTCTTCCAGGACGGTCAGCTGCTGCCCGAGCTCACCGCGGTGGAGAACGTGATCCTGCCGCGGATGCTCGCCGGGGTCTCCCGGCGCAGCGCCACTGCTGAGGCCCGCTCCTGGCTGGACCGCCTCGGCCTGCAGGGGATGCATGAGCGTCGTCCCACCCAGCTCTCCGGCGGCCAGGCGCAGCGGGTGTCGATCGCCCGCGCCCTGGCTGGTCGCCCGTCGGTGGTCTTCGCCGACGAGCCGGGCCCTACCCCCGGATCTTGGACACGGGGTGTGATTACGCAGCGGTCGGCAGCG
>NZ_JABUXV010000027.1 GCF_014897705.1 Brachybacterium sp. FME24 | reverse complement strand
CACGACGACCGCGCCCGCGACCGTCTAACCACGGAACGAAACCCAGGGCGCTTCAATTCTGCCTCTGACTACGGCGCGCGGGTTCAAGGTTGCGCAGGCGTACAACCCCGGCAACTGGCATTACCCCGAGAACACGGGCGTGACGGCCTCCGAGCTGAACTCGTGGGTGGCGGCTGGTGACGTGGAGATTTGGAACCATTCCGCGACGCACGCACCCGCCGACACTGACGCCGCGCTCTACACGCAGATCGTTGAAGGCCTCGCGCAGATCGAAGCTGAACTACCTGCGGCGGCTGGCAACGTGTGGGGCTGGAACCCGCCCGGCGTCTCGTCCGGTACGTATGGCGGCTACGACGGGGGCAAGCGGCCCGAGGGCTGGAACACGTACGCGGGCCGCCTGATCCTCGCGCATCACGCGGTGGCGTCGGGGTCACTGATCGGTACGCAGCTGCACCCACTTGACGGTGTGCCGCGTGCTGGCCTGGCTCGCTACCAGATGGACTCCCTGACGCCCGCGACGATCAAGGCCAAGATCGATGAGGCCGTCGCTGCGGGTAAGGGCCTGCAGTTGATGATGCACCCTTCCCAGATTGACCTGTCGGGCATGCTCACCACGGCTGGACTGACTGAGGTCCTGGACTACCTGGTGACCCTGCAGAACGCGGGCGATCTTGTGGTCCTGTCCCCGTACCAGCTCGCAGTCGCTGATTCGACCGCTGTCGCAGCAAAGGGCACGTGGGACGACCCGATCGACCTCGGAACCGCCCATCTCGACACGATCACGACCCCTGGTTTCTACACCCAGATCTTCTCTTCCCGGGCCACGAAGGCCCAGGGGTACCCGCACGACAACGCTGCGGGTGTCCTCGAAGTCAAGACGTGGAACAAGGCCAACGGATACGTGATCCACACGTTCACTCCCTGGCAGTCGAACGCGATGGCCAAGCGAACTCTCTACCAGTCCGGCTGGCAAACCTGGTACGGCGTCAACGGCTTCCCGCTCGGGACCACGTTCGCTACCACTGCACAACTGGACGCTATCGCTGCGCGGGTCGCGGCCCTCGAAGCCTGACAAGCACGAACGTTAGGGGCATCGCATTGCGCGGTGCCCCTTTTTCATGCCCGCACGCGCGGGAGGATTGGAGGCCGTTATGGCTGTCCCTATGGTTTCCATGCCCGTGGCGTGGAGCAATAAACGCGAGACGGAGCGTCTGCGTAAGGATGCTTTCGAGTCGTTGCAGCGGATGTTGAATCGCGCGGTGGCTGATACGGGGGTGAACTTCTCGATCTGGTCTGCGCTTCGTACGCATGCGGATCAGGTGGCGATCTTCAAGGCGAACTATACGAAGGTGTCTCGCGGCAGGAAGCTGTCTACTGACCGTGGCTATGCGGGTTCGATCTGGGCACGCAAGCCGGGTGGTGTGTCGGTCGCCTCGCCTGATCTGGGGAGCAATCACCAGGACGGCATGGCTGTCGATATTCACCCGGCAGCTATCCAGAACTGGATCAAGTCTAACGGCGGCCTGTATGGGTGGTCGTGGGATGAAGGCCGTCGCGTCGGTGAGTCCTGGCACTTCCGGTATATCTCGTCCAGCGATGGCATGAAGTCTGAGGGTGTCCTGGATCATGGCGCGGTTCAGAAGGTTGTTGGCGCTGAGGTTGACGGGAAGATCGGCACCGGCACCGCGGCCAAGATCAAGGCGTGGCAGAAGAAGAACGGTCTCACTGCTGACGGCAAGGTCGGATCGACCACTAAGCGGGCGATGGGCCTGGGAAAAGGTGACGCACCGGTAGTGGTGCACGTCCCCGATAAAGTATCCAAGCCCGTCGTTGCGGCATCGGACTATACTTTCGAGGAAGCCGGTCCCGCTGTCAACGCTTACGACGATCGCAAGGGCCACTCGATCAAGCATGCGACCATCCATTGGTGGGGCCGACCGTCCGGCCAGTCGTACGAGGGCATCCGTGACTACTTGATTGACAACGCGCGGCAAGTGTCCGCGCATTACGTCGTGTCCGGTAACAAGGTCGCCCGCATCCTGCCCGAGAACCGTGGCGCATGGGGCAACGGCAACCGGACCGCGAACCTTGAAGGCATCGTCATTGAGTGCGACCCGAACAAGGTGCTCGAAACCCTGCCGACGATTGCGGCACTGCTCGCGGACATCTTCGCCCGCAACGGCGAACTCCCCGTCTACCCGCACTCGCACTGGACAAGCACCGAATGCCCCGGCGACTACCTCCCCTACCTGCCCGAGATTGTGGCCATGGCTAAGGGCGGCACCGTCAACCTTGGACGCCCCATCGTCACACCGTCGAAGCATAAGGGCCTCGCGGAGGATGGCCGCTGGGGTACGACGACTACGAAGGCGTTGCAGCGGTTCCTGAACTCGCGTGTCAAGGCGCGCAAGCTGGCCATTGATGGTCGCATGGGGCCGAACGCGTGGCGGTCGCTACAGGAATACCTCGGCCACCCCGTCGTGGACGGTCTGATCGAGCACCAGTCCTACAAGCCTGACGAGCTCGGCAACGGGATCTCCCCGAACGGCTGGGAGTACACGGGCCGCAACTCCAAGGGTTCGAAGACCATCAAGCGGCTACAGCGATGGATCGGCGTGGCACAGGACGGCGTGGTCTACGAAGGCACCACGAAGGCGTTGCAGAACAAGCTCAACCAGCACGGGGCGAGGTAACAGCATGCTCAGCTCCCCCTACCCCGTCCCCGCCCTGCAAGCCTACCGAGCAGCAATGGTCCTCGGATGGCTCGCAGGAGTCACGGCAGGCGCATGGGTTCTCATCGACCCGCCCAAGTCATACGAAGGCCTCGGACTGATGCTCACTACCGCGTGGGGTGTGTTCCTCTCGCTCGGCAGCGCACTCGCAGCCCTCGGTCACGCGCTCCGCAAGTACAAGGTCGAACTACCCGGCCTGATCCTCGCACTCGGCGGAGTCGTCATCTACGGGTACCTGTCCTGGGTTCAGACCCTCACAGACTCCCCCGGCAGTGGCCCCCGTGCATGCCTGCTCGTGCTACTCGGATGCCTCATCTTCGCCCGCGTGCGGACACTCCTGCACATCGACCGCGAAGGCCGACGCCTCGCCGCGATGAAGGAGGCCCCCGAGTGAGCGACGCCGTAGTCACACTCCTAGTCGCCGTGTTTGGTGGCGGCACGGTCGCCGCGATCATCCAGGGCATTATTTCGCATCGCAAGGGCGTGCGTGACACGGACGTTGAACGCGACCAGACAGCGTTCGAGCAGATGAAAGTGATCCTTGCCGAGCACAAGGACTCCATCGCCGAGTTGAAGGCTGCACGGTCTGAGGACACGAAGCGCCTCGATGACCTGGCCGAGGAGAACCGCCTCTATAGGTGGACTCTGATCGGTGTCACGGACCGTCTACGGCAGAAGCCCCAGGGCACCGTGGACGACATCCTCGAATACATACATGAGCGTCTGCCGATGCTCCGGAAGGACAAGTAATGAGCGTTCTCGCTACCTCCAAGTTCTACATCGCAGCCGGTGAACGAGCGGTCAAGACTGCGGGGCAGACCGTTGTCGCATTCCTCGCCGCCGACGTGACCGGCATCCTCGAAGTCGACCCCGTACAGGCCGCGTCCGTTGTCGGTCTCGCGGTCGTCGTGTCTGTGGCTACGTCACTCGGCTCCATCCCCGTGACCGGTGGCGCATCCCTGGGCGGCGAGGTGCTGTCCGACAAACCGGCCAACACACACCGCGCCGACCACTGACACACACGCACACACTGCGCCCGTCCCGAACGTTCGCGGTGGGTAGGGCCGAACAGTCGCGGCATGAACACGCCCCCAGGTCTGCGGATCTGGGGGCGCTTTCGTGTATCTACAGCCATCTAGTACACATCTCGTACACTGACCCGATGTTGACGCTGTTCACCTGTGCCTGTTTCCTGGCCTGACCTGCGTGGGTCGTCCCGGACTTGAACCGGGGACCTCCTGGGTGTAAACCAGGCGCTCTGACCAACTGAGCTAACGACCCGGGCGGGGCTGGGCCCCTGAAGCCTCCCCGAAGGGAAGGTCTGTTCACCCCGCACGCGGGGCGAACAGCGCACGAGAGATCAGTTGGTACGGCTGGCCAGGCGAGTGCCTGTCCAGTCCTTCGCCAGGTTCAAGGAGCTCATGACGCGCAGACCGGCGATGCCGGCGCTCTCCTGGACGTCGGCCGGGGACACATGGCCCTCACGGCCGGCCTTCGGAATGAGGACCCACACGGGCGCGCCAGGGGCGAGGGTGGTGAGAGTGTCGACCATGGCGTCGGTCAGATCACCATCATCCTCTCGCCACCACAGGATGACGCCATCCACGATCTCCTGGCAGTCCTCGTCCTGGAGTTCGTCTCCGATGAGATCTTCGATGGCATCGCGCAGGTCGAGATCGACATCATCGTCATAACCGAACTCCTGCACGATCTGGCCCGATGTGAAGGCCAGCGGCTCGGCAGGCGAGCTGGACGAAGTGGCGTCGGCCGACGTTGACAAGAAAAAACTCCTCACGAGATGGGATAAAGCAGATGCGACAGCGTCATAGGGCCCGAGGGGTCCTGGGTCGAGCTGTGCGCGCCTGATCCTATGCCACCAGGCCCGTGCTCGCACGTCACACTCCAGCGCTCGTGAGATTCCCTGACAGAAGGGGTGCCGCCCGCCTGGCGACCAGCGCCCCGATCACTTCACGCGCGGGAGCGCTAAGGGGTGTCCGGCGTCTCACACGTGAGGAGGACTGGTGAAGGGTCCTGGCCCCTGCGGCGACGGTAGGCTTGCCCGAACCGAGGCCGAAGGAGCCGTGCCCACTGGCGCCCCACTGCTCCCACGGCCGGTCCATCGCCTCCCGTAGAGAGAAGGACAGTGTGACTTCGCACGAGACCCCTCGTCCCATCGGCATCAACCTGCCCAGCCACGCGCAGGACCCGGACCCGGAGGAGACGCGGGAATGGCTGGACTCTTTCGACGGCCTCGTCGAGCATCGCGGCACGGAGCGCGCCTCCGAGGTCGTCCAGAGCCTGATCCAGCATGCCCGCCATCAGGACCTTCACCTTCCGGACTCGCTGGCCACGGACTACGTGAACACGATCCCGGTCGATGAGCAGCCCGAGTACCCCGGTGACGTGGAGCTCGAGAAGGAACTGCGCAACATCAACCGCTGGAACGCGGCGATGCTCGTCCATCGCGCCCAGCGCCCCGGGGTGTCCGTCGGCGGTCACCTCTCCAGCTATGCCTCCATCGCCACGATGTACGAGGTCGGCTTCAACCACTTCTTCCGTGGTCGCAATCACCCCGGCGGCGGTGACCACGTCTTCTTCCAGGGCCATGCCTCCCCCGGCATCTACGCCCGCGCCTACCTGATGGGCCGCCTCTCCCAGGACCAGCTGGACGGCTTCCGCCAGGAGGTCTCCAGCGAGCACGGCATGCCGTCCTACCCGCACCCGCGGGCCATGAAGGACTTCTGGGAGTTCCCGACCGTGTCGATGGGCATCGGCCCGGTCGCCGCGATCGAGCAGGCCTCCTTCGACAAGTACCTCACCAACCGCAGCCTGAAGGACACCAGCGAGCAGCACACCTGGGCCTTCCTCGGTGACGGCGAGATGGACGAGGTCGAGTCCCGCGGCGCGCTGCACATCGCGGCCAAGGAGCACCTCGACAACCTCACGTTCGTCGTCAACTGCAACCTGCAGCGCCTGGACGGGCCTGTCCGCGGCAACGGCAAGATCATCCAGGAGCTGGAGAGCCAGTTCCGTGGCGCCGGCTGGAACGTCATCAAGCTGATCTGGGGCTCGGGCTGGGATCCGCTGCTCGAGGAGTCCACGGATGGCGCCCTCATCGACCTGATGAACGTCACGCCCGACGGCGACTACCAGACCTATCGCGCCGAGAACGGCGGCTTCATCCGCGACAACTTCTTCGGTCGCGACCCGCGCACCAAGGCGCTCGTGGAGGATCTCTCCGACGACGACATCTGGTGGAAGCTCAACCGCGGCGGCCACGACGCCAAGAAGATCCACGCCGCCTTCCAGGCCGCCGTGGAGCACAAGGGCCAGCCGACCGTCATCCTGGCCCACACGATCAAGGGCTACCGACTGGGCACGAACTTCGCGGGCCGCAATGCGACCCACCAGATGAAGAAGTTCACCCTCGAGGATCTCAAGGCTCTGCGCGACACCCTGCACATCCCGGTCGACGACGAGCAGCTCGAGTCCGGCAGCGTCTACGACGCCCCGCTGTACATGCCCGCCGACGACGCGCCGGTCATGAAGTACCTCAAGAGCCGACGCCACGACCTCGGCGGCCCCGTCCCCTCGCGCAGCACCGAGCACAAGCCACTCGAACTGCCGGGAGACAAGGCCTACGAGGTCGCGCGGCGAGGCTCGGGCAAGCAGGAGATCGCCACCACCATGGCGCTCGTGCGGCTGCTCAAGGACCTCATGCGCGACAAGGAGACCGGCAAGCGCTGGGTCCCGATCGTGCCCGATGAGGCCCGTACCTTCGGCATGGACTCACTGTTCCCGACGGCGAAGATCTACAACCCCGACGGTCAGAACTACCTGTCGGTGGACCGCGACCTGCTGCTGGCCTACAAGGAGTCCACCTCCGGCCAGATCAAGCACATGGGCATCAACGAGATCAGCTCCACCGCGGCTTTCACCGCGGCAGGCACCTCGTACGCCACCCATGACTTCCCGATGATCCCGTTCTACATCTTCTATTCGATGTTCGGGTTCCAGCGCACCGGAGACTTCTTCTGGGCCGCGGGCGATCAGATGGCCAAGGGCTTCGTGATCGGCGCGACCGCCGGCAAGACGACGCTGGCCGGTGAGGGACTGCAGCACATGGACGGCCATTCGCCGATCCTGGCCTACACCAACCCCGGCGCGGTCATCTACGACCCGGCCTACGGCTACGAGCTGGGGCACATCATCCGTGACGGCCTGCAGCGCATGTACGGCGTGGACGATCGCCTCCAGGAGGTCTTCTACTACATCACGGTCTACAACGAGCCGCTGGTGCAGCCCGCCGAGCCCGAGGATCTGGACGTCGAGGGTCTGCTCAAGGGCATGTACGTCCTCGAGGATGCCGCCGAGGGTGAGGGCCCTGAGGCCCAGCTGCTCGCCTCCGGCGTGGGTGTGCCGTGGGCGCGTCACGCCCGCGAGCTCCTGCTCGAGGACTGGGGAGTGCGCGCCGCCGTGTGGTCCGTGACCTCATGGTCGGAGATGCGCAAGGAGGCCCAGGAGGCGGAGAAGCACAATCTGCTCCACCCCGAGGACCAGCGCACCCCGTGGATCTCGCAGCGCCTGGCGGATGTCAACGGGCCGTTCATCGCGACCTCCGACTACGATTTCCTGCTCCCGGACCTGATCCGCGAGTGGGTTCCGGGCCCGTACGGTGTGCTCGGTGCCGACGGCTGGGGCTTCTCCGATACCCGTCCGGCCGCGCGGCGTCACCTGAAGATCGACGCGCACTCCATGGTCGTCAAGGCTCTGCAGCTGCTCGCCCGCGAGGGCAAGATCGATCCGTCGGTCGTGCGACAGGCCATCGACAAGTACGACCTGACCAATGTCAACGCGGGCCAGTCCGGCTCCTTCGGCGGCGAGTCCTGATCACCCCACCGGGCTGCCCCTCCTTCGGGACGGGCAGCCCGGTGGTCTGTCCTGTTCCTGACCCGTCCTCTCCTCACCCGGGTCCGACCCCGCCCCCTCTCCCCTGGAGGTTCCTGTGCTTGCGATCGTCTGTCCCGGCCAAGGGGCGCAGAAGCCCGGCTTCCTGAGCCCGTGGCGCGAGCTGACCGGCGTCGAACAGACGCTGGCCTCCCTCTCCGATGCCGCCGGCGTGGATCTCCTGCGCCACGGCACGGACTCCGACGCCGAGACCATCCGTGACACCGCCGTGGCGCAGCCGCTGCTGGTCGCCGCGGGCATCATCGCCGCCGCCCAGCTGGGCGGCGACGGCGATCTGCCCGGCGCGGACATCATCGCCGGGCACAGCGTGGGCGAGCTGACGGCCGCCGCCCTGGCCGGCGTGCTGAGCGACGCGGACGCGATGCGTCTCGTGGCCGTGCGCTCCCAGGCGATGGCGAAGGCCGCCGCCGCGGACCCCACCGGAATGGCCGCCGTGGTCGGCGGCACGCGAGAGGACGTGGTGGCCGCCATCGAGCGCCACGGTCTGCACGCCGCCAACATCAACTCCGCCGCGCAGGTGGTGGCCGCCGGCTCCCTGGAGGCCATCGCCGCGCTCGGCGAGGACGGCCCGGCGAAGGCCCGCGTGATCCCGCTGCCGGTCGCCGGCGCCTTCCACACCCCATACATGGCCGATGCTCGCGAGGAGCTCGCCGCGTTCGCGCCGACGCTCACTGCCGCGGATCCCTCGGTCCCGCTGGTCTCCAACGCGGGCGGCGAGGTCGTCACCGGTGGGTCCCGGTACCTCGATCTGATCGTCACCCAGATGGCCTCCCCGGTGGACTGGGAGGCCTGCATGGGCGTCCTGCGGGACCGTGGCGTCACCGCGATGATCGAGGTGGCACCGGCCGGCACCCTCACGGGTCTCGCCAAGCGCGAGCTCAAGGGCATCGCGACCGTGAACCTCAACACCCCGGACGATCTCGACGCTGCACGTGCCGTCGTGCGCGAGCACGCCGGATCCGCCCCCTCGGACCAGGAGAACTGACATGCCCGTCTCGTTGCAGGCCAAGCCCATCGTCCCGGGCTCCCAGGTCCTCTCCTACGGCGCCGCCCGCGGCGACCTGATCGTCCCCAACGACGACCTGATCGAGCCGATCAACTCCTCCGATGAGTGGATCCGCCAGCGCACCGGCATCATCACCCGCACGCGGGCGAGCAAGGACGTCGGCGTCAAGGACCTGTCCCTGACCGCAGCGAAGGAAGCGATCGAGCGTTCCGGGATCGACCTCGCGACCCTCGACGCGATCATCGTCTCCACGATCTCCTTCCCGTACCCGACGCCGTCGCTCGCGACGCTGCTGGCCGGCGAGCTGGGCCGGCCGGATGTCATCGCCTACGACATCTCGGCCGCCTGCGCGGGCTTCGCCTACGGGATCGGCCAGGCCGACGCGCTGATCCGTACCGGCGCAGCCCGCCACGTGCTCGTCATCGGAGCGGAGAAGCTCTCCGACTTCGTCGACCCCACCGACCGCTCGATCTCCTTCCTGCTCGGGGACGGCGCGGGGGCGGCGATCGTCGGCCCCAGCGACGAGCCGAAGATCGGCCCGACGGTGTGGGGCAGCGACGGCGACAACTGGGACACCATCCGCATGACCGGCTCGCTCGTGCAGTTCCGCGACGGCGAGGGCGAGTGGCCCACGCTCCAGCAGGACGGCCGCACCGTGTTCCGCTGGGCCGTGTGGCATACCGCGAAGAAGATCCGCGAGATGCTCGACCAGTCCGGACTCACCGTCGAGGACATCGACGTGTTCGTCCCTCACCAGGCGAACATGCGCATCGTGGACGAGCTCGTCAAGCAGCTGAAACTTTCCGAGGACGTCGTCATCGCCCGGGACATCGCCGAGACCGGCAACACCTCGGCCGCGTCGATCCCGCTGGCGACGCACCGGCTGATCCAGGAGGGCGCCGCCAAGAGCGGCGATGTCCTCGTCCAGTTCGGCTTCGGCGCAGGTCTGGCCTACGCCGGCCAGGTGCTGATCCTCCCCTGACCCCGCGGCGTGCGGGCGGGCTGTCACCCGCGTCACGCCACACGGACATCACGGCGATCAGTGCCGGGACCCGGCGATCGCGCGGGTAGTCTGTGACCGCCACACAACCCATTCATCTAAGGAGAACCCATGGCACACACCGAGAACGAGATCCTCGAGGGCCTGGCCGAGATCGTCAACGAGGAGACGGGTGTCGCCACCGAGGACGTCCAGCTCGCGAAGTCCTTCACCGACGACCTCGACATCGATTCGATCTCCATGATGACCATCGTGGTCAACGCGGAGGAGAAGTTCGACGTCCGCATCCCCGACGAAGAGGTCAAGAACCTCGCCACCGTCGGCGACGCCGTCACGTTCATCGTGGGCGCCCAGTCCTGACTCGCGCCTGACGCCCGGGGCAGCTTTGTCCCGGGCGTCGCCGTCCCCAGCCCCACCCGACCCGGAGGTCCGCATGTCCGCTTCCCGATCCCGTGTCGCCGTGACCGGTCTCGGCACCGTCAATCCCCTTGGTGGTGACGTCGCCTCCACCTGGAAGGCGGCACTGTCCGGCACGTCCACCGCACGCACGCTGGACAACGACTGGAAGGAACGCTACGGACTGTCCGTGGACTTCGCCTGCCAGGTCGTGCCCGGCGCTGTCGACTCCCTCACCCGCCCCGAGGCCAAGAAGCTGGATCCCTCGGGCCAGTACTCGATGGTCGCGGCGCGCGAGGCCTGGGCCGACGCCGGCGCCCCCGAGGTCGAGCCCGCGCGGCTCGGCGTCGTGGTCGGCACCGGGATCGGCGGCATCTGGACCACGCTGGACCAGTGGGACGTCGTGCGGGAGCGCGGTGCCCGTCGCGTCAACCCGTTCACGGTCCCGATGCTCATGGCGAACTCCTCCAGTGCCCAGATCTCGATGGAGCTGGGCGCCCAGGCCGGCGCCCACACTCCTGTCTCCGCCTGTGCCTCCGGTTCCGAGGCCGTGGCACTGGGCATGAGCATGATCCGGGACGGCCGCGCCGATGTGGTCCTCGTCGGCGGCACCGAGGCGTGCATCCACCCGATGACCCTCGCCGCCTTCGCGAACATCCGTGCATTGTCCGGCCGGGTCGACGATCCGGAGCACGCTTCACGCCCCTATGACGTGGATCGTGACGGCTTCGTACTCGGTGAGGGCGCAGCCATCCTGGTGCTCGAGAGCGAGGAGCACGCCGCTGCCCGTGGTGCTCGCGTGTACGCCTACGCCGCGGGCCGCGGCATGGCCGCTGACGCCCACCACATCTCTGCGCCGTCGGCAGACGGGCAAGCTCGCGCCGTGCGTGAGGCGATCGATGACGCCGATGTCTCCGCGAAGGACATCGTGCACGTCAACGCCCACGGCACCTCGACGCCGCTCGGGGACATCGGTGAGCTGAATGCTGTCGGTGCCGCGCTGGACGGAGTCACGGACCAGATCGTGGTCACGTCCACGAAGTCGATGACTGGCCACCTGATGGGGGGCGCCGGTGCGCTGGAGTCGATCTTCTCGACGCTCGCCGCGCATCACCGCCTCTCCCCGCCCACGGTCAACATCGAGAATCTCGATCCCGCGACCCCGATGCGGATCGCGCAGAACGCTCCGGTGGATCTGCCCGGCGGAGAGGTCGCCGTACTGAACAATGCCTTCGGTTTCGGCGGTCACGACATCGCCCTGGTGTTCACCAGCGTCTGATCCCCCTCGGCGCGGGAGCCGCCTCGAGTGGTTCCCGCGCCGTGGACGGCCACCTTCCTTGCACCGTAGACGGTCGCATTCCCCGCGCCTGGACGGTCACGGCACTGCGCCCTGGACCGTCGCGTTCCCGGCGCCGGAGACAGTATCGAGTGCGTGGACGGTATCGGATGCGCAGACACCATCGAGTGCGACCTACGGCACCGTTTGACCACTCGAAAGCATGCCTAAGGTCGCACTCGGTTGTCGTGTAGTTGTGCAGCGGGGCTCTGTCCGTCAGCTGACGCGGTGCAGCCAGCGCATCGGGACGCCCTCGCCGGCGTGGCGATAGATCTCCAGCTCCTCGTCCCAGGGCTCGCCCAGGGCGATGCCGAGCTCGCGCTGAAGCGCGAGGGGGTCATTGCCTGCTCTGTCCATGCAGCCGCGCACATGGTCCTCTGTCAGCACGGTGTTGCCGGCTCGATCGGTCGCGGCGTGGTGGATGCCGAGATCAGGGGTGCAGCTCCAGCGGGCGCCGTCGCTGGCGACGGTGGCCTCCTGGGTGACCTCGAAGCGCACCTCATGCATGCCGCGCAGGGCGCTGACGAGCCGGGCGCCGGTGTCGTCGCGACCGCGCCAGGTCAGCTCGGCGCGGAGCAGACCTCGCCCCACATGCTGATCCTCCCAGCGCACGCGTGAGGGCATGCCAAGTACGCCGCTGGCTGCCCATTCGATATGCGGTGCAAGGGCTCGCGGCGCGGAGTGGATATACAGAACGCCCTGAGTCATCTCGTTCCTTCCGGTTTCCGATGCGTCTTCCCCAACGAATCGGAACCGCCCGGATGGTGTGAGATGCCGGACTGCGAGTCACTCTGTCACAGAGCTTAGAGGATTTCTCTGATCTGGCGCAACGCCTTCTTCTTCACAGAGCGTTCGAGGCCGTCGATGTAGAGCTCACCGTCCAGATGCGCGACTTCGTGCTGGATCAGACGAGCGACGATTCCCTCGCCCGCCAGCTCGATCTCGTGGCCGTCCACATCCATGCCGATGCACCGGGCATACGCGGAGCGGGTGCGCGGGAAGAACAGTCCGGGAACGGAGAGGCAGCCCTCGTCGTCGTCCTGGAGCTCGTCGGAGAGTTCGACGATGACCGGATTCAGCATATGACCGATACCGAGATCTTCGAGGTTCCAGGAGAACGCGCGCAGGCTCACGCCGATCTGGTTGGCGGCCACTCCCGCTCGGCCCTCGTCGTCGACAGTATCCATGAGGTCACGAGTGAGGTTCCGGGTGCCGTCGGTGATCTTCTTGACCGGATCGCAGGGCGTGCGCAGCACGGGGTCGCCGACGATGCGGATGGGGCGGATGCTCATCGCTGGGCCTGCCCGTCCTGGGAGGGCCCGGTCGACGACGCTGCACCGGCGGCGTCCGAGGCGGGCTCCGTCGTCGCTGCCGGGGCGATGAGGTCATCGGCCCCGAGGATGGTGTGGGTGACCTCGGTGCCGGGCACGACGGTGCGCTCGACCGTGCAGCCGGCCGCGACAGCGCGGTGGAAGACCTTCACGACGGAGGCGATCTCGGCCTCGGTCAGCCCCTCGAGCGGGAGCTGCACCTCTTCCGCGATCCCGAGGTAGCGGTTCTCCGCGTCGTCGGACTCCCCGTGCGCCCACAGGCGCATGGCGAAGTCCTCGCCGAGGCGTCGGCCGAGGTTGATATCGGAGCTCATGCCGGCGCAACCGATGAGAGCGAGCTTCAGGAGCTCGCCAGGGCTGATCTCGCCCTCTCCCTTGCCGATCGGGATCTCGACGCCCCGCTGGTTTCGGCCCAGCAGAGTGCGGTGTCCGGTTCGATCGGCCCAGACGCTGCTGGGGCCGACATCCTCGGGGGCAGGGAAGCGATCATCGGGGACGGAGGGCATCGTCCTTCTCCTTCACGAGAACCTTCGGGGCGACATGACGCAGCCCCGAGGATCTCCCCGGGGCTGCGCTCATATTCTGGCTCCCGCAGTTGGACTTGAACCAACAACCCTTCGATTAACAGTCGAATGCTCTGCCAATTGAGCTATGCGGGATCGACCTGTGCAACAGTAGCAGGACTACTCGGAGCCTGCACCCAATTTGCGCCTCCCACCGGCCAGTATGACCTATCTAACCTCGGTTCGGCCCCGACGGCGGGGCAGTGTCCGCAGAGGGGTCGGTGGAGCCGCGGACCACCAATATCGGTTCGATCGCACGCACTTCGACCGACGAGCCGGTCTGCTCTGCTCCCCCAGTGACCTCAGGCTGTGGACGGCCTCTGCCCGCGGCGACGATCTCCAGCAGGCGGGTGGCTGCCAGACGGCCGTACTCCACCGCGGATCGACCGATCGCGGTGATCGCTGGTCGGTGGGTGCGGGCCAGAGGGGAATCCTCGTAGCTCGCCACGGCGATACCGCCGGGGACCTCGATGCCGCTCTCGAGCAGCACATGAGTGCCGGCAAGGGCCATCTCATCGCTGTCGAAGACGATCGCGGTGGGGGGTGCGGCCAGGGTCAGCAGCTCCGCGGTCGCCACGGCGGCATCCTGCGCCCCGAACCCTGCGTCCTGCAGGACGCCGTCGACGTCGAGCTCCTGGCACCGCGCGAGGAATGCCTGGTCGCGCTCAGAAGTGTGGAGGAACTCCGCGGTGCCGGCCACGCGGGCGATGCGCCGGTGCCCGTGGGAGACCAGATGATCCACGAGGAGGTGGGTGGCATGGGCGTCGTCGACGTAGACGGAGGGCAGGGAGCCGTGGTGGCCGGGGCCGCCGATCACCAGCGCCGGCTGTCCGAGGTCCTCCAGGGCGGGGATGCGGGGGTCATCGACGCGCAGGTCCACCATCACGACGCCGTCGACACGGCGCTGCGCGAACCAGCGGCGGTAGGTCTCGATCTCCGCCTCGGGAGAGTCCACGATCTTCATCTGCAGCGAGTAGTCCTGCGCGCTGAGCACCTCCTGCAGGCCGGCGACGAAGGCCCCGAAGAATGCCTCGTTGCCGAGCACGTCGGCCGGGCGCGCCAGCACCATGCCGACGGTGAGAACGGGGGCGCCGGCCAGAGCGCGGGCCGCCGGGGAGGGCTCCCAGTTCAGCTCGCGGGCGATATCGATGATGCGGGTTCGGGTCGCATCGGAGACCCCCGGACGCCCGTTGACCGCGAGCGAGACGGCGGCGGAGGTGACCCCGGCTCGACGGGCGATGTCCGCGATGGTGACGCGCTGACCACGCCCACTGCCGCGCGCGTTCGAGGTGCTGCTGGTCGTCATCGTGGGCCTCCCGGCACAGTTCGGCAAGCGGTCGCACACCACCCCTACTTGAGCGCTATAGTAACAGTCGGGCCACCGCAGTTTGCCCGATTTTACGGGCACGCGCGATCAGAATCCCGCACGCGCGCCACGAACTCCAGCCTGTCCGATGGAAGGACGTCGATGCCTGCTCCCGCCCCAGCTCCGAGCGGTGCCCGCGCCGTACGCTTCGGCGTGAACTACACGCCGCGCCAGGGATGGTTCCACTCCTGGCTCGACCTCGATCTGGACTCCGTCGGCGAGGACCTGCAGGCCGTCGCCTCCCTCGGCGCGGACCACGTGCGGATCTTCCCGCTGTGGACCCTGCTCCAACCCAACCGCACACTGATCCGCCCCCGTGCCCTGGACGACGTGCGCGCCGTGGTCGACGTCGCGGCCGCCGCAGGGCTGGACGTCGTGGTCGATGCGGTGCAGGGCCACTTGTCGAGCTTCGACTTCATCCCCAGCTGGTTGGCCACGTGGCACCGCCGCAACATGTTCACCGACCCGGACGTGGTCACCGCGACTGCCGCGATGGTGCGCGCCCTCTCCGAGCGCGTGGCGGAGGCTCCGAATCTGCTGGGGCTGACGCTCGGCAACGAGGTCAACCAGTTCTCCGCCTCCAATCACCCCGATCCGGACGTCGTCACCGTCGAGCAGGCCACCGCATGGACGTCAACCCTGCTCGAGGCGGCCCGGGACGGAGCGCCGACCGGGATGCACACGGTCGCAAACTACGACGCGGCCTGGTTCATGGACGACCATGCCTTCACCCCCGACCAATGCGCGAACCTCGGGGACGCGACCGTAGTGCACTCCTGGATCTTCGACGGGACCGGGCAGCGATACGGCGCCCGCTCCTACGAAGTCGCCCACCGCACCGAGTACTACCTCGAGCTCGCTCGCGCCTTCTCTCCCACCCCGCATCGCCCCCTGTGGCTGCAGGAGGTCGGTGCCCCTCGCAGCATCCTCGAGGAGGCGGACGTGCCGTGGTTCGTGCGCAGCACCGTCGAGAACTCTCTGGAGTGCCCCGAGCTGTGGGGCATCACCTGGTGGTGCTCCCACGACGTCTCGCGCTCGCTCGCGGACTTCCCGCCGCTCGAGCACACGCTGGGACTGTTCGACGAGCAGGGGCGGCTCAAGAACTCCGGCGAGGCGTTCCGCGACGCCATCTCCTCGGCGCGGGAGTCCGCTCCCCCGGCGCCACGCGGCCGCATGATCGACCTGCCGGTCGGCACCGGCGAGCTCCTGCAGCGCAGCGCCGCCGCCCCGGGCGGATCAGTGTTCGAGCACTGGATGGACGCCTCCCGCGCCGGAGAGCGGCCGACGTTGCGTGTGCTGCGCGAGCAGGCCGAGGTCATTGCCGGGGACACCCGCACCGGTGGCGCCGCCGCGACGCGGGTGGGTGCCTGAGCCCGTCGAGGCGACAACCGGGGCTTCTCGCATCTGTCCAGGTCACAGTGCCTGTACGTGGTAGATTCGCCTAGGCCCTTCACGGGTGAACGGCCCAGTAGCTCAGCTGGTTAGAGCAGCGGACTCATAATCCGTCGGTCGCGGGTTCAAGCCCCGCCTGGGCTACCAGGTCAGAGCAACATTCAATGGTCAAGCGGCATCTTCGTTACGCAGTGGGTACGCAGCAGAATGAATCGACGCTCCAAGGTCGAGCAGGTCGTCATCTCACAGACCCGCGAACACGCCGAGCCTCATCGTCGCGGACTCACGGCCCAGCAACCGCTGTAGCGCCTTCCCGTTCGCCCCGGCCCGGATCGCCACAGATGCCGCCCCGTGTACCGCAGTTCGTGGATACGCAGTCCGGTGGGGGAATCGGGTCGTCCCGTTCGTTCTGGCCATCCTCTGGGGTGTTCACGACCACCACGACAGACCTCAGAACACGACTCGTCCAGTTCCCCGACCGCAGCAGTCCCCGGCAGGCGTCGCGAACACGTCAGCGCCCCGTGGGCGGCCTTTCACGAGCGCCCGTAGTCGAGTCCGTGCCAGCCGGGAACGGCACTCAGCGGGCTGCGCAATTCTTCGGTGTGCCCGTGATGAGCTCCCCCGTCTTCGGAGTCGGTGCGCCGCTTATGGACGATGCGCCGGCCGAAATCGAATCCGTCAACAGTGACCGTGACCGCTTTACCCCACCGCAGCCCCATGAACGCCAGAAACCGTCTCAGAGCGGCATCTGAGGGTCGCGTCATCGCGTCTCCTACCTCGTGCTGCGCGCTCCCCAGCGCTTAGGCCTGCGACGTGCTGATCGACAGCCAGGTCACGAAGGGTTCCAGCGGGACGACCCTGGGAAGATCGGGCATGGCAGGATCGAATCGGCCCGTAGGCTTGGCATATGGGCATCCTTGTGGAGTTCGTTGTCGGCTTCCTTCTCGACCTGTTCATGCCGAGCGGGAGAAGGCAGCGAAAGCGGTCCAAGGACGGATGAGCGGGAACGCAGGTGGGAGTGTCCTCCCAGGTGAAACGTTTCCTTTCAGGAGCACCTGCCAGGCCGGTTAGCGAGTGCGGGCCGAGGTCGCGTGGAATCTGTCGCCCGGCGACGAAGGGAAGGAGCAGGGATGATCCTGCCCACTGTCCGCGACCCCCGCCTGATCACCGTCCGTCGCGGCGGCTCGCTCACGGACACCGACCACCGACTGCTCGCGCGCTGGGCTGCCGACTGCGCGGACCACGTTCTCGAACACTTCGAGCACGAACAGCCGGACGATGCCCGACCCGGCGAGGCCATTGCAGCGGCCCGCGCCTGGGCGGCGGCCGAGATGCCCATGATGCAGGCACGAGCCCACGGTGGGCATGCCATGGCAGCGGCCCGACCGCTCAGTGGTGCGGCGCGGTTCGCCGCCTACGCGGCCGGACAGGCTGCCTGTGTCGCTCACGTCGCCGAGCATGATCTCGGCGCCGCCGCGTACGCGATCAAGGCCGTTCGCCGGGCGCGACCCGACGAGGCCGGGGCCGGCAGGGACGAGCGGGACTGGCAACGAGAACAACTGCCGGCCTCCGTGCGTCGGCTCGTGCTCGAGGACCAAGCGCGGCGCAACGACATCTGCTGGTCTGTCTTCTCCGAATAGGCCCTGTCACGCTGCGGCCCAGACGTTTCGATCTCCCCGGCAGAGAGGATCCTCGTGCGCCGAGAGCTCCTCCCTGAGGTCGCTGATCGCGCCGGAGGATGAGCGCTTCTCGATCAGTTCCCCGCCGCGTCGAGGAGCCAGTGGTAGCGCAGGCGCAGCGCTCGCTCCGTGCTGGCGATGGCCGCCGCGACGCCGAGCGTGATGGTCAGCCACAGCGGCAGGCGGATCACCGGTTCGACCGGCCCGATCTCCTCGGCGATCGGAGGGATCTGCAGGATCGGCACAGCGATCTGCTGGAGCAGCAGCACCACGCCGACCAGGAGCGCCACGATGGAGATCACGCCCACCACCCGGCTCAGCGCCGGCCGACGGTGCTCGAAGCGGGCGCGACGGCCCTCCGCCGAACGGGGATCGGGCGTGAGCTGGCGCTCGGCGCCATGGTCGGTGACGAAGTGGCAGCGCTTCAGCCCGAAGGCGCTGGCATCGACCTCGATCGTGCCGCCCTCGACCGGGAAGAGCGCGGGCGCCCTCGCGACAGCATGCTGGTGACCATCGCGGTAGAGGAATACCTTCAGGTAGCCGTTCTCATCGGTCTTCCACTGCCGCGCATCCACCGAATATCGCACGGCATGGCCGGCGGAGTCGGTGAGATCGAGGTGAAACAGGGAGCGACCCAGCACCTGCCACCACCGTAATCGGCGCAGGACGCTGCCATCGCCGGGCTCGATCCGCTTGACCGCACGACGACGGCGCCACTGCTGGAACATCTGCGTGCCTCCTCGGCACTGGAGAACGGGCCAGTACACTGTGTTGGACGGACGTCAGGCACGCTATCACGGCGCGGCAGTACGCTGTATTGGACGGAAGTAGGTGGCGCAGGTGAACGATCACCAGCAGACGAGCACACGAGAACGGGTTCTCGCGGCGGCTGCCGCGATCATCGGCGAGGACGGGGTGACCGCTCACCTGAGCGTGCGTGCGGTCGCCGCGAGGGCCGGGGTGAGCGCCGGCTCGCTGCGGCACCATTTCCCGACCCAACAGGGACTGCGAGACGAGATCATGCGCCGCGTCTACGACTGGATGTTGCCCGAGAGCAGCATCCGCGACACCACGATCCCCGCCCGCGAGCGTCTCGTGCAGTGTCTGCGCCAGGTGCTGGAGCTGGGCGGTACCGGAGCTGAGGCCCGCGAGTCGATGACCCTGCTGGCGAGCTCCTTCGTCGCGGCGGCGCAGTCCGCACCGGTCCGGGACGCCTATCTTGCGATGCAGCGTGACGGGCAGCGCCGGGCGGAGGAGTGGCTGCGCCTGCTCGCAGCGGACTCCGCCCTGCCCGAGGAGGAGATTCCGTCCCGCGCACGCTTCCTCGGCACCGTGCTCAATGGCCTCGCGCTGGAGCGGGCACTGCCCGTCGAGGACGGATTCCTGCAGCTCGAGACGGAGACGCTGTACGCAGCGGCCGACGCCGCACTCGCTCCACGGCGGTCGTGACTCCAGGGATCCCGCGTCCCGTGGACGAGGGGCGCATCGGCGAGCTCCCGCGCGAGCGGACCGCCCGGGCGGCGTCATCGAGGCCCCGGTCTCAGCTGTCAGTCGTCGCGCTCGTCCTGCGTTCACGCAGAAGCCGCTCGGTCATCTCGCGTGCACTCCGGAAGAGCCGATCATCGCCGTCGATGCCGCGGTGAGCGACCGCTCCCTCCATCAGCAGGTACACCTCCCGGGCTGTTGATCCGGCATCGCGGAACTCGGACGGATCGGAGTCGAGAAGCTCGACGAGACGGTCGAGCACGGCCCGCTTATGGGCCTGGATCACGCGGTAGCCCGGATGATCGTCGGGCAGTTCTGCCGCGGCGTTGAGGAATGCGCAGCCACGCTCCGTGGACTCCGAATCCTCGATGTACGAGTCGAAGAGCGCCAGCACCGGCGATTGCGACGCGGTGGAGACTCTGTGCTCCATGCGGTTCCACCAGAGTTGATGTCGAGCCTGCAGGTACGCGGCGACGAGGCGGTCCTTGGAGCCGAACCGGTCGTACAGCGTCCGCTTGGTGATGCCCGAGGTGGCAGCGATCGCGTCCACCCCGACCGCATGGATCCCGTGTCGGTAGAACAGTTCGGACGCCACCTCCAGGATGCGTCGGGCCCCGGGGGTCAGCTCCGGCGGCCGCAACGCCCCGTCCAGATCTTCCTGCCTTGTCATGTGCGCTCCTCTCCCTCGTTGACTTCACAGACCAGTGTACGTACTCTCGAGGTAGTTCACAGATCTGTGAGATCGGAGGCGGGATGAAGGAAAGCAGTACGGTCGTCGAGTCCGCAACGTCGGGCCCACCGCGCGGGAGCAGGACGTTGTGGCTCACCGGCGCAGGCCTCTCGCTGATCGCGGTCAGCTACGGGCTGGCCCGTTTCGCCTACGGCCTGTTCATGCCGGTCTTCCGCACCGAGTTCGACCTCGATGCCGCCACCGCCGGAGCGATCGCCGCCGGTTCCTATCTCTCCTACTCCGTCGCGATCGTGCTCTCCACCATTTTGACGCCACGGTTCGGCGCTCGCCGCACAGCGATCGCCGCCGGCATCATCGCCACCACCGGCATCCTCATGATCGCCGCGGCACCCAGCACGTTCGTGCTCGCCGCGGGCGTGCTCATCGCGGGTTCGAGCACCGGGGTGGCATCGCCTCCGCTGGCACATGCCGTCGCGCACACGGTGGGCCCATCGGTGCGAGACCGCACACAGACGGTGATCAATGCGGGCACCGGAGTGGGAGTCGCGGTCGCCGGCCCGATCGCGCTGCTCACGCTCGAGCAGTGGCGGTCCGCGTGGCTGGTCTTCGCGGTCGTCTCCGCCGTCGTCACCCTCTGGGTCGCTCGTGCCGTCCCCTCCGGACCGTCGGGCCGTGTGAGTCACGGCGCGGCGGCGCTGCTTCCTCGCCCGGTGCTCGCTGTCGGGAGCAGACGATTGATGGCCGCCGCAGCGCTCATGGGTCTTGCCAGTTCAGCTGTCTGGACCTTCGGCCGCGATGTCCTCGTCAGCACCGGAGGTATGAGTGAGGGCGCGTCCACGACCGCGTGGATCCTCCTCGGCGCATTCGGCGTGCTCGGAGCCGTCACCGGTGACCTGACAGGTCGCGTCGGGATCAGGTCAGCGTGGGTGGCAGCCATGCTCACCCTGGGGGTCGCGACCGGGATGCTCGCCGCATTCCCCGGAGTCGTTCCCCTCGCCTGGGCTGCAGCAGCAGCGTTCGGGGCCGCCTATATCGCGCTGACCGGGGTGCTCCTGATCTGGGGAACCTCGGTGTACGAGCAAGCACCTGCTGCCGGCGTGGGGATCGCCTTCCTGGCCATCGCCCTCGGTCAGGCAGCAGGATCTCCCGTCATCGGCGCCCTGGCCGAGATCACGAGCCCGGCCACCGCCTTCACCGTGGCGGCGCTGACCGCTCTCGTCGGAGCAGCCATCCGCCCCAGGTGGTGACTGCTCAGGACGCGCCGTACTCTGCGGTCACGTGATGCACCTGGCCGCCCCAACCGTCCTCGGGGAAGGCGTCCGAGACCCGCAGGTACACGTCCTTGTCCTCGCCCTCGAGGTACGGCGTCAGGTCGAGGGTATGGTCGGCGCGATTGGAGGCGTCCCTGATCGGTTCGTCCTCCGCCAGCACCCGAGTCCAGTTCTCGTCGTCAGGGCCGAGGTCCACCAGATACTGATTGCTGATCGTCACGGTGACCTGGGCTGTCGTGGTGCTCGCGGGGAACGGGAAGCGGTAGACGAAGGCGCTGTCACCATCGGCGAACCGCCCGGGTTCGTCGGTGACGCCCGAGCCGCCGGCGTCCCACAGCCACGGCGTATCCTGGGTCCCGCCATCGAAGTTCACGCTGCGGGCCACCACCACCTCGCTCCGTGCGACGAACTCCAGACCGCCGGGAGCGCTTGCCGTCACAGCGATGAGATGGGTGCCCTCGGCGGCGTCCGCGGGAACGGTCACCTGCAGCGGGACGATGGCGAGCACGGGCTCTCCCTCGGACTCCGGGGTCTCCAGGCTGACGTGGTCCTCGGTCTCGACCGTCCAGCCGTCCGGCCCTTCGGCCATGAGGCCCACTCGGATGCTGCGAGCCGGGGTGGAGGTGATCGCGACCTGCAGGTCGAGGTCCACTGTCATCGGCTCGGTATCGGGCATGACCACTGGGGCCTGGGAGAGCGAGGCCGACAACGACCGTCGTGCTCCCTGCTCCGGGAGGTCGGCGATCAGGGCGCTGAGGGCGCTCGCCTGGGTGCGCCAGTCGAAGACGTTCGGGGACTCCTCGGTGCTCGCGCCGGCCCAGCGCACTCCGAGCTCGTCGGCGATAGTGCGGTCCTCCTCCCAGATCGTCGCCGCCTGGGTAGCGACGATGTCCCGGTACGTCGCATCGCCGGTGGTGTCGGCGAGATCCATCAGATAGCGCAGGAAGATGCCCTTGAACTGCTTGTGGTTGTCGTTCGTCGTCTCCCCCAGCACATCGGTCCACTCGGTGAGGATCCCGCCCCTGGACAAAGCGCCCTCGACGAACGCCGAGTCCGCGAAATAGCGGGCCTTCTCCAGCAGCTGCGGATCGCCGGTGGCTCGCCACAGCTCGAGGGCGGCGCCGATCGCCAGGCCCTGGTTGTACGTGTACACGTGGTCGCCGTTGTTCTCGCAGGCATCCGTCAGCCCGTCGTTGAGCAGTCCGTTCTCGTTGACCATCCCGCTGTTCGTGTACCAGTCCCACGCCACCTGCGCCCGCTCGAGCCATGCCGTATCGCCCGGGAGGCGATTGTGCAGCTCGGCCGTCAG
This sequence comes from Brachybacterium sp. FME24, assembly GCF_014897705.1. Lineage (GTDB taxonomy): Bacteria > Actinomycetota > Actinomycetes > Actinomycetales > Dermabacteraceae > Brachybacterium. The sequence goes on along the minus strand of NZ_JABUXV010000027.1, from coordinate 27,422 downwards.
CCGGATCCATTGCCCGTTGGTGACGGCGTTCTTGTAGGTGCGCTCCTCGTCCCACCAGATGCCGCCGTCGCAGGTGCTGGGATCCCAGAAGTCGTTCATGAACTCACCGATCGTCACGGCCATGTCCAGATACTTCTGGTCCCCGGTCAGGTCGTACGTGGTGATCCAGGTCAGCGCCCACCAGCCGGAGTCATCGATGGCACGACTGGTGAAGTTGCCGTACAGCTCGTCGCCCGACAGCTCACCGGCGGGGAACGGCCCCTTGTTCCTCTCGAAGGTGTGGTCCAGCTGGTCCAGGTAGCGACGGTCTCCGCTGCGCAGCATGTAGTCGCCGATGGTCTGCAGGGCAACCGCGGAGTTCCACCAGCTCGAGGGGAACCATGCCTTGTTCTGGTCGTAGTCCCCCATCAGCACATCGGCGGCGACGCGAGTCCGAGCGAGCGCCGCTTCGCCCCGGACACGCGGCAGCGTCGGTGGTGCCGCGTGCGCGGCGGTGGCTGCTCCGAGGGCAGGCAGGGCGGCTGTGAGGGTGACAAGGGTGCGGCGTGACATCTTCATCGATGGGGCTCCCGATCGTGGCGCTTCGCCTTCGAGCGCACTGTTCGTGCCGTGATCGTTCACGGACGGCGTCGAGCATTCCACCGCTGCACCCGGGCGTCAATCACCGCGCACGGTCGTCTCGTCAGTCCAGACGGGGCGTTCGATGTCGACCGGGCCCAGAGGAACGCGCCAGAGCCGGTACGTCTCGCCGCGTCGCGCACGGGCGGCGATCCAGTCCCTCCCCAGCCGCCCGGACCCGAAGACCGCGACGGGATCCGTATCCTCCTCGGGTCGCTCATGGAACGCATCGGCTTCCACAGCGACCCACACGTCGGACTGCTCCCTGGCACCGCGATCCCCGGTGATGTCGACGTCGATCCAGTGGACGCCGGCACCGGGGTGTCGGTCCTCGGCAGCACGGGCATCCAGTTCGTGCAGGACGGCACCGATGAGCGGACGATTCGGTCCGCAGATCGAGGGGTCGTCCGTCGGCACCTCGCAGAACATCAGGTGCACCTGGCGCTGCCTGCCGGTCACGTTCATCTGCGCAGCCGTCGATCTCCCTGGTCTACTGCTCGTCGAGGTACCTCAGCACGGCCTGCACGCGACGGCTGGTCTGCTCGTCCCCGGTCAGGTCGAGCTTGTCGAAGACCGCGCTGATGGCCTTCTCCACCGTACTCAGCGAGAGGAACAGACGCTCGGCGATACCGCGGTTCGAGAGCCCCTCGGCCATGGTCTCCAGGACCTCGACCTCTCGCGGCGTGAGACGACTGACCGCCTTCTGCTGCTCCGGGCTGCGCAGCAGTGCCCGGACCACGGCGGGATCGATGACGGTGCCGCCGCCGGCGACGTCGTGGACGGCGCCCAGGAAGCTGTCGATCTCGGTGATGCGGTCCTTGAGCAGGTAACCGATGCCAGGCGTCTCGGCGCCCAGCAGATCGCTCGCGTACTCCCGGGTGACGTACTGGGACAGCATCAGCACTCCGACCGCGGGATGCTCGCGTTTGATCCGCAGCGCCGCGAGCAGCCCTTCGTTGGTGTGGGTGGGCGGCATGCGCACATCGACGATCGCCAGTCGCGGCTGGTGGCGTGCCACTTCGTCCAGCAGCGCCTGGCCGTCTCCCACGGAGGCGAGCACGTCGATGCCCTCCTCGACCAGCAGGCTGCGCACGCCCTCGCGCAGCAGCACCGCGTCATCGGCGAGGACGACAGTCAGCGCAGTGCTCGAACTGCTCGTGCTGGAGGCGTCGGGTGGGCTGTCGTGCTCAGTCACAAGGGATCTCCACGGTGATGACGGTCGGGCCGCCGAGCGGGCTGTCCACGCTCACGCTACCGTCCAGGGCTGCGACCCGCCGGGCGAGCCCCTGCAGCCCGCCGCCTTCCAGGTCGGCGCCGCCGATCCCGTCGTCGTGGACGCTGAGGTGCAGGAGGCGCCGGTCCGACATGGCGACCGTGTACAGCGCGATCCGCACGCTGCTCGCGTCGGCATGCTTGACGACATTGGTGACCGCTTCACGAGCCACGAAGTACGCGGCCGACTCCACTGCCTGCGGGAGTTCCCCGTCGATATGGTGCTCGACCTGCACGGGTACCGGACTGGTGGCGGCGACTCCGTCGAGCGCGGCAGCCAGTCCATGCTCATCCAGCGCTGTCGGGTAGATCCGCCAGGCCACCTGACGCACCTCCTCGATCAACGCCTGCGACTGCGTATGGGCCTGCTCGAGCAGCTGTACGGACCGCTCGGGATCCGCGGCCCGCTTGGCACGGGCCAGGGTGACGGACAGGGAGACGACGTTCTGCTGCACCCCGTCGTGCAGGTCCCGTTCGATGCGGCGGCGCTCGTCGTCGATCGCCACCACCACGCCGCGGCGGGTGGTCAGCAGCCGACTGATGCGGCTGTCCAGGGCGTCGCTCCGCACGACCCCGGTCCACCGCCGCAGGAGCCGGGTCTGCAACCACACCGCGAACTCCGCGTACAGCGCGGCGGCGAGCAGGCTCGAGGTGCCGAAGATGAGGAGCACCGCGGGAGCCGGGCGACTGATCACCCACAGGTCGAACGCCATGGTGACCGAGCTGCCGTACAGGGACTGGATGAAGCTGCCGACCACGACTGCGGCCACGAGCACCAGCAGGTCGTACATCACGTACCCGAGGATGGCGGCGACGGCGCCGTGCAGCAGGGCGCGCCGACCCCCGAGGAAGTCACCCGCGTCATCCCCCAGCTGCATTCGGTACGCCTGCCGCAGCCGCCGCAGCTCCCAGCTGCGCACCCGGCGGAACGGTGCCCTCCAGCGCACCAGCATCAGTAGCGCCGTCAGGAGGAGCAGGGGGCCCAGCACCAGCCCCAGCAGTGTGCCGACGACATGACGCAGCGAGCGCCTTACGAGTCGTGTCGGCTCGCGGGGCAGCTGGATGCCGGAGAGGTCGGGCAGGCGCATAGGGAAGCTCCAGGGATGAGGCGACGTCGCTCGACGTCGCTCTGCAAGGTACCAACCTCCTGCGACCTCGCCGAAGGGGGGCACCCTCATCGTCCATGACGGTTTCCTGCAGGGTCGTCCTTCGGGTCTCCGTCGACAGTGCGGAGGCCAGCCCCGTTCTGCCGGACCGGGTTCGGTCCTTAGCGTCGTACTCGCACCGTCACTGCTCCCCTTCACCCCTCCCAGGAGACCGTTCATGGACGCCGTTCTACAGCTGGCCGAGACCCTGCTGGCCTCACCCTGGCTCTATGTGCTGGTGCTGGGCCTGGCCCTGACCGACGCGGTGTTCCCCGTCATCCCGGCAGAGACCGTGGTGATCACCGCCGGCGCCTATGCGGTCACGGGTCAGCCCGATGCGCTGCTGGTGGTCCTCGCAGCCTGGATCGGAGCCCTGATCGGGGACATCACGGCCCATCACCTCGGACGGGGCGCCGGGCCGCTGACTCGACGGTTCCGCCGGCGCCGTTGGGGCAGTTCGCTGCTCGGGTGGGCCGAGAAGGAACTGACTGCCCGGGGCGGCATGCTGATCATCTCTGCGCGGTTCATCCCCGGAGGGCGCACCGCCACCACCGTGGCCTCCGGAGTGATCGGGTACCCGCGTGCCAGGTTCGCCGGCTTCGCGGCGATCGCCGCTCTGCTCTGGGCGGTCTACAGCGTCGGCATCGGCATGCTCGGCGGCCTCGCCTTCCACGAGCAGCCGCTGATGGGCGTGGCGCTCGGCGTCGGACTCGCGCTCGCGGTGGGCGGCACCATCGAGGGGGTGCGGGCGCTGCGGCGCCGACGGACGGCGCCGCTCAGTCCTCGGCCGAGCGCAGTGCGCGCCGCTTCTCCTGCACCCGGGCGAGGCGCGTGAGGATCTCCTGGTATCTCTCGCCGTCGGAGGGGTCGGTGCGCTGCAGACGCTGTTTGAGCACGGAGTACTCACGCGTGATGGACAGTTCGCTGAGCCGATCCAACAGGGAACCTGCCAGGCGCTCCAGCCCCGCCTCGTCCCGAGCGGGCAGGTCGAGGTTCGCAATCTCCACGACCAGCGGGCGCACGGTCTCCCCAGCGATCTCCAGGACCTGTTCGAGGTAGCGCGCCGGATGCAGCGTCCCGATCACCGCGTCGAGCAGGGTGCCTGCCGCGAGCATCACATCCCATACACCCTGCAGAGCAGGCACGTGGAAGGCGTCGTCCGGGAGTGCGGCGACCTTCGCATTGTCCAGCAGTTGAGGGGCCTGCAGCAGGACTGCCAGGGACTGGGTCTCCACCTGGCCCACCGGGTCGCGAGGGCTCACCACATCGGCCAGGCGCGACATCGGGATCACGAGCCCGTCGTCACCCCCCTCCTTCCCGGCCTCGGGACGCTCAGTGGGCTGCGGCGCCTCGGCGTGCCGGCCGCTGCTCCCTTCGGCCCGGCCCGCATCGTGCACGGCCCGCAGCACCGTGCGCTCGTCCATACCGAGCCAGCCCGACAGCCGCCGCGCGTACTCGGGGCGCATGGCCCGATCGCGGATCCGGGCGACCACCGGGGCCGCCATCCGCAGGGCCGTGACCTGGCCCTCGACGGTGTCCAGGTCGACCTGGGCGATCGCGGACCGGATCGCGAACTCGAACATCGGCTTGCGTGCCTCGATGAGGTCCACGACGGCCTGGTCCCCCTTGGTGATCCGCAGGTCGCAGGGGTCCATGCCGTTCGGCTCGACCGCGACATAGGTCTGCGCGACGAACTTCTGGTCCTCCTCGAAGGCGCGCAGGGCGGCCTTCTGCCCGGCGGCGTCCCCGTCGAAGGTGAAGACGACCTCGCCCGAGAGGCCGCGCCCGTCGGTGTTCAGACGCAGGCCCGAGTTCGGGTTCGAGTCACCCATGACGCGGCGGACGATCTTGACGTGCTCGGCGCCGAAGGCGGTGCCGCAGGAGGCGACGGCGGTGGGGACCCCGGCCAGATGGGCGGCCATGACGTCCGTGTAGCCCTCGACGACGACCACGCGGCGCTGCGAGGAGATGTCCTTGCGCGCCAGGTCCAGGCCGTAGAGAACATTGGACTTGTGGTAGATCGCGGTCTCGGGGGTGTTGAGGTACTTCGGCCCCTTGTCCGTCTCCAGAAGGCGGCGGGCGCCGAAGCCGATGGTGTTGCCGGTGATGTCGCGGATGGGCCAGATCAAGCGGCCGCGGAAACGGTCGTACACGCCGCGCTGGCCCTGGGAGACGATGCCGCTCGCGGTCAGCTCCGGCTCGGTGAAGCCGCGCCCCCTCAGCACCGTGGTGATCGCGTCCCAGCCCTCCGGCGCGAAGCCGACCCCGAAACGCTCCGCGGCGGCGCGATCGAAACCGCGCTCGGCGAGGAAGCGACGGCCCACCTCGGCCTCCGGGGCGGAGAGCTGCTCGCGGTAGTACTCCTCCGCGATCGCATGGGCGTCCAGGAGGCGACGGCGGGTCCCGAAATCGGGGCGCTCGCCCTTGCCCTCCCCGCCGTCCTCATAGGTCAGCTGGACGCCGTAGCGCCCTGCCAGCATCTCGACGGCCTCGACGAAGCTGAGGTGATTTATCTTCTGCACGAAGGCGATGACGTCCCCGCCCTCGCCACAGCCGAAGCAGTGCCAATGGCCCAGCTGCGGGCGGATGTTGAACGACGGGGTCTTCTCGTCGTGGAAGGGGCACAGCCCCTTCATCGAGCCGATGCCGCCGGTGCGCAGGGTGACGTGCTCGCCGACCACCTCGTCCAAGCGCGAGCGCTCGCGCACCAGGTCGACGTCGGATCGACGGATCAGTCCCTGGGCCAACTCCTCACAGCTCCGATCCGAGTCCGGGCAGCGGGGTGTCCGCGGCGGTGATGTGCGTGATATCGCGATCGAACAGGACTTCGTGGAGGCGGCGCGCGGTGACGTCCGTGTACGAGGCGATCTGGTCGACGACCACCCGGCGGCGGGTGTCGTCATCCGTCGCAGCGTCCCACAGTTCGGCGAACAGGGGGCTGAGGTATCCGGTTCCCGTGTTCCACAGGCGCGAGTAGAGATCGCGGATGATCTCCTCCTGCGCCTCGTAGACGGGCTTCTGGGAGGCCGAGGACATCACATACGCGGCGGCGAGGCCCTTGAGCACGGCGATCTCCAGATGAGTCTCCTCCGGCAGGACGATGTCGCCGCCGTAGCGTGACATCTGCTCGACTCCGTGGGCGGCCCGGGTGGACGTGATCGCGGATCGGGTGAAGCGTCCGATCAGCTGGCTGGCCATGTTCTTCAGCGCGGCGGCCGAGCGCATCGACCCGGTGAAGGTGAGCACCCAGGACGGCTCCTGCTCGAGCCGTCGCAGCGCCGCGTCGAGCTCGTCGATCGACTCGTCGGGCATGTACCAGTCCTGCACGACGTACAGCGCGGCGGAGCGCTCCATCGGGTCCTGCAGCTTCCCGAGATCCAGGGTCCGCCCGGTGATGGCGTCCTCGATGTCGTGGACCGAATAGGCGATGTCGTCGGCGAGGTCCATGACCTGCGCTTCGAAGCACTTGCGCCCCGGCGTCGAGCCTTGGCGCGCCCACTCGTACACGTCGAGGTCGTCGGCGTAGGCACCGAACTTGGGCGACGTCGGATCCGGCCCTTCGCCCCGGGCCCATGGGTACTTGATCGCCGCGTCGACGCTCGCCCGGGTCAGGTTCAGGCCGTAGGGACGGCCCTCCCCGATCACCTTCGGCTCCAAGCGGGTGAGCAGGCGCAGGGTCTGCGCGTTGCCCTCGAAGCCCCCGAAATCGGCGGCGATCTCGCTGAGCACCTTCTCGCCGTTGTGCCCGAAGGGCGGGTGTCCCAGATCGTGGGACAGGCAGGCGGCGTCGACGACGTCGGGATCGCAGCCGAGCTCGAGTCCGATGTCGCGACCTACCTGCGCCACCTCGAGGGAGTGCGTCAGGCGGGTGCGCACGAAATCGTTGGCCCCGGCGCCGAGCACCTGGGTCTTCGCGCCGAGCCGGCGCAGCGCCGAGGAATGCAGCACGCGGGCGCGGTCACGCTGGAACGGAGTGCGGGCCTGGGACTTCGGGGGCTCGAGGGTCCAGCGCTCGAGGTCGGACTCGGTGTAGCCGACGGGCGGCTCGGCGTCGGAACGGTTCTCCAGGGTCATCGTTCAGCCTCCCGAGGTGTCGAGCTCGGCCTCATGGAGGCGGGCGGCGTGATCGGCGGTCAACTCGCGCGAGCTCATCCACCCCTCCGGCACGACGGCCCGTTTCGGCGAGCCGGCGCGCCCGCGAGGGCCTTCGACGGCCGCACCCGGGTACGGGCTGTCGAGGTCCAGCTCGGCGAGCTTCGCCTCGAGATCGGCGAGCGATTCCATGGTGGCCAGGCGATGACGCATCTCGCCGCCGACGGGGTAGCCCTTGAAGTACCAGGCCACGTGCTTGCGCAGATCCCGCAGCGCCCGCCCCTCGTCCTCGAAGTACTCCACGAGCAGCTCGGCGTGACGCCGCAGGATCGTGGCGATGTCCCCCATGGAAGGCCGCACCCGGTCCGGCTTCCCGGCGAAACCGGCGGCGAGATCGGCGAACAGCCAGGGGCGGCCCTGGCAGCCGCGGCCGACGACGACGCCGTCGCAGCCGGTCTGCTCCATCATCTCCAGCGCGTCCTCGGCGGACCAGATGTCTCCGTTGCCGAGCACGGGGATGTCGGTGACCAGCTCCTTGAGGTCGGCGATGGCGTCCCAGCGGGCGGTGCCCGAGTAGTGCTGGACGACGGTGCGGCCGTGCAGCGCGATCGCCGCGGCGCCGACCTCCTGGGCGATCAGCCCGGCGTCTCGGTAGGTGACGTGGTCCTCGTCGATGCCGATGCGAGTCTTCACGGTCACGGGGACCTCAGGGCCGGCGGCCTCGACGGCGCTGCGCACGATCCGCGTGAACAGCTCCGACTTCCAGGGCAGCACGCCGCCCCCACCGCGGCGGGTCACCTTGGGGACCGGGCAGCCGAAGTTGAGATCGATGTGGTCAGCGAGGTCGCGTTCGCGGATCATCTCCACGGCCCGGCGCACGGTGGCCGGGTCGACCCCGTAGAGCTGGACGGAGCGGGGCGTCTCCCGCTCCCCCATCGTCACCAGGCGCCAGGACTCCTTGTGGTCCTCGACCAGTGCGCGCGTCGTCACCATCTCCGAGACGTACAGACCACCGTCGTCCTGGCTGTGCAGGGCCCCGAACTCGCGGCACAGCAGGCGGAACGCCATGTTCGTGATCCCGGCCATCGGCGCGAGCACGACAGGAGTGTCGATGGTGTGCGGACCGATCGTCAGGGCGCGTCGGGGCGAGCCGTCGGTGACGGCGGGAGCGGGCGCGGAGTCGAGGGTGGTCATCGTCTCGATTGTCCCACCTGGCCCCGCCCTCCGGGAGGGTGGCCGAGGGTGATGTGCATCGAGGGTGGGTGGGGAGGACGAGACCGTGCTGGCGGCGACCCGGGGCCACTGACCGCGGGGCGCGGACAGCGCCGGAGTTTCGCCCTCTTCTCCGCGCACAGAAAAGGCCGCGGGAGCGGTCCCCTCAGGCTCCGAACAGGACGATGCGAGTGCCTTCGGGGTCCGAGAGCCGTACGATCCGCGCGCCGCCACCGGACTGCGGATCGCCGCACTCCAGACCGGCCCTGCGCATTCGTTCGACGTCCGCATCGAGATCGTCCGTGGTGAGCACGAGCGACCCCGCTCCCGCGCGGTCGGGGTCCTGGAAGACCTGCACCGCGGCTCCATGGGGCAGATGCCACTCCAAGAGGCCTGCCATGGGTCGGGAATCCGGTTCGGCGCCGAACAGCTGCGTGTAGAAGGCCTCGGCGGCGCGGAGATCTCGGACGGAGGCAGTGGCGAACACGGAGGTGAACATGGGAGGCGTCCTTCGGCTCGAGGGGATGACGCATAGCGCGCCCGGGGTCATCGAGTCGACCGTAGACCCACCAGTTGCGAACCGCAAGCAGTTGCGTCCTGAGAACTCGCGGGACGGGGCGACGGCATCGGCGCTGCGACCACGCTCCGCTCTGAGCGGAGGCGACGGCACGGACGACGCCCCGGGCGTAGCCTCAGGCCATGAACGCTGATCTCGAGCCCCTTCTGCGTGAGCTGGTCGGTGCCGTGCTGCGTGTCGAGCGGCGCCGGCAGGGCCGCACCCTTGCCCAGGTCGCCGCGAAGGCAGGGATCAGCATGCAGCACTTGTCCGATGTCGAGCGCGGCCGCAAGGATCCGTCCTCCGAGATGCTCGCCGCGATCACCGGCGCGCTCGAGGTGAGCGTCACGAAGCTGCTGCTGCGCGTCGCCGACGACGCGCTGCTCGCCGGCAGCGCCCCGGGACGCCCCATGACCCTCGATCTGACCTCGACCTCCAGCCGCGGAGTACGCCGCATCCCGGAGGGAGCGGACGCCGAGGTCGCCCTCACCGCCCGCCCCGCCCTCACGCTGCTGTCGGCCGCCTGAGCAGCACTTCGTCGGCAAGGCCGTAGGCGACGGTCGCCTCCGCGTCCAGCACCTGCTCACGCTCGAGGTCCCGTCGGACCTGCTCCAGGGGCTGCCCGCTGTGCTGCGCGATGAGCGCCTCGAGCGCGCGCCGGATCCGCTGGACCTCTTCGGTGGCCAGGATCAGGTCCGGCACCGCGCCGCGGCCCTGCGCCTCCAGCGGATGCAGCACCACGCGGGTGTGGGGCAGCACCGACCGCATCCCGGGCGTGCCCGCGGCGAGCAGCACGACGGGAGCGGCGACCACCTGACCGACGCAGGTGACGGCCACCGCGCTGCGCACGTAGGCGAGGGTGTCGTAGATGGCGAGCACCGCCTGCGCGTCGCCGCCGCTGGAGTTCAGGTACAGGTGGATCGGGGCATCGGCAGACTCGTTCTCCAGATGCAGGATCTGGGCGATGACCGTGTTGGCGACCCCGTCGTCGATCGGGGTGCCGATGTACACGATGCGATCCGAGAGCAGACGCGAGTACACGTCGGCGCTGCGCTCGATGCCGGTACGGGTGCGCTCGATGACGCTGGGAATCGTGTAGCTGCTCATCGGGGGTCTCCTGTCGGGTCCTGGTATCGCGCCGGGATAGAGCTGGTCATCCCTAGCGAGGGCGCGCTGCGGGAGAGGGCGCCCAGGGGCAGGATCTCCTCGAGGGAGGTGACGATGCGATCGCAGAAGCCGTACTCGACAGCCCCTTCAGCGTCCCACAACCGGTCTCGGTCCGAGTCACGGGCGATGGTCTCCTCGCTCTGCCCGGTGCGCTCCGCCGTGATCCGGATGAGGAGGTCCCGGCTGCGGCGCAGATCCTCGGCCTGCAGCTCGATATCGGCGGCGCTGCCCCCGAAGCCCGCCGACCCCTGGTGCATGAGCACGCGGCCGTGGGGCAGGATCAGCCGCTTGCCCGGGGTGCCATGGGTGAGGAGGTACTGCCCGGCGCTGTACGCCATCCCCAGTGCCACGGTGCGCACATCGTTGGGGACCAGGTCCATGAGGTCCCCGATCGCGAGCATCGCGGGGACCAGGCCGCCCGGGGAATTGATGAGCATCGTGATGTCCGCGTGCGGATCCTCGGCGGCCAGCAGCAGGAGCTGGGCGCTGAGCTGTGCGCCGTTGTCCTGATCCAGCTCACGGTCCAGCAGGAGGACTCGGTGGTGGAGAAGGCGGGTGGCGGTGAGGGTGCCGAAGGCGGTCTGTGCGGAGGGGTCCGGTGAGTCGCTCCGTCGTGGGAGCGTCGTGGTGGGTGTCATGGCTCCAGCGTGCTTCCGCGGCGGGCCCTGCGGGGAGAGATCCGTCGTGCGCTGATCAGCTCAGAGCAGGACCGGGGTCAGCCGCCCACGAGACGGCGACGAGCGCGGGCATCCACGAGCACGCTCACGCTGTCGCTGATCTGCTCGGCGGTGCCGACGCCGGCCGGGAGCTCCTGCACCGTGGGGTCCTGGATCTGTGCGAGGAGGAGCTCGGGAAGAGCGCGCACGCCGATGTGGGGGCGCTCGAAGAAGGACTCGGTGGCGGGGTCCAGCGTCGGCAGGCCCTGCTCACCCTGCACCGCCGCCAGCAGTTCTGCGGCATCGGCCAGGGCGCTCTGCCGGGAGCGCCAGTCGCGGGCGCGCAGCACCTCGTGCAGGGCGATGCGCAGCGCGCCCCCACCGGGCAGGCGCGCTGCGGAGCGGGCGAGCCACTTCCCGTACGGCGGCCACCGCCGGTGCAGCAGATGTGCGAGGTGGAGCATGGTGCGCACGTGGCGCGCCGCGATCACGGCGGAGCCGTCCTCGTCGCCGCGCAGCCCGGCGCGGCCCACGTCGGGGAACTCCTGGCCCAGGCGCGACCAATCGGCCGCCAGGGCGTACAGCCAGACGTCGCGGGGGTACCAGTCAAGGCCCTCCCGGATCGTCGTGAGCGCGCCCGGACCGTCATGGAAGACCGGGCCGGCGGTGACCTCGAGGATCGCCTGCCCGGTCAGCGACAGCCAGTCCCGCACGTCGAGACCGACCGTCGGGTCCGCCCCGAGGCGGGAGAGGGCGAAGTCGGCGGCCGAGGCGGTCTCGACACGCTGGCGGACCACCGGGTCCCAGGTGGTCGGGAAGCGGGTGGGGTGACCCTGCCAGGTCTCCGGCAACTCGCGGTGCAGCACGGCGTCGATCTCGCCGGCGCGCCCTCCTTCGACCAGCAGCGTCAGGCGCAGTCCCCAGTCATGGTCACGGGACTGCTCGTCGTCGAAACCGAGCACGTCCGAGCCGGAGCCGAGGCGCGCCGCGGCATACTCGAGCCCCGCGGCGTGCGTCGCCAGCAGCGGGCGGACGACCTGTTCGAAGTACGCCCTGCTCAGGTCGATACCGGATGGGATCGCATCATGGACCATCTCTGCCCTCTCCCATCCCTTCGGGTCGACCCTCGCCGCTGCTGCTCTCCCGGGAACCGACCTCCGACCCCGCGTCGCCGGGCGCGGCGCCTCAGGCGCCGAGCAGGCGCGCGGCGAGGTAGGACTCGATCTGGTCGAGGGCCACCCGCTCCTGCGACATGGAATCTCGCTCGCGGATCGTGACCGCCTGATCCGTCGCGGTCTCGAAGTCGACCGTGATGCAGAACGGGGTGCCGATCTCGTCCTGGCGACGGTAGCGGCGGCCGATGGCTTGAGAGACATCCATCTCGACGTTCCAGTGCTTGCGCAGCTGGTCGGCGAGCTGGGTGGCTCGAGGCACCAGGTCCTCGCTCTTGGACAGCGGCAGCACGGCGGCCTTGACGGGGGCGAGGCGCGGATCGAGCTTGAGCACGGTGCGCTTGTCGACTCCACCCTTGGTGTTGGGAGCCTCATCCTCGGTGTAGGCGTCCACGAGGAACGCCATCATCGACCGGGTCAGGCCGAAGGACGGCTCGATCACGTACGGCGTGTAGCGCTCGTTGCTGGCCTGGTCGAAGTACTGCATCTTCGTGCCGGAGCCCTCGGTGTGACTGCTCAGGTCGAAGTCGGTGCGGTTGGCGACGCCCATGAGCTCACCCCACTCGCTGCCCTGGAATCCGAAGCGGTACTCGAAGTCGATGGTGCCGGCGCTGTAGTGGGCGCGCTCACCGTCGGGCACGTCGTAGCGACGCAGGTTGTCCGGATTCATGCCGAGGTCCACGAACCAGTTCCAGCAGTCCTCGACCCAGACCGTGAAGGACTCGTCGGCCTCGGCGGGCGGGGTGAAGTACTCGATCTCCATCTGCTCGAACTCGCGGGTGCGGAAGATGAAGTTGCCGGGGGTGATCTCGTTGCGGAACGACTTGCCGACCTGGCCGATGCCGAACGGGGGCTTCTGACGCGTCGCGGTGACCACGTTGAGGAAGTTCACGAAGATGCCCTGGGCGGTCTCGGGCCGCAGGAAGGTGAGCCCCGCTTCGCTGTCCACCGGGCCGAGATAGGTCTTGATCAGGCCGGAGAACTGCTGGGGTTCCGTGTACTCGCCGCGGGTGCCGCAGTTGGGGCAGGGCACCTCGGCGAGGCCGCCCTCGGGGGCGCGGCCCTTCTTCTCCTCGAAGGCCTCCAGCAGGTGGTCCTCGCGGAAGCGGTTGTGGCAGCTCTTGCACTCGACCAGCGGATCGGTGAAGGTCGCGACGTGGCCGGATGCCTCCCAGACACGCTTGGGCAGGATGATCGAGGAGTCCAGTCCCACCATGTCGGCGCGGGACTGGACGAAGGTGCGCCACCACTGGCGCTTGATGTTCTCCTTGAGCTCCACGCCCAGCGGTCCGTAGTCCCACGCGGAGCGGGTACCGCCGTAGATCTCACCGGCCGGGAACACGAAGCCACGCTTCTTGGTGAGGGCGATGACGTTGTCCAGCGTGCTGGCGGGGGCCTTGGCCACGGGGAGACTCCTGGTGACGGTATGGATCAGAACCCGACCAGCATAGCGACGACCGCGCTGTGACGGTGCGCACGAGCGCGGCCCGACAGGCCCCGTTCGACTTGCGCAGCACCCTCCGCCTGGTGAGAATGATTGTCATGTCGCCGATCTCGCGCCCGTCGCGCCGCTCCCTGTTCACCCTCACCGGTCTCGGAGCAGGTGCCCTCGCCCTCGCCGCCTGCGCGGACGGTGGTTCCGCAGCGGGCAGCAGCGGTGACGGCATCGTCGTGGTGACCTCGAACTACCCGCTGACCTATCTCGTCACGCGCGTCGGGGGCGACCGGGTGGAGGTGACGGACCTCGCCACCCCGGGGGCCGACGCCCACGGGCTCGAGCTGTCGGTCCGTCAGGTGCTCGCGGTCCAGGAGGCGGGGCTGGTCCTGCAGATCCCCGGCTACCAGGCCTCGCTCGACGACGCGATCTCCTCCGGCGGCGACGACAACGTGCTCGACGTCTCCGCGGCGATCGACATGCTGTCCGGCGATGGCCACGCCCACGAGGACGAGACGTCCGACAGCGGCGGGTCCGAGCACGGCTCGCACGAACACGACGACGAGCATGCCGCCGAGGAGGACGAATCGCACGAGGGCCACGACCACGGCCCGAACGATCCCCATCTCTGGCACGACCCGCTGCGGATGGCTGACATCGCCGACGCCATCGCCGCTCGGCTCGCCGAGATCGAGCCCGACAGCGCCGACGCCTTCACCGCCGCCGCCGGCGAGGTGCGCACCGACCTCGAAGAGCTCGATGCCGAGCTGAGCGAGCAGTACGCGTCGGTGGACGGGGCACGGACCTTCATCACCAGCCACGCCGCCTACGCCTACCTCGCCGACCGCTACGACCTCCACCAGGTCGGGATCGCCGGCGTGGACCCCGAGACCGAGCCCTCCCCGCAGCGTCTGCTCGAGCTCGAGCAGGTCATCGCCGACGAAGGCGTCACCACCATCTTCTTCGAGACCACCGCCTCCCCGAAGGTCGCCCAAACCCTCGCCGAGAACGTCGGCGTCACCAGCGAGGAGCTCGACAACCTCGAAACCCGTCTGTCCGAGGATGCGGACTATCCTGCTGTGATGCGAGAGAACAGCCGAAAGCTCCTGGAAAGCTGGGCATGAGCGCGGCCGCCGCACCACCGGTCGTGGATGTCTCCGGCGTCTGCGTCTCCCGCAGCGGGACCCGCGTCCTGCACGACGTCGATCTGCGCATCGACCCCGGAGAGCTGGTCGCGCTGCTGGGCGCCAACGGATCCGGCAAGTCGACCCTGCTGCGCGCCATCGTCGGCGTCCTGCCCCTCGAATCCGGTACAGCGCATCTGTTCGGCACCCCGGTGCAGCGCGCCCGCGTCCATGACCGACTCGGCTACGTCCCGCAGGACTCCCCCGAGGCAGGCTCCATCCCGGCCACCGCCCGGGAGACGGTCACCAGCGGCCTGCTCGGCTCGCGCTCCTGGTGGCCGAATGCGCGCGATTCCCGCGTCACGAGCGCCCTGAGGTCCGTAGGCCTGGAGCATCTCGCCGCCCGCCCGATCACCCGCATGTCCGGTGGGCAGCGGCGCCGTGTGATGATCGCCCGAGCCCTGGTGCGCGAGCCCGAGTTCCTCGTGCTCGACGAGCCGTTCTCCGGCGTGGATCTTCCCACCCAGCGGCTGATCGCCACGCTGTTCCGCGAGCTCTCCGCCGGTGGCACCACGATCCTGGTGGTCCTCCACGAGACCGGAGCCCTGGCCGGCCACCTCCACCGCGCCGTCGTCCTGGACCACGGCCACGTCGTTCACGACGGCTCCGAGAAGGACCGCCCCCGCCTCGACCCGGGTCACGACCATCCGCTGGACGCCGCCCCGCTCGACGAATGCCTAGGACAGGAGATCCACCCGGCATGATCTCCCCTTTCGACCTCCTGACCTCCGACCTGCTGCGGTACCCGCTGATCATCGCGGTGCTCATCGGCCTGACCGCCCCCGTGGTCGGCACCTACCTGGTGCAGAAACGGCTCTCCCTGCTCGGCGACGGCCTCGGCCACGTGGCCCTGACGGGTGTGGCCGTCGGCTGGCTGGTGGGCGCCTGGACCACCGCCACCCCCGCCGACCTGCTCGCGATCCCCGGAGCACTGGCCGCCTCCGTGATCGGGGCCCTGGCCATCGAGTACGTGCGCGAAGTCAGCCACACCAGTCGCGACGTCGCGCTCGCGATCATGTTCTACGGCGGCATCGCAGGCGGCGTGGTCATCATCCAGCTCGCCGGCGGAACCTCCCAGAACCTCATGGGATACCTCTTCGGCTCCCTGTCCACGGTGACCGCGCCCGATCTGGTCATCGCCCTGGTGCTCGCGATCGTGGTGCTGGCCGTCGGCATCGGCCTCAGCGGTCTGCTGGCGGCCGTCACCGGGGACGAGGAGTTCGCACGCGCCTCCGGCCTGCCCGTGCGCGCGGTCAACGTGCTGATCGCGGTGATGGCGGCGCTGACCGTCACCCTGTCGATGCGCATCGTCGGCGCCCTCATGGTCTCGGCGCTCATGATCGTGCCGGTCGCCGCCGCGCAGCAGCTCGTCGTGGGCTTCACCCGCACCATGCGCACGGCGATGGTGATCGCGGTGGTGTGCGCTCTCGGCGGGCTGCTGATCACCGTCTACGTCGATCTCCCTCCCGGTGGAGTGATCGTGCTGCTGACGATTGCGGTCTACGTGCTGGCGCTGCTGGTCAAGCCGCTGCTGCAGCGCCCCGACGTGCGAACGACCGATCCTGTCGAGGGGTCCGACCCTGTCGATGCGAGGGGGCGTGGCGCTGACGTGGAGGCGTCCACCTCGGCGTGAGGCCCCGGCATCGTCGTTCGCCTCACCCGGGATAGAGGTCCCGATCGGATTGGGGGACAATCAAGGCATGCAACGGAACACCCGCCAACGCTCCGCGATCGTCGAGACGCTGTCGCGGCAGGACGACTTCCGCAGCGCCCAGCAGATTCACGAGCAGATGAAGGTCGACGGCGAGACCGTGGGACTGGCCACCGTCTACCGCAACCTCCAGGCGCTGAGCCGCGCGGGCCGGTTGGACGTGCTGGTCGCCGGTGACGGGGAGGCCCTGTACCGCCAGTGCGAGGACGACGGCCACCACCATCACCTCGTGTGCCGGGAATGCGGCCGCACCGTCGAGTTCCTCGCCCCCAAGCTCGAGAACGCGATGAGCGCGATCGCGCAGGAGCACGGGTTCACCGACGTCGACCACACGCTCGAAGTGTTCGGGCTGTGCACCGAGCACTCCGGGACCGAGCACGCGCAGACCGACCGCGACGACCGGAGCGATGAGGCCGACGCCTGATGATGGACTGGGTGCAGTCCCTGCCGCTGCTGCCGGCGGTGGGATTCCTCTATGCCGTGATCTGGCTGCGCGCAGGAGGCACGTACGCGTTGGCCCGCGGGGCGCGCAAGGCTGCCAGCCGCGGGAGGATCGCGACATTCCTGAGCTCTGCGCGGGTCGAACGAGCCACGGCGATCGTGAACCGCTGGGGCGCCCCGGTGGTCGCGCTGAGCTTCCTCACGGTCGGGTTCCAGACCGCCGCCAACGCCGCGGCCGGGCTGACCCGGATGCCCCTGAAGCGGTACCTCCCCGCCCTCGCCGTCGGCGGGCTCGCGTGGGCCGTCATCTACGCGACGATCGGGCTGGTGGCCTTCGCGGCCTGGTTCGAACTGTTCCTGCGCTCCCCCTGGGCGGCGGTCGCCGTGCTCGCCCTGGTCGTCGTGCTGATCACGGTGCTGCTGTGGCATCGACGCCGCACCGGCGGGATGTTCGGTGCGCCGGACACGATCGAGGCGACGAGCTCCGGGCCCGGCGTCGACAGCGTGGTCGATCCGGCGCGCGCGAGCGATATCGTCGGCACCGCCGACGAGCGCCAGTAGGAGCACGCTCCTGCCGTCTGCTCCCCCGCGAGCGGCGTCCCTCCCGGGCGTGCCGATCCGTGCTCCTGCGTCCGGGGCGGTCTACTGCGCCGTGTCCTGATCCGGGGTGTCGAGCGCGCCGCCGTAGCGGCGGTCGCGCCGCGCGTACTCGGTGATGGCCCGCCACAGCACGACGCGGTCCACGTCCGGCCACAGCTCATCCACGAAGACGAGCTCGGCGTAGGCGGACTGCCACAGCAGGAAGTTCGAGGTGCGCTGTTCACCGCTGGTGCGCAGGAACAGATCGACATCGGGCATGTCGGGGTCGATGAGGTGCCGCGCAAGGGTCTTCTCGCTGATGCCGCGCCCGCTGAGGCGGCCGGCGCGCGCCTGGGCTGCGATCTCCCGCACGGCATCGACGATCTCGGCTCGCCCGCCGTAGTTCACGCACATGTAGAGGGTCATGCGGGTGTTGGTGCGCGTGAGCTGCTCGGCCTCCTTCAACTCCTTGATCACGCTGCCCCACAGGCGCTGCTCGCGACCGATCCAGATGATCCGCACCCCCCAGGAGTTCAGGGTGTCGCGCTGGCGGCGCAGCACCGAGCGGGAGAAGCCCATGAGGAATCGCACCTCGTCCGGGGAGCGCTTCCAGTTCTCGGTGGAGAACGCGTAGGCCGACAGGTGTGTCACGCCGAGCTGAAGGGCGCCGGCGACGACGTCCAGCAGCGCCGCCTCCCCGGCCTCGTGGCCGGCGGTGCGGGGCAGGCCCCGACGATTGGCCCAGCGACCGTTTCCGTCCATGACCACGGCGACATGGCCGGGAATCGTCGGGGCGGGGAGGTGCGGGGGCCGGGCACCGCTGGGGTGCTCGAAGGGCTCCTCGTATCCGGGGTCGGATGCGCCGGGCATGGTGTCCTCCAGGGTCTCTCGCGACAGGCGCGATCAGCGTTCGACGTAGCTCAGGGAACGCACGGAGCGCTCGAGGTGCCAGGTCACCGTGTCGGTGATCAGGCGGCCCGCCTCCTGCATGACGGTCTCGTCGGCGGTGACGACATTCTCCCAGTCCCCGGCGAGCAGGAAGATCATGTGCTCGATCGCGGACTGCCGCACGGCGATCGCTCCCGGCCGGCGGCACGCGGTGCACACCAGCCCGCCCGCGCGGATGTCCAGTGCGTGGTGCGGGCCGGGCGCGCCGCAGGTGGCGCACACTCGCATCTCAGGGGCCCACCCGGAGACAGCGAGGGTACGGATCAGGAAGGAGTCCAGCACCAGGGGTGGGGCGATGCGCCCCTCCGACATGGCGCGCAGTGCGCCCACCAGCATGAGGAAGCCGCCCTGGTGGGGATCGACGACTTCGTCGGTGAGCCGATCGGTGGTCTCCAGCATCGCGCTCGCGGCGGTGAAGCGGCCGTACTCGGCGCAGATCCCGACGGCGAAGGCCTCGATCGTGACGACCTGCGTGACCGTGTGCAGGCTGCGCCCGGCGTGCAGCTGCACATCGACCAGGGTGAACGGCTCCAGGCGCGCGCCGAAGCGGCTGCCGGTGCGGCGCACCCCCTTGGCGACCGCGCGCACCTTCCCGTGGCGCCGGGTCAGCAGCGTGATGATGCGATCGGCCTCGCCCAGCGGATGGGTGCGCAGGACGATCGCATGGTCACGGTAGAGCTTCTGCTGCATGGTCCCTCGAGACTACGGCGGCGCGGTGACCCGTGGAAGCAGGCGAGGGCAGTGTCGACCAGGAGGTCCATCACGCCGGTCGCGGTCGGGCCGCACCGGGTCGGAACGCACCGAACGGTCGGATCGACGGGTATTTCCGTCGCGGGCGGGCATGATGGCGTCATCAACCGTCGCACCGCTCGCGGTGCCGCGGGCCACGAACCGGAGGGAGTCACCATGGGGATCCTCGGAATGCTGCGCCGTGACGAGAAGACCACGAACACCGCACGCGAGGCGCTGAAGGAGGCGCGACAGGGTTCGAAGAGCTCCACGGCATCGGACGGGGGTGCCCTGCACCGCATGGTGGAGGCCTTCCGCGACATCGGTCTCGACGGGAAGCTGACCTATTCCTCCGCCCAGGACGTGGCCGCGCGGGCCCAGCGGGGACGCGCGCGCAAGAGGCCCGAGAAGGCGGTCCGTCGACTCGTGCGCCGCCATCGTCGCGGGGTCACGATCGCCGGCTTCCTGACCGGCCTCGGGGGAGTCTTCACGCTGCCGGTCCTGCTGCCCACGAATGTCGTGGAGTTCTATGTCCATTCCACCCGCATGGTCGGCGCGATCGCCGTGGTGCGAGGCTATGACCTCGACGACGAGGAGATCCGCGTCCGGGTCCTCGCCGCGCTGCTGGGCGAGGAGTCCGGTGACGTGCTGAAGAACATCGGCTTGGGGCCGGTGGCCGGCGTCGCGACCCGCAGCGTCGCCAAGCGGCTGCCCAAGAGCACGGAGTCCGCGGTCGCCAGCGCCATCGGGGGCCGGATCCTGCGCAAGTTCGGGCTGCGCTCGGTGCGCCTGTTCGGGAAGGCTATCCCGGGTCTCGGCGGGGTGCTCGGCGCGATCGCGGACCGCGCCCAGCTGAACAAGATCGCCAAGGCCGCGACGGCGAGCTTCCCGCCGGTCGCCTGAGCAGGCTCAGTACGGGCGCTGCGCGACGGCGAAGATCCGCCGGAACGGCAGCACGACCCCGTGACCGTCGTCGGGATACGCCTTGCGCAGGCGCGCGCGGAACTCGGTCTCGAACGTCGGCCGCAGGGTCTCGGGAAGGGCTTGCAGCGTGGGCCGGGCGCCGGTGCCGCTGACCCATTCGAAGACCGGGTCCGGCCCGTGCAGGACGTGCAGGTACGTGGTCTCCCAGGCATCGACCTCGAGGCCGAGCCCCTGCAGAGCGCGCAGATAGGTGGCGGCGTCGTGCGAGGCGGGATGGGCGACGTCGCGAAGGTGCGCGGCGTACGGGTCCTCCTCGGCCAGGTGATGGCGAATCGTGTGACTGGGCTCGTCGAAGTTCCCCGGGACCTGGATACCCAGCCATCCGCCCGGTGCCAGCATCCCCACCAGGCGCGGGAGCAGATCGAGGTGACCGGGCACCCACTGCAGGGCGGCGTTGCTCACGAGCACATCGACCGGGCCGGGCGGCTCCCAGCTGCGCAGGTCCCCCAGCTGCGCAGTGATGGCTCCGACGCCGCTCGCCCGGGCGACCATCTCCGCGCTTGAATCCACGGCGAGGACCCGGGCGCCCGGCCAGCGCGCGGCCAGCAGGGCGCTGAGGGTCCCGGGACCCGCGCCGAGGTCGACCACGAGCTCGGGCGTCTCGGCGCCGAGGCGCGCGGTGAGCTCGACGAACGGCCTGCCGCGCTCGTCCCCGAAACCCAGGTACTGCTCAGGACTCCATGTGTGCGCCATCGTCGTCTCCTCCACTGGACCATCCCGGTTGATATCTTGATGTCAAGATACTCTCACAGAGGCGCGGTGACGGTGACCGCCAACTGCGGCTGCATGAGGGAGACCTCCTCGCCGGGTTCGATCCAGCCGGCGGCGAGCGTGGGGTCGAAGGTGGTGCCGACGACCGAGAGCTCCGCACCGTCGGCGACCGTCGCGGTCACGATGACGTCCTGGCCCTGCGGGGCCCCGACGATGGCCAGACTGCTCAGCGCCCGAACCGACCGAAGGGGGCTGCCGTCGATGCTCACCTCGCTCAGACCGCCCTCGTCCACCGAGAGCTCGAACTGGGCGGCCTCGCGGGGTGAGGTCAGGGCGATCTCCACCCGGCCAGGGCTCGCCTCGGTGGGCGAGGTGACCGTGACCGCCGGCGGCGCGATGTCCGAGATGGCGGTGGCACCGTCGAGCTCCCGCCCCCAGTCGGTGCTGCCCGTCACGTCCCACGTGGTCTCCCCTGTGGCCCCGTCGACCTGCGCGATCACGCGTTCCTGGACGGGCTCCGGGGAGGCCTGGGTGTATGCCGTGCCCCCGATGGCCAGGGCGACGGCGAGGACGGCGGGAAGCGCGGTGATGAGCAGCCGGCGCGGGCGACGCAAAGGGGTGCACCCGCGGTCGGTACGCCCCAGGAACAGCGCAGCGGCCGCGGCGAGCCCGATCACCGCCGTGCCGGCGAGGCCGCCGGCCGCGGAGGCGATGCCGAACTCCCACAGCGCCGAGAGCTGGGTGCCGAGCATCCAGGCGGTCGGAAGCAGAGTGACCGCCCTGACCACGAGCCCGGGCAGCGGAGGGAGCACGGCAGCGAGCAGAGCGCCGAAGGCGGCGATCGCGGCGGGCGGCACGAGCGAGCTGCCCAGCGCCGGGGACGCGACGGCGAGAACGGCCAGCAGTACGAGGGTGAGGAGCGCGGCTCCGGTGGTGAGCGCGGCGCGGCCGATGAGGAGCCGGGCCAGCACCCAGCCACCGGCCACGACGGCGGCCGCGGCCACCAGCTCGGCGAGCAGGAAGAGGTCGGCGCGCACCGGGTCCCCGGTGGTCTGGGAGAGCATCTCGGGGGTGGCGCCAGCGGTGATCTGCCACAGCAGGACAGGCGCGACGATGCTGAGCGGAAGCACGATCGCTGCGATCAGCGCGCCGAGCCCGGTCCCGCGAAAGGTCAGCTCGCCGCGCTGCCGCCGCAGCAAGATCACGCCGAGCAGGGCGACCGGCGCGGTCAGGCCCAGGCCGGTCACGAGCAGGGGTGGGATCTGGACGATCCCCCAGGGGGCGGTGGTCTGCACCGGGGCTCCGTCGGTGGGCGCCTCCAGCGCACCGAGATCTCGTACCGTGAGGTCACGGGTCATGGCGAGGGTCATGTCGCCGTAATGCTGCAGGGTGGCGGGGTCCAAATGATCGGCGTCGTCCTGGGGGCTGTGATAGGCCCAGGCGTCGTCGATGATCGCCATGTCCATCCCCCACCAGTCGGCCTCCCGGTACACCGTGAAGTCGGTGTCGTTGGGGATGATCCCGAACAGGGCGTCGGTGAAGGATTCGAACTCGGGGTGGGGCATGGAGCCGAGCACCTCGTGCATCGGCCCCTGCGCCCGGGTGACTATCGGTCGCCCGGAGATGCCGCGAGCCTCGTGGTTCAGGACGACCACGGGCTGGGCGAGGTCGTCGGTGCGCTCCTGGACATACGCCTCGGCGCCGAGAAGGCCTGGCTCCTCCCCGTCGACGAGAAGGATCACGAGGTCGTTGCGCTGCGCCTCGGGACCCAGTGCGCGCACGGTCTCGAGGATCACCGACAGGCCGATCCCGGCATCGGCCGCCCCCGGAGCATGGGGCACGGAGTCGATGTGTGTGGCCAGCACGATGGTGCCGGTCGGGTTCGTCCCGGAACGAGTGCCGATGAGGTTGCGGGTGTATCCGGCCACGCCCTCATCGCCGTTGACGCGCGTCCCGATCGATTCCTGGGTCTCGGTCGTGAAGCCGAGGTCGGACAGCTGCGCATCGAGGGCTGCGTGGGCCTCGGCGTTGGCCGCGGTGCCGACCGGGCGCGGCTGGGCCACCAGGTCGGAGGCGGCCGACGCGGCACGGTCGGCGCTGAAGACTCCCTGCGGGGCGTCCGCTCCGACGGGATCGCTCACGCCGCGCGAGCCGACCCCGAGGGCGACCACCACCAGGAGCACGACGAACAGCAGGAGGACCTGCCCTCGCAGCATGCCCGTGCCGTCTCTCGTCGTCACCGCAGAGCGAGCGGCGGTGTCGAGTGCGGGATCCGGGGCTTGGGGCGGCTCGTGGTCCGGGCCGGGCTGAGTCGTCATGGACTCTTTCTACAGGGAGCGGGCGCGGCGTGCGTCCTGCTCCCGGGGACGCGCCTGATCCGTCCTGTGCGTCGGGAGCGGATCACTCCCCCAGCCGGTCCAGCCCCCGCAGGTCGCTGAGGGCGCCGGCGGCTTCGAGCAGAGCGGCGCGGAACGCGAGGAGAGAGGGATGGCCGGCCGCGCCGGCTCGTGCGGCGGTGTACATCGAGCGGTGCGGGTCGCCGGGCAGGCGCAGTGGTCTCGTGCCGCCCAGGTGCTCGGAGGCGATGATGCCCGGGACGAAGGCGACTGCGTGTCCCGAGCGGACCAGGTGCACCTGGAGCAGCGGATCCGGAGTGTCGAAGCGGACCCACGGCTCGACCCCGGCGGCCCGCAGGTAGGTGCGCTCCCAGAGCCCGGTGCGGGTGCGTTCGGGGTCCAGCGCCCAGGGGGCGTCGGCCAGATCCGCGACGGTCCGGGCCCGTGACCATGGACCGCTGTCGGGCAGTACCAGCAGCAGCGGATCACGCAGCAGTCCCTCCCGGTCGGTGCCCCGGCGCACGACCTGCTGCCCGCCCGGGTAGTCCTCACCCAGGATCACCTCGAAGCGGTGGGCGAGGAGCCCCTCGTAGGCACCTTCGACCTCCCTCTGGGCCAGCTCGACCCGGAGGTCCGGATGCCCCTGCTCGAGGACGCTGATGGCGACCGGGGCGAGGGCGATCAGGGGGGTCTGGAAGGAGGCGACCCGCAGGACTCCTCCGACGTCGCCCTGGGCATCCTTCAGCTCGGCCTCCGCGGATTCCAGCAGGCCCAGCACATCCTCGGCACGGCGCGCCAGGCGCGCCCCGGCATCGGTGAGGACGACCCGTCGCCCGGCCTGCTCGAACAGCGTGACGTTGGTCTCCCGCTCCAGGTGGGAGAGCTGTTGGGACACGGCCGAGGGCGACATCGAGTGGGTCTGCGCGACGGCGGACATGGTCTCCAGCCTGTGCAGTTCGTGCAGCAGGAACAGGCGATGCAGATTCAACATATCGACCTCCCGAGACCATGCAGTTCTACTTCATGGTACCCCTTGAAAACATGCGCTAGACGTGGCGGTAGCTGCGAGGCACAGTGTCAGGGTGACTATTTCTTCGACCTCCGCCCCGACCGGCAGCGTGCCGGCGGCGGGTACGACCCCGGGCAGCGCCGGGAGCGGCCTGCCGATGACCCCCATCCTCTTCGTCCTGGGCTCCTGCACCTCGCTTCAGGTCGGCGCCGCGCTGGCGACTCAGTTGTTCGGCGAGCTCGGTGCCTTCGGCACGACGACGCTGCGCCTGGCGATCGCTGCGGTCATCCTGCTGGTCATCGTGCGGCCGAAGGTCCGCAGCTTCACGCGGCAGCAGTGGATCGCCATGATCCTCTTCGGCGTCGTGGTCGGCGGCATGAACGGGAACTTCTATGCAGCGATCGACCGGATCCCGCTCGGCACTGCCGTGGCCTTCGAGTTCCTCGGTCCCCTGACCGTCGCGGCGGTCCTGTCCACCCGCCGCAGCGATCTGCTGTGGGTGGCCCTCGCCCTGGCCGGGGTGAGCCTGTTCGGGATCGAATCTCTCGCGGGAGCGGCCTCCCTCGACCTCATCGGGGTGATGTTCGCCCTCATCGCAGCGGTCTTCTGGGGGCTGTACGTGCTCACGAGCGCCCGAGTGGGTCGTCTGGTGCCGGGACAGGACGGCCTCGCCGTCGCCATGGCCGTCGGCGCCCTGACCGTGCTGCCCTTCGGCACCGAGGGTGCTCTGGTCGGCCTCATGGATTGGCGCCTGCTGGCGCTCGCCACGGCCACCGCGATCATGGCCTCCGTCCTGCCGTACACCCTCGAGCTGGCAGCGCTGCGCCGTTTGCCCCGGCACGCCTTCGGCATCCTGCTGAGCCTCGAACCCGTCCTGGCGCTGATCGCCGGTGTGCTGCTCATCGGTCAGGACGCCACGGCGCTGCGAGTGCTGGCCGCCCTGCTGGTGGTCGGTGCGAGCGTCGGAGTGACCCTGACAGCCCGCAGCGGCGCTCCCGACGAGCCGCAGCCGGTGGACGAGGCGCCGGGCTGGGACCTTCCCATCCCCACCCACGCGACTGTCACCGGGGAGATGCAGGTCCTGACCGACGAGGACCTGCTGGCCGACGAGGCGCTCGCGATCGACCAGGAGTCACGGGGCGGGCGCGAGGGCGAAAGCGGCGAGGGAGATCGTCACCTCCACCTCTGAGGCCGAACCTCCGGCCATGAGGTGAACGGGTCGATCCCGGCCATCGCCGAGACTCCTTCGCTGCCGCACTCGGGACCCGGCCCGCTCGGGGACCAGGGCGGGGCGCCATGGTTGTCTCCGTGGCGCCCCGCCCCATGCATGACCTCGACCAGCCTCAGATCCGCGTGCGGTGCTCGCGATTCAGGGCCGAGATGATCGCCTCGAGGGAGGCGCGGGTGATGGAACCGTCGATGCCGACGCCCCAGAAGATCCGGTCACCGATCTCGCACTCGATGTACGAGGCGGCCAGGGAGTCGTCGCCCTCGGTCAGCGCGTGCTCGGCGTAATCGAGGATCCGCACGTCGATCTTCCGCTCTGCGAGGGCCTTGACGAAGCCATCGAGCGGACCGTTGCCGATGCCCGTGACCGTATGCTCCTCGCCGTCGACGACCAGCGTGACCGTGATGCGGTCCGCGCCCTCACCGGTGGACTCCTGATGGATGGCGGTGATGGCGAAGCGACCCCAGCGCTTCTCCTCGGCGAGAGCCGGCAGGTACTCGTCGGTGAACGCGTCCCACAGCTGCTCCGGGGAGACCTCGCCGCCGTCGGAGTCGGTCCTCTGCTGGACGATCCCGGAGAACTCGATCTGCAGACGACGCGGCAGGTCCAGCCCGTGCTCGCTGTGCAGCAGGTAGGCCATGCCGCCCTTGCCGGACTGCGAGTTCACGCGGATCACGGCCTCGTAGGAGCGCCCCAGGTCCTTGGGGTCCACCGGCAGGTAGGGCACCCGCCAGACGAGATCGTCGACATCCTTGCCGGTGTCGTCGGCGTGGGACTGCATCCGCTCCAGGCCCTTCTTGATGGCGTCCTGGTGCGAACCGGAGAACGCCGTGAAGACGAGGTCGCCGCCGTAGGGGCTGCGCTCGGGAACGGGCATCTGGTTGCAGTGCTCGACGGTGCGGCGCACCTCGTCGAGATCCGAGAAGTCGATCTGAGGATCGATGCCCTGGCTGAACAGGTTCAGGCCCAGCGTCACCAGGTCGACATTGCCGGTGCGCTCGCCGTTGCCGAAGAGGCAGCCTTCGATGCGGTCGGCCCCGGCCAGGTACCCGAGCTCCGCGGCGGCCACGCCGGTGCCGCGGTCATTGTGCGGGTGCAGGGACAGCACCAGGCTGTCGCGGCGATCCAGGTGACGGTGCATCCACTCGATGGAGTCGGCGTACACATTGGGGGTGGCCATCTCGACGGTCGCCGGCAGGTTGATGATCATCTTGTCCTCGGGCGTGGGCTTCACGACCTCGATGACGGCATTGCAGACCCGCAGGGCGTACTCGAGCTCGGTACCCGTGTAGGACTCCGGCGAGTACTGGTAGGTGATCTGCGTATCCGGGACCGTCTCCTCGTACTTCTTGCACAGCAGCGCGCCCTGGACGGCGATGTCGAGCACCGCGTCCTCGTCGGCCCGGAAGACGACGTCGCGCTGGACGACCGAGGTGGAGTTGTACAGGTGCACGACGGCCCGCTCGGCACCCGCGATCGCCTGATAGGTGCGCTCGATCAGGTGCTCACGGGACTGGGTGAGGACCTGGATGGCGACGTCATCAGGGATGCGGCCCTCTTCGATGAGGGTGCGCACGAAGTTGAAGTCCGTCGTCGAGGCGGCGGGGAACCCGACCTCGATCTCCTTGTAGCCCATCTGCACCAGCAGCTCGAACATCCGCAGCTTGCGCTCGGAGTTCATGGGGTCGATGAGGGCCTGGTTGCCGTCGCGCAGGTCCACCGCGCACCAGCGCGGAGCGCGCGAGATGCGATGAGTGGGCCAGGTGCGATCCGGGAGCTCCACCCGGATCTGCTCGTGGAACGGCAGATACTTGTGGGTCGGCATGCCCGAAGGCTGCTGGGGCGCGTCACCGGTGGAGCCGACGACGGGAGCGGCCGGGTCGCCGACGGCGGCGATCTCGGGAACGGAGGTGATCGTGGAATCAGTCATCAGAGGGGTCCTTCTCGCTGGGGTACCGGTCGCCGGACACAACGTCAGCCGCGGCGGGGTCCCGGCGTTCAGGTCCCGTCGCGGCGGCTAAGCAGAAGCAGCGATCCACGCACGTTCGTCACGGTAGCACCGTCGGCCGGCTCGATACGGATCGCTCACGATGCGAACGCCCGCCGAATGCCCCGAGCTCGAGAGTCCCCGAACCCACCGAGTCCGCAGCGCCCGCCGAGCACCCGGGCACCGGGCCACCGGCAGGACCGCCCTCCTGTTGCGACCAACGGCACGTCGTGCGTCGGTGAAACCCTGC
>NZ_JABUXV010000026.1 GCF_014897705.1 Brachybacterium sp. FME24 | reverse complement strand
CCCTTGTCATCTCGACTCACCGCCTCGCGGCGGGACAACCTCCCTGGACATCACACTTAGCCACCGGCGCACGGTCCACGGGCGTCCAAAATCGGCTGAGGGGGGAACTGAAGTCACCACATCGGGAATTGCTACTGGCAGGTGTGGCGCGAGGATGGGGAGCACGTGGTCCTCTTTCTCGACCCCCGCGGAGTAGCCGTCGGCGCTCGGTAGGCGCGCGCAGTGGGTGTCCTGGATCCGGAAGGTGCGGTTGTCCCAGCCCTGGCGCGCCACAGGCGTCACTGGCAATCCCGCAAGCGCAGGCACGTGGCGGGCGATGAGTTCGGTGACCAGATCAGCGGTGATGTCAGGCATGCAGGCTCCCTCGACGGCGATGCTTTCTCTCTGCTCACGGGCCGAGTGGGCAGCACCCACTCGAGTATGCCTAGGTCGGTTTCTTCCAGTCCACGCGTTTTCTCGCCCGCGGGCGGCGCCGCGAGTTCCTGTACTGACCTAGAGCGTGTCTCCTAAGCTCGTGCCCGCTTGTGCGTGATTCTGGATAGATGAGCCGACGAAGCGTGTTGTCCGACGCCCAGTGGGAAACGATCCAGCCGCTGCTACCTGCCCAACAACCCTGGTCAGGGCGTCCGAGGCGGGATCACCGGCAGGTCGTCGAGGGAATCATCTATCGCTACCGCTGCGGGATCGCCTGGCGAGACCTCCCCGAGGATTTCGGGCCCTGGCAAACAGTGTGGAAGCGGCACCGTGCCTGGGCCGAGGACGGTGTCTGGGATCAGGTCCTCGACGCTCTCCTGGTGCGCGCCGACGACGAGGGGAAGCTGGACTGGTCAGTCGCGGTCGACTCCACGATCTGCCGCGCTCACCAGCACGGCACGAACCTCGAGCGCACCACAGGGGGCACTGTGGAACCACAAGAATCTCCGCGCTGAGCCGGCGGATCACGCGCTGGGCCGCTCTCGCGGCGGGCTCTCGACCAAGATCCACCAGCTCGTCGACGGCCACGGCCTGCCGCTGGTGATCCTCTGTGGCCCCGGCCAGGGCGGCGATTCACCGATGTTCGGCCCGCTACTGGACGCCCTCTCGGTGGACCGTCCTGGTCCCGGCCGTCCCCGCACCCGACCGGACATGCTGCGCGGCGACAAGGCCTACTCCTCCCGCGCCACCCGTTCCACCCTCCGTCGTCGCGGGATCAAGTGCGTGATCCCAGAGCCGCGTGACCAGCAGAAGCACCGCCGCAACCGGGGCTCACACGGCGGCCGTCCAGTCGGGCTGGACGCCGAGGCCTACCGCGGCCGCAACGTCATCGAACGCGGCTACAGCGACGTCAAGCAGTGGCGCGGACTGGCCACCCGCTACGACAAACTCGCCCTGACCTACCGCGCAGGAACAGTCCTGAGAGCCACGATCCAGTGGCTCAACCACCTGCTTTAGAGACATGCCCTAGAGGTGCAGGGGAAAGCGCACAAGCTCCTCGGCAGCGTCCTCCGACCACCAGGTGAGCGTCACCTCGTCTGCTGTCGAGCTGATTGGAAGCGACTCCCGGACACCCTCTTCGTCGGCGCTGGTGAGGCCTGCACCGATCGAAAGGTGAGGGACGATCTCGTCGAACGCCCCGTCGTACGGAGGCCACTTCGGGAAGGTGGCGGCGAGCATGTGCGTGAGTCGGACGAAGTGACCGGCTGGCTCCGGTGCCAGGTAGGTGAGCTCGCTGCCGAAGCGGCCCATCGTGGAGAGTTTAAAGTCGAAGGCTCGAACCTGTGCTAGCAGGTCGCGGAGGGTGTCGACGAGGTCCTCGTTGACGTCGCGCCGATCGACGAACGGCCCGAGCAACGTGATGTGCGGGCACACGGGCGGGCGCTCGAGGCGTTGAGTGATCGACTCAAGCTCTGGTACCGGGACCTGGATGACAGTGTGCGCCACGCCCACCATTGTGCCGGCACGCCTGACAAGTCGGCGAGAAACCTGACACGCGCTGGCCAAGAAAATGAGAACTGGCCAAGTGGCGCGAGAACCTGCAACAACCGTGTCGTCCGTCACAGCATGCCATGGCGGGAATGAACCTGGCCCGGCCAAGGTTGAGTGAGGTGTACTCAAGTTCGGACCCTCTAGATTGACAACGATCGCGACGGGTTTTCTACTTGAGTGCGTACAGCTCAAGTTTTGCCGTCGGCCGCAGTGGTCGGCAGCGCATGAACCCGTTGCGGCGCATCCGCCGCAGAAAGGCAGGCACCCATGTCCCGTGTCGTCGGAATCGACCTCGGTACCACAAACTCCGCCGTCGCCGTCCTCGAAGGCGGTCAGCCCACGGTCATCGCGAATGCCGAGGGTTCCCGTACCACCCCGTCGGTCGTGGCCTTCTCCAAGCAGGGCGAGGTCCTCGTCGGCGAGGTCGCCAAGCGTCAGGCAGTCACCAACGTCGATCGCACCATCTCCTCCGTCAAGCGCCACATGGGCACCGACTGGAGCCAGGAGCTCGACGAGAAGAAGTACACCGCGCAGGAGATCTCGGCCCGCGTCCTCGGCAAGCTCAAGAAGGATGCTGAGTCCTACCTGGGCGAGGCCGTGACCGATGCGGTCATCACCGTCCCTGCGTACTTCAGCGACTCCGAGCGCCAGGCCACGAAGGACGCCGGCACCATCGCCGGCCTCAACGTGCTGCGCATCATCAACGAGCCCACCGCCGCGGCTCTCGCCTACGGCCTGGAGAAGGGCAAGAACGACGAGCAGATCCTGGTCTTCGACCTCGGCGGCGGCACCTTCGACGTCTCCCTGCTCGAGGTGAGCAAGGACGACGAAGGTTCGACCATCCAGGTCCAGGCCACCGCCGGTGACAACCGCCTCGGCGGCGACGACTGGGACCAGAAGCTCGTCGACTGGCTGACCACTCAGGTCAAGAACAAGGACGGGGTGGACCTCTCCAAGGACCGCATCGCCCTGCAGCGCCTCAAGGAGGCTGCCGAGCAGGCGAAGAAGGAGCTGTCCTCCTCGACCTCCACCACCATCTCGCTGCAGTACCTGTCGATGACGGAGAACGGCCCGCTGCACCTGGACGAGAAGCTCACCCGGGCCCAGTTCGAGGACATGACCTCGGATCTGCTCGAGCGCACCAAGGCTCCGTTCCACCAGGTCATCAAGGACGCCGGCATCTCCGTCTCGGAGATCGACCACGTCGTGATGGTGGGCGGCTCGACCCGCATGCCGTCCGTCACCGAGGTCGTCAAGGCCCTGACCGGCGGCAAGGAGCCCAACAAGAGCGTCAACCCCGATGAGGTCGTCGCCGTGGGCGCCGCGCTGCAGGCAGCCGTCATCAAGGGCGAGCGCAAGGACGTCCTGCTCATGGACGTCACCCCGCTCTCCCTCGGCATCGAGACCAAGGGCGGCGTGATGACCAAGCTCATCGAGCGCAACGCGGCCATCCCCACCAAGACCTCCGAGGTGTTCTCCACCGCAGAGGACAACCAGCCCTCCGTGGCGATCCAGGTGTTCCAGGGCGAGCGCCAGTTCACCCGGGACAACAAGCTGCTGGGCACCTTCGAGCTGACCGGCATCGCGCCGGCCCCGCGCGGCATCCCGCAGGTCGAGGTCACCTTCGACATCGACTCCAACGGCATCGTCCACGTCACCGCCAAGGACCGCGGCACCGGCAACGAGCAGTCGATCCAGATCACCGGCGGTTCCGCGCTGTCCGATGAGGACATCGACCGCATGGTGAAGGATGCCGAGGCCCACGCGACCGAGGACGAGGAGCGTCGCAAGAACGCCGACGCCCGCAACACCCTCGAGCAGCTCGTCTACCAGGGCGAGAAGCTGCTCAAGGACAACGCGGACAAGATCCAGGACGCGGACCGCACCAAGGCCGAGGACGCCATCAAGGAGTCCAAGGAGGAGCTGGCCAAGGAGGATGCCTCCACGGAGGATCTCGAGGCCAAGCGCGACACCCTGAACGAGGCCCTGCAGGCCGTCGGCACCGCGATCTACTCGCAGGCCGAGGGCGCTGAGGGTGCTGAGGGCACGGATGGCGAGGCGGCGGCAGACGCGAGCGCATCGTCGGATGATGACGACGTGGTCGACGCCGAGGTCGTGGATGAGGACGAGGAGAAGAAGTGATGTCCGAGGGTCAGAGCACTCCGGACGACGCACCGGGACCTGAGGAAGAGCCCGGGTTCTCCTTCACCGACAAGCGCAGGGTGAACCCGGAGGACGGCAGTGTCCGTCCCTCTGGGGGTACCCCGGCGAGCGAGGGCCAGGGCTCTGCCGAGCCCGTCGATCCCATCGATGCCGAGGCCGCGAAGCTCTATGAGCAGGCGGCACAGGCCGAGGACGGGGCCGGCGGCTCCGCTCCGGCGGACGCCGGGCGGGTCGCCGAGCTGGAGGGCAAGGTCACCGAGCTCTCCGAGCAGCTCAAGCGCGAGCAGGCGGAGTACGTCAACTCGCGTCGGCGCATCGAGTCCGCGGCCGAGGTCAACACTCAGGCAGCGGTCGGTCGCGTCCTCGCCTCGCTGATCGGGGTCCTGGACGACGTCGAACTGGGCCGCCAGCACGGCGACATCGCCGAGGGAACCCCGTTCCACTCGATCGCCCAGAAGCTCGAAGAGGTCCTCAGCTCGCATGGGCTGAAGCGGTTCGCCGCCGTCGGCGAGGAGTTCGATCCGAACATCCACGAGGCGCTCATGCACGAGGACGCGGACGATGTCGCGACCGCGACCATCTCGCTGGTCATCCAGCCGGGATATGCGGTCAACGATCGGGTGCTGCGCCCGGCACGGGTCGGGACCCGCGGCCCGGCCTGATCGGCTGACCGACAACACCCAGACGGCGGCGTGGGGCCTGCTGGCCGAGAACCGGCCGGCAGGCCCCACGACCGTCCACTCCCAGAACACACGACGAAGAACCTGACGCTCCCGGAAGGAGACGCTCATGTCCTCACAGGACTGGCTCGACAAGGACTTCTACGCGGTCCTCGGCGTCTCGAAGGACGCGAGCGCGCCGGAGATCAAGAAGGCCTACCGCACCCAGGCCCGGAAGTACCACCCCGATCACCACCCCGGTGACCGCAAGGCCGAGGAGCGGTTCAAGGAGATCGGTGAGGCGTACTCGGTGCTCAACGACGAGGAGCAGCGCAAGCAGTACGACGCGATCCGGGCGATGGGCTCCGGCGGGGCACGCTTCGCCGCGGGCCAGGGCGGCGCCGGCGGTGCCGGCTTCGAGGACGTCTTCTCCTCCATGTTCGGCGGCCAGGGCGGCGGCTTCCCCGGGCCAGCGCCCGGTCGCGGCGGGCCCGGCGGCGCGGGCAATCCTGACCTCGACGACATCATGCGCATGTTCGGCGGCCAGGGCGGAGCAGGCCCTGCCGGCTTCCAGAGCAACGGGGGCGGCCGCGCCCCCGCGAAGGGCTCCGATATCTCCGCGCGCACCCGTATCAGTTTCCGGGACGCGGCGCTCGGCACCGAGATCCGCCTGACCGTCGACGGTCGTGGCCTCACCACCCGCATCCCCGCCGGCGTGCACGACGGGCAGAAGATCCGCCTGCGCGGCAAGGGCCGCCCCGGACAGGGCTCGGCGCCCGCCGGCGACCTGCTGCTGACCCTCGACGTCGACGAGCATCCCGTGTGGACCAGCGACGGCGCGAACCTGCGCCTGACCGTCCCGGTGTCCTTCGACGAGGCCGTGCTCGGGTGTACCGTCCCGGTGCCGCTGCTGGACGGCGGCTCCGTGAGCGTGAAGGTCCCGCCCGGCACGCCGTCGGGCCGAACCCTGCGCGTGCGCGGCAAGGGCCTGACCACGAAGAAGACCACCGGTGACCTCCTGGTCACCGTGCAGGTCGCGGTTCCCACCCATGTCGAGGGCGCCGCGAAGCAGGCAGTCGAGGACCTGCGCGAGGCCCTGGCCGAGGAGGATCCGCGCGACGGACTCGCCGAGGCCGCGGCCGGCTGAGCGCGGGGGCGCCCGCGCAGTGGCACAGTAGGAACGGCAGAACCGGAAAGGTCAGCAACGCCCGCAGGGTGAGCAGCGTCTGCAGGAAGGAGCGCTCGGTATGGCATCCCCGTATCGCTTCGACGAGCGCGCTCCCGCGTACGTGATCTCCGTGGCAGCGGAGCTCTCCGGGATGCATCCGCAGACTCTGCGCCAGTACGACCGGATCGGGCTCGTCTCCCCGCAGCGCACCCGCGGCCGGGGCCGGCGTTACAGCGCCCGTGATGTGGCGAGGCTCCGGGAGATCCAGCGGCTCTCCCAGGATCACGGCATCAACCTCGCCGGTATCAAGCGGATCTTCGAGCTGCAGGATGAGGTCGCCGTCCTCTCCGACCAGCTCGAGAACGTGCGCGAGAGCCTCGAGTCCATGACCCCGGCTCAGCGGCGCGTGTTCTCCGCGGACCGGGACGGGGAGATCAGCGCTCTGCGTCGGGGCGAGCGCCCTCAACGTCGCGGCGGGGGAGCGCTCGTGCTGTGGCGCCCCCAGCGCCGGCGGTGAGCCGGCGCGAGCGCCGGTGCGGCTGGACCCCGGTGAGCCGATAGATCTCCTGCAGCCGCTGTGCGACCTGGTCGAGGTCCACATCCTCGGCGGCGAGCCGCCCGGCAGCGGTGAGATCCTCCAGGTCACCTGCGAGCAGGGCCGAGAGCCGGGTCACGACATCCGCCGCGAACCCGGGGCCGGCGCCGGCGACCTGGTGCGTGAGCACGCCGTCGGGCATCCGGTCCCGGTACAGCGGAATCGCTCGCACCAGAGCCGGCACCTCGCAGGCCAGGGCCTCCCAGAGCACGATCCCCTCGGTCTCCTCCTGGGTGAGGAAGCAGAAGGCGTCCGCTCCGCAGTAGGCCTCGCGGAGCATCTCGGCGGAGATGTATCCCGGGAACAGAGCGTTCGCAGGGGCAGTGGCCAGAGCGCGCTGGACGTCGGCGGTCAGCAGACGCGAGTCGGTGCGGCCGTACCAGACGAAGGTCACCTCAGGCATGCGTCGGGCGACCTCCACCCAGTCCAGGATGCCCTTGCGCACGAGCTGCATCCCCACGCTGAGGACGACTGTGGAGTCCGCGTCGATCCCCAGGGACTCCCGAAGTCGCGGGCGAGCACCGGGATCGGGGCGGAAGAACGAGGTGTCCACCCCGTTGGAGAGCACGTGGATGCGCCGGGAGATCCCGTACTTGGGCGCCGAGACCAGTTCGCGTGAATACTCACTGGGGGTGACCACGGCGTCGCCGAGCCGGTACAGATGGGCGATCCAGCGACGGAACACGGGAGCGAGGCGGTTTGAGCCGGGGAAGGAGTCCCGGAAGTCGTCCTCCGTGGAATGCGCCCACACCAGGACCGGCCTGCGCCACAGTCGTGCCCAGCGCGCCAGCAGCGGGGTGTCGGGGAACGGCGTGTTCAGATGCACCACGTCGAAGGGTCGCAGCGGATTGGTGACCACCCGGTGCCCCAGCGAACGCACCGCGGACTCCTGATGACGGATCGCCGCGCCGATGCCCGATTCCTGCGCGAGCCCGGCGAGCCCACGGGGCATCAGCACCCGCAGCGGTTCTCGGGGGCCGACGTCCCGGCGCGGATGACGGCCGGGCAGGACGGTGTGCACCGCGCGATCGAGCCGGCGTGCGGCCCGGTCCCAGGGTCGGCGGGGGCGCCGTACGGCGCGGGTCTTCATGAGCATGATGGTCCTTCGTTCACCAGGGCAGGAATCGCAGCACGATGGCGCTGACGCCGAGTCCGTACGCGATCAGGGCCCAGGGCTTGCACAGCAGAATGATCAGGACGTACGTGCGCCAGCGCATGCGCGTGGTTCCGGCGATGTAGCACAGCAGGTCGTCGGGCGCGACGGGCAGGGCGATCGCCACGGCGAAGGCACGGGAGAAATGGGAGTTCCGGGTCCAGCCCAGGAACTTCTCCACCGTTCTGGGGCGGAAGATCCGCTCGATCAGGGCGAGGCCGACGTGGCGGGCGATCAGGAAGTTCAGCAACGAGCCGCTGCACACGGCGACGTAGTTGTAGATCGTGCCGTCGACGGCCCCGAACAGGACCGGGCCGGCGATGACCAGCAGACCGCCGGGCACGATCGGGAAGATCACCGAGGCGGTGGAGACGATCAGGAAGGCGAACGGCCCCCAGGCACCCAGGGAATCGATGAAGGCCTGCAGGTTCGCGAGCGACTGCAGGACGCCGGTCTCCAGGCCCCACCACACCAGGCCGATGCTGATCGCCAGGCCCAGCAAGGGGGACAGCTGGGCTGCCATGCGCACCGGATCGCGGGGAGCACGAACAGCGGGGACGACCGGCGCTTCCGCCCGACGGGCCGGGGACTCCGGTCGAACAGGTCGGGGGCCGCCGTGGAGGCCGGTGTGCTCGAGCGTGGAGCTCGAGGGGCGCAGCGGCAGGGTCTGGACGGGCACCGGCTGAGTGGTGGTGCTCATGCGGGCACTGCCAGTCGCGAGATGATCCGCGGGGTGCGGCGCAGGCGCGCCTGCTGGTACACGTCCAGCACTGCCTTGCCGAACTGGGGTGATCCGCAGGTCGCTGCGGCGTGATCGACGGCGGCCTGTGACATCTCGGCGCGCCGCGCGGAGTCGTCCAGCAGCGCCCCGAGCTGGTCGGTGAACTCGTCGGGGGTCTCGATCTGCCACCCGGTGCGGCCGTCGACGACGACGCCGTCGAGCGAGGGATCCCGGCGGCACAGCAGCGGCAGCCCGCTCGCAAGGGCCTCGATGAAGGTCAAGCCCTGCGTCTCGCTGCGGGAGGCGCTGACGAACACGTCGCCGATGCGGTACCAGCGCTGCACCTCCGCAGGGTCGACGACGCCGGCGAAACGGACGCGGTCGGCGATGCCGAGGGCCCGGGTACGGGCCTCGAGCTCCTCGCGGTACGGGCCGTCACCGACCAGCACCAGCACTGTGTCCTCCCGATCCGCGGCTGCGACCTGGTCGAGCACCTCGTCGAGGTTCTTCTCCTTGGCCAGGCGGGACACGGATATCAGGACCTTCTGGTCCGGGGTGATGTCGAGGCTCGCCCGCAGGGCGGCGACGTCGGCCCGCTCGGCCGGCGACCGGGAAGGGCGGAACCGCTGCAGGTCCAATCCGGTGGGGATGACATGGAGGGGCCGGCGCACTCCGTACCCGGTGAGCAGGTTCGCGACCTTGGTGGTCGGCACGACGACCGCGTCGGTGCCCTCGAGCACCCGGCGGGAGAAGGTCGCGACCACCTTCCTGCCGACGGTGCGGCTCGGGGAGTAGTAGTGCGTGTAGTCCTCGTAGATCGTGTGGTACGTGTGCACCAGCGGCACCGCCAGGGTGCGAGCGATCCGGCGGGCCCAGACGTGGGTGGAGAATTCGCACTGGGAATGGATGACATCCGGCCGCCAGTCCAGGATCTCGCGCAGCACGCGCCGACTGGCCGGCATGCCGATCCGGGCACGGTCGTAGAGCATCGCCGCGGAGACCGAGCCGATGCGGTAGACGCCCGGCTCGCTGCGGGTGCGGATCCCCTGGGAGAGCGTGAGCACGCGGACATCGCAGCCCAGTGCGATGAGCTCACGGCGCAGGGTCGCGACGGAGGCCACGACGCCGTTGACGACCGGTTCCCACCAGTCGGTGGTCAGCAGCACCCGCAGTGGGCGCTGCTCGGCGGAGGTCCGTTCGGCGGGGCGCATCGGAATCACGTTCACCCCTCGAGCCTCGCACCCGGTGACGCCATCGGCGTCCTCCGAGCGGATGAACGGGGTCAGACTACGGTCTGATCTTTTCCCCGCCCGCTCACTGTGGGTCCTCGTGTTGCTCATGTTTTGAGCCTACGACCGCCGCTCAACAGGCACGACGGGGCGCGCCCGACCTGTCGCGGAGTGTTTCCCCCTAGTGTTTCAGGGATTTACCTGATAGGGAGCAGGGAACGCGTGCTGGTGGGGCCCGCCTCGAGAGACCCCTCCCGGCTCAGAAGCCGTCGGCCGACGGGCGCGGATAGTGCTGCAGGAACTTCTTGACCTGGTTGATCGTCGCGGCGATGACATAGGCGCGGCGCTTGGCGCCCTCGACCTCGTAGGACAGGGGGTGCACGGTGCGCCGGCGACCGATCTCCTGCACCCGGGCACGAAGGTCCGGGTCGATGATGTAGCGGCGCAGCAGCATCCACGGCACGATCGAGTAGAGGATCTCCTCGCGCGGCACCATGCGGGTCAGCTCACGGTCCTCGATGAAGTCCGCGACCACGGGATCGGCGACATTGGCACCGGCCGCGGTCATGTAGTAGTTGTTGCGCCCGATACGGGGGTTGACCTCGAAGAATTTCGCCACGCCGTCGCGCGGGTCGATCTTCACATCGAAGTTCGCGTAGCCGCGGTACCCGGTGTGCTCGAGGAAGAGCACGGACTGCTCGAACACCTCGGGCAGATCGGTGGTGAACATCGCCGCAGGATTGCCCAGCGCCCCGGGGGTGTGCTCCTCCAGCAGCACCTGCGCGCCGCCCAGCAGCGTGACCTTCCCGGCAGTGTCCACGTACGCGGTCACCGACAGCATCGAGGTGTCGTCGCCCGGGATCATCTCCTGGACCACGAAGCGGTCCCGGTAGCCGGCCGTCGTCAACCGCTCCACCAGGTCCACCAGCTGCGCGCGGTCCGCGATCTCGAAGACCTTGCGCTTTCCGGGGAAGGAGACCGCGTTGTACGCCGAGGAGCGCGAGGCCTTCGCGACCAGCGGCCAGCCCAAGTGCTCGAGATCGGGCACCTCGGGGGCGTCGCCGCCGGCGAAGTCCAGGACGACGGTGCGCGGGGTGGGCACTCCGATCTCGAGGCAGGTCTCGGAGAAGGTCGCCTTATCGGCGACGGCCCGGAGCACATCGTCATCCAGCAGCGGGAGATGGAAGAGCTCGCCGAGCTGCTCGCGGTGCGCGGCCAGCAGAGCCACCAGGAAGTCCGCGTTGGCCAGCAGCACCGGACGGGTGCCGCCGGGGCGGGACGCCTTGTCGGCGCCGACCTTCAGCAGCGCCTGGATCATCTCGTCCTCGGTCGCGGCCATGCCGAGCTCGACCGTGCGCAGGATCTGCGAATCCGCGACGGGACCGGCGACCTTGCGCGTCACCACCGTGGCGATCGTCCCGTAGCGCTCGTGGAAGGCGCGCGCGAGTGCGTAGATCCCGATGTCACCGCCCAGCAGCACCAGATCGACCCCGGGGGTGGGAGCAGCAGCGAAGGGGTGGGCGGGGGTATCGGGCATCAGGGCAGGGTCCTTCCCAGGATCAGAAGCCGGTGTCGGTGGGGCGCGGGTAGACAGCGCGGTACTTGCGGACGAAGTTCAGCCCGGAGACGACGGAGTACGCCCGCATCCACAGACCTTCAGGACCGTACCGGAACGGATTGCGCAGCGAGGTGCGCGCCACGCGCCGGATCCGTGCGTGCAGCGCCGGGTCCCGCAGGTAGCGCAGCACCAGGCGCACCGGCAGGATCGAGTACAGGATCGGGGCGGTGACCACGACCTGGTCGAGGTCCCGGCCGTGGATGCGGTCCTCGACGACGTGGCGGGCCACCGATTCACCGGTGGCGGTGACGTAGTAGTTGTTGCGGCCGATGCGCGGGTTGATCTCGAAGAAGGCCTCGCGGCCGGTGCGCGGGTCGATCTTCACATCGAAGTTCGCGAAGCCCACGTAGTCCACCGCGTCGAGGAACCGTTCGGCGGCGGCGGTGAGCGTGGGGAAATCACCGGTGACCATCGCGGCGGGGCGGCCCAGGGCGTCGGGGGTGTGCTCGCCCAGCAGCACCTGGGCCGCGCACAGCAGGGTGACCTTCCCGCGGCTGGAGCGGTAGGCGGTGATCGACCGCTCGGCGGTGTCGTCGCCCTCGATCAGCTCCTGGAACAGGAAGCGCCCCGTGAAGCCGGATTCCCGCAACCGGCGCACGAGGTCCTGCTGCTGCTGCGCGGACTCCAGGAAGAACACCTTCTTCTTCCCGGGGAACTGCACGTGGTGGTATTCGGCGGTGTTGGCGGCCTTGCCGACGACGGGGTAGGTCCACGGCAGCTCGTCGGCGCCGTTCCAGTCGCTCTCGTGAGTCCGGGAGAAGTCGACGATCACCGTGGGCACAGTGCCGATGCCGAGCTCCTGGCAGATCTCGGCGAACTCGGCCTTGTCGGCGAGGCGGGCCAGAAGCCGGCCGT
This sequence comes from Brachybacterium sp. FME24, assembly GCF_014897705.1. GTDB lineage: Bacteria > Actinomycetota > Actinomycetes > Actinomycetales > Dermabacteraceae > Brachybacterium. Next base: position 38,283 of record NZ_JABUXV010000026.1, on the reverse strand, counting down.
CCACCTGGGCCAGGAGGTAGTGCTCCTCGAGCTCCTCGCGGAAGCGGTCGATGAACTCGATCAGCGAATCCGCATTGGTCAGCAGCAGCGCCGGGCGACCCGTCGGGCGCCGGGCGGCCAGCTCGAGCAGCGCGTCGCGCATGTCCTCGTCGCTCGCGTCGGCGCCGAGGACCTCCAGATCGGTGGTCACGGAGTGCTCGTTCATGGCCACCGGGACCCGCACGACAGTGGTGGCCCGCATCCCGTACTGCTGGTGGAAGGCGATGGTGAGGTTCAGGGAATTCAGTCCGGCCCCGAGCACGACGACGTCGAACCCGGGATCGGCCGGCGAGGAGGGCGAGGGCATGCCGTGATCCTAGCGGCGACGGGCCGGACGATCGCGGCGCCACGGGGACGCCGCGATCGACCGTGACCGGTCAGACGTCGCGCAACCAGAGGGCGCCGTCGGCCGGGAGGGTGCCGGTGGCCGCGGCCGAGGAGCTCACGAGCTCCTCGGCGCCGGCCAGGCGGTGACCGGCCGGCAGGGAGACGTCCGTCTCGGAGGTGTTCACCAGGACGGTCAGATCGCCGCGCCTCACGCCGAGCACGCCGTCGGGCAGGCCGGGTTCGAAGGTGACGGGCTCCTCGGGGCGCCCCAGCCCCAGCTCCCGCCGCAGCCGCAGGGCGGTGCGATACATCTCCAGGGTCGACCCCTCCACTCCCTCCTGGGCATCGGCCGCGAGCGCGCCGAACTCGGCAGGTTGGGGCAGCCAGCTCTTCCCGGTGCGGGAGAAGCCGAAGGCCGGCGCGTCCTGCTGCCACGGCAGGGGGACCCGGCACCCGTCGCGGCCAGGGACTCCGGCGCGCAGATGGGAGGGATCCTCGCGCAGCTCGTCGGGGATCTCGCGAACCTCCGGCAGTCCGAGCTCCTCACCCTGGTACAGGTAGGCGGCGCCGGGCAGGGACAGCATCAGCAGGGTCGCGGCGCGCGCCCGGCGCAGACCCAGCTCGGCGTCGGGCACCTCATCGCGGCGCAGGCCCTCGCCGAAGCGGTGATCCGGGGGGAAACCGTAGCGGGAGGCGTGGCGCACCACGTCGTGATTGGAGAGCACCCAGGTGGTGGGTGCGCCGACGGCGTCGGCCAGGGCCAGGGGCTCCTCGATCGCTGCCCGCATGGTGTCCACGCCCCAGCGGGCCTGGAGGAATCCGAAGTTGAAGGACTGGTGCGCTTCCTCGCGGCCGATGTACAGCGGCAGCCGGTGCTCGGGGATCCATGCCTCGAGCACCATCATCCGATCGCCCTCGTACGCGTCCAGGATGGGTCGCCACTGCCGATAGATGTCCAGCACGCCGTCATTGTCGAAGTAGATCGGCACCTCGCCTTCGGGGATGTCGAGCAGCCCGTCGGCGTTCACGGTCGCATCCGGCAGGCCCTCGGGCTTGACCATGCCGTGGGCGACGTCGACCCGGAAGCCGTCGGCCCCGCGGTCCAACCAGAAGCGCAGCACGTCCTGGAACAGCGCGTGCACCCGCGGGTTCTCCCAGTTCCAGTCCGGCTGGCTGGTGTCGAAGATGTGCAGGTACCACTGCCCGGGGGCGCCGTCCGCCTCGGTGATCCGGGTCCAGGCCGGGCCGTGGAAGATCGAGGTCCAGTTGTTCGGCGGCAGCTCGCCGTTCTCGCCCCGGCCCTCGGCGAACATGTACATATCCCGCTCCGGGGAGCCGGGGGCGGCGGCCAGCGCCTGCTGGAACAGCACATGGTCGCTCGAGGAGTGGTTGGGCACGATGTCGACGACGACCTTCAGCCCCAGCTCGTGGGCGCGCGCGATCATCTCGTCGGCGTCGGCCAGGGACCCGAAGCGGGGGTCGACGTCGGTGTAGTCGGCGACGTCATAGCCGCCGTCGTGCTGCGGGGAGGTGTAGAAGGGCGAGAGCCAGATCGCGTCGACGCCGAGGTCGCGCAGGTAGGGCAGGTGCGCGGTGACTCCGGGGAGGTCGCCCATGCCGTCGCCGTCCGCGTCGGCGAAGGAGCGGGGGTACACCTGGTAGACCACGGCGTCGCGCCACCACTGCTGGGATGCCGCCTCATCGGCCGTGCGGGTGTGCGCGTGCGTGGTCGTGCTGGGCGCGGGGGTCGAGATCGGGGAGGTCATGCAGGTCCTTCCGAGGGTGCTGTGCTGGTGGGTCGGATGCCGTGCTCCGGCCGGGCGCTGCAGGTGCAGGCGCTCCCGGGTGGGCTGCGGCGGGGTCGAGGGGCGGTCGGGTTCAGGGCGAGGGGACGTCAGAGGCGGTGCGGACGACCTTGATCAAGGTCGCCCCGGCATGGGCGGCCGAGAGCTCGAGCGAGCGCCCCAGCCGGCGGGCCCGGGCGCCGCCCTCCTGATGGAGGACCTCGACGGACGCCGGAGGTTCCGCGGACCCCGCGGGGAAGCCCGGCAGGGCCGCGAGGTCCAGCGTGAGCTCCGCATGGGCGTCCCGAGCGAGATGCACGATCACCTCCCCCTCCGGGTGGGTCCGGGCGAACACGAGGGCGTCAGGGCCGATGGACAACCATCGCAGACCACCGCGGCGCAGGGCCACTTCCCGCCGGCGCAGGCCCAGCAGGGCGCGGGTCGCCGCGAGGATCGCGAGGTCGATGCGCTCGCCGTCGGCCTCCTCGATCGCGGGCCACGGCATCGGCGTGCGGGAGTGCTCGCCGTTGGTGCCGACGGCCCCGAGCTCGTCCCCCGCGAACACGGTCGGCACTCCGGGCAGCGTGGCCAGGGCGGCGATCGCCGTCAGCTGCCGGCCCCGGGAGCCGACGACCGTGCGGGTGCGGGGCGTGTCATGGCTGGACAGCTGGTTCTGGGAATGGGTGCGCGCCTCCCAGGACATCTGCGCGTTGTAGTCGCGCAGGGTGCGGGAGATGACGGTGCCGCTCAGCCGGGGCAGCGTCATGGGGAGGCCGAGCCAGTTGAGGTCGCTGCCCGGGTCGGCGAGCCACGCCCACAGGGGACGGGTGAAGCCCGCGTAGTTCATGGTTCCGTGCCAGCCGTCCCCGGCGAGATCACCGGTGGCGTCATGGCCGTGCTCGGCGATCAGCCAGGTGTCCCGGCCGGTCTCGGCGGAGACCTCGCGCTGGGTGGAGCGGATCTCCTGCGCCACCTCGTGGGTGAGGTCCACCGCGCCATGGCGGCCGGTCATGTTCGCCACGTCGATCCGCCAGCCGTCGGCGAGGACGGGGCCGGCGAGGTACCGGCCGACGACGCTGCCTGCGCCGCGGGTGAGCCGCTCACGGAGCACGGCGCCGCGCTGGTCGAGCTTGGGCAGGGTCGGCACATCGAGCCAGCAGACGTATCGATCAGGATGCTCGTCGAAGAGGTAGAAGCCCGCCTCGGGGGAGTCAGGATCGGCCTGGGCGGCGCGGAACCACTCGTGGGTGTCGCCGGTGTGGTTCGTGGTCAGATCCAGCACGAGTCGCATCCCGCGGGCGTGGAGAGCGCCGGAGAGCCGTACCAGGGCCTCGTCGCCTCCCAGCAGGGGATCCACGGCGTCGAAGGTCGAGGCGTCGTAGCGGTGCACCGACCCGGCCGGGAACACGGGGGTGAGATAGACGGTGTCCGCGCCGAGGGACGCGATGTGGTCCAGCCGGTCGATCACCCCGTCCAGGTCGCCACCGTAGAACTGCTGCCCGGTGATGATCCCCTGCGTCGCGGGTTCGTCCTCCCAGGCCATCGGGATCGCCCACTGAGGGAGCTCCTGCGGGGCGGGACGGCCGAGGTCATCCAGCGGCGTCCTCGCGCTGCGGGAGAAGCGGTCGGGGAAGACCTGGTAGACGATCGCATCGTCCACCCAGTCCGGGGCGGCCTCATGGACCACGAGCCGGAAGTCGGTCGCATCGGACACGTCCCAGGGGATCAGCCCGGCCGCGGTGAGCCAGGCATAGGCGGGGACCGGAGCGCCCGTCGCGGTCACGGCGCCGTCCGCGGCGAGCACGCAGAAGCGGTAGCCCACGACGGGGTTCGAGACGCTCAGCGTCGTCTCCCACCAGGCCCCGGCCGCCTCGCAGGCGGCGAGGGTGAGCCGGGCGGTGCGGATCTCTCCATCGACCACCGTGCGCAGGGCGAGGACGTCGGCCGGATAGGAGTCCGGCACCCACACCCGCAGCAGGACCGCGTCCCCGATCCGGCGGGGCCGGGCCGGGACGTGGAGCGGACCGCTGTCGTGGTGGGGCTGTTCGAGCAGCGGCACCCCCGAGGCGTCGACGGGCGCAGGCAGGGCGGTGGTCAGCGCGGCGGTGCGAGCGGCAGACGCAGCGGCATTCACAGGAGCAGTCATGGAGGCGGGATCAGCCCTTCACGGCGCCGGCGGTGGAGCCGCCGACGATGTAGCGCTGGAGGAACTGGTACAGGATGATCACCGGGATCATGATCATCACGGACCCGGCGGCGAAGACGCCCAGGTTGTTCGACCGGTCGCCCTGGAGCAGCCCGTACAGGCCCACCGCGAGCGTCTTCTTGTCGTCGGCGGTCAGGAAGATCGAGCCGAGCAGGAACTCGCTGAGCACGCCGACCAGGGCGAGCAGCACCGTGGTGGCGAGGATCGGGGTGAGCGTGGGCAGCAGGATCTTCGTGAAGACCTGCCAGTGGCTGCAGCCGTCGATGATCGCCGCCTCGTCGAGCTCCTTGGGCACCGTGTCGAAGAATCCCTTGATCAGCCAGACCTGTCCCAGCGAGCCGCCGAGGAGCACCACGATGTAGCCCGGCAGAGAGTTCAGGCCCAGCACGGGGATGACCTGCCCGAGGTCGGAGATCATGGTGTACACGGCGATCATCGCGAGGATGGCCGGGAACATCATCACCAGCAGCAGGGACAGCAGCCCGATCCGACGGCCGGCGAAGCGGAAGCGGCTGAACACATAGGCCGCGAGCGTGGACAGGAACACCTGGGTCACGGCGACGACGCCGCAGACGATGAGGGTGTTGAGGTACCACTGCAGGAACGGTCCGCGGGATCCGCTGATCAGCGCCTCGTAGTGGACCAGGCTGAACGCCTTGGGCAGCAGCCCCGAGGAGGACACGGTCCCCAGCGGGTTCAGCGAGGCGGAGACCACGAACAGGATCGGGAAGACGGCGAAGGCCATGGCTGCGAGGCCGACCAGATGGCGCCAGCCGATCTCGGCCATCCAGCGGCGCGGGGACATCCGGCGCGGGATGGCGACCGGGGCGAGGGGCGCGGTGGGGATACGGGGCGTGGTGGAGGTGCTCATCGCAGGTCTCCTCTCAGTTGACGTCTTCGAGGACGTTGGTGAACCGGAACTGGATCGCCGCGAGCACGCCGGTGAGCGCGAACAGGGCGACGGAGACCGCCGAGGCGAAGCCGAAGTCGGCCCCGGATCCGCCGAAGGCGATGCGGTAGATCATCGAGATCAGGATGTCGGTCCCGCCGCGGGTGTATTCGCCCGGGAGGAACGGACCGCCCTCGGTGAGCAGCTGGATGGCGTTGAAGTTGTTGAAGTTGAAGGCGAAGGACGCCACCAGCAGCGGGGCCACCGCCACCATGAGCAGCGGGGTCACCACCTTGAGCGTGGTCTGCAGCCGGCTGGCACCGTCCATCCGGGCGGCCTCCGTGACGTCGTTCGGGATCGCCTGCAGGGCGCCGGTGGAGACGATGAACATATAGGGGAAGCCCATCCACAGGTTCGTCAGCAGCACGGCGGCCTTGGCGAGCGTGGGGTCGCCCATCCAGTCCAGGTTCAGGCCCAGCGTCTCGTTGATCAGGCCGAAGTCACGGTTGTAGAAGTTCGACCACACCAGCAGGGAGATGAAGCCGGGGACCGCGTAGGGCATCAGAAGCACGGAGCGGTAGAGGCGGCGGCCGCGCATCCGCTCGTCGTTGAGCACCAGGGCGAGGGCGAAGCCCACCACGAAGGTCAGCAGCACCGAGCCGAGGGCGAAGACCAGGGTCCACACGAAGGCCGCGCCGAACTGCTTCGCGATGCCCGCGTCGGTGAACAGGCGCTCGTAGTTGCTCGCCCCGACGCTCTGCAGCCAGGACTGGCTGAAGGCGCGCTTGCCGTCCGCGTCCACGAAGTACTCGGTGTCCCCGACCTTCCCGACGGTGAACTCGTCGCCGGTCAGGGAGTCGGTGAGCGTGTCGGTGGCGTCGTCATAGCTGAGCATCGTGGTGCCCTCGAAGGCCTGGTTCGCGCCCTGGACCCGCACCGCGGAGGTGTCCGAGATCGGGACGGCGAAAGCCTGCAGCGCATCATAGGCGGCGTTCACCTCGCGGGCGTCGAGGATCGTGTAGCCCTCGGCCTCGGTGACGAAGCCGGAGGTCACCGTGACCTCATCGGCGGAGATCTCCTGCACCGGCGCCGTCTCGTCGCCCCGATAGACCGTGCCGGTCTCGGGGTCCACGAGGAAGAGGGTGAAGGGACCCTCGACCGGGTCTCCCTGAGTGGCGACGGCCAGGTTGTACCAGGTGGAGTCCTCGGTCTGCTGCACGGAGTTCGCGACGATCGAGTCGACCGCCTGCTCCTTCGTGCCGCGCGTGCCGTCACCGAAGTTCGTGAAGGAGTACCCGATCGTGAGGATGATCGGGGTGATCAGGAAGACCACGAGGAAGAAGGTGCCCGGGAAGAGGTACTTGCCGGGCACGAAGCGCTTCGTCGAGTACAGGACGAAGATCGCGACCGTGGCCAGGACCATGACGGTCAGCCACATCCACTGCTTCAGCTCGATCATGAGCGGCACGGTGAAGGCGGCCACGGCGAGCACGGCACCGAGGAACAGCACACGCACCACGATCGCGGGGATCGTGGTGGTGCGCTCTCGGTGCGCAGGCGCGTGGGTGGAGGACATGGCGACGCTGCCTTTCGGGGATCAGGGCGGGGGAGAGGGCCGGGCACGAGGCCGCGGCGGGCCCGGCTGCGCCGGGCAGGGACGTGCACGGACGTGCAGATGCGCTGGGAGGGGCAGCGCGCGGGCGGGGTGCGGCGCGTGCGCGCCGACCCCGCCCGAGGGTGTCGGGATCAGCCGCTGATCTGGCCGGTGATCTCCTCGCCTGCGGAGACCATCGTGGACTCCGGATCCGCGCCGCCGACGATGTTCGCCTGCGCCTGGCCCAGCGGCTGCCAGATGGCGGCCATCTCCGGGATGGCGGGCATCGGGTCGCCGTCGGCGGCGAGCTCCGCGATCTTCACGATCTCGGGAAAGTCCTCGGCGAGCTTCTTCTGCAGCTCGAGGCTCACCGGCGGCAGCTCGTTCTTGGGGAACATCTGCTCGACGATGTCCGGGGAGGAGGCCACAGCGGTGGCGAACTGCTGCGCGAACGCCGGGTTCTTGCCGCCGGCGGCGACGTAGAAGGCGTTGACACCGGCGAAGGGGACCGCCGGATCCAGGCCCTCGAAGCCGGGGACGGCACTCATCGCATAGTCGATCTCCGCGGTGCGGATGTCCTCGAGCGCCCAGGGCCCGGAGACCAGGTAGGCCGCCTTGCCGTCGGTGAACAGGGAGATCGCGTTGTCGCCGGTGATGGATGTGGACAGCACGCCGCTCTCACCGAGCTCCTTGAGCTTCTCGCCGGCGGTGATCGAGCCCTCCTGGCCCACGCCCACGTCGGAGGGATCGAGGTTGCCTTCGGAGTCCTTGCCGAAGAGGTAACCGCCCGCGGAGGTGTAGAAGGCCTCCATGTGGTAGGCGTCGCCCTGCTCGCCGACGGGGAGCGCGAGCACGTTGTCGGCGCCACCGGCCGTGGCCGCCTCGACCATCTCCTCGACGGTCTTCGGCTCGGGAGCATCGGTGAGCGCCTTGTTGGCGAACAGCACCAGGGTCTCCACCGCGTAGGGAACGCCGTAGGTCTGGCCGTCGTAGGTCACGGCCTCGATCCCGATGGGAGCGATGTCCTCGGTCGCGTTGCCCGGCAGCTGCACGGGGGAGATGGAGCCGTTCTGCACCAGGTTCCCGATCCAGTCGTGGGCCGCGAGGATCATGTCGGGGCCGTTGCCCGCCTGGTTCGCGGTGACGAAGTTGCCCTGCAGATCGTCGGCGACGATCTGCACCGCGACGGTGAGGCCGTTGGCCTCGCCCCACGCGGCGGCGGGCTCCTCCAGGGAGACGGCCTTCTCCTCGTCGGTCCAGATCACGAGGTCGGCGTCGGCTCGAGCGGGGGCCGCGCCTTCCTCGGCGCCACCGGCATCCGAGGCGCCGCCGGCGTCGCTGGCACCGCCTCCGCCGGTCTCGTCCCCGCCGCCGCAGGCGGCGAGCAGGGCGGTGCCGGCGGCGACGCCGCTGAGGGCGAGGAAACTCTGTCGACGGATCTGCACGTCTTCTCCTTTGAATCGTGGAGCGACCGGCGTTCGATGGCGGTGCTCGATGGGGCAACAGTAGAGCAGGAAGCCCCTCCTGTGCAAGAATGCGCAAGAACTTGCAGGTATCGATTCGGCCACGGCCGGCGGCGCCGCCCTCGCCCACCCTCTGGAAGGATGTGTGGCATGACACGACTCATCGACATCGCCCGGAGCGCCGGGGTCAGCGAGGCGACGGTCTCCCGCGTGCTCAACGGCAAAGCAGGGGTCAACGGGGCCACGCGCAGCACGGTCCTGGAGGCGGCGCGACAGCTGGGCCGCGACCTGGGTCCACGTGCGCTCTCCTCGGGCCCACTGGTCGGTGTGCTCGTGCCGGACCTCGACAACCAGGTGTTCGCCGCCTGGGCGGAGCGGCTCGAGGCCGAGCTGTTCGAGCGTGGGGCGTCCACTCTGGTGGGTCTGCGAGCCCGCACCGTGGAACGCGAGCGAGAGATCTTGCAGAGGCTCTTGCACAGCGATGTCGACGCGATCATCGTCGTCTCCGGGCATCATGCGCAGCAGCGCGGCCCGATCGAGCACTACCGCGAGATCACGGCGGCCGGTACTCCGCTCGTGCTCATCAACGGGGTGCGGGACGATCTCGATGCCGCGTTCCTCTCGACGGACGACGAGCATGCGATGCGGCTGACCCTCACCCATCTGCAGGACCTCGGGCATCGTCGGATCGGACTCGCCGTGGGCGATGAGCACACCTGGCCGGTGCGGTCCAAGCTCGGAGTCTTCGAGGAGGTCGCTGCCTCGTCGCTCGAGGGGGAGTGGCCGGTCTCCTTCACCGACTTCTCCTACGCCGGCGGGTATGAGGCCGCGCGCGACCTCATCGCCCACGACGTCACCGCCATCGTCTGCGGATCCGACGTGATGGCCGCCGGGGCGCTCGAGGGTGTGCGCTCACAGGGTCTGTCCGTGCCGGAGGACATCTCCGTGGTCGGCTACGACGACGTGTTCTGGGCCGGGCTCACGGATCCGCCCCTGACCACGGTCCGCCAGGCGGTGAACTCCATCGCCCGCGCCGCCGTGCGCGCTGCGCTCGGCGGCGGCGAAGAGTCCCGTCGACCCGCACGGACCGAGGTCGTCGTGCGGCCCCAGCTGATCGTGCGCGGGTCCACCGCGGCCGCGCCGGAGGGCTCTGCGGGGTGAGGGCGCACAGGCCGCTAGCATGGTGGGGTGAACGATGAGACCCTCGCCCCCAGCAGCTATGACACCTCCCAGCGACGCAGCGACGCGCTCTGGTCCAGGATCGAGAAGGATCCTTCGGGTCTGCGCATGCTCACCGGCGACCGTCCCACCGGGGCCCTGCATATCGGCCATTACTTCGGCTCCCTGCGCAACCGGGTGCGGCTGCAGGACCTCGGAGTCGAGTCCTGGGTGCTGGTCGCCGACTACCAGGTGATCACCGATCGCGACGTCGTGGGTGACATCAAGGGGTCCGTGCGCGAGCTGCTGACCGATTACCTCGCCATCGGCCTGGACCCGGAGCGCTCGACGTTCTTCGCGCACTCCGCCGTCCCGGCCCTGAACCAGCTGATGCTGCCGTTCCTGTCGCTGGTCACCCAGCCGGAGCTCGAGCGCAACCCGACCGTGAAGGCGGAGCTCGCCGCGGCCGGCAAGTCCGCCATGGGCGGCCTGCTGCTGACCTATCCCGTCCACCAGGCCGCGGACATCCTGTTCTGCGGCGGCAACGTGGTGCCCGTGGGTCGTGACCAGCTGCCTCACATCGAGCAGACCCGCGTCATCGCCCGTCGTTTCAACGAACGCTATGCCGGCGGTGAGCAGGTCTTCACGGAGCCCGACGCCCTGCTCTCCGAGGCGCCCACGATCCTGGGCCTGGACGGCGAGCACAAGATGAGCAAGTCCCGCGGGAACACCGTGATGCTGCGGATGGACGAGGCCGAGACCGTCAAGAAGATCAAGAAGGCCAAGACGGACTCCGAGCGCGTGATCACCTACGATCCCGAGAACCGCCCGGAGGTCGCGAACCTGCTGACCATCGCCTCGCAGTGCGTGGGGCGCACGCCGGAGGAGCTCGCCGAGGAGATCGGCGACAAGGGGTCCGGCACCCTCAAGATCATGACCGCCGACGTGCTCAACGAGCACCTCGCGCCGATCCGTGCCCGCCGCCGTGAGCTCGAGCAGGATCCCGAGCACCTCTTCTCCGTGCTCCGCGCCGGCAACGAGCGGGCCAACGAGGTCGCCGAGAAGACCCTCGCCCGCGTGCGTGAGGTCATGGGGATGGTGTACTGAGCGCCTGAGCGCCTGAGCGCCTGAGCGCCTGAGCGCCTGAGCGCCTGAGCGCCTGAGCGCCTGAGCGCCTGAGCGCCTGAGCGCCTGATCGGGACCGGCCGGAGCAGCTCAGGACCGGCCGGAACAGCTCAGAACCGGCTCGAGCTGCCCGCTCCGGAGAAGCCGCCCGAGCTCGCCGAGTAGCCCGAGGTGCTGCCGCCCGAGCTCGACGGATTCCGGTGGGCCTCCAGGTCGCTGTCGGCCTCGGCGTGCCAGGTGGAGTACCACAGCAGCGGGCTGAGGTGCCAGAAGCCGCCCGAGCCGCTCGAGCCGCTCGAGCCGCCCGAGCCGCCGGAGGCCGCCGCGTTCAGCGCATGGCGACGTCCCCGCACGGAGCGGTAGCCCTGCTCCTCGTGCTCCAGGTCGGCGTCCCAGGAGGCGTCCCGCATCACCTCGGCCTCCTCGTCGTCGGCGGCGAGATGCGAGATCCGCAGTCGTTGCAGTGCGGCGACCGCCGCGGACAGCTCCGTGGTGAGGGTGTCCAGACGACGCAGGGCGCTGTCGGGGTCGATCTGATCCGCCTCGAGCTGCGAGGTCAGCGTCTGCATCTCCTGGGCGACGTCTCCGCCCATCTCGCGCAGGTCGGCCGCGGCGGCGGCCTCCTCGGGGGAGACGTCCTCCCCGTCCTCCAGCGCGGAGTCGATCGAGTCGATCGAGTCCTGCAGCGGGGCCAGCTCACGCTCCCAGGCCGCACGCCAGTCGCCGAGGCGGTGGAGCAGATCGTTCGTGCCGATGATGTCGTCGTCGATGTCGTCGAGATAGACCACGACGTTCTCGAAGTCCCGGGACAGCGTGCGCTCGGGACCCTTAAGGCCCCACGCCCAGCTGCGTTCCTGCGGCGTCGGGAGCTGCGTGCGCAGCTGCGTCGCCTCGTCGATCTTCGTGCTGTACGTCTCATGGTCGGCGAGCGCCGCCTGCGCGTAGACGGACTCGGCGGGGAGCGAGCGCGCCGCCGCATCGGTCAGCCGACGTCTGGCCAGGACGTCCTCGAGGCGGGGGAGGGACTCGTCGACGCGACGGCGCGCCGCGCGGCGCAGGCCGATGAACGACAGGGCGGTGACGGCGGCGCCGCCGAGGGCGACGAGACCGACCACGAGCGTCGCGGGGTGCTGCCACCAGGGGCGATCCAGCAGGTCGGCGTACTTGTCGACCCCTGCCTGGAGCGAGCCCTCCCAGTCGCCGTCGGCCGCGTCATCACGCATCGCGTCCTGCACGGCCTCGAAGCCGTCGTCATCGAGCTTCACGTCCTCCCCGGCGTAGGTGCCCACGAAACGGTTCTCGGGATCCAGGGCGATGATCACCGTGCCGTCGGCCCAGTGGTCGCCGTCCGGCGCGAGCAGCTCGGGGGCCGCGTCCCGCGCGTGGGCGAGCACGGCATCGTTCAGCGCTGTGTCCTGGGACTCCTCGAAGCCGTAGTCCGTCACGTCGAGGACCAGCACCGCGAGATCCACCTCGCGGCGGAAGTCGACCTCCGCGAGCCGGCCCTCGAGGATCTCGGGATCGACGGTGCCCGTGGTGTCGGTGTCCGTGACGGAGACGGAGCGCGGGGTCTCGGCGATCGCTGGGGCGGGAAGCAGCACGAGCAGTGACAGCAGCGCGACGAGGGCGAAGGCTGCGAGCGCGGTCAGCGGCGATGTCGAACGGTCCGGCGTGGCGGCGGCGGGGACGGCGGTCGAGAAAGGCATGGGGCGAGACTAGAGGGGGCGAGCTCGCGAGCTCGTCGACCTTGGTCGATGCGCGCGTGTCGGAACGGTGGGACCTTGGGAGAGCGCGAGTCGGCACCGTGTCGAGGCGAGCCGAGGGGATCCGTAGGGAGCAGCGCAGCGGTCCGTGGGTCCGGGAGGTCCCGGAGGATCCCGCAGGATGTCCGCAGATGTCGGGCGTCCCAGCATCGCGATGCTCTGCCCAGTTATGCTCTGTCCAAGCGCACCTTTGGGTTATGTCGCGCGTGACCCGTCCACCGAGGAGGAACACATGGCTGTCTACGAGAACATCTCCGAACTGATCGGCGGCACGCCGCTGGTGAAGCTCAACCACCTGGGCGACGACGTGAAGGCCACCGTGCTGGCCAAGCTCGAGTTCTACAACCCCGCCAACTCGGTCAAGGACCGCATCGGCGCGGCCATGATCGATGCCGCGGAGAAGTCCGGCGAGCTCCAGGCCGGCGGCACCATCGTCGAGGCGACGAGCGGCAACACCGGCATCGCGCTCGCGATGGTGGGCAGCTCCCGCGGATACAAGGTCATCCTCACGATGCCCGAGTCGATGTCCAAGGAGCGGCGAATGCTGCTGCGCGCCTTCGGCGCCGAGCTGGTGCTCACCGAGGCGGCCAAGGGCATGAAGGGTGCCGTGGAGAAGGCCGAGGAGATCGCCGCCGAGAACGGCGCGGTCCAGGTCAAGCAGTTCGACAACCCCGCGAACCTCGAGGTGCACCGTCGCACCACCGCCGAGGAGATCTGGAAGGACACCGAGGGCTCGGTCGACGCGCTGGTCTCCGGCATCGGCACCGGTGGCACGATCTCCGGTGTGGGACAGGTCCTCAAGGAGCGCAAGGGTGAGGTGAAGGTCTTCGCCGTCGAGCCGCAGGAGTCCGCGATCCTCAACGGCGGTGCTCCCGGCCCCCACAAGATCCAGGGCCTCGGCGCGAACTTCGTGCCCAGCGTGCTGGACCGCGAGGTCTACGACGAGGTCGTCGACATCGACGCCGAGACCTCGATGGAGCGTGCTCGCAACGTGGCTCGCACCGAGGGTCTCCTGGTCGGCATCTCCTCCGGCGCCGCGATCGAGGCCGCCGCGCGCATCGGTGCCCGCGAGGAGTTCGCCGGGAAGACGATCGTGGTGATCGTGCCGGACTTCGGCGAGCGCTACCTCTCCACCCCGCTGTTCGCCGAGTACGCGGATTGAGCACCTCGGAATCTCGCAGCGCGCGTCCGGAGCAGGGCTCGTCGCGGGGCCTCCGGCCCCTGGCACGAGGCCTGACGGACCGCGTGATGGGCGCCGTCGCGACCGTCCGGGAGGACGTCGCGGCGGCGCGCCGTCGTGACCCCGCGGCGACCGACGACCTCTCGGTGGTGCTCACTTCCCCGGGGCTGCATGCGATCTGGACCTATCGCGTGGCGAACCGGCTGTGGGAACGGGGAGCGCGGCTGCCCGCCCGCATCATCGCGCAGGGTGCCCGCTCGGTCACCGGGGTCGAGATCCATCCGGGGGCGACCATCGGCCGCCGCTTCTTCATCGACCACGGCATGGGCGTCGTCATCGGCGAGACCTCCGAGGTCGGCGACGACGTGATGCTCTACCACGGGGTCACGCTCGGAGGGCGCTCCATGGAGCGGACCAAACGTCACCCCACGGTCGAGGACGGCGTGACGATCGGCGCCGGGGCCCGCGTGATCGGCCCCGTCGTGATCGGACAGGGCGCCCAGATCGGCGCCAACGCCGTGGTGGTGCGGGACGTCCCCGACGGGGCCACCGCCGTCGGCGTCCCGGCGAAGGTGCGCGCCGGCGCCGCCCACCCCGAGCACCAGGTGGATCCCGCGATCTGGATCTGACCCGGCTGCTGGATCAGAACGGGTCGAGGAAGGAGCTCCGCCCGACCTGGTTCAGCGTGCGCTCCCAGTCCGGGAGCACCTCGTGGGCGTCCTCGGCGATGATGTGGTCGAAGATCGCCCGCAGGGCCGGATCCGGCGGCGGGTCGATGTCGATCAGCACGGTCGTGGCCCCGTGGGCCTTCGCCGTCGGAGCGAGCTGGGCGGCGGGGAAGACCACGCCGCTGGTCCCGACGGCCACGAACAGATCGGCTCGCCGCGCCAGCCGCACCGCGAGCTCGAGCGCGTCCGCCGGCAGGTTCTCGTCGAACAGCACCACATCGGGGCGCGTGGGCTCCCCGCAGTCCGGGCAGGCCGCCGGGACCCCGTGATCCTCCGCGCGGCTCCCGGCGCCGGGCACGACGGTGGCCCGCCATCGGCACTCCGGGCCCAGGCATACGGCCTGCAGGGCGCTCCCGTGCAGCTCGGCGACGACCTCGCTGCCGGCGGCCTGGTGGAGCCCGTCGATGTTCTGGGTGATCACCGGGGCACCGAGGCGCGCGATCGCCCGGTGTCCCGGGGTCGGGCCGTGGTCCAGGGCGATCCGCGCCATGCGCCCCCAGACGGACCACAGCATCGGCAACGAGCCGGGCAGCAGCTCGGCATGCATCGCCTGCTCCGTCTCCGGCTCCATCGCCCAGAGCCCGTCCGGGCCGCGGAAGGTGCCGAGGCCGGTGCGGGCGCTGAGTCCGGAGCCGGTGAGGAACACGATCTCCCCGTGCTCCTCACCGGGGCAGACGCGGGCGTGGCCGCCCGCCGTCACCACTCCTCGTGCTCCCGCGAGTCCCAGGCGGCCTCCTCGCCGAGGTCCAGCGTCGCGAGCAGCTCCCGGTCGGCGTCGTCGAGCGCGACGTGGTCCAGGGAGGCGTTGTCGAGCTGGCGCTGCGGATCGCCGGACTTCGGGATCACGACGATGCCCTGATCGATGGTCCAGCGCAGGGTCACCTGGCTGGTGGTGGCACCGTGCTTGTCGGCCACCTTGCGCAGCGCGTACTGGGTGCTCAGCCCGTCGCGGCCGCCGAGCGGTCCCCACGCCTCGGTGACGATCCCGTGCTCGCGGTGGAAGGCGATCGCCTCGTGCCGCTGCAGGGCGGGGGAGAGCTGGATCTGGTTGACCTCGGGCCACACCCCGGTGGCGTCGACGAGCTCCTGGATCTGCTCGGGACGGAAGTTCGAGACGCCGATGTGCAGCGCCTTCCCCTGCTCCTTGAGGTCGATCAGCGTGCGCCAGGTGTCCAGCGCGAGGCCGCGGGAGGGGTTGGGCCAGTGGATCAGCACGAGCGCGGCACGCTCGAGGCCGAGCCGGCGCAGGGACTCCAGGTAGCCGGTGCGGGCCGCTTCGCGTCCCTGGTCGTCGCCGGCGATCTTCGTGGTCACCAGGACCTCGTCGACGTCGACGCCGCTGCGGCGCACCGCCTCGCCCACGGCGGTCTCGTTGCCGTACTGGGCGGCGGTGTCCAGCAAACGGTAGCCGGCTCGGATCGCGGTCGCGATCGCCTCGGCGCCGTCGGGACCCTTCAGACCACCGGTGCCGAAACCGATCAGCGGGAAGGCCGTGCCGTCGGCGAGCGACGTGCTGGGAAGGGAGAGCGTGGTCATGGAGACCTCCTGCAGGAACGGAAGCGGACACCACCAGCGTAGTCACCGCCGGCCCGGAGCGGGCGAAGGAGCCTGCCCGGAGCGCGCGCAGGGGCGGGCCGGAGCGGGCCGGAACTGGCTGAAAGGTCTGTTAGCGTGCATCCACCTGACGTCTCGACGAGGAGAGTCCGCATGACCGATACGCCGCCCCGGTATCACGGGGTGCACGATGAGATCTCTCCGCTGCGGAGGGTGATCGTGCACCGACCGGGACCCGAGCTGGAACGGCTCACCCCGGACAGCCGGGAGGATCTCCTCTTCGACGAGGTGCTCTGGCGTGACCGGGCAGAGGCGCAGCACTCCGAGTTCACCGCCCTGCTCACCGGCGAGGGTGTCGAGGTGCTCGAGCTGACCCAGCTGGTGACCGACCTGCTGGAGGACGCCGACGTCCGCTCCCGGCTGCTGGACCGCGCGCTGGACCCCGCGGCGCTGGGCGACATCGCCGCGCAGGACCTCCGCGAGGCGATCGCCGACCTCCCGGCGGCCCAGCTGGTCGACATCATGATCGCCGGGATCACCGTCTCCGAGCTCCGTCGGCTCGGGGTCGCGCCCCGGTCGATCTCCCTGCAGCACGTGCCGGGGGAGCACCTCGTGCTCGACCCCCTGCCCAACCATCTCTTCACCCGCGACTCCTCCGCCTGGATCGGCGACGTCGTCTCGGTGAGCCCCATGCGGCGATCGGCCCGACGACGAGAGAGCCTGCACCTCGAGGCGATCTACCGGTATCACCCCGCGTTCGCCGGGGCCTCCGCGCCGCGTCGGATCCTGGGGCCGGGCGCGGGCGGTGCGGCCACCGTCGAGGGCGGGGACGTGATGCTGCTGTCGCCGCGCGTGCTCGCCGTGGGGCTGTCCGAGCGCACCACCGCGGTGGGCGTCGAGCGCCTGGCAGCGGATCTCCTCGAGGACGGCACGGTGGACACGGTGATCGCCATCGCTCTCCCGCATCAGCGCTCGATGATGCATCTGGACACAGTGACCACGGTCGTCGACCAGGAGTCGATGCTGAGATACGGGCCCCTGGGGTCGCTCGAGACCTTCGAGATCCAGCGGCGCGGCGGCCGTCTGGTGTCGCGGGCGCGCGCGGCCGGTGAGATGGACGAGGTGCTCGCGCGCGGGCTCGGCGTCGAGTCGTTGCGCGTGCTGAGCGCACCCCTGGATGCCTATGCGGCGGCGCGCGAGCAGTGGGACGACGGCTGCAACGTGCTGGCGATCGCACCGGGGAAGGTCGTCGCCTACGAGCGGGCCGCGGCGACCAACGAGTACCTGCGGGCCCAGGGGATCGAGGTGCTCGAGTTCACCGGGGACGAGCTGGGCCGCGGCCGTGGCGGGCCGCGATGCATGAGCTGTCCGGTCGCCCGCGGCTGATCGGGCTGCGGACCGGCCCGCGCGGTCGGTGGCTCAGCGCCGGGTGGGTGGCGGCGGGTCCGCTTCGGTCTGCAGCTCCAGCGCCTGCTCCGGCAGCGGATCACGGAGCGAACGCTCCAGCAGCAGCTGCTGCGAGCCGAACTCCTCGAGCCCCTTGCGCACGGTGAAGCCGAGCTTGCGCAGCAGGGCGACGCTGCGCTTGTTCCGGGTCTGGCTGATCGCGATCACGTGATCGTCCTCGAGGGCATGGCGCGCCCAGGAGAGCAGCGCGATGCAGGACTCCGCGGCGTACCCCTGCCCGGTCCATTCCGGGAGCAGGGCGTAGGAGAGCTCGAGCTCCCCGCGGTCGTAGTCCAGGGTGATCGACCCGATCATCGTGTCGTCCTCATGGCGGACGAGGGCCCAGCGGCCCCACGTGAGATCCAGCGGCGAGAGCTCCAGCGCCTGCCGCGACGCGTAGTCCACGGCACCGCCGAGGTACTCCCGGGTCACAGGATCGGTGAGCAGACGGATCACCGCCTCGCGGTCGCCGTCGCCCGGCGGGCGGATCATCAGCCGAGGGCTGGGGATCCGGACCGGCCATTCGCTCGTGCCTTCCTTCGTCACGGGTCCACCGTACAAGGTCCGGGTGCTGCGTCCTTCGTTTTCCTGGCCAGTTGCACGGGGTTTCCGTGCAGATGTCCGCGGGTGCCACGAGGCGCGGGGAGCAACGGTATGGTGACTTCTGCGGCACGCCGAGGTGACGCACCCTGTCGGCTCACGAGCACGTGCCGTGTGACGCAGCCGGGCGGTGATCCCGCCCCGTGACGAGAAGGAGCATGATGGTCGAGCAGGCTCTGCGCAGCACCATGCTGGAGACGGTCCACGAGTCGCTCGGAGCGACGTTCACCGATTTCGCGGGCTGGCGCATGCCGGTCCGCTACGACTCGGATCTCGCCGAGCACGCGGCGGTCCGGGAGCGTGCGGGGCTCTTCGATCTCAGCCACATGGGCGAGATCCATCTGCGCGGCCCGCAGGCGGCCGACGCCCTCGACCATGCGCTCGCCGGGAAGCTGTCGGCGATGTCCGTCGGACGCGCGAAGTACTCGCTGCTGCTGACGCAGGACGGCGGCGTGATCGACGACGTCATCACCTATCGCCTGGCCGAGGACCACTTCATCGTGGTCGCCAACGCCTCCAACGCGGAGGTCGACGCCCAGGAGCTCACGACGCGTGCCGCCGGCTTCGACGCGGAGGTCGACGACGCCTCGGACCGCACCGCCCTGATCGCCGTGCAGGGCCCGGCCAGCGAGGAGATCCTGCTGCGCGCCCTGACCACCGGTGACAGCGGTGTCGAGGGCATCGGCGCCGAGGATCTCCGGGAGATGAAGAACTACCGCTTCGCCGAGGGCACCTACCGCGGGGAGCAGCTGCTGATCGCCCGCACCGGCTACACCGGGGAGGACGGCTTCGAGCTGTACGTCCCCGACGAGCTCGCCGCAGTCCTGTGGGAGCAGCTGACCGTTGCCGGCGGCGAGGACCTCACCCCATGCGGCCTCGCCTGCCGCGACACCCTGCGCCTCGAGGCCGGGATGCCGCTGTACGGCCACGAGCTCGGCCGGGATCTGTACCCCGCCCAGTCGGGCATGGCACGGGTCGTGGCCCTGACGTCCAAGGGCGATTTCGTCGGCCGCGAAGGCGTCGAGGCGGCGGACCTGTCCGATCGCCCCGTGCTGGTGGGCCTGGTCGCCGAGGGCCGACGAGCCGCCCGCGCCGACGCGAAGGTGCGCGACACCGAGGGGCGCGAGGTCGGGGCCATCACCTCCGGGGTGCTCTCGCCGACCCTCGGCCACCCCATCGCCATGGCCTTCGTGCGCCCGACCGTGACCGAGGTGGGCACCGAGCTGATCGCTGATGTGCGCGGCAAGGACCTCCCGGTGCGCGTCGTCGCCCTGCCGTTCTACTCCCGCGCCTGACCTCTCATCTCCCGGGCCTGACCTCAGCCCTCCACCCCTCGCCTGAATCCGGTCCCCGACCGGTCGCTCCAGAGTTTCCCGTTCGATCCCCGTTGTGTCTCCCGGAAGGACCATCCTCATGACCGCAGAACTCCTCTACAGCAAGGACCACGAGTGGGTCCGCGTCGACTCCGACGGCGTGGCCGTCGTCGGCGTGACCGACTACGCGGCCGAGCAGCTCGGCGACGTCGTCTACGTCGATCTGCCCGAGGCCGGCGCCGACATCTCCGCCGGCACCGAGATGGGTGAGATCGAGTCCACCAAGTCCGTCTCGGACCTGTTCTCCCCGATCGACGGCACCGTCACCGAGGTCAACCAGGCCGTGGTCGACGCCCCGGAGCTCGTGAACTCCTCGCCGTTCGACGAGGGCTGGCTGGTCAAGGTCAGCTTCGCCGCGCTGCCCGAGGATCTGCTGAGCGCCGAGGACTACACAGCCTTCACCCAGTCCTGACCGACCGGGAGGCGGCCGCATCGTGTGCGCGGTCGCCCCGGCCGTCGGGCCCACGCACCCACCGAGAACCGCGACACCCCAGGGGCACCTCTTCATGACCGCTTCGTCCGTGCATGCGCACGACTCCTTCGTCCGCCGCCATGTCGGCACCGATCCCGATGCGCAGCGTCGCATGCTCGAGGTCCTCGGCTACGAGACCGTGGACGAGATGCTGACGGCCGCCGTGCCCAGCACGATCCTGCTGGAACCGGAGGGCCGGGACGCGGTCTCCTCGGTGCCGGCAGGGATCACCGAGACCGCTGCGCTGGCCGAGCTGAAGGCTCTCGCCGATCGCAACACCGTGCGGCGCTCCCTGATCGGTCTGGGCTACCACGGCACCCACACGCCCGCCGTGATCCAGCGCAACGTCCTGGAGAACCCGGCCTGGTACACCGCATACACGCCGTACCAGCCGGAGATCTCCCAGGGCCGGCTCGAGGCGCTGCTGACCTTCCAGACCATGATCTGCGACCTCACCGGGATGGATGTCTCCAATGCATCGACCCTGGACGAGGCCAGCTCCGCGGCCGAGGCGCTCATGCTCGCCCGCCGCACCGCCAAGCGCAACGGGAACGTGTTCCTGGTGGACACCGATGCGCTGCCCGCCACGAAGGCCGTGCTGCGCGGCCGCGCCGACGGACTCGGCATCGAGCTGCGCGAGGTGGACTTCGCCCGCGACGGCGCTCCCGAGGGCGACTACTTCGGGGCCTTCATCCAGTATCCCGGGGCCTCCGGCCGCATCTGGGATCCCCGGGACGTCATCGCCGAGGTGAAGTCCACCAAGGCCGTCGCGATCGTCTCCGCCGATCTGCTGGCGCTGACGATGCTCGCCTCGCCGGGCTCGCTCGGGGCCGACGTCACCGTGGGCAGCTCCCAGCGCTTCGGCATCCCGCTCGGCTTCGGCGGCCCCCACGCGGGCTTCGTCGCCGTGCGCAAGGGCCTCGAGCGCCAGCTGCCCGGCCGGCTCGTGGGGGTCTCCGTCGACGCCGAGGGCAACCCCGCCTACCGGCTCTCGCTGCAGACCCGCGAGCAGCACATCCGCCGCGAGAAGGCCACCAGCTCGATCACCACCGCCCAGGTGCTGCTCGCCGTGATGGCAGCCATGTACGCCGTCTACCACGGCCCCGAGGGGCTCACCCGGATCGGTCGCCAGGTCGCCGATCGCACCGCGACCCTCGCCGCCCATCTCGTGGCCAGCGGCTTCGAGCTCGTCGGGGACTCCTTCTTCGACACCCTCGAGGTGCGCGCGACAGGACAGGCCCAGGACATCGTCGCGGCCGCGGGGGAGGCAGGCTTCCTGGTCCATGCCGTGGGCGACGACCTCGTGCACCTCTCCCTGGACGAGACCATCACGTCGGCCGATCTGCAGGCGATCGCCGCAGTGTTCGCGCCCTACGCCCAGAACCCCGGCCAGGAGCTGGCCGAGACCGCCTCGGGCGGAGCCTGGGGAGGGCTGGCGCGCGAGGACGCCTTCCTCCAGCACCCGGTGTTCTCCTCCTTCCGGTCCGAGACCGCGATGATGCGCTACCTGCGCCGTCTCGCGGACCGTGACTTCGCCCTGGACCGGGGGATGATCCCGCTGGGCTCGTGCACCATGAAGCTCAACTCCGCCACCGAGATGGCAGGCGTCACCTGGGCGGGCTTCAACGCGATCCATCCCTTCGCCCCGCGCGAAGACGTCGAGGGCTATCTCGAGCTGATCACCCAGCTGGAGACCTGGCTGACGGACCTCACCGGCTACGACACCGTGTCCCTGCAGCCCAACGCCGGCTCGCAGGGCGAGTTCGCGGGGCTGCTCGCGATCCGCGCCTATCACGCCTCCCGCGGCGAGAGCGGCCGTGAGGTGTGCCTGGTGCCGAGCTCCGCGCACGGCACCAATGCCGCCAGCGCCGTCAACGCCGGCCTGCGGGTGGTGGTCGTCGCCTCCGATTCCCGCGGCAATATCGACCTCGAGGACCTGAAGCAGAAGATCAAGGACCACGGCGATGAGCTCGCCGCCCTCATGATCACCTACCCCTCCACGCACGGCGTGTACGAGGAGGAGGTGCGCACCGTCTGCGAGCTGGTGCACGACGCCGGCGGCCAGGTCTACGTCGACGGGGCGAACCTCAACGCCCTGCTGCAGGTCGCCCGTCCCGGTGAGTTCGGGGGCGATGTCTCGCACCTGAACCTGCACAAGACCTTCTGCATCCCCCATGGCGGCGGCGGGCCGGGCGTGGGACCGGTGGCAGCCAAGGCGCACCTGGCCCCGTTCCTGCCCGGCCATTCCGCGATGCAGCAGCAGGAGCACCCGGTGACGGGCCAGGGTCTGCAGCCCCACGGCGGCTCCGCGGTCTCGCAGGCCCCCTACGGCTCACCGTCGATCCTGCCGATCTCGTGGACCTACATCCGGCTCATGGGACCGGAGGGGCTGCGCCACGCGACCGCCTCGGCGGTGCTCGCGGCCAATTACATGGCCCACCGCCTCTCCGAGGTCTACGACGTGCTGTACACCGGGGAGAACGGGCTGGTCGCCCACGAGTGCATCGTCGATCTGCGACCCTTCACAGCCCGCACCGGGATCACCGTCGACGACGTCGCCAAGCGACTCATCGACTATGGCTTCCACGCTCCGACCATGTCGTTCCCAGTCGCCGGGACCTTCATGATCGAGCCGACGGAATCCGAGGACCTCGCCGAGATCGACCGCTTCGTCGACGCGATGGTGATGATCGCCAAGGAGGCCGAGGAAGTGCTCGCCGGCACCTGGCCTGCCGACGACAATCCTCTGGTGGGCGCTCCGCACACGGCAGCGTCGATCGCGACGGGGGAGTGGACCCACCCCTACTCCCGCGAGATCGCGGTGTACCCGGGCAGCTGGACGACGCCCGAGGACCTGTCCACGCACGACAGTGCACAGATGCGGATCCAGTCGAAGTACTGGCCGCCGGTGCGCCGCATCGACCAGGCCTACGGGGACCGGAATCTGGTCCCGACCTGGCCCGGTGACGAGCAGTGATGCAGCACGAGCGCGCGTGATCTCGCACGGTCCTGTGTGAACAGCTGTGACGCCCCGGTTTCCGGCCGGGGCGTCGCAGCTCCTAACCTCGGGGCATGACGAAGATCCTCACCACCCACGCCGGTTCCCTTCCCCGCAGCCCGGAGCTGATCGCGGCCAACGCCGCGCGCCCGGTGGGGGAGGACGGGCTGACCCCAGCGCCCACCGCCGAGTTCCGCGAGGTGCTGCAGCGCGCCGTCGCCGACGTCGTCGCCAAGCAGCGTGCGATCGGCATCGCGATCCCCAACGACGGGGAGTACGGGCATCTGATGGGATCAGCCGTGAACTACGGCGCGTGGTGGTCCTACATCTTCGACCGCGTCAGCGGCCTGGAACTGACCGGCAGCGATCACTTCTCCAGCGAACCCGTGCGCTCGGGACCCGGGGACGTGCGCCTGACGACCTTCCCCGACCGTCGCGACTGGACGATCTTCGCCGACGCCTACCAGGACCCGACCTCGGGCATCACGGTCGGCGCCCAGACCACGTTCCCGGCGGCGACCGGCGCGGTCGCGTTCTCGGACGTCGGCCGCGAGCTCGTCGACCAGGACACCGGGAACATCACGGCAGCGCTCGCGACCGCCGGCTACGAGCACGGCTTCCTCAACTCCCTCTCGCCGGGCTCCGGCAGCCGCATCAACGATGATCACTACGGCGACGAGGACGCCTTCCTCGATGCCTGGGTCGAGGTCATGCGGCCCGAGTACGAAGCGATCGCGGCGGCCGGGCTCACCGTCCAGATCGATGATCCCTCGATCGCCGAGAACTGGGACCAGATCAACCCCGAGCCCTCCGTCGAGGACTACCTCGCCTTCACCCGCAAGCGAGTGGACGCCGTCAACCGTGCCCTGGTCAACGTCCCCACCGAGCAGACCCGCTTCCACCTGTGCTGGGGCTCCTGGCACGGCCCCCACACCACCGACATCGAGTTCCGTCACATCGCCCCGCTGCTGCTGAAGATCGACGCGAAGTACTACAGCTTCGAAGCCGCCAACGTGCGCCATGAGCACGAGTGGACCGTGTGGCAGGACCTGGAGCTGCCCGAGGACAAAGTGCTCGTGCCCGGCATCGTCTCCCATGCCACCAATGTCGTCGAGCATCCCGAGCTGGTCGCCCAGCGCCTCGAACGCTTTGCACGACTGGTGGGCCCGGAGCGGGTCATCGGCTCCACCGACTGCGGCCTCGGCGGGCGGATCCACCCGCAGATCGCCTGGGCGAAGCTCGACTCCCTCGTGCAGGGCGCCGAGATCGCCTCGCGTCGGCTCTGAGCGGACTGCGCACCGGGCTCGTTCCCCCTCTCGCCCCAAGAATTCACCGTCCTGTCGCCGGGAGGTCACGCAAGTGGGGGAGCGACGTCAACGGAGGGGGTCACGCTCAGGAGCGTGAGGATTCTTGTTGTAGCCGAATCGTTCCTGCCACACATGAACGGGGTCACCAACTCGGTGCTCCGTGTCGTGGACCATTTCGCCGCAGCCGGTGACGATGTCGCGATCATCGCTCCGCAGTGGCCCGGTGCCGAGAAGTTCGTACGGACCTCCTGCGGGCGCAAGATCCGGGTTCGCCGCATCGCCTCGGCCCCGTTGCCCGGCTACGCCGATGTGCGTGTCGCCGCCACCAGCGCCGCCACGATGCGCCGGCATATCCAGGACTTCCAGCCCGACGTCATCCACCTCGCCTCGCCGACCATCCTGGGCGGCCGCGCCGTGGTCGCGGCCCAGAAGGCGGGAGTTCCCACGGTCGCCGTCTACCAGACCGACATCCCGGGGTACACGGCCCGTTACGGCATGCCCTTCCTCGAGAGCGCCACCTGGCAGCTGCTCAAGGATGTCCACCATCGCGCCACACTCACCCTCGCCCCCTCCACCGCGACCCGCGATCAGCTGATCGAGCACGGTATCGAGCGTGTGCACCTGTGGCGACGCGGCGTGGACACCTCGCTCTTCTCGCCCTCGCTGCGCAGTGCGGAACTGCGGGCCACCTACGCGGACCCGGGGGAGAAGCTCGTGGTGTACGTGGGTCGTCTCGCCCCGGAGAAGCAGGTCGGGGATCTCAAGGTCATCCACGACATGCCCGGAGTGCGCCTGCTGATCGTCGGAGACGGCCCGGACCGGGAGGCGCTGCGCCGGCTGATGCCCCGGGCGCGCTTCGCCGGCTTCCGCTCCGGCACCGACCTGGCGGCACACCTGGCCAGCGCTGATCTGTTCATCCATCCCGGCGAGCTCGAGACCTTCGGGCAGACCATCCAGGAGGCCATGGCCTCGGGCCTGCCGGTGATCGCACCCCGCCGCGGCGGCCCGGTGGACCTCATCTCGCCCAGCCGCACCGGGTGGCTCTACACCCCGGGAATGCTCGACGAGCTGCGGGAGCAGGCCAGCGACCTGCTGTTCGACGATGCCAAGCGGCTCGCCTTCGGGCAGGCGGCCCTGGAATCCGTGCACAAGCGCACCTGGCCCGTGCTCACCGAGCAGCTGCGCGGCTACTACGCCAGGGCCATCGAGCAGCACCTGGCGACCCGCCCCGCGCACCGGAGTGCCGGCCTGTCACATTCGGCCACATAGCTCGCCCCGGCCCCTGCCCGCAGGGTGAACTGTGGTTGTCGCCGACCCGGCGGCTCGGTTCTCCGCGGAAAGGAACACCATCATGGCGCAGCGCTCCACCCGTCGCCCGCTCATCGGCGTGACCGCAGGGACCAAGGCCATGATGACCGGCGCCTGGGCGGGCCATGACGCCGTGGTGGTCACTGAGCACTACGTGCGGGCACTGCGCGAGGCCGGCGCCCGCCCCGTGATCATCGCCCCGCAGGACGCCTGGAGCGACGAGGAGATCGCAGAGCTCGACGGACTCGTGCTCACCGGCGGCACGGACCTCGATCCCGCTGCCTGGGGCGAGGAGGCGCTGGTCACCGATATGGATCCCGATCCGGAACGAGATGCCTTCGAGACCGCGCTGTACCGCGCCGCTCGTCGTGCGGACGTGCCCGTTCTCGGGATCTGTCGCGGACTGCAGATCATCGTCATCGCCGAGGGCGGCGAGCTGCACCGCCACCTGCCCCACGACGTCCCGGCGCACCCCACCACCTCCGAGCGCCCCACCCG
Source organism: Brachybacterium sp. FME24 (assembly GCF_014897705.1). Classification (GTDB taxonomy): domain Bacteria; phylum Actinomycetota; class Actinomycetes; order Actinomycetales; family Dermabacteraceae; genus Brachybacterium. Next base: position 12,471 of record NZ_JABUXV010000026.1, on the reverse strand, counting down.
CGTCGAAGCCGGCATCGACGCCGCCAGCGACCTCGCCGTCGCCCTGGGCACGCGCGCCGACGTCACCGCGTACCACCATCAGGGGGTGCGCTCGGTCGGCGGAGACCTGCGGATCGTGGCGCGTCACGACAGCGGGCTCCCGCTCGCCGTCGAGGCGGGCTCGGGGTCGAGCGTGCTCGCGGTGCAGTGGCACCCCGAGGTCGACGGGGAAGGCGGTGCCGCCGTCTTCGAGAGCCTGCTCACGGCCGTCCGGCACCGCGACGCGGCCGCACCTCTGCCCGCGCTGGTCTAAGATGGTGCTGACTGTTCGCGCCTTCGGAGCGAACGGAGCAATCGGGTGACACGGAGGAATATCCACCATGAACGACCAGCAGGCGACACGTGCTGCCGAGGCCGAGGTCATGGCCGAATCCGCGGAGCAGCGGGAGGGCAACCAGACGTCGAACGGCAATAACCTGGCGCTGAGCATCGTGCTGTTCATCGTGCTGTTCGCCCTCTTCGCCGGGGGGCTCTACGTCATGAGCCTGTTCACCGCGGTGACCTTCGTCGTCGGTCTGGGCATGTGCCTGCTCGCCCTGCTCGGCACCTTCGACCTGGTGCCGCGCTTCCTCACCTGATCGAGCAGATCTGACTTCGACTCATGCCCGGCGCCTCACGGCGGCCGGGCATGAGTCGTTCCGGGGCGGGATCCCGCCCGACCTCACCTGGTCAGCAGGTCACGATCCGTGCGCACGGTCGAGACGGACGATCGACTCCAGCGCCACGACGATCATGTCCTCGAACGTCTCCTGGCGTTCGTGGGCGCTGGTCTCCTCGCCGGTGACCAGGTGATCCGAGACGGTGCAGACCGCCAGTGCCCGTCGCGAGAACTGCGCGGCGAGGGTGTAGAGCGCGGCGGCCTCCATCTCCACACCCAGCACCCCGTACTCGGCGAGCGTCGAGGTGATCTCGGGATCAGGGTTGTAGAACTGATCGCCGGAGAAGAGACCACCGGGAACGATCGGCAGCAGCTTCTCCTCGGCCACGTCGGCCGCGATCCGCAGCAGTTCGAAGTCTGCAGCCGGGGCGTAGGACACGTGGCGGAAACGCGGCACGTTCATCGCGGAATCGGTGGAGGCGGCCACGCCGAGGATCACGTCGCGCACCTTCACCCGCTCGGAGAGACCCCCGCAGGTTCCGACCCGGATGATGGCCTGGACGTCATGGTCGTCGAAGAGCTCCTGGGCGTAGATGGCGATCGAGGGCTGGCCCATCCCGGAGCCCTGGGCGGAGATGCGGACGCCGGCGTAGGTGCCGGTGTACCCGAGCATCCCGCGCACATCGTTGTACTGGACAGGGTCCTCGAGGAAGGTTTCGGCGATCCAGCGGGCGCGGTAGGGATCGCCGGGCATGAGCACGTACGGGGCGATCTGGTCGGGTGAGGCACCGATGTGTGTCGACATGGCCACAGGCTACGGCGGGCCGCAGTGCCCGGCGCGCAGCCGGGCGGGGTGTTGGCGAAACGGGTTGGTTTCCTGCGACGGCTCCCGGACAATAGGTGATCGTGAACGTTCACTCCTCGGCTGGCGCGCGTGCATCCGCCCTCCCCGCTGACGTCCGTCGGGCGCGGTGGGCGGTCTCCCTGGTCTTCTTCCTCAACGGCGCCTCGTTCTGCGCGATCCTGCCCCGATACCCCGAGCTGGTCGAGAGCATCGGACTGTCCAACACGGCGTTCGGGCTCGCCGTCGGGATCGGACCCATCGGCGGTCTGGTCGCCGGTCTGGGAGCGGCGACCCTGATGTCCCGTTTCGGCTCCGCACGGGTCGCCGTCATCGCGCAGATCATCGCCTCGACGACGCACCTGGCCGTGTACCTCTCGGGCTCCTGGCTCTGGCTCGCCGCCTCCCTCGTGCTCGCCATGGCGGCCGACTCGATCACCGATATCGCCATGAATGCCCACGGCATGCGCGTGGAGCGCCGGTACCGCCGATCCATCATGAACAGCTATCACGGCTGGTGGTCCCTGGGCGCCGTCTGCGGCGGCCTGGTCGGTGCGGCCTGCGCCCAGCTCGGCATGCCGCTGTGGATCCAGGGGATCATCGGGCTGGTCGCCTTCGGCGTTCTGGCCGCTGCGTCGCTGCGGTTCATGCTGCCCGGCCACGATGCCACCGAGCGCCCCTCGACCGCCGGTGCGACCGCCGCCTCCAGCGGGGAGGTGCCCGCGAACGTGGCCGCGGCAGGATTCCGCATCGCCGGCATGAGCCTGCGAGCGCTCGGCCTGGTCGCCGCGCTCGGCATGATCCTGGTGTTCGCCGGCTCCACCGAGGACGCCGGCAACACCTGGGGCGCCCTGTTCATGCACTCCACCTTCGAGGTCACTCCGTTCGTGGCAGGCATGGCCTTCGTCGCCCTGCAGGGAGCTCAGACCATCGGCCGCTTCACCGGTGACGTCGTCGTGGACCGGCTCGGGGATCGCACCACGGCGCGGCTCGGAGCACTGGTGGCCGCGCTCGGTATGACCTTCGCGCTGCTGCTGCCCAGCCCGGTCACCGCGATGATCGGCTTCGCCGCCGCCGGCTGGGGCGTGGCCACCCTGTTCCCGGCTGCCTACCGCGCGGCCGACGACATGCCTGGCGTGCCCCACGGCGTGGGCATCACGGTGGTGGGCTGGTTCGCGCGCCTGGGCTTCTTCGTCACCCCGCCGCTGATCGGTGCGCTCGCGGACGCGCTGACGCTGCGCTATGCGCTGTGGATGATGCCCGTGTACGCCCTGGGGATCCTGGTCTTCTCCGGCGTTCTCAGCACGCGTTCGCGCCGAGCCGCGACCGGGGCGGTCAGCGAGTGAGGAGGGATCGCGCAGTCAGAAACGACTGATGTCCCCGGCCCCCTCGCGGGCGATCTCGACGTCGCCGCCGGAGAGGTCCACGACCGTGGTCGGCTCGATGCCGACCTCACCGGAATCGATGATCACGTCGACCTGATCGCCCAGCAGGTCCTGCACCATCCATCCCTCCGAGGGCGGGTCCTCCTGGCCGGGCAGCAGAAGAGTGGAGGAGACGATCGGTTCGCCGAGCGCCTCGACCAGGGCATGGGCGACGCGATGGTCAGGGATCCGCACGCCGACGGTGTGCTTCTTGGGGTGCGCCATCCGCCGCGGAACCTCTTTGGTGGCGGGCAGGATGAACGTGTACGGCCCCGGAGTGGCGTTCTTGACCAGCCGGAACGTCGGGTTCGAGACGATGACGAACTGGCCGAGCTGCGCGAAATTCGCGCACACCAGCGTGAAGTGGTGATTCTTGTCGACCTGCCGGATACGGCGGATCCGCTCGAGGCTCTCGGTGGCGCCCAGTGAGCAGCCCAGGGCGTAGCAGGAGTCCGTGGGGTAGACGATCAGCCCACCGTTCTTGAGCACCTCGACCGCCTGATCGACGAGGCGCTGCTGCGGATCCACAGGATGGATGTCGAGATACCGGGCGGATGGTGCGGATCTGGCCATGCTCGATGCTACGTCGCGGGATCGGGGTCCGCCATGATGAAACGCGGCTCGGCCCCTCGGCGAGGCAGAAGGGCGGGGGCGGCAGCAGGAATCGGGCGGGGTCGAGCGCGAGGCGGGGCTCAGGCGACGACGACGAACTCGCGACCGATCCACTTGGTGCGTCGCAGTCGCAGCACGGCGCTGACCGGCAACGGGCCCTTGATGTGCGGATAGCCGCGGCCCTTGCCGTCCTGATCGGCTTCGATGTCCACGGCGATGCCTGCGGCCTCCACCCGTGCGGCATCGATCTCGAGGATCACGAGGTTCGACGGGCGATCCGGGTAGACGCGTTTGGCGACGACCGACACCTGTTCGGGCCAGGACGCATGGATATATCCGACCTCAGCCAGGTCGCGACCTCGGGTGGCTTGGGTATACGAGCCCTGCCGGGCTGCCGCCTCCCAGGCGGGCAACTCGGTGATGTGCCAGATCAGGGGCGCGGGCATGGGTGGCAGTGTACCGTGACCGGCATGGATGAGACCTCCGCCGGGCCGGGCGCGGTACGCCTGGTCCACGACGACGACCGCGACCGCTACAAGGCCATGGATGGCAGCGAGGTGGTCGGCGTCCTGTACTACGGAGACGAGGCGACGGACCCCGGCGCGACCGGCACCGACGTGACACGGGTCGTCCGTGATCTCCGCTCGACCGTGGTCGCCCCCGACCGCAGTGGCCACGGCGTCGGCTCGGCCCTGGTCCGGCTCGCCCTCGACGATGCCCGGGAGCACGAGCTCCGAGTGCGCGCCACCTGCTGGTTCGTCCGTGGCTGGATCCAGCGCCACCCCGAGTACGCCGATCTGCTCGAGACACCCGTGACCGACGAAGGGAAAGGGCCCCGATGACCTACCGCATCCTCGCCGTGTGCACCGGAAACATCTGCCGATCCCCGATGGCCGAGTACGCCGTGCGGGAGGCCCTCGAGCACGCAGGACTCTCCGATCGTGTCGACGTCGCCTCCGTGGGCACCACGGGCGAGGAGGTCGGCAGGCCGATCGACCCGCGAGCCGGGGCCCTGCTGCGCACCCACGGCATCGACGCCTCCGCGCACCGGGCCCGCCAGATGGGCGCGAAGGAGATCCTGCAGGCCGACCTCGTGCTGGCTCTGGATCACGATCACGTCGCTCCCGTGCAGCGCGTGGTGGGGGAGGAGAACCCCGAACGGCTGGCCATGGTGCGGGACTTCGCACCCGAGCCCGTCGCGGACACCGGCATTCGCGATCCCTGGTGGGGTGACGAGGGCGACTTCCAGATCGCCTGGGAGCAGATCACCGAAGCCACCGCCGGGATCCTCGCCCACGTGCGCGGCGAACTCGAGCGAGCCCAGGCGCCCGGAGCTCGTCGATGACGGAGCACGCAGCACCTGAACCGCTCGGGGCCCTGGAGACCGCGGCCACGATCCGTACCGGGGAGATCGACCTCCTCGAGCTCACCGAGCGCACGCTGGAATCTGCACGGGGGGTCGGCGCCGATGTCGGCGCCTTCGCCCATATCCTGGAGGACCTCTCCCGCGAGCAGGCCCGTGCTGCCGCCGACCGGTTGGCCCAGGCCCGCCGCACCGGTGGTCTCGACGAGCTCACCGCGAGGTCTCCGCTGCTGGGGGTCCCTCTGCCGATCAAGGACCTCACCCAGGTCGCCGGCGCCCCTTTCGAAGCCGGGAGCACGGCGCTGCGCGGGAACATCGCCCAGGTCACTGATGGGGTTGCCCAGCGGATCCTGGACGCGGGCACCGTCACGATCGGGAAGACCACCACCCCCGAGTTCGGCATGCCCTGCTACACCGAGCCCGCCACCGGCGCCCCGGCCCGTACTCCCTGGGATCTGCGCCGCACCGCCGGGGGGTCCAGCGGGGGCGCGGCCGCGGCGGTCGCGAGCGGCATCGTGCCGCTGGCCCATGGCTCCGACGGCGGAGGGTCCGTGCGGATCCCCGCCGCCTGCTGCGGCATCGTCGGGATCAAGCCGTCGCGGGGACTGGTCTCTCCTGGGCCGTACTCCACCGAAGGCATGGGCCTGGTCACCGATGGGATCCTCGCCCGCAGCGTGCGCGACGCCGCCGCGGGCCTCGACCTCGTGGCCGGGTCTCGGCCCGGCGACTACATGCCGCTGGCCCGAGGCGGCTCCCGCTACCTCGACCTGGTCGGTGACGCCCCGCGCCCCCTGAGGATCGCGATCCTCACCGAGCCGATCGCGGCCGACACCGAGGTGCATCCGGCCGCCCTGCGCGGCCTCGAACGTGCTGCGGAGCTGCTGCGGGGCCTCGGCCATACGACCGCGCGGATCCCTGCCCCGTTCACGGCCCAGGAGTGGTTGTCCTTCATGCCCCTGTGGACCGTCGGCGCTGCCACGATCCCGCTGACGGAGGAGCAGGAGGGGCAGCTGCTGGAGCTGACCCGATGGCTGCGGGAGCGGGGCCGTACCTACAGCGGCGTCGATCTCGCCCTCGCCCTCGGAGGAGTGCAGTCCCTCGCGCGCCGCACGGCAGAGGTGTTCGCCCCGTACGACGTGGTGCTCACCCCGTCCCTGTCCGGGCCGCCGGCCTTTCCGGGAGACCTGCAGCTGCCCGATGGCTCGAAGGACTTCGCGGCCCAGTGCGCTTTCACCCCGTGGACCAGCACCTGGAACATGATCGGCAATGCCGCGATCTCGGTGCCGCTGCACCGCGAGCACCTCGAGGGGATCGAGCTGCCCTTCGGTGTGCACCTGGGGGCGACCGGGCCCGGGCAGGACGCGCTGCTGCTGGCGCTGGCCGCGCAGCTCGAGGCGCATGATCCGTGGCCGCTGGTGCGCGAGCCCGACCTCGCATGACCGCGACCCCCGAGACGGCTGGACCCCAGTCGGTGCGATTGGACATCTGGCTGTGGAGCGCGCGGCTGATGCCGACCCGCTCGGCGGCCACAGCTGCCTGCCGCGGCGGCCACGTGCGCCGCAACGGCGAGGCCACCAAGGCCGCGCAGCGCATCGTGGTGGGCGACGAGCTCCGGCTCCGCTCACCGGGCCGGGAGCGGATCGTGATCGTCACGAAGGTCCTCGTCAAGCGGGTCGGGGCCCCGATCGCGAGGGAGGCCTACGAGGATCACAGCCCGCCGCCCCCGCCGCAGTTGGCGGCCGCTCCGCCTCGCCGTGAACGCGGTACCGGTCGACCCACCAAGCGGGAGCGTCGCGCCTTCGATCGGCTGCGCGGACGGGACGAGGATCCGCAGCCCTGAGGCCGTCGCCGCCAGGTCTCACCCGGCGTGCGAGAGCAGTTCCTGGCGGTTGCTGGTCAGGCGGCCGAGCAGTTGCGTCTCGGTGGAGACGACCTTCGGATTCGCGCCGTCGGCCAGCAGGCGCTGCCGGATCGAGGCGAGGTCCGCGCTCTCGCGGATGAATCTCTTCATCACGGGCTTTGCGCCGATCTGGTTCGCCCAGCGCTTGCCCTCGCGGCGGCCCTTCCAGGTCGCGAGCATGTCGACCTCCTCGTGGGTGAGCCAGCCCTGGTTCGCGTAGTCGCCCAAGCGGATCCGGGTCAGCCGCGACTCGTCCCAGATCAGCAGGACGATGAAGACCAGCCACAGCAAGGACAGGAGCGCCTCGGCACCGAACATGAGGATCGTGATGCCCAGACCGCTGCCGCCGATGGTGGCGGTGAGGTTCCAGGCGCAGTGGAGGGCGATGCCGGGGATCAGTGCCGGCACGAACACGAGCAGCCCCATGACGGTGCCCCACTTGCGCGCGACGAACGCGATGATGACGCCGGTCAGCGAGGTGTAGATCGCGTGGCCGAAGATGTTCAGCACGCCGCGGAAGAGGAACGAGAACAGCACCCCCCAGACGCCGGAGGCCTCGAGGCCGCGCGTGTAGTACAGGATGTTCTCGGTGAAGGCGAAGCCGCCGCCGATGAGGGCGCCGTAGATGAGCCCGTCCAGCGGACCGTTGAAGTAGCGCCGGGCCAGGAGCATGAGAAGGAGCAGTCCCAGTCCCTTGGTGATCTCCTCGACCAGGGGTGCGCTGACCACGGGGCCGACGAAAGCTGCGGCCTCCTCGCTCCCGGTGAGGATGAACGTCAGGATCCCCGCGCCGGTGTTGAGCCAGTAGCTGATGAAGGATGCCAGGGCCGCGCCCCACAGCACCGCGATGATCAGCAGCGGTATCGGCTGCGGATCCCAGCGATCGGCGAGCAGCATGACTCCGGTGATCAGGATCAGGGAGATCAGGGCGATGAACGCGGTGACGGGCCACCAGAGGGGATTCGCGCTGGAGTTCACCACGAACAGCAGGAAGAAGAACCCTAGGACCAGGAGCAGGAGGAGGCCCAGCACCACGACGGCGAGCCAGACGATGATGCTGACCGTGGGGAGCCTCGTGCCGTGCTGCGCGACCTCCTGCACCCGGCGCATCTGGGTGGACCAGGCCGACGGCGGCTGTGGTTGCCCGGGTCGTTGGATCTGCGCCGGCGCGAATCGCGCGGCGGTGAGACCGGAGGCGGGGCGCACCGAGGTGTCGTAGGAGCGTGGATTGCCGTAGTCGACATATCGCGGCTGTGAGGGGGAGCCTCCGCCGGAGGAGGGCGCACCGGGGCGCGGTCGCCCGTTGGGCATGTACTGGCCGTTCTGCGGCTGGTACGGGGGCTGTGACATGAGGGCCTCGGTTTCGGCTGCAGGGTGGTCAGGAGTGGTGTGGAGCTCGGAGCGTCGTCAGCGTCTGATCCCCCATCCGCGACGGCGCTCGTGTCCGGTGCGATGCTACAGGGGTCCGGACTCATCATCTCGGATCGCGGTGCCGGCGGGGAACGATTGTGGACAGACGCCGGCTGGTCGGTCCGGCAACATCAAGAGTTGAGCGGAATAGACTCAATCCTCGGCTCGTTGGACAGATCGACGCACCGCACAGACCCAGGAAGGGAGCATCGTGGAGTTCCAGTTCACCACCCGCTCGCAGGAGGCCGTCGCGACGGCCGCGGAGTCGGCCGCGCAGCTCGGCAACCCCCAGATCAGCTCGATGCATCTGCTGTGGGCGCTGGCGGCCCAGCCCGACGGCATCGGCCGAGCCGTGCTCCGCGAGGTCGGCGCCGATCCGCAGGACGTGGCTCGGCGCGCCGAGCAGGCCGTCCAGTCGCTGCCACAGGTCAGCGGCAGCGGAGCGACAGAGGCTCCGACCTTCGTCGGCACCGGCTTCGACGCCCTCGAGGCAGCGCGGCGCGAGGCCGATGCACAGCAGCGCACGTACCTGTCGACCGAGCACCTGATGATCGGCATCGCGCTCGGCAAGGACGCGGCCGCCCGCCTGCTCTCCGCGGTCGGCGCGACGCCGGCCGCCCTTCGCGAGGCCGTATCCCGACTGACTCCAGGAGATGATCGTATGAACCAGATGGATTCCCAGAACCCGGAAGGCACCTTCCAGAGCCTCGAGAAGTTCGGCATCGACCTCACCGAACAGGCGATCGAGGGTCGCTTGGATCCGGTGATCGGTCGCGACGCCGAGATTCGTCGCGTGGTCCAGGTGCTCTCGCGTCGCACCAAGAACAACCCGGTGCTGATCGGCGAACCGGGCGTCGGCAAGACGGCCGTCGTGGAGGGGCTCGCCCAGCGCATCGTCGCCGGTGACGTGCCGGACTCGCTGCGCGGCAAGAAGCTGATCTCGCTGGACCTCGCCTCGATGGTCGCGGGCTCGAAGTACCGCGGCGAGTTCGAGGAGCGCATGAAGGCCGTGCTCGACGAGATCCGCACCAGCAACGGTCAGATCATCACCTTCATCGACGAACTCCACAACGTCGTCGGTGCCGGCGGCAGCGGTGACGGGTCGATGGACGCCGGCAACATGCTCAAGCCCATGCTCGCCCGCGGAGAACTGCGGATGGTCGGCGCGACCACCCTGGACGAGTACCGGGAGAACATCGAGAAGGACCCGGCGCTGGAGCGACGGTTCCAGCAGGTGTTCGTCGGCGAACCCAGCGTCGAGGACACGATCACCATCCTGCGCGGACTCAAGGACAAGTACGAGGCGCACCACAAGGTGTCCATCACCGATGCCGCCCTGGTGGCCGCCGCGACGCTGTCCTCGAGGTACATCTCGGGGCGCCAACTGCCCGACAAGGCCATCGACCTCGTCGACGAGGCCGCGTCCCGACAGCGCATGGAGCTCGATTCCTCGCCGGAGGAGCTGGACATCCTGCACCGGCAGGTGGACAGGTTGAAGATGGAGGAGCTGGCGCTGAGCGGCAGCGAGGACCCGGGCAGCATCGCCCAGCTGGAGTCGGTGCGCTCCCAGCTCGCGGACCGCACCGAGCAGATGACGAGCCTGTCGTCCCGCTGGGATCGGGAGAAGGCCGGTCTGAACCTGGTCGGCGATCTGAAGGCGCGCCTCGAGAAGCTGCGCATGCAGGCCGATCGTGCTCAGCGCGAAGGCGATCTGACCGCCGCGTCGAAGATTCTCTACGGTGACATCCCCGAGCTGAAGATGCAGCTCGTGGACGCCGAGGAGAAGGAGGCCGCAGGCGGCCTGGAGGGCGAGCGGCCGTTGGTCTCCGATCATGTCGGGCCGGACGACATCGCTGATGTGGTGGGCAGCTGGACAGGGATCCCTGCTGGGCGCCTGCTGCAGGCGGAGAGCCAGAAGCTGCTGGAGATGGAGGACCTCATCGGGCAGCGGCTGATCGGTCAGCAGCGGGCCGTCGGCGAGGTCTCCGATGCGGTGCGACGTGCTCGCGCAGGGATTGCCGATCCCGACAGGCCCACGGGATCGTTCCTGTTCCTGGGCCCGACGGGCGTGGGCAAGACCGAGCTGGCCAAGGCCCTGGCGGATTTCCTCTTCGACGATGAGCGGGCCATGGTCCGTATCGACATGTCGGAGTACGGCGAGAAGCACACCGTGTCCCGGCTGGTCGGGGCGCCACCCGGCTATGTCGGCTATGACGAGGGCGGTCAGCTCACCGAGGCCGTGCGGCGCAGGCCGTACTCGGTGGTGCTGCTCGATGAGATCGAGAAGGCCCATCCCGATGTGTTCGATGTGCTGCTGCAGGTGCTGGACGACGGCCGGCTGACCGATGGGCAGGGCAGGACCGTGGACTTCCGCTCCTCGATCCTGATCCTCACGTCGAACCTCGGCGCGCATGCACTGCAGGATCCGACGCTCACGGAGAAGGAGAAGCATGAGCGCGTGATGCAGGTGGTGCGGGCCTCCTTCAAGCCGGAGTTCCTGAACCGACTGGACGACGTGGTGATGTTCGATGCGCTCTCCCGGGAGCAGCTCTCGCGGATCGTCTCCCTCCAGATCGCGGAGGTCGCGACCCGGCTCGAGGACCGGCGGATCTCTCTGGAGGTCGACGAGGCGGCGACGCTGTGGCTCGCCGCAGAGGGCTTCGACCCGATGTACGGGGCGCGGCCCCTGAAGCGACTGGTCCAGAAGCAGATCGGCGACGGGCTCGCGAGACTGATCCTCATGGGGGAGGTCCACGACGGCCAGAGAGTCCTGGTTCGAGCGCGCGAGGACGGCGCCGGGCTCGAGCTCGCAGTCGCCCCGGACGATGCCGACACCGCGACGGGACCCGGCGAGATGCCCTCCGAGGCGCTCTGAGCAGGAGCCTTCGCTGGGGACTGCCGCGGCAGGACCGGAGCACCCGGACCTGCCGCGGCTTCGTGCGGGTACGACGACTATCCCGACGTTGTCCATGTCACTCCTGCGGATCCCACGGCAGCGGAACGGCTCGACGGCGGGCGTCATACCAGTTCTCGGAGTCCAGGGCCTCCTGACGTGCAGAGGTCACGTACTCGCCCAGGGCATGGCCCTGTTCCTCCCCCTTTCGCAATTGTTCGGCAGCGAATGGGCTGATCGGTTCGAGGGCGTCCGCTGCGTGGCCCGCGATGTCGCCACTCGTGTCCGGAATATTCCAGATCGGGCTGGCTGTCGCGATTCCGGCCAGCCCCTCGTACTGGCGGTACGCGCCACGCTCACCGGCCCGTACGGCGCCGCCGATATCGCCACGCCCCAGGGCATCGGTCACCTCGCCGGTGGTGTGACCGGCGTTCGCCAGCAGAAAGTCGATCTCGCTGGTCACCTGACCGATCGTCGAGCCCTCCCCGACCACGAGGGAGGAGTTCGCGCGGGAGATCCGAGCCATGTCCACGACGGGAACGAACGAATCCAGGCCGTTGTCGACGAGAGTACTCTCGGTGCTGTCCAGCATTCCTTCCTGTGAGGAGTGCAGATCCATCAGCATCTGGACGCCGGCCGTGTACGGATTGAATCGCAGTGCTGCGCGGCGCAGGCTCTCCCCGTCCGCAAGGGCGTCGCGGGGGATGTCGTGGTCCTCGCCTTCCGGCAGCGGGCGACGGGTCTGTCCGAACGGTCCGCCGATCATGGGCCCGAGGTCGGGCATCTCGAACTCATCGATGAGATCGCGCAGTGTCGGCATCTTCTCGACGTCGATCGGGTGGGAGAACCCGGGCTGGAACGGATGGAACTCGGGAAAGTCCGGCCCGTCAGGGCTGTGGCTCGGGCGCAGGTCCGGCCATTCCGCCCGCACTCGTTCGAGCGGACCCATGCCCCCGTCGGCCCGGGAGGCGGCGGTCTGCTGTGTGCTTTCCTCCTGCAGCTGTTCGGCGCGTTCGCGGAGCACGCCGCACAGATCGGCGGCTGCTGTCGTCACCGCGCTGGTCCGGGCCCGATGAGCATCGGCGTCCGGGCCCGTCCACGTGACGGCGACTGAGGCGCCGCGCAGCACCTCGATCAGCCGGCGCAGGCGCTTCGCGCTCCTGACGATCCGCTCGACCAGCTCGTCCATGTCTTCGGTATCGCATCCCCACAAGGTGTCCATGCCGCGACCGTAGAGAGGGGACGGTGCCGCCGTCCCGGTCGAGGACCTCTTTGTGGACGCAGCACCATTGTGGAGGAACGATGTGCGACTCCGAGCCCGAGCCCGTGCCGGAGCCCTAGCTGTATGAGGTCATGACGTTGTCGACACGTTCGTGGACTCGGGTGGCCGG
>NZ_JABUXV010000025.1 GCF_014897705.1 Brachybacterium sp. FME24 | reverse complement strand
CACAAAAAAACCTGAGCCGCGTCACCGTTCGTAAACGATGACGCGACTCAGGACATCGGCGGAGACGAGAGGATTTGAACCTCCGAGGCGATTTTGGTCGCCTACTCCCTTAGCAGGGGAGCGCATTCGGCCGCTCTGCCACGTCTCCTGGCGCACTGCCTGGGGCAGGGCACGCCGATACAGCATACGGGAGTGCGCGGACTGCTCCAAAGCGAGAGCGCGCAGATCACGTCACATCTGCGCATCACCGCCTGCGCTGCTCACAAGCCGAGCTTCTCCTGCAGCAGCGCGATGTGCTTCGGCGTGCCGACGCGGTACTTCACGAAGGTCAGGACCCCCTCGGCGTCGATCGCGAAGCTGGAGCGAATGGTCCCCTCGACGACCCTGCCGTACATGTTCTTCTCGCCCCACGCCCCGTAGGCCTCCATCACCCCGTGCGACTCGTCGCCGGCGAGCGTGTACGGGAGGTCCTGCTCGGCGATGAAGCGATCCAGCTCCGAGACCGCATCCGGGGAGATGCCCACGACGCGATACCCCGCATCGAGGAACATCTGGTGGTGGTCGCGCAGGTCGCAGGCCTGCCTGGTGCACAGCGAGGTGTTCGCCGCCGGGTAGAACCAGATCAGCGCAGGGGCGCCGCGCAGCTCGGTCAGGCTCACCCGGCCACCGCCGGCGATGGGCAGGTCGAAATCGGGAGCGGCGTCGCCCACGGCGAGCTTCACGGGTGCGGAAGGCATGTCTCTCCTGGAGGTGGTGCGGTCGTGCGAGGGGCTGGGGGTCGTCGTGCGGTGGGGCCGTCGCGGGGAGTGGACTCGGGGGCCCACCCTCACCGTCCACTCCTGCCGGGTCCGGCCCGGCCTCCCGGCACGGGGCGGCGACGCCGGAAGTACGTCTCCCGGAAGACCCGCTCGGCATGGCGGTCACCGAGCAGCAGCAGCTTGCCCGGGGAGGATGGGATGGATTCGGTGTCGTAGCTGAGGGTGCCGTCCTCGTCCGCCACGGCGACGATGTGGCACCCGGTGCGGCGATGCACCTCGGAGTTGCGCACGGAGCGCTTGACCAGGGAGGACGGCCGCGGAACCAGGAAGAGCTCGTTACCCTCCGCGACCAGTACGCGGTGGCTGAGCCCGGCGTGGTTCCACAGGTCGGTGGCCCCGATGGTCGCGTAGGAGAGGACGCTGTCGGCTCCTGCGCGGTAGAGCGTGGCGACGTTGCGCTCGTACGTGGCCCGTGAGACCACCTGGAGCTCAGGGCGCAGGCGGCGGCTGAACAGCGTCAGGTACACGTTCAGATCATCATCGCGCGGGGTCACCAGGACGGCGGAGGCATTGTCGAGCCCGGCCTTGCGCAGGATCCGTTGATCCGCGGCGTCCCCCTCGACGACCGAGTACTTCGCGGTGCCCTCGAGGGCGGAGTACGAGTTCTCCACCCGCCCGGGCAGCTGCTCGACGATCGTGTTGGGGACCCCCTGAGCGGTCAGCTCGCGGGACGCGGAACGACCCACCCGGCCGCCCCCGAGGATGATCACCGGATCCTCGGACTGCTCCTGGGCCTGGAACTGCTCGTCGTACGCCGCGAGTTCGTCCGGCTCGCCGGCGAGGATCAGCACCGTCGAACCGGAGATCAGCAGTTCGGGCTTCAGCGGGCGCAGGCGGCCCTTGCGCATGATCGCGAGGATGCGCACGCAGGAGCGCAGCTCGGCGATGGCCTCCCCCACGGTCATGCCCACGAGCGAGGTGCCGCGCGCAGCTGCCTCCGCGATGAAGGTGCCGCCGAAGCTGCCGATGCGGTGGACCCGGCCGGTGGAGCCGAGCACGCGACCCGCCATCTCCTGCCCCAGCACCGCGCCGAGCTCGAGGACGTGATCGCTTCCGGCCAGGGAGAGCACGTCGACGGAGACCGGTTTGCTCGCGGTCACCGCGACCGGGACATCCCCGCAGACCTGCCTGACCGTGAAGGCCACGTTCGTATTCGCGGTGTCCGACAGGGTCGAGACCACCAGGCGCGCCCGGTCGGCGCCCGCGTGGCGATAGGTCAGGGCGGAGTCGAGCGGACCGACCACGACCTGACGTCCCTGGTCGTGGAGCTGGCCGGCCTCGACCGGGTCCTCGACGACGAGGACCGCGGGGACCTGCGAACGCTCTGCCCGGGCCGCGAAGGCCTGGGTGACGGCATCAGAGCCCACCAGCAGCACGTGATCCTGCAGCTGGGCCGGCACCTTTCGAGGCGTGCGGGACGTGCGCCGACGGTCCAGCCAGGGCGTGACGATGTACTGGATGACGAAGAAGGGCAGCAGCACCAGCATGTAGACGACGCCGCTGAGCAGCACCGACAGGGAGAACAGCCGCCCGAGGTCGGAGTCGAAGGTGATGTCGCCGTACCCGAGGGTGGACATCGTGGTGATCGCCCAGTAGACGGCGCTGATCCAGGAGTGCTCCTGGTCTTCCAGGTGCATGAGCCCCTTGAACAGGGTCGCGTACCCGATCACCATCAGCGCACCGATGGCCACGATCAGTACGCCCGCCCGGGATCGCCGACGGGCGACCGGCACGCGATCAACGCGCCAGCGCGGACTCTCCGCCAGACCCATGGGGCTCCTCTCGACGACTCCCGACGACCGTCCGATATCCGTCGGTCCAGGCCCGACGGGCCACGCGGAAGCGTAGGCCCGAGCTGCCGACGGTGCCTAACGTACTCGGGGTCCACGAGACCCGAGGCACCGTGCGTCACGAGTCACCGCCGTGAGCACCCTCTCGCAGGCACCCGGCCGCCGTGGTCTCCTCGGGGCCGAGCGACGAGGCGTCAGGTTCAGCAGGCGCTGGGCTCGGTCGCCCAGGCGTGCGCAATGAGTTCGCGCAGGACGATGACGTCGATGTCTTCGAGCTTCTTGACCCATACGCAGCCCGCGCCGCGTCGGTGCTTCCCGAGGCGGTCGAGCAGCTCCTCGGAGCGCGGCAGGTTCACGAGTCCGTACAGCGCGAGGTCGCTCTTGCGCGGGCTGAACCCGACGTGGAACGTGTCGCACTCGCGGCCGGTCGCGTAGACGTAGTGGGTCTGGCCGTATCCGATCATGCTGGGCCCCCACATCGCCGCCTGCGCGCCGGTCGCGGCGCCGAACAGCTCCAGCAGCTCCCGGCCCTCGCGGCTGCGCCGGCCATCGAGCGCGGCGACGTACTGCTCCGGGTCGACGTCGGTGGCGTGGGTCGAGATGTCCTTCGCGACGACACCGGTGTTCCCGGTGGTGACGGTGGCGGAGCGCGTCCGGGGAGCCGGCGGGTTCTGCAGGGTCTGCCCGAGCTCCTCGAGAGCCGCCTGGAGGCGGCGCCCGGCGGCCGGGCCGACGCCGTGC
Organism: Brachybacterium sp. FME24; assembly: GCF_014897705.1. Lineage (GTDB taxonomy): Bacteria > Actinomycetota > Actinomycetes > Actinomycetales > Dermabacteraceae > Brachybacterium. The sequence continues at coordinate 49,871 of NZ_JABUXV010000025.1, read as the reverse complement.
AGCGGGGCGAGCTGTGCCCAGTCCTGCCCGGCGAGCTCGCCGAGGGTGGTCGTTCCCTGCTCGGCGAGGGCGCGGGCGGCCGGCCGGCCGACGCCGGGGATGTCTCCGAGAGGGGTGGTGAGGTCGCTCATGGGCGAAGGTTACGCGCGCACCGTGACCTTCGCCGTCGAACCGCGGGGAACGAACTGGGTGGGCAGGCCGATGTGGGCATGGGGGATGTCCTCGCCGTCGGCCCCTCTGGTCGGGCGCGCGTCGCCGTGGTGGAGCAGATCGATCGCCCCGGCGCCCATGTCGTAGCGCGGCACCCGCACCGTGCTCAGGCCCGGGGTCACGAGGGCGGAGAACTCGATGTCGTCCCACCCGATCACGCTGATCTCCCCGGGCACGTCGACGCCGAAGCTGCGCAGGCGCTCCATGAGGGCGAGCGCCATGAAGTCGTTGTAGACCAGCACGGCGGTCACCTCGGTCAGCAGCAGGGCCTCGGCCCCGTGGCGACCGCCTTCGACCGAGGGGAGGAAGGAGCCGATGTCCGTCCACTCCATACCGGCCTGCGTGCAGATCCGCTCGATCACGGTGCGGCGCACCGCGTCGGACCGGCTGATGCTCGGTCCCCCGACGTATCCGACGCGGCGATGCCCCATGCGGTGCAGGTGGCGCACGGCTGAGGGGATCCCGGGCGACGGGTCCGCGAAAACGCCCGGCAGGTCGGGGGAGACACGGTTGACCAGGCTCAGCGACGTCATGGTCGCCGCTTCTCGCAGCGACTCCTCCTCCATCCGGCTCGAGCACAGCACGATGCCGTCCACCTGCGAGGCGAGCGTGCGCACGAGGGGCAGCTCGCCCTCCGGCGACTCCCCCGCGTCAGTGATCAGCAGCTGCGCGCCCAGCTGGTGGGCGCGGGCCTGGGCGCCCTTGAGCACCGCGGGGAAGAACGGATTCTCGAGGTCCGGCACGATCACGCCGTAGACGCCGGCGCGGCCGGTGATCAGCGCACGGGCGCTGCGGTTGGGGCTGTACCCGAGCTCGGCCGCAGCGGCCAGGACCTTGTCACGGGAGGTTGCGGCGACCAGCTCGGGGCGCTGGAAGGCGCGCGAGGCGGTGGCGACCGAGACACCGGCGAATGCAGCGACGTCCTTCAGGGTCTTGGTCATCCGCCACCTCGTCGCCATCCTCTGCAACTTTTGCAGTGAGCGTGAATCCTACGGCATGGGCACTCCTTCCACGCAGGCCCTACCTATGCAATCGTTTACGATGATCCGGTGGGTCCGCGGCACAGTGCACGGTGCGGCGACGCGCTCAGAACGGCGGACCTCGGACAGTGCACAGACCAGAGCCCAGAGGAGCGCCATGAGAGCACTGCAGGTGACGACGCCGGGCACCGCCCAGGTCACCGAGATCCCCGCGCCGCGGCCGGCGCCCGGGGAGGCGCTGCTGCGCGTCCGCTACGCCGGGATCTGCGGCTCGGACATCCAGACCTTCCGCGGCACCCAGCCCTTCACCACGTACCCGCGCATTCCCGGCCATGAGTTCTCCGCCGAGATCATCGAGATCCACGGCGAGGGCGCCGGCTTCGCGATCGGCGACGTGGTCACCGGCGTGCCCTACTTCCAGGACGGCACCTGCTACTCGTGCCGCCGCGGTCTGATCAATGCCTGCGTCCACAACGAGACGATGGGCGTGCATCGCGACGGGGCGTTCCAGGAGCTGCTGACCATGCCGCTGGACCGCCTCCACCGGGCCGAAGGCGTGGATCCTCGCGATCTCGCCCTGGTCGAGCCGTTCTCGATCGGCTACCACGCGGTGCTGCGCGCCGAGGTCGGTGAGAGCGAGAAGGTGCTGGTCCTGGGTGCCGGCGCGATCGGTCTGCTGACGATGCTCTCCGCGCAGACCCGCGGGGCACAGGTGTGGATCGCCGACGTCGTCGCCTCCCGTCTCGAGCTCGCCGCGCAGCTCGGCGCCGCCGGCACCATCGACCTCTCCTCGACCACCATCGCGGACGTGGTCACCTCGGCGACCGACGGAGACGGCTTCGACGTGGTCTGCGAGGCGACCGGCCTGCCGATCTCCTTCACGAACGCGATCGAGGCCGCGGCCGTCGGGGCCCGTCTGGTGCTGATCGGCAACGGGACCGCGGAGGTCACGTTCAACCAGTCGATCCTCATCAAGAAGGAGCTGACCGTGCTCGGCTCCCGCAACAGCAGGGACGTCTTTCCGACGCTCATCGAGCTGCTCGAGACCGGCCAGGTCGATGTCTCCGCGATCCGCACCCGCATCGTGCCCTTCGCCGAGGCCCAGGGCGCCCTCGAGGCCGCTGCCGCCGGCTCGAGGGATGACGTCAAGGTGCTCCTCGAGTTCCCGCCGGCCCCCTGACCATGGCGTGCGGCGTCTCCGGCGCCGGGCGCGCGACCGCCCCACTCCCACCTCCCGCACCATCCACCCCACCGATCGGAGTACCCCATGACCCTGCGCACCGATTCCCTCGAGGCGAGCATCCGCTACGAGGGACCCACCCGCTCCCTGCAGTTGACCACGACCGCCGCCGACGGCCTCGCGGCCTTCGAGGGCCAGGCCTCTGCCGCCGGTGACGGCCACGTGCTGACCGGCCCGCTGTCCACCGCCAATGCGAAGGCCCTGCAGGCGGCGTTCCCCACCCTGCGCCCCCAGCTGATCGGCGGCCACCGCACCTCCGTCGGCACCGGTGACCGCACCGGGCTCGCGACCCCCGGCCAGGCCCGTGCCTTCGGCGCCCAGGGCAGCGGCGTCATGCCGGTCCTCGCCCAGCAGTCGATCCGCGAGATGGATCGCCTCGGACGCACCGCTCAGGAAGTCATGGACGACACCGTCTTCGGACTGGTCGAAGCCGGCTGGGACAGCGGCTTCGGCGCCGACTGCGACCACATCAAGACCACCGAGGGCATCGACCGCGGCCTCGAAGCCGGCTTCGTGATGTTCACCCTGGATCCGGGCGACATGGTCGCCGACGTCACCGGCGGGGTCACCGAGGCCGACGCCGAGACCCTGCCCTGGGACCAGCTCGAGGACACCCTCGAGGACGCGAAGAAGCGCTACGTGGGGATGACGCTGGACGTCGGCCATTCGCAGGTCGAGGTCACCGAGCAGGACGTGCTCACCGCCGTGGTGAAGTACGGCCGCGCGGTGGTGGAGTCGATGTGCCTGTACCGCCACGCCACCGAGAACGCGACGCAGGAGATCGAGATCGAGTTCGCGGTCGATGAGACGAAGTGGCTGACCACCTTCTTCGAGCACTACTACCTGGCTTCCGAGCTCACACGTCTCGGCGCCTCCTGGTTCAGCTTCGCCCCGCGCTACGTCGACGGTTTCGAGAAGGGCCTGGACTTCCTCGGCGACACCGAGGAGCTGCGCCTGAACCTCGAGGCGCACCACGCGATCTCCGAGCAGTTCGGCGGCTACAAGATCTCCCTGCACTCGGGCTCGGACAAGTTCTCGATCTACCCGCTGTGCGTCGAGGCGACCCAGGGCCTGGTGCACCTGAAGACCTCCGGCACCAGCTACCTGTGCGGCGTCGAGGTCGTGGCCGCCCACGACCCGGAGCTGTTCGCCTCGATCTGGGACATCTCCCGCGCCTCCTACGTGAAGGCCCGCGCGAGCTATCAGGTCTCCGCCCATGAGGATCGCACCCCCACCTCGCTGGCCGGAGTCGACCTGGTGGACCTGATCCGTTCAGCCGACGCCCGCCAGATCCTGCACGTCGGCTACGGCGACTCGCTCGGCGGCACCGACGCCTCGGGCGCCTCGATCCACGATCGTTTCCTCGCGGTGGTGGCGGCGCACCAGGCCGAGCACACGGACGTCGTCGCCGCCCACATCGGTCAGCACCTCGCCCCGTTCGCCGCGGGTCCCGCCGGGCACTGAGTCCGCACGGTCGCGTCCGACGGCCGGCCCGAGCTCCGGCACGGGCCGGCTGCAGCGCACCGTGAAGAGGGATCACGCCCTAAAAGTGCGTGAACAGTCCGGCGCCCATCGGGAAGAATGGTCTCCATGGACCCGACGTCCACCCGGACTCCCGCCCTGCCTGCGCCACTTTCTCCTACCGACACCCCTCGCTGGGTGCTCCCAGCGCTCCTACCCCTGACCGCCGTCGTCACGATCTACGCGGTCCTGGACCGGGGGGCGATGAGCGCGGTGCTGACGAGCCTCGGCGATGCCTCCCTCTGGGGCGCGACGCTGGTCGCGGGGCTGCTGGTCATGGTCCTCGTCGCCGTCGTCGTCGTCGGCCGAACATCGGCCATCACCCGCCGCGAGCTGGTCGCGGCCACTGCCGTGGCGGCCGGATTCGTCATGCTGACCTCCGTATCCGGACGCCTGCTGACCCTGCCGCTCCTGGCGGAACTCGAGAAGAACTGGCAGGGCAAGATCCTGGACCTGTTGTGGGTCGCGGTCCTCTTCGCCGTGCTGCATCGGTGGGCCCGCACGGAGACGGGGCTGCGCCTGCGCCTCGAGAAGGGCTCCGCACGACCGGCTCTGACGGTGGTGCTCGGGGTGCTCGCGCTGTTCATAGGCCTCGGCATGCTGGCCGTCGCCACCGGTGAAGGTGCTGATCGCCCCGTCGGCCCCGAGCAGCTGCTCTGGGACGCGACCCTTCCCAACCTCACGGAGGAACTGATCTGGCGCGGGGCGATGCTCGCCGTGCTCGATCGTGCGTTTCCACCCAGCAGACGGCTGCTCGGTGCGCACATGGGGTGGGGCGCTGTCATCACGGCCATGGTGTTCGGGCTGGGACATACGATCCTGCTGGGGGCCGACGGATCGTGGTCGCTCAGCGTGGCCGGAGGAGTGTTCGCCCTCGCGATGGGTCTGGCGTTCGCCTGGATCCGTTCTCGCACCGGAAGCATCTGGCCGGCGTTCGCCCTGCACTGCGCCCCGGAGCTCGGCGCGGACCTCGGAGTGATCCTCGGGACCTGATCCGGCTGACAGGGTGCTCCCCTGCCCGACGCGGGGCCCCCGGGTGCCAGGATGGGCCCTCACGGACGTCAGAAGGAGACTGGGATGCTGAGTGCGATGGTCGGGACCGCTTTCTGGTGGGCGGTGTACCTGCTGGTGTTCCGGCAGGATCGACGGCGCGTACGCAACGGGGTGCTGCTGCTGATCGCCCTGCACTCGGGGATCTCGCTGCTGGCGAACCTGGTCTCCACGACCCTGCCGCTGGGTGACCTCATGGTGCTGGCCGCCGGGGCTGTGGCACTGCTCGGGATCCTCGCCCTGGGCATCTTCATGGTCTCCAACGGCCTGACGATGGTTCGCAAGGAGGGCCGCTCCCTGGGAAATCTGCTCTCCGGGTTCGCCGGTCTGGCGCTGCTGGCAGCGCCGGTGGCCGCCGTGGCACTGGTCCTGACGCTGACCCCGTTCGGGATCGGGGCCGGAGCGCTGCTGGGGCTGGTCTCGCTGCACGTCGGCATCGCGTTCCTGGTGTTCCTGTGCGCCTCGGTGCCCTATCAGCTGTTCCCGAAGCAGCTGGACACCTCAGGGATCATCATCCATGGCTCCGGTCTGATCGACGGGCAGGTCCCGAAGCTGCTGCGCAGCCGGCTGGATCGCGGCGTCGCCGAGCGCGAGCGGCTGCTGAGCGCCGGGATCGATCCGCTGCTGGTGCCCTCCGGCGGCAAGGGCGAGGACGAGCCCCGCGCCGAGGGCGCCGCGATGGCCGAGTACCTGCTGAAGGACGCGGAGGTCCCGGCCGATCGCGTCCATGCGGAGACAGAGTCCCGCACCACCGAGGAGAACCTGGTCCTCTCTCACCGGATCCTCGACGAGGCCGGCCATCAGGGCCCTTACGTCGTCTCGACCAGCCGCTATCACGCGTTCCGGGCGGCGCTGCTGGCCCGCAGGCTCGGATACGCCGATGAGGCCATCGGCGGGCCGACTGCGTTCTACTACGTCCCCAGCGCGACGCTGCGCGAGTTCCTCGCGGTCATGTCGTACCGCAAGGTGTGGCTGACGGTGCTCTTCCTGCCCTCGCTCGCGATCGTCGCTCTGCTGGTCAGAGCCGTGACCCTGGCCGCCTGAGGCAGAGCGGGACGCGAGGCTCCTGCAGGGTCAGCCGCGCTCGTCGAGCGCGCGCACACCCTTCCAGGCCGCGGGGATCAGGACCGCGGCGATCGCGGCCTTGACCAGGCCGCCGACGATGAACGGCCACACCCCTGCGGCGAGGATGCCGCCGAGCCCGAGCTCTGCGCCCATCACGGCGTTGAGGATCATCGCGAGGTACGGCACCCCGAACAGGAACGGGACCGCGCTCGCGGCGACGAAACCGATCAGGGCCAGCACCGGCTTGCGGTCCCAGGCGCGCTCGGCGAACCAGCCGGCCACGAAGGCGGCGGGGACGAAGCCGAGGATGAACCCGAAGCTCGGGGAGAGCGCGGCAGCAGGCCCACCGGCGAACTCCGCGAAGATCGGGGCGCCGGCGAGGCCGACGAGCAGGTAGGTGAGCATCGCGGCGGCGCCGCGGCGGGAGCCGAGGGCCGCACCCACCAGGATCACGCCGAGGGTCTGCCCGGTGATCGGCACGAGCGGCAGAGGAATGGTGATCTGCGCGAGCACGGCGACCACGGCGGTGCCGGCCAGCACCAGGCCCGCATCCTGGAGGCGAGTGCGGTGCGGGGCCAGGGCGTCGGCCAGGACGGGACGGCGGGCCGGGAGGGCGAGCGCAGACATAGGACTCCTCGGAGGGAACGAGCGGGGAAGGGGACAGCGTAGGTCAGCCTACGCACCTGCGGCGCCGGCGTTCAGATCCGGGCGATCACGCCGAGATCGGTGCGCACCCACCAGGTGCCGCTCTCCCGCCGTTCCTGGCCGGTGGCGTACCGGTATTCGTAGTAGGTGACCCGGATCGCGGTGGGCGGGGCGCCGCCGAACGGGTCGCTGCGCAGGAGGCGCCGGATCCCCGGGTCGCCCTCGCGCAGCTTCTCCAGCAGCGCGACGAACCAGTCCTCGGCGCCGGGCCGCAGGGCGAGGAACCACATCTGCCAGTCCAGACGCAGGTGGTACGGGGCGAACTGCCGGGAGCGGCGGCGCACGTCGCCGGGCTTGCCCTTGAACTCGTAGGGCCGCCAGGCTGCGTCGTCGGCCGCGGCAGGATCGGGATCCACGGTGCCTTCGAGGACCACCTCGAAGCGACGGGTGGTCATCGAGCCGAAGGCCCCGTAGGCGTTGACGAGGTGGAAGCGGTTGAAGCTCGCGTTCATCAGCTGATCGGAGGAGAAGAGGTTCCTCAGAGGCTGCCGGCTCAAGGCCACGAGGAACGCGACCACGGCGAGGATCAGCAGGTGCCACCACACCGGCGAGGCATCGGCGGCGCCCGGGGCGGGGAGGTTCTGCCAGCCCCAGCCGGGCCAGGGACCGCCCACGATCCAGCGCAGGAAGGAGTCGCTGATCGCGGAGAAGGCGATGATGATCGTCAGCCAGTTCAGCCACGCGTAGTTCCCGGTGACCACGAGGAACAGCTGGGTGAGGATCACCAGCAGGGCCCCGACGGAGGCGAGCGGCTGCGGCAGCAGGACCAGCCAGATCGCCCCGAGCTGCACGCCGTGGCTGCCGAGCACCTCCAGCCGGTGCCACCAGTGCGGCCCCTGGTGCGCGAGCCGGCTCAGCGGGCCGGGCATCGGTTGGGTCTGGTGGTGATGGTCCATCGCCGTGAGATCGCGCCAGGAGCGGTCGCCGCGCATCTTGATCATCCCGGCCCCGAATTCGAGGCGCACCAGCATCCAGCGCAGGAACCACAGGATCAGCAGCGGCGGTGCGACCTCGTGCGCGCCGAGGAAGCCCACCAGGAACCCGCACTCCAGCAGCATCGACTCCCAGCCGAAGCCGTAGAACGTGCGGCCCACGGAATGGATCGAGAGGTACAGACCCCACATCGCCAGGAACACCGGGATCGTGATCCAGCCCGGACCCAGCTGCGCCACGCCGAGCACGACCGATGCCCCGAGCACCATGCCCACCAGGCACATCCCTCGCAGCAGACGATCGCTGTACGGGGTCAGCCGCCAGTGGAACAGGCTGGGGCGGCGGCGCGAGGCGGGGCGGGCGAGGTACTCAGGGGCCGGCAGCAGGCCCCGCTCCCCGAGCAGCGCCGGGAACTGGTGGAACGTGGAGAGGAAGGCGATCACGAACACGACGGCGACGCCGCGCAGGATGACCTCGCGGGCGATCGTGTAGTCGTGCGCGTCCAACAGCGCGAGCAGGCTCGTCCAGTCCATCGCGGTCACCTCCGAGGGTCACGGATGCCACGAGTCTGGACCACGCTGCACGCTGCGTCAGCACCTGCCGCGTCAGAGCAGGTGCGGGGCGAGCGCCGTCCACGCCCACCAGCTGCTCGCCGCGAGCACGAGGACGAAGCTGAGGTTCCACATCCACCCCGGCAGCGGCGTCAGCTGGGCGAGCTGGGCCGGATCGTCGGAGCGCCCGCCGCCGCTGATCACCGCGCCCAGGTGCCTCCAGGCTCCGAGCAGCAGGAACACGCCCGCTCCGAGGGTGATCAGGGCGTTCAGGGCCGGGCTCCCCCACCACCACACGGCGCCGACTCCCGCGGCAGTGGCGAGCACCGCCAGGAGCGTGTGGCCCGAGCGGGTGAAGATCAGGGACACGATCAGCACCACCAGCGCCGCGAACAAGGTGGTGCGCGCCCAGCCGTGCAGCGCGACCTGGATCAGCACGGCGCCCAGGATCGCCGGGGCGGGATAGCCGGCCCAGGTGGAGGCGATCCGCCCGAATCCGCGGCGGGGGCCGACGGTCACCGCATGGCCGGACATGTCGGCGCTGACCACGAACCCGGTGAAGCGGCGGCCCATGACGATGCCGATGAAGGCATGGCCCAGCTCATGCACGATGGTCACCGCGAGGCGCGCCGCACGCCACAGCGGCGGCAGCAGCACGACCACCAGCGCGGCGGCGAGAGCGAGCAGCACCCACGCCCCGGCGTCGGGGGCAGTGGTGGGCGCGACGCGTTCCCAGACTGCGCGGCCGAGGTTCTGCAGATCCATGGAGTCATGGTGACAGCAGGGACCTGAGGTGAGCTGTGAACCCGGTCGTTTCCCCCGGAGGCGCGACGCCGGCGCGACGTTCGGCAGGTCGCGACCGGGAACGGACCTTCCCGCAAGGCGACCCGCACCGTGCCAGACTGACCCGACCGTTCGATGACGACCGACCGAAGGCCAGGTGGCCCGCAGATGCCCGATATCGACCCCGCGCTCGCTCGCTGGATCACCGCCCCCGGCGCGGATCCGCAGAATCCCCTTCTGCGCACGACCTTCGATCTGCCGGCGCCGCCGACGTCCGCCCGACTGCTGGTGACCGGGCTCGGAGCCTTCCGTGCCTACGTCAACGGCGCGCCCTATCGCTCCTCACGCCTGGATCCGGGCCTCACCGATGCGCGCCACCGGGTGCTGGTGTGCGAGGCGGACGTCTCCGCGCTGCTCTCGTCGGGCACCAACGTGCTGGGCATCTCGCTCGGGCGCGGCTTCCACGACATGTCCACGCCGAACGTCTGGCGCTGGGAGCAGGCCCCGTGGCGCGGTCCGGTGCGCGCCTGGGCGCAGCTGCGGATCGAACTGGCCGACGGGTCATCCCGTGCCATCGCCACGGGAGAGGGCTGGCGGACCGCTCCCGGCCCCATCTCCTTCGACTCGATGTACGAGGGCGAGGTGTACGAGGGCGGCCCCGATCCCGAGGCGTGGCTGCGCCCGGAGTTCGACGACTCCTCCTGGCAGGACGTTCTCGTGGACCGCGCCGGCACCGGCTCCCGCCGCGGCACCGCCGCTCCCCTCGCGCGGATGCAGCTCCAGGTCCAGGAGCCGGTCGTGGTCACCGCGGAGCTCACGCCGCAGGTCGTCTCCCGCGCCGGTGGGCGCATCGTGCTGGACATGGGGCGCGTGATCGCCGGCTGGTGCCGGTACGAGCTGAGCGGTGGGACACCGCTGGAGTTCTCCGCGGTCCACGGCGAGAAGCTGCACTCCGACGGCCGCGTCGACGCCGACAACGAGCACATCCACGCGCCGCGTTTCCAGCAGGACCTGGTGCACCTGGAGCCGACGGCGCCATCCTTCGAACCGCAGTTCAGCTACAAGGGCTTCCGCTACGTCCAGCTCGAAGCCCGCCGCGGGAGCCTCGAGGACCTGAGCGTCACCGGCCTGCTGGCCCACGCCGACCTCGCGGTGGCGAGCACACTGACCAGCTCCGACGAGTACCTCGAGCGCTTCGACGCAGCGATGCGTGCCTCGCTCGCGAACAACATGCATCACGTCCCCACCGACACCCCGATGCACGAGAAGAACGGCTGGACCGGGGACGCGCTGACCGGGCTGGCCGCCATGGTCGCGAGCTTCGACATGCACCGGATGCTGCGCAAATGGGTGGCGGACCAGGTCGACGGGCAGCGCCCCGACGGGTCCCTGTCGGTGATCTCCCCGAACCCCGGCTGGGGCTACCAGGAGCTCTCGCCGGCTCCGGAGTGGACCACCCTGCTGCCGGTTCTGCTGGACGAGCTCGCCACCGAGTACGGCGACGTGGATGTGGTCGGCGAGCACGGGGCGGCCGCCGCTGCCTACCTCGCCTACGAGCTCTCCCGACGGGACCAGGACGGGCTGATCTCGGGCGTGCTCGGCGACTACCTCACCCCGGGCAGTCCCGGCCCGGCCCCGGAGGACAAGCGGCTCACGGCCACCGTGTTCGTCGCCCGCGGGCTGCGGGCCCTGGCGCATGCCTCGGAGCTCGCGGGGGTCGATGCGGAGTCGAGCATCGGGGACCCCTGGATCTCCCGCGGTATCGCGATCGACGGGGTGCCCTCCCCCGCTCAGCTGCGCACGGACGCCGCCGCGCTCGAGACTGCGGTCAACACCGTCTTCCTCGACCGCGCGCGCGGCGTGTACCGCGACCCGGGCTCCGCGCAGTACCGGCAGACCAGCAACCTGGTGCCGCTCGCCGTCGGGATCGTGCCGACGGACCAGGTGGAGGCCGTGGTCCGGCATCTGGTCGAGGACATCGAGGAGCGCGGTGACCATCACGACTGCGGACACATCGGGGTGCGGTATCTGCTGCCGGTGCTCTCGGCGCACGGGCACGGCGCGCTCGCCCTGCGGGTCCTGTCGAACCCGACGGCGCCGGGATGGCGTGCCTGGCTGGACGCCGGGAACTCCACGTTCATGGAGATGTGGCACGAGCCCCGCTCGTGCTCCCACTACTTCATGGGCACCCCGTCGACCTGGATCCATGAACACGTGGCCGGGCTGCGGCGCGGGGCAGACGGCTGGCAGGAGTTCCTGGTCGCCCCGGATCCGGACGTCCTCGTCGGCCGCATCGAGCTGACCCGCCGTACGACCTACGGCGAGATCGTGATCGACGTCGATCGGGAGTCCTCCACTCTCACCCTCGAGGTGCCGGCGGGGACTCGTGCACGCGTGGTCCTGCCGGGCATCGAGCAGGTCCTGGAGGCCGGGCTGCACTCGGTGGCCTGGTGACCTGACCACCCAGCGTTCCGGAGTCCCGGCTCCGGCGCCCCACCAAAGACGGCGCCCGCCGGTTCCGGCCAGAAGCCGGACCCGACGGGCGTCGCGGTCATGACCGGGATCCGCGAGGCAGACCCGCCGGTCTCATGGTCGATCAGAGGATCGACCGGTGCGCTCAGAGGGCGCGGATGTTCACTGCCTGCATGCCCTTGGGGCCCTGCTCGGTCTCGAACTCCACGCGCTGGTTCTCCTCGAGGTCGCGGCGGCCGGTGCCGGCGATCGCGCTGAAGTGTGCGAACACATCGGCGGAGCCGTCCTCGGGGGCGATGAAGCCGTAGCCCTTGTCGGAGTTGAACCAGGTGACGATGCCAGTAGCCATGGCGATATTCCTTCGTTGTCGTGAACCACTTTCGTGGCCCGGGTATCCGTGGCGACGGCGCCGCCCCGGATGGGTTACTCCCCTGGCGTCACGGCGACCGATGCGGTCACCGCTGCCGTGATGGGGAGCGGGTGCGGCCACTAAGGCCGCCTGAGCCGCGGCCAGCGACATGAAGTCGCCGATGCGGCCGGCAAGGGGCCCGAAGGCCGTGTGGACCGGTGCGTCAGCGACAGAGCTGACGACGTGACCGGCGAACTCTCCGGCGAGCGTGGCGACGAAGACGTCGTCATCGGCTCGGAGCCAGGAGAAGGTGGGGTGCGCTGCAACGGCCTGGGTGGCGGCCATCGGCGACGGAGCAAGAGGTGACGTGGGGACGTCGACGTACGTGGGCAGTGCGGAGGAGGTGATGTAGAACCAATTTCGTAGATAGTGCGGCGCGACCGTCGTCGGCCGCCTCCCAGGGAGGCATCCAGCGCCGTGCGGTCCTTCGCCCTCCAGCACCCGATCCCCGCGACCCGGAGGTGCGGCGCGTACTGCCCTCACCGCGAGGCGAGGTCGTGCGAACAACTGTGAGGAGACTACGTCATCCGCGGGACCGCTGGTGACGCGATGTGATCCACCGAACGACCACATCGGCCCCGGCACCCCTCTTTCCACGCTCCCACCTGCACATCCAAAGGTTCCCGCACCGCGCTTTCCAGTTGGTCGGGGAACCTCGGAGCACACCATTACTCCTCCCATCGCACGTGACCGGCCTCCTGATCGCGGCGCCACCCGCGCCACACAGGATGCCGCAGGCGACCGTCCTCGGTGCGTTCGGCATACTGCACCTCGCCGACGAGGTCCGCACGGACCCACTGGGCATCCCGGCGGTCGGCGGTGGGCACGTCGTGCGCCGCCGGGGTTCGGCGCGCACGGGAGCGGAGCCGGTCCGCGATCTGCTCGAGGTCACGGTCGGTGAACCCGGTGCCGACGCGGCCCACGTACCTCAGGTCGCCGTCGCCGTCCGGAACGGCCAGCAGCAGGGAGCCGATGCCGCCGGAGCGCTCCCCCCTGCCGTCCCTCCAGCCGATGACCACCACCTCCTGGTGCCGGGCGTTCTTGAGCTTGATCCAGGTGCGGCTGCGCTTGCCGGGCTGGTAGACCCCGGATTCCTTCTTGGCCATGACTCCTTCGAGCTTCAGCTGCTTCGACAGCTCGATCGCATGGTCCGCGTCGCCGTGGTCGGCGTGCGGGAGCTGCACGTGCTCGGTGGGACCGACCGCGTCGAACAGGGCGTCACGGCGCTCCCGGTACGGCCTGCGCAGCAGGGACTCGCCGCCGCGCTTCAGCAGGTCGAAGACCATCACGTGCACCTCCACCTGCGTGCGGGCACGCTCCACGTCGCGCTCGCGAGTGAGGCCGAGGCGCTGTTGGAGCCGGGAGAAGGAGGGCCGGTCCCGAGCGTCGAGGGCGACGATCTCCCCGTCCAGCACCGTCTCGCCCGCGGCGAGGACCTCGGGGTCCACGGCCTCGAGCAGCTCGGAGAGCTCGGGGAAGGTGTCCGTCTGGTCCTTGCCGCTGCGGCTGGTCAGGCGCACGGAGTCCGCGGTGAGCGTGGCGATGACGCGCACTCCGTCCCACTTCATCTCGAAGGCCCATTCCTCCTGCTCGCGAATGTCGCCGCGACTGCCGAGAGTGGCGAGCATCGCGGAGATCGGCTCGCTGCTGCTCCCGCTCGGGGCGGCGCGACCGTCCGATTCCGCTGCTCGGCCATCCTGTCGGCCCGAAGAGCGCCTCGCCGACGGCTCGCCCTCAGTGCCGGGCTTGTCCTCGGGGTCGGGTTGGTCCTTCATGAGGTGCAGCAGCCAGTTGGCGTCGGCCTTCTGCCTGGACGCAGCGGTCTTCCGCGTCCCGCCCATGGCGCCGGTGTGGAGGAACGCGAAACGCCGCGGTACCCCGCCGAGCCCGCCGTCATCCCGACCATGGCAGACAGCGATCACTTCCTCGCCCTCACGCCATTTCTCGATCTCGACCCTGCCGGTGTCCCAGAGGGTCACACCCCCGCCGCCGTACTCGTCCTGCGGGATGGTCCCCTCGAAGGTGCCGTACTCCAACGGGTGGTCCTCGGTCTGCACGGCCAGGCGGTTCACGTCGACCTCGAGCGGCGGACCCTTCGGGACCGCCCAGGACACCAGCACCCCTTCGTGCTCGAGGCGGAAGTCCCAGTGCAGGCTGGAGGCGTGATGCTCCTGGATGACGAACATCGGATCACCGGACTCCAGAGCCGTCAGCGCGTCCTGCACCGCCTGCGCGGCGTCGGGGCCGACGCGCGGCTCCGGCACCGGTTCAGGGGTCTTCGCGGCGTCGCGCTTGGAGCGGTAGACCTCGAGCCGGTCCCGAGCCGGCGAGGCCGCTGCGCCCGCCTCCCCGCCCAGCGGGGCGACCGGGTCCACCCCGTCCTCCACCCGATCCAGGACCTCGGCGAGTTCGAGCTGCGCGAGCTCCGGATCCTCGATCTCCTCCCAGGTGCGCGGGGCGGCGACGCTCGGGCGCAGCCGTCCGCGCAGGGAGTAGGGGCACACGGTGGTCTTGTGACCGTTGTTCTGGGACCAGTCCACGAGCACCTTGCCGGTGCGCTTGGCCTTCTTCTGCTCGCTGACGACCTCCTTCGGATGATCGGCCTCCAGGGCGCGGGCGAGCTGGTGGGCGACCTCGTCCACCTCCTCGGACGTGCTGGCGCCGTCCAGCGGGGCGTAGAGGTGGATGCCCTTGGAGCCGGAGGTGACCGGGTAGGCGTCCAGTCCCATATCGGCGAGGATCTCGCGGCACCAGTGGGCGACCTGCGCGCATTCCTGGAGCCCCGCCCCCTCCCCGGGATCGAGATCCAGGACCATCCGATCGGGGGCCGACGGGGCGAGGTCCTCGTCCACGCGCCACTGCGGGGTATGGATCTCCAGCGACGCGAGTTGGGCGAGCCAGATCAGCACGGCGGTCTCGTCGACCAAGGGGTAGGTCGACGTGCCGTCCTTGTGCTCGAGGTCGACCCGCGGGACCCAATCCGGCGCGAAGCCCTCGAGGTCCTTCCGGAAGAACACCTTGCCCGGATGCTCCTGCGTGCCCACCCCGTCGACCCATCTCTTCCGGGTGGCGGGGCGCCTCGTGGCCTGCGGGACCATCACCGGTGCGATGCGCCGGTAGTAGTCGAGCACCTCGCCCTTGGTGGTGCCCGTGGAGGGGTAGAAGACCTTGTCCAGGTTCGACAGCTTCAGCGTGCGGCCGTCGACCTCCACCTTCTGCTCACCGGTTGCCATGGGATCACTGTGCCCTCGATCATGCGATTCGTCAC
The DNA here is from genome assembly GCF_014897705.1 of Brachybacterium sp. FME24. Lineage (GTDB taxonomy): Bacteria > Actinomycetota > Actinomycetes > Actinomycetales > Dermabacteraceae > Brachybacterium. The sequence goes on along the minus strand of NZ_JABUXV010000025.1, from coordinate 34,684 downwards.
GGGGCGGGACTCAGGCGTCGTCGCCCTCGGCGCTGCCGGGTCGGTGAGGACGCCGACGGGCATCGCGCGCCGGGCGAGCATCACGTCGATGTCGACGATGACGACCTGGACCACTCGCGACAACCAGATGATGGCCCGCAGGGCCTGGACGCTGAGAGTGCCCATGGCCCCCTTCTCCTGGACGAGAGGCCGAATCTCCCGTTTGTCGACAGACACGGCACATGCGACCTACCGCCCGGCAGGGCCCGCTGCGCTCTCGCGTGGTGTCATGGGTCATGCGCGCAATCTGGAGTGGGGAGATCACCTTCGGGCTCGTCAACGTCCCGGTGAAGCTGTACGGAGCGACACGGTCGCACGACCTCTCCTTCCACCAGGTCCACGACGAGGACCGCGGGCGCATCCGATACCAGCGCACCTGCGAGGTCTGCGGTCGCCAGATCGACTTCGAACACATCGACAAGGCCTACGACGACGGCGACAAGACGGTGGTCCTCACCGACGAGGAGCTCGACGCCCTGCCCGCCGAGGACAACGACGAGATCGACGTCGTCCAGTTCGTGCCCGATGAGCAGGTCGATCCGATCCTGCTGGGCACCTCGTACTTCCTCGAACCCGTCGGCCGCTCCTCGAAGGCATACGTGCTGCTGCGTCGCACGCTCGAGGACACCGAGCGCACCGCGATCGTGACGTTCACGCTGCGCACGAAGACCCGCCTCGGAGTGCTGCGGATCCACGATGATCTCCTCGCCCTGCAGACCCTGCGCTGGCCCAAGGATCTGAAGGAGGTCGACTTCGCCCCGTCGAAGTCGAGGATCAGCAGCAAGGAGCTGACGATGTCCGCCGCACTGGTCGAGCAGTTCAGCGGCGACTTCGATCCCGAGCAGTTCACCGATGAGTATCAGGCGCAGCTTCGCGAGCTGGTCGACGCCAAGCTCGAGGAGGGCGAATCGGTCGACACCGACGCGACCTTCGGCGAGGAGAGCACGAAGCAGGATTCCGAGGAGGGCGGCAAGGTCATCAGCCTGATGGACGCACTCGAGCGCAGCGTGCAGAAGCGTCGAGGATCCGCAGGATCGTCGAGCACGAGCACGAGCACGAGCACGAGCACGAAGAAGGAATCAGGCTCCGCAAAGAAGTCCGGGCCGACGAAGAAAGCCAGCGCGTCGAAGAAGACCGGCGAGTCGAAGAAGGCGAGCGCGACGAAGGACTCCGGTGCCTCGAAGAAATCGGGCTCCACGAAGAAATCGGGCTCCACGAAGACGTCGGGGTCGACGAAGAAGTCCGGGACCACGTCGAAGAAGTCCGGCAAGAAGTCGGCCTGACCCCGCCCCTGCCTGGCCCCTCCCTGCCTGGCCAGAGTCACGCTCCGGAAGCGCGAGTACCGTGACGCCCGTGAGCGAGCGACGAATCCACCAGCCCACGGCCATCGAGGTGCGGGGCGCCCGGGTCCACAATCTCCGCAGCATCGACGTCGATGTGCCGCTGCACCGCGTGGTCGGGATCGCCGGGGTCTCGGGCTCGGGGAAGTCCTCGCTCGCGATGGGCGTGCTGTACGCGGAGGGGTCGCGCCGCTACATCGAAGCGCTGTCCACCTACACCCGCCGCCGCATGTCCCAGGCCCCGCGGGCCGACGTCGACGAGGTCACGCACGTCCCCGCGGCGCTCGCCCTGCGTCAGCGCCCCGGGGTCCCCGGGGTGCGCTCGACCTTCGGCACCTCCACCGAGCTGCTCAACGTGCTGCGCCTGATGTTCTCGCGCCTGGCCTCGCACGTCTGCCCGAACGGGCACCGCATCGACCCGACCCTCGACGTCGCCGCCGAGGCACCGATCCCCTGCCCGGAGTGCGGGGAGCTGGTGCTCGCCCCCGAGGCCGAGTCGTTGGCCTTCAACGCCGAGGGCGCCTGCCCGCGCTGCGAGGGCATCGGGATCGTGCGCACCGTCGACGACTCGACCCTGGTGCCCGATCCCTCCAAGACGCTCGAGGGCGGCGCCGTGGTTCCCTGGAGCATGTTCGGCTTCAACGTCCAGCCGGACATCGCCCGGGAGTTCGGGGTGCGCACGGACGTTCCCTGGCGCGATCTCGAGGACTGGGAGCGGGAGGTGGTGCTCGACGGCCCGGAGGAGAAGAAGCACATCACCGTCACCAGCACGAAGGGCTTGCACGAGCTCGACTTCACCTTCCGCAATGCCCGCCTCACCGTCACCGAGGAGCTGCGGCGCGCCGACACCGAGAAGCGCCTGGCACGGGTCTCGCGCTTCCTCACGCAGGGCACCTGCCCCGACTGTCGAGGCACCCGTCTGCACCCTGCCGCGCTGCTCCCCCGGATCGAGGGGACGGACCTCGCCGCCGCATCCGCGCAGACGCTCGATGAACTGATCGCCTGGGCACCGACGGTCATCGAGCCGCTGCCGGCCGAGATGCACCCCATGGCCACAGCGCTGGTGGAGACCCTGCTGTCGATGGCGGACCGCCTGGTCCAGCTCGGACTCGGCTACCTCGCCCTGGACCGCGCCGGGTCCACCCTGTCCACCGGGGAGCTCCAGCGCGTCCAGCTCGCCCGCGCCGTGCGCAACCGCACCACCGGTGTGCTGTACGTGCTCGACGAGCCCAGCATCGGCCTGCACCCCTCGAACATCGACGGCCTGCTCGCCCTGGTCGGGGACCTGCTCGCCGACGGGAACTCGGTGGTCCTGGTCGACCACGACGTGCAGGTGCTGCGCGCGGTGGATCATCTGATCGAGATCGGTCCGGGGTCAGGTCGCGACGGCGGCACCGTCGTGGTCGCCGGTCCCGTCGCGCAGATCGAGGCGTCGCCACGATCCCTGCTGGGTGGCTTCCTCGACGGGAGCGAACCGGTGGTGGTGCGGGATCAGGCCGCGACGGACGACGTCTTCGCCCTCGGCTGCCTGCGCGTGCGCACCGCCCCGGTGCACACGGTGCAGGCTCTGGTGGTGGAGATTCCGCGCGGGCGGCTCACCGCGGTCACCGGCGTCTCGGGCTCCGGGAAGACGACGATGGTGCTCGAGTCCCTGGCGCCCGCGCTGAGGGCCCGCCTCGGCGAGCACGCCCTGCCGGCCCACGTCGAGGAGCTCGAGGACGAGGGGATCCGTCGGGTGCACCAGATCGACGCCAGCCCGATCGGGGTGAACGTGCGCTCGACCGTGGCGACCTACAGCGGAGTGCAGGACGATCTGCGGCGCGCCTTCGCCGGCACCGAGGGCGCCCGCGAGCTGGGGTTGCGGCTCGGGGACTTCTCCTACAACACCGGCTCGCTGCGGTGCCCGCGCTGCGAGGGCACCGGCCGGGTCGCCCTGGACGTGCAGTTCCTCCCGGACATCGACATCGACTGCCCCGAGTGCGGCGGGCACCGGTATGCCCTGCAGGCCGACGCGATCCTGCGGCCGCGCCCGGATTCCCCCGTCGGCGTCTCCCTGCCCCACCTGATGTCCCTCACCGTGCGCGAGGCGATCGACGCAGTCGGCGACCTCACGGCGGTGCGCCGCAAGCTGCAGGCCCTGATCGACCTCGGGCTCGGGTACCTCACGCTCGGCGAGGACACCCCGGCGCTCTCCGGAGGGGAGGCGCAGCGGCTCAAGCTCGCCGGGCAGATCGACCGCCGCCAGGACGACGCCCTGTTCGTGTTCGATGAGCCGAGCGTCGGACTGCACCCCCGGGACGTACGGACCCTCCTGTCCGTCCTGGACCGCCTGGTCTCACGCGGTGCGACCGTCGTGGTCATCGAGCACGACCTGGACATGATCGCCAACGCGGACCACGTGATCGACATGGGTCCCGGCGGCGGCGAGGCGGGTGGGCGGATCGTGGTCACCGGCACCCCAGAGGAGGTCGCGGCCGACGGATCGGGCGTGACCAGTCGGTATCTGCGCGGCCATCTCGCCCGCGATAAGCATTAGGGGGTGTCCCTTCGATGTGTGGCGAGGCGCGCGGCAGACCTGATCGGGGCCTCGACCTCGGTGAGATGGACGACGCCACAGAGCTCAATGTCGTCGTCACGGCGAGGAGTCCAGGTCTCCATGAAGCGAGCCTCACAGCAGTCCAGAAATCCAGTTGCGCGGGCCCCGCAACTCGACGAGACTCGGGCCGATGGAAACGTTGATGGGCAAGGCGGCCGAGGGCTTCGGCCTCGGCCAGATCGAAGCGACTACCCGCGTAGAAGGCGGATTGTCCAACGACATGTGGCGAGTGACCACCATGGACGGCGAGTTCGCGGTCAAGGTCATGCGGGCCCATGCTGACGCTCCGGACTTTCGCGACAGGGTCGAAGCGGCCTTCGCTATCGAGATGAACGCGTTTCGAGCAGGCATACCCTGTCCGGAGCCCAAGCCAACGCCCGAAGGACATGCACTGCTCCGGGTGGATGGAAACTTGCTGCGAGTCCATCGATGGTGCGAAGGCATCATCCCGAGCCCGGGCGGACACCTCGATAACGCCGGCGATCTGCTGGCGAAGATCCACCGAGCGGGTGGACACAGGGTTCGGACACTCGACGACCAGCCACGGGAGATCGGAACGTGGGCCGCGTTGGCCGAGCAGCCAGGGCTGCCGTTGCTGCTCGCCGATCAGCTGCGATCTGCCGCGGCTCAGCTTGCGCGCCTCGAGGCAGTGACAGCAGCAAGTCCCGACCTAGAGACGACGTATGTTGACTCCCACGGCGACCTCGATCCGAAGAACACACTCTTCGCTTCTGGACGATTGCTGGCAGTCGACTGGGACGCCGCAGGCGCTCGACCGATCGCTCGAGAAGCGGTCACACTGGCGCTCGACTGGGCAGAGAACGTTGAAGACTTCCGCCGCGTGCTGACGGCGTACGCCATCTCGTCCGGCACAACGTTTCCTACGGAAACGTGGGTCTTCGGCGGATGGGTGGAGGCGCTGAGTGGCTGGCTCACCTACAACGTCGAGCAGCGAGCAGACACCGACCTCGGACTGCGTGAGGCATCTGGAACCTGTGCTCGACTGCTCGCGCTGCACGATGCCCTGGATGAGCATGTGTCGGTGCTCGACACCATCTGACCCAATCGGAGCCAGGGAGCTCAGATTCCCGGGTCGCCGTCGCCCGCCGCGACCTGCAGACGGTCCCAGGCGAGGGTCGCCAGCAGCAGAGCCTGATCCGCCAGCACGGAGTCGTCGAAACGGGCCTGCGGAGAGTGGTTCGAGGCGGGCATGTTCTCGGGATCGAAGTCCTGGGCGGCGCCGACGAACCCGTAGGCGCCGGGGATCTCGGCGAGCACCCGGGAGAAGTCCTCGGAGCCGGTGCGCGGATTCTCCAGCTCGCGGTAGCGCTCCTGCCCGAACAAAGTGCGCGCAGCGGCCTCGAAGGTGGCGGCCTCCCCGTCGTCGTTGATCGTGGCCGGCAGGACGTTGCGCATGGTGGCCTGCACCGAGAGTCCGTGCGCGCGGCCGATGCCGGTGACGAACTCCGGCAGCTCCGCGATGAGTCGCGCCGTGGTGGCCGTGCTGAACGAGCGCACCCCTGCCCGGAAATGCGTCTCGCCGGGAATGATGTTCGGGGCGCTGCCTGCGTGGATCTCGCCGACGGTCAGGACCACCGGGTCGAAGGCGCTGTAGCGGCGGGTGATGTGCGTGTACAGGGCAGAGATCATCTCCGCCGTCGCCGGCACCGGGTCCAGGGCCTCGTGGGGCCGCGAGCCGTGCCCGCCCCGTCCGATCACGCGCACGTCGAGCACGCTGTAGGCGGCCATCAGCGTGCCGGGCCTGCCGGTGATCAGACCGGTGCGCACATCGGCCGAGACGTGCACGCCATAGGCGGCGATCGGCCGCTCCCCCGCCGCCTCCAGCACGCCCTCGCGCAGCATCACGCCGGCGCCGTCGTAGCCCTCCTCGCCGGGCTGGAACATGAACAGGACCGTGCCGGTCAGCTCTTCGCGACGGGCCGCGAGGAGCCGGGCAGCCCCCACCAGACCCGCCACGTGCAGGTCGTGCCCGCAGGCGTGCATCGCCCCGTTGGTCGAGGCGTACGGCAGGTCCGTCGCCTCCGTCAGCGGCAGGCCGTCCATGTCGCCGCGCAGCAGGACGACGGGTCCGGGCCTGCCTCCGCGCAGCACGGCCACGACCGAAGTGGTGTCGGTGCCGAGGGTGATCTCCAGGTCCAGGTCGGCGAGCGCCTCGAGCACCAGCTGCTGGGTGAGCGGCAGCTGCAGACCCACCTCGGGCACGGCGTGCAGGCGCCGACGCAGGTCGATCAGTTCGCGCAGGAAGTGGTCGTCGCCGGGTGCGAGATCAGCCATCGGAAGTCCTTGCCGCAGAGAAGAGATCGGGGGTCCCATACTGTCCTTCTCGACCGACGGTTTCCACCGAGTCCACCACCTGCAGGCGGAACGGCGCGCCGGGACGACCCGTCACCACCCCAGCGCGATCACGCCGCGCAGCATCCGTGGGTGCTCGATCTCATCGCACACGGCGAGCGCGAAGTCCTCCATCGAGATCCGCGAGGTACCGTCGTCTGCGATCACCAGATCCGGCACGGCGCCCTCCTTCCCGAGGTGCGACCGGTATGTCCCGCGGGAGGGGCCGGGCGCGAAATCGGCGGCCGGTGCCAGATAAGTCCACGGGGCCACACCGTCCGTCATGCGCAGCAGCTCGAGCTGGCGACTGCTGGCTGCGGCGATGGATCGGATCGCCGGCGGCACCCACCGGGGGTCGTCCAGCGCCGCCCGGTCCGTGCCGGGCACCCGCAGCGGGGCGGCGCCGCCGACCACCAGCAGGCGCACCCCTGCCAGGGCCGTTCCCACGGCGAGCGAGCGCGTCACTGCGGTGACGTCGTCCTCTCGGCCGACAGCGGGCCGGGTCGCCCCGATGACCACGTCCGCCTGTGCGGCGCGGGCCACGACGGCATCGACGTCGGACGCCTCCAGCCGCACCACCTCGGGCTCCAAGCCTGGACCCTGGGGCGTGGCGGTGCGCGCGGCGACGGTGACCTCATGCCCGCGTCGTTGCGCGTCGGTCGCGATCCGCGAACCTGCCGCGCCGGTTCCTCCGATGATAAGAATCCTCATTCCGCGACCTTCTTCGCACGAGAGGACCCTTGTGCTGCGACGACCGCGACCAGGGCGAGAGCGAATCCTGCGCCCTGCACCGCGGTCAACTGCTCCCCGAGCACCAGGAACCCCAGAGCGGCGGCAACCAGTGGCGAGAGGACCGGGAGAAAAGCAGCTGCCCCGGTGGGCATCGCGCCCAGGCCGCGGAACCACAGCACGTAGGCGAGCAGCCCACCGACCAGGGTGAGCCAGGTGTAGCCCAGCAGCGCGGCGGCGTCCAACGCGGGCGGCGCCCCCTCCACGGCAAGGGCGAGCGGCGCGATCACCAGGCCGCCGGCGGTGAGCTGCCAGCCGGCGAAGGTGACGGGGCCGACGGGCGGTCGCCAGCGCGCGGAGAGCACGGTGCCCAGCGCCATGGACAGGACACCGGCCAGGGCGGCCAGGATGCCGAGCGGGTTCAGTGCGGCGTCGGGTCCGAGCGCCATGGCGGCGACGCCGAGTGCGGCGAGTACGCCCCAGGTCAGCCTCCGGGCCGTCGGCCGCTCACCGAGCAGGACGGCGGCGAGCATCGCGACCAGCAGCGGTCCGGTGGCCCCGAAGACGCCCGCCACTCCCCCGGGCAGCAGGTACGCGGCCAGGAACAGCAGCGGGAAGAAGGCGCCGATGTTCAAGGTGCCCAACAGCAGGGAGCGCCACCACCAGTGGCCACGAGGCAGGGTGCGCCCGATCGCGAGGGCGAGCAGGCCGGCGGGCAGTGCGCGCAGCACTCCGGACCACAGGGGGTGGCCGGGAGGCAGCAGTTCGGTGGTGACCAGGTAGGTGGTGCCCCAGGTGAGCGGTGCGATCGCGGTGAGCAGGGCGGTGCGCGAGAGGAGCGATCGGGGGCCGGCAGCGGCCGCAGGGGCGTCGCCGGACAGCATCACCGACCGATTTACTTCGACATCTAACTGTTTCATGGTTGAGACACTAGGCCTGCGATACGCTTCCGTCAAACAGTTAGACCTCGAAGCATTGCGGACGCGCACTCCGCCCACGCATCCCCAGGAGGCGACGACATGGCCGACCGAGTGAGTGACTTCCTCGCCCAGTGGGCCCGGGAGCGCCCGGACCTGGACACGACCCCGATGGGGGTGATCGGTCGCCTCTCCCGAGTCGAGGAGATCGCCAGCCGCACGCTGCAGACGACTTTCCGGGGCTACGGCCTGCATCGCGGGGAGTTCGACACGCTCGCCACCCTGCGTCGCTCCGGGAAGCCGTTCACGCTCACCCCCGGCGAACTGGCCGCCTCCAGCATGATCACCGGCGCCGCCATGACCAACCGCCTGCAACGCCTGGAGGACAAAGGCCTGCTGGAGCGGACGATGGACCCCTCCAACCGGCGCCGCGTCCTGGTACGCCTCACCGACGCCGGTCGGGAGCTGGTCGACGAGATCGTGGTCCCCCACGTGCGCGCCGAGCAGGAGCTGCTGGACGCCCGGCTCACACGCGCGGAGCAGACGCAGCTGGCGGAGCTGCTGGCGCGCTTCCTGGAGAATTCGGGCGACGTCTCCGCCCACGACACGAGCACGGAGTGACCCGCATGGAGCAGAGCACGACGTCAGATCCCTCCCCGACCCCGGCCACCATCGTCATCACCGGCGCCTCCGACGGCATCGGTGCCGCGGCGGCCCAACAGCTCGCAGGCCAGGGCAGCCGCCTGCTCCTGGTCGGTCGCTCCCCGCAGAAGACCGCGGCGGTCGCGCAGGACGTCGGCGCCGAGCACTTCGTCGCCGACTTCGCGCGTCTCGCCGACGTGCGCCGACTCGCCGATGAGCTCTCGGAGGCGACCACCGAGCACGGCATCGATGCACTCGCCAACAATGCGGGCGGAATCTTCGGCGACCGCACCCCCACCGCCGACGGTTTCGAGAAGACGTTCCAGATCAACCATCTCGCCCCGTTCCTGCTGACCACTCTCCTGCTGCCGCGGCTGCTGGCCGGGGGCGCTTCGGTCGTGAACACCTCGAGCGTGGCGCACCGACTGTTCGGGCACCTGGACCTCGAGGATCTGGCCAACGCGCGGCGCTACAGCCCGCGCAAGGCCTACGGGGATGCGAAGCTCGCGAACGTGCTGTTCACCCGCAGCCTGCGGGAGAAGTTCCATGATCAAGGGCTCTTCTCGGCAGCCTTCCATCCCGGCCTCGTGCGCACCAGCTTCTCCACGGGCTCCACCAGCCCGATGCGCTGGCTCTACCAGTCACCACTGGCTCGACTCGCGCCGATGATCAGTCCCGAGCAGGGCGGTGCGACCCTGGCCTGGTTCCTCACCGGGACTCCGGGGTCGACCTGGACCTCCGGCCGCTACTACGACCAGGACCGGCCCGCCACGCGCATGAACCCGCAGGCCGACGACCTCGAGCTCGCCGAGGCGCTGTGGCAGCGCAGTGCAGAACTGGTCGGGCTGCCGCCCACCCCCTGAGCCGCACGCCCCTGGGCACGAGCACCAGGTTAGGGTTGCCTTCATAGCGCCGGACCCGGACGCGACGACTCTTCTCCTCGAAGGCCCCATGCCCACCTCTCCCACCAGCGGCTCCCTGCTCCGACGAGCCGTCGGTCGCCGCCTGCGCTTCGTGATCCCCGGCCTGCTGCTGATGTCCACCTGGCAGCTCTGCGAGGCGCTCGTCCCGATCTCCATCGGTCTCGTGGTCGACCACGCGATCGTGCCCCAGGACCGCACCGCCCTGCTGATCTCGATCGTCGGGATCCTGCTGCTGTTCACGGTGCTCTCCTTCGCCTATCGCTTCGGGGCGCGACGGATGAACACGGCGCTGCAGCTCGAGGCCCACGACCTGCGGGTCGAGGTGGCACGGCACGCCCTGCTGACCCGCGGTGCGCTCGACGGGCGCCGACCGGGCGCCGTCCTGTCGCTCTCCTCGGCGGATGCCGACATCGCCGCGATGATCTTCCGACAGATCGCCTCGGGCGGATCCGCGCTCATCGGCATCGCCGGCGCCTCCGCCTACCTGCTGTGGGCCGATCCCCTGGTGGGTCTGGTCGTGATCCTCGGCGTCCCCCTGGCGCTCCTGGTCGTCGCCGGCCCCTCACGAGCAATCTCCCGGCGCAGCGGTGACCAGCAGACGGCGGTCGCGGAGGCCGGCGCGGTCGCGAGCGACACCATGGGTGGCCTGCGGATCCTCAAGGCCATCGGTGGGGAGGGCTGGGCCTCGCAGCGGTACCACCGCGCCTCCGCCGACGCGGCTGCCGCCGGGATCCGCACGGCCGACGTCTCCGGGCGCGTCTCCGGCCTCGGCGCCCTCGGCGTCGGCGTGATCCTCGCGGGGGTCGTGCTCATGGCGGGATGGCGCGTGACGACCGGGGACCTCAGCGTGGGCCAGCTGGTCTCCGTGATCGGCGTGGCCGTGTTCTTCTCCGAACCCATCCAGACCCTCACCATGACGATGACGGTCTTCGCCCGCTCCCATGGCGCGGCCGGCAAGATCGCCGACTTCCTGCGCGGCGGTGAATCCGTGGAGCCGACGGGGGCTCATCCCACCGACGCCACGGTCACCATCGACAACCTCGACCTCGGGCTCGAGGAGCCCGCGCACCTGCAGATCGATGCCGGGGCCCTGTGCGTCCTCGACGTTCCCGACCCTGCCGTGGCCGGCCGACTGGCCCAGGCGCTCGGCGGCGGGACCGGAGCCGACCGGGTCGTCGTCGGGGACTCACCCCGCGACACTCTCGCGCGGCCCGTGGCCGGAGCGATCATCAGCGCCCCGCATGCCGCGCACCTGTTCGCCGGCACGATCCGGTCGAACATCACGATGCTCCACGACGACGCGACGCCCGTACCTGAGGCCGTGCTGGCCGCCTCGGGCACCGATGAGGTGCTCGGGGTCGTACTCGGGGGCCTTGACCACGAGGTCCGCGAGGCAGGCAGCAACCTCTCCGGTGGCCAGCGGCAGCGGATCGCCCTGGCCCGCGCCCTGTACGCCGACCCGGCCGTCCTCGTGCTCGAGGACCCGACCAGCGCCGTCGACTCTGTGACCGAATGGCAGATCGCCCGCGGTGTGCAGCACGAACGCTCCGGCCGCACCACGATCGTGCTGACCTCCTCCCCCGCTTTCCGCGCCCTCGCCGACCGGATCATCGAGGTCCCCGGGGACCCCGTTCCCTCGACGAGCGGTCCCGCCGACAGGGCAGGAGAGGTCCGATGATCCTTCCCACCGCCTCAGCCGGGCGGGTCCTGGCCGCGATCCGCCCCGTGCTCGCCGGTCGCATCGGCCTGCTGCTCCTGATCGCCGTCGCCGGCCTGGTGACGGCCCTGGCCGGCCTCGTCGGCCCCTGGATCGTCGGCGGTCTCGTCGACGATCTGCACGAAGGCGCCTCGATGCGCCCGGTGGTCGAGGGCGTGGCCTGGATCCTCCTGGCAGGGATCGTCGGCGGTCTCGGCACCTGGCTCGGTCGCTGGTGGATGGGAGCCCTCGCCGAGCCCGCCGTCGCCTCCCTGCGCGAAGACGTGCTGGATTCCGCCCTCGCCGTGGACTCCACCGTCATCGAGGGCGGAGGGCGCGGTGACCTGGTCTCCCGCGTCGCCGAGGACTCCCGGGTGGTCACCGAGGCCGCTTCCGTGATCCTGCCGATGTTCCTGCAGTCGCTGTTCGTGGTCGTCGTCTCCGCCGCGGGCATGACGGCGGTGGACTGGAGGCTGGGGCTCGTCGGCCTCATCGCCGTCCCCATGTACGCCTTGACGCTGCGCTGGTACCTGCCTCGCTCCGGACCGATCTACGCCCAGGAGCGGATCGCCTTCGGGGTGCGCTCCCAGCGGATGCTCGGCGGCATCGGCGGCGCCGCCTCCCTGCGCGCCTACGAGGCCGAGAGGGTCGAGCTCGAGCGGATCGACACCGCCTCCGGCCACGCCCGGGACCTCTCGATCGACGTATTCCGATTCCTCACCCGGGCCTTCTCCCGCAACAACCGGGCCGAGGCAGTGGTACTCGCCGCGCTGCTCGTGGCCGGGTTCTTCCTGGTCGAATCCGGCGGGCTGACCGCCGGCGGGGTCGCGACCGCCGGCCTGCTGTTCCACCGACTGTTCAACCCGATCGGCGCCCTGGTGGGGATGTTCGACGAGATCCAATCCGCCGGGGCCTCCCTGTCGCGGATGGTCGGGGTGATCGACCAACCCGGTGCGCAGGCGAAGGCCGAGGTCGAGGCGGGACCGGTCACGGGCGACACCTCGCCGACCGACACCCCCGCGCTGGTCCTCACCGAGGTCGGCCACGCCTACGACGTGGATCATCCGGTGCTCGCCGCGGTGAACCTGCAGGTGACCCCCGGCGAAGTCGTCGCCGTCGTGGGGGCGACAGGGGCCGGCAAGTCCACCTTGGCGCAGATCGCCGCCGGCACCGTCCCACCCACCACCGGTGGCGTGCATCTGGGCACGAGCGCCGTGCGCGAGTTGCCCCCGACTGAGCTGCGCCGACGGATCTCGATGGTCAGCCAGGAGGTGCACGTCTTCAGCGGAACCCTCGCCGAGAACGTGCGCGTGCCCCGCCCGGACGCCTCGAACGACGAGGTCACCGAGGCCCTGCTCACCGTGGGAGCCCACCGCTGGGTGCAACTCCTGCCCGACGGCGTCGAGACCGTGGTGGGGGATGGCGGTCAGTCCCTCACGGCCATGCAGGACCAGATGCTCGCCCTCGCGCGCATCGTGCTGGCCGACCCGGACTTCGTGATCCTGGACGAGGCGACGGCGGAGGCCGGATCCTCCGGTGCCCGCGACCTGGAAACCGCAGCCGGTGCTGTGCTCTCCGGCCGCGGTGGCGTGGTCGTCGCCCACCGTCTCTCCCAGGCCGTCACCGCCGACCGAGTGCTGGTCATGGAGCACGGCCGGGTCGCCGAGTCCGGGACGCACGAGGAGCTCAGCCGCGGCGACGGGCTCTACGCGACGCTCTGGGCGGCCTGGACGGCGCGCTGATCCTCCCGGTGCCGGGCTGATCTTCCCGGCGCCGGGCTGCTGGGACGGCGGCCGAGCTTCGCTGGTCAATGCAGCTTCACAGCCTGCGATGACACCGTGAATCCGTGATCTCCATCGAGACAGGTGACTCCCGCTTCCTGCTCGACGGTGCAGGCGAATCCGAAGGCGTAGAGGACCTCGCCGTACTCGAGAGTCGGTCCGTCGTAGTACCTCACGTCCCCGTTGATCCAGAGTTCGGGTTCGCTACCGCGATACATCCCGACGGTGTTCACGGGAGAGGCCACGCCCTCAGGATTCGAGTCTGACGTGTACTCGGGCGGGAAGCCACCATGGCACCCGACATCGCCACGGACCTCGGCAGACTTCTCCGCCGGGTCATCGATGATCGAGCATCCCCAACGCCCCGAGGGAGAGCTGAAGGCCCATTGCTCTCCCGTGTAACCGCCCGGCTTCACATAGACATGGTCGTACGGTCGGACGTAGGTGCCCTCGAGGACGGGAACACTCTCCTCGAGCGTGAGGACAGCATCGTCGCCACTCGTGCACCACATCGAATACGTCCGTGGGTCCGCGCCGTGGCGCTCGTAGAAGACCGGTTCGCATTCCCACCCTCCGGCAACTTTCGCGCTGACCTGCGGGACTCGGCCGTCAACATCTGTCGTCGCTGCGAAGGCGGCAACGACTTCCCGAGCCGTCTCGCAGTTCGACTCCCCTGAGGCGAGAACGACGCGCCAACCCTCGAGCGCAGGGCCGCAATCCTGCGCATTCTGCGGGTCGAATTCTGCATCGGTGATCGCTCCCTCGCTCCCGGAATCCTTCTCGCCGGATGACTCAGGCACGGACCCCTCATTCCCGTCGGACGTGGCAACGGTCGTCGATGTGGCTTCGGGATCCGCCTGGCGATCCTGTCGTTCGCAGGACGCCACGCACATCACCAATAGTGCGCTCAGACAAAGCGTCCAGACGGACACGCTCCTGGTCTGCATCGTTCCCCCTCGTGAATGGCATCGCTCCGCATCAGCCTATGTACTTCCACGGGCCCGCGGAGGGGCGATGCCCGCGCTGGGACCGGATGGAGCCTCGAGCGCAGAACGGGCAAGATGGTCCTCACAGGCACCACCCCCGATCAGCACCAGGAGTCCGCATGAGCGTCGTCGTCACCGCAGTGTTCTACCCCAAGCCCGGCAAGAAGCAGGAGCTCGCCGATGCCATGCAGCGCGGCATCGCCGCCGTGCACGGCGAGGAGGGCTGCGAGCTCTACTCCATCCATGACGCCGAGGACGGCACGATCACCATGATCGAGAAGTGGTCCTCCGCCGAGGCCCTCGACACCCACGGTGACAGCGACCAGGTCAAGATCCTGCGCGAGGACATCGCCGACCTCGTCGAGAAGCCGGGCCTGGTCACCCGCATGACCCCGATCGCCGCCGGCACGGAGGCCCAGGGGCTGCTCTGAGCCGCGAGGCGCACGAGGCGACGGCCGACGGGGCACTCCCCGTCGGCCGTCGCCTTTGTGCGTGAACCCGGATCACGAGGTTCTCGGCGCGGGCACCGGATCGGGAGCAGACTCGGGGGTACCCACCCGAGCGAGGAGACCTCATGAGCACTGCCGCGCAGAACCCCGATCCCACCGTCGACGACGCCACGGCCGCCTGGCAGCGGTTCCGCAGACGCCGGGACGAGACCCTGGCCGCCCCGCACGGCATCCTGGCCCAGGTGGGTCTGCACTGGGTCGCCCCCGACGCCGGCCCGCAGAGGTTCGACGAGGTGCCCGGGCAGTGGGAGAACACCGCCGACCGCCTCACCGGCACCTGGGACGGCTCAGCCCTCACGCTGCTCGCCTCCGCGCCCGAGGTCTCGGTGAGCGAGGCGGACGGCCGCAGGCAAGCCACCGTGACCTCAGTGTCCGACGTACGCCTGGCGAGCTACGGGGATGATGTCCAGATCGATGTGATCCGTCGCGGAGGACGCCTCGGCCTGCGCCTGCTCGATCCGTCCTCTCCGCGGCTCGCCGCCTTCGACGGCGTCCCGACCTACCCGTACGACCCCGCACTGGTCCTCACGGGCACCTGGCGCCGCGAGCCCTCGACGATCGTCGTCGGCTCCGCGATGCCGTGGCTCGAGCAGGAGCTCCCCTCCCCGGGCGTGGCGACCCTCGAGATCGCCGGCGCGAGCGTGGACCTGGTGCTCACCGGGGACTCGAGCATCCTGTTCACCGACGAGACCTCCGGGAGCGCCAGCGCAGACTGGCGCCAGGTGGCCGCGAGGCTCGACGGCGATCAGGTGCACGTGGACCTCAATGACGCCCTGAACTTCCCCTCAGCGTTCAGCGCTTGGGGAACGTGTCCCAGGCCCCCGGCGGGCAATCACCTGCCGCTCGCCGTGCGCGCCGGGGAGCGCCGGGTCGAGCAGACGCGGCGCTGAGGCATCTCGGCCTCCCGCGACCGCCTAGGATCGCGGGATGCCCGAGCCAGCTGACGTCGCCCCGACCGCCGAGGCCCCCACCGCGACCACCTCGTCCGACGCCGGCACCGCCCTCAGCCCACGCTCTGCACCAGTGGCCAGCGGGGTGCCCTGGGGGTCCGTCGCACGCAACGTCGCCCTGGTGCTGACAATCCTGGCCATGGTCTGGCTGGCGTTCAACGTCCGCCTGCCCTCGCTGGACTCGCTGCGCGGGAGCATCGACGATCTGGGCCCCTGGGGCCCGCTCGCCTTCATCGTCCTGTATGCGCTGGTCGCCCTGACCCCGATCCCGGTGACGATCATGGCCGTCCTCGGCGGGCTGCTCTTCGGCCTGCCGGCCGGCACCGTGCTGTCCATGATCGGTGTGGTCATCGGCTGCTGGGGCGGGTACTGGATCGCGCGCGGCCTGGGACGGGAGACGGTCATGCGGGCGCTCGGCTCCCATGCGGAGATGGTCGAGGACCGGCTGGAGAACGGCGGTTTCTACGCGGTGTGCACCCTGCGCCTGATGCCCGGCATCCCGTACTGGCCGGTCAACTACGGCAGCGGCGCCCTCGGGATCAGCAGCCGCGACTTCCTCATCGCCACGGCGGCATCCGCCCTGCCGGGTCAGATCTCCCTGATCGCGATCGGCGCCTTCATCGGCGCCCCGACGGTGCTCAGCGGCGTCGCCGTGGCCATCTCCTGGATCGTGGTGCTGGCGCTGACGCTGCTGTCCTACCGACGGTGGCGGGCCACCCGCACTGCCACCGACGCCACCGCCGCCCACCCCACCGATTGACCACAGCGCTGCGATCTATGCGCCCACCTCGACGGACAGCGCGTCGTGGAGTCAGCTGACACCGGCCGCTTCACGACTAGACTGCACAGACGCCGACGGAGCTCTTCCTCAGACTGACCCACGGGGACCGCCCCGACCGGCCGCAGCGCGCCATCCGGCGCGCGCCGTCGCCCACCGGAGACCTCGGCCAGTGGTCCCCGGACGTCCTCGAGGATGGCTCATGACCACAACGACCGAGGCCAAGCCCGGTTTCAGCCCGCGCGTGGCATTGCAGAAGGTCGGCACCTCACTGTCGAACATGGTGATGCCGAACATCCCGGCCCTGATCGCCTGGGGCATCCTCACCGCGTTCTTCATCGAGGACGGCTGGACGCCGAACGCTCCGCTGGAGAGCGCCGTCGGCCCGATGATCCACTACCTGCTGCCGCTGCTCATCGCGAACACCGGCGGCCGCATGATCTACGAAGCGCGCGGTGCGGTCGTCGGCGTCATCGCCACCATGGGCGTGATCGCCGGTTCCGACTGGCTGATCGGCCAGGAGAACGCCGCCGAGCTCGAGAAATGGCTCGCTGCCGGCAATGCGGAAGGCACGTTCGAGGCCCTGCCCGAGGTGCACATGTTCATCGGCGCCATGATCATGGCGCCGCTCGCCGCCTGGGTCATGAAGAAGCTCGATCGCCTGTGGCAGGACCACATCCCCGCCGGCTTCGAGATGCTGGTGAACATGTTCTCGGCCGGCATCGTCGGCTTCCTCCTTCTGGTGGCCGGGTTCTTCGGTCTCGCGCCGCTGGTGAACGGACTGATGACCCTGCTGGCGAACGGCGTCGCCGCACTGATCAACGCGCATCTTCTGCCGCTGGTGTCGATCCTCATCGAACCCGCGAAGGTCTTCTTCCTCAACAACGCCATCAACCATGGAGTGCTGACCCCGCTGGGGATCTCCGACGCCGGGACCAATGGCAAGTCAGTGCTGTTCCTGCTCGAGTCGAACCCCGGCCCGGGCGTCGGCATTCTGCTCGCGTACACGATCTTCGGTCGCGGCGCGGCACGCGCCTCCGCACCCGGCGCCGCGATCATCCAGTTCTTCGGCGGCATCCACGAGATCTACTTCCCCTACGTGCTCATGAAGCCGATCCTCATCCTCGCCGCCGTCGGTGGCGGCATGGCGGGCGTCGCTGTGAACGTCGCATTCGGCACGGGTCTCATCTCACCGGCAGCGCCCGGCTCGATCATCGCGATCTTCGGCGTCGCCGCCCGTGACTCCTACCTGGGCATCGCCCTGGCAGTCCTGGCCGCCGCCGGCGTGAGCTTCGCACTGTCAGCGCTGTTCCTGAAGATCGGCAAGCAGGATGACGGGGACATCGCCGCCGCCACCGCCAAGATGGAGCAGATGAAGGGCAAGAAGTCCTCTGTCGCCGGAGCTCTGACCGGCGCTGGGGCGGGCGCCGCTGGTGCCGCGGCGGCCGACGGCTCCGAGCACACCGGACCGATCCAGAAGATCGTGTTCGCGTGCGATGCGGGCATGGGCTCCTCCGCCATGGGCGCGACCGTGCTGCGCAAGAAGGTCCGCGCGGCCGGCTTCGACGACGTCGAGGTCACCAACAAGGCGATCTCCAGCCTGAACGACGAGTGGGACATCGTCGTCACCCAGAAGGAGCTCACCGATCGGGCTCGCCAGCGCACCGGTTCCGCCGTGCACGTCAGCGTGGACCAGTTCATGAACTCCCCGCGCTACGACGAGGTCGTGGAACTGGTGGACGCGCGCAACAACCCGGATGCCGCGGAGGCGAACCCCGCAGAGCCGAGCGCTGAGGGCGATACCGCCTCCGACGTCGCCCCCGCAGCCGTCGGGGCGGGCGCCGGTGCGGCCGGTGCGGCCGGTGCCACAGCCGCCGCCTCCGCAGGTGCCCAGCCGGAGATCCTCTCCCCCTCGAGCATCGTCCTGACCGGCTCCGCCACCGACTCGGCCTCCGGCATCGACGAGGCCGGAGCCCTGCTGGTGGCCGCGGACGCCGTCGACCAGGGGTATGTCACCGCCATGCACGACCGCGAGGCCACGGTCTCCACGTTCATGGGCAACGGCCTGGCCATCCCCCACGGCACGAACGACGCCAAGTCGACGATCAAACGCTCGGCGATGTCGTTCGTGCGCTACCCCGAAGGCATCGACTGGAACGGCAACCCCACCACGTTCGTCATCGGGATCGCCGGAGTCGGCAACGAGCACCTCGAGCTGCTCCAGAAGGTCGCCATGACCTTCTCCGACCCCGCCCAGGTCACCCGCCTGGAAGAGGCCACCTCGGCCGAAGAGATCCTCGCGATCTTCAGCGATGAGAAGGAGTGAACAGGTCATGAAGGCAGTCCATTTCGGAGCAGGCAACATCGGGCGTGGCTTCGTGGGCCTGCTGCTGCACGAGGCCGGGTACGAACTGGTGTTCGCGGACGTCGCCGACGCCCTGATCACCCAGTTGCAGGACGCGGACTCCTATGAGGTCCGCACCGTCGGCCAGAGCCCGTCGCAGATTGTCGTCGACGGCTTCTCGGCGATCAACTCCACGCAGGACCCCGACGGACTGACCGAGCAGATCGCCTCGGCCGACATCGTCACCACGGCGGTGGGCGCTCACATCCTGCGCTTCGTCGCGCCGACCATCGCCGCCGGCATCGCGGCCCGCCCGGCCGGGGCACCGCGCATCGCGGTGATGGCCTGCGAGAACGCGATCAACGCGACGGACCTGCTGGAGCAGGAGATCCGCGCGAACTACCAGGGCGAGGATCTCGACGACAAGGCACTGTTCTCGAACACTGCAGTGGACCGGATCGTGCCGGTGCAGGCCGAGGTTGCAGGCCTGGACGTCACCGTCGAGGACTTCTACGAATGGGCGGTGGACCGCACCCCCTTCGACGGTCGCGAGCCCGACGTCCCGGGGATCACCTGGGTGGAGGACCTCGGGCCCTACATCGAACGCAAGCTGTTCACAGTGAACACCGGGCATGCCACCACCGCCTGGCACGGCTGGGCGGAGGGACACGCGAAGATCGCCGATGCGATCTCCGACGCCGCGGTGACCGGCAAGGTCAAGGCCGTGCTCACCGAGACCTCCGCGCTGCTGGTGGCGAAGTACGGCTTCGCCGAGGAGACGCAGCGGGAGTACGTGGCCAAGGTCCTGGGCCGTTTCGCGAACACCGCGCTGCCGGATCCGGTGGAGCGCGTGGGGCGGGCGCCGCTGCGCAAGCTCTCGCGCCACGAGCGGATCGTGGGCCCCGCCGCCGAGCTCGCCGAGCGCGGCCTGGCCGTCGACGGTCTGCTGGCCTCGTTCTCCGCAGCGCTCGCCTTCACCCCGGCCGATGACGACGAGGTCGACCGTCTGCAGGAGATCCTGCGCACACAGGACGCCGACGCCGCCACCGCCGAGATCACGGGCCTGGACGAATCGCACCCGCTGTTCCCTGCCGTGCGCGACGCCGTCGCGGCCCGGCAGTCCGCACTCTGAGCGTCACCTCCGCCGAGCGCGGCCTCGTGCCACGCTCGGCGGCCTCGGCCGGCGGTACAGCTGGCGAGCACAGACACCAGCACACGCCCCAGCACAGCCCGACCCCAGGCAACGCTCCCCCGAGCGCCCTGATCAGACCGGTATATTCCAGGTCATCACCGTAGGATCACGGCGCGGGAGACCGCGCCACTTGCCCGTCGCGATCCGCGCGACGGCCCGTCGAAAGGCACACACCATGGCAGAGCGCACCGTCAAGATCGCCAGCGCCTCCGGGCTCCACGCGCGCCCCGCAGGAATCTTCGCGCAGGCCGCCGCCGAGCAGAGCACGACCGTCACCATCGAGAAGGCCGGCAGCAATGCCGTGCAGGCCTCCAGCATGCTCATGCTGATGACGCTCGGCGCCGGCCACGGTGACGAGGTCACCCTGCGCGCCGAGGGCGACGGCGCCGACGAGTCGGTCAACGCGCTCGCCGACCTCCTCGAGAAGGACCTCGACGCCGAGGAGTGATCCGGGCGAAGCCGTCCGGCCGTCCCCGGCGACCTTCCCGCATCTGACCTTTCCCGCACCTCTCGTGCCGACCTGCCCGGAGCCTCCCGCCCGTCGAGTGAGGCTTCCTGGCCAGTACCGAATCCCGGTCCAGCACAGTTGATCGACGAAAACTTCCACACCATGGAAGTTCTCGTCGATCAACTCGTTGCGGCGGCCATTGCGGCAGCTGGCGGCCGCGAGGAAGCGCTGAAGGTCGGCCGGGGCGGCCGCGACCGCCGAAGGGCGCCCCACCGACACTCGGCGGGGCGCCCTTCGGCTGTGCTCACCAGATCACCAGATCACCAGGTCAGCCGGTCAGCCGGTCAGCCGGTCAGCAGGTCGCCAGGTCAGCCGGTCAACGGGCCAACCGGTCTGCCGGTTAGCCGGTCAGCCGGTCTGCCGGTCACCAGGCCAGCAGGCCGGCCGGTCACAGCCCCAGTTCGCCGAGGATCGGCAGGCCCGCGCGCACGGCGCTGTTGGCGTCCTCGGCGGTGCGGGCGCCGACGGCCTTGGTCGCGAGCTCCTTCGCCTGCTCGAGGGTCACGGTGGAGAGCACCTTGGCGACGGCCGGCAGCGAGCGCGGGGTCATGGACAGGCTGTTCACGCCCAGGCCCACGAGCACCACCGCGAGGCCCGGATCGCCCGCGGCCTCACCGCAGACACCGACGGGCTTGTTGGCCTTCTCCCCGAAGGCCTCCGGATCGCCGCCTGCGACGCGGGCACCGTCGCAGGTGGCCTTCACGAGGGCGAGCACGGCCGGCTGCCACGGGTTGTTCAGGTGGGCGAGGGAGCCCAGCTGGCGGTCCGCGGCCATCGTGTACTGGGTGAGGTCGTTGGTGCCGATCGAGGCGAAGTCGCAGGCGGCCAGCTGACGGTCCGAGGTGATCGCTGCGGACGGCGTCTCGACCATGATCCCGGCCGGCTCGAGGCCGCGCTCGCGGCACAGCGCCACGAAATCCTCGGTCTCGGTGACGGTGGAGATCATCGGGGCCATCACCCAGGGCTTCGCGTCGGACTGCTTCGCCGCGGCGGCGATCGCGTCGAGCTGATTGGTGAGCACCGAGCGCTTCTCCCAGGAGGTGCGGTAGGCGCGCACGCCGAGAGCCGGGTTGGGCTCCTCGGCGTCGGTGAGGAAGGGCAGCGGCTTGTCGGCGCCGGCATCGATCGTGCGCACCACGACCTTCTTGCCCGCGAGATGTGCGAACGCCGCCACGTACGCGGTGGTCTGCTCCTCGACACTCGGCTCGTCCTCGCGGTCCAGGAACAGGAACTCGGTGCGGAACAGGCCCACCCCGTCGGCGTTCGCGGCGGCGGCCTTCTCGGCGTCCGTGGCGCCGCCGATGTTGGCGAGCAGCTGCACGCGGGTGCCGTCCTCCAGCGCACCCCCACCCCCCTCGTAGGTCAGCGGGTTCTTCTGCAGCTCGGTCCAGGCCTCCGCGAAGTGGTGGTGCTCGTCGGTGACCTCATCGGTGATCGTGCCCAGGCCCGCATCGACGAACACCTCGGTGCCGTCGGCGAACTCGTGGATGCTCTTGGCGGCGACGATCGCGGGCAGGCCCAGCTGGCGGGCGAGGATCGCGGTGTGCGACTGGGGGCCGCCGTCGGAGGTGACCAGTGCGAGCACCCGGCTGGGGTCGAGAGTCGCGGTATCCGCCGGGGCGAGGTCGATCGCGGTGAGCACGAAAGGCTCCTCGATGTCGGGGATGCCGGGCGCCTGCTCGTCGCGCAGCTCGGCGACGATGCGGGCGCGCACGTCGCGCACGTCGGTGGCGCGTTCGGCCATATAGCCGCCCAGGCCCTCGAGCATGGTGGCGACCTGGTCGCCGGCTTCCCAGACGGCGCGCGCCGGGGACTTGCCGCCCGAGATCACGAAGCCCTGTGCGGTCTGCGTGAGCGAGGGGTCGGCAGCCATCTGCGCGGTGGCCTGCAGGATCTTCGAACCATCGCCCGAGGCGCGCTCCGCCAACCGGATCAGAGCGGCCTGCACGGCGGCTGCCGCGACCGGGATGCGCGCGGCCTCCGCGGCGGGATCGGCCCCCTCGGGGAGCTTCTCGCTCGCAGGCGGCTCGGCGACCGGCGGGGCCATCGATCGGATGGTGCCGACCACGCGGCCGGGGCTGACTGCAACACCTGTGTACTGGGCCATCGCTGATTGCTCCTCTGCGGGATCCGAGTGCGGCGTCGTGGGGAGGCGGCCGGCGGGCGGTCACGCCCTCACCCGTCCGACCTGGTACGACGACAGGCTCATGCTACGCGGGGCCGAGCCCGTGTCCTAGCGGCGGGTCGCCCGGTCAGGATCACGCAGACGCCATCCCTACGATGGCGCGATGAACGCCATGGAATGGGAGCACCTGCCCGAGCCCGACCTCACCGGTCGCACCGTCGTCATGACAGGAGCCAGCGACGGGCTGGGGCGCGAGGCCGCACTGCAGCTGGCCCGGTGGGGCGCAGAGCTCGTGCTGCCGGTGCGCTCCCGCAGCAAGGGCGAGATCGTCGCGCAGCGCATCGCCCACGAGACCGGCCGCCCCGACGCCGTGCGGCTGACGCACCTGGACCTCGCCGACCTCGACTCCGTCCGCCACGGGGCCGACGAGATCGCGCGGACAGTCGGCGATCGCGGGATCGACCTGCTCATCAGTGTCGCCGGCGTCGTCTCCCGGCGCCGGGGGACGACGGCCGATGGCCACGAGCTGATGATGGGCGTCAATGCGCTCGCGCCGCTGCTGCTGACGGAGCTGCTGCTTCCTCGGGTGAGGGAACGGATCGTGATCGTCGCCTCGCAGTCCCACACCTTCGGACGGATCGACCTGTCCGACCCCCATTTCCGCCGCGGCGGCTGGTCGCTGCGCGCCGCCTACGGCCGCTCGAAGCTCTCGACGATGCTGTGGGGCCGCGACCTCGCCGATCGCTTGCAGGCTCGAGGCACCGGGGTGGACCTGCAGCTCGTGCATCCCGGTTGGGTGCTCACGAACCTGCAGAACGCGACCGGGTCCGCCCGCCTCGACCGGCTCGTCACCGACGTGACCCGCCCTATCGCGATGTCCGCCGTCCGGGGCGCGGCCGCGGTGCTGATG
This sequence comes from Brachybacterium sp. FME24, assembly GCF_014897705.1. Classification (GTDB taxonomy): domain Bacteria; phylum Actinomycetota; class Actinomycetes; order Actinomycetales; family Dermabacteraceae; genus Brachybacterium. The sequence continues at coordinate 11,367 of NZ_JABUXV010000025.1, read as the reverse complement.
GCTGCGACGCAGCCGCTGCCGCCCGGCTCCTACATCGGTCCGGACGGGCGCGGCGCGCTGCGGGGACGGCCGACGTTCCTGCGCCGGTCTCCTGCCGCACTGGACCGGGAGCTGGCCCGCGAGGTGGCCGCGTGGGCACGGACGGAGGTGGGTCTCGCCGACGGCTGAGTGCCCGGACGCACCTGTCGCGGCACCGATGGGACCTGGTGCCGCGACTGTGCTCAGCAGCGGAGGGTGCGGGATTCGAACCCGCGGTACGGGGTTACCGCACAATGGTTTTCAAGACCATCTCATTCGGCCGCTCTGACAACCCTCCCGGTGCCCGGAGGCACCCCGAGAGTGTACCGGGAGCAGGCCGGGCTCACGGCACCTGCGTGCGTCGCACCAGCAGCAGCCAGGTGCCCGCTGAGAGGAGTCCGATCACGGCGATCACGCCCATCCAGGACCCCCAGCCGAGGGTGAACAGCTCCAGCAGCTGGGCACCGAAGCCGTCGACCAGGACGATGCCCGCGACCATCGCCACGCCGAGGATCCCCAGGAGACTGCCGCCGAGCCAGATGAAGGGCTGCCCGAATCGGAGGAACGCGGAGGTGATGGCGGCGCCGAGGAAGAGGGTGGCCACGATCAGCAGGAAGGTCTGGACGAAGGTCTGCCAGGAGGCGCCGGTCCCGGTGTAGAACACGTCGAAGAATCGGATCTGCAGGCCGAAGCCACCGGTGGCGACCTCGAGGGTCTTGCCGATCGTGATCAGCAGGGCGTAGGCCAGGGCGTTGCCGAGGAACAGGAGGCTCTGGCCGATCGCGAACTCACGACGGGTCAGTCCGAGCCCCAGGGCGAGGGGAAAGTACTGCCCCATGGAGACGAAGCCGTACCCGATCATGGGGCCGAGCAGGGAGAAGATCGCTCCACTCCAGGTCATACCCTCGTACATCCCCGCTCGCGCCTCGGCGCCCTGGGTGCCGACGATCGCGCCGACGGCGAGAACGATGCCCAGTGCGAGGACCATCACGAGGATCGGCCACCCGTAGGCCTGCATGCGGTTGACGAAGTACAGGTCGATGACAGTGCGGGATCGCATGTCGGGGCTCCTCTCAGCGGGCCGCCGCGGGCGCCGCGGCGGTCGTGCGGTGAACGATGTAGTTCTGGAGTGACACCGGTGCCACGTCGAGCCCTGCGGCGCGAGCGGCTGCCGCGGTCTGCTCGCCGTCGGCGACGATGGTGGCGGTGGCGAGTGCTCCGATGCGGGCGGTGTGCAGCACCTCGGCGGTGGTCGTGAACTCGTCGACCTCGGTCAGGCGGCCGGAGACCTCGATCGCGGCGCTCTGGAGGGCGTCGGCCTCCTCGTCGAGCATGACCTTGCCCTCGTCCAGCAGCACCACGTGCTCCAGGAGGTTGGAGACCTCATCGATGTGGTGGGTGGACAGGACGATCGTGCGGGGGTGTTCGGCGTAGTCGGCCAGCAGACGGTCGAAGAACAGTCGGCGGGCGACGGCGTCCAGGCCCAGGTACGGCTCGTCGAAGAAGGTCAGCGGTGCCCGCGAGGCGAGCCCGATGATGATGCCGACGGCGGAGAGCTGACCGCGTGAGAGCTTGCGGATCGCCCGCTTCTCGGGCAGCCGGAAATCGGCCACCAGGTCGCGGGCCAGCTCTTGATCCCAGGCCGGGTAGAGGCCCTGCGAGATCCGCATGACATCCAGCGGACGGAACCCGTCGGGGTACTTCTGGCTCTCCTGGATGAAGCAGGTCTGCGAGAGGACCCCGGCGTTCTCGACCGGATCCTCCCCCAGCACGCGCATGCTCCCGGAGGTGGCGAAGATCTGGGCCGTCAGCAGTTTCATCAGGGTGGTCTTGCCGGCGCCGTTGCGGCCCAGCAGGCCGTGGACGCGATTCTCCTCGAGGGAGATGCTGACGTCGTCGATCGCGGCGACGTCTCGATAGTGCTTGCTGAGCTCCCGGGTTTCGAGGGCGTTCATCGGGATGCCTCCTTCGTGATCATCTGGGCGAGTTCGTGGGCGGTGATGTCCAGCTGGGCGGCTTCGCGCAGCAGCGGGACGAGATAGGTCTGGGTGAAGGCCTCGCGGCGTCGTCGGCGCAGCTGTTCGATCGCGCCGGGGGCGACGAACATGCCCACGCCGCGCCGCTTGACCAGGACGCCGGCATCGACCAGGCGATTCAGTCCCTTGCCGGCGGTGGCGGGGTTGATGCGGAGGAAGGCGGCGAGTTCATTGGTCGACGGCACGGGCGATCCCTCCGGGTAGGTGGCGTCGAGGATCCCGTCCTCGATCTGCTCCGCGACGGCGATGAAGAGCGGCTTCGTCTCGTCCAGCACGTCGCCTCCTGGTGAGTTGGTTCATTACTCCACTAATGAACCATGGAACCGCCGTATCGTCAACCCCTCGCGATGTCCCGCCGCCGCGTCTGCACGCCCGGGACCCACGCCGACGTGGGCGCAACTAGGGTGGGCCCACCTGCACTCGACGGAGGGACGCCCACATGCGCGCCGTACTGATCGAATCCGAGGGCGCCGACGCCCGCCTCGTGGAGGACGCCGACGAGTCCCTGCTCACCGGCCCCCTCGAGCTGGATGTGCTGTTCTCGAGCTACAACTACAAGGACGCCATGGCGATCGCGGGCTCGGGCATCGCCCGCCGCTTCCCGCTGATCCCCGGCATCGACCTGGTGGGCCGGGTCACCGGATCGCAGGACGAGCAGTACTCCGCCGGCGACCTGGTGATCCTCAACGGGGACGGCATCGGCGAGTCCCTCCACGGCGGCTTCGCGACCCGCGCCAAGGTGCGACCGGACGCCCTGGTGCGGCTGCCGGCCGACCTCTCCCCCGAGCGAGCCGCAGCGATCGGCACCGCCGGATTCACCGCGATGCTCTCCGTGCTGCGGCTGGAGGACGGCGGAGTCGAGCCCGGCAGCGGAGACGTGCTGGTCACGGGCGCCTCAGGGGGCGCCGGTTCCGTCTCAGTCGCCCTGCTCGCCGCCCGCGGGCACCGCGTGGTCGCCTCGACCGGCCGCGGCGAGGAGAACTCCGAGTACCTGCGTGAGCTCGGAGCGGCCGACGTCATCAACCGCCGCGAGCTCTCCGAGGAACCCGGCCGGCCTCTGCAGTCCCAGCGCTGGGTGGGCGCGATCGACGCCGTGGGCAGCACGACGCTCACCAACATCCTCGCCCAGACCGCGTGGGGCGGCACGGTCGCCGCCTACGGTCTCGCCCAGGGCCCGGACCTGCCGAGCACGGTGCTGCCCTTCATCCTGCGCGGCGTGACCCTCGCCGGCGTGAATTCGGTGGAGGCCCCGCCGGCGATGCGTGAACGTGCCTGGGACGCCCTGGCCCGAGAGCTCGATCCCGACCTGCTCGATGTCATGACCACCAGCATCGGATTGTCCGAGACGATCGACTACGCGCAGCGGATCCTGGACGGCGAGGTCCGCGGCCGCACCGTCGTGGACGTGACGCAGTGACCATGCGCGCGATCTCGATCACCGAGGACCACCAGCTCGAGCTCGTCGAGCTCCCCGAGCCCGTCCCGGCGCCCGGCGAGGTGCTGGTCGACGTGGTCGCCGTGGGGGTGAACCGGGCCGACGTCGCGCAGACGGCCGGACTCTATCCGCCTCCCCCGGACACCTCCGAGCTGCCCGGGCTCGAGGTCTCCGGGCACCGCCGCGATACCGGCGAGGCCGTGGTCGCCCTGCTCGCCGGCGGCGGCTACGCCGCGGTGGTCGCCGTCCCGGAGGGCCAGCTGCTGCCGGTGCCTGACGGCATGGACCTCGTCGACGCCGCGGGCGTGGTCGAGGTATGCGCGACCGTGGTCTCCAACCTCGTGCTCGAGGCGGGCCTGACCGAGGGCGAGACCGTGCTGATCCACGGCGGAACCGGCGGCATCGGCACCGCCGCGATCCAGATCGCCCGGCATCTCGGGGCGCGCGTGCTCACGACCGTCGGCTCCGACGAGGCGGTCGCGCAGGTGCGCGAGCTGGGTGCCGATATGGCATGGAACCGCCACACCACCGACCTGCTCGAGGCGGTGCGCGAGACCGGCGGCGCCGACGTCATCCTCGACGTGGTCGGCGGGCCGGCGCTGGCGGACAACGTCGGGATGCTGCGCGAGCATGGACGCCTGGTCATCATCGGCACCCTGGGCGGCGCGAGCGGAGAGCTGCCGGTGGGGAAACTCATGGGCAAGCGGGGCCGGGTCATCGGCACCACGCTGCGCTCGCGACGTTCCGAGGCCAAGCACGAGATCCTCGACGCCACCCACGCACTGGTGTGGCCGATGCTGACCGACGGCTCGCTGACGATTCCGATCCACGCCCGCCTCCCGCTCGAGGAGGCGGCCGCCGCCCACGCGGTGCTGCGCGAGGGCGGGCACCTGGGCAAGGTGGTCCTGCAGGTCCAGGAGAGCTGACCGGGTCACCCCATCCGGCTGAACCGCTCCGCCTGCTTGGTGGGCCCGGTGACCAGGATGGTGTCACCGGCGCGGAGGACCGTGTCGGCGCTGGCGGCCTCCCAGTGCTCGCCGGGGTGCTTCACCGAGGTGACGGTCACGCCATGCTTGCGACGGATCTCGCTGTCCCCGAGCCGGATGCCCACGAACCCTGTATGCACCTCGGTCTTGACCATCGCGAAGTCGGAGTCGATCTCGATGAAGTCCTGCATGCTGCCGCGCACGATGTGCGCCACCCGCCGCCCCATGTCCTTCTCGGGGTACACGACGTGCGGGATCCCCAGCTGATGGAGGATCAGTCCATGGGCATCGCTGACGGCCTTCGCCCAGATCTGCGGAATGCTGAAGCGCAGCAGCAGGGACGTGACCAGGATGCTCGCCTGCACGTCGCTGCCGATCGCGATCACCACGCGATCGAATTCGGGGATCGACAGCTGGCGGAGCACCTGCTCCTGGGTGGCGTCGGCCGCGACGACGTGGGTGAGCTGCCCGTTGAGCGATTGGACGACCTCCTCCCGGGCGTCGATGCCCAGCACCTCGGCGCCGTCCTTCATGAGCTCGAGGGCGAGTGATTGCCCGAAGCGTCCCAGCCCGATGACGGCCACCGCGTTCGCCGAGGCGACGCGGGCCGGATCGGTGCGTCCGAAGAATCTGTGCTTAGCCAATGATGGGCCTTTCCTTGGGGAGGTCGTAGAGGAGCTGGCGCGGCCGCAGGGCCAGGGCAGCGGCCGCCGTGATCGGCCCGAGCCGGCCGATGAACATCAGCGCGATCAGCACGAGCTGTGCGGCGCCGGGCAGGTCGGCGGTGATCCCGGTGGACAGTCCCACGGTGGCGAAGGCGGAGACGACTTCGAACAGGATCTCGTCGAGGGAGAACTCGGTCAGCACCATGAGGGTGATCGTGGAGACCGCGACCAGTCCCACCGCCAGCACGATGACGGTGATCGCCTGGCGGTGCACCGCCCGCGAGAGCCTCTTGCCGAACACCGTCACGGCTCCCGCTCCCCGCAGCTCGCCCCACATGAGGAAGAAGAGCACGGCGAAGGTGGTGACCTTGATTCCGCCGGCGGTTCCGGCCGGGCCGCCGCCGATGAACATCAGCAGATCCATGCCCAGCCAGGTCGCCGGATCCATCGCGCTGGTGTCGATGCTGTTGAATCCGGCGGTCCGGGTCTGGGCGGACATCGCGAAGCCGTTGAGGATCCGGGCCGGCACGGACAGGCCACCGAGAGTGTTCGGGTTGTTCCACTCCAGCGCCGTGATGTAGAGCGTGCCCAGCGCAAGGAGCAGCGGGGTCGCGGCGACCACGATCCGGGTATTCATGGACCACAGCCGGGGGGTCCCCAGGTGCTTGCCCAGTTGCACCAGCACCGGGAAACCGACGCCTCCCAGAACGGTGGCGAAGCTGGCGGTCAGCAGGATCACCGGATCATCGGCGAACGACATGAGGCTGTCGCTGAACAGCGCGAAGCCGGCGTTGTTGAAGGCGGAGACGGCATGGAACACCCCGAGCCATAGGGCTCTCCCCCACGCCTCGTCATAGGCGAGCGCGAAGCGCAGGGTGAGGATCACGGCGGCCACCGCCTCGATCGCGAGGGAGATCCGCACGATGCCGATCACCAGGGCGCGGATGTCCGCGATGCCAGAGCTCTTCGCCTCCGTGGCGGCGGTGAGCTTCGAGCTCAGCGACAGCTTGCGGATGACGGTGATGCCCACGACGGAGGCGAAGGTCATGACCCCGAAGCCGCCGATCTGGATCAGCGCGAGGATCACGGCCTGCCCGAAGGGCGACCAGTACGTCGGGGTGTCGACCACGACCAGACCGGTCACGCAGAGTGCGGACACCGCAGTGAACAGGGCTTCCAGGAGCGTCGCTCCCCCGGGCCCGGTGGTCGCCGCCGGGAGCAGGAGCAGCACGGCCCCGATCAGCCCGGCTCCCGCGAATCCCAGAAGGAGGGTGCGCGCGGGCCGCGGTCGCCTATCGAGGGCTACAGCCCGTCGTGTTCCGAGTAACAGCACGCGCGGAATAGTACGCCCCTCCGCCGAGGAGGATCGCACCGCCCACGGGCGGCCCTGCGCGGGTCAGCTGCGGAGCAGCTCCAGCACCAGCACGGTGCCGTCCTCGAAGACGGAGTCGGTGACTGTATCGGCCGTATCCTTGACGCCCTGCGGGGCCTGGCCCATCGCGACGCCGACGCCGGCCCAGGTGAGCATCTCGGTGTCGTTGAAGCCGTCGCCGACGGTGACCGTGTGGGCCTGCTCGATGTCGAGCTGCGTGCGGATCTCCTCGAGGGCGCTGGCCTTGGAGATTCCGGGGGCGGCCATGTCCAGCCAGGCCGTCCAGCCGATCGAGTACTCCACGCCGTGCACGCCGGATTCGGCGATGACCTTGCTGAACTCCTGCGGGGACAGGTCGGGCACGTGCACCACGACGCGCACCGCTTCGAGCTCCAGGAGGTCCTCCAGCGGATGCTCGATGGCCTGCACCCCGAAGCTCGCGTCCTGGAACCCGGCGGTGGCCCGGAAGCTGCCGTCGGCCATCTCGACCGCGTAATGGGCGTCGGGGGCGACCTCGCGCAGGGTGCGCAGAGCGTGGCCGGGCTGGAAGGAACGGGTGTCGATGATGCGGTGGCCGCCGTCGGCCTCCGGATCCATCTCCAGGGTGACCGCGCCGTTGGAGCAGACCGCGTAGCCGCGGGTGATGCCGGCCGCCTCGACGATCGGCAGGGTCGCGCCGATCGAGCGGCCGGTCGCGATGACGACAGTGTGCTCCTCGGCGGCCTGCTGCAGTGCCTCGCGCATCGGCGAGGTCATCATGCCGTCGTGGTCGACCAGGGTGCCGTCGACGTCGAGGCCGAGCAGCAGACGGTTCCCGGCGAGCTCGCGCAGATGGCCCTGGAGCCGGGAGCGGGTCGCGTCACGGTCGGTCAGCGCGGTGGTGGCATTCATATCCGGCAGTGTGCCAGCGGCGTCTGACGACCGGGTGAACCGGCGGTGACGCAGGGCACCCAGCATCCGTCGCAGGGCGTTCATCTCAGGCCACCACGTCGAAGGTCTCGCGCCCGCCGAGGTAGGGGCGCAGGCCCTCCGGGACCACGACGGAGCCGTCGGCCTGCTGGTGGTTCTCGAGGATCGCCGCGATGAAACGGGTGGTGCCGAGGGTGCCGTTCAGCGTCGCCACGGGGCGCAGGCCTTCCTCGGTCCGCTCCCGGATGTTGAGGCGCCTCGCCTGGAACTGGGTGGTGTTCGAGGTGGAGGTGAGCTCGCGGTAGGTGTCCTGGCTGGGCATCCACGCCTCGCAGTCGTACTTCCGGGCGGCAGAGGTGCCGAGGTCGCCGGCGGCGGTATCGATGATCCGGTAGGGCACGTCGATGCGGGCCATCATCTCCCGCTCCAGATCCAGCAGACGCTCGTGCTCCTCGTAGGAGTCCTCGATGCGGCAGTACGAGAACATCTCGACCTTGTGGAACTGGTGGACGCGGATGATGCCGCGAGTGTCCTTGCCGTAGCTGCCGGCCTCGCGGCGATAGCAGGCACTCCAGCCGGCGTAGCGGATGGGGCCGTCGGTCAGGTCGAGGATCTCGCCCTTGTGGTAGCTGGCCAGCGCCACCTCGCTGGTGCCGACGAGGTAGAGATCGTCGCCCTTGTCCAGGTGGTAGACCTCGTCGGCGTGCTCGCCGAGGAAGCCGGTGCCCTCCATCGACTCCGGCAGCACCAGGGTCGGGGTGATCATCGGGGTGAAGCCGGCCTTGGTGGCCTGGTCGATCGCGGAGTTCAGGATCGCGAGCTCGAGCTGGGCGCCGACGCCGCGCAGGAAGTAGAAGCGGGCGCCGGAGACCTTCGCGCCGCGGGCCATGTCGATCGCCCGGAGACCTTCCGCGATCTCCAGGTGGTCCTTGACCGGGTGGTCGAAGCGCGGGACATCACCCACGGTCTCACGCAGCGCGAAGTCCGCCTCCAGGCCCTCAGGGGCACCCTCGGCGAGGTTCGGGATGGCGCGCAGGGCTTCGTCGCGGGTGGTGATTGCTTCGTTCGCCTCGGCCTCGAGACGCTTGACGTCGGCAGCCAGCTGCTTGACGTCGGCCAGCAGCGCCTGCTTCTCCTCACCCGTGGCCTGCGCGACCTTCTTGCCGAAGGCCTTCTGCTCGGCGCGCGCGGACTCGAAGGAGGTCGTGGCCTCGCGCCAGCGCGAATCGGACTCGAGCACCGCGTCGACGGTGGCGGGGTCACGTCGGCGAGCCCTCTGGGCGTCGCGGACAGCTTCGGGATTCTCGCGCAGGAGCCGCAGATCGATCATTGCACCAGGGTACCTGCGGCGTCGACCGCTTCCGGCGGCCGTCGGCGTCAGTATCCTGTGGCCATGGACCAGACTCTTCTTCTTCTCAGCATCGCCTCGGTCGTGATCATGGTCGTGGCCGTCGTGCTGCTGGTCGTGGTCCTGCGACACCTGGGCCGTCATCGCCGCGAGATCGCTGCGCTGCGCGCCTCGACGGAGCAGGTCACGGGGCAGGACGGATCGGGCGCCGGGGAGACGTCGGAATCCGGGTCCGAGACTGCGGCCGGCCGCGGGGAGGACGTGGACGCCGACGCCCCTGTCAGCCCGGATCGGGTGACGAAGGTCGGTGTCGTGCTCAATCCGTCGAAGTTCGACGACGCCGACGTCTTCAAGACCAGCGTGCGCGAGGTCGTCGAGCGTCTCGAGGGTGCCGAGATCTCCTTCTACGAGACGACTCCGGAGGATCCGGGCCGCGGTCAGGCCCGTCAGGCCCGCGAGGAGGGCGCTGACCTGGTCGTCGCCGCCGGTGGCGATGGCACCGTGCGCCTGGTGGCCTCCGTGCTCGCCGGCACCGACACCCGCATGGCCATCATCCCGGCGGGCACCGGGAACCTGTTGGCCCGCAACCTGGACGTGCCCCTGGAGGATCCGGCCGCAGCGATGACTGCAGCAGTGACCGGCCACGACCGCCGCATCGACGTCGGCTGGCTGCGCAAGGGGGCCTCTGCCTCCGAAGCCGCCGCCGCTGCTGAGCAGATATTCCTGGTGATCGCCGGGTTCGGCGCGGACGCGGAGATGATCGGCCACACGGATCCGACGATGAAGAAGCGCCTGGGGTGGATCGCCTACGTGCTCGGTGGGGTGCGCACCATCCTGGGCCGTTCGGTCGATGTGGTGCTCGACTTCCCCGACGGCACCCGTCACGCGCACAAGGCCCGCACCGTGCTGCTGGGCAACGTCGGCAAGCTGCCCGGCGGTTTCGTGCTCATGCCCGACGCGACCGCGGACAATGGCCGCCTCGAGGTCGTGGTGGCCGGCTGGAAGGGCGCCGCGGGGTTCAGCCAGGTGCTCACGGAGGTCGTGAATCCGAAGCTGGTCCCGAAGGGGAAGTTCGCCGAGACCACGAGGCTCTCGTCGATGGAGCGCTACCAGGCCACCGAACTGCGGGTCGCGACCACGAAGGCTCAGCCCGTGCAGCTGGACGGCGACACCGACGCCGAGGCCACGCACCTGATCGCCCGGATCGACCCGGGCGTGCTGCGCCTGCGGGTCCCGGCCGGCACGGAGATCTCGCAGCCCTGAGCGGCTCGGGAGTAGGGAGCCGCGCGGGAGCACGCCTGCTTCTGCCGCGATCGCTGCAGACTGCAGTTGCAGAGAGTCGGCGGGAGAAGCCGCTCGCCCGTCCGGCGGCGCCACGCCGGCTGGGTCTCCAGGAGCGGCGGGAGCGTCGAGCGCACTCAGTTCGTCGAGCGCACTCAATTCGTCGAGCGCACTCAGTTCGAGGACTGCGGCGTCACCATGCCGGTCAGCTTCTCGATCCAGGCGTGCGCCTCGTCGTAGGTGTCGTCGGCGAATTCCTCGCGCAGGTCAGGGCGAGCGCCATCGATGCGCGGGTAGGAGCCGAGGTAGTGCACGACGGGGCAGATCCGGTGCAGCGCGCGCAGGGCGGCGGCGACGCGGCGGTCCTCGATGTGCCCTTCGACGTCGATCGAGAACGAGTACCGGCCCAGGAAGTCTCCGAGGGGTCGCGACTCGATCCGGGAGAGGTTCACGCCGTTGGCGTTGAACATCTCGAGCGACTCGAGCAGCGCACCGGAGCGGTTGTGCGGCAGCTGGAGCACCAGCGTCGTCTTGTCGGCGCCGGTGGGTGCGGGGATCCTGCCCTCTCGGGTCACCAGCACGAACCGGGTCTGGGCGCCCGCGTTGTCCTCGATCTGCTCCGCGAGGACGGTCAACCCGAAGTGCTCTGCGGCCAGCGGTGAGCACACGGCTGCGCGCCCACGGCCCTCCTGCGGGCTCATGGCGGCGAGGTCCCGCGCGGCGGCAGCGGTCGACGAGGCGGTGGCGACGTCCGCGCCCGGAACGTTGCTGCGCAGCCAGCCCTGCACCTGCGCCTGCGCGTGGGGATGGGAGGAGACCACCTGGAGATCGGCGATCTCGGTCGGTTCGCGGGCGGCGAGCACGAAGGTGACCTGCACGATCTGTTCGGCGATGATCGTGATGGAGTCGGTGGCGGCCAGCACGTCCAGGGTGCCGGAGACGCCACCTTCGACGGAGTTCTCGATCGGGGCGATGAGAGCGTCGATGTCCCCGGCGAGGAGATCGGTGGTGGCGGTCGCGACGGCAGTGAACGGCACCTGCTCCACCGTGGCGACGAACTCCTCGGGCATGACCGCGAGGGCCTGCAGGAGTGCCTGGTGGGTGAAGGTGGTCTCGGGGCCGAGGTATCCGTACCGCATGGGAGCCAAGGGTACTGCGCACGGACATGATGCCGGGCCACGGCTCAGAACGGTGGGTCGTCGTCGTACTGTGCTTGGTCGGCGCGTGGCCAGATGGAGTCGTGGGGGTCTGGTTGGTCGGGGTGGTCGTCGTGGGTGGGGTCGTGGGGGCCGGTTTCGCGGAGGAATCGGTCCAGTT
>NZ_JABUXV010000024.1 GCF_014897705.1 Brachybacterium sp. FME24 | reverse complement strand
AAGATCGGCAACGACGCCGACCGAGCGGACCTACCGACCCCATGAAAGATCGAGGTTAGCGCCCTTGCGTGTCTTCCGGCCATCAGTGTTGAGTTGGCGGGCGATGTCGCCAAGCGGAGCGCCTGACAAGAACTCCTCGAAGATCTTCTCCACGTCTTTCGCTTCGGCCTTGTCAATCTCGTATCTGGTGCCTTTGGCGTCGCGGTTGGCGGCAGCGAGCCACTTGTACCCGTGCGGTGCTTTGCCGGGAGAAGGGTGCCCGGCAGCACGACGCTCTCGGGCATAGCGCTTGGCACGCTGCGCCTTGATCTTGACTTCCCGCTCGGCGAGGAGCACGAGCTGCTTGAGCATGTAGTCGTCGTGCTCCGTGTCGATGCCGCCGCGCACGGTGACGACACGGATGTCTCGGCGCGGAGGGCGGATGTCGAGCACGTCGGTGAGGCTCCGGGTGAGGCGGTCGACCTCCGTGACCATGAGGACATCGAACTCGCCGGAGTCGAACGCCCTGAGCATCTTCGCCCAGTTCGTCTTCGAGCCGCGTGTGGTGCTGCCGCTGACGTCGTTGTCAGGGTAGGGCTCGCCGGCGACCAGCCAACCGCGCCGCCTGACCTCGTCCTCGCAGTCGGCGATCTGCTGCGCGATGCCCTGGTCCTCCTCGACGCTCTGACGTGCGTAAATGGCGACACGAGGGATGGCGCGGCGAGCGGGTTCGGTAGTCATCTTTCAAGTATGCCATTAAGCAATCACGGTGGCCGCGTGCGGGTTCGCCGCCGTCCTGGTCGCTCTGCTGGCCTCCGGAGAGGTGCGCGAGCTCCTGATGGGCATCATCACCTCTGCGCTGTCGATGGGGTCGTGATGCCGCGGTCCGCCCGGTCGTCCCGTCTGCGGGACGACCGGGGGTCCGCCACGGCGGAGACGGCGATCGTGCTGCCCGTCGTGGTGATGATGGTCGTCGTCATCCTTCTCGCCGGCGCCGGGCTCGGGGCGCAGCTCCGTCTGGAGAGCGCCGCCCGCGGTGCCGCACGCGAGATGGCTCGCGGGGAGGATCCTGGTGCTGCGGTCGCCACGGCGCAGCGGATCGGCGGACCCGGCACGCAGGTGCAGATCTCCGGAGCCGGGGCATGGGTACGGGTGGACACCTCCCGCACGCTCGAGGCCCCCTCCGGGTTTCTCGGCGGGGCCCACTGGGAGCTGAGCGCCGACGCCGAAGCACGCCGGGAGCCCCATCTGATCACCGGTGGTGACGGATGAGCACGGGCGCGGCGGGAGTGCTCGCCTGGACGGGAGCCGCCACCGCGGTGGTGGCGGGCCTGTCACTCCTGGGCACCGGCGCCGTGGCGCACTCACGCGCCGCCACGGCCGCGGACCTGGCCGCGCTGGCAGGAGCCGATTCTCTGGCCGCCGCCGGCGGCGAGCCGTGCTCGATCGCCGCCGAGGCCGCTTCCCGCAACGGTGCCCGGCTGCTGCAGTGCGAGCTGCGCGAGTGGGATGTGCTCGTGGAGGTCCAGGTCGAGGCGTCCCCGCTTCCGCCCGCGACCGCCCACGCCCGCGCCGGCCCCGGCCCTACGGATCTTCCCGTGCCACCGGACCCGCCATGAGCCCGGCGATCTCAGGGGTGGAGCAGGCCCAGCAGCCGTTCGGCCTCGCGCTTCGACAGCGGCTCGTTGCCGTTGCCGCACTTCGGGGACACCACGCAGGCGGGGCAGCCCGCCTCGCACCCGCATTCGGCGATCATGTCAGCCGTCGCCCGCAGCCAAGCATCGGCGTCATCGGCCCCGCGCTCGGCGAAGCCTGCTCCACCGGGCGCGCCGTCATAGACGAAGATCGTCGGCTCCCCGGTGTCCTCGTGCAGGGCGGCGGAGAGCCCGCCGATGTCCCAGCGATCACAGGTCGCCAGCAGCGGGAGCATCGAGATGGCCGCATGCTCGGCGGCATGCAGGGCGCCGGGCAGCTCCTCCCCGGGGATCTCCGCGTTGTCTGTGGTCGTCCGCGGGATCACCCACCACACCGCCTTCGTGGTGAGGGTGCGCGGCGGCAGGTCCAACGGGTGCTGGGCGAGCACCGCCTGGGTGAACACGTCCCGCACCTGGTAGCCGGTGACCTGATCGGTGACATCCACCGTGCCGAAGCACAGCTGCACCCCGCCGGACCACTCGACCTCACTGTCCGTCTGCCGGATGCGCACGGTGGACGTCGACTGCGGGTGGGTGGAATGCAGCGGGTCCTCCCGATGCACGAAGGCGACCGCGCGCTCCACGTCGAGGTGGTTGACCACGTAGCTCGTGCGCTGGTGGAGATAGACGGCGCCGTCGTGGACCTGGGTGTGGGCGCTCGCCGCATCGACGGTGCCGAGCAGGGTGCCGCTGGACTCCTCGACGATCCGCACCGGTTCCCCGCCGCTTCCTCGCAGATCGGTGAGCTCGTGGGCGGATTCGGTCATCGTCCAGAACCAGCCCGTGGGTCGCGCCCGCAGCACACCCCGGGCCGCCAGCGTGGTCAGCAGCTCCCGCGCGCTCGGGCCGAAGATGCCCTCCTCCCCGTCCCGGATGGCGAGCTCGGAGGCGGCGGCGCACAGATGGGGCGTCATCACATAGGGGTTGCCCGGGTCGAACACCGCCGCCTCCACCTCTGCGCCGAAGACGGTCTCGGGATGGTGGACGACGTAGGTGTCCAGCGGATCCTCTCGCGCGACGAACAGCGCCAGGGCGCCGCCGTCTCGATCCTGGCGTCGGCCGGCCCGGCCGAACTGCTGCCACAGGGAGGCGCGGGTCCCGGGCCAGCCGGCGATCACCACTGCGTCCAGGCCGGCGATGTCGATTCCCAGCTCGAGGGCGTTCGTCGAGGCCAGGGCCTTCAGCTCCCCGGAGCGCAGGGAGTCCTCGAGCTCCCGGCGCTCGCGCGCCAGGTACCCGCCGCGGTAGGCCGCCACCCGTCGGGCGCTGTCCGCCAGCTGCGGGGAGAAGGTGTGCTCGGCCTTCTGCTCGAGCAGACGTCGCGCACCGCTGGAGACCAGCTCCGCCCCGCGCCGGGAGCGTGCGAAGACGAGGGTCTGGACGTCCCGTTCGACCAGGTCGGCGAGCAGCGCGCCGGCCTCGCTCGTGGCCGAGCGCCGCAGCGGCTCCTCGGACGAGCGCCGTCGCGTGCCACTCACCGCCGAATCGTCCTCCGGGTCCGTGTCCGCATCCGCCTCTGTGCCCGCGTCCGCTCCCGCGTGCAGGTCCGTGCCGCCGTGCAGGTCCGCACCGCCGTGCAGGTCTGCACCCCCGTGCAGGTCAGTGCCCCCGTCGCTCCCACGTCCGGCGGTCATCGGGCCCCGCCCGTCGACGCGGGCGATCGCCCCCGGCTCCCAGAGGCCGATCGTCAACCCTGTCCGCGGGGAGCCGTCCTCGGTCACCGCGGTGACGTCCTGACCGATCAGCCTGCTCGCCGACAGCTCCGGGGTCGCGGTCGTCGCGGAGGCGAGGATGAACGTGGGCTCGGCCCGGTAGTGGGCGGCGATCCGCCGCAGGCGCCTCATCACCATCGACACGTGGCTGCCGAACACGCCCCGATAGCTGTGGCACTCGTCGATCACCACATAGCGCAGCGCACGGAAGAAGCTCGCCCACTGCTCGTGGCCGGGGAGGATCCCGAAGTGCAGCATGTCGGGGTTCGTCAGCACGATGGTGCCGTGCCGGCGCACCCACCGTCGCTGCTCGGTCGGGGTGTCCCCGTCGTACACCGCGACGCGCGCGTCGCGGATTCCGGCCCCGTCGGCCATGGCGGTGATGTTGGTGAGCTGATCGGCGGCGAGCGCCTTCGTGGGCGAGAGGTAGAGCACGGTCGAGCGGCGCGCCGACGGCTCCAGCTCGCGCGCCCCGACAGCGGTGAGCGCGGGCAGCAGATAGGCGAGGGACTTGCCGGAGGCGGTCGCCGTGGCGAGGACCACGTTCGTGCCGTCATGGGCGAGCTGCGCCGCATGCTCCTGATGGATCCAGGGGGCGGTGATCCCTCGCTCGGCCAGGTGCTCGAGCAGGCGGGGGTCGGTCCAGTCGGGGAAGCTGCCCTGCCGTCCGGGCCTCGCAGGGCGCTGCTCGACGTGCGTGAGGCAGCTGCGACGGGTCAGGGGGCCGGTGAGATCGGTCAGGAGCTCGGACGCTCTGCCTGCCCGCATCGACTCCCCATTCCCTGTGCATTTCCCACACCTGCGCTCCGTTCCGGAGGCAGGCGGCTGGGGCACAATCGTAGCCATGTCCCCCGACATCTCCACCGCGCCCCCACAGGCGCTGCCCGACCAGGTCGCCGCCCTGCGCGCCGACCTCCGCACGGCCCGCTACACGGTCGAGACCACGGAGTCCCTCCTGGGCCCGGTCGCGCTCGCCGCGCTGCGCCGCGAGAACCCGATCCCCGCCCGGCGCGCGCTGGCAGCGCAGTCGGATCCGGCCGCCGTGCTGTTCCGGCTGTTCGTCCTCGGGGACGTCGTCCCGTACTCCCTCGTCCGTGCAGTCCTGCCCACCCTCGGGGCGGACGGAGCGCTGCAGCTGGGGCTCGTCGGCCCGGCGTCGCTCCCCGCCCATCGGGGCGAGGACGATCACGAGGCCGACGACCCCGACAGCCCGCTGCGCGCACTGGTCGATCTCGCGCCGTACTCCGCGAGCGACGACGCCGGCGAGATCTCCTGGTGGATCGCCTCGGACCTCTCCGAGCTGGCCACCGGTCGCGCCCTGGGCCCGGAGCACGTGCTGGGGGTCGGCGGCGCCTCTCTGACCCTCGCGCGGATCACGCCGCGAGCCGCGGTGGGCCGCGTGCTGGACCTCGGCTGCGGCGGCGGCATCCAGGCGCTGCACGCCTCCCGCCACGCCGAGCACGTGGTCGCGACCGACCTCTCCGAGCGCGCCCTCGCCTTCGCGGCCTTCAACGCGGCTCTCAACGAGGTCGACCTCGAGCTGCGCCAGGGCTCCCTGCTGGATCCCGTGGCGGGAGAGACCTTCGACCTCATCGTCTCCAATCCGCCCTTCGTGATCACCCCGCGGCGTGCAGCGGCGGCGCCGGAGCACGGGGTCGGGGACGAGCCGACAACCCCCGAGACGACCTGGACCTACCGCGACGGGGGCCGCGCCGGCGACACCCTGCTCGCCGAGCTGCTCACCGGCCTGCCCGCGCACCTGGCATCGGGCGGCAGCGCCGTGATGCTCGGCAACTGGGAGATCCCCCGCGGAGGCGAGTGGGACGAGCACCCCCGCGCCTGGCTCGCCACCGCCTCGGCGGACGGCGTGGACTCATGGGTCATCCAGCGCGAGCAGGAGGATCCCGTCCAGTACGCGGAGACCTGGGTCCGCGACGGCGGCGTCACCGACCGCGATCCCCGCTGGTCGGACCTCCAGGCGGCCTGGCTCGACGACTTCGCCGGGCGCGACGTCGAGGGCATCGGCTTCGGCTACCTCCTGCTGCGTCGGCCTGACGGCCCCGACGCTGTGGGCTCCGACAGCGCAGGGCCGCGCATGGGCGTGCTGCGCACCGAGGAGGCCACCGGCACCGGGACCGGGACTCTCGGCGTGCACCTGGCCGAGAGCCTGCTCGCACTCGACGTCCTCGCCGGGATGGACGACGACGCCCTCGTCGCGCGCCGGCTGGTCCGCGCCGCCGACGTCGTCGAACGCCGTCACCTCACCCCCGGGCAGTGGGACCCGATGCTCATCGAGCTCGTCCAGGGCGCCGGCTTCGCCCGCACCGTCCGGGCCGACCAGGTGCTCGCCGCGACCGTCGGCGCCCTGGACGGGACCCTCACCCTCGGCCAGGTGCTCGCCGCGGTGTGCGCCCTCACCGACGCGGACCCCGACGAGGCACGTGACCAGGTGCTCCCGGTCGTGCGCGACCTCGTCCGCACCGGGATGGTCCGCCTGTGAACGCGCCGGATGACCGCGCCGGGACCACACCCCCGGAGGACGACGGGGCCACACCCCTGGAGGACGACGCCATGACTCCTCCGCCGAGGCCCGGAGCCCGCACCCGGCGCCGCCGCACCGGTGCGCTCGCGCGTCCGCTGCTGGCCCTGCTGTGCGCGGTGATCGGCGCGGGCCTGGCCGTGCTGCTGGCCCGGACCTCGGTGGGCACCGCGAGCGGACAGCGCCTGGACCAGCTGATCCTCTCCGGGGCGCAGGACCACCAGGGACGCCTCTCCCACTACGCCGAGCTGGCTGTGGGGACGGTGAGCGTGCCGGTCATGGCGGGCCTGCTCGCCCTCGCGCTGGTCCTGGTGCTGATCCGTCGTCGGCTCACCCTGCTGCTCCCGCTGGCCCTCCTGGTGGTCGGCGCGAACGTCACCACCCAGGTGGTCAAACACCTGGTCGTCACCCGCGAGGCGCTGGGTCCGGGCATCGAGGTCACCCCGAACTCGTTCCCCTCCGGGCACACCACCCTCGCGGCCACCGCGATGATCGCCGTCGTGCTGGCCTCGGGCCGGCTCCGCGCTCTCCTCGCACCGCTGGGAGTGATCTGGACCGCTGCCGCAGGCGTCGGCACTCTGGTGCTGGGCTGGCACCGGCCCAGCGACGTCGTCGGGGCGATCGTCATCGTCGCCGGCTGGACCGTGCTGGTGCTCGCGATCGATGGCCTGCACACGCGGCACCGGCTGGCGCGGGATGCGACGCGCCCCGGGCGCGGGCGTCGGCGCCGCGACGCGTCCCGGGCCGCCACCGGGCCCTCCGCGGAGTCCCCCACCCTGCTGGACCTGCGCACCGGGGCCGCCGATCGTGTCGTCGCCGTGCTGCTGGGCCTGGCCGGGCTGGCGGGAGTGGTCTACGGCGCGATCGGGCTGGCGGGCCTGGGCCTCCCGCTGGATCTCCAGGACGCCGCGCAGCAGACGTCCTCCTTCGTCGCCACGGCCGCTCTGATCGCCGGCGGCACAGCGTCCTGGATGGCGCTGGTGCTCGTTCTGCGCACGCCGACGTCACACAGGAGCAGCCCCGGCGACCGTGTACCGTGAACAATCGCCGAGCGCAGAGGATGCGTCCGGTTGATCCCGGACCACGGCATTCGGCCACGGCGGACGGGCCGCGACGTCTCGCGGCGAGGAAGGACATATCAACGTGACTGGCGGACGGCATCTGGTGATCGTCGAGTCCCCTGCGAAGGCGCGGACCATCAGCCGATACCTGGGGGACGACTACATCGTTCAGGCATCGGTGGGACACATTCGTGACATCCCGGTGCCGCGCGACCTTCCCGCGGAGATGAAGAAGGGCCCGTACGGCAAGTTCGGGGTCGACGTGGACGGCGGGTTCGACCCGTACTACATCGTCAGCCCCGACAAGAAGAAGACCGTCGCGGACCTCAAGAAGGCTCTCAAGGACGCCGACACCCTCTACCTCGCCACGGATGAGGACCGGGAGGGCGAGGCGATCGCCTGGCACCTCCTGGAGACCCTCAAGCCCAAGAAGTCCCTGCCCGTCAAGCGCATGGTCTTCCACGAGATCACGAAGGACGCGATCCTCGCCGCGCTCGAGAACACCCGCGAGATCGACTCCCACCTGGTCGACGCGCAGGAGACCCGCCGCATCCTGGACCGCCTGGTCGGCTTCGAGCTCTCGCCCGTGCTGTGGCGCAAGATCAAGCCGTCCCTGTCGGCCGGTCGTGTGCAGTCCGTCGCGACGCGCCTCGTGGTCGAGCGGGAGCGCGAGCGCATGGCGTTCGTCGCCGCCGACTACTGGGACGTGACCGGCACCTTCGGGGCCGAGTCCGAGCAGTTCACCGCGAAGATCGCGACGGTCGACGGCGCCCGTGTCGCCTCCGGCAGCGACTTCGCCGACGACGGCACCCTCAAGCCCCGGGCCGCCTCGGCGACCGTGCTCACCGAGGAGTCCACGCGGACCCTCATCGAGGCGCTGACCGATGCCCCGGCCACGGTCTCCTCGCTCGAGTCCAAGCCGTACACCCGCCGCCCGGCGGCTCCGTTCACGACCTCCTCGCTGCAGCAGGAGGCCTCGCGCAAGCTGCGTCTCGGCGCCCGCCAGGCGATGCGGGTCGCGCAGTCGCTGTACGAGAACGGCTACATCACCTACATGCGTACCGACTCGGTGACGCTCTCCGGCGAGGCCATCAAGGCCTCCCGCGCACAGGCTGCGGAGCTCTACGGCTCCCAGTACGTGCCGGACAAGCCGCGCTACTACCAGACCAAGTCGCAGAGCGCCCAGGAGGCGCACGAGGCGATCCGCCCCGCGGGCGACCGCTTCCGTACCCCGGCCGACGTGTCCGGCTCCCTCTCGGGCGACGAGTTCCGTCTCTACGAGCTGATCTGGAAGCGCACCGTCGCCTCGCAGATGGCCGACGCGAAGGGCACCACCTCGACGGTCGAGCTGCAGCTGGAGCAGAAGGACCGCACCGCGACGTTCCGCGCCGCCGGCACCGTGATCACCTTCCGCGGCTTCCTCGCCGCCTACGAGGAGGGTCGCGACGCGAGCCGCTACGGCTCCGACGAGGCCGAGGGCAAGGGCGACAAGCGCCTGCCGCAGATGGAGGAGGGCCAGAAGCTCGACACCCGCGAGCTGATCCCGGACGGCCACTCCACCACGCCTCCCCCGCGCTACACCGAGGCCTCGCTGGTGCGGGCCCTCGAGGAGCGCGGCATCGGCCGCCCCTCGACCTACGCCTCCACCGTCGCCACCGTGCAGGACCGTGGCTATGTGCTGCGCCGTGGCACCGCCCTCGTGCCCAGCTGGGTGGCCTTCGCCGTGGTGCGCCTGCTCGAGGAGCACTTCGGGGCGTTCATCGACTACGACTTCACCGCGCAGATGGAGCAGCAGCTGGACCGCATGGCCCAGGGCGAGCTGAGCCGTGCGGAGTACCTCAAGAACTTCTACCACTCCGATGGCACCGACGGCCCGATCGGCCTCAAGCCCATGGTCGACGACCTGGGCGACATCGATGCCCGCGCGATCAACAGCATCGACATCGGCGAGGGCATCACGCTGCGCGTGGGCCGTTACGGGGCCTACGTCGAGCGTGCCGCCCGGGACGAGAACGGCGAGCTCATCGAGGGGGCGGATCCGCAGCGGTCCTCGGTCTCCGACGACGTCGCCCCCGACGAGCTGACCGTCGCGCTCGCCACCGAGATGCTCGAGCGCGCCAAGGACGACGGCAAGGTGCTGGGCACCGGTCCGGAGACCGGCCACGAGATCGTCGCCAAGGACGGCCGCTTCGGCCCGTACGTCACCGAGATCCTGCCCGATCCGGAGGAGAACGGCGGCAAGAAGGTCGCCAAGGCCAAGCAGCCCAAGCCCCGCACCGGCTCGCTGCTGAAGACCATGGAGCTGGCGACCATCACGCTCGAGGATGCCCTGAAGCTGTTGAGCCTCCCGCGGGTGGTCGGCACGACGGAGGACGGCACCGAGGTCACCGCGCAGAACGGCCGGTACGGCCCGTATCTCAAGAAGGGCACGGACTCGCGGTCGCTGGAGTCGGAGGAGCAGCTGTTCACCGTCACCATGGAGGAGGCGGAGAAGCTCTACGCGCAGCCCAAGACCCGGGGGCGCGCCGCCGCGAAGCCGCCGCTCAAGGAGCTCGGCACCGATCCCACCAGCGAGAAGCCGATCGTGATCAAGGACGGCCGCTTCGGGGCCTACATCACCGATGGCACCACGAACGTCTCGCTGCGCGCGTCGGAGACCGTCGAGGAGATCACCGAGAAGGTCGCCATCGAGAAGCTCGCGGAGAAGCGGGCGAAGGGTCCCGCGAAGAAGCCAGCCGCCAAGCGCAAGGCTCCCGCCAAGAAGAGCACGACGACGAAGAAGAGCACCACCGCGAAGAAGTGAGGCCGCTCGGACCCTGAGCCACAGGGTCCGAGCGGAGGGCTCCGATCAGGAGCCCCCGGGAACAGGGGCACGGACCATCAGGTCCGTGCCCCTGTCGTCGTCCGTGCTGCCATCGCCCGTCCTGGTGTCGCGCTCCCCGCCGTCGTCGGCCCGTGTCGTCGTCCGCGTCTCCCGCCCGGCACCTATGACCGGAATGTCACGAATCGCCCCCGTCGCGGTCACAGCTGCTCACCACGGGTCACGAGGTGGTCACGGGGCGCACGAGAATCGTGGTCACCGAGCCGCGATGGCTCGATCACCTGCGGAAGCGGCCTACAGTGTGACCAAGAGCTCGTTGTTGACTCACGAAGGAGTGATCATGGATCGACGTCTCAGCCGGCGCACGATCATGACCGGCGCCGCGGCCACCGCGGCGCTGGGGATGACCGGATGCCTGCAGAACCCTGACCCCAGCAGTGGAGGAGGCGGTGGCGGCGGCGAGAAGTACACGCCCGGCGACACCCCGGGAAACGGCTCGGTGAGCATCCTCGGGGCCTTCGGCGGCCAGGAGCAGGAAGCCTTCATGGCCTCCCTCGAGAAGTTCGAGGCCGATGCGAAGATCACTATCAACTACACCCCCGACAAGGACTTCACCAACACCATCCAGCAGCGCGCCGGAGCCGGCGACGCACCGGACATCGCCCTGTTCCCGCAGCCCGGCGGCATGTTCGACCTCGCCGGGAAGGGGCTGATCACGCCGATCGACGCGTTCCTGGACTACGACGCCCTGAATTCGACCCTGATCCCCGGCTTCCTCGATTCGGCACGGTTCGAAGGGCGCGTCTACGGCGCCCCGATGCGCATGGCCTGCAAGTCCCTCATCTGGTATCCGAAGAAGGCGTACGAGGCGGGCGGCTACTCCGCGGAGCCCGCGACCATGCAGGAGCTCACCGAGATCACCGAGCAGATCAAGGCCGACGGCATCGCGCCGTGGTCCGACGGCTGGGACGACGGGCAGGCCACCGGATGGGTGGGCACCGACTGGATCGAGGAGCTCATGCTCCGGGTCCACGGCCCCGTCGTCTACGACGACTGGACCAAGCACCGCATCCCCTTCAACGCGAAGGAAGTCGTGGAGGTCTTCGACATCGCCGGCGACCTGCTCAAGGGCGAGGGAAACGTGCTGGGCGGGACCGACGGGATCATCAACACCCCGTTCTCCGAGGCTCCCCTGCCCCTGTTCGAGGACCCGCCCAAGGCGATGCTGGTGCGCCAGGGCAACTTCGTCACCGGATTCCTCCCGGAGGATGTCCAGGCGAACATGGACGAGGAGGTCGGCGTCTATGCGATGCCCACCTGGGAGGGCGGCTTCGATGGCCAGCCGATCCTCGGCGGTGGCGATCTCGCTGCCCTCTTCGCCCTCAACGACGACAGCGTGAAGGTCATGGAGTTCCTGACCTCGGATGCCTTCGGTGGGGAGTGGGCGCAGGCCGGCGGCTGGCTCAGCCCTCACCGCACCTTCGATCAGACCCTGTACTCCGACGCGATCACCCAGCAGGTCGCCAAGATCGCCTCGAACGCCCAGGTGTTCCGGTACGACGGCTCGGACCTGATGCCGACTGCCGTGGGCGGCGGGTCCTTCTGGACGGGAATGGTCGAGTGGCTGCAGGGGTCGAAGACGTCGCAGGAGGTCTGCGACGAGATCGAGGCCGGGTGGCCGACGTGACCACCGCGGCCTCCACCCAGCAGGGGTCGGACGGTTCCGCACCCCTGGAGCGGAACGAGCACAAGGGGTCACCCGCCCGCCCGGTGAGGGTGATCGTCGGCGCCGTCGGCATGGCGGTCACGGCCTGGTTCGTGTGCAACGCGTTCCTCGCGTTCGCCTACTACCCGCACTGGTTCCTGAACTCGGGGATCCTGATCGGCGTCCTGGGCCTGGTCATCGGCATCGGCGGATCGCTGGTGTTCTTCTATTTCCTGAACCTGTGCATCGAGGGTTTCCCCACGAGGTTCGCCGAGGGGCTGATCCCCTACGCGTTCCTGCTGCCGGGATTCAGCCTGATCGCGATCTTCCTGCTGTACCCGACCGTGCAGACGATCGTGTACTCCTTCGCCAACGATGATTCGACCGACTGGGTGGGCCTGGACAACTACACGGCGATCTTCGGCAGCGGCGCCTTCTGGTCGGCGCTGCTGAACAACTTCCTGTGGATCCTCATCGTCCCGGTCGTCACGGTCGCCTTCGGCCTCGCGGTCGCGGTGCTCGCCGACAAGCTCTCCCCCTCCGGGGAGAAGACCGCGAAGTCGCTGATCTTCCTGCCGATGGCGATCAGCTTCGTGGGAGCGGCGACGATCTGGGGCCTGGTGTATGCCTACAACTCGCCCGGCGACTCCCAGACGGGCCTGCTCAACGCGATCGTGACGGCACTGGGCGGCGATCCGCAGCCCTGGTACCAGATCGAGTCCGGGCGACTGAACTCGCTGGTGCTGATGGTGATCCTGATCTGGCTCCAGACCGGCTTCGCCATGGTGCTGCTGAGCTCGGCGATCAAGGGCGTCCCGGAGGACACCGTCGAGGCCGGACGCATGGACGGTGCCAGCGAGCTGCGCATCTTCTGGCAGGTCATCTTCCCGCAGGTGAGGACCACGCTCATCGCCGTGCTGATCACGGTGCTGATCCTGGTGCTGAAGGTCTTCGACATCATCTACGTGACCACCAACGGCCTGTACAACTCCGACGTGATCGCGAACCTCTTCTTCCGGAAGCTGTTCACCGATCAGCAGGCCGGCCAGGCCTCGGCCGTCGTCGTCGTGCTCCTCCTGATGGTGATTCCGATCCTCATCTACCAGGTCAAGAGCTTCAGGGCCCAGGAGGCGAACCGATGAACGGGACCATGAAGGACGGGCGCAAGCGTTCGCTCGTCGCCACCATCACGATGCCGCTGCTGGCGCTGCTGTGGACGGTCCCCACGATCGGGCTGCTGGTGACGAGCTTCCGCTCCCGCGAGGCAGCTGCCTCGACGGGCTGGTGGAGCAGCCTCTGGGAGGGCGGCTGGACCTTCGACAACTACGCCACCGTGCTCGGGGACCCCTCGATCTCGGGGTCGCTGATCAACTCGATCGTGGTGGCGGTGCCGGCGACGGTGCTGCCGATCATGTTCGCCGCCTTCGCCGCCTACGCGTTCACCTTCATCGAGTTCCGTGGCAAGGACGTGCTGTTCATCGCGATCGTCGCGGTGATGGTGGTGCCGATCCAGGTGTCCTTCCAGCCGATGCTGGACCTGCTGGGCCCGCGCGGGCTCGGGATCAACGGCCAGTTCGTCGCGGTGTGGATGCTGCACACCGGCTTCGGCATGCCGCTGGCGGTCTACACGCTGCGCAACTACATGTCCACCCTCCCGAACTCGGTGGTGGAGAGCGCGAAGATCGACGGTGCTTCCCATTTCCAGACCTTCTGGCGTCTGGTGGCGCCGATGGCCTCACCGGCGATCGCGGCGTTCGCCACCCTGCAGTTCCTCTGGGTGTGGAACGACCTGCTCATCGCCAAGCTGTTCCTGGGCGGCGGGGACAACAAGACGATCATCGTGAGCCTGCAGCAGATGCTGGGCACTCAGGGGCAGGGAGCCGAGCTCCTCACCGCCGGCGCCTTCATCTCCATGGTGATCCCGATGCTCGTGTTCTTCGGCCTCCAACGGTTCCTGGTGCGCGGTATGACCGCCGGCTCGGTCAAGGGCTGACCCTCCCCGGCCGGACCGACGGGTCGGCCCAGAATTGCGCCGACGGCGGACCTTCCCTCCCCAGCGTCCCCGATGCCCCGCGGTGTCGGGCACGCTGGGTAGATTGGACCCATGAGCGAGACCGACGATCCCCGAGGCAGCGACGCTGAGCCGATCCTGGCCCTCCCCGCCTCCACCATTCCCGATCCGGCCACCGCCCCCGGCCTGCGCTGGGGCGTGATCTCCCCCGGCCACATCGGCGACCAGTTCACGGCGACGGCGCATCGCGCGACCGCCTCCCGTGTCGTCTCCGTCGTCTCCCGCTCCCAGCAGCGGGCCGAGGAGTTCGCCGCGAAGCACGGCATCGAGAGCGCCTTAAGCTCCGTGGCCGACATGCTCGCCACCGGCGGGCTCGACGCCGTCTACATCGCCTCCCCGCACGCCCAGCACCATGAGCTGGCCCGCCCGGTGCTCGAGGCCGGGATCCCGGTGCTGGTCGAGAAAGCCTTCACCCTGAACCACGGACAGGCCCGCGAGCTCCTGGATCTCGCCGCCGAACAGGGAGTCTTCGCCATGGAGGCGATGTGGGCGCGCTTCCTGCCGCAGTACGACGTGCTGCGCGAGGTGGTGGCCTCCGGGGTGCTCGGCGAGATCATCGAGGTGACCGCGGATCACGGCCAGTCCTTCCCGGAGGATCCGACCCACCGCATGTACGCGCCCGAGCTCGGCGGCGGAGCGCTGCTCGACCTGGGGGTCTACCCGATCTCCTTCGCCCAGATGGTGCTCGGCGACCTCTCGGACGTCGCCGTCCGCGGTGATCTGACGGCGACAGCCGTGGACGCGTACTTCGGGCTGCTCGCCCGCGGGCCGGGCGGCGGCCATGCGCGGCTGTCGTCGACCCTGCTCGCACGCACGCCCACCGAGGCCGTGGTCAGCGGCACCGCCGGGTCGGCGCGCCTGTCCGGGGCGTTCTTCGCGCCCGGCACCCTCACCGTCACCCTGCTCGACGGCCGCTCGGCGAGCTTCGACCACCCCGGTGCGCCGGGAGACGGCATGGCCTACGAGATCGCGGAGGCGACCCGTCGCATCACCGCCGGCGCGCTGGAGTCCCCCCTGATGAGCTGGTCGGACACTCTCAGCGTGATGGACACGATGGATGCTGTGCGCGCCGAGCTCGGCGTGGTCTACCCCGGGGAGGAGCCCTCGTGAGCATCCTGGATTCCGCGCGCGGCCTGCGCATCCCCCTGCCCCACCCTCCACACCGCGGAGTCTTCATCTCCTTCGAGGGCGGTGATGGAGCCGGCAAGACCACCCAGATGGCGATGCTGCGCAACCACCTGGTCACCGAGCGCTCCGTCGCCGAGGACCTCATCCTGACCACGCGCGAACCGGGCGGCACTCCGCTCGGGGTGAGCATCCGGCGGCTGCTGCTGCACGGCGAGCACGTCGACCCGCGCGCCGAAGCCCTGCTGTACGCCGCGGACCGCGCCCACCACATCGCCACCGTGGTGCGCCCGCATCTGGCCCGCGGCGGTCTCGTCCTCGGCGACCGCTACCTCGACTCCTCGATCGCCTACCAGGGCGCGGGCCGCTCCCTGGAGCCGGAGGAGATCGGATCCTTGTCGTTGTGGGCGGCCGACGGCCTCCTCCCCCACCGCACGATCCTGCTGGATGTGCCGACGGAGACGCTCGACGAACGCCGTGACACGACCGGTCAGGACCGTCTCGAACAGGCCGGCGCGGATTTCCGGGCCACCGTGCGCCAGGAGTTCCTGGATCTGGCCGCCGCTGACCCGGAACGCTTTGCCGTCATCGACGGCACACAGCCGCGTGAGGAGGTCCATGCCCAGGTGCTCGCGGCCGTTGCCGAGGTGCTGGGCCTCTTCGACCCGACCTTCGAGCCGGCTCCACCTACCAAGCACCGGGACGAGCAGTGACGGCGACCGGACTCGGTGGCGCAGGCTCCACGCAGGCTCCCGGTGACATGGCAGATCCCGGCTTCGGTGTGTGGGCCGACGTCGTCGGCCAGGATTCTGCGGTCGCCCAGTTCCGCCGTTCCACCTCACCCCAGGGCTCGCTCGCGCAGGCGTGGCTGATCACGGGTCCTCCCGGATCCGGCCGTTCCACCGCGGCGCGTGCGTTCGCGGCGACACTGCAGTGCGAGACGGGCACCGGGTGCGGGCAGTGCCGGGCCTGCCGCACGGTGCTGGCGAACACGCACCCGGACGTCACGGTGGTCGCGACCGACAAGCTCTCGATCGCGAAGGAGGAGGTGCGGGGCCTGGTGATGACCGCCCAGCGCGCTCCCGCCACCGGGCGGCACCGGGTGCTGATCGTCGAGGATGCCGACCGCATGAGCGCCGGCACCTTCAACGTGCTGCTGAAGTCCATCGAAGAACCGCCCCCGTCGACGGTGTGGATGCTGTGCGCACCGTCGGCCGAGGATCTCGCCCCGACCATCAGATCCCGCTGTCGCCTGGTGACGCTCGCCGTGCCGTCCTCGGAGGTCGTCGCCGAGCTGCTGCGACGTCGCGACGGGGTGGAAGCGAACCTCGCGGTGCGTTCGGCGCGCGCCGCCCAGGGGCACATCGGGCTCGCTCTGCGCTACGCCACCCAGGAGGGGGCGCTGGCGGCCCGTGAGGACTCCGCGCGCACTCTGCTGAACCTGCGCGGTGCCGGGCAGGCTGTTCTCGCAGCCCAGGGCTTGGTGGATCGTGCGACCGCGGAGGCCAAGGAGCATGCCGACGCCGTCGCCACCGAGGAGAAGGAGCGCTTCCTGCGTTCGGCGGGCATCGACGACGCGAAGGTGCCTCCGTCACTGCGGGCCCAGGTTCGCCAGCTGGAGGAGGATGCCAAGCGCCGGCAGACCCGACTGGTGCGCGATGTGCTGGACAGATACCTGCTCGATGCCCACTCGGTTCTGCGGGACGTGCTGAGCCACCAGCTCGGCACCGGCAGCGAGCTGGTCAACGTGGAGGTCGCCGGGGAGATCGAGCAGGCCGCTGCCGGCGCCGCCGCGAAGACCACCCTGGGTCTGCTCGAAGCCATCCAGGTCGCGCGCGACCGGATCAGCGGCAACGTCCCGCCCCTGCTGGCGATCGAAGCCCTGCTCTCGCGCATCGCCGTCTCCCTGCACTGAGGGCATCGCCCGAGCATCCGGGCATCTGCTCTCGGTCCTCGACCACCCACCCCACGAACCGCCCCACGGCGTCGCCGCGAACGCGTATGCGCGCTGCGCTTCCAGCAGAGGGAAGCACAGCGCGCATACGCGTCAGGGGTGGGCCGGGGTCAGGCCTCGGTCGAGGGGGCCTGGTCCGTCGCCGACGGTGCCGCGTCGTCCGCACGGGAATCGGCCTCCGGGACCTCGTTCGCCGGAGTCTCCTCGACTCCGTCGGCGGCCGGAGCCACCTCGGCCACGGCGTCGGCGGGTGCCTCATCCGCTGTCGAGTCGGCCTCGGGGACCTCGTCGACAGGCGCCGCAGCGGCAGCGGGCTCTTCGTCGGTCCCGGCGGGCGTGGGGACGTCGACGTCGAGTTCGTCGTGGGTGATCGCACCGGGGCGCTGGATCTCGCGCTCGTTGTCCTCCTGGCCGGTCTCGGAGTGTGCCCCGCACCCGAAGTCCAGGTGCACGACCTTGCCGTCGGCCGGGGACCATTCGTTGGTGCAGACCCCGAACTCGCCGCGCAGGGAGCCGGAGAGCTGCGACAGGAATCCGCAGCTGGTGCAGGTCGCCGAGACGGTGCCGCGGCGGCCGCGATCGGAGGTCTGGCGGGGGCCGAACTCGCCGTCCATCCAGCGTTCAGCGGCGTCGGCACGACCCTGCGGGGACAGCACGCGGGGGCGACCCAGGCCGAGCTCCCACAGCGCGACGCGATCCGCGTCCTCGTCGCCGGTGGCCTCGTAGCCCTGCTCGAGGCGTTCGTCCTGCTCGTGGAACGGCAGCAGATCGTCGGCGCCGATGTCTTCGGGCTTCAGACGCTCGGACCACGGCTCCCACTCGGGGGCCATGATCGCGTCCTCGCCCGGCAGCAGTGCGGTCTCGGCGACGGTGGGTGCCTTCGCGCGGGCGGCGCGAGCGAGCACCACGACCCAGGACCAGCCGCGATACCCGGGCATGGTGCACTCGAAGACATGGGTGACCAGCCGCTCGCCACTGACCTCGACGCGCAGGTGCTCACCGACCTGGCCGGGCTCGGTGACCTCGAGCAGCGCCTGGTGGGCGAGCTCGACGGCCTCGGCCGTCACCGCGTCCAACCGGGGCCGGGAGGTGCGGGGGCGGCGGGGTGCGGTGGTCGACTGAGTCATAGGTTCAGGCCTCGAAGTTGTCGGCGACGGCTCGGAGCACGGTGGAGATCTTCTGCGAGTGCCCGCGATCTGGGTAGCGGCCCTGGCGGAGGCCGTTGGATGCATCGTCCAGCAGACGGATCAGGTCCTCGACCATGCCCGCCATCTCATCGGGCTTGGTGCGGCGCGCACGGCTGATCGACGGAGCGGGCTCCATCAGCTGCAGCGCCAGCACCTGGGGACCGCGGCGGCCGTCGACCATGTCGAACTCCACCCTGGCGCCGGGGCGGAGCGACTCCACCCCGTCGGGCAGGTTCGAGGCGTGCACGTACACGCTCTGACCATCCTCGTCATCGAGGATGAAGCCGAAGCCCTTCTCGGCGTCGTAGAACTTCACCTTGCCGCGTGGCACGTGGATCCCATTCCTTGTCTGGTGATGGTGGTCTGCTGGTTCAGGGACCGGGACGCTCGCGAGCCCTGTCGGGCCGGATGGAGACGTTGTGCCCCGGAGAAGCCGGAGACCGTCCGGCAACGATCCAGTCTAGCGTGCACGACAGGCCTCGTGGCGAAGGCAATTCTCGGACGTGACCGCGGCCACGACGCTCATCGCCGCCGCTCGGGCGGTATCTCGCGACTCGGGGCACTCGGCGGGACCGGCTCCAGCCCGAGCCCGATCAGCATCTGCTCGAGGATCATCGCGGTGAAGCCCCACACGAAGGCGTCCCCGGGAAGCTCGAAGACCGGACCCACGCCCATCCCCTGCAGCAGCCCGCGCCGCCGGTGCGAGGGATCGGTGAGCGAACCGGCACCGGCCAGGGGCGCCCACACCACCCGCTCCACCTCTACCGGGTCCTGGACACCGAGCGGCGGGGGCTCGGGCGACCACCCCAGTACGGGGGTGACCCGCTGCCCCCGCCACGGCATCGGGATCGGCGCGAAGGCACCCAGCACCTGGACGTCCTGCGGCTCCAGTCCGGTCTCCTCCTGCGCCTCCCGCAGCGCGGTGTGGACATCGTCGCGGTCACCGCTGTCCGCACCGCCGCCGGGCAGGGAGAACTGGCCGGGCTGGGAGCGCAGGGCGTGGCCGCGCTCCTCGAGCACCACCTGGGCGTCGCCGACCCCGGTGCCGGCGATCAGGATCAGCACGGCGCTGCGGCGCACCGGTCCGGCGGCCGACGTGGGAACGCGCGGGTCCGCGTCCCGTCTGACCAGGACGTCACCGCGACGCGCACGCTCGGCGAGCGGGACGAGGAAGCTCGGAAGCGATCCCTCCGCAGTGCGCTGGTGGCTCATGCGACTGCCGCGCTCGGGCAGACGTCCGCCAGCACGCAGTCACCGCAGTGCGGGGCCCGAGCCGTGCACACGCGCCGTCCGTGCAGGATGAGCCGCAGCCCCAGGAGAGTCAGCTCCTCGGCAGGGCCACCCGTGCCGTCGGCGGCGATCCGGGCGACGACATCGTCTTCGACCCTGCGCGGGTCGGACTGCGCGGTCCACCCCAGGCGTCGCGCGAGCCGGCCGACGTGGGTGTCCACGGCGAGCAGGGAGTGCCCGAACCAGGCCCCGCGCACGACGTGGGCGGTCTTGCGTCCCACCCCGGGAAGGGCTTCGAGGGCGGCCTGGTCGTCCGGGACCCCGCCGGCGTGGTCGCCGACCAGGCAGCGGGCGAGTCCGATGATCCGACGCGCCCGGGTGGGGCCCATTCCGAGCGGTCGGACCACCTCTGTCACCGCGGTCTCCGCGGCGCCCGCGAGCGCGGCCGCATCGGGCCACGTCGCGAACAGCTCAGGGGTCACCTGGTTGACGCGGACATCGGTGGTCTGGGCCGACAGCACCGTCGCGACCAGCAGTTCGAAGGCGTCCCGGTGGTCGAGCTCGGTGCGCGCGTCGAGGTGGAGATCCTGCAGTCGGGAGGCCACGATCGCCGCGTCGGCAGGGCCGCCGGAGGGCCTCGCGGCACCCCGTGCGGGAGTCGGCGTCATCATCTGAATTGCTCCTCGTACGGCGGGTGGCGGGCCTCAGCGTCGCTGGCGCGATAGTGTTTCCTCATCATGTGACGGTGACCACCGCAGTTCGTGGCATCGGTCACATGGGAAGCACAGCACGGTCCCGGCATCCGGGACCCCATCATCAGGAGGTTCCGTGGACGAGAACATCGTACGGTCATCGCCGCTGTTCGCTGCGCTCGACGAGGACGGCAAGCAGGCCGTGCTGGCGTCGATGAAGCAGGAGGACTACCACCGCAGCGCAATCATCTTCCGTGAGGGCGATCCGGGCGATCGGCTCTTCATCATCGGTTCGGGCAAGGTCAAGGTCGGTCACGCCTCCGGCGACGGCCGCGAGAACCTGCTCGCCGTGCTCGGTCCGAGCGAGACGCTCGGCGAGCTGTCGCTCTTCGACCCGGCGCCGCGCAACGCGACCGCGACCGTGGTCGCCGAGTCGACGCTCTACTCGCTGTCCCAGCAGGACCTCTACCGGGTCCTCGCACAGCGTCCCGAGGTCGGTCGCCACCTGCTCGCCTCGCTGGCCCGCCGGCTGCGCAAGACCAACGAGTCGCTCGCCGATCTCGTCTTCGCCGACGTCCCGGGTCGTGTGGCCAAGAACGTCCTGGACCTCGCGCAGCGCTTCGGTCGCCAGACCGACGACGGCGTCATGGTCGCCCACGGTCTCACCCAGGAGGAGCTCGCCCAGCTGGTCGGCGCCTCCCGCGAGACCGTCAACAAGGCACTGGCGGACTTCGCCTCGCGCGGCTGGATCCGCCTCGAGGCGCGCGCTGTGCTGATCTCCGACGTCGAGCGTCTGCGCCGCCGCGCCCGCTGACTTACGGGGCCCCACCCCACCCACGCCGATGCGCGCTGTGCTCCCACTGCTGGAAGCGCAGCGCGCATCGTCGTGCGGTGCCCCAGGGATCCGCCCGGGCGCTGAAGGTACCCGTCGCCTCGCGGAGGGTCAGTTCCCCTGGGCGAGATGCTCGAGGGTGGCGCGCAGGTTCCAGCGCGCTGCGTCCTGCAGCGGCTGCGGCAGATCCGGCCCGTAGACGGACCGCAGCAGCCGGTCCAGGGTGAGCACGCCCGCTGTCCGGGCGCGCCGCACCTGCTCGATGCGCTCGCGGCGGTGCTCGAGTGCTGCATCGATCGCCTCGAGGGCCGCGAGCGGATCCTCGTAGGCCGGTCCGTGGCCGGGGTGGATCGACCCGATCCGCCCATCGAGCGCCATCGCGCGCAGGATCGCGAGGGACTGCAGATAGTCCGCGAGGGAGCCTCCGTCGTCGGGCACGATCACGGTCGAGGACCCGCCCAGCAGCGTGTCGCCGCTCAGCAGGCGCCCGCCGTCCACGAGCACCCCCACCGAGTCGGAGGTGTGACCGGGCAGGTGGATGACATGACCGACGGCCCCATGGTCGCTCTCGAGGGTCGAGGGCAGAGGGCGGGAGCCGGCCACGGCCGCCTGGTCCGCGGCCCACAGGGGCACCTCGTGTCCGCTGCGAGCGGCGAGTTGACGGGCGAGCGTCGCGGCCCCGGCGGAGTGGTCGAGATGGCGGTGCGTGACCAGGACACCCATCGGCCGGGCGTCCTCGCAGGCCACCAGCAGCTCCGCGAGGTGGTTCGGGTCCTTCGGTCCAGGGTCGACCACCCAGACCTGGTCCTCGTCGCGCAGGACGTAGCTGGTGGTGCCGGTCAGGGTCATCGGTCCGGGATTGTCTGCCCGGATCGCGATCAGCTCGACCGCCGGGGCTTCCGGATCCCGCTGCGGGGCATCGTCGGACACGGCGAGCCGCTCAGGCGGTCGGCACGGGCGCGGGCGCGACCGGGCCGTCCAGCTCCACCAGCAGGTCCAGCTCGACGGGCGAGTCCAGCGGAAGCACTGCGACGCCGACGGCGCTGCGGGCGTGCCGCCCGGCCTGCGCGAAGATCTGGCCGAGCAGCTCACTGGCTCCGTTGATCACTGCGGGCTGCGCGGTGAAGGAGGGGGCCGAGGCCACGTATCCGGTGAGCTTGACGATCCGCACCACCCGGTCGAGGTCTCCGACCAGGTCCTCGATCGCCGCCAGCGCGTTGAGGCAGCAGGTCGCGGCGAGCTCGGACGCACGCTCCGGAGAGACCTCGGCGCCGACCTTGCCGGCCTCCGGCAGAGCCCCGTCGACGAAGGGCAGCTGCCCGGAGGTGTGGACGTGGTTCCCGGTCGCCACGGCCGGGACGTACGCGGCCACCGGTGCGGCGACCGCAGGCAGGGCGAGGCCCAGCTCGTCGAGCCGGGCGCGGACCCGCGACCCCGGCTCCTGGGGGGCGGTGGTCATCTGCTCAGCCCTCGCCCAGGGGCCGCTTGAGGTACGCGACCAGGTTCTCGGGATTGGGCCCGGGAACGACCTGGACCAGCTCCCACCCCTCCTCGCCGTAGTTGTCGAGGATCTGCTTGGTCGCGTGGATCAGCAGCGGAACGGTCAGGTACTCCCAGCGGGTGACAGTGCTCATGGGGCGAGCCTACCGGCGAACCCCTGCACGAAGGGCTCCCGGACGTCCCATCGGCCCCGACCCCCGGCGATCAGCTGCCGACCGCCTCCTGCGAAGCGCGCCGCAGCACGGTGGACCAGTCGCTGACATCGGGGTTGCGACGCAGCAGCCGCCGGCGTTCCCGCTCGGTCATCCCGCCCCACACCCCGAAGTCGACACGGTTGTCCAAGGCGTCGGCAAGGCATTCGGTTCTCACCGGGCACGCCCCACAGGTCGTCTTCACGGCATGCTGCTCTGCTCCCTGGACGAAGAACCCGTCCGGGTCCATGCTCACGCACGCTCCGCGAGTCGCCCAGCTCGAATCCCCGGTGATGGGGGTCGCCCCGATGGTCATGTGCATCCTCTTTCCGAATCCTCGTTGACCGGACTTCTTCGACCACTGTAAGGAGACCCCTGCCACAGTGCAAAATTCTGGGGGTCTCCGTGACTGGCACGTGATATCCGGGCCGCCCTCCAGGGCAACCTGCCCGCGCTCATCGCGGCGTCCGGGCATCGCCGCGCCCCGGCCCTGCCCTGTCGGCCTTCGGACAGGTCTCGACCATGCATCAGGTTCGTGAAGATTCCTCCACGTCTGGCATGCCTCGTGGCTCCCCGTCCCCGCCCGCCGTACTGTTGGACCATGGCCAGTACTCCGTCCAGCTCCGGTTCCGGACGCTCACTCCCCGTCGCCCTCGCACAGTC
The DNA here is from genome assembly GCF_014897705.1 of Brachybacterium sp. FME24. Lineage (GTDB taxonomy): Bacteria > Actinomycetota > Actinomycetes > Actinomycetales > Dermabacteraceae > Brachybacterium. Next base: position 31,048 of record NZ_JABUXV010000024.1, on the reverse strand, counting down.
CCTGTACCTGCTGCTGGGGATGCTCGCCGTCTCCGCCCTGGCCGGGGTGCTCCTGGCCGCCTTCTTGCTGCCGGCGGTCTCCGCCTCGTCAGCGGTCGCCAAGGATGGCGTCGCCCTGTTCGAGTCGTATCCGTCGGAACTCGAGGTCGAGCCGCTGAACGAGGCGAGCCGCATCGAGGCGTCGGACGGCTCGCTGCTGGCCACGTTCTACACCGAGAACCGCATCATGGTGCCGCTCGAGGAGATCTCGCCCTACATGCAGAAGGCCGTGATCGCGGTCGAGGATCGCCGCTTCTACGAGCACGGCGGCGTGGACCCCAGGGGCATGGCGCGCGCCCTGGCGAGCAACGCCGCCGGCGGCGCCACGCAGGGCGGTTCCACGCTCACCCAGCAGTACGTGAAGAACGCCCTGCTGATGGATGCCGTCCAGCGGGGCGACCAGGAGGACCAGCTCGAGGCGACCGAGCAGAGCTACGGCCGCAAGCTGCGCGAGGCGAAGCTCTCCATCTCCCTGGAGAAGCAGTGGAGCAAGGATGAGATCCTCAACGCCTATCTGAACGTCGCCCAGTTCGGACCGTCCCAGTACGGCGTCGAGACCGGCTCGCGGCACTACTTCTCGAAGAACGCCAAGGACCTCAATCCCGGCGAGGCGGCCCTGCTGGCCGGAGTCACCAACGGCCCGAACCAGTTCGATCCCGTCTCCCATCCGGAGGCGGGCGAGAAGCGCCGCAATGAAGTGCTCGGGGACATGCGCCGCGAGGAGTACATCACCCAGGCGGAGTACGACGAGTACACCGCCCAGCCCGTGGAGGACATGCTCAAGGTCAAGAACCTGCGCGCCGGCTGCGCCGACGCGGGCGAGAGCGGGTTCTTCTGCGACTACGTCACCCGTTCCCTGCTCAACGACTCGGAGTTCGCCCCCACCTACGAGGAACGGCGCAAGCTGCTCTACGGCGGCGGCCTCACGATCCGCACCACGCTGGACCCGGCCAAGCAGGGCGCGGCCACCGACATCCTCCAGCGCAAGGTCCCCGGCGACTCCGAGAGCGGCTTCGGCCACTCGATCGTCACCGTCGAGCCCGGCACCGGCAACATCCTGACCATGGCGGAGAACCGCTCGTTCAACCCGTACGAGGAAGTCAGCCCGGGCGAGACCGCGATCAACTACAACGTCCCCCGAGCACTCGGCGGCAGCAGCGGGTTCCCCGTCGGCTCGGCGTTCAAGCCCTTCGTCCTCCAGCAATGGCTCGAGAGCGGCCGCAGCATCGACGATCGGGTGAGCACCACGCGCGAGCCCATGACGACCTTCCCCGCGCACTGCCTGCCCCGTGGCAGGTGGCTGGAGAGGCCCGGCTACAACCCCGACAACGCCGTCTCCGTGCCGATCTCCCCGATGGAGTCCGTCCTGAACTCCACGAAGTTCTCCATCAACACCTCCTACGCGAACATGGCCCGCCAGCTGGACCTGTGCGACGTCGCCGAGGGTGCCCGCGAGATCGGCGCGATCCCCGGCAAGTACAACCCGTACGACAACGCCACCTGGGACATGGATATCGCGGACATGTACGGCCAGACCCTGGCGCCGTCCGCCGTGGTCCTCGGACAGCTGCAGGTCTCCGCACTCGACATGGCCAACGCCTACGCGACCTACGCCGCGGGCGGCACCTACTGCAAGCCGCAGGCGATCACCGAAGTCGTCGACCGCGGCGGCGAGGCGATGCCGATCTCCGGGGCCGAGTGCCACCAGGCGGTCGACAAGAAGGTCGCCGACACGATGGCCTGGACCCTGCAGCAGGACCTCGAGGATCCGCGCGCCACCGGCAAGGGCAAGACCATCCCCGGCCACCCCGCCGGCGGCAAGACCGGCACCTCGGGCTCGCAGTTCCACACCTGGTACGTGGGCTTCACCCGACAGATGTCCACCGCGGTGTGGTTCGGTCACCCGCAGGGCGATACGCGCCCCGGGGGCTTCACGGTCGACGACACCATGCTCCGCAGCGGGAGCGTCTGGGGCAACACCGTCTCCCTGCCCACCTGGCAGGAGTACATGACCCGGGTGCACGAGGGCCTGCCCAGCGAGCCGTTCCCCGCCGCTCCGAAGCAGCCGGAGTCCGCCGCGAACGAGGCGACGCAGAAGGGCGTGGTGCCCGACGTGTCCGGGATGGTGCTCTCCGAAGCCAAGGCCGCAGTCGAATCGGCCGGGTACTCGTACGAGGTCACACAGGAGTCCTCCGGCTCGGTGGGCAAGTGGTACGTGATCGGCACTGACCCCGGTCCCGGGACGAAGCTGCCCGAGGGGCAGTCCGTGGCCATCCGTCAATCCTCCGGCGAGGGCTGACGTGCGGCCGCTCTTCGCCGCCACCGGCGCAGTGGGCCTCGCGGGCCTCGGTGCCGCCGCGGCCGCGCACGTCTGGGCGCGCCACATCGAGATCCACCGGTACACGCTGCGCGAGCTCGAGCTGCGGATCCTTCCCCCGGGCGCGCGCACGATCCGGGTGCTGCACATCAGCGATATCCACCTGATGCCGGACCAGGACCGCAAGCTCGCATTCCTGGAATACCTCGCGGCCCTGAGACCGCACCTGGTCATCGACACCGGGGACAACATCGCCACGGCCGCGTCCGTGCCGGTGCTCGCCGAGGCCCTGGATCCGCTGCTGCAGTGTCCGGGTGCCTTCGTCATGGGCTCCAACGACATGTTCGAGCCCATGCCGAAGAATCCGGCGCGGTACCTGTTGCCCGACCCGCGACCCGAGGGACTCACCGAACCCAGGGACCCGACCCTGCCCACCTCGGAACTGGCGCGCCGACTGGCCGCGTACGGCTGGAAGGATCTCACCAACGCCCGGGCGAGCATCGAACTCGGCGGACTCGAGGTGCGGCTGGTGGGCGTGGACGATCCGCATCTGGAGCGCGACGAGATGCCTGCTCCGGCCGATCCGCCGCCGTCCGCACCCGAGCACGGCAATGTGCTGCGCCTCGGCGTGGCCCATGCGCCCTACCGGCGTGTATTGGACGCCTTCACGGCCGACCGCGCCGACCTGATCCTGGCCGGCCATACCCATGGCGGCCAGCTCCGCCTTCCGGGGTTCGGCGCTCTGGTCACCAACTGCGACCTGCCCCGTCAGCAGGCGCGCGGCCTGTCCACCTGGCAGGGCGTACCGCTGAACGTGAGCGCCGGGTTGGGCGCCAGCCCGTACTCCGACTACCGCCTGTTCACCCCGCCGGAGGCGACGTTGCTCACGTTGCGCGCCCCCAGGATCGAACCGAGCTCCTGACCCCGCTCGACCCCTGCTAGAGTTTCTCCTCGGTGCACCGCTTCGACGGGGCACCTCCGGGGTGTAGCGCAGCTTGGTAGCGCGCCTCGTTCGGGACGAGGAGGTCGCAGGTTCAAATCCTGTCACCCCGACCGGAAACAGGGCCGCGAGGTCGTCGAGAGACGGGCTCGCGGCCCTGAGTCTTTCCCCAGAGCTCCGGCTCGATGTGCGCGCGAATGTCCCCGCCACTGACACCCTCCTTGCAATTACCCGAAATGTCCGGAATGCTCGGAATGCTCGGAATGCTCGGAATGCTCGGAATGCTCGTGCCATGAATAACAATGGTGTAACTACCACAGGAATGTCCGATTTTCACGGGCAACACGACGCAGTATCACGATATTTGGCAAAATGTTCGCAAAGGTATCGACCTCCCTGGGTAAACGCCCCTGTGGGCTGGGTGCGACCTGCACATACAGTGATCAACGGTGCCGTCATGAACTGGGGCACCGACCGTGTCGCCGCCTTCCCGTCACCGGCCCGGTCACTTCCTCCACTTCCCTGGGTGACGGGCGCAGGTCTCGCGCGTGCGTCGCGTCGGGACCCCTGCGGGGCGACGGAGAAAGTGATTACTGCAGATGTTCCACAATGCTCCTCGAGGCACACACCGGGCAGCCGGCCGTGCCGTGATCGACTACCGCGGGCTCGCCGCTCCGGTCGGTCGAGGCGTGGGAGGTGTCGCCGTTCTCGGCGCCGTCTCGGCCACCGCCGCCTTCACGGGCGCCAGCGCTGCCACTGCCCAGAGTCCTGCTCCGGCGGCCGTCGGCACCGTCCGCGGCGCCGCCCCGGCACTGACACCGGCAGCCCCCACCACCTCCAAGTACACCGGCGTCAAGCTGCGCCTCGGCGCTCGCGGCGATGCTGTGAGGCACCTTCAGGGCGAGCTCAAAGCCCATGGCGCCTCGATCAACGTCGACGGCGTCTTCGGGTCCAAGACCCTGCGAGCCGTCAAGAATCTGCAGTCCTCCGCCCGTATCGGCGTGGACGGCGTCGTCGGGCCCAAGACGTGGAACGCGCTGAACGGCAGTTCTTCGTCGGGCGACTCCTCGTCGTCCTCACAGCCCAAGCTGCGCCAGGGCGCTCGCGGGGCAGCTGTGAAGACGCTCCAGTCCAAGCTCAACGAGCGGGGTGCCTCGATCTCGGTCGATGGCGTCTTCGGTCGCGGAACCGCCTCGGCGGTCCGTGGACTGCAGTCCGCCGCCGGCATCGGTGTGGACACTGTCGTCGGGCCCAAGACCTGGAATGCGGCCTACAGCAACGTCCGCATCTCCGACAGCGGCTCCAGCCGCGATGACGACCGCGCGCCGTCCTCCGGTTCGTCGGTCAACGGGCAGGCCGTGATCAACGCGGCCCGCAGCCAGATCGGCGTGCGGTACAGCTGGGGCGACGAATCGCCGTCGACCGGCTTCGACTGCTCCGGACTCGTGCACTACGCGTACAACCAGGCCGGCACCAACCTGCCGCGCAAGACCGCGAAGGGCTACACCTTCGGCGGCAAGATCATCTCCCAGTCCCAGGCGAAGCCCGGCGACCTCGTCGCCTTCACCGGGAACAACTACGGCCACATGGGCATCTATGTGGGCAACGGGAAGATCATCGACGCCTCCGGTTCGCGCCAGCAGGTCGTGGAGCGTTCGATCTGGAACGCCCCGCACGTCTTCGTCACCTATCGCTGATCCCTTGATCAGCGTCTAGGACAGACGCACCAGAGCCACGACGGCCTGCTCGACGCGACAGCGTCAACGGGAAGGAGCAGGGCGGCGTGAAGGAGCCCGGTCGGCACTGCCGACCGGGCTCCTGTGCGTCCGGGACATGAACCACCGACCGGCACCCGCGACGATGATCCGCTGTCCGGCTCTCCTTGTGCGCGGGGTGCGCCGTGACCCGCACCCCATGGCAAACTGGGTGCACCACACGACGTCGCTGTCTCAGGAGAAGTTGATGACCGATCCCATCGCCCTTGTCCCGCTGCCCCAGTCCGTCATCTGGTCGGCGGGCACCTGGGAGACCACTGCTCCCTGGGATGAGCTCTCCGTCGGCCTCACCGAGGACCTCCCCCGCACGGAATACGCCCTGTCGATCTCACCTCACGGCGCGAACCTCACGGCCGGCAGCGAAGCCGCCCTGGCGGACGGTCGCAACACCTTCGCGCAGATCGTCACCGGTGCGCACGGCTCGATTCCCTGCGTGACCATCAGCGACTACCCCGTGCACGCCTGGCGCGGAATGCATCTGGACGTCTCGCGCCACTTCCGCACCGTGGCCGAGGTCGAGACGATGATCGACACGATGGCGCTGCACCGCCTGAACGTCCTCCACCTGCATCTGACGGACGATCAGGGCTGGCGCGTGGAGATCAAGGGCTACCCGAAGCTCACCGAGGTCGGCGCCTGGCGTGACCAGACCCTGGTCGGGCACATGAGCGGACAGGAGGAGACCTGGGAGTTCGACGGGACCCCGCACGGCGGCTCGTACACCCAGGAGGAGCTGCGCGGACTCGTCGAGTACGCCCGTCGCCGCGGCATCATGATCGTGCCGGAGGTGGATCTTCCCGGTCATATGCAGGCCGCTCTCGCCGCCTACCCGAACCTCGGCAATTTCCCCGAGCAGCAGGTCGGCGTGCGCGAAGTCTGGGGCATCTCCGACCATGTCCTCGGCGTCTCCGACGAGGTCTTCGACTTCCTTCGCGACGTGCTCACCCAGGTCGCGGACATCTTCCCGGCCCCGTATGTCCACATCGGGGGCGATGAGTGCCCGCGCGTGGAATGGGAGCGCTCCAGCGCCGCGCGCACCAGGATGAACGAATGGGGCTTGACCCGCGTCTCCGAGATCCAGGGACGCTTCACGCAGTTCGCGGCCGACGTCCTCGCGGAGTCCGGCAAGCGGATCATCGCCTGGGACGAAGTGCTCGAAAGCCATCTTCCCGACAACACGGTGATCATGAACTGGCGCCACGGCAACGGGCTGAAGACCTCCACCGCGCGCGGATTCCAGACCATCATCGCCAACAACGAGCACACCTATTTCGACCACTACCAGGCCGACCCGGCGCACGAGCCGCTCGCGATCGGCGGCCTGACCACGGTCAAGGACGTCTACACGGCCGAGTTCTCCCCGCACAAGCTCGACGACGACCAGAAGTCACTGCTGATCGGACTGCAGGGTCAGCTGTGGACCGAGTACATGCCGACCGCCGAGCAGGTCGAGTACATGGCATTCCCCCGCATGTGTGCCCTCGCGGAGCGCGCCTGGGGCTCACCTCAGCAGAGCTGGGACGAGTTCGAGGAGCGACTGCGCGCCCATCTCCCGCGCCTCGACGCGTTCGGCGTGCGCTACCGCCCGCTCGACTGACATGTCCACCTCCCACCGCGATGCCCACCCGTACGGGCGGTCGGCCGACGATGTCCGCCGCCGCGATCAGCGCATCCGACGCACTCGGCGGATGCGCGCGACGCAGCTGGCGATCTTCTCGGTGCTCGCGCTGTTCCTGATCGGGATCGGTGCGTATGCGGTGAGCGAGTTCCGCGAACCCGTCGCGGAGCCCGGGGAGATCGTGCCGAAATCGTTCGGGGAGAACCCGGCCGAGCTCACGTGCCCGGAACCGGGCGCCGTCCCCCTCCCTCCGGCGGAGGTCACCGTCACCGTGCTCAACGGAACCAGCCGCGGTGGTCTCGCCGGCGAGGTCACCGGGCAGTTCAGCGAGCGAGGCTTCATGGTGGGAGACGCCGGGAACACCCGGAACGCCACCGCTGCCGCCACGATCGTCCACGGCCCCTCCGGCTACCTCGCCGCCCAATCCGTGCACGTGCACGTCCCGGGCGCCACCCTGCGCATGGACGAGCGGGAGGGGGCGGAGGTGTCCCTGCTGCTCGGCGACGAATTCTCCGGGCTCGAGAAGGAGGCGACTGCGGCCGCCGGACTCGAGAAGGCCGTCGAGATCCCCGAGGGCTGCCCCACCGGGTGAGCCGACGACTTCAGTCTTCCCACGTCCGTTTGTCGGCCTCCATGCGGATTCCGACCCACAGGGCGACTCCGCCGGCGAACAGCAGCAGCAGCACGATGGTGCCGAAGACCACCGAGGTGGCCGGCGCCGAGGGCATCAACCCGGCCAGCAGGCTGTTGATCCCGCTGACCTCGGGGCCCGGCTCGCTCGCGCCGGTGAGGTTCCGATCCACGTCGACGACGAAGCTCGCCGTCGTGGGGATCCCCTCGCTGTCGAGCACGTGATACGTGACCGGGGCGGTGCGGCCGACGAACCCCTCGGCCGGAGTGAACATGACCGAACCGTTCGCGTCGACGGTGTAGGTGCCCTCGCCGGGAATCACCAGCCGTGTGCCGCGGCCGTCGTCGAGCTCGGTGAGGTTCGTCGCCGAGAGCGAGGCGATCTCCACCGACGCGGGGTCCAGCGGTTGCGAGCCGCTGCCCGCGGTGTCGTTGCTCAGGACGTCCACGGTGACCGGGGTCAGCGGAGCCGTGCGCTGCTCGTCGTCGCGCATCGTCGCGATCACCGGGGAGAACGTCGCCTCGAGCGTGGCGTCGACCGGGTTGTCGGCGAACACCCCCTGCGCGGTGATGCCCACCGGCGAGGTCGTGCCCGTGAATGCTTCTGCAGGAGTCATGGTCACAGTGCGCGACTCGAAATCGATCCTCCAGGTGCCTTCGCCCTCGACGACCACCTCGGTGCCGTCCTCCGAGAGATCAGCCCCCTCGGGCACGGCGTCGGGATCGAAGCGCAGTGAATCTGAGCGGACGTCCCGGATCCCGGTGGTCAGGTCGAACTGGACCTCGGTCCCGGGCGCGGCGGCCGCTGCGCGGTCCACCAGAATCGGGTAGGCAGTGCTCAGCAGCGCCGTCGCGGAGGTCGCGCCTTCCCCGTCCCCGCCGACGATGCCCATCGGAGCGGTCACCCGCACGTCGGCGCTCTCCGGGGAGAAGCGCACAGTGGCGCTGTCCCGGTTCAGCACCCATGTGCCCTGCCCGGGCACGACCACCTCGGTGCGGTCCTGCGTGGTCTGTGCACCCTCCTCGCCGGCGAGAGGCTCGAGTCGCAGGGTCTCGGGGTCGACGTGCTGCTGTCCCTCCCCCACCACGAAGGAGATGTCCTGCCCGAACGGTGCCGACCAGTCGAGATCGGAGATGATCGGGACTGTCAGCCAGACCTCCGCGGCACGGACCACCGCACCCTCGGCGTCCTCGACGACGAGTCGGACCGGGTCCAGCTGGAGGCCCAGGCCGAGCCCGGCCGGGGAGTGGCTGAGGGTTCCGCCGTCGGCCGAGAGCTGCCAGACGCCCTGCTCCGGGATCGTCGCACGGCTCCCGTCGGCCACCAGCGTGGAACCGGCGGGCAGCCCCGCCAGCTCGAGCCGCACGGTGCCCCCTTCGGGGATGTCCTCCGACAGCTGGACGTCGGTGACCTCGCCGGCGGAGCCCCGTACTTCGATCTCTTCCAGCTCCAGCAGCTCCGGCGTGAACATCGCAGGCTCGGAGCGACTGTCGAAGAAGCCCTCGATGGTCATGGCGATCGGAGTGGAGGGCCCCTCGACCCCGCTGAGCGGGGTGAACACGAGGTTCTGCCCGATCAGGGACCAGGTGCCCTCGCCTGCCACGGTGAGGGTCCGGCCGTCCTCGCTGAGCTCCATCAGAGAGCGCTGGCCCTCGTCGATCTCCTCCGGCATGGCCAAGCGCGCGGAGTCGGCATCGACCTCGTCCTCGAGGCTGTCCTCGACCAGGGACCACAGCGGCAGGCGGGTCACCGCGCCGGGGACCATGGCGACGGTCTCGGTCTCCGTGGGGAAAGCGAAGGGCCCGTCCTCCCCCAGCGCCGCGGCCGGCAGCGTGAGCGAGGCGGCGAGCATCCCGGCAGCGGCCAGCGCGGCGACGCGTGCGGTGACCCTCCGCAGGCCCGCACGCGAACGGGGACGCGGCGTCTGTTCGGGCACCGTGCCAGAGTAGCAAGGGCTCCCGGGACGGGACATCACGCACCGCGCCCCCGATTCGTCGCCGCCTGCCCCTACAGTGACGTCATGGACGAGCCGAGCTCCCCCGCCCCCACCGCTCCGACCGCTCCGACCTTCGATGTCACGGCACTGCCGCCGCTGGACGAACTGCTCGACGCACTCACGGACCAGCTGGCGGCCTGGATGCCCGCACAGCGCTGGTACGCCCACAAGGGCACCGGGCTCCCCAGGATCACGATCCGGGGCTGGGCGCCGCTGCGGGTAGCGCCGGACCACGCTGTGGTCCTGGCCGTGGTGGCGGCCGACGTGGACAGCGCGGGCGCCTCTGGTGAGGCCCTCTACCAGGTCCCCCTCGTGCTGCGCCCACCGGACGGCGCCCCGGTTCCTCGCGACCCCGGCTCCGAGATCGGCGTGCTGGCCGTCCCCGGAGGCCCGCTGCGCTTCGACGATGCCACCGGTGACATCGACGGACGCGCCGCGATCATCGCCACCCTCGTCTCCGGGGAAGGGGCCCTGGGCCCCTCGCTGAGCGTGACGTCCCAGCGGATGGCTCCCGATGCCCCGCTCCCCCTCGGTCGCGCGATGCGCAGTCGCCTGCTGACCGGCGAGCAGTCCAACACCTCGATGATCATCGAGACCGAGGGGGCGACGCCGATGATCCTCAAACTGTTCCGCGTGCTCCAGCACGGGCAGAACCCCGACGTGGTGCTCCAGCGCGCACTCACCGCTGCCGGCAGCGCCCGGGTGCCGGCGCTGGTCGGATCGGCGAGTCTGCGCGCGGGCGAGGTGCGCACCCATTCGCTATTCGCCCAGGAGTTCCTGCCGGGCGTCCAGGATGCCTGGCGCGCAGCCCTGCGTCTCGCAGTCGCCGGGGAGGATTTCGACGACGCCGCCCGCGCCCTCGGCGCGACCGTGGCCGAGGTGCACCGCGACCTCGCCACAGCCCTGGGGGCCATCGGCACCGATACGACCCTGGCTGCAGAGATGGTCACCCAGATGCGCCGGCGGATCGCAGAGATCTCGCAGGAGCTCCCCCAGGTCGCCGCACATCGCAGGGCGCTCGAGACCCTGCTGGACGCCGCTTCGGACGTGCCGTGGCCGCCGATGCAGCGCATCCACGGCGACCTGCATCTGGGACAGGTTCTGTGGGCGCCCGAACGCGGCTGGGTGCTGGTGGACTTCGAAGGGGAGCCCCTGCGGCCGCTCGAGCAGCGCTCACGGCCCGACTCCCCGCTGCGGGATGTGGCCGGGATGCTGCGCAGCCTCGACTACGTGGCCGGCGCGGTCGCTCACGAGCACGCGACCGACGCCAGCGCATGGGCCGCAGCATCCCGCGCAGCGTTCCTGGAGGGCTACTCGCAGGTCGCCGGCATGGCGACCGACGGGCCGGCGCTGCACGTCCTGCTCGCGGCCTTCGAGGCCGACAAGGCGGTCTACGAAGCACTGTACGAAGCACGCAACCGACCGGACTGGCTGCCGATCCCTCTGGCCGCTCTGGACTGGATCAGCGCACGAGCCGCGGAGGAGGGGTCACCGGGCTGATCGGCGTGGGCGGGCTGGTCGAACGCGTCGGCTGCAGGGACCCGGGCAGGAACGGTGCGCTGATCGCGCGCACCGCCACCCGCACCCCCACGACCACATCGAGCAGGTCGCCGCGCTCATCGATCCAGGTGGCACCGCAGATCCCCTGAACCTCGCTGTCCGAGCGTCGACGCATCCCGCGTGCCGTGGCGACCGCATGGGCTGCCGCCAGGGCCCGCTGGGCGTTGTCGCCGTCGGGTTGACCTGTGCTGGCCAGCAGCGCGCTGACATGGCAGAAGGTCTCCAGGCCGCGCCAGGACTCACCGGAGGAACGATCGCGCTGGGGCCGGTGGTCCTCGAAACCGGCCAGTCCCGGCTGCTGCTCGAGCAGGACGGTGGTCACCGCAGCGAGCAGCGCATGGATCCGTCCGTGGGTGTCGTCCTGGCTCGGAATCGACAGGGAGGGACCGGCCGGGAGAGCTGACATCCCTGTCCACCTCTCGCCTCTCGCACTGCCGAATCCGGCGGCGTCCCCGTGGCCCGCCCGACCGGAACGGATGCCGAACAGCGTATCGGCCCTCGTCCTCCCTGCCGATGGGGAGAACTCCCCATGCCCTCCCGGCAGCACCCGGTGGAACGGGAGCGGAGCACTCCCGAGCAGTCAGTTCTCGACCGGCACGAACTCCACCGGGGCGACCGAGGAATAGCGGTCCTGACGGATGGAGACCACGCCCACGCCACCGATGAAGGGGGCCAGCGCCTGCGGGTTCTTGCCCGGGTTGGCCAGGATGACCTGGAACCCGAAGTGCCGGAAGGACTCCATCGCCGCCGTGATGAACTTGCCGGCGCCCTTGGAGAAGGCCTCATCGATGATGATCGGTGCGAAGCGCGGAACCTCCTGGCCGGTCCCGGCCAGCTGGTACCGCAGTGCCGCGGCGAGGCAGAAGGTCGCCAGCCGCTCGTTCTGACCGCCCGACAGCGGGCCGCCGGACTCATGGGCGTGGACCACGGTCCCTTCCGCGTCGACCTCCTCCGCATGGAAGTGCACGTGACGTCGCACGTCGAGGATGACCCGGGAGACCTGGTCATCCCGGGTGCGCGCCGCTCCGATCATGTCCATGAGGTGGCGCAGGGAGAGGAAGCGCTCCTCGGCCAGGTCCCGGTCACGGCTGATGTCGTTCAGGGCCATATCCGCCACGGCGTCCTCGAGAGCCCGTTTGAACTCGTCGAGGGCGGCGAGGTGCACGGGCCGCATCGACAGCTGCAGGAAGCGACCCGAGTGGAACTCCACCTGCGCGAGCAGGGCGTTGATGCGCTGGAGGCGCTTGCGGATCTCTGCCGGTTCGCGGGCGATGGCGGTGGCCAGGGCCTGCACATCCCCGAGGGTGTTGCCGGTGAAGAACTCGAAGAAGCGGTCCTCGACCTCCGGCAGCTTCTCCTCCTCGATCCGCTGCAGGATCGCGAGGAAGTCGTCGGCCGCCTCGAGGGTGGGCGCGGTGTCCCCGGCCTGGGCGGGCCAGCGACGGGAGAACTCGCGCATCACGGTGCGGATGTCCTCCTCGGTGCGGGAGGTGCGCCTCGTCAGGGCCATCAGCTCGGCGTCCAGGGTCGCCGAGGCGTCCTTGGTGACCTGGTCGATGTTGCCGATCAGCAAGGTCGGGGCGATCGCGGTGAAGCGCTCGGCCAGCTCGGCCTCGACCTCCGGATCCAGACTGGACTCGGCGATGCGCTCGCTCGCCTCGGCCAGGCGTTCGGCGGCGCGCTCGGCCTGCTCGCCGAGCTTGCCCGCGGTGCGCACGACCTCCAGCAGTTCCTCGTCGGAGTCGGCGATGGAGCGTTCGACGTCCTCGATCTGGCGAGCCAGCTCGGACAGGGCGGCCGAGCCGTCCTCCGCGGCGCGCACCATGTCGCGCAGGTTCGCCACCCGCCGTGCCACCGAGGCGGCGTCGATGTCGTCCCAGGTGACAGAGCTGATCGACTGGAGGGCGTACAGCCGCTCCCGCCGCTGCTCGCGCTCGGACTCGACGTCCTTGCGGCGAGCCTGGGCCTCGAAGAGGGCCTGCTCGGCGCGGGTGCGCTCGGTCTCGAACACCGCACGCTTGGCACGGTTGTCGAAGCCCAGCACCCACTGGGAGCGGTCGTTGATCTGCCGGTCGGCGTTCTTCTCGTGCCGGGCGGCGGAATGCTTGATCTGCCCCGAGCGCAGGACGGCGCGAGTGAGCCGGGTGAACTCCTCGAGCGTCTCCGCACAGGTGTAATCCATGCGGGAGGCGATCTCATGGCTGAGCCAGACATGGAATTCGCCGTCCTTGACATCGAGCTTCGCGGCCAGCGAGCGCTCGTCGATGCTCTTCGAGGGGCGGCGCAGCTCGGTGTTGACCCGGTTGTAGGAGATGCGTCGGCGCAGCTTGGTGCGGTCGATGACCGAGGCCACCTCGCGGTAGATCCGATCGGGGACCAGGATCGAACGGGCCAGTCCTCGCAGCGCCTGCTCGGCGGCCGCGGTCCACTCCTCCTCGCCGGCGCGCACCTGCAGCAGCTCGGCGGCGAAGGGCAGCTCGGTGGGGGCGATGCCGACCTCGGCGGCGATGTGGTCGCGCAGGGCGATGTCCTCGGAGTGCAGGTTCGAGGCGCGGGAGGTCAGCGAGGTCAGCTCCTCGCGGGTGCGGGAGAGGGTCGCGGTGAGCTCACGCACGTTCGCCTCGGCCTCCCAGCGGGCGGAGTCTGCGCCCTTCTCCTCGGACTCGAGGGACTCCCGCAGAGCATCGACCTCGCGCTGCAGGGCGAGGAACATGTCCTCCCCGGCGGGAGTGCGCAGTTCCACGGTGGCCAGCAGGGCGGCGAACTCGGTGCCCCGCTCCCGGCGTCGATCGCGCTCGACCTCGAGACCGGCGATCTGCTGCTTCCAGTCATCGATCTCGCCACCACCGGCGCGACGACGCTGCTCCTTGAGCTGGCCCAGGTCGGAACGGGCCTCGGAGACATCCTGGGTCAGTCGACGCTGCTGGGCCCCGAGACGATCGCGCTCGAGCTGGAGGCGACCGGTCTCGTCCCCGAGCAGACGCACCAGATGCTGGGCCGCGTACACATCGATGTCGGCGCGACGATCCACCAGGGCACCACCGCGCTCGCGCATCGCGGTCCAGTCCTCATGGTTCTCCCGCAGCCCCCGCAGCAGGTCGCGCTGCTCCCGAGCGGTGACCAGCGCCTCGTACACCTCGGAGAGATTGTGGAAGTTCGCCAGCGCCTGGTCGGCGAGTTCGAAGGTGCGGGGCGCATCCAGCATGTAGTCGCGCAGGAGGGCGTTGACGTCGCCGAGCTCCTTGGCGGACTGGATCTTGTGCAGCAGCCCGAGCGCCTTCTCGTCCGGGATGCCCAGCAGCTGGCTGAAGGCGGCCCGGTACTCGCGGAACTGGCGGAACGTCTCGGTGCCCGGGTGGGCGGCCTCCAGCGCCTTGCCCTCGATCTGACTGGAGACGAACTGGCGCAGATCGGTGACGTCCAAGGGCTTGCGCGCGATGACGTACAGGCTCTTCACGTCGGAATCCGCCGAATGGCCCGCGTGCAGCAGGAGCAGGCGCGAGAGCTGGACGGTGCCGCCCATCCCGTCGGCGTAGCGCAGCGTCAGCACCGACAGGGTGGTCTTGTCGCGCAGCACCTCCTGGCTGAACTCGCCCGTGGCCTGGTCGTAGTGCATCGCCCAGGCGCCGCGCACATAGCTCGCGACCGTGCGGCGGTACTTCGAGCGCGCCGGGCCCGCGTCGGAGGCGGCGGCGTTGAACTGCAGGGTGCGCGGCGGGGTCAGCAGGGCGCTGACCGCGTCCAGCAGCGTCGACTTCCCGGTGCCGGGGCCTCCGGTGAGGAAGAAGCCCTTCGGGGAGATCGTCAGCTCATGGGTGCCGTGGAAGGTTCCCCAGTTCGAGACCTGCACAGCGGTCAGGCGCCACTGCCCCGGATGCGGATGGTCCGGATCGGTGGCGACCTGGTCGGTCGGCGCGTCGGTCTCGGGCATGCCCGGAAGATCGAGGGTCTCGGCTGCGGAATTCACCCTTGCAGGGTACCGGGGTCGCGGCCCCGATGTGCTCAGTGCTCGGGGCGCCCCTGACGCCAGTACCCCATGAAGGAGACCTGCCGCCGATCCAGGCCGAGCTCGGTGACCAGGTGGCGGCGCAGGGACTTGATCACGCCGGCCTCTCCGGCCAGCCACGCGTAGAACGCCCCGTGCCCGGTGGTGGTCTCCCACAGGATGTTCTGGTCGACGTCAATATCCTCGAGGTCCGTGACATCCATGACGTCCGTGACGCCGCCGGCCTGGTCGCCGGTCCCGTCGGCGGGTCGGAACGCCTGGGCGTTCTCGCTCATCAGTCGCTCCACCTCGACACCGAGCAGCTCGCCGTGGGGGCGGTCGCCGCGCGGGAGCCAGCGCACCTGCACCCCGGAGCGCGTGAGGATCCGCTGCTGATCGGAGGCGTCGGGCACCTCGATCAGAGCGTGCCCGCTGATCGAGGCGGGAAGCGACTCGAGGATCGACCCGATCGCCGGGACGGCGGTCTCGTCCCCGACCAGGAGCACGGTGCGGGCGGTGCCGGGGCGGAACTCGATGCCGCCGTAGTCGGGACCGACCAGGTGCTTGTTCGGGCCGAGCAGGCAGAGGGTGTCTCCGACCTGCGCGGCGTCGGCCCATCGGGCGGCCACGCCGCTGCCGGGGGTCTGCTCGGGGTCGAGGTGGAGGACGAAATCCACGTCGATCTCGGGATCAGCACCCAGGTTGCCGGGGTGGCCGGCGGCGCGGAGGTCCCGCACGGTGTAGGTGCGCAGCCATCCGCGGTCACGGGGGTCGATCTGCAACCAGGTGCGGTACCACTCGGCGTGGGTCGCGGGGTCCAGCACCGCGCCCGGACGCACGGAGGCGAAGTGGTCGGCGCTCGCCTCGGGGCCGGGGATGATCATCTTGATGCGCAGGTCCAGCGGGTGGGAGTTGGTGCCGAAGTGGGCCAGGTCCGCACTGGAGAAGGTGAATCGGACCAGGGACTGCCCGAGCTGCTGCTTCGCGATCACGGTGGGTTCGAAGGCGAGCATGGCGCTGTGCTCGAGGGCGGGCACCAGCTCGGCGGTCGGTGCTGCCGGGGCGGCGGTGAGAGTGGACAAGGCGTACTCCTCCGGGGTGGCGTCGGGGGTGTTGTCGGGGGCGACCTCGCGGCCGCGCGGCAGCACCATCGGGGTGCCGGTGACGACGTCGGGGACGATGCGGGACTCGAGGGCGAAGACGTCATGGACCATCTGCTGCGTGATGACGTCGGCCGGTGGGCCCTCGGCGTGGATGCGGCCGTCCTTCACGGCGACCAGGTGATCGGCGTAGCGGGCCGCGAGGTTCAGGTCGTGCAGGACGATGCCGACGGTGGTTCCGCGTTCCCGGTTGAGGTCACGGACCACGTCGAGCACGTCGAGCTGATGGGTCAGATCGAGGAAGGTGGTGGGCTCGTCCAGCAGCAGCACCTCGGTCTGCTGGGCCAGCGCCATCGCGATCCAGACCCGCTGGCGCTGCCCCCCGGAGAGCTCCGCGACCGGGCGGTCCTGCAGCTCGTCGGTGCGGGTCGCGGCGAGTGCCTCCTGGACGGCGCGCTCGTCCTCCTCGCCCCACTGGGCGAGCAGCCCCTGGTGGGGGAAGCGACCTCGGGCGATGAGTTCGCGCACGGTGACGCCGTCGGGAGCCAGGGGGGACTGCGGGAGCAGGCCGAGCCGGCGCGCGAGGTCCTTGCCGCGCAGGGTGTGGATGTCCTTGCCGTCCAGGACCACGGAGCCTCGACGGGGGGTCATCAGGCGTGAGAGCCCCCGCAGGACGGTGGACTTCCCGCAGCCGTTGGCACCGACGATGACCGTGATCTGCCCTTCGGGGAGGGTCAGGGTGAGGTCGTGGACGATCTCGCGCCGGTCGTAGGCGAGGTGGAGGTTCTGCGCGTGGATCACAGCCATGACCGGGCCACCTTCCACTCGCAGCGATCGGGATTCGGGTCGGCGGCCAGTTCAGGAACCGCTCCACCACCGATTCCCGGTGGTGAGGTACGCCTGACCTTATTCTGCAAGCCTGGTGGGACGCAATTGCCCGGCGGTCTATGTCCGTCTGGCGCACCCAGGGGTGCACGCCACAGGCGCGACGGAGGCTCCCGAGCGACCAGGATCACGTCCCACGATCACCGCACGTCATCACACCCCGGGCCGTTCGGCGCGCCGTCATTGCCCGCGCCAGCTCCACGGGACGCCACGGCAGCGCGCCACGCCCCGGCCAATCCGGGTTCACCTGTCGTTCACGTTGCTATAGTCCGTGAGCTAACAGGGTGCCACCGCCGGACCACGGCAGTGATCGGCCCCCGCGCTCGATCTCCTCCCCGCTCAGCGATGCACGGTGACCGGGTGCCGGACCTGCCCGACGTCACCGAGGAGTCCGAGGAGTATCGATGAAGGGAGCCCGGAGCGACGTGCGCCGACCGGATGCGCGCCGCGTCGACCATTCCGCAGGCTCGCCGGAGGGAGCAGCCACGCTGATTCTGCAGAGGACCGCCGTCGAGCCGTCCACCACCCTCTGGGACCAGGCCTTCCCCGCCGCCTCCTGGCGCAGCGTCCTGGGGGGACGCGAGGTGACCGTGGAGGTCGAGGGCCGGCGCCCGATCCTGCGGGGCTCTCGTGACGGCCGAACGGACTACCTGGGCCCCGTCACCCACGGTGGACGACGCCTCACCCGAACCGAGCTGGAGCATGACTGGCTCTGGCTCGACGGGGACATCCGCTCCGTGACCTGGAGCGTCGAGGCGGATGTCGAGCTGCCGCCGGTGACGGTGGTGGTGCCCACGTACAAGCGGGAGAGGGACGCGACCGAGCAGGTCCGTCGATTCACCTCGATGAGCATCGTCGACGCCGTGGTGGTGGTCGATCAGGGCGGGACCCTGGCCACCCATCCCGGATTCACCCTTCTGCGCGCCTCGACGGACGCGATCCGTCTCGTGGTCCAGGAGAATCTGGGTGGCTCGGGGGGATACGCCCGGGGAATGCTCGAGGCCTCACAGGATCCCGGCTCCGCCGTGCTGTTCTCCGACGACGACGCCGTCATCAGCGAGGAGTCGCTGCGACGGATGCTCACCTATCAGGCACTGACCACCCACCCCACGATCCTGGGCACCCCGCTGTTCTCCGCGAAGCAGCCGACCCGCCTCATCGCCCATACCGAGACGGTGCGGGCTGCGGTCTTCCAGTGGACATCGGCCGACCATCTGCACGGAGGGGCCGGGAAGGACCTCGCCGGGACCACCCCGGCGGACTGGTCCTTCCTGGCCCTGCGAGGCGAGGCGAACTACACCGGCTGGTGGGGCACCTTGTTCCCGCCCGGCACGGCGGCCGAGCTGGGGCTGCCCGTGCCCCTGTTCCTGAAGTGGGACGACGCCGAGTACGGTCTGCGCGCCACGGCTCGCGGGTACGTCCACGTCGTGCTGCCGGGCACCGCCGTCCACCATCCGCCGTGGAACGCCTACCGCACCCAGATGACGTGGACCGCCAGGATCCTCCATCGCAACCGTTTCGCGATCGCCGCCGCCTACGGGGCCGGACGCGGAGTGATCGGCTCCTCCCTGGTCCATCAGTGCAAGCACATCCTCTCCGGTCACCTCCTGACGGCCGAGCTCTGGGAGGAGGGCATCGACGCCTTCCGAGCCGGGCCCGACGCCTGGTTGGGCAGCGATCTGCAGCGCGCCCGGAGCGACGGTTCCCGCGTGGTGGCCGCCTGGCTGCTCGAGCACGGGAGCGATGAGGACCTGACCCCGACCCGCTCCCGCCCGCCGCCTCTGCCTCGGGCCCTCGCCCGCTCGCTGGCACGGATGGTGCTTCCCGACCGACCTCCGCGCGTGGTGCTCGCCCTTGCGTCCGACGCCGTGCACTGGCGCGCCACCCTGGGCGCCGACGCCGTGGTCATCACCGACGACGACGGGGTGCCGGTCTCGACCTTCCTCGTGCGCGGCTCGGACGCCCGTCACGCCCTCGTGCGGACGCTGAGATCCCACTCGGGCCTGGCCCTGCGCTGGCCCCTCCTGCGCCGCCAGTACCGTCGCGCTCTGCCTCGGCACACCACCACCACGTCATGGGCCGTACTGTTCGGCGCGGGCCCCGAGCCCGAGCAGCCCGATCAGACAGTTCAGACGGATCAGACCAGGAGGAGGTGAGCATGCCGGCACGCGGGAACGCCCTCAAGCGCAGGGTGCGCAGCCTCGGCGGCAAGCTGCTGCGCCGCTACCGCCTGCTGCCGGGCGGCATGCCCGATGGCCTCGGGGACGACGGCGCCCTGCGGGACGCAGCCCTGGAGGGCGAGGTGGTCGTGTACTTCCCCGACACCTCCGACAGCCTCTACCAGCTGCGCAGCTGGTACGGACCGCTGCGCGAACTGCACCGGGCCCAGGGCGTGACCATCGTGTGCATGGATTCCCGCGCCGCCGCGACCATCCGCGAAGAGACCGCGCTGCCGGTTGTCACCATCGCCCTGGACGCCACCCTCGACGCGATCATCCTGCGCAGCGGCACGAAGCTGGTGCTGTACATCAACTTCAACCCGCTCAACACCGCTGCGCTGCGCTCCCGCTCCGCGATCCACGTCTCCCTCCTGCACGGCGATTCCGACAAGACGGTCTCCGTCTCGAACCAGGTCAAGGCCTACGACTACTCGTTCGTGGCCGGACAGGCAGCGATCGACCGGCTCGAGCGGTACACCTCGTTGTTCGACGCGGCCGCCCGGTGCATCCCGGTGGGCCGACCATCCCTCGACACCGAGCGCCTGCCCCTCGCCTCCCCTCCCCACGAGCGCCGAGTCGTGCTGTACGCGCCGACCTGGGAGGGCGGTCAGGCCTCTGCCGGGTACAGCTCGCTGCGCACCCACGGCCAGCAGATGGTCCGGTCCTTGCTCGCGGCGGGCCTGGAAGTCATCTATCGCCCCCATCCCCTCACCGGCGTGCGGGTGCCCGAGTACGGAGAGGCCGACAGCGCGGTGCGCGTGCAGCTCACCGCCGCTGGTGGTCTGGTCAGTGTCGATCGGACTCTGCAGCAGGACTTCGCCGAGGCCGATCTGGTGCTGTGCGATGTCTCCGCCGTGGCCAACGACTGGCTGCCCACCATGCGCCCGCTGATCGTGACGAGGTCGACGGACCCACAGGCACGGGATGCGGCGACCGAGCTGCTGGACGTGGTGCCCCGCCTGTCGGAATCGGAGGCGGACCGGGCCGGCGAGCTCGCGGTGGACCTGATCGAGCACGACACGCTGCGCGAGGAGAGGATCGAGCTGACCGAGTACTACCTCGGGGACACCACCCCCGGCGCCTCCCTGGCGCGGTTCCTGGACGCCTGCCGCCGTCTGGCCGCACGGCGGGACGAGCTGTGGAGTCAGATCCAGGAGAACGAGCGGACCACGCCCCACGACCGGAGCTGACCTGCTCGGCTCCGATACGGGGCCGTGCCGACCGAGCCGCCGACGAACCGATCGCCGCACCCGCCACACCCCCGCGTGCCGCCCGGCAACGGCGGCTCGAGCTTGTACAGTGAACGCAGCGGGTCGTGGAGGTTACGACCCGGTGAACTCGACGGATGCGGTCGTCTGACCTCGTGCTACGTCAACTCGGGAGCAGCGCCGCCGACCCGCATGAAGGAACAACCTATGTACTCACTCATCCTCCTCAATGGCGGGATAGGCAGTCGCACGGGTGCGAACCAGCCGAAACAGCTCCTCAAACTGCGAGGGATACCGATCCTGGTGTATGCCCTCGTCACGGCCGATCGGGTCGATCAGATCTCCCAGATCGTGGTCAACTACCCGCCGGAGTGGCGCGAACAGATCGAGGAGGTCCTCGAGGCCTACGCGATCTCGACCCCGGTCACGCTCGTCGAGGCCGGCCATTCGCGCCATTCCTCGGTCGCGGCGATGGTCCCGCACTGCACCAATGACGACGTCATCATCCATGAGTCCGCGCGCCCCCTGGTGCGGGGACAGGACTTCCAACGGCTGATCGACTCCGAGTTCCGCAACGTCTCGCTCATGTCCGAGATCGCCTTCACCGTGGCACCGGTCGACCCGGAGACCTCCGCGGTCACGGGCTCCCTGGACCGCTCGCGACTGCGCAACGTCCAGCTGCCGCAGAAATTCGCGAAGTCCGACCTCCAGGATGCGCACTCCAGCGCTCGTGAGCAGCAGGTCGAGTTCACCGAGGACGCCACACTCGTCGCCGACAGTGGATTCCCGGTCCACTTCATCGACGGCTCGGACCGGAATTTCAAGGTCACCACCAGCACTGATCTGAAGATGGCAGGGTTCCTCCTGCGACCCGAGGAGGACGACGATGAGTAAGACAGCGCTCGTCACCGGAGCATCGCGAGGCATCGGCCTCGAGACCACACGGCGTTTCATCCTCAACAACGACCAGATCACCACGGTGGTGATGTTCGCGCGCGATTCGGAGGACTTCGACGCCGCGGTCGCGGAGCTCGAAGCGGAGCTTCCCATCGGGCGCAGGGTCATCCCCGTGAAGGTCGACGTGGGCGACCGCGGCGCCCTGAAGAAGGCGGTCAAGCACGCCTACGACGAGGTCGGCAACATCGACATCCTGGTCAACAATGCCGGGTACACGAATCCTGTACCGCTCCAGCAGATCAAGATGGCCGACTTCGAGAAGACGATGAACGTGAACCTGTACGGTCCGTTCACGGTCGTCAAGACGTTGCTGAACCGTGGCAATCGTTTCGATCTCATCGTCAACATCGCCTCCACCGCCGGTATCAACGGCCGCTCCGGGTGGCTCGCGTACTCGGCCTCGAAGGCCGCCGTGATCAACATGAGCCAGGCGATGCGCGAGGAGCTGTCGATCTACGGGACCCGGGTCGTGTGCCTCTCCCCCGGTCGTACGGCCACCGCGCTGCGCAAGACTCTCGCCCCGGACGAGGATCCCAGCACGATCATGCAGCCTGAGCATGTCGCCCAGGTCATCAACACGATCTCCTCACCGGTGGGTCGATTCATCGATTCGGAGAACATCGTCGTGCGGCAATGATCCGACGCTGACGTGAACGTCGCGAACGGGGCCCGTGCACCAGTGGTGCACGGGCCCCGTTCGGCACGACGGAGGACGTCCGCTCAGTGCAGGGTCTTCGCGCGCTTCTTCTTCTCCTGCACGAACGTCTTGTACCGCGCGCAGACCTCTTTCGGCTCGCCGTCCATGACGAGCTGGCCGTCGTGCACCCAGAGCACTCGGGTGCACATGCTCTGGATGGTCGCCAGGGAGTGGCTGACCAGGAACACTGTCCCCGCCGCCTGCCGGATCTCGTCCATCCGGGCCTTGCTCTTGGCGCGGAATCCGGCGTCACCGGTGGCGAGGGCCTCATCGATCATCAGGATGTCCGGCACCGCCGACGCGGAGATGGCGAAGCGCAGGCGTCCCCCCATCCCGGAGGAGTAGGACTTCATCGGCAGATTGACGAAATCGCCGATCTCGGCGAAGTCCACGATCTCCTGGTAGCGCTCCTGGACCTGCTTGGGGGTGAGGCCGAGGGCGAGGGCGCCGATCATGATGTTGCGTTCCCCGGACAGGTCCTTCATGAGGACCGCGTTCACGCCGAGCAGGGCCGGGTTGCTGGCCACGTGGACCGTTCCGGATGCTGGCGGGATGAGCCCGGCGATGGCGCGCAGCAGGGTCGATTTCCCGGAGCCGTTCACCCCGATGATGCCGATGGCCTCTCCGTGCCGGGCCGCGAACGAGATGCCCCGGATCGCCTTGACCTCACGGATCGCCGGTGCACGGCCTCCTCGGCGCAGCAGCTTGGCGAGCGGGCCCTGCTTGCGCCCGGGGCCGTGCCCGACCTTCTTCGCGCCGAAGACGCGGTAGGACACGTGCAGATCGTTCACCAGCAGCGAGAGCTCGTCCGAGGGAACCCTCACCACCGGGGAGTTGTCGAGGTCCTCAGGGTCGACCTCGAAGTCGACTTCTTCGATATCAGTCACGACCGTATCGCTCCTCTCCGCGCCAGAACACCACGAATCCGACGAGGGCGAACACTGCCGCCCACCCGACTCCGAGCAGCCACATCGTGCCGTCCGGCGGATACGCGGGCTCGTTCAGCAGCGCAGAACGCACGAGATAGAGGTACACGGCGACGGGCTGGTACTCGACGATCCAGCCCCAGCTGAACTGCCCCAGGTACCGGTCGATGGAGAAGATCACGCCGGAGCTGTACATGAGCACCCGCATGATGTGCGGCAGCAGATTGTCCAGGTCGGGGGTGATCGCGACCCAGCGCGCCACGAGGAAGGCGCAGCCGGTCGAGAAGATCCACATCAGCCCGACCGCGGGGAACAGCAGCAGCCAGTACGCGTCGATCGTCACCGTGCCGGCGATGGGCAGGAAGCCCGAGAAGTACGAGATCACGCACATGACGACCAGTGCCGGCCCCAGGACGGTGAGCTCGGCGAGGACTCCCGCGATGGGGAGCACGGCGCGGGGGAACTGCACCGACCGCACCAGGTTCATGTTCTTGTTGACGGAGTGCGCGCCGGCCATGACGGATCGTTCGAAGAACCGGAACATGAACACCCCGACCACGATGAACGCGATCGTGTTCTCGATGCCTTCGCGGCCGACCTTCAGGATGAAGCCGAAGATGATCACGTAGACCGTGGCATTGAGGATCGGGGAGAACAGCGCCCACAGCTGACCCAGATAGGTGTTCTGGTTCTCCGCGTACGCCTTCGAGATGGCGAGCACCTTGATGAACGCTCGACGCGTCCAGAGGTCCTTGAGGTACGGCACCAGGCGCGGACGGACACCGACCTGATCGAGTCCGTTCTCCCGGGCAGCGCGGTCCACCGACGCCTGGTCGAAAACGCGCTCCAGCGGCGCGGGCACCTCGGGTGCCGCGGCGCTCCCTGCCTCGCCAACGGTCAAGACACTGCTCCCATCTCGCCGAGGCAATTCGATCTCACAGGCCCCGGGGTCTGTTCATGATAGTGACGCGAACGCGCCGCAGTGGTCTCCACCGCACCCGCGCGACGTGCCACTCTACGACGACCGGCCGATAGGACGCAGTTGCCGTGACCGATGCCCCTCGGGGCATGTTCCGCGGGGCCACTTCAGCCGGAGGAGACCTGTCGGACCTCAGCGGCGTCGTCACCGCCGCTGCGGTCCGAGCACCCCGCGTACGCGCTGAGGCAGGGACGTCGCCTCCTGCCGCACCCGTCGCGCCGATCTGCGGCCGACGACACGGAGGTCGTCCACGGCCTGACGGAGGATGTCTCCGGTCCGTTCGCCCTCTCGCCAGGTCTGCGACCCCGCGGGCCCCGCGGGCGCGATGCCGGGTTCGGCGGACGGCGGCAGCGGAATGCTCCGCGTGGCATCGCCGTCCTGGAGGATCAGACGGCGCGCTGGGCCACTGTGCGGGAGATCCGAGGGCAGTACGACGCAGACCAGGCCACCACTCAGGGTGGAATGCGCGGCGCGGGTACTGCGCGACGTCGCCCCGCCGTCGGCCGGCACGTGATACGTCACGGATCCGCGACTGGTCACCGCGAGGATGGCCAGTTCGGAGGCACCGCTGTGGTCGATGACGCCGCGTACCGATGCCTCCGGCAGGTCGTTCTGCGTATGGGTGAAGCCGAGGTCGATCGAGAGGTTCTCGGGCCCGCGCGTGAAGTACAGCTTGCCCAGCGGAGGTGCGTCACCCCCGTCCGGGAAGAGATAGATCGACTCGGCGTCCACCTGCTCGGACCGCTTCGCGCCGAACCGGGTCAGGATCTCGTCGTCCCCGAAGCGCTGGACCATGTACGCGTCCCAGACGCCCGAGGTGAACTCGCGCAGATCGACCGCTGCCCGCACCGCGTTCCCGCTGCCGGACGGCGCGTCCACGGGACGCTCGACCTGGGTCGGGATATCGACCGCCTCGTCCGTCCCGCGGTGGCGCAGGCGCAGGAGCGTGACCGGCGCAGGCGTCCTGCAGTCTTCGGCGAGGACGGTTGCGCGGAGCTCGACGACGCGTCCGCGGCACGAGACCCCGGTCAGGGTCACCTCTCCCCGCACCACGGGCGGGTGAATGCGGTGCTCACCGATCCTCGCGGCAAGTTCCGGCGGGATCGGATACCTGAAGCGTGCTCCGTCATGGACGGCTCGCGTCTCACCGCGCGACTGCCAGGCGATGACCTCCTGCAGGCTCTCCAGGTCCCCGGCGATCGCGAGATCGACCTTGGTCCGCGTGAGCGGCTCGATATACGGGGCGGTGACGTCGTGGTAGACCGGTGCGAGCATCTCCCGGACCCGATCGGCGACGCGACGCTGCTCGTCCTCGGGCAGGTCGAGGAACGCTGCCCCGAGGATCGGGGGGAGCTCCCGTCGGAAGGTGCGTCGAACGATCCCATCTCGCAGGGCACCGGGCTCGGTCCCGGTGACGATCGCGGACAGGACCGCGCTCGCGAGGTCGGCGTACTCCACGGGCGAGCGGAACGTGCGGGTGATGTTGGAGCCGTCCGTGCGCCGCCGGATCAGGACGAATTCGCGATCGGCGCAGATGCTGAACCTGCTCGCGGCGAGGTAGAGGGCCGCGACGAAAGGCTGGTCCGATCCGACGCGGAGATGGGGCGGGTGGTACGCACCGGTGCGCTCCACGAGCTCTCTGCGGAAGAGCTTGACCGCGCTAAGGGTGTTGAAGATCTTGTGCTCCACGAGATCTGCGTCGTACACGGTCTTCTTGTAGACGCTGCCCGGGGTGCGACGCCCGCCGAGGCTCCCGAGCTTCGGGATGACCACATCGGAGCCCTCTCGCTCTGCGACGTCGACGAGTTCGCGCAGGGCGTTGGGCGTCATCACATCGTCCGAGCCCAGGAGGAAGAAGTAGCGACCTCGCGAAGCCCAGATCCCTTCGTTGCACGGCGAGGCCGGGCCGCCGGACTGCGCCTGGTGGATCGCGCGGAAGTTCGGGTACCTCTGCGCGTACTCGTCCACGATCATCTCGGAGCCGTCGTCCGAGCCGTCGTCGACCATGACGACCTCCAGCTCGGACTCGGACAGGCCCTGCTCGAGCAACGAGTCGAGGGACTCGGCGAGGTACGTCCGGGAGTTGTAGACCGGGATGATCATCGAGATGAGAGGGGTTGCCTCAGGGGTGTCAATCATGTCGGCGCCATCGGCCATGAAGAGAATCGCTCCGCAGCATTGCAGGTCAGAAGTCTCGCGAGCTTCGCTCTCGCATCAGCGTCATCGACACGGCGACAGGGACGTCGACGTTCTCTCGGGTCCCCCGCCGGCACCGATGAATCGCCAGAGTAGCTCCGAACATCCACAGATGTCCACGGGATGAACAGCGGTCGCACGTATGGTGTACTCGCGCCGAATTCCTGGCATGCCGGGCCGGCCTTTCGCTCGGTCGGCCGCGGTCCCGACGTTTCCATGAGCACTCGCCGAACTGCGCGCCTGTCCCCTCCTGATCATTCCGTCCCCATGAGGAGTCCCGTGGCGATGACCCAGAACGAAACCGCAGGCAGCACTGCGCTGCCCGCTCGCAGGTTGTCAGTTCCCTGGAGCCGCGTCAGCAGCCTTCGGAGGCGCCTGACGCAGACGGTGTTCGCGATGGCACCACTGGCGCTGATGGCGATCGGAGTCCACCCGGCCCTCGCCGCCCTCCCTGCCGTCTACCCGTTCTTCGTCCTCCTCCGCCGTGGATTCCGGCGCCTGCGCAAGCACGTGACGCGTACGGCGCTCACCGGCGAGCACGGGATTCGGCTCCTGCTGGGTCTGCTGCCCCTCGCGATCGCCTGGGGCACCGGAGGCACAGGGCCTGCGGGGTGGGTGGCGGTCATCCTGTTCGCACTGGTCCCGCTCGCCGAGCCCGTCGTCACCCGGGTCGCCCCGGGTCGCAAACTGCGGGTCGAGAACCTGCCCGGGATCTCCGACACCCGCGGGCCGAAGCTCCCCGTGAACGTCGTCCTTTTCCTCGACCTGGCCGTGACGGCCTTCGCGGGCATCCTCCTGCTGCTCGGCGTCCCGGCAGGGCCCCTGCTCGTGCTGCCGCTCATCGCGCTCGTCGTGGCCGGCGCCTCCGCGCTGGACTCGTTCCAGCGCATCCGTGAGTCGGTCGACTCCGACAACAACCTGTATGCGGCGGTCGAGGCGTACGACCCGACGTTCATCCTGTACTACGGGGTCCCGGCGGGATCCTCCTACCAGGTGGGCATGTGGATCGAGTTCCTCGAGCGCACCGGCGAGAAGTTCATCGTCGTCCTGCGCCGCACCTCGGCCTTCCGCGAGATCACCTCCCTGACCGACGCCCCCGTGGTCGTGCGCACGAACATCTGGCAGCTCGACGATGTGGTCACGCCGACCATGACCGCTGCCTTCTACGTGAACAACTCCGCCCCGAACGTGCACCTGGTGCGATACCCGCACCTGACCCACGTGCAGTTGCTGCACGGCGACAGCGACAAGGCCTCCAGCTTCAATCCTGTCACCGCGCTCTACGACAAGGTCTTCGTGGCAGGCCAGGCCGGGATCGACCGCTACGAGGACAACGGCGTGGACATCCCCAAGGACAAGTTCACGATCGTGGGCCGCCCGCAGGTGGAGGCGGTCGAGCAGCAGCGCCCCGAGAACATCCCGGTGCGCACGGTGCTCTACGCGCCGACGTGGGAGGGTCATTACGCCGACACGAACTACGGCTCCCTGCCGGTGGGCCCGGCGATCATCCGTGAGCTGGTCGCCCGAGAGCGGACGGTCGTCTTCCGCCCCCATCCATACAGCTATCGCAATCCGGAAGCCCGGCAGCGCATCGTCGAGATCCACGAGATATTGCGTGCCGACCAGGATGCGAGCGGCCGCGCACATCTGTACGGCCCCCCGGCGGAGAAGGAGCTGGATGCTTTCGGATGCTTCAACGCGGCCGACGCGATGATCTCCGACGTCTCGTCGGTGGTGCCGGACTTCCTGCACTCGGGCAAGCCCTACGGCCTGGTCACCATGACCGCTACGGTCGACGAGTTCGAGCGGGCGTTCCCGCTCGCCCGCTCCTCCTACGTCATCACCAAGGACCTGTCCAACCTCGACCAGGCCCTCGACGAGCTGCTGCTGCACGACACCAAGTCCGAGCAGCGCAGAGCAACCCGTGAGTACTACCTCGGTCCCTTCGCCCCGGAGAACTACGCGGAGGCCTTCGTGGGGGCTGCACGCGATGTCGTCCTGCATGCCGGGAAGACCGCTCCGGCGATGACTGCCCCCGCCGAAGGCGAAGAAGGTGGCTCCGAGGCCCATGGCAGCGACAGCCGGCCGGGGCGCGGGGTGGACCCCGACGACGGTTCCGAGGACGACAAGGACGAGTGAGGCCACGAGCCGCCTCTGCGGAGGCAGTCAGCTGCCCGTCGCCGCCGCCCGCGAGGCGGGAGGTCGACCAGTCGGTCGAACAGTGCCCGGGACCTACTCGGCGCTCGCGTCGCCGCCGTCCGTCACAGAGCCCTCGTCGCCGCTGTCACCACTGTCGCTCGGGTCCTCGAGACCGCCGACGCCGGCTTCCCGATACAGCGCGATGAACTCGCGTGCGGCGTCGGGCCCGATCATGAGGCGCAAGACCGGGGAGACCTCGTAGTCGTCGCCCTGCTCGTCGAGCAGTCCTGCGCGTTGGACCTTCGCGATCGAAGCGCGGACCTCTTTGGCGAAGCCTGCCTCGTCGGTCGAGGTGGTGCGGCGATAGGCGGCGAGCGCCTGCTGCACTTCCGCCTCGGAGACCACGGTGCGCTGCCCGCGGGAAGATTGGGTGAGCAACATTTGCCGCAGGACCAGCAACAACACCGAGTCCAGGCGGTTCAATCCGGTCAGTCGGCGCAGCAGCTTCGGAGCGTCGGGATCGGATTCGCTCTGGCGCACGAAGGCGACCTGCGCATCGTCGTCGACCACCAGCTCGAGGAAGAGGTCCGCGAGCCGCGCCTCGAGCGAGGCCCGGTCGCGCAGCAGCTGGGCGTACCGCGCGGGGTCGCGTCGACCATCGAGGAACGGGCCCTGCATCAGGTGGACGAGCACCCGCCGGGAGTCGTCGACGAGCGCGGCGCCGGGGATCGGCGGCGTGTCGCCGCCGTCGGAATCCCGGGCGTCATCGGCTGCGGTACGGAGCGCTGAGCTGGTCACGGGGACATACCTTACCGGCGTCCGCTGACGCGAACCGAACGTTCCGTGCATGCCCGATCCCTGTGAACTCTGTCCATCGGACCCCGATATCTGGTGGAATCGGCTCTGAGAGCAGGATTTACTCCGCTCGATCGGGCGGAGCAGCCGACCGCAAGGAGCCGACGATGAACGACCTCCCCATCTCACTACCCGCACTCATCGGGATCATCGTGCTGGTCCTGATCGTCCTGATCGTTCTGATCGTGCTGGGCACGCTGGCGTCCAAGCGCCGCAAGGCGAAGCAGCAGGAAGAGGATCGTCGGCGCGCCGCCGAGCTGCGTGAACAGGCGAAGCAGGAGGAAGAGGCAGTTCAGGAACGCGATCTGAAGGCCAAGGAGAGCGAGCTCGAGGCCGATCGTGCTCGGCTCGACGCCGAGAAGAAGGCCAAGGCTGCGGAGCAGGAGCAGATCGCCGCCGAGCGTCGTCGGGCCGATGCGGACAAGCAGCGTTCCGCCGTCGAACAGGATCGCAGCGCTGTGGATGAGCGTCTCGCCGAGGCCGATCGCCTCGACCCTGACGCTCCGGATCCCGACACTCCGCGCGACAAAGCCGCCGCCAAGTCCGACACGGGGCACGGCGCGGGCGCCGGTGCGGCCGGTGGCGCTGCCGCCGGCACCGCTGGAGGAGCAGCCGCTGGTGCGGCCTCCGACCGCGACGGGACCGCAAGCTCCACCCAGGAGCCGGTGACCGATGCCCGCCGCGACGAGCCCGCACGCCGGGACACCGCTGCAGCCCAGGATCCGACCGCGCAGGCCCCCCGAGATCGCACGGCCGAGGCACCCCGTGAGGGCGCCGCAGCCGACGGTCGTGGCCTGGACGATGCCGGTCACGACCGCAACGACCGCAACGACCGCAACGACTCTGACGCACACCGAGGCGGGACCACGGCCGCTGCTGCGGGTGTCGCCGGAGCAGCGGGCGTCGGCGCAGGTGCTGCCGCCGCCTCTGCGCACGACCGCGGCGATGATCGTGATCGTGACCGCACCGATGCTCACGACGGCGACCCGCGCCCGGACGATCGGCGGGCCCGTGAGGATCTGGAGGCTGGCCGTTCCCCGGGCGGCCGCCCCCAGGACACTCCCGCTCAGAATGGCCACGCCACCGAGAGCCATGGAGCACACGCCGCTCGCACCGAGCAGGGTGCCGACCAGGCCGGCCGGAGCGACTCCCGCGACGCCGGCGCTGCCCCCGGCAACGACAAGGTCGGGGGTCAGACCGAAGGCCAGCCTCTCGAGGACAGCACGATCGAGGAGCGCGTCTCGCGCGCCGATGATCGCGGCGAGAACCGCGGCGACCACGACGCCCGAGTGCAGGACACCGGCCGCCCGGCCCAGCGCACCGCGCAGTCCGACGCCGCATCTGCACGACCCGGTACGGAGGCCGATGCCGGTGCCGGCGCCGGGCGCGATCCCGTGCACGGTGCCTCGAACACCGAGCACCGCCCGGGTGACGTCGGCACCGGAACCGCTGCTGGCGGCGCCGTTGCAGGTGGCGCCGTAGCCGGTGGTGCAGTTGCCGGAGGCGCCGCGGCGTCACGTCCCGAGGCCGGTCGCGACAGGGACGCGGAGGCCGCACGATTCGGCGAGCAGCCGAATCCCCAGGGCCCCGTGGGAGCCGAGCGCCACGCCTCGGACCCTGCAGATCGCGGCCCGGCCGGGCCGAACGCCCAGGACCCTCTGGACGAGGCGGAGAACCCGCGCGGTCGTCGGGCCTCACGCGCTGAGGACGAGGTCTCCCCGGCCGGCAACGAGCAGGGTCGCCCCCAGGCGCGACCTGCCGATGACCTGAACCGGGAGAACGATCTCGGACAGGCCCACGGCGGTGGCACCCAGCCCACATCGGCCGGTGCAGCCGCCGGAGCAGGTGCAGGTGCAGGTGCAGGTGCAGGTGCAGGTGCAGGTGCAGGTGCAGGTGCAGGTGCAGGTGCAGGGCAGGTGCAGGAGCATCCGACCCGCGCCTGGCCGAGGGCGGCACGCCGCAGCAGGCCGCCAACGAGCAGGGTCGCCCCCAGGCGCGACCTGCCGATGACCTGAACCGGGAGAAC
>NZ_JABUXV010000023.1 GCF_014897705.1 Brachybacterium sp. FME24 | reverse complement strand
ATGACACTGGCCGACACCTTTATGGTCGGCGGCGCGGACCATGCCCCCTGGGCGATCATCCTGCACGCTGTTAGCACGCTGTCGATTCTGGCGCTGGCGGGACTCTCGATCGCCCGAGCAGCTCGGACGCCAAGGGCGACAAGGGGCTGACGCGCGGAGAGGTGCCACGCGCAGCGTCACGAGCTGCGTTCCAAACTGCTGCAGGACTTGTGGTGCAGCGTGTGAAACTGGCGTCACGCTTCTCCATGTCGCTCGGTAGTGCGGGGTGGCGCTGGGCTTTCCGCAATGTCAGTCTTCCTCGCTGAGCTCGTGGTCCTCCGCGTCTTGTGCCATGGCGTCTCGGAGCTCGTCGGCTTCCGAGACGAGTGCATTGACGGCTGTGATGAGATGGGTATCGGCCACGTCCTCGTGGAGCGCGAGTGCGTTCAGCACGGCGCGACGGACGGCTTCTTTCGCGAAGGATCCGGTGGTGCCTGCGGCAGCTTCGGCTGCCTGCTCGATCCCCCGCTCGGTGAAGGAGAGGCTGTTCCCGTACCGGGCGAAGAGCCGGCGACGGAGTTCCAGATCGGGGAGCGGGATCTCCACGGCGAGGTCGATGCGCCCGGGCCGGAGAGCGAGCGCTTCTTCGAGCACGCCGACGCGGTTCGTCGTCAGCACGAACGCGATGTCAGCGTCTTCGGCGAGGCCGTCGAGGATGTCCAGTACATCGAAGAGGATGGACCGTTCGCCTTCGCTGAAGTCACGGTCGGAGGCGACGAGGTCGGCATCTTCGAGAACGATGATCGCGCGACCCAGCTCCCGAGCTGCTTCAGAGGCCTGCCTGATGTGGCCTAGGGAGTCGCCGTTCAGCACGATCGCTGTGGTGTCCGCGGCGCGAGAGAGCAGATAGCGGACGGTGTGGGTCTTACCAGTTCCGGGAGGCCCGAACAGCAGGATGCCTCGCGAGAGATGCTGGCCAGCTTCGCGGAGCGCCGCGGCGTTCTCGCTCACCCCGAGCACTGACGCTTCAATGCGTTTAAGGCTTCCTTCCGGCAGGATGACGTCCCCCCGGGAGATCTGGGGGCGGGGATGGAATCTGATGTCGCCGTGTTCCGAACCGTAGTGGCTCGCGACGAAGCTGACCACCTGCAGACGGAGGGCTGACTGTTCACGCACGTGAGCGTCGATGCGCGAGAGCACGCCACGGGAGACGGCCGGATCTGCAGAGAGAACCTCAACTGCAATGGAACCCTCCTGATTCGGGCTGTCTGCTTCGGTTGCGAAAGCAATGACGGGCTCTCCGTCGATCTTCACCAGGCGGATGGCGTTGGTCGCTACGTGCTTGACCTCGCCCGGCCCAGAGGGCAGGGCCTTGCGGTCGACGGACCCCAAGCTGTAGTTGCCATATTGGTTCGACAGTATTTCGGAGAGCCCGTCGGGGTCGCCGGCAGGGACGACGCCGCGAAGGACCTGTGTCGCGGAGAGCGAGTCGAGAGCTGTGTCGACGTCAACCCACCTCCACTGCGGGAATTCTTGGCGAACCGGATCGAGCGAGCGAGGGCTGGCCCCCAGATGCCGGCCGAGCTCGGACTCGAAGGCATCCCGGTCCGGCCGCTCAGCGATCTCACTCATCGTGTCGAGGAACTTTTGGAATTGCACGGCGAAAGCCGAGACGTCGAAGTCGTTGGTCATGTCGTCGACCATATCTGCCGAGCTGGCCCGGCCTCTTGGTTCTCGTGGTGGAGTAGGTCGCACGGCTGACACTCGAGGACTCGGCAGGCGCGTCCAGCGTCGGCAAGCGCACAGCCTTCGCGCGGCCATTCTTGAGGACGGCAACGTTCGCCGGCGTGATACCGATGGCGTCTGCGAACTCGCCGGCGCTCATCCCGCGCTCTACCAGCACGCGATCGACCGTGATGCGGATTGTCATAACACAACCTCTTCAAGCTCGGTCCGCATCTCGATGGTGCCGCTCAGGAGCGAGCGCAGCACGAGTGCGACACAAGCGACTGCCATCAAGGTGCGGAAGGGGCTGCCGCAACGAAAGGTGACATCTGATCTGGCGTTAACGACTGTCGCTTTGGGATATACCTCAACGAGACACCCGCGAACGAGGCAAACCTGCTGTTCCGCAGGGTCCGAATCGAGGTTCTGGGACATGTCCGGGATCGGGTCTAGAGGCGAACGGGACACTCCCGCAGGTCCCGGGGGTGTTCCTGGCGGGTCGAGCGATCGCCCGGCTCAGCGCAGCGCCACGACGTCGACCTCCACCGCCTGCTCGTCGGGCAGGTCGACGGTGATCACTCGTTCCCCGAATCGCAGCTGGTGGGCGCCGGTCGCGCCGGGGCCCATGGCTCGCAGCGCCAGCGAGGTGAGCTCGCCGCCGGCCCACGCCATGTCCAGGGTGAGGCCCGGGCGGGCCCGCAGCCCGCGCACGGCGCCGTCGGCCAGGATCGGCGCGAGGGCGGGCAGCAGCTCGATCTCGCCGCGGTGACTCTGCACCAGGCACTCCGCGATCGCCGCGACGATGCCGATGTTGCCGTCGATCTGGAACGGGGGATGGGCGGAGAACAGGTTCGGGTAGAGGCCGCTGCGCTCGCCGTCCTCGGTCTCGGCGGGGCGCAGGAACAGTTCCAGCAGGTCCTGGACCTTCTCGGGGCGGTGCAGGCGTGCCCACAGGGACGTCTTCCAGGCGAGCGACCAGCCGGTGGCCTCGTCGCCGCGGGCCTCCATCGAGGCGACCACCGCAGCGGAGAGTTCCGGGGCGAGGTGCTGCGCCCCGGGGTACTCGAAGCCCAGATGGGAGACGTGCCGGTGCGTCGGCTCGATCTCGCCCACTCCGTCGAGGTGCCACTCCAGGATGCGGCCGTCGGCCCCGATGCGGGGGCCGGGGATCCGCTCGAGCGCGGCGGCCGCGCGGCGCACCACCTCGTCATCGGTGCGGCTCAGCAGCTCGGCCTTCGCCACCAGGGACTCGAACACCTCGCGCAGCAGCCAGCGATCCATGCCGGTGCCCTCGCTGAGGGCGACCGTCTCGCCGCCGGCGGTGATCCACTCGTTCTCCGGGGAGGTGGAGGGGAAGGTGAGCAGGGTGCCGTCTGGGCCCTCGTGCAGCAGGTCCAGGGCGAAGGCCGCCGCCTCGCGCAGGGCAGGCAGGCGGCGCTCGGCGATCGCGGTGGGATCCTCGCCGCTGAACGAGGCGATCGAGTCCAGTTCCCGCTCCAGCCACAGCCCGCCCATCGGCCAGGTCGCCCACTTGGGGTCGCCCTCGACCGGGTCGGTGTACCCCCAGGGGTCGGAGTTGTGGTGCACGGTCCAGCCGTCGGCCCCGTACAGCCGCTTCGCGGTCTCCCGGCCGGACTCCCGCAGCATGGCCACGTAGCACTCGAGGGCGCCGGCGGCACCGGGGACGTGGGCGATGCCGGCCGCCCAGTGGTTCATCTCCAGGTTGATGTTGACCGTGTAGTTCGAGTTCCACGGGGCGAGCACCTTCTCGTTCCAGATGCCCTGCAGGTTCGCCGGCGGCAGGCCCGCCCGCGAGGAGCTCAGCAGCAGGTAGCGGCCGTACGCGAAGGTCGTGGCCAGCAGCTCCGAGGCCTCTGAGCCCTCCAGGCGGAGAGCGACGTCCGACGCGGCCGGCAGCGGGGTCTCGAGGTGGCGCTGGTGCAGCTCCGCCTCGCCGCGGGCGAGCGCGGCCTCGGCCTGCTCCGTCGCCTCGGCGAGGGCCTCGGCGACGGGGCGATCCGGCTGCTGGCCCAGACCCTGCCAGGTGGTGACGATGGCGCAGACCACGAGCGCCCGCTCGCCCTCGTGCCGGGTGCGCACCACGACGGCGGCGCGGCCGGCACCCTCGGCGTCCCAGGCGAGCTCGGCCATGTCCTGGTGACGGGTGGGGACCCCGTCCGACGGGGCGCGCAGCACCAGGGAGAGCCCGTTCTCATCGTCCCGGCGCTGCTCCTCGATCAACGCAGAGGTGAGCTCGAGCTCGAGCTTCCCGCCTGGTGGGCACGGAGCGGCGTGCACCAGGACCTCGTCGGCCGCGCTCACGAAGGTGAGGTGCTCACCGGAGCCGGCGGTCACCACGTGCTCGGCGCGCTCGAGGTCGAGGGACCGCTCGGGGGCGACGTCGGCAGGCGCAGTGGAGGCCTGCGGTCCCGACCCGGGGAGCGAGACCGTCAGTTCCCCGACGGGCTGATAGGCCTGCGACCAGGCGGCGCCGAGCCCCTCGAGCGTCTTCTGCGCCTCGACGGTCCGGCCGGCCTCGAACTGTGCGCGGGCGCTGGCCAAGATTTCCGCGGCGTCCTCGCGGGAGGTGCGCCACCGCTCAGTGGTGGTGGGGGTGCCGGACCACAGCGTCGACTCGTTCAGGCTGAACCGTGCCCGCTGCGGATCACCCCAGACCATCGCACCGATCCGACCATTGCCCAGGGGGAGGGCTTCGAGCCAGCGCGTGGCCGCGCCACGCCGGGTGATGGTCGCAAGGGGTGTCATCGCAGGTCTCTCCTCGAAGTGTGGGGGACGTGACCGAAGGGCCGACGCCCTGGCGCATCCCTGAGCCGCCACAGAGATCCTAGGTCTACGTCGGGTCGGCGTCGAGAGGTCAGGCGCGACCCCTGTGCTTCGGCAGGAACGGAGCACACGCTTTCCCAACTCGCTTGAAACGATGCCGCCGTCATGGTGTACTGGGATGCACGGGGTGGAAAGCGGTTACCGTTTTGGGTTCGCATCACGTACAGCGCTCGTGCGTCGGCCGAGCATGAGCAGGTGCGGTCGCTGCCCTGCCCCACAGTCAGCACCGCCCGGCCGGCACTCGTCGGCCGTGGCCGGATACGGAGGAGAAGAGCCGCATGGCCACACGCAGGATCGGGATCATCGTCAACGGCGCCACCGGGCGCATGGGCTACCGCCAGCACCTGGTGCGGTCCCTGCTCGCGATCCAGGAGCAGGGTGGTGTCGAGCTCGCCGACGGCGATCGGCTGCTGCCCGAGCTGCTGCTGGTGGGACGCAACGAGGAGAAGCTGGCCGCCGTCGCCCAGCGCCACGGGCTGACGAACTGGACCACCGACGTCGACGAGGCCCTGGACAACGACGACTACGAGGTCTACTTCGACGCCCTGGTCACGAACCTGCGCGTCGAGAACCTCAAGAAGGCCATCGCCGCGGGCAAGGCGATCTACACCGAGAAGCCCACCGCCGAGACCTTCGAGGACGCCCTCGAACTGGCCCGCCTGGCGACGGAGCACGGCACCGTCAACGGCGTGGTCCACGACAAGCTGTACCTGCCCGGACTGCTCAAACTGCGCCGCCTGATCGACTCCGGCTTCTTCGGCGAGATCCTCTCGGTGCGCGGCGAATTCGGCTACTGGGTCTACGAGGGGGACTGGCAGGCCGCCCAGCGCCCCTCCTGGAACTACCGCTCCGAGGACGGCGGCGGCATCGTCGCGGACATGTTCCCGCACTGGAACTACGTCATCGAGGAGCTGTTCGGCCGCATCGAGGACGTCTACGCCCAGACCGCCACCCACATCGGGACCCGCTGGGACGAGCAGGGCGAGCAGTACGCCGCCACCGCGGATGATGCCGCCTACGGCGTCTTCCGCCTCGAGGGCGGCACCGTCGTGCAGATGAACTCCAGCTGGGACGTGCGCGTGCGCCGCGACGAACTGGTCGAGTTCCAGGTCGACGGCACCAAGGGCTCCGCCGTCGTCGGCCTGCACAGCGCCCACATCCAGCCGCGCGAGGCCACCCCCAAGCCGGTGTGGAACCCCGACGTCAAGGACGGCCACGACTACCGCGCCGACTGGATCGAGGTGCCCGACAACGAGCCCTTCGACAACGGCTTCAAGGTGCAGTGGGAGGACTTCCTGCGCCACTACGCCGACGCAGAGCGGGGCGGGCCGTCGTATCCGTACGACTTCCTCTCCGGGGCGCGCGGGGTGCGCCTGGCCGAGACGGGCCTGGCCAGCTCCGAGCAGGGCCGCCGCCTCTCGCTCGACCCCCTGACGGAGGCCTGAGCATGACGGATGCCCTGCAGCTCACCCTGCTGGACGAGGACGGCTCCCTGCGCCGGATCGCCCTGGACGAGGCGGCCGCCTTCGCACGGCCCACCTCGCCGCTGCGCTCGCGCGTGGTCTACGCCGCCGTGCACGTCGTGCCCCAGGCGCATGGCGACAACACCCCCGGCGCCTCGGCGAACATCGACTGGGAGGCGACCCTCGCTTTCCGCCGCACCATGTGGTCGCGAGGGCTCGGGGTCGCCGATGCGATGGACACCGCCCAGCGCAACATGGGCCTGGACCCGGCCGCGACCCGCGAGCTCATCGCCCGCACCGCCGACGCCGCCCTCGAAGCGCTCGCCGATCCGCAGATCTCGGCGGTGTTCCCCGCCGACGCGGCCGTGCGCGACCTGGTCGTCGCCGGGGTCAACACCGACCAGCGCAGCGAGCACGAGCTGAGCCTGGACGAGGTCGTCGCGGCCTACATCGAGCAGCTGCACGCCACCGAGGCCACCGGCGCGGGCGCCGTGCTGATGGCCAGCCGTCACCTGGCGCGCGTCGCGACCTCGGCGGCCGAGTACGAGGTCGTCTACCGCCGCGTGCTGGACGCCGCCACCGAGCCCGTCGTGCTGCACTGGCTCGGCACCGCCTTCGATCCCCAGCTGGAGGGATACTTCGGCGCCGCCGACACCACGGTGGCGGCGGCGACCCTGCTGCGGATCATCGAGGCCGACCCCGCGAAGATCCGCGGCGTGAAGATGAGCCTGCTGGACGACGCCGCGGAGATCGCCGTGCGCGAGCAGCTGCCGGCCGGGGTGCGGATGCTCACCGGCGACGACTTCCACTTCTCCCACCTCATCGTGGGCGACGGCACCGGCACCACCGAACCCGGCGCCGAGCAGGTGCCCGGCGAGTACTCCGACGCCCTGCTGGGGGCCTTCGCCGCCACGGCGCCGGCGGCCTCGGCCGCCGTGCAAGCGCTGGACGCCGGCGATCCGGAGGAGGCGCGCCGCATCCTGGACGCCTCCGAGGAACTGGGCCGCCACGTGTTCTCCGCCCCCACCTTCCACTACAAGACCGGGGTGGCGTTCCTGGCCTGGCTCAACGGCCACCAGAAGGCGTTCACGATGGTGGGCGGCATGCACTCCGCGCGCAGCCTCCCGCACCTCTCGCGCACCATCGAGCTCGCCGCCACCACCGGCAATCTCGAAGACCCGACGCTCGCCGCCGAGCGCTGGCACGCGATGATGCGCCTGGCCGGCTACGACCTCGCCCACGCGACAGGAGCTCCTGCATGAACACCCCACCCTCCCAGCGCCTGGGTGCCGGCACCCCGCGGCTGTCCCTGAACCGCTGGTCCTTCCGCACCACCCCGATCCAGGAGTTCTTGGAGGTCACGGCCTCGCACGGGATCGACGCCGTGGGCCTGTGGCGCCAGGACGTCGAGGAGATCGGGCTCGACGCCCTGCGGCGCCGCACCGATGACGCCGGTCTGCGCGTGAGCAGCCTGTGCCGCGGAGGATTCCTCACCGCGGCCGACGACGCCGCCCGCTCCGCCTCCCTCGACGAGAACCGCCGGGCGATCGACGAGACCGCCGCGCTCGGCGCTCCCACGCTGGTGATGGTCGTCGGCGGGATCACGCAGGAGGACAAGGACATCGCCGGCGCACGGTCCCGGGTCGCCGAGAACATCGCGGCCCTGGCCCCGTACGCGGAAGCCGCCGGCGTCACGCTCTCCCTGGAGCCGATGCACCCGATGTTCACCGCCGACCGCGCCGTGATCGCCACCCTCGACCAGGCCCTGGACATCGCCGAGGGCACGGGCTGCGCGGCCGTCGGCGTCATCGTGGACACGTACCACGTGTGGTGGGATCCGGCGCTCGAGCAGGCGATCGCCCGGGCCGGGGCGAGCGGGCGACTGCTGGGCTACCAGGTGTGCGACTGGAACCTGCCGCTGGCCCCGAATCCGCTGTTCTCCCGCCGGTACATGGGCGACGGGTACATCGACTTCCCCTCGATCACCCGCATGGTCACGGACGCCGGCTATACCGGGGACATCGAGGTCGAGATCTTCCACGAGGACGTGTGGGCCACCCCGGCCGACGACTCCGCCCGGATCATGGCCGAGCGCTTCGAGCAGCTGGTGCTGCCGCACACCTGAGGAGCGCTGCCCATGGTCAACTCCGCCCTCACCCCCTTGCGCTCCGCCTGGGGCTTGCCCGTGGACCATGCCGACGTCGACGGGATCGGGCCGGACGCCGCCGCGCGGGCGACACTGCCCGCGGAGCTCTCCGCCGCCTTCGACGGAGCCCGCGAGCAGCTCGCCGTCCCGCGGCTCTCGGCGGACGGCACACCGCCCCCACTCTCGGAGGCGATCCGCGAGGCCATGACCGCCCCGGCCCTCGCATCACGCGCCGAGCCACTGCCGTTCCCGCTGCTCAGCCAGTACGCGCGCTACTGGCGGGAGGGCGTGCGCACCGACCACGAGGACGACGTGCGCCGCCTGGGCATCATGGCCGGGGAGGCCGTGCTTGCGGCCGTCGCCACCGGGGAGCAGCGGTGGATCGACCGGGCGGCGGACGGGCTCCTTCTCCTGTGCGAGCTGTCCACCTGGTGCTGGGTGGCGCATGAAGAGGTGCATCGCCGTCGAGGATGGGTGCTGCCCGACCCCGACGAGCCGGTCGTCGACCTCGGGGCCGCGCAGACTCTGCACGTGCTGGCCTGGGCCGATCTGACGCTCGGTGCGTCGCTCGATGAGCGGGTTCCCGGACTGCGCGAACGGATGCGCCGCGAGGCGCGCCGGCGCGTCATCGATCCGTCCCTCGAACGCCGCGACTGGCACTGGCTGCACGGCGAGGTCAATAACTGGACCGGCTGGATCCACCAGCACCTCATCGCCGGTGCCCTGCTTCTGATGGACCGCGAGGAGGACCGCCGCACCCGCGACGCCGTGCTCGCGCTCGCCATCGCCCAGCAGGACCGCTATCTCGCGTCCTTCCCGGCCGACGGTGGCATCGACGAGGGCTTCAACTACTTCTGGAACGGCGCCAGCCGCCTGCTCGAGGCGATCGACATGCTGGCAGAGGCCTCCGGCGGGCTGCTCCCCGCCCGCGCCGCCGCGGACGTTCCCGTCATCGCCGAGCTGGTTCGGTATCCGCACCGGATGGAGCTGGGCGAGGGCTGGTTCGTCAATGTGTCCGACGGGCCGGCGCGCCCGGGCCCCCACCTGCCGTGGGGCGTCACGCACCGCTGGGGCCTGCGGCTCGGCGACGCCGAAGTGGTGGCGGGCGCACTCGCCCAACGCGGGGGCAGCGTGGCGCCGCCGCTGTCGCCGGAGAGCGGGCTGGGTCGGGTCCTCCTCGCCCTCGGCGACGAAGCCTGGCGCACAGGCCGGCGCCACGCGGACGGGGGAGAGGGCGATGGGAGCCGAGGGGCCGGCGCCCTCGCTGACCCCGCGCCGCCGCTTCCCGCCGAGACCTGGCTGCCGCAGGTGCAGCTGCTCGTGGCCCGGGAGCGGGCCGGCGACGCGCGAGGCCTCGCGCTCGCCGCCAAGGGCGGGCACAACGCCGAGTCCCACAACCATCTGGACGTCGGATCGGTGATGGTTGCGCTGGACAGCAGCCCGGTGCTCATCGACCTCGGCCAGCCGACGTACCG
Source organism: Brachybacterium sp. FME24 (assembly GCF_014897705.1). GTDB lineage: Bacteria > Actinomycetota > Actinomycetes > Actinomycetales > Dermabacteraceae > Brachybacterium. The sequence goes on along the minus strand of NZ_JABUXV010000023.1, from coordinate 61,013 downwards.
CGCGCACACCTTCACCCAGCGCCGCTACGAGATCTGGACGATGATCAGCTCCTGGCACACGCTCCCCACCATCGGCGGTCTCGAGCAGGGCGTGGGCTCGCAGTTCCGGGCCGAGGTGGTGCAGGCGCCCGATACGGACCCCGAGGCGGCAGGCCCGGAGGACTCGGCCCTCACCCTCGACCTCGCGGCCGCCTACCCGGCGGAGGCGGGGGTGCGCAGCTTTCGGCGACGCGCTCTGCTGCAGCGTGGGGCGGATGCTGTCGGCGCTCCCGATGTCGCCGGATCTGCCGTCGCCGAGGTCCGGATCGAGGACTGCTGGCAGCTGGAGCCAGGGCACGCCGCCCCGGGCGCCGCGGCAGTCACGGCCCACCACGTCCTCGCCGGTGACCTCCTCGAGCATGAGGCGGGACTGCTGCGCGTGCGCGCCCTCTCCGGGAGCATCGCGGAACTGACCTGGGATATGGCGCTCGGCGCGGGTGATCTGGAGCGTCGCCTCGTCGAGGATCCACTGCTGGAGAGCTCGTGGGGCGAGGCCGTCCACCGCCTGCGACTGCACCCGTTGATCGACAGGGCCACGGGCGTCGGCCGCCTCACCCTCACACTCCGCGCTGAGCGCTGAGGACTGTCGAGGTCGTCGACGGTTCCGGGATCAGTCGGAGCGGCCACCATCGGGAGCGGGGCATCATGTGCGCTCGCGAGTCACCGCGGCCAGATGGCACGCACGATCCGCACCGCGTCCTCGACGTCGACACCGGTCTGCAACGACGCGTCGACCAGGCCCCGAGCGTGGTCGAGGACGGGGCCGGGAGTGCTGCTCGCAGTGGCGCTCACCCGCGTGCCGCCCCCGATCCGAGTTTCCACGAGCCCTTCCTGCTCCAGGGCTCGATAGGCCTTGGCCGCGGTTCCGGGTGCGATGGCGAGGTCCTTGGCGAGCTGTCGGACCGAGGGCAGAGGCTCCCCGGCGGCGAGTTGGCCGGTCGCGATGAGGCCGCGGATCTGGTCGCGGATCTGCTCCACGGGAGATGCGCTCCCGGTCAGTGCGATGCGTCGGTCCACGCTGCCCTCTCCGCCGTCGTGCGGTGTCGGGCCGAGCCGGCGAGGGTCGCCAGCAGCACGAGGAGCCACAGGAGCCAGCCGGCGACGTCCGTCGCATTGCCGAGGAAACGCAGGGCCGTCTCGAGGGCGGAGAACGGGGTGATGGCCCAGAACCAGGTGCCGTCGCCCGCCGTCATGCCGCCTTCGAGCGCGGCCGTGTTCGCCAGGAAGCGAAGGACTCCGGAGAGGTGGAGGAGAAGGGCGCCGACGGCGACGGTGAGGACGTCGCGGGTACGACGGCGGCGGATGCTCGTATCGACCTTGCGGTCGCGGTCCCACGGAGGGCGGGAGATCAGGACCGTGGTCGCGGCGGAAGTCGCGAGCAGTACCGCGAGGAGCACGAGGCACGGCACCGAGAAGAACCACCCGTAGATCGTGCTGCCCACCGCCGTGGTCCCGACGTCGACGACGTACATCGTGCGGCGTCCCTGGTCATCGAGGGTGGAGGCCATGCCCGCCGCGATGGCCAAGCCCAGTGCGGCGGCGGCCGAGGCGGCCAGCGCGAGCGCCCACGGGCGCGCCACGAATCCGAACGCCGTCCGACGGGAGAGGTCGGCTGTTCCGGAGCCGTCCCGCTCAGGCATCGGCAGTGCGAGGAGCGCCGTGGCCACGATCCCTGCCACCAACGGCGCAGCGAGACCGGTGAGTGTCAGGCCGTGCCAATCGGCGAGAAAACTTCGGGGCAGATGAGGGATGACGCCGGGGAGGGAGAGCACGGGCAGGAGCAGAAGCAGGGCGAGAGCCGAGCCGACCCCGGTGACCAGCCACCGACGGACCGAGGCCGGCAGAGTGAGCGGGGTGGCACGGCGGTGCCGGAGGAGGGCGACGACGGTGGCGAGCAGGAGGGCCACCAGCGGTGGCCAGTACGCCATCGTCAGCGTGAGGAGTGTCAGAGTCATCAGCGACCTCGAATCGTGTCACGGGAGTGACACACTTTGTATCATGGTCCTGGTACAGCTGTCTCGTCGGAATCGATAATGCGGCTCTCGAGCACGCGTGGTCGAAGAATTCCGGGAGGCGCTGGCACACCCCGGCCGGGGCTCCTCGGGCGCGCCCTTCTCCTCGCCGGTCCCCTGGTGTGCGCTGCGGGCCATCGGGCTGTCGATCCGGATGATCGTGGCCCGTGCTGTTGCCGCCATGAACGGCGGTGGGGCGCGCTCCGGTGGCGGTCAGTCGGCGGCAGTGAGTGTGGTGGACTCGCGCAGCAGCACGTCGCCGCGCACGTGCACCTCGGTCGGTTGATCGGCGGTCGACCGGGCGCTGTCACCGTGCCCGGTGTCAGAGCCCTCGGTATCGGGGCGGGAGCCCTCGGCGGGCAGATCGAGCACCCACTCGACCGCGCGGCGCGCCATGTCGTGCAGCGGCAGGGCGACCGTGGTGAGGGACGGATTGGAGTCCTCCGCGTCGGGCACTCCGCCGAATCCGGCGACGGACACCTGGCTGGGCACGTCGATGCCCCGACGGCGCAGTTCGCCCAGCGCCCCGAGGGCCATGACGTCGGCCGGGGCGAACAGGCACAGGGGGGAGTCGTCGGCCGTCGTCGCCGAGGCGAGGTGCTCCTGGATCTGTGCGGCGGCGAGGTGCCCCCCATCGCGGGTGAGCCCGGCGTCGATGCTCAGCTCCGGCTCGATGCCGGCCTCGGTGAGTGCGGCGATGAAGCCGCCGGTGCGGTCCGCGGCCGACGGGATCCCGGAGATGCCCTGGACCACCGCGAAGCGGCGATGGCCCCCGACGACCAGCGCGGTGGCGAGCTCATGCGCGGCCGCCGCGTTGTCGGGCACGATCGTGCGGCCGACGCCGAGGGACTGCCCCATGCCGACCACCCGGCCGCCGTTGCGGGCGAAGCCGCCCAGCAGCGCGCTGATCGAGGCGTCGGAATCAGTGCCGTACCGGTGCGAGCCCACCAGCACGAGCGCGTCGACCTGCTGGGCGATGAGGGAGCGCAGCGCGCGCACCTCCGTGTCGATCTCGCGGTCGGTCTGCGTGAGCAGCACCTGGGCCTGCGAGGCGAACACCTGCTGCTGGACCTCGCGGGCGATGGTCGCGAAGTACGGATCGGCGATGTCGTGGACCACGAGACCGATCAGGCCGGAGCGGGAGCGGGCGAGGGCCTGGGCCTGGGCATTGGGCACATAGCCGAGCCTCAGCGCGGCGGCCTCCACCTTCTCGGCGACGGCCTTGCCGGGCACGCGAGCGGACCCGTTGAGCACGCGCGATGCGGTGGCCAGGGAGACCCCGGCATCCTGGGCGACGTCGCTGAGACGTACTGCGGCCATCGGGGCTCCTCATGCTGGGGGACTGTGGTCGCGACGGGAGCGGGGAAACGCTGTCCCGACCCCCACCAGCATAACGAGGCCGCGGTGCCCCGGCCGGGCTTTCCGCCCATCCCACGGCGTGAGCTTTCTTCCTCTCGCGCCTCGGACACTGCTCAGGCGAAGACGCCCACCACCATCACCAGGGGAAGGGAGACGAGGGACGCGATGGAGGTGACCATCGTCAAGGTCTTCAGGGTGCCCTGAGTGGTCAGGCCGATCAGCGACTTGAACATCCAGAAGAAGTTGCTGTTCACCTGGAGGGCGAACATGGCGCCCGAGGCGACGGCGAGGCCGATGACGATCGGGGAGACGTCGATCGACCCGAGGACCGGGGCGATGATCCCGGCTGCGGCGATGGAAGCCACCGACACCGATCCGATCGCCAGGTGCAGCACGGCGGCGATCGCCCAGGCGAGCAGGATGCTGAGGATCACCGGCGCCCCGGCGTCGGCGGTGAAGAGGCTCGCGAGGATCGTGTCCAGGCCCGTCTCCGCAATGACGGCGCCCAGCGAGCCGCCGATGCCCGTGATGAGCAGGATCTCGCCGGTGGTGTGGAAGCCCGTGCCCATGGCCCGGTGCGTCCCCTCGGACCCCAGGGCCCGGCGGGCCAGCAGATATGCACCGATCAGGCCGACGAACAGGGCGAAGTTGGCGTCGCCGATGAAGGCGATCGCGTCGTGGGTGACCCCGAACAGCTCGGCGAAGGCTCCGCCGGCGATCATCACCAGCGGGACGAGGATCGGCAGCAGGCAGACCAGCAGCGGGGGCGTAGGCCGCTTCTCGGCCGGTGCGTCGGCCCCCGCAGGGTCCTGCGTCGTGTCGGCCGATTCGACGACAGCCTCCTCGGCCGCTTCGTCGAGGGCAGGTTTCCAGAACCCTCCGCGCAGCAGCAGGCGGAAGAGCAGGGTTGTCACGATCGCGGTCACCGGCCCGAGGATGATCCCGTAGAGGATCCAGGTGCCCAGTGGAATCCCCATCAGCCCGGCGATGGAGACCGCAGCCAGGCCCGGGACGACGAAGACGTAGCCGGCGAAGATCCCGGTGCCCAGGGCCCCGGCCATGAGCGGCAGGCCCCGCGGCCCGATCAGCGGACCTGCCGATCGCACCACCGGGGAGGCCAGCACGACCTGCACATCCACATAGATCGAGGGGAACACCGTGGACATCGCGGCCGTGAGCGCGTAGGGCAGCCGGCGGCCGCCGACGCCGTTGACCAGCAGCGTCACCATCTTCTGGAAGGCGCCCATCTCGTGGAGGAGGGAGCCGATGAGGACCCCGAACCCGATGAGCAGGCCGACCTCGGCCATGATGTCGCCGAAGCCGGTGGTGATCGCGCCGATGGTGCCGCTGAAGCCCACGCCCGTGGCAAGGCCGAGATAGAGCGAGCCGATGATCAGGGAGATCACCGGGTCGACCTTCGCCTTGATGATGAGGCCGACGATCCCGATGATGGCGATCACCGTGTGGAGGATGACCACGAAATGCTCCTGTCCCTGCGGGGAGCGCCGGGACGGCAGTGCCTCGACGCAATAACCGGGACAGTCTGCGGCACCGGCCGGGCCGGGCGTCGCACCTGCGTGTCGCAGCCGCGGTGACTGCTGGGTGCTAGGCGGAGATGTCGAGTCGTGCGGGATCGACCGGGTAGCGCGCGCTCTCCCCGGTCGCGAGGCGGCGGACCTCTTCGAGGGCATGCTCGCCCATGCGGCGCAGCTCATTGCCCTGAGAGCCGGCGAGGTGCGGGGTGATCGACACGTTCGGCAGGCCCCAGATCGGGTCGTCGTCGGCCAGATCGTCGTGCACATCGAGCACGGCGGTCAGGCGCCCGGAGACCAGTTCCTCGCGCAGCGCGTCCAGATCCACGAGTGCCGGGCGGGCGGTGTTGACGAAGGTGGTGCCCTCGCGCATCAGGGCCAGCAGGTGCCGGCTGACCATGCCGCGGGTGGAGGGGACGTCCGGCGCGTGCAAGCTCACCACGTCGCTGCGGGCGTACAGCTGCTCGGGCTCCACCTTCGTCGCGCCCAGGGCGGCGATCTGCTCCGCACTCGCATACGGGTCGGTGACCAGGGCCTCCACGTCGAAGGGGCGCAGGTGCTCGGCCACCAGGGCGCCGATCCGTGACGCTCCGATGAGACCGACGACGGCGCCGTAGTTGCCGATCTCCGCCTCGGCGGCGGCCCCGGGGTGCACCTCGCGATCGGCGCGGTACCGGGCCTCCCGGACCAGGCTGCGCTTGCCGGCCAGCAGGATGTGGGCGAGGGCGAACTCCGCGACCGGCACGGCGTTCGCCTCGGTCGCTGAGGTCACCACGATGTTCCCGCGCTTCCAGACGGCGTCGGAGACCACGAAGCGCACCGTGCCGGCGGCGTGTACGATCGCCCGCAGTCGCGGCAGGCGCGCGAGGGTCTCGGCGTCGATCAGCGGAGACCCCCAGCCGGTGATCAGCACCTCCACTTCCCGCAGCTCCTCATCGAGCAGAACGGTGAGGTCGGGGACAGCGCGATCGGGGTCGATCTCGGCCAGGCCCCGCAGGCGCTCGCGCTGGGTGGGATCGAACATGCGAGAAGGCAGTCCCTCGGGTATCGCGAGCAGAGCCTTCATCGGGCGGCCTCCTGCCCGGCGAGGATCAGGGCGCGCAGGGTCTCCGCCTCGCGGGGCAGCGCCGCAGGATCGTCGTCCGGCACGAATTCGAGCAGAGCGTCCCGGTCCGAGCCCTCTGCTGCGAGTGCGCCGAACACCTCGCGCCACAGATCCTCGCGCTCGGCCAATGGGTGGCGCCGATGGTTCGGCCACCAGGAGAAGACGTGGATCGTCGACGTGCGCGGCAGGACCTGGCGCAGCGTGTCGACCGCCTCGGCGGCAGGCATGTCCTGATGGGGCTGCCAGTAACTGAGCACGCTGTCGCGGCCCACCTCCTCGAGCAAGCGCAGGGTCGAGCCGATCTCGTCGGTCAGCGTGCCGCCGTGGAACTCGAGGCCGACCTCGATGCCGTGCTCGGCCGCGCGGTCGGCGAACGACTGGATCCGGCCGACGATCCGGGCGCGCGGCTGCTCGGTGACGTCGGCGGAGGCGGTGCGCGCAGCCCACACCCGGATCCGGGGCGCTGCCAGGACGCGAGCCGAGTTGAGCGCGGCCTCGCTCTGGACGCCGAAATCCTCGTCGGAGCCCTCGAAGGTCAGGTAGGAGCCGTAGGAGGCGACGGCAAGGCCCGCCCGCTCGGTGAGCTCACGGGCTCGGGTTGCCGCGACGGTGTCACCGGGCGGCACGTGGGCGTCGCCAGCCCATTCGATGCACTCGAGGCCCGCATCGGCGGCGAGCGCGACGACACGGCTGACGTCGAGCCCTCTGAAGGTGACGGAGCAGAGTCCGGGACGGATCATCGTGGTCCTTCCGATCTCATACAGTTGGAAAGCGATTGCCCGCAGATTATCCTAGGAAATCGCGTGGGTGCGGTGCACTGTAGGGGAGTATCTGGCGTCGGCGGCGGGCCCCGCGAAGCCGGTAGCCGGCGAGCTCGTCCAGTCACCCGAACACGTCGAGGAGTCCCGTGATGCCCGCCGAGACCGCTCGGCCGAACGTCCTGTTGCTGGTCACCGACGACCAGGGGTCCTGGGCGCTCCGCACCCGCACCCCGGAGCTCCACACCCCGACCCTGGACCGGCTCCAACGCGAAGGCACCACGCTCCCGCAGTTCTACTGCGCTTCACCGGTTTGCTCCCCGGCGCGGGCGAGCATGATGACCGGCCGCATGCCGTCGGCCCACGGGATCCACGACTGGATCCTGCCCGAGGCCCTTGCCCGCACTGCGTCGCCGCGCCGACCGCTGGATCCGGACTTCCTCGCCGATCTGCCCGGGGCCGACACGATCGCCGCAATGCTCTCCCGTGACGGCTACCGCTGCGGGATGGTCGGCAAGTGGCATGTCGGCTCCTCCGACGCTCCCGCTCCCGGCTTCGACTACTGGTACGCCCATCAGCTCGGCGGTGGCTCCTACTACGGCGCCCCGATCTGGGAACAGGACCCCGCGACCGGGGTGCCCGCAGTTCCCGCGCAGTCCGGGTCCGAGCCCCGCTACCTCACCGACGCCCTCACGGAGCGGGGCCTCGACTTCCTCGGGCGCGGACCCTCTGGCGGAGATGAGCGTCCCTTCTTCCTGCAGGTCAACTGGACGGCCCCACACGATCCCTGGCTCGGCCAGGAGCATCCTGGCGAGCTGCGCGACCTCTACCGTGACACCGACTTCCCTTCGATCCCGCAACTGCCCGACCATCCCTGGTTCGTGCGCGAGAACTTCGCCGGACCCCTCGCGAACCGGCATGAGGCACTTGCCGGCTACGGCGCAGCCGTCAGCGGCGTGGATCGCAGTGTGGCCCAGCTTCTTGCCCATCTCGAGCAGACCGGCGAGCTCGCCCGCACCGTTGTTCTGTTCACCTCGGACAACGGATTCTCCTGCGGTCACCACGGGGTCTGGGGCAAGGGCAACGCGACTTGGCCGCTGAACTTCTGGGAGCCATCCATCACGGTCCCGTTCATCGCCCGCTGGCCAGGGGTCATCCCTGCCGGTCACGTTGATCAGCGGCCCACGTCGGCCACCAGCCTCTACGAGACCCTCGCCGAGCTCACCGGTGCCATGCCCGCCCCGGATCCGTTGCGGGCGGGACGCTCATTCGCACCTCGACTGCTGGGCGCCGACCTGCCCACGGAGGCCGACGACCGGATCGTCATCCACGACGAATACGGCGCCGCCCGCATGATCCGCACCGATGGCTGGAAGCTGGTCCTGCGCCGCGAGGGTCCGGTGGAGCTCTACGACCTCGAGGCAGATCCTCTCGAAGACAGCGACCGCTCGGGTGACCCTGCCAGCGCCGCTCGCCGCCGCGATCTTACCGACGCCATGACCTCCTGGTTCGCCGACCATGAGGTTGCAGCCCTCAGTGGCTGGAGCACCGGGACCGACGGCGCCGGCCAGTCGACGCCGCCCCGAATCATTCCCGGGAGCGGGCGGTGATGACGTCGAGGCCCGGCCGCGATGACCGGGCCGGAGGAGTCAGGCGGCCCCGGCGTTGCGTGCCGCCGGCTCCTCGCGCCAGAACGCCTCACGCATGATCAGTGCGTAATTCACGGTCTTCTCCTGACGCTCGGGGACGCTGGGGCTGCGCGGCCACGGGGGTGGAGCGTTGGTGCGCTGCCCCGTGGCCGAACTCTTCCCGCCAGCCGTGCGCTACAGCCAGCCGACCGCGCTCAGCGCGAGCATCCAGCCGGAGAGGGTGACGAAGGACAGGACGGTGGAGAGCATCATCGTCGAGGCGCCGAACTCGCCCTCGCCGTACTGCTCCCCGAGCGCCGCCGCCATCGACATCGACGGCAGGGCGCAGGTGAGGATCGCCGCGACGCGCAGCGCGGGGTCCAGCGACGGCAGCCCCAGCAGCGGGAGCACGAGCACGACTGCCACCGCGACCGTCGGCATGACCAGCAGCTTGGCGACGACCGCCGCGGCCAGGTCCGCACGCTGGCCGTGCAGGGACATCCCCACCAGCATGCCGCCGATGGAGAAGAGGGCGACGGCCGAGGAGGAGCCGGCGACCAGCTCCAGCGCCGTGTCGACGATCCCGGGGATCCCGACCCCGAGGGCGGTGAGGGCGAGCGCGGCGGCGATGGCGATGACCATGGGGTGGGTGACCACGCCGCGCACCGTGCCGACCAGGCGAGGGCCCCAGCTCGTCTCGCGTCCCGCCGCGGCCTCGAACAGCGCGATCGCCAGGGGGATGATCAGGATGTTGTCGACCATCATGTCCATCCCGACCGCCAGCCCGGCCACCTCGGGGATCAGGAGCAGGAAGATCGGGAAGCCGACGAAGCCGTTGTTGGTGCCGCTGACCGCGAGCGAGAGTGTCGCGGCACGCACCGGCCCGACCCGTCGTGTGCGATTCCAGAGGCGCGCGAGCCCCACCATGACGAGGGCGGCGATCGCGTAGGTGAGCAGGTAGGTGGGGTTGAGGATCTCCCCCGGAGAGCGGCCCACCACGTTCACGAACACGAGCGCCGGCAGGGCCACCTTCACGACGAAGGTCGACAGCACCCGCATGTCGGCGCGGCGGAGGATCCCGATGCGGGTGACGCCGTAGCCGAGGGCCACGATCAGGAAGATCGGAACGATCGCCGACAGGATGCCGAGCATCTGCCCTCTTCTCTGAGCTGCTGGGAATGTCCCGGCAGGCTACGGAGGCGAGGGCCCGGCCGCACCTGGATGCCGACGGTTGCGGGCGCGGGCGAGGGCGCCGGTGAAGACCGGCGCCGAGGTCGCTGCCGGCGCCGACGTCGTTGCCGGCGCCGCCGGCGAGGGTCAGTCGCGGCGCAGCAGCGTGCCCATCGGGACGAAGTCGGCGAACTCGGCGTCCAGCGCCGGCTTCTGCGACTGCGAGGTCCCGTCGCCAGCATCGTCGGCCGATTCCGACTCCTGGACCTGCGGGGTGGTCGCGGCCCCGGAGCGCAGCAGGAGCGAGAGCTCCATCGCGGCGCGTCGCACGCGTACCGCGAGCGGCTGCTCATCGGCCTGGCCCTCGGTATCGGCGCCGAAATCGGCCGACGCCGCGAACACGACGGTCGGCACGACCTCCGCCTTCAGGTACCCGAACATGGGGCGGATCGCGTAGTCGATCGCGAGGGAGTGGCGCGCGGTGCCCGCGGTCGCCCCCAGCAGCACCGGCTTGTTCTTCCAGACCTCGATGTCGATCGCGTCGAAGAAGGTCTTGAACAGCCCTGAGGGACCGACGTTGAACACCGGGGTGACGGCGATGACCGCATCGGCCGCACGGACCTGCTCGACCACCATGGAGAGGCGCTCGTTCGGGAAGCGGGTGAGCAGGGCGTCGGTGATGTCGTGGGCGTACTCGCGCAGCTCCACGGTGGTCACCTCGACCTCGACGTCATCTCGGTCGAGGGCGGTGGACGCGGCGCGGGAGAGCTGGTCGGTGAGCATGCGCGTGGAGCTGGGCGTGGACAGTCCGGCGGACAGCGCGACGAGGCGAACGGTGTCGGTCATGAGGCGATCCTTTCGGGGAGCGGGGAGCGGGGAGCGGGGAGCGGGGAGCGGGGGGCGGGGAGCGGGGGCGGCGGCAGGTCGTGTCGAGAAATGTGGCCGGAGGACCGATGTCGGGTCGCGCATCGGTCCTCCGGCCAGCAAAACTCGCTGCGGGCTGCGGGCTGCGGGCTGTGGGCTGTGGGCTGTGGGCTGCGGGCTGCGGGCTGCGGGCTGCGGGCTGTGGGCTGCGGGCTGCGGGCTGCGGGCTGCGGGCTGCGGGCTGCGATGGGGCCGGGGCTGCGGCCGGCGCTGCGCTGGCCGGCTGGGTCAGCGGCTGCGCCTGTCGGGCCCTCGCCACCGGCTCAGCGGCGGGAGTCCTCGGCGCGCAGGCCGGTCCAGTTGTCGCCGGTCTCGAACTTGTAGGCGTCGTCGAAGGAGCCGCGCTCGGTCTCGGCTGCGGCCACGCGGGCGGCGTGGGTGGGCGCCTCGGGGACGTCGGACGGCTTGCGGGCCTCGAGCTCGCGGCGCAGCACCGGGACCACCTCGGTGCCCAGCAGCTCGATCTGCTCCAGCACGGTCTTCTGCGGAAGGCCGGCGTGGTCCATGAGGAACATCTGGCGCTGGTAGTCGCCGACGTTGTCCGCCATGGTCAGGTAGCGCTCGACGACCTGCTCCGGAGAGCCGACGGTGAGCGGCGTGGCCGCGGTGAAGTCCTCCATCGAGGGGCCGCCGCCGTAGACCGGGGCGTTGTCGAAGTAGGGGCGGAACTCGGTGATCGCGTCCTGGGAGTTCTTGCGCATGAAGGCCTGGCCGCCGAGACCCACGTAGGCCTGGTGGGCCTTGCCGTGGCCATAGTGCTCGAAGCGCTCGCGGTACAGCTGGACCATCTGCGCGGTGTGGCTCATCGGCCAGAAGATGTTGTTGTGCAGGAACCCGTCGCCGTAATAGGCAGCCTGCTCGGCGATCTGCGGGGAGCGGATCGAGCCGTGCCACACGAAGGGGGCGACGCCGTCCAGCGGGCGCGGAGTAGAGGTGAACTGCTGCAGCGGGGTGCGGAACTGGCCCTCCCAGTCCACGACGTCCTCGGTCCACAGCCGGCGCAGCAGGTCGTAGTTCTCGATGGCGATCTCGACGCCCTTGCGGATGTCCTGTCCGAACCAGGGGTAGACGGGGCCGGTGTTGCCGCGGCCCATCACGAGGTCCACGCGGCCGCCGGTGAGGTGCTGCAGCATCGCGTAGTCCTCGGCGATCTTCACCGGGTCGTTGGTGGTGATCAGCGTGGTCGCGGTGGACAGGATGAGGTCCGTGGTCTTCGCGCCGATGTAGGCCAGCGTGGTGGTGGGGGAGGAGGTCACGAAGGGCGGGTTGTGGTGCTCGCCCAGGGCGAAGACGTCCAGGCCCACCTGCTCGGCGAGCGTGGCCTGCTCGACCATGGACGACAGGCGCTCGTTCTCGGTGGGGATCCTGCCGGTGACGGGGTCCGGCGTGATGTCGGCGATGGTGAAGATTCCGAACTGCATGGTGGCTCCTCGCGGGGTCTCGGTAGTTAGTTCAAAAATAAACTACTTTGCGCGAAAGGGCAAGCTCCTCGGTCGCCCGTCCCGGTGACGCTCGCCTCGCCTGCCTCGCCGATGGCAGGATGGTGTCTTATGACACTCGCGAGCATCGAAGCCCTGTTGGACGCGTCCCGGCTTGCCGGGCTGGAGACCACCGAAGGGGGCAGGATCCTCGCCAAGGTGTCGTCCCCGAACGCGAAGGGCACGGCGTACCGCAGCGCGCTGGTGGAGCTCGAGGGTGAGCGGATCGTGCCGCTGACCCGCGGAGAGGCCTCCATCGGGGCTGTCGCCGCCGCCGAGGACGGCACCACCTTCTTCACCGCCAAGCGGGTCGGGGAGGACGGGGAGGAGGCCGACGACGCCCAGCTGTGGGCACTGCCCACCCGCGGCGAAGCACGTGAGCTCGCCGCACGGCCGGGGGGATTCGGGGCACTGCACCTGGCCGGCGGCCATCTCGTGGCAGAGCTCGAGGTCCATTCCCAGGCGGCCGACGAGACCGAGCACGCCCGGCTGTCGAAGCAGCGGGGCGAGGCGAAGGTGACTGCCGCCCTCCATGCCGACTTCCCCACCCGGTACTGGGACCAGGACCTCGGTCCCACCCGCTCAGTTCTCGCGATGTCCGCGCTGCCCGAGGACCTCCCCTGGGCGGAGGCGACCGAGGTGCCCAGCAGGGGCGGGGACCATGGCGCGGCGGCGAGCGCCACGACGTCCGCGCTCGGCGGTGCAGATGCGGCCTCCGGTCCGGGAGCGCCGGGCTCCTCGGACGCTCACGACGACGCCGCGCGCAAGCAGGTGCTGCACTTCCGCCATGTGGCGATGCCGCCGGGGCGCCTGGGTGACTGGACCGTCGACCGCGCAGGCAGCCGTGCCCTGGTCGCCATGGCCGATTCGCGCGGTGAGCTGCTCGGCGTCTCCGATCTCTACCTGCTGGATCTGGTCGGGGCCCAGCCTCCCCGGCTGCTGCGGGAGGGCACTGCGCAGATCGAGCACGAGCCAGGAGAGTTCAGCCCGGACGGGACCCGGGCGCTGATCGGGCGCTCCCGGACCTGGACCCAGGAGGCGAGCCTGTCCAGCACCATCGAGCTCCTCGACCTGACCACCGGCACGTCCACGCCGGTATGGCCCGAGCTGGACCATTGGGTCGACCCGGTGTGGCTCGACGAGAACACGCTGGTCGCCACCAGCGACGACCATGGTCGCGGATCCGTGTGGATCGGCGGGCTCGAGGACGCAGCGCCGCAGCGATTGACAGGCGGCCCCGGGCAGGAGCTCGCCTTCACGTCGGCCGCGATCGCCGGCGGAGCGGTCATCGCGTCGGCTTCCGGCATCGCCGTGGCCCCGCACCCCGTGCGCATCGATCCTGCCACCGGCGTGGTCAGCGAACTGCCGAATCCGGCCGACGCCGTCCCCCAGGAGGGGGCGCTCACCGAGGTCACCGCGGCCGCCGAGGACGGCACCGACCTGCGGGCCTGGCTGCGCCTGCCCGAGGGCGACGGGCCGCACCCGCTGGTCGTATTCGCCCACGGCGGCCCCTGGGGCTCCTGGAACGCGTGGACCTACCGCTGGAATCCCGGCCCCTTCGTGGCGGCCGGCTACGCGGTGCTGCTGCCGGACCCGGCGATCTCCACCGGCTACGGCCAGGCGATGATCGATCGCGGCCAGCACGAGCTCGGCGGCGCCCCGTTCACCGACATCATCGCGCTGACCGACGTCACCGTGGCCCGGGACGACATCGACGCCGACCGCACCGCCTTCGCCGGCGGCTCCTATGGCGGCTACATGGCCAACTGGGTGGCCGGGCACACCGGTGACCGCTTCCGCTGCCTCATCACCCACGCCTCCCTGTGGGACACGGACACGATGGGTCACACCACCGACAACGCCGGCTGGGAGCGGTCGATGCGGGAGCAGAACGCGCTGTACAACCCGAAGGACTTCGTGGGGGACATCGTGGCGCCGATGCTCGTCATCCACGGCGACAAGGATTACCGCGTGCCGATCGCCCAGGGTCAGGCGCTCTGGTACGACCTGCACGAGTTCTCTGCGACCCCGCGCGACGCCGAGGGCCGCACTCGCCACCGCTACCTGTACTTCCCCGACGAGGGCCACTGGATCCAGGGCCGCGGCAACGCGCAGGTCTGGTACGAGACGTTCCTCGGCTTCCTCGATACGCACGTGCGCGGCGAGGCCTGGGAGCGCCCCGCCACGCTCGGCTGAGCTGGGCGCCCGGCCGGGGTGCCCGCGCCTCTGTGCGCGCCGCGCCGGCTGGCCTCCGACTCTTCGGGCCCGCGGTCAGCCGGCGGGCGCTGCCTGTCCAGCGGCATCGACGATGCTGCCGGATCGGTCACGACCAGGAGTCCATGAGGGCGGCCGCCAGCGAGGGCGCCTGATGCATGACGCCGAGATGGCTGGAGTCGATATCGGTGATGGTGAAGCGGTTCTGCGGGGCGGCCCGATCGGCCTCGGCGATCATGCGGTCCTGGAGGGCGGGGGTCACGATGCGGTCGGCGGTGAGCCGAATGTAGGTGCGCGGAACAGCTCCCCAGGTGTCCGGGGTGATCTGGGCGTTGTCGAGACTGGCTTGGATCGACTCGTCCGGTTGCTGGACCGTGGCGATCGTGGCGAGGAACTGCTCCTCGGTGGCATCCGCCATGAGCTGCTCCCTGGTCGCATCGAGAAAGGCCCGGTCGCTGGTGCGCCAGTTGTAGCGGGTCGTGCCGTCGGGGACCTGTCCGAGGTCCTCGTCGCTCAGCGAGGGAGCGGACGGGGCCGCCGCGCCGTCGCGAGCGTCCTCGGTGCCCAGGTACGCCAGCGGTGATTCGAGCTCGGTGCAGCAGAAGGCCGAGACGTAGGTGATCCCTGCCAGGAGGGAGGGGGTCTCGTTGGCCACTCGGGTCACGGAGCTGCCGCCCAGGCTGTGCCCGACGAGGACGACCGGCCCGTGCTCGGCGGCCTTCTCGACCGCGGCGCCGACGTGCTCGGCGTAGTCATCCATGGTGAGTCCGTCGACGCCCGAGGGTGAGGATGCGAAGTCCTGGAGGTCCTGTGGCGCCTGGTACGAGCGACGAAGAGTGGACTTCGTGCCATGGCCGGGCAGATCCAGCGGGACGCTCGCTCGGCCGCGCAGCGCAAGTTCACGCACCACTGGAGTCCAGAAGTTGCCGTTGCTCGCGGAACCATGGACCAGTACGAAGGTTGGGGCAGGGGTGCTGCTCCCTGCGGTGCTCCGGCACCCGCTCACGGTGCTGACCGTTCCGGCCGCCACGGCAGCGGTGATGCCGAGGAGGCCGCGCCGGCCGAAGTGGCGGCCGCGGCGATGAGGGCTGTAGGTGGAGTGCGGGGTTGCAGGTGCCATCCGAGTTCTCCTTGCATCGTGCCGATGTGCGGCTCAGCGTGTCCCAGTGCGCGGTGCGGTGGCGCCGATAGCCGCCGCAGTGTGCATCACGGCCGACTGTTCCTGGCCACCATTCGCCCGACGAGGTCTCTCAGACTGGACGAGAGCGCCAGCGCGTCCGTTGCGGGGTCGGCGGCGAACACCCCGGGCAACGAGTCGATGGTCGCGCGGATCATCACAGCAACCGTGCGGGCATCGATGTCTGCGAACTCCCCGGCCTGCTGGCCCTCGAGGATCATCTGTTCCACGACGGCGATGAGCGCGTCACTGTCAGCGTGGGTGTAGCGCAGGTGCCCGTCGGCGTCGCGAAGATTTCGGAAGATCTCTCCGACGCCGGCCAGGCGTTGCTGGTTGGTCCAGGCGAAGGCGACGCATCCATCCAGGTACGCATCCAGCTTCTCGCGGTGTCCGGGTGAGGACTCCATCGCCGCGACCAGGTCGGGGGCGGCCTTGGCGTAGACCTCCACCACCGCGGCCTCCAGCAGTTCCTGCTTCGATCCGAAGTGGTACAGCACGACACTCTTGGACACGTCCGCCCGCCGCGCCACTTCCGCGATCGAGGTCCCGGCGAAACCGAGCTCGGCCAAGGCCGCCAGGGCGCACTCGATGAACTGGCTGCGCCGGGCACGCTCGAGGAATGTCAGTGTCTGACTCTCTGGATCACGTTTAGACCGCACGGTCGGAAAATACTCCGATTGGTCGGCATCCCGCAAGGGGGCGCGGGGAATCGTCCCGAAGGGGTCTGTGCGTGCTCAGAACGACGGGATCAGGGTGGCGCTGTGCCCGTCCTCGAGGAAGGTGCGCACGGCGTCGCTGGTCATCGCGCGGCGCAGCACCGTGATCTTCGCGGAGTCCTGATTGTCCTCGCGCGCCACCAGGGAGATCGCGAAGCGCTGGTCGACGGTCTCCTCGAGGAGGATCGCGTCAGCCGGCGTGAGGCCCACCTTCGAGATGTACGTGGGGTAGTTGTAGACCAGCGCGATGCCGTCCTCGTCGTACGCGGATGCGAGGTTCAGCAGGTCCACCTGCACGAACTCGAGTTCCAGGGGGTTTGCGACGATATCGCCGACGCGGCCCTCGAAGCCGGTATCCTCGGGCAGCGTGAGCAGCCCCTGCTCGTGGAGGATCGCGAGCGCCCGGCCCTCGTTGGAGACGTCGTTCGGGATCGCGACCTTCGCGCCCTCGGGGATCTCCTCGGCCGTGGAGTACGCCTTGGAGTAGAAGCCGACCTTCGCGTCGTAGATCGCGTCGAGCCTCACGAGGTTCGCCTCGTTCTCCTCGTTGAACTTCTCCATGTACGGCTGGTGCTGGGCGAAGTTCGCGTCGACCTCGCCGTCGGCCAGCAGGCGGTTGTACTGGACGTTGTCGCTGACCTGCACCAGCTCGATCTCGTACCCCTCCTCGGCGGCGACCTCGGCGGCTGTGGTGACCACATCGGTCATCGGCGGCAGATGGGAGGCGACCTTGATGACGTGGTCCCCGTCGGAGCCGCCGGACCCCTCAGCGTCGCTGTCGCTGCCGCCACCGACGCCGCAGGACGCCAGCGCCAGCGCGGCGGCGCCGCTCACGGCGGTGAGGGTGAAGAGTCGTCTGTTCATGGGAGTCACTCGTTCCTGGAGGTGGGGCGTGCCGAGATCAGCGCGCCCGCTTGTCGATGGAGCGGGCGAGCAGGGTGCCCGTTCCCTGGATGAGCATCACGACCACGATCATCAGGGCGATCGTGGTGTACATGAGGTCGTACTCGTACGTCTGATAGCCGTACCGGATCGCGAAGTCGCCCACGCCGCCCCCACCGACCACGCCCATGATCGTCGAGTACGAGACCATCGAGATCGTCACCGTGGTCAGGCTCAGCACCAGGCCGGAGCGCGCCTCGGAGTACAGGAACCGGGTGATCAGCTGGACGGGGTTCGCGCCGAGGGAGCGGGCGAGCTCGACGGTCTGCTCGGGCACGTCCAGCAGCGTCTGCTCGGAGAACCGGGCGTAGAGGGCGGCGGCGACGAACGCGAGCGGCACGGACGCCGCGGTGGTTCCGAAGGAGGTTCCCACCAGCCAGCGGGTGAAGGGGATCAGGGCGACGACGAACAGCAGGAAGGGCACCGAGCGCACCACGTTGACGTAAGTGTTGAGCACGGAGTGCAGCCAGCGACGCTCGTAGGGCCCGCCCGGGCGCGAGAGGTACAGCAGGGTGCCCAGCGGAAGGCCGACGAGGATCGCCGCGAGCACGGAGTTCCCGATCATGTATCCGGTCTCGACGATCGAGGTGATGATCTCGCCGCGGTAGTCGGCAAGACGCGCCAGCAGGTCGTTCATGCGAGGTACTCCCGCGCGCGGTCGGCGTAGGAGCCGGTGCGCTCCCGCGTCGGTGGGGCCACCACGTCGGTGAGCGCGGCGAGGCGGCCCTGCTCGAGCACGGCCGCGCGGTCGCAGGACGACTTGATGACGTCCAGTTCGTGGCTGACCAGCACGATCGTGGTGTGGAACTGGGTGCGCACCTCGTCGAGGGTGGCCATGATCTCCTCGGTGTGCCCAGAGTCCAGGGCCGACGTCGGCTCGTCGCACAGCAGGATCCGGGGCCGATTCGCCAGTGCCCGTGCGATCGCCACGCGCTGCTTCTCGCCGCCGGAGAGCGTGCTGGGGTGCTTGTCGCGGTGGCCGGCCATCTTCACGAACTCGAGCATCTGCATCACGGTGTCCCGCTCGCGACGGCCCTGCAGTCGCAGCGGCATCGCCACATTGTCGAAGACGGTGGAGTTGGCGAGCAGGTTGAACTGCTGGAACACCATCGCGATGCGTCGTCGGCGTTCACGCTGCGCCCGGGCGGGCAGGGCGCTGAGGTCCTCGCCGTCGACGCGGACGGCGCCGGAGGTCGGTGCCTCGAGGTGGTTGATCAGGCGCAGCAGCGTCGACTTGCCGGAGCCGGATTCGCCGACGATCCCGAACATCTCGTTCTCGGCGATGGTGAGGTCGATGTCGTCCAGGGCGGTCACCGTGGACCGGCCCTGCGGAAACGTCTTGGTGACGTGACGGAACTCGATCATCAGCTCTCGAGAGGGTGGGGGAGGCTTGGGTGCCGAGGTCGGAGGGACCGGGGCGCGGCGGCCGGGAAGGATCTGTTCAGCCTACCGAGCACCCAGTTCAGAGAGTTATGGAGTGCATCACGTGAGCTGTGGCCTGTCGCCGTCGGCGTCAGCTCTGAGCGTCGGCCCCCATCAGCTCGACCACGGCTGATCCCCGCCCGGTGAGCAGCTTCGAGACGGGGCAGCGGGCGTGCGCGGCAGCGACCAGAGGCTCGGCCTCGTCGGCCGCCATCTGTTCGATGGTGACCTCGGCGCGAGGCGCGAAGCGGTACCCGCCGGCGGGGTCGCTGTGGAGTTCCACCTCGACGCTGACCCGGCTCCGGTGCGGCAGGCCGCGCTCCGCGAGGACCACGCGCAGCGTCTCCCCGAGGCAGGTGCTCCAGGCCATGGCGAGGAACTGCTCAGGATTGTATCCGCGCGCGGGTGCCATGGGGCCGCCCGTGGGGAGGGTGACCTCGGGCGCCGGCGCGGCACCTGCGGGCAGATCGTCGACCTCCGCCCCCGCAGCGAGCGCGGCCGGACCGTCCTGGATGCGCACCTGCCCAGAGGTGCCACGGATGTTGTCCACGCGGGCGGTGTACAGCGCGGGCTTCCCGTCCGTCGCGGCGGGCGTGGTCGAGGAGTGCGGGCGGGAGGGCGTCATCATAGGGCCAGGCTAGGCCCCGGCCCCGGCCCCGGCCCCGGCCCCGGCCCGTGCATCGTGCGCTCGTGGTGCCGGATGGCGTCACTCCAGCTCGTCGGCCGGAGCGTTCCAGGTGTTGCACACGCTGAGGTCGCCACCGGACTCGAAGCCCTTCTGGATCCACAGGGTGCGGGTCTCCGACGAGAACAGATCGTCTTCCGCGGCAGTCCAGTTCGCGGGATCGACCAGGGCTTCGCTGAGCTCCGGGCCGACCTGGGCATCGCTGGGCATCTGCTCGGTCGCGGCGGCCGTGAGGCACATGCGCTGCAAGCCGTAGAGCCGCGAGGCGTCGTCCTGACGGTCCGGGTCGTCCTCGAGCTGGCCGGTCAGGGCAGCGTAATAGGAGCCCAGAGAGCTGTTCCAGATGACTGCGTAGATGTACTCACCCGACAGGTCCCACATGTAGGCGCCGGGGATCTCGGCGGCGTCCTCGGCGGTCGCGCCGATCCCCGAGCCTTCGGGCCAGTAGAGAACACCATCGAGATTGCACATCCGGGGGTCACCCTCCTCGAATTTCGAGGAGTCGCACGTGGCGCTCGCGGGGGCATCCGGCCAGGTGTACACCGCGATCGACGGCGAGTTCCAGGGGAGGCCGCGGTCGGCGCTCGCGCCGGCCCAGACCTGGTTCAGGCACGTGCTCGTCGCGTCGAGCTGTGCTTGGAGTTCGTCGCTGTCGTGCCCGGCCTGGATCTCCGGAAGGTCGCAGGTGGCGACGTCGGGCAGGGATCCCTGGGTGAGGGGGTTGTCGGCCATGATCGCCCAGAGGTCGTCGGCGTCGCCCGGTGGGATGTCGACCTGCGGGATGACCTCGAAGCCGGCGCCTTCTTCGGTGGCCGGTGCGCTCTCCTCGGGCGGTGTCTCGGAATCCGGCGCGCTGTCGGATTCGCTGGGCTCCTGGCTGGTCGGCTCCGTGGTCGCGACGGCAGTGGGTTCGTCACCTCCGCGGGTGAGGAGGAAGACGGTGAGCCCTCCGCCGATGACCAGCACCAGCGCACCGATGCAGCCCAGCGCGACGGCGATCAGGCCCCAGGGGCGCTTCGGTGACGGCTGCTGACCGCCCGGGCTCCCTGGACCGCCGGGGCCGACGGGACCGCTCGGGCCCCCTGGGCCCGTGGGCGGGGGCTGCTGCTGGTGAGGATATGGGGAGTGCTGCGGGGGAGGGCTGTTGAACTGCCCCTGCGGCGGGGCGCCGGGGCCCGGCCCGCCGTGATGAGGAGGTTCCTGCCGGCCGCCGTGCGATGGCGGGCCGGAGCGGCCATCCTGCGGCGACTGCCCCTGACCGGGATACCCGTTGTGCGGGCCGCCCGCCCCCGGGCCACCCATCCCTGAGCTCGACATGCGCTCCCCCTCTGTCCACAGGCCATTGCCACCGCAGGATATCCGCGCAGGCCGCAGCGGGCAGGGCTGAGAGGCGTCCTGCGCCGACCACCGCCGCGCCGAACGCCTGGCGGAGCGGCGATGCGAGCCGCTGACGTGCCTGTTCGTCGGCCGATGCCTGCGAGGTTCCGATGCGATCACGAGTTGGCGGGCCGGCGGTCGGGCGCCCACCCGCGCCCGAACGACGGCCCAGCCCTTGACATTTACTCGAACGTGCGTTCGACTGTGGGCATGCGATGGAGTGGACAGGAAGTCGGCGCCGAGGAGCGCACGCAGGCCCTCCTCGGCATGTCGGGCCTCGTGCGCAGCGTGCGCACCCCGGAGTTCCAGGGCGTCACGTTCCACGAGGTGACGGCGAAGTCGGCGCTCAACCGGGTGCCGGCGGCGAGTTCGATGCCGTTCGACTGGACGGTCAACCCCTATCGCGGCTGCTCCCACGCCTGCGTGTACTGCTTCGCGCGCAGTACGCATCGCTACCTCGACCTGGATGCCGGTGCGGACTTCGACCAGCAGGTCATCGTCAAGATCAACGTCGCCGAGGTGCTGCGGGCGGAGCTCTCCAAGCGCAGTTGGGGCCGCGAGATGGTCGCCCTCGGCACCAATACCGACCCCTACCAGCGCGCCGAAGGTCGCTACGGACTCATGCCGGGGATCCTCTCCGCGCTCGCCGACAGCGGGACGCCGATCTCGATCCTCACCAAGGGCACGCTGCTGCGCCGCGACCTGCCGCAGCTGCAGCAGGCGGCAGAACGAGTGCCCGTGGATCTCTCCCTGTCCATCGCCGTCTTCGACGACGAGCTGCAGAAGTCCGTCGAGCCAGGGACCCCGACCACCGCCGCGCGCCTGGCGACCGTGCGGGCCGCGGCCGACGCCGGTTTCCGCGTCACCGTGTTCCTCATGCCGATCATGCCGTGGCTGACCGACTCCGACGCCCAGCTCGACGAGGCGCTCGCCCGGATCGCCGAGGCAGGGGCCGCGCACATCGTCTTCGGGGCCCTGCACCTGCGCCCGGGCGCCAAGGAATGGTTCCTCGAGTGGATCGAGCGGGAGCATCCCGAGCTGGTCACCGGATATCGCCGCTTCTACGGGAATGCGTCCTACGCCCCGGCGGCGTATCGCAAGAACCTCGCCCAGCGGATCCGCCCACTGCTGAGGCGGCACGGTCTGGGTTCCGAGGAGGACGAGGATCAGCCTGAGCAGCGTCGCCGCGCGGCAGATGTCGCGGCGCGACGCTCGGCCCCAGCGGCACTGGACCTCATGCCGCAACCTGCGCTGTTCTGAGGCGGGCCGCTGCCGGGCCCCGTAGGAGGCTACGGCGTCCGGACCGGACCACGAAAAACCCCTCACCGTGCAGGAGAACCTGCAGGTGAGGGGCAATTTCTTCGGCGGAGGATAGGGGATTTGAACCCCTGAGGGCGTTAACCCAACACGCGTTCCAGGCGTGCGCCATAGGCCGCTAGGCGAATCCTCCAGCGCTCGTAAGAGCAGGCATCAGCGTACCGGACACCCCGGGGTGGTGCGAACCGGACCGACGCAGGTCACATTCGGCCGAGATCATTCCTCCAGCTCGGCGAGTTCGACCAGCCGCAGGTCGTGCTGGTCACTGCCGAGCGCCGTACGAAGCGGCACCTCGTGGGCTGATCCGACGACGAACAACACACGTCCGCCGGGAACTGCGGCGGTCGCGGAGCGCAGACGGGCGGCCATCGCCAGGTTCCTCGCACGCCAGTTGGCGAGCATGACGCGTCGCAGTCGGGGAGTGTCCGATCCCGCGGCAAGGCGTTCCGCGCTCTCCAGCCGCTCCAGGTCACGCCGAACGTCGGTCGATGAATGGAAACGCCATTGAGCCCAGAGGTTGTCTGCAATGCGCCGCGGCGAGGTGGCGGCTTCGAGCAGCCCCGAGACCTGCTCGCGGAACGCGGTGAGTTCGGCCTCGAAACCCTCGGGCAGAGGATCGATGTTCTCGACGCCGGTGTGGTCGTCCACGTGCGCGACGTGATCATGCCCCAGTCGTCGGGCGATGGATGCGCCGATGGACACGGTTTCGCGAGGTCGGCTCGAGAGCTCATCGAGGAAGTCCATGATCGGCGACGCCAGACGGGCATCTGCGTAGGGAAGCAGCAGGGCATTGATCGGCTCCCGGGCTCGGAGCCAGGCGAGGACGCGTTCATCCAGCGGGGTCCCGTGCGCCATGGCGGCGCGACGTGCGGACCAGACCTCGCCCGGGGTGGCGCCGAGGAGGGCGGCGCCACGCCATGCATCGAGCGCACCGCCGACCTCGAAGCCTCCGAACGTCCCTCCTCGCAGCTCGTACTCGACGACGAGGTGACCCGGGAGCGCCTCGATCGCGACGAGATCTGGACGCCACCTCGCCAACCTGTTGCGCGCGGGAGCGACGACGGAATCAGGCAGCTCCGCCGTCAGGTGAGCGGTGGGGACGATCAGGAGTTCGGTGTCAGGCGCGGGAGAGAGCATCGACGACCTTTCTGCGCGGTGGCGGGTTCGAGACTACCGAGGCAAGGAGGCGTCGTCGTCGCACGGGCCCGGCCGTCGTGCCCGCGATCGCTGGATCCGGAACCACCTCCGGCGGCCGGCGCGCAGGGCCTGGCCCTCGGCGGGATCGAGCACCTGCTCCGGATCGGGGAGCCTCTGCCCGTCGATGTCGACGCCGCCGCCGCTCAGCAGGCGCCGTGCCTCGCTCCGGGACAGCTCCGGCCGCGCAGCGGTGACCAGGTCCAGCGCCGTGAGCTGCCCGGCGTCGAGCGCCAGCTGGGCCATATCGCGGGGCTGCTCGCGGGCAGAGAACACCCGGGTGAACTCTTCGCGGCTGCGACGGGCGGCCTGCGCGCCGTCGTGCCGACGCACCACCGCCTCGGCCAGGTCCAGCTTGGCGTCCCGCGCGGCGGCGCCGCCGGACAGCGCGCGCCGGCCCAGCTCCTCGGTCTGTTCGAGCGGCAGGTCGGAGTACACGCGAGCCCAGGTCTCCACGAGCGGATCGTGCAGAGTCATCAACCGCCCGAACTTCTCGCCCGCCGGTGCGCACAGGCCCACGTAGTTGTTCAGCGACTTGGACTGCTTGGGGCCCCCGTCGAGACCCGGCGTGACGGTGCTGGTGATGACGGTCTGCGGGAGCTGGCCGTGCTTGACCTGCAATTCACGGCCCATGGCCTCGTTGAACAGCTGGTCCGTGCCCACGATGGTGAGGTCGGCTTCGAGGGCGACGGAATCGAAACCCTGCAGCACCGGGTAGATCAGCTCGTGCATCGCGATCTCGGCGCCGGCGGCGATGCGGGAGCGGAACATGTCGCGCGAGATCAGGTGCGCGTGGGTGACCAGGCTCAGCTCCTGCAGCAGCCCCGGCATGCCCATCTCGTCGAACCACTCGGAGTTGCGACGGATCTGCAGCACCTCCGGTTCGCTGCGCAGCACCCGGGTGACCTGGTTCAGGAACGAGGCGGCGTTGTCCCGGATCTGCTCCTCGGTCAGGACGGGCCGAGCGGCGCTGCGCCCCGTGGGGTCACCGATGCGGCTGGTGGTGTCGCCGAGCAGGAAGATCACCACGTGGCCGCGATCCTGCAGGGCCCGCATCATCCACAGGTTCACGGCGTGCCCGAGGTGCAGGTCCGGTGCGGTGAGGTCCACGCCGAACTTGATGCGCAGCGGGCGGCCCTCGCGCAGGCGGTCCAGCAGGTCCTCGCGGCCGATGATCTGGTCGGTGGTGCGGTCGAGCTCGGCGATGATCGCCTCGGGAGCTTCAGGGGTGGTCATGGGAGTCCTCTCGAGAGGGCGAGGAGCTCCGTCGGACCCCGCGCCATGGAAACGCGAAAGGCGAGGACCGTGTGGTCCTCGCCCGGGGCTCTGAGGAGAGCGGTGCTACATCACTGCGGCTGCCTCACGGCAGCGGCACGCGCACGATGACACGGCTCGCATCAGAGCCGTGCGGATAGTCGAGTCGCAGGTGCATGGCGGAAGCGTAGCGCACCGATACTCGGGCCACCGGCGCCGGCAGGCCCGCCACTCACCGCCGTGCGGGACCGAGACCGGTGGACCCGCGCACCCGCAGCACCGGCTCCACGACACTGATCGTGTCCCGCGCCCGGCCCTCCCACCGTTCGCGCAGCATCTGCGCCGCGATCCTGCCCATCTCCTCCCGCGGCTGATTCACACTGCTCAGGTGCGGCCGCACGGTGAGTGCCACGGCCGAGGAGTCGTAGCCGACCACGCTGAGCTGCTCGGGCACGGGTACGTGCAGATCAGCCGCGCGATGCAGCACCTTCACCGCTGCGATGTCGTTCGCTGCGAACACTGCCGTGACCGCCGTCGGGTCGCCGCGCCGCACCGCGCGCAGCAGCAGCTCGATGCCCTGGTCGGCGGAGTCCGGGCCGATCACCTCGACGTGCTCGCGCAGTCCGAGCCGGTGGGCTTCGGTCAGAAAGCCCGCGCGGCGCATCGCCGGTCCGGGCCGGGTCGACATGGTGATGTGCGCCAGGTTCCGGTGCCCCACCTCCACGAGGTGTCGCACTGCGAGCGCGGCTCCGGCGGCGTCGTCATTGCGCACGGTGTCGGTCCCTGCCACGGCGTCCTGCATCCGACCGATGACGACGACCGGCACGATCTGCGCGGCTCGCTCGAGTGCTGCGGGTCGGAGCCAGGTGGTCACCGCGATGATCCCGTCGACCCCGAAATCCAGCAGGCCCTGCAGCTGCTTCTCCAACCGGTCCTCGTGGCGACGACCGTGGGCGATCACCACCCCGAGGCCGATCTGTTCGGCGTACCCCTCGATCCCGGCGATGACGTCGGTGTGGTACGGGTTGCCGAGGTCCGTCGGCAGCACCCCGATCAGTCCCGTTCCCCGCCCGCGCCGCCGGTATCCGAGCTCCCGCGCGGCCGCCAGGATGCGAAGACGGGTCTCGTGGCCGACGCCGCTGCGGTCGTTCAGCGCCATCGACGCGGAGGCCGGCGAGACCCCGGCGAGACGGGCGACGTGCGCCAGAGTGGGACGGGGCTGGGAGTCGGTCACCCCACGAGGTCTATCACCGCTTTCCTGCGTCGTGACCTGGGAATCTGAAGACTTTCAGTCGTGGACCCGAAGGCGTGCCGATCGGTTCACCTGGCGTTCATGAGGTCAGAGCCCGAGCCTCCTAGCGTGATCGATGTGGCCCGCGACGTGCCACCCGGCACCGCCCCGACATGCCGATCGCCCTGCCCCAGGAGAGACGTGACCACTGCGCCCCGCACGAACGAGCACCGCCCCGAGATCCCGCTGGCGGCACCGGTGGACACGATTCGCGAGGGCGCGGCCGAGAACTCGGCGGCGCAGCGATCCGGCACGACGCCGCACCACCCGGGCGCCGGCCTGCCTGCACCGAAGGCGCTGCTGCTGGACTTCGGGGGTGTGGTGCTGTCGACCACCGCCCGCGCGAGCTGGGCACAGGACCTCGCCGAGCGCATCGTGCGCCGCGCCAGTCCCCTCGGTGCAGCCCTCGAGATCGGAGCGGTCCAGGACTCGCTGCGGGCCGGCCGCACCGCCCTGTCGCTGTGGAAGAACGCCGCCTCCCGCCGACTCGCACCAAGAGAACTCGCCCCGCAGGAGATCGTCGCCGACTTCCTGCTGGCCGACCTCCCGACGACCGTGCGCCGCGGCCTGGCCCTGGACGCTCGGGAGATCCTCGCGGAGATGGCGCCGCTGGTCGCCGAGCACCACCTGCGCCCGGGCATCACCGATCTGCTCACCGAGTGCGCCACCCGTCGGATCCGCCTCGCGATCGTCTCCAACGCGCACTCCGGTCGCGCCCATCGTACGATCCTCGAGAACCTGGGGTTGGCGGAGCGTTTCGGGGTGCAGATCTACTCCGACGAGGTCGGGATCCGCAAGCCGCACCCGGACATGATCCGTCTGGCGACCGACGCCCTCGGGGTCTCGCCGCAGGAGGCCTGGTACGTCGGCGACACCTTGGACCGCGACGTGGTCGCCGGGCGGCGTGCGGGGGTCGGGGCCGTCGTGATCACGCGCGACCGCCGCACCGATCACCCGCCGTTCCCGATCTCCGAGACCCCGGATCTGGTTCTGGATACGCCCGAAGGCCTGCTCGCCCCGCTGCGTGCCGCGCTCGAGCACGGCGCGATCGCCACGACGCCGGAGACCCTCGGGCACACCGGCACCACGCATCCCGGCGTCGAGGACGGTGCCGAGCCGATCGGGAGCCGCGGTGACGGACCGGCCCGAGCACGCCCGGCGCTGCTGCTCGACCACGGCGGGGTGATCACCCTGTCCGTGCCCAACCCGGACCGCCATCGCGAGCTCGGCGGCCGCATCGTCGAGCTCTCCCGACGGGTCGGAGCACCGATCGACCAGGCCACCGCCGAAGGCGCGGTCGCCGAGGGCTGGGACCGGCACCGTGCCCGCAAACGCGACCGCGATGGTGGCTCCGACCCCGCGCACCGGCATGACGAGGTCGAGCCGGCCGTGCTCTGGGGCGACCTCGTCGGCGCCGGACTGCCGCAGGCACTGCGCGCCGCACTGCGACTGGAGGCACCCCAGCTGTCCCTCGCCCTGCATCGCGGGAAATCCGTCCCTGCCCCGCGCGCCGGCGCCCTGGAGCTGATCCAGTGGTGCCACGACCACGGCATCGTCGTCGGAATCGTCTCCAACACCATCTCCGGCCGCGGGGTGCGAGAGATCCTCGCCCGCTATGGCGTCGCGGACCGAATCGGCCCCGCCGCCTACTCCGACGAGATCGGGGTGCGCAAGCCCGGCCGCGCGATCTTCGAGGCCGCGCTCGCGGGTCTGGAGGCCGACCGGGCCGACGTCGTCTATGTCGGCGACAAGGTCCTCAACGACGGTGTGGGCGGTCGCGGCGCCGGCATCGGGACCATCTGCCTGCTGCGCGGCGGCAAGGACTCCGACGTCGATCTCGAGGCCGCACTCGCCGCCGAGCAGACCGACCATGTGCTCGCCTCCCCGGCCGATGTGATCGACGTGCTCGCCGCGCGTCTCGGCTCCGACCACGCCGGGGTATGACGGCGTCCCTCCGACCGGCCCACCACCGCGACCGAGACGGCGCCGACCCGCGTCGGCGCCACCACCGCTCCACCCGCCCCACCGCCTTGTGAGTTCCCGCCGTCCTGACGAAGGAGCACCATCATGTCCACCCAGTCCACTCAGCGCCCCGCCGAGGATGCACGCCGCGGCACCCTGCGCGGCGCGGTCGACGGCATGCGCCGCACCGAGCTGTCCACCTCGCAGAAGCTGATGATCTTCGTGCTGTCGATGTCCCTGTTCGGGCTGTCGAACATCATCCTGGAGATCATCCCCGACGTCTCCCTCGGTCCGATCGATATCTCCGTGTCCAACATGATCTTCGTGCCCTTGGCGATGGCTGCCCTGTTCTCGCCGTTCTGGGCCGCTCTCGGTGCCCCGCTGGGCGAGATCGTGTTCACCGACCTGCTGATGGGTGACTTCTCCGGGCTCGCCGAGGTCGAGGGCTACCTGCAGATGTTCCTGGCGATCTACATCGGCGGCTCCCTGGTCCGCAATCCCCGCAACCGCATCCAGATCATCCTCGGCGCCATCGCCATCATCCTCATCGACAAGGTGCTCTCTGCCGTGGTGGACCTGGGCAAGGTCTGGGTCGGTGTCGAGGACGCCGAGTACGTCGAGGGCCTTCCCGAGTCGATGCTCGCGATCGAGGTGATCGGCCTGGGTGCGGATGTGCTGATGTCCGGCATCCTGCTCGGGGCGATCCCGGCGATCTGGCTGATCCCCGCCCTGCACGGCAAGATCGAACCGCTGATGGGAATGCGCCCACGGGTCCCCGGCGAACCGATCCCCGATTCTGCCCCGAGGACCCCGCTGTTCGTCGGTGTCGTGCTGCTGCTCTCGGTGGCCTCGTTCGGCTTCGCCTTCCTGGAGGCCTTCGACCTCAGCGCCGGCTCCTTCGAACCCGACTTCATCGACCGCTTCGGCAACGGGTTCCTGCTCCTCGCGGTGGCCGCGATCGCCGTCGTGATGATCGTGGCGATCATCCTGTTCCGCTTCTCCCGCACTGCTGTGGATCCCGCGGCCGACGGGACGGCGGACCACGGCACCGCTGCTGCCCCCACCGCCACCGACACCGACGTGGACACCTCGCGCTGACGCGCCGGGCACCCTCGCGACCAGGAGCATCCGTGCAGACCATTCCCTCGACCACCCGCCTTGCGACCGCCGACCCGGAGCAGGCCGCTTCAGCGCCCGGCACCGCACCTGTGATCGTCGTGAAGGACCTGTCCTTCCGCTACCCGGGAGCTGACCGCGACACGCTGCGCAACGTCGACCTCACCATCGAGCGCGGCGACTTCGTGGCGGTGGTCGGGGGCAACGGCTCTGCCAAGACCACTCTGTGCAAGACCTTCAACGGCCTGGTCCCGCACTACTGGAACGGGGACTTCGCCGGTCACGTGCACGTGGGTGGACAGGACACCTGGGACTCGACCGTCGCCGAGCTCTCCAGTCGCGTGGGGTACGTCTACCAGGACTTCCAGAACCAGCTCGTGCGACCGACCGTCCGCGACGAGATCGCCTTCGGTCCCCTGAACTTCGGCCATGAGGACTATCGCGAGCGCACCGAGGAGGCGCTCGCACAGCTGGGAATCGCCCACCTGCGCGACAGCTTCGTCTGGCAGCTCTCCGGAGGCCAGGCGCACCTGGTGGCCCTCGCCGCGGTGCTGGCCCTGCGCCCGGAGGTGATCGTGGTCGACGAGCCCGTCGCCGAGCTGGACCCGGCGCGTGCGCGCGAGATCTACCTGCGCCTGCGGGACCTCAACGAGAACCACGGCATCACCGTGATCACGATCGAGCACCACGCCGAGTTCGTCGCCGAGTTCGCGAGCTCGGTGGTGCTGATGGCGGACGGCGCGCCCGTCTGGCACCTGCCCGTGCAGCAGGCCATGGACCGCCACCAGGATCTTCAGGCCCACGGCATCCCGGCGCCCGATGCGGTGTCCCTGACCGCGGCGGTCGGGGAGGAACCGGTCGCGCTGGACGTCTCCTCAGCAGCGGCCATGCTCCGCCCGTACGTGCACGAACGGAGCACCGAGGTGCCCGTCGCGAGGGCCGAACCCGCGCCCGCGGCGGAGGTCGTCGCCTCCCTGCGCGGCGTGCACCATGGCTACCGCTCCGTCAGCGGCGGGCTCTGTCCGGTGCTGGTCGATCTGGACCTGGACCTGCACTCGGGGGAGCGGATCGCTCTGGTCGGCACCAATGGGGCCGGCAAGACCACCCTGATGAAGCTGTTGACCGGGCTCGCCGTGCCGCGCGCCGGCACCCTCACGGTGGACGGCATCGATACCCGGTCCCGTTCCGCCGCACGCCTCGCGGACCATGTCGCCTACCTGTACCAGCACCCGCAGCGCATGTTCCTCAAGGACACCGTGCGCGCCGACGTCGCCCTCTTCCCCGTCGGCCGCCGGCTGCCGGACGCGCAGCAACTGGTCGACGAGGTCGTCGAGCGCGTAGGGCTGACCTCTCTCGCTGATCGTGACGGGCGCGCTCTCTCCGGCGGCCAGCAGCGTCGCGCCACGATCGCCATCGGCCTCGCCATGCGCCCCAGTCTGCTGCTGCTCGACGAACCCACCTCGAGTCTGGACGTGCGCTCGCGCCACGACGTCACCAGCATGCTCGACTCGCTCGCTGAGACAGTGCGGTGCGCGGTCGTCGCCACGCACGACATGGAGCTCGTGGCCACCTGGGCGACCCGCGTGATCGTGCTGGATCAGGGCCGAGTGCTGGCCGACGTCTCGCCCCGCGAGCTGTTCTCCACCCCCGAGGTCACCGCCCAGGCCCGCCTGGTGCCCCCACAGGCCGCGCGTATCGCCCGCGAACTGGACCTGGAACCGCTGGCGCTGACCGCCGCCGAGCTGCTCACCCGGCTGCGGACCTCCGCGAGCTCGACCGCTCGTCCCGCCCGCTCACCGTCGGAGGATCGCTGATGGCCCGCAAGACCCATGACGTGCTGAGCGTCGAATGGGTGCGCCTGGAACTGCTGCGCACCGCCTACTCCACCCGCGGGGGCCTGTTCTCCCGTATGGACCCGCGCATGGTCCTGGCCTGGTACGTCCTGCTCGCCCTGGCGCCCTGGTTCACCCACAACCTCACCGTGCTGATCGGGATGTTCCTGCTCGGCGTGATCTCGGTGGCGCTCGCCCGCGTGGGCCCCTTGGTGCTGGGACTGTTCGTGTTCGGGGTGGGTGCCGATGTGATCGGTCTGTTCGTCGCCTCGTTCCTGTTCGGCGGCGACCTGACCACCCTGATCGCGCTGGCCGAGCTGAACCTCAAGCTCGGTGCCGTCTCGATGGCATCGATGGCGGCCTTCGTCTCCCTGGATCCGGAGAAGCTCTCCGACGCACTGCTGTCGCTGCGCGCCCCGGAGCTGCTGGCCTTCGGTGTCAGCTACGGGTACCGGATGCTGCCGATCCTGGTCGACGAGTACGTGACGGTGTTCGAAGGGCAGCGTCTGCGGCACGCCCCGCCGCCCACGCGCGGGCTGCTCGGCTGGCGGGTGATCCTGACGTGGTGCGTCCTCGCCGTCACGGCGTTCTATCCGATCATGCTCAACACCGCGAAGAACGTGCGCACGACGGTCGAAGCCCTGGAGACCCGTGGCTTCACCTACGGAACGAACAATCCCGCCGGGCGGGCACTGCGCCTGGCCTACCTGAAGGTGACGGCGCTGGACGTCGCCGTGCTGGCAGCGTCCGCCCTCGCGGTGGTGGGCGCGTACTGGCTGGGGGCACAGTTCCCGCTCCACCGCTGAGGCATCCTCGGGCTGGAGGCCGGCTCCGGTCAGTCGTCCTTCTCGGGGTGGCGGGCGATGTTGATGACGGCGGCGACGAGGCCGCCCCAGACGGTGACGATCGCGACGGTCATCATGATGATGGCGGAGACAGACATGGTCACTCCTGAGAGTCGGGGGTCGGGTGGATCAATGGTTGCGAGCGGCGAGCGGCGAGCGGCGAGCGGCGAGCGGCGAACTGCGTCAGCAGGTCACCGCGGCGCGGAACGCAGCTCGTGCGGAGTGGCGGCCTCAGGGGTCGGGACCAGGCCCTTGCCGGCCACGGCCTCGGGCGCGATCGGATCGCCGTCGGAGTCGTCCTTGAACAGGTTGGACCCGGCGGGCCACGGGATCAGCGACAGACCGATCGCGACGACCACGAGGCCGATCGCCATCACCCAGCCGAAGACGAACACGAACCAGCCCGGGTAGCCCTCGTAGGTGCCGTCGGCCGTGAGCAGGTTGATGGTGCTGACGATCAGCGAGACGC
This sequence comes from Brachybacterium sp. FME24, assembly GCF_014897705.1. Lineage (GTDB taxonomy): Bacteria > Actinomycetota > Actinomycetes > Actinomycetales > Dermabacteraceae > Brachybacterium. The sequence goes on along the minus strand of NZ_JABUXV010000023.1, from coordinate 29,195 downwards.
CCAGCACCAGCGGCGCGATGACCGCCACGCAGAGCATCCAGATCCGACCGATGGGGAAGGTGCCCTTGTGATTGAGGTGATCGCGCAGCGTGGGCAGGCCCCGCACCACGTAGGTGACCACGATCGTGGAGACCAGAGCGGCCGCGACGATGCCGTATTCGTTGGCCCACTTGTCCAGCACATCCAGCAACGGCAGTCCCATCGTGGTGGAGAACAGCGCCGTGGAGACGACCGCGAGCGGCACGCACACCCAGAGCGTCGCGGGGACACGGGCGAAGCCGAACTTGTCCTGGATCGCGGCGATGACCACCTCGACGATGGAGATCAGCGAGGTGAATCCGGCCAGCACCAGCGAGCCGAAGAACAGCACGCCGATCACGGCACCGGCGGGGGCCTCGCTGATGATCGTGGGGAAGGCGATGAATGCCAGCCCCACGCCCGCGGTGACGACCTCGTCGATCGCGACGCCCTGCGCTTGGGCCATGAACCCGAGCGCGGAGAACACGCCGATGCCGCAGAGGATCTCGAAGCCGGAGTTCGCCAGGCCGACGACCAGGCCGGAGCCGGTGAGGTCGGTCTTCTTCTTGAGGTACGAGGAGTAGGTGAGCATGATGCCGAACGCCACGGAGAGCGAGAAGAAGATCTGACCGTAGGCGGCGATCCACACGCCCGGGTCGAGCAGTGCGGCCCAGTGCGGCTCGAACAGGGCGTTCAGGCCGTCGACCGCGCCGTCGAGGAACAGCGAGCGCACCACGAGGATCAAGAACATCAGCACCAGCAGCGGGATGAAGACGACAGAGCTGGCGGCGATGCCCTTCTGCACACCGAGGGACATCACCACGATGACCGCGAGCCACACCACGATCAGGGAGATGAGCACGGCAGGGACCACGTCGAAGGAGATGGTGGCGTCGGCGCCGCCGAGGGCCTGGGTGTATTCGCCGAAGAAGCCCTCCGCGTCATCTCCCCAGCGCTGGTCCAGGGAGAAGAAGGTGTAGTTCGTGGCCCAGGCCAGGATCAGTGCGTAGTAGAGCGCGATGATCAGGGCGATCAGCACCTGCCACCAGCCGATGAACTCGGTCCAGCGCCGGAAGCGGCGCCAGGCGGCGGGCGCGGAGCCGCGCCAGCGGTGGCCGATCGCGTAGTCGAGGAACAACAGCGGGATGCCCGCGGTCAGCAGCGCGAGCAGGTACGGCAGGATGAATGCGCCGCCGCCGTTCTCGTAGGCCACGGCCGGGAAGCGCCAGATGTTGCCGAGCCCGACGGCGGAACCGATGGCCGCGAAGATGAACGTGGTGCGGCCCGCAAAGGCCCCGCGGTCAGCTTGCGCGCCGGTCGCGCCCGTCGTGCCGGGTGTGGAGGATGGTGCGCTCACAGGTGTCGCCTCCGGAAAGTTGCGCTGAGGAGCAGCGGCTGAGGGGAATGGCAAGGGCGGTCTCGGCACGTGGCCAGGGCGTCGCGCGGCGAGCGGTTCTCGCATCCGCGCGATGGCCGGATGGTACGCGGCCGACGGGGTGGGAGGCTGCGCACCGTGCAGGGATGATACTCGCCCGGCCGATCGTGGTGCAGTGACGCCGCGGTAGGTGGGTGCGCGGTGTCGTGCAGGGCGCCGCCCGCGCGAGGACGGGGGCGCTCCCGACGTGCTGGCGGTCCCGGTGGACGGAGCCTCCCGCCGCGCTGGTCGGCGAGCGGGAGGCTGTGTCCGCAGGGGTCAGTCGGCGGGCGGGGGCGGGGGCGTCGGGGCGCCCACCGGGGGCGCGACCCGCGGGTAGCGTGCGGCGCCCGCGGTCTCGCGGGCACCACCCGCACCGTCGGTGTCGGCCACGGCGGCGGTGGTTCCGGAGCCGGCGGCGGCGCGGGCCGGAGAAGGGTCCCAGCCGGCGTCGACCACGCGGCGCTGCATGAGGATGGCGCCGCCGAGGAGCACGAGGCCGATCACGGCCAGCAGCACGATGCCCGGCAGCACGCCGGTGCGCGCGCTGTAGCCGATGAGGATGCCGAACCAGCCGAAGTCGGTGTCCCCGAAGGTGGTGTTCGCCGAGCCGAAGGAGCCCAGCACCTTCAGCAGCAGCGCCGGCAGGAAGGTCACGAGCAGGCCGTTGACGAAGCCGCCGGCGACGGCGCCCCGGCGGCCGCCGGTCGCGTTGCCGTAGACGCCGGCGGCGCCACCGGTGAAGAAGTGCGGCACCAGGCCGGGCAGGATCAGGGCCAGGCCCAGCACCGGTCCGAGCCATACGCCGAGCACGAGCAGGCCGATGAGCCCGCCGGCGAAGCTGGAGAGGAAGCCGATCAGCACGGCGTTCTGCGCGTAGGGGAAGACGATCGGTGCGTCCAGGGCCGGGATCGCGCCCGGGACCACCTTGGCGGCGATGCCCTGGAAGGCGGGCACCAGCTCGCCGAGGATCGTGCGCACGCCGAACAGGATCACGGCGACGGCGATGCCGAACTGCAGACCCTGGGTCACGGACTGCATGAGGTAGTTGCCGACGTCGCTCGCGCCGCCCTCGAAGGCCTCGAAGGCGGTGGCCTCCCCGGCGCGGGTCAGGTACACGACGGCGACCACGAGGTACATCAGCACCATCGACAGGGCGGTGGCCACCATCGAGTCGCGCAGGAAGCGCAGAGATTCGGGGACCTTGAGGTCCTCGGTGGAGCGGCTGCGGCCCTTGGGGTCGACAAGACGGCCGACGGTGCCGGCGGCGATGTAACCGGCGGTGCCGAAGTGCCCGATCGCGATCGAGTCGTCACCGGTGATGCGGCGGGTCCAGGGCTGGGCGAAGGCCGGCAGCGCCACCATCAGGATGCCCAGCAGGATCGCGCCGAGGACCACGACCACGACGGTGGGCATCCCGGCCGAGGCCATCACCACGGTGATCAGGGTGGCCATGAACAGGAGGTGGTGGCCGGTGAGGAACACATAGCGCAGCGGCGTGAAGCGGGCCAGCAGGATCGCGACCACGAAGCCGAGGATCATCAGCCACGCCACCTGGGCGCCGAACTCCTCCTGGGCGATGCCGGCGATGGCCTCGTTGGTGGGGACGACGCCCTGGGCGCCGAGAGCGCCCTGGATCATGACGCCCAAGGGGGTGAGGGAGGCGCTGACGAGGGTCGCGCCGGCGCCGATCAACAGGAAGCCGAGGACGGCCTTGAGAGCGCCGCCGGTGATCTGGCCGACCGATTTGCGCAGGGCGATCAGGCCGACGGCGGTGATGATGCCGATGAGGTAGGCGGGCACGCTGAGGATCTCGTTGACGAGGAACTCGGCGATGGAGACGAGCACGTTCATGGTCTTGCTCCGTAGTGGGGGTCGGAAAGGAGCCGCGTCGGGTCAGGAGGCGGGCGGGATGTCAGATCGCGTAGATGCGGCGCAGCACGGAGTCGATCTCGGCCTGCGAGGTGAAGTTCTCGATGATCTCGACGGGCACGCCGACCTCGCCGAGGGTCTCCGCGATCGCACCGGAGGTGAGGATGACGTCGGCGTCCTTGGCCTTGCCCTTGGCGGAGATGGTGTCGGTGGCCTCGATGTCCAGGTAGGAGGACCAGCCCCACCGGTCCAGGACCTGCTCCGCGGTGTTCTTCAGGAACAGGCTGGTGCCCAGTCCGTTGCCGCACACCGTGAGGATGAGCTTCTTGGAGGGGACCGTGTCGGGGTCGGTGGGCTCCGCTGATGCGGCTGCGGGCACGGGGTGGGCGGCACCGGTGGGCGCGGCATCCGGGCCACCGGCGTCTGCGGCAACGGGTTCCGCGGTGTCGGACCCTGCGCCGTCCGCGGCGTCCTCGGGAGATCCTGCGGGAGCATCCCCGGCACCGAGGACGGCGAGCACCTCCTGCGCGGAAGCGGCCGAGTCCAGGGCGCTGCGGCTGTCGGTGTCGGCCAGCACGCCGGCGAGGGCGGCGAGGGCCGCCTGGTGGGCGGAGCTGTCGGCCGCGGCGAGCGCCATCACCAGGGTCACCGGGTCATTGGACGTGTGCCCGAAGGACAGGGGCTCCGCCAGGCGCACGAAGGACATCGCGGTGCGGCGCACGGAGTCGTCGGGGCGGGAGTGGGCCAGGGCGAACCCCGGCGTGATGACGATGTAGGGACCGTGCTCCTCGACGGTGCGGATCATCGCGTCGGTGTAGGAGGGGCCGATCGCGCCGGTGGAGACGAGCAGGTCCCCGGAGAGCCGGATCGCCTCGCGCCAGTCCTCGGCCGGGGCGTCGAGGAGGATGGCGCCCGGATCGAGCAGGTCGCTGAGCTGTGACATGGGATGAGCTTCTTCTGACGAGGGGTTTCGCGGGTGCGATGGTCGAGGCTACGTGGTCGCCGACGGCGAGCGCCCACCCTGGCTGTGCACGTCACACCCCGTCGAACAACGGGGGTCACGAACCGGCAACACGGTGGCAATCCTGCCCCGACCATGCCCTGCATGCCTATTGTCGACCCCATGCCTTCTCCGCTGTCTCCGCCGCCGCCGTCCTCGCCGTCGACGTCCTCCCAGCAGTCTCCTGCGAGCGTGCAGCACACCGAGGTCTCCACCGCCTATCTCCAGCAGCTCGACGAGGAGCGGGAGGCCGCGATGCGCACCGCCTCGCACCCGGGCTCCGCGTTCGCCGGGGCCGACGCCGCCCTCCACGACCGGCTCGAGGATCTCGTCCAGGCCGACGCGAGCGAGATGATCACGCTCCTGCTCGATCTCGCCGAGCACCCGGAGGTCGCCTTCGAGGAGCACCGCTCCGCGCGCGCCATCGTCACTGTCCTCGCAGCTCATGGCATCGAGGCGCAGCTCGGGGTGCACGGCCTGGACACCGCGATCCGGGCGGAGATCCATGGCGAGGGGGATGGGCCGACGCTCGCGATCCTCTCCGAGTACGACGCCCTGCCCGGCGTGGGCCACGGCTGCGGGCACAACGTCATCGCCGTGATGGGCCTGGGCGGCTTCCTCGCCCTGGCCGCTCTCGCGACGGCCGAGCCGTCGGCCGTTCCTGGCCGGGTCGTGTTCCTCGGGACCCCGGCCGAGGAGGGCCACACCGGCAAGGAGTACATGGCCCGCGAAGGCGCCTTCGAGGGGCTGGATGCCGCGGTGATGGCCCACCCCTACGGCTACGACCTGGCCGACCAGACCTGGCTGGGCCGTCGGACCCTCACCGTCGAGTATCACGGGCACACCGCCCACGCCTCCGCCCAGCCGTTCATGGGCCGCAATGCCCTGGACGCCGCGAGCCTCATGTACCAGGGCATCGGCCTGATGCGGCAGCAGACCCCGCCGTCGGACCGTATCCACGCGGTGATCCGCGAGGGCGGCGAGCGCGCGAGCGTCATCCCCGACCACGCGAGACTCGACCTCTACGTGCGCTCCCAGCGACCCGAGACCCTCCGGGACCTCTCGGCGCGCGTCGAGGACGTGGCCCGCGGCGCCGCCCTCATGGCCGGCGTCGGCGTGAGCGTGAACTGGGACCAGCACCCGCCCTCCCTGCCGGTGCGCACCAACGAGGCCCTCACCGGGCGCTGGGTCCAGGCCCAGCGCCGCCGCGGCCGCGATCCGCTGCCCCTCGGCGTCGTCTCCCCGATCCTGGCGGCCTCCACCGACTTCGGCAATGCCAGTTATCGGGTGCCCGGCATCCACCCGGTCATCCGGATCGCCCCACCGGAGGTCGCCCTGCACACCCGCGAGTTCGCGGCCTGGGCGGTCTCGGATCTCGCCCGCACTGCTGCGGTCGACGGAGCCTACGGCCTGGCCGCGACCGTGTTGGACGTGCTCCACGACCCGCAGCTGGCACGCGCCATGGCCACGGAGTTCGAGGAAGCCGGCGGCGCGATCGACGTGCCCGCGTACTTCGACTGACCCGATCCCGCAGCAGACCCCGGCCCCGCGCCCGTCACCTGACCCGACTGGAGTCCCCATGAGCGCAGCACCGACCGAACCGGCGACGACCGGTTTCACCGACAAGCTCCTGAACGGGGTGGAGAGGGCCGGCAACAAGCTGCCCGAGCCCTTCATGCTGTTCCTGATCCTGTTCGCAGTCACCGGCATCGTCTCGACCGGCATGGCCTGGGCGGGCGTGGTCGTCTCCGTGCCCGGCTCGGACGAGCCCACGGCCATCAAGGGCCTGTTCACCGGGGAGGGCCTGACGTGGCTGACCACCACCCTGGGCGAGAACTACATCGGCTTCCCGCCGCTGGTGACCGTGCTGCCGATCCTGCTGGCGATCGGCATCGCCCAGCACTCCGGCCTGCTGGGAGCCGCGATCCGCAAGCTCTTCGGGACCTCCCCGGCGTGGATGCTCCCGTACGTCGTCGGCTTCGTCGGCGTGGTCTCCTCGATCATGTCCGACTCCGCCTTCGTGGTGGTGCCCCCGCTGGCGGCCCTGGTGTTCAAGGCCGCCGGCCGCCACCCCGTCGCCGGCCTGCTGGGCGGGTTCGCCGCCGCCGGCGCCGGCTACTCCACGAACATCTTCCCGACCTCGCTGGATGCCCTGTTCGCGGGCATCACCACCTCGGTGATGGGCGCGCTGCCCGGGTTCGAGACCACCCCGGTCAACCCGGTCTCGAACTGGTTCTTCAACATCACCGCCTCGATCATCCTGGGCTTCGTCGCCGGCTTCATCATCGATCGCGTCCTCGAGCCGCGCCTGAACCGCCAGGGCATCGGCCGCGATGAGGTCCGCGAGGACGGCGAGTCCGACAGCGGGGAGAGCGCCGAGCAGATGCGCGCCGCCCTGTCCCCGCAGGAGAACAAGGGTCTGCTGATCGCCGTGCTCAGCGCCGCGGTGCTGACCGCCGCGTTCCTGCTGGCGTTCCTGATGCCGGAGTCCCCGTGGCGCAATGAGGAGGGTGGCTTCCTGCCGAAATCCCCGCTGCTGAGCTCGATCGTGTTCATCGTGGTCGCGTACTTCATGGTGGTCGGCATCGCCTACGGCGTGGTCACCGGGACCCTGCGCAGCAGCCGCGATGCGGTGCGCATGATGAGCGAGGCGCTCAAGGAGATGCTGCCCTTCGTGGTGCTCGCCTTCATCCTGGGCAACTTCATCGCCCTGTTCAACTGGTCCGGCATCGGCACCTGGATCGCGGTGACCGGCGCCGCAGCGCTCGAGGGCGTGGGCCTCACCGGATTCCCGGCGGTCCTGGGCTTCATCCTGCTGGCCAGCTGCCTGAACCTGTTCATCATCTCCGGCTCGGGCATGTGGGCGATCATGGGCGCCGTGTTCGTGCCGATGTTCGCGCTGATCGGCTACGAGCCGGCCTTCACCCAGGCCGCCTTCCGCGTGGGCGACTCCGCCACCCAGATCATCACCCCGATGAACCCGTACATGATCGTGCTGCTGGGCATGCTGCGGAAGTACGAGCCCGGCGCGGGCCTCGGCACGCTGATGGCGCGCATGCTGCCCTTCGTGGTGCCGTTCTGGATCGTGTGGACCGTCATCCTCGCCGTATTCTTCGTCGTCGATCTTCCGCTGGGCCCCGGCAACGGGATCTTCCTGGAGAAGTGACGAGGTGCCGCGATGGTCGGCGCGCTGAGCGCCGGCTGGGGGAGCGGGTTCACCCGTGCGGGGGAGGTGGCGGGATGCCCGCGAGCGGAGGCTCGAGGCATGACGACGACACCTCGCCCCCATCCCTCACGACACCTGGTGCGAGCGCTGCTCGGCCTGGGCCTGCTCAGCAGTCTGATCACCGCAGCGCTCGGCCTGCGCTGGCTGCTCTCCCCGGGCGACGCGCTGCTGGCCGCCTCCGGCACCCCGCCACCCCTGCTCGAGATCCTCGGATCCGGGCCGATGTACACGGCGCAGCTGGTGGTGGCCGTGCTCGGAGCCGTCGCCGGCGTCGCCGGACTGGCGATCACCGGATCCCGGGCCTCGGTCTCCCGGCTCGTGGCGGTCGTGCTGGCCGCCGTGGCCGCCGCGCAGGTCGCGCTGTTCGGCCTGGGCTTCGCCAGTTTCATGACCCTTGCCCAGGCCGGGTACCTGATCGCGCTGGCGATGCCGGTGCTGCTGGTCACGGTCGCCGCGCTGCTGGTCCGGCACGGCGGACGGGCCCGCTGGGCGGTCGGCGTCCCGCTGCTCACGGCGATGGTCCTCGGTGCCCTCCTCGGGGCCGGGATCATCCGGGACGTCGCGCTCGCGATCATCCCCGCCATGGTCAGGTCGGGCGGCCTGATCCTCGTCACCGTGCACTTCGTCCTCGCAGGGGCCCTGTGGGCCGCTGTCGCCCTGCTCCTGCTGCGACGTGCCGGCGCCTTCGAGGGCGTGGAGGCCTGGACGGTGCGGTGGCGTCGGCCGCTGACGATCATCGCCGCGTGCGGGCCCCTGCCCTACGCCCTGTCCCGACTGACCTGGCTCACCCCGTGGCCGATCGTCGGCGGGGAAGCCGCGGCCGCTGACCCCGCGACCCGCGTCTGGGGGCTCGCGCTCTCCACGGGCGCCTGGCTCGGTGTGGTCCTCACCCTCGGACTGATCCGGCCCTGGGGTGAGGTGTTCCCGCGCTGGTTCCCCGTGGTCGGCGGGCGCTCCGTCCCGATCGTCACCGCGGCGATCCCGGGATTCGCGATCGCGGCCCTGCTGTGCTTCGCCGCCGTGCCGATCCTGCTCAGTGCGAGCGAGATGGGCCTTGCCTCGACCCTCGAGTTCGCACTGGTCTTCCCCTGCTGGCTGTGGGGACCGACCCTCGCCCTCGCGGTGTGGGGATACGTCGGGCACCGACGCTCGACCATCGGCTCTCGCGCCGACAGGATGGTCTCGACGAAGATGGACGCGTGAACATACGACGCAGCGGTCGCCGATTCGCGTGGCTGATGACGGGCGCGGCGATCGGGACGACCGTCGTGCTCGTCCTCGCGCTGGTGGTCCCGATCGGGCTCGATTCGGCGACCTCCCCGGGCCGTACCGTGCTGGGCCTGCTGCTCGGGGTGGTGGTCGGCGGCCTGCTGGGCCTCGTCCCCGGGATCCGGGAGCTCGAGGTCACCGCGTGCCGCTCGATGCTCGGCGTCCGCTCGGAACTGGTCGTCCCGCTGCGCCCAGGTCTGGTGCACCGGGTGCAGGACGTGCTCTGGGTGCAGGTCCACCTGCTGCTCGGCCTGCTGACGGCGGCCTGCTTGACGATGCTGCTGCCGGCCGCGACGGTCACCGCCCTCGACGCGATGGGCGCGAACCCCGGCATCTCGCTGCTCGCGATCCCGGACTCCGTGCTGGGCAGGATCGCCCTCGGTGCCGCCGCTGTGGTGGCGGCGGCCGCCGCGCTTCTGGGCGCGTGGCCGCTCGGGGCTCTCGCCGCCTCTCTCGCCCCGCGATTGCTGGGGCCGACGGCGCGCGATCGTCTCGAGGTGGCCCTGGCCCGCGTCTCCCAGGACGCGGAGCGCACGCGGATCGCCCGCGACCTGCATGACGGCATCGGGCACGCCCTGACGATCGTGAGCATCCAGGCGGCGGCCGGCGGGCGAGTGCTGGACCGCGACCCCGACGCTGCCCGGCAGGCGCTGGCCCGGATCGAGGACACCGCGCGCGAAGCGCTGATCGACCTGGACGACGTGCTCGCGGATCTGCGCGAGGAGCGTGCCGACGTGGTCCGCGTCGCCGAGGCCGCCGACGGGGCGGGCCCCTCGCGGGACGCCGATGCGATCCACATGGCCGGGAGCGTCGAGGCGAAGGGCTTCCCCGGGAGCACGAGCGCGGTGGACACCCACGGGCGGGTCGACCCGGTCGCCCCCTCGCGCCTCGAGGCCGTCCTGCTGGACCATCGCGAGGCAGGGATGGACCTGCGTACCGAGGTCGTGGTGCCCGCCGGTCTGCCCGCGCTCCAGCACGAGCACCTCGCACGGCTGGTCACGGAACTGCTCACCAACGCCCACCGCCACGGCAGTGACGGTCCCGTCCACCTGCGGATCCATGGTGGCCGGGACTCCGCGGGGCTCCCCGCGGTGATCGTGGAAGCTGCGAACCCGCTGGCCCCTCGGGAGGAGGACAGTGCTGCGGCGCCCACGGGCGGTCGCGGACTGGCGGGCTCCCGCGAGCGCCTGGCCCTGTGGGGTGGCACGCTGAAGGCCGGGCCGAAGGACGGCACCTGGCAGGCCCGAGCCCTCGTCCCGATCCTCACGGAGAGACCCCACGATGACCCCTGACGCAGACCGCGACCGTCCCGGCGGCCCCGTGCGGGTGCTGCTCGTCGACGACGAGCCGCTGGTGCGGCAGGGAATGCGGATGATCCTCCAGGCCGAGGAGGACATGGTGGTGATCGGCGAGGCCGGCGACGGCGCGGAGGCCCTCATCCTGGCCCGCCGCGAAAGGCCGGACGTCGTCTGCATGGACGTGCGCATGCCCGACATCGACGGCATCCGCGCCACCGAACTCCTGCTGCGCCTGCCGGACCCACCGAAGGTGCTGGTCGTGACGACCTTCGAGCATGACGGCTATGTGCTGGACGCCCTCCTCGTCGGCGCGTCCGGGTTCCTCCTCAAGCGCGCGAGCGCCGCGCAGATGGTGCAGGCGGTGCGGACCTTGGCCGACGGCGACAGCCTGCTGTTCCCTGAGGCCGTGCGCTCGCTGCTGCGCCCGCGTGCCCGGACCGGCGCCTACATCGGGCCGGACCTCACCGCGCGGGAGCGGGAGGTGCTCGAGGCCGTCGCCCGCGGCGCGAGCAACGCGGAGATCGCCGGGCAGCTGATCCTCGGGGTCGAGACCGTGCGCACGCATGTGGCCTCCCTGCTGCGCAAGCTCGGCGCCCGTGATCGCACGCAGGCCACCGTCATCGCCTACCGCACCGGGCTCGTCGACCCCTGAGGCGAGCGGGGCTGCGGGGTGCTGGGGCCGCGCCGCTCAGGCTGCGGGTACCGCTGGTGCAGGTCGCATTGTCGGCGCCGGACCGGACGACCTTGAACACCCCGCAGCGACCGCGCAGGATGGAGGCATGAGCGACCTCTCCGCGCGGCTGCGCGCACTGCCCGCCTTCCCGGACCAGATGCCCGACCTCGACCTCGAGAACCTCCCCGAGGACCCGGACGAGCTGTTCCTCGCCTGGCTCGAGGACGCGATCGCCGGGGGCGCACGCCAGCCGCACGCGATGACGTTCCTGACGCTGGGGGAGGACGGCGCGCCCGTCGGCCGCACTCTGATCCTCAAGGATCTCGACTCCGAGGGGTACCAGATCTCCACCCGGAACACCTCGCGCAAGGCGCAGCAGCTGGCGGCGGATCCACGGGCGGCGATGACGTTCTTCTGGCGCGAGACCGGCCGACAGGTGCACATCAGCGGGACCGTGGTCGCGCTCGGGGAGGACGTCTCGCAGGCCGATTGGCTCTCCCGACCGAATTCCGACGGCAGCCCGAACCCCGCATGGCAGGTCTACGCGCTGCAGCCCACGCAGATCGACTTCATGCAGGCCCGCCACGATCGCCTGCACGTCCATATCGACTACCGTCGCCAGGACGGTCTCTGGAGCCACACCCAGCGCGGCTGAAAGGAGCACGAGATGCCGAAGAGAGCCATCCCCTGCTCGCGTCACCTGCAGCGCAACGGCCTCGTTCTGATCGGCGTCGGGCTGGTCGGAACCGTCGTGATGGCCCTCCTGCACGGCGGTCTGGAGTGGAGCAACATCGGCCCGATGCTCATCATCGCAGGCGCGGTCATGAACGTGGTCGGACGCGTGCTGGCCTCACGAGCACGTACCGCAGATGAGGTCGCCCGTAGGCGATGACGGTTCCTTCCCGTCTACCTGCGCGGCCCGCTTCGAGGTCTGCTTCGGTGTCTGTGTCGATGTCGGGGTGGAAGCCGAGCTTGCCCAGGACACGGGCCGAGGCGGGGTTCTCGGCATCGACCAGCGCGACGAGTCGTGTCAGGCCGAGCGCCCCGAAGGCGGCGTCCACGCAGAGGCGCGCCGCTTCCGTCGCCAGGCCCTGTCCCCACCAGGGGCGCGCGAGGGTGTAGCCGATCTCTGTCCCGTGACGGGTGACCTCCAACCCCGCATCCCCGATCAGCTCGCCGGTGCCGCGATCGATCACTGCCCAGAAGGCGAAGCCGTGCTCGCGCTGGTGGCGTCGGTAGTCCTCGACCATCTGCGCGCTCTGCTCGGGCGTGGCCGCCGAGCCGTCGCCGACGTATCGCATCACCTCGGCGTCGCCGTAGAGGGCGTGCGCGGCCATGGCGTCGGTCTCCTCGAAGGGGCGCACCAGCAGCCGGCCGCTGCGCAGCGGGAAGCGAAGAGCCATGCCTGCAGTGTGAGGCTGTGCATCCTCGGTGGTCAACGCGATTCCTCGCCGACGCACAGGGCTACTCTGGCCCGGATGTCTCGAGCCGCCGCCCTGCCCCCGGTGCTGCTCGGCCTCGTGGTCCTGCTGCTGGTGCAGATGGTGGGCCTGGCCGTGTCGGCGCTGCTGAACCTGCCCGTGCCCGGGGTCGTGCTCGGGCTGGTCCTGCTGCTCCTGCTCGGGCTGCTGCGACCCACGCGGGGCGTGCTCCGGGTCGCCGAGCCCGCCGCGACCCCGCTGCTTCAGCACCTGCAGCTGCTGTTCGTCCCGCCGGGCGTCGGCATCATGCTGGAGCTGCACGCGCTCGCACAGAACGCTCTTCCGATCGCGCTCGCCGTCGGCGGCTCCTTCGTGCTGACCCTGCTGATCGCCGGATGGCTGCTGCAGGCACTGCTGCGACGACAGGAGCGCCGCGGTGCCTCATCGGCCGGGGACCCGACCGACGGGCCCGGCCCCGCCGCCGGGCCTGACGCCGAGCCCGGGACGGTCACCTCATGAGCGCGCTGATCGAGCTGCCCGTCTTCGGCCTCGCCCTGACCCTGACGGCCTACCTCCTCTCCCTGTGGCTCTACCAGCGACTGGGCCGGCCCGGCCTGCTGACCCCGGTGCTGGTGACGGTGGTGATCGTCGCTGCGGTCCTGCAGGCCACCGGCATGTCGTACGCCGTGTACCTCCAGCAGGTCACGGTGCTGACCCTGCTGCTGGGCCCGGCGACCGTGGCGCTGGCCCTGCCGCTGCTGCGCAATGGGCGAGCCCTGGCGTCCGCGGCGCCCGCAGTGCTGCTGACCTTGGCGGTCGGGGGAGCGGTGAGCGTCGCGGTGACGGTGGGTGCCATGACCGCACTCGGCGCCGGGGACGACATGCTGCGCGCCGCCCTGCCCCGATCCGTGACCTCCCCGGTGGGGCTGTCGATCGCCGAGACCCTGGGGGCCTCCGTGCCGCTCGCGGTGGTACTGACCCTCATCTCCGGGGTGCTCGGCGCGGTCGTCGGCCCGGCGCTGCTGACCCTCGCCCGGGTGCGGGACGAACGGGCCCGCGGCTTCGCCGTCGGGCTGACCTCCCATGGCATCGGCACCTCGCGGATGCTGTCCGAATCCACGGTCTCCGGCGGTTGGGCGAGCGCCGCCATGGTGATGAATGCCCTGGTCATGACTGTGGTTCTGCCGATCGTGGCGGCCCTGGTGACGGGCTGAGCCTCGCCCTCGGGTCAGTCGCGGGCCTCGAGGCTTGCGATCAGCTCTTCGACGCGGCCGCGGATGTCGTCGCGGATGGGGCGCACGGCCTCGACGCCCTGGCCGGCCGGGTCGGGCAGCTCCCAGTCCTCGTAGCGCTTGCCGGGGAAGATCGGGCAGGCGTCACCGCAGCCCATGGTGATCACGACGTCGGACTGCTTCACCGTGTCCGGGGTGAGGATCCGGGGCTGGGCGGCGGAGATGTCGATGCCCTCCTCGGACATCGCCGCGACGGCTGCGGGATTCACGGTCTCGGCGGGGGCGGAGCCGGCCGAGCGCACTTCGATGCGGTCACCCGCGAGGTGCTGGAGATAGCCGGCGGCCATCTGGGACCGGCCGGCATTGTGGACGCAGACGAACAGGACGCTGGGGCGATCGGGCATGGGGTCTCCTGGGGTGCTGGTGCGACGAGTGGCGGGCGCAGGGGTGGTCAGGACAGGTCGAGGAAGGTGCGCAGCTCGGCGAAGGCGGACGGCACGACGGAGTAGTGCGCCCAGCGACCCTTCTGCTCACGGGTGAGCAGACCGGCATCGACGAGCTTCTTCATGTGGTGGCTGACGGTGGGCTGGGAGATGCCCAGCGGCTCCGCCAGGTCGCAGGCGCAGACGTCTCCGCAGCCGCCGGCGGCGATATGCGAGAGGAGCTGGAGCCGTGTCGGATCTGAGAGCGCCTTGAGGCGCACGGACAGGTTCTCGGCTTCATCGCCGCTGATCGGACCACCGCCCAGGGAGCAGCAGTCCTCGGCGCTCGGACCGGGCGTGCAGTCGGCGTCGGTGCGCTCGGCCCGCGCGGTGAGCGGCAGGTGCCGGGAGGTGAGGGTCATGGCAGAACCTTACATTGACGAACATCTATATGGAGGCTACCGTTCGCATCGATGCTCGTCTATAGGAAGAGGTCGTAGTGACCACGACTACCCCCACCGCCCCTGTCGCACCCGTCGGCGTGAGGGGCGAGATGTCGTTCCTGGACCGCTGGTTGCCGGCCTGGATCCTGCTGGCGATGCTGCTGGGACTGCTGCTGGGCAGAGTGGTCCCCGGTATCGGGCCGGCCCTCGAGGCGGTGAGCATCGCCGGCGTCTCCCTGCCGATCGCCGTCGGCCTGCTGGTGATGATGTACCCCGTGCTCGCCAAGGTGCGCTACGACGAGACCCGCCGCATCAGCGCCGACAAGCGCCTGATGGCCACCTCCCTGGTGCTGAACTGGATCGTCGGCCCCGCCCTGATGTTCGCGCTGGCCTGGATCTTCCTGGCCGACCTGCCGGAGTTCCGCACCGGGTTGATCATCGTGGGCCTGGCCCGCTGCATCGCCATGGTGCTGATCTGGAACGACCTCGCCTGCGGGGACCGGGAGGCCGCGGCCGTCCTGGTCGCGATCAACTCCGTGTTCCAGGTGTTCGCCTTCGGTGCGCTGGGCTGGTTCTACCTGCAGGTGCTGCCCTCCTGGCTGGGACTGCCCACCACCTCGGCCGAGTTCTCGATCGGCGCGATCGTGCTCAGCGTGCTCGTGTTCCTGGGCATCCCCCTGCTCGCCGGCTTCCTCACCCGCGTGATCGGTGAGCGCGCGAAGGGCCGCGACTGGTACGAGGACCGCTTCCTGCCGCGGATCGGCCCCTTCGCCCTGTACGGGCTGCTGTTCACCATCGTGCTGCTGTTCGCCCTCCAGGGCGACGCGATCATCTCCGCGCCCGGGGACGTGGCCCGCATCGCGCTGCCGCTGCTGGCCTACTTCGTGCTGATGTTCCTCGGCTCCCTGCTGCTGAGCCGGGCCGTCGGTATGGACTACGCCCGCTCCACCACCGTCGCCTTCACCGCCTCCGGCAACAACTTCGAGCTCGCCATCGCGGTCGCGATCGGCACCTTCGGGGTCACGTCCGGCCAGGCGCTCGCCGGGGTCGTCGGCCCGCTCATCGAAGTCCCCGTCCTGGTGGGGCTGGTCTACGTCTCGCTGTGGCTGGGCAAGCGCCTGTTCCCCGGCGACCCCACCGTCCCCGGTGCGCCCACCGCCTCTGCCCGAAAGGTCTCCGCATGAGCTCCTCCAACCTCACTCCGAAGCCCTCGGTCCTGTTCGTCTGCGTCAAGAACGGTGGCAAGTCCCAGATGGCCGCCGCGCTGATGGCGGCGCGGGCCGGCGACCGGGTCGAGGTGCACTCAGCCGGGACGAAGCCCGGAACGACGGTCAATGCCCTCTCGGCCGAGGTCGTCGCCGAGGTCGGGGCGGACATGTCCGCCTCCCGCACGAAGCCGATCGACCCCGCGCTGCTGGCTCGTATGGACCGCGTTGTGGTGCTCGGGGAGGAGGCCGTGGTCGATCCGGTCCCCGGGATGCGCGGGACCATCACGACCTGGCGCACCGATGAGCCCTCCGAGCGCGGTGTCGAAGGAGCCGAGCGCATGCGCCTGGTGCGCGACGACATCGATCGGCGGGTGCGAGAGCTGCTCGACGAGCTGACCGCCGACGCCTCCGAGACCTGATCGCGGCAGTGCCGTGATGCGTGGATGACGCAGCCGGTAGCCTGAAGCTGTCGTGCGCGAAGGTCCCGACCACGACGAAGAATCCGAGAGTGAGGCCTCTCCATGGCGGAGATCGTCGACCATGACGCCTACATCGCGTCGGCCCCCGAAGCTTTCCAGCCCGCACTGCAGCGGCTGCGCGAGATTCTGGGTCGTGTCCTGCCGGAGGCCGAGGAGATCGTGGCCTACAACATGCCCGGGTTCACGATCGATGGCACGGTCGTCGCCAGCTATGCGGCGTTCAGCAAGCAGTGCGGGCTGTATCTCCGTCCCCACGCCCTGGCCGAGCATGCCGAGGACATCGCGGCAGCCGGTCTCAAGGCGACCAAGACCGGCATCACGTTCACCCCGCGCACGCCGATCCCCGACGATCTTGTCGAGCAGCTGGTGCGGACGTCGCGAGAGGGCGTCGAGGGCTGACGCACCTCACGGCGCATCGGCGAGCGGGGGAGGAGATCCGGCGATCATCTCGTCGTACCCGGCGCGGAAGTCGGGCACCTCGAGAGGGCCGAGCAGGTCGAGAAGGGCGGTGCCGTCGAGCACGGTGCCCGCGCCGGGATCCGGCTCCGCACGCGGGGGCACAGGCCTCTCGAGCCGCTGCGCGATGTGCGTGACGACCTCTCCGAGCGTCGACGGTGCACCGTCCACGGCGTGCAGGAGCGCTGGCGGATGGGGCGCCTTGAGCAGAGCCATGATCGCCCGAGCGAGATCCACCTCGTGGATCCGGTTCGTGTGCCGATCGTGCTCCACGGGGCGCCCCTCGAGGACGGCCCTGACCAGGCGATCGCGCCCGGGCCCGTAGATGCCCGCCGGCCGCAGGATGCTCGCCCCGAACAGATCGCGGGCCGCGTGCTCACCCTCGAGGAGCATGTGGGCCCGCTCGGACCGGGGACGGGCGGGATCGGACTCGGTGAGCGGGCGGGAGGAGTCGTGGCCCTCGAGGACCCGCGTCGAAGAGACGAACACGGTCCGCCGCGGCAGGGAGGGGAGGGCCGCTGCGAGATGCTCCAACGGCTCGCGACAGCTCGTCGCGACGGCAGGGGTCAGCGTGATGACCATGGAGTCGACCGCAGGCAGCGCGGACTGCAGGGCCTCACTGAGGTCTGCGGTGATCGGCGTGAACGCGGGCGGCAGGGAGCTCGGATCACGGCGGAGGCCGGCGACCACCCCACCCTCGGAGAGCAGCAGCTCGCCCACCCGGATGCCGACGCGTCCGCACCCGACGAGCAGGGTTCTCATGCTCATGGTCGCCTCCTCCACGATGTCCGTCCGTCCAGTATCCCTCCGTATCTTCTCTTGGGACCCTGCCCGTGACCTGGTCGCCCTGGGAGACCGACCCAGTTCCGACAGGCCGCCTCAGGGCTCGACGAGGGTGCGCAGATGCTGCGTCGGCGTCTCGAAGGCCGTGGGCACGGCGTCCAGGGCGATCGGGCCCCCGAGGATCTGCGCCCAGGGGAGGGATCGGCCCTGCTCAGAGGCGAGCAGGGCGAGAGCCTGGTCCAGATGCTGGGGCTCGTAGTTGTGCATCCCGGTGAGGGTGCGGCGCCCCCGCACCATCCTCTCGGGGTCCACCGGAATCTGCGGTCCGGGGAACACGCTGCCGGCGAGGACGGCCGTGCCGCCCACGTCGAGCGCATCGATGACGGTCCTCACGCCGGCGGGCGCGCCGGAGAACTCCAGGGCCAGATCCGCGCCGTCGCGCAGTCCGTCGGGCTCCGTCGAGGGGGCAGAGGCGGAATTCGCGCCGGCCTGCAGGGCCAGCTCGCGCCTCGCCGCCGACGGGTCGATCGCGTGCACATGTGCGGCGCCGGCGGCCCGGACGGCGGCGATCGCCAGCAGCCCGAGCATGCCCACCCCGGTGATGAGGACCCGAGAGCCGGGCACGGGCGAGGACGTCGCCGCGGCGAGGCTCGCCATCACGGTGGCTCCCGCGCAGGCGGCGATCGCGGCGGGCCCGTCGGCCACCTCCTCGGGGACCCGCACCAGGTGATGGCCGGCCGGCAGCACCACATGGCTCGCATAGGAGCCGGAGAACGGCCAGGACCCGTCGAGGGGCTCATGGCCTGCCTTCCGCAGGGTGCGGCACTTCGCGCTGTGGCCGGCCTGGCAGCGGTCGCAGTCTCCGCAGGCGGAGATCACCGACCACACGATCCGGTCCCCGGGTCCGACCGGGACGCCGTCGGGGGCGACCAGCTCCGGGGCGGAGCCCACGGTCACGGCCGGTCCGATCGTGACCACGTCGCCCACGCCCTCGTGCCCGAGGATCCCGGGGCAGGGCGCGGCGCGGCGACCCTCGACGGTGTGCCGATCGGAGCCGCAGATCGCGGCTGTCCGCACCCGGACCAGCAGCTCACCGGGCGCGAGGGAGGGCAGCGGCCGTCGGATCTGTTCGAACCGCTGCTCGCCGGCCCAGACCAGCGCGCGCATCTCGGCCATCGCGGGTCAGCCCTGCCCGCCGAAATCGGGACGCGCCGGCAGCTCGGCGACGGACCTCGCGACGATGTCGGCGCCCGCGGCCTCGTGGTCGGCGCGCAGGAGCTTCCCGGTGAGCACCCCGACCGCGGTCACCCCCGCACGCTGCGCGGACTCGACGTCGACCGCGGTGTCCCCGACGGAGGCCACCCGGGCCGGTTCGGTGACCCCGGTCCGGCGCATGACCTCCTGGATCATGAACGGGGCGGGACGTCCCTCGGGCACCTCGTCGCCGCAGACCACCACGTCGACCATCGGCTCGGAGGGATCGGTGCCGCTGCTCTCCCCGACGCCCCAGCCCAGGCGGCCGAGGATCAGATCGGCGATGTCCCGGGAGAACCCCGTGGTCAGGCCGAGTGCGATGCCGCGCGCGCGCAGGGACCGCAGGGCCTCTTCGATGCCCGGCAGGGGGATGGGCGGATTCTGCGTGTAGGTGCGGGTGAGCTCCTCGAGGAACCAGGCGAAGGCGGAGTCCACGAGCTCATCTCGCGCCTCGACGCCGCCGAGGGCCAGCAGGTTGCGGATGGCCGCGCGCTTCTCGGTGCCCATCCACTGCTGGAACGTGGCGTCGTCGAACCGGGCGCCCTCGCGCTCGACGGATTCGCGCAGCACGCGGTACACCTCGTGGCGGTCATCGATCGTGGTGCCGGCCATGTCGAACACGGCGAGCTGCAGAGTGGAGGTCATGGGGAGTCCTTGTCGTCGACGGGGAGAGGGGGAACACGGAGCTCGAAGAACAGTGGGGCGCGGAGAACAGCGGGGTGGGACGGGTGCAGAGGGTGCTCAGCGCACCGCGTGGCGCAGCCACATCGAGAGGGCCTCGACCACCAGGACCACTCCGACCATGAGCAGGACGATCGCGGTGACCACCTCGAACTGGTTGATCCGGGCGGCGTTCAGCAGCAGGAAGCCGATGCCGCCGGCGCCCACCACGCCCAGCAGGGTCGCCGAGCGGATATTGGTGTCCAGCAGGTACATCGTGTGCGCGACGACGGCCGGCGCCGCCTGCCGCAGGGTCGCGGCGAGGAACACCTGCGGAGCGCTCGCGCCCAGCGCCCGCAGTGCTTCCTGCGGGCGGGGATCCGTCTCCTCCAGCGAGTCGGCGATGAGCTTGGAGAGCAGGCCGACGGCGCCGAGCGCGAGGGCGAGCGTGCCGGCCACCCCGCCCAAGCCCGAGATCACCACGAAGATGATCGCGAGGATCAGCTCGGGGATGCCGCGGATGATCACGATGAGCAGCCGGAACCCCGTGTGCACGGCGCGACCGGCGACCACGTTGCGGGCGGCGAGGATCCCGATCGGCAGGGCCAGGATCCCACCCAGCAGGGTCGCCGCGAGGGCGATCTGCACCGTCACCAGGAGGTCCGCGAACACGGTCCCGGCGGAGCCGCCGAACCCGGGCGGGAGGAACAGCTGCACGGTCGAGGGGATCTCGGCGATCCCGCCGAGCAGGGTGGCCGCGTCCAGGTCGACCTTCCACAGCGACCCCGCCGTCACCACCACCAGCACTGCGACGCTCAGCACGCGCCGGAACCGATCGACCGACCAGGGAGCGTGGATCTGCTCGGTGGCAGGGCGCGCCGTCGGCCGATCCAGGAGCCGATCGATCCAACCGGTCCGGGCGGAGCGGCCGCCCGGGCGTGGAAGGATCGCCGCCCGGATCCCGCCGGAGACCAGTTCGACGACGATGCACAGCGCGAGGACCACCAGCGCGAGGGCCATCCCGCGCTGGTAGTCCAGGGATCGCAGGGCGTCGGCGATCTCGAGGCCGATGCCGCCCACGCCCACGTACCCCAGCAGCACCGAGGTGCGCAGGTTGATGTCGAAGCGGTGCAGGCCGGTGGCGATCACCTGCGGCAGCAGGGCCATCGGGATCGCGGACCAGATCTGCTGGGACCTGGTGCCGCCGACGGTCTCGACCGCCTGGCGGGGGGAGTCGTCGAGCTCCTCGATCGCGTCGGCGTAGAGCTTGCCGATCATGCCCACGGAGTGCAGTCCCATGGCGAGGATGCCGGCCACCGGACCGAGCCCGAACACGCGCAGGAGCACGATCGCGAGCACCAGATCGGGTACCGCGCGGGCGAGCACGATGAGGGTGCGGGCGGCGCCGCGGGTGATCCGCCCGCGGGTGGTGGCCCGCGCGGCCGCGAGCGAGACCGGGACGGACAGCGCGACGGCCAGCAGCGTCGCCAGGAACACGATCGCGAGGGTCTCCGCGATCATCCCGGCCAGGTCGGGCAGCGGCGGGAAGTCCAGCGGGAACATGCGGCCGACGAACGCGACCGCGCTGCCGAGGGAGCCGAGGATCGTGGGCAGATCGATGCCCAGGTCGATCACCGACCAGACCCCGAGGCCGACGAGGATCGCCATCACCAGCGTCGCGCCCGCGGTCCCGGCGCTCGGACGTCGGATCGGTCGCAGGAGGCGCTCGTCGGCCGCGGTGGAGGGTCCGGGGGTGACCGGGGCGACGGGGGCGGCGGTGCTCATGAGCTGCTCGCTGCGGCGCTGTGCATGTCCGTGAGCGCCTCGAGCTCCTGCGTGGTGGGGGTGGCCACGGACTCGTAGATCTCTGCGGCGTCCCGGGCGGACATCCCGGCGGTCTGCCGGTCGAACACCACCTTCCCGCTGCGCAGTCCCACCACGCGGTCGGCCAGGTCCAGGGCGAGCTCGACCTGGTGCAGGGCGGTGACGATGGTCAGCCCGTCCTCCTCGCTGATCCGGCGCAGCAGGTCGATGATCTGAGCCGCCGAGACGGGGTCCAGCGAGGCCACGGGTTCGTCCGCCAGCAGGATCCGGGGGTGCTGCAGGAGCGCGCGGGCGATCGCGACCCGCTGCTGCTGCCCGCCGGAGAGGGTGTCGGCCCGCTGGTGGGCGCGGTCTGCGAGCCCGACGCGGTCCAGGTGCTGCAGGGCCTCGCGGCGCACCCGCTTCGGGTACATCAGCAGGCCGATCCGGGGACCGCGCAGCTCTCCGAGGGCCCCGGTGCAGACGTTCTCCAGGACGGACATCGGGCCCACCAGCCCGTAGTCCTGGAAGATCATGCCGATGCCCCGGCGCAGCGTGCGCAGGCGCGGCCCGGAGAGTCCGCGGAGGCTCTCGCCGAAGACGCTCACGGTGCCGTGGGTCGGGGTGTGCAGGCCGTTGAGGTGGCGCAGCAGGGTGGACTTGCCGGAGCCGGACAGACCCAGCAGCACGGTGATCGACCCCTGTGCGAGGTCGAGGTCGACGTCGTCGAGCCCTTTGACCCCTTTGCCGAAGTCCTTGGTGACCCCGCGCAGGGTCAGGGCAGGATCGGCCGGGAGGGCCGCAGGCGTGGTCCGGGGGTGAGGGCCAGGTGACGAGGTCATGGCAGGGCTCCTTGCGGGTGCGGGCGGGTCGGGCGGGAGGGTGGTGGTCAGCTCACCGAGGAGCAGGCGTCGGCCTGGGTGGTCGTGCAGATCTGGCGGATCGCGTCGTAGTCGGCGTCGGTGACGGCGACGTATCCCCACTCGATCTCCTCGGGCAGGGCGCAGTCGTCCTCGGAGGCGCAGATGCCCTCCTCGACCAGGGCCGGCTTGTTGGCCTTGCCCTGGAGGGCGGCGCGGATCGTCTCGACGGTCCCGGCGTCCAGGGTGGAGGTGTTCAGGGCGATCGGGTCCTCCGGGATCGGCTGGGACTCCCACAGCTGCACCAGCGCGCCCTCGGGGACCTGCCCGCTCTCGGTGAGGGTCTTCAGCATGGTGTCGTGCGCGAATGCGGCGTCGACCTCGCCGCTGGCGAGGGCGAGCAGGGAGGCGTCGTGGCCACCGGCCAGGACCATCTCGAGGTCGGTGTCGAGGTCGAGGCCCTCACCCATGAGGCCCTCGAGAGGGACCAGGAAACCCGAGGTGGAGGCCTTGTCGACGAAGGCGACCTTCTTGCCCGCGAGATCGGCGAGCGAGGCGATGTCGCTGCCCTCCGCGACGTAGCACAAGGACGTGTAGGCGGGCGTCGTGCCCTCCTCGTGGACCGGGGCGACGACTGCTTCGACGGGCACCCCTCCGTCCTTGGCGATGACATAGGAGAACGGGCCGTAGGAGGCGATGTCGATCTTGCCCGCGCGCTGGCCCTCGATGACCGCGGCGTAGTCCGAGGCGTTCTGGAAGGTCACGGTGCGTCCGGTGGCCTGTTCGAGCAGGGTGACGATGTGGCCGAAGGTCTGCTCGAGGGACTGGGAGCTCTCGGCGGGGACGGCCGCGAAGACGATCTCCCTGTCCGCAGCGTCGCTGGAGCTGCTGCAGGAGGCGAGGGCGGAGCCGCCCAGCACGGCGGTGGTGAGCGAGGCGAGGGCCTGGAAGCCCTGGCGGCGGGTGACCTGGGGCAGTGCGGGGGAGGCAGGCGTGCGGTGGGACATGGCGGGAGTCCTGTTCTGTGGCGAGGGCGGGGGAGTGGGGCAGGGGTGAGGGCGTCGTTCAGGCGGCGAGGACGGGGACCTGGTCGAGGATCTGCTCGGCGATGCCGAAGCTCAGGGTCATGCCGATGCCGCTGGTGACCACGGCGACGGTGGTGGAGGGATCGGGCTGCTCGAGCACGAGCGTGGTCCCCGGGGCGTCGCTGTAGCAGCCGAGCCAGCGCTGCAGCACCCGCGGCTCCCGCAGGCCGAGCAGGGCGCTCGCCTTCGCCAGCAGCAGCGCGGAGATGTCCGCGTCGAGGAACGGTTCGGGGGAGTCGTCGTAGGCGTGCGAGTCACCGATCAGCAGGCCGTCGGCGATCCCGGTGGCCATCAGGTTCGCGGTGCAGGCGAGGAGCTCCGGCTCGCGCTGCTCGAGCTCTCGACGCAGGTCCGCGGCGCCGGGCATCGCGGCGAAGCCGTCGTAGCGGGCCAGCGAGGTGCCGGTGAGCATCGCGAAGTGCTCGGGCAGTCGTGCCGGGCGCTCGACGAGGGCCATGGCCAGGGTGCACCGGGTGACGCGGAAGCGGTCCGCGATCTCGGGGAACAGACCGCTGATGCCGGTCCCGGGGCAGGCCACGACCCGCTCGGCGCGGTAGCTCCCGCGGGTCGTCTCGACCGTCCCGTCGGCCGCGCGCAGCACGCGTTCGCCCCAGTGGAAGGCGACGCCCTGCGCGGCGAGCCAGGCGGCGAGCTCGGGGGCCGCGCGTCGCGGGTCCACGCGCATGTCCAGGGGGAGGTGCGCCCCGCCGAGAACGTCGAGATCCTCCACCGCCAGGGCGTTCCGGGTCTGCTGGGGGCTCAGCATCCGCACCTGCTCGGGCCCGCGGTGGGCCGCGAACTCCTCGAGCACCCGCAGCTCGGCCGTCGAGGTCGCAGGGACCACGGTGCCGGTGGTCGGGGCCCACAGCCCGGCGTGCTCGGCGGCGCGCTGCCAGCCGGCGCGAGAGGCCATGGCGAGGTCCTGGAGCTCATCGGCCTGGCCGGTGAAGCAGGCGTGGCCGAAGTTCTGGATGCTGGCCCCGACGGGCCGGGTGCTCTCCTCGATGACGCGCACGCTCAGGCCCTGGGCCAGTGCGCGGTGGGCGGTGGCGAGGCCGAGGATGCCGCTGCCGATGACGAGGAGGTCGGTGTCGGTGGTCATGCCTTGAGCGTGGCCCGTAGGAGGACCCTGTGTCGATAGATGTATATACAAGTTCCGAACATGTTGCGCGCTCGTCACCGCGTGGCCACCGAGATGTTACTCAGCGACGCCGCTGCAGGCGGGGGCGTGATCCGGTGCATAGGATCAAGGGTGCGCGACCATGCGCGGCGGGGGCAGCGACGTTCCCGAGGGGAGTGGAGGACGGCGATGACGGGCACCACCAGGGGGACGCAGACCTACGGGGCGATCCTCACCTATCTGCGCCGCGAGATCTCCGCGGGCTCCCTGGAGCCGGGGCAGAGCGTCCCCTCGGAGTCCGAGCTGTGCGCCCGGTTCGAGACCTCGCGGGGCCCGGTGCGCCAGGCCCTCGGGATCCTGCGCGACGAGGGCCTGATCTCCTCAGGTCGGGGTCGCCGCTCGGTGGTGCTGGAGACGGTGCCCGTGCAGCCCTTCGACGTCGCGCTCTCGTTCACCCAGTGGTGCCGCGAGATGGGGATGGAGCCCGGTCAGCGCACCGAATCGATGACCCGGGCGTGGGCCACCCGCGCCCAGGCGGACTCGCTCGAGATCGATCCCGGGGACCCGATCGTGGAGCTGCTGCGCCTGCGGTTCGCCGACGGGGTGCCGATCATGCTCGAGCGCCTGTGCTATCCGTACGACGTCGGCCGCCACGTGCTCTCCTTCGACCCGGACTCCGGCTCCGTCTACGAGCGGCTGATCGCGAGCGGGGTCGACATCCACCACGCCACCCGCATCCTCGATGCGGTCGCGGCCGACGAGGACGACGCACGACTGCTCGGGGTCCAGGAGGGAGCGCCCCTGATGCGGCTGCGACGGCGGGCGTTCACCATCGAGGGCCGCCCCATCGAGTGGTCCGACGACAGGTACCTGCCCAGTCATGCGCGCTTCGCCTCGACCACGGTGCGGGGCGCCTCGAACGGACTGTCGATGCTCAAGGGGCTCTGATCGGGCTCACGAGCCTCTGACCGGTTCTGGGGGAAAACCCCGTGGCGCTCCTCAGGATGCTGGGGCAAAATAACTACGCGCGTCTGAATCCGCCCGGCGTGACCGCACGCTGACCTCCTCGGGACCCATCCGAGCTTCGAGGTCAGTACCTGTCCGCCTGGGTCGTTACTGTCGCAGACGACTCCTCCGACAACACCCCTGAAGGCCCTCATGCTCTGGACGCTGATCAGGCGCCACCTCCGTCCGTACCTGCCGCACGTCGCCGCTGTGATCGTGCTGCAGCTCGCCACCGTGCTGGCCACGCTGTACCTGCCCAGCCTCAACGCCGACATCATCGACAACGGGGTGGCCACCGGCGACACCGACTACATCTGGCGCGTGGGCGGAGTCATGCTGATCGTCGCGATGGTGCAGGTCATCACGGCGATCATCTCGGTCTGGTTCGGGGCTCGCGTGGCGATGGGCATGGGTCGCGACGTGCGCCGTTCCCTCTACACCCGCGTGGACCGCTTCTCCACCGAGGAGATGGGTCGCTTCGGCGCCCCGACCCTGATCACCCGCGGCACCAACGACGTGCAGCAGGTGCAGATGCTCGTGCTGATGTCGCTGAACTTCATGGTCATGGTGCCGATCATGTCGATCGGCGGGATCGTGATGGCCATCCAGGAGGACCCCGGGCTGTCCTGGCTCGTGTGGGTGTCCGTCCCGGTGCTCATGGTCATCGTGGGCCTGCTGGTCACGAAGCTCATGCCCCTGTTCCAGCGCATGCAGGACAACATCGACTCCATCAACGGGGTGATGCGCGAGCAGATCATGGGCATCCGGGTGGTGCGAGCCTTCGTGCGCGAGAAGCACGAGACCGCCCGCTTCGAGGACGCCAACGCGACGCTGACCGACACCTCGGTGCGGATCGGCCGGCTGTTCGTGATCATGGGGCCGGCGATCACGGTCGTGCTCCACCTGGCCACCGCCGCCGTGCTCTGGTTCGGCGGCCATCGCGTGGACGCGGGCCTGGTGCAGGTCGGGTCCCTGACCGCCTTCATGCAGTACCTGCTGCAGATCCTCATGGCCGTCATGATGGGCACCTTCATGTTCATGATGTTCCCGCGGGCGATCATCAGCGGCCGTCGCATCGCCGAGGTCCTCGACACCCGCCCGAGCCTCGCCGAGCCCGCGCGGCCCGTCGCGCTCGGGCCGGCCGGCGGCGGGGCCACGGTCGAGTTCCGTGACGTCAGCTTCGCCTACCCGGGCGCCGACGCCCCCGTGCTCGACGGCATCTCGTTCACCGCCGGGGCCGGTCGCACCACCGCGATCATCGGCTCCACCGGCTCCGGGAAGACCTCGCTGGTCAGCCTGATCCCGCGCCTGCACGATGCCACCAGCGGGCAGGTGCTGCTGGACGGGGTGCCGGTCACCGACCTCGCCCGCGCCACGATCTCGGCCACCGTCGGTCTCGTGCCCCAGAAGCCGTACCTGTTCTCCGGCACGATCGCGCACAACCTGCGCTTCGGTGATCCGACGGCCGAGGACGACCAGCTGTGGCGCGCGCTCGACGTCGCCCAGGCCACCGAGTTCGTCGCAGACCGCAGCACCGGCGAGGGCGAGACGGCGCGCACGGGCCTGGAGTCCAGCGTCTCCCAGGGCGGCACCAACGTCTCCGGAGGCCAGCGTCAGCGCCTGTGCATCGCGCGCACCCTGGTCGCCCGGCCGAGGGTGTTCGTCTTCGACGATTCCTTCTCCGCCCTCGACGTGGCCACCGACGCCGCTGTGCGCGCGGGCCTGGATGCACGGACCGAGGGCGCGACGATGATCATCGTCGCCCAGCGCATCGCCAGCATCACCAGCGCGGACCAGATCCTCGTGCTCGACAAAGGCCGGATCGTCGGCCGCGGCACCCACGAGGAGCTGCTCGACAGCAGCCAGACCTACCGGGAGATCGTCGATTCCCAGATCACCGTGGAGGAGCCGGTATGAGCGCCGCGAAGAAGCAGAAGAAGTCGGCCGAGGGCTCCCCCTCGAGCACCGGGGCCGCCGCGGTGGAGCTCACCGAGGCCGAGATCCTCGAGATGCAGGACTCCATGAGCACCGAGTGGGGCGAATCCGCACCCCGCAAGGCCAAGGCCTTCTGGCCCTCCGCGATGCGCCTGGCAGGCACCTTCAGCGACCACAAGCTGAGCCTCGGGATCGTGCTGGCCTTCGGGATCGTCTCCACGGGGCTGACCGTGTGGGCGCCGTCGATCCTCGGCGACGCGATGGACGTCATCTTCGACGGCGTCCTGACCGGGGACGGCGTCGACTTCCCGGCGCTGGGCAGGCTGCTGCTGATCGTGCTGGGCATGTACGTGGTGGCCGCCCTGTTCGACTGGCTGCAGGGACGGCTGCTGAACGATGTGGTCATGCGCATCGTCTACCGGCTGCGGGAGAAGATCGAGGCCAAGGTCAACCGCCTGCCGCTGAGCTACTTCGACACCCGCCAGCGCGGTGACCTGCTCTCGCGCACCACCAACGACGTCGACAATGTGCAGACGGCCCTCCAGCAGGCCTTCGCCTCGCTGGTCTATGCGGTGCTCACCATCGTGGGCATCACCGCGATGATGTTCTACCTCTCCTGGCAGCTCGCGCTGATCGCCCTGGTGGCGCTGCCGATCTCCGGCGTGGTCATCGGCTTGATCGGCGCGAAGTCGCAGAAGCTCTTCACCGCGCAGTGGCGCAACACCGGGCGCCTGAACGGCCATGTCGAGGAGTCCTTCACCGGGCACGACCTGGTCACCGTGTTCGACCGCCAGGACTCGATGCGCGAGGTGTTCGATGAGCGCAACGAGGAGCTGTACGACGCCTCCTTCAAGGCCCAGTTCTACTCCGGCATGATCATGCCGATCATGCAGTGGGTGACCTATCTCGGCTACGTCGGGATCGCCGTGGTGGGTGGTCTGCGGATCGCCAGCGGGCAGCTGAGCCTCGGCCAGGTCGTCGCCTTCATCCAGTACTCGCGCGAGTTCAACGCGCCGCTGGGCGAGGTGGCCGGCATGGCGAACATGCTGATCTCCGGGGTGGCATCGGCAGAGCGGATCTTCGAGCTGCTGGACGCGCAGGAACAGGAAGCCGACGGGGAGCTCGTGGCGGTGACCACCGGGCCCGACGGGGAGCGGACCGAGCGCCGCATCGAACGCGCCGAGCTCACCGGGTCCACCCGCGGACGCATCGAGTTCCACCACGTCGCCTTCTCCTACACCCCCGACAAACCGCTGATCACCGACCTGTCCCTGATCGCGGAGCCCGGGCAGACCATCGCGATCGTCGGCCCCACCGGCGCCGGCAAGACCACGCTGGTCAACCTGATCATGCGCTTCTACGAGATCGACGGCGGCGAGATCCAGCTCGACGGCGTGGACATCCGCGCCCTGGACCGCGGCGCGGTGCGCAGCCAGGTGGGAATGGTGCTGCAGGACGCGGTGCTGTTCGGCGGCACCATCCGGGAGAACATCCGGTACGGGCGCCTCGAGGCGACCGACGACGAGGTGATCGCGGCGGCGACCGCCACCTTCGTGGACCGTTTCGTGCACACCCTCCCGGACGGCTACGACACCGTGATCGAGGACGAGGGCGCGAACATCTCCGCCGGTGAGCGGCAGCTGATCACCATCGCCCGCGCCTTCCTCGCCGATCCCGCGCTGCTGATCCTCGACGAGGCCACCTCCTCGGTGGACACCCGCACCGAGGTGCTCGTGCAGGAGGCGATGGCGGCGCTGCGCACCGACCGCACCAGCTTCGTCATCGCCCACCGCCTGTCCACCATCCGCGACGCGGACGTGATCCTGGTGATGGAGCACGGCGACATCGTCGAGCTGGGCGATCACGACCAGCTCCTCGAGGCCGAGGGCGCCTACCACCGCCTGTACTGGTCGCAGTTCGCCGGTGGCGTGGATCCGGACGCGGACGAGGCCCTGCTCGAGGGCTCGGCGACCGTGACCGGCGAGATCGCCGCGGTCGAGGCGACGAACGGAGGAGCACCGCCGGCGGAGTGACCCGGCGTCACGCCGAGCCCGCCCGGCTGGCCGGCTGGCCCGGCCGCCGAGCCAATCCAGCCAGCCCGGCCGCCCAGCCAATTCGCCAGCCCGGCCCGGCCGCCCAGCCGGCAAGAAATGTCCCCGCAGGACCGATGTCGAGAGCCGCATCGGTCCTGTGGGGACAATTCTCGGCGACCGGCGACCGGCGACCGGCGACCGGCGACCGGCGACCGGCGACCGGCGA
>NZ_JABUXV010000022.1 GCF_014897705.1 Brachybacterium sp. FME24 | reverse complement strand
ATGTGAAGCCTCCTCGAAGGCGGTGGCGTGCTGTACTGTCACGGACACTACCACTAAAAACGAACGGTCATTCTCTTTTGCCTAAGGTCAGCCAAGCCCATCTCGAGGCGCGTCGTCAGCAGATCATCGACGCCGCCCGCGCCCTCTTCGCGACGCACGGTTTCGCCCGCACCTCCATGACCGATCTGGTCGATGCCTCGGGGCTCTCCACCGGAGCGATCTACCGGTACTTCCGGGGCAAGGACGAGATCATCGTGGCGATCTGCGAGCAGTCGAGCGGGGCGCTCCCGGAGACTCTGACCGCCGAGACCATCGACGCCTTCCTCCAACGGACCCGCCGCATGGCGCGCGAGGAGGGCCATGCCCGACTGATCGCCCAGATCTACGCCGAAGCGGCCATCTCCCCGCAGCTCGCCACCCTCGTCGAGCATCAGGTCGAGGAGCTGCGCACCGCCGTGGCCGCGCTCCTGCCCGGCCGCCCACCAGCCCAGGGGCAGCAGATCGCCGAGGCCTTCGTCGCGCTGTGCCACGGCTACACACAGCAGCTCGCGATTCGCGGCGATCTCGATCCGGCACCGTTCACGGCGGCGCTGGTGGAGATCACGCAGGTCTGAGCGCGACGCCGACGCCGATCGGCGCCTGGCGAGGGCGATGAGGGCTTGGTTGTGTCGCTTCTTCTCGGCTCGTTTGCGGTCGTAGTCGACCCTGGAGACCAGGGCTCTCAGCGCAGCGAACGCGGAGAGGAACAGAGTGCGCTTGAGGACCTTGTTTCCTCTCCGGGAGGGGTGGTCCCCCGTGCGGGGCCTCAGCGGAACGGCAGCAGCTCCGGCGGGAGCGTGCCGGTGGCGATCAGGGTGTTCAGGGCGTCGACGAACTCCCGACCCTCGTGCGGATTGATGGCGTCGAGCGTCAGGGAGGAGCCGTCATGCATCTGAACCCTCACCACGTCCTTGAAGCGCCCTTCGTCGTACACCGCTTCGCGCACGTCCGTCGGGGGCCGCTCCTTCGTACGCCGCCCCGGGGCGCTGCCGCGGAAGATCCTGCGGTCGGTGACCGCGAGGTACTCGGTGCTGATCCCAGTCTGACCGAGGAGGACCAGCAGCGTGTGCTCCCCGGGCTGGAGCCAGCCGAGCGCTGGTCCCGAATGGACTTCCTCGCAGTTCCACAGCGCCGCGGTGCCCATGAGGGCCCGGTCCCACGCGGCCCGCACCCGGGTCTCCGGAGAGTCGGGGGAGTACTCTCCCCACGCGTGCAGGGCGTAGACCACTTCCGCGGGCGCCATCGGTTCCGGGATCTGACCGGTCTCGGCCAGGGACTGGAGCCCGTGCGCGAATCGGATCCCGTCCTCGGCCGTGCACGGCTCGATCGCCAGGTCCCGTGCAGAGCGCACATCGATCTCGACGTCCAAGTACATGCCGGGGCGGAACGAGGCTCCGCGCACGTCGCGGGCGGGGATCGCGCGCTTGCGCGTGACGTCCTTCGGCGCCCGTCCCTCGGCGTTCCAGCGGCCGAGGATCACCTCCTCGCGCGTGACCAGGATGATGCGTGGCCTGTTGTCGGGGATGCCGGGCAGCGCAAGGAGCACATCATCATCGGGCGCCAGCAGGTGGTCGGCGAGGTCCTCGGGCAGGAGCAGCCGACGGTGGATCGTCGTGGTGGACAACGCCCGGGCGAGGCTCTGCCGGGCATGGCTCGTTCCGTGTGGCATGGCCGTCATCGTAGGAGGGGGGTGCGATGCGCGGGTAGGTGGAATGCGGACCTGACGGACGGAGCATCACGAGCTCCCAGCCGTCTCTCATCTACGACCAGGCAAGAGACTTTGAGGCGATGACGGGGAGTCAGAGTGGCATTTGCGTGGGACATGGGACTCCTTAGGGCTGTCGGACGGCCAGCAGGGTTACCCTGCTGGCCGTCCGAGATGAGTTGCGAAGAGGGGAAGCCTTATGCGACGGCGGTTCCTTCGAGCTCGACCATCTGGCCGGGGATCGCCAGGCGGGTGACGCCGAGCATCGTGGTAGTCGGGGCGACTCCTGCCGCCCCGAGCTTCCCGGCGAGCACGCCGTAGTGCGGGAACATCGCGTCCACATCGGTGGTGTAGACGTTGAGTCGGACCAGGTTCGCCAGCGACATGCCGGCCTCGGCGAGCACGGCCTCGAGGTTCGCCACGGCCAGCGCGAGCTGGGCCTCGACGTCCCCGTCGTGCTCGGGCCGACCATCCTTGCTCATAGCTGTCTGTCCCGAGATGTACAGCGTCCGCGTCTCCCCTGAGATGACTTCGCCCTGGCTGAAGCCCATCTCCTGCGACCACGTCACCGGATTTACTGCCGTGCGTTCCATTGCTGCTCCGTTCATTCGTTCCGCAGCGCCCGGCCGCCCTCTGGTCGCCGTCTTCGACGCTGCACTACTAGCCTCCCGACGAATCACGACACCTTGTGGCGTGTGTTCTGGTAAAGATGGAAGCATGCGAGCAGACCGACTGGTCTCGCTGGTGCTGCTGTTGCGCCAGCGAGGCCGAATGACCGCCGACCAGCTGGCCAGTGAGCTCGAAGTGTCCACGCGCACCGTGCTGCGCGACATCGACGCCCTCTCGACCGCGGGCGTCCCCGTTTACGCCGACCGTGGTCGACACGGCGGCTACTCGCTTCTTCCTCGCTTCCGCACCGAACTGATCGGGCTGAACCATGACGAGGCACTCGCGCTGCTCACCGCCGGATCAGACCGCGGCGAGAAGGTCTTCGGCCTCAGCGCACCACTAGCCTCGGCGATGCGCAAGGTCGTCGACGCGCTGCCCGAGGGGCACCAGATGAGTCTCGGCGATGCGGCCAAACGGTTCCTCGTGGAGCCGGAGACCGACCTGCTCTCTCGCCGCGCCCCCACCGAAGACCTGGCCGACGGCGTCATGAGCGAGGTCCGAACCGCGGTGCTCACAGGCCGCCGGCTGCGATTCAATTACGCGGCACCCGGTAAAGCACCGAGTCGTCGAACCGTCGATCCGATGGGACTGGTCACCGTCCGCGGGCACACCTACCTGCTGGCGACGAGGTCCGGAGACGATCGGACCTACCGCCTGTCTCGGATGCTCAACGCCGAAGCGCTCCCCGAACCGGCGCAACGCCCCGCCCAGGTCGATCTCGACCGCATCTGGGCCGAGCGCACCACACAGTTCCTCTCCGAGAACCACACCCCCGTCGTCGTCCGCATCAAGACGTCACGTCGTGAGGAACTGCTGGAGAATGCCAGAGCTGTCCGGGCCGAGGAACCGGAGCCGGATGATTGGATCCGCCTCGACGTGACCTTCGAAGACCTGCGCCACGCGGTGTGGGCGGTGTGGCGGCTCGATACGGACGCCGAAGTACTCGCGCCAGAATCCGTGCGCTCTGCGTTGTACGTGCGTGCCGAAGCATTGACGGCACGTTATCGATCCTGACCATTCGTACCGACTAACGTGTCCGGCCAGTCCAGCCAGCCCCCTTGACAGCACCACCCCGCAGACCACTACTTAGTCACATGACTAAGTATCTGCCCGGCTACGACCCTGAGGCAGACCTCGACCGGAAGTTCCATGCACTGGCCGACCGCACCCGCCGGGCGATGGTCGCCCGCCTGACCCGAGGACCGTCCTCCGTAAGCGAGCTCGCCGAACCTTTCGGCATGGCGCTGCCCACGGTGGTCCGACACCTGCAGGTGCTGGAGGAGGCGCAGATCGTCTGCTCCGAGAAGGTGGGACGGGTCCGCACCTTCCAGCTGGTGCCCGATGGGACGGTCCCGGCGAACGCCTGGATCGTGGCCCACCGTCGCCCGCAGGAGCACCGCCTGGACCGTCTGGGCGACTACCTCGTCCAGCACGAACCTGTGATGCCGACCCCCACCCCACCGACCCGAACCGATCAGAACCCGACCCCGGAGGATTGACATGTCCCAGCACACCCAGACCCACGCCACCTTCGTCCTCGAGCGCGAGTACCCGGTCCCGGCGGACCGCGTGTGGGCGGCCTTCGCCGACCCGGAGATCAAGGCGCAGTGGTTCGGCGGCAGCGAGTTCGTCGACGTCACGCGCGGCGACGACTTCCGCGTCGGCGGCACCTGGATCGACGACGGCCGCCCGAGCGAGGACGGCCCGATGTCCCGCTTCCGCGCCACCTATACCGACCTGGTCGAGCACGAGCGGATCGTCTACAGCTACGACATGTGGCTGGACGACGCCCACGCCTCGACCTCGCTCACCACCATCGCGCTCGAGGCCGTCGACACCCCCGAGGGCCCGGCCACCCGCCTCACCTTCACGGAGCAGGGAGTCCATCTCGACGGCGTGCACGGCCCTGGCCCGGAGGCCGCCGCCGGCCGCGAGATGGGGACCGACGGCCTCCTCGATGCGCTCGGGACGGCACTCACCGTCGCGGGGTGACACCGTTGGGCTCCGATGCGGCGCACTCTGGCGCCCGACGCCGCGGTTGAGCGTCCAGTGGCGCGCCGACGGCACTGCCATCGAGGGCGCAACCTCGGAGCAGTTCCGTCTCACCGGTCGGTGGAAGGGCTCGGATATCACCGTCGAGGTGACGGCAGCGCTCGAGGGCTACGACCGCACGACCGTGAGGTCCGCGCCCGTCCGCATCAGCTGAACAGACACCGCGCGGAGACCCGGACTGCCGCCGCAACGGGTCGAGAACATCCCTAGCTACCTCGTCGATCGCGAACCATCTCCAAGAGGAATCGCATGAGCTGGGAACCCCTTGACGCCCGCGGCCACGCCGAGCAGCTCGCCCGCGGCATCGACCCCGACGCCCTCGGCCACGACGCCGTTGGCGCCGACATCTCCCGTGCCATCGACTCCTCTGCGCCGCGACAGCTCGATGCCGGATGCATCCGCTCCTCCTAGGAGGCGCTCGCCGCAGCCGGCGAGCACGCTGTCTCCTCGGAGAGCACGGCCTGGCGGGCCTGACTGCGCGCCCTCCACGAGGTGTGCAGAACCGCCGAGGAGACTGATGGCAGGCTCGTGATGTGCGCCGTCGCAGCGGCCGTCGATGCGCTCCGGTCCTCGCGGCGGTCCGAGCGAGCATGAGCGCCGTGTGACCGAGGCGGCCGTCCCGGTCCGGAGGCTTGACCCTGCTCCTGGAGCAGGGTCTGGGATCGAGCACATCGGCGTGCACAGTGCACGTCCCGCGCTCAGGAGACACCTATGACCCTCGTCCGCAGACCGCTGCAGATCATCCGCTCCCACCGGCGAGCGTTCGTCCTCGTGAACGTCGTGATGTACGGCCTGTTCCTGGCCGGCTTCGCCCTCGGCCTCGCGGTCCCCGAGCTCGCCGCAGGGCGTGCGACGGCCCTCGAGGAGGACGGCACCGCCGATCTCGTGGGCAGCCTGCTGGCGAACGTCTGGCTGTTCGCGGTCACGATCCTCGGTGTCAACACGATCACCGTCGGCCTGTTCTCGATCGTGCTGCCCTCGCTCGTGATCCCCTTCGCAGGGATCGCGGTGTTCGGCTACCGGGCGGTGGTGATCGGGGTAACCCTCGCGCCCACCGACGACGCCACCTGGATCGTGCTGATCCCCCACTCCCTCACCGTTATCATCGAGTTCCAGGCATACATTCTGCTGGTGCTCGGGGTGTACCTGCTGGGCCGCGCCTGGATCACCCCGTCTCGGATCGGCGAGCGCACGCACCGCCGCGGGTACCTGCAGGGGCTCCGGCAGCTGGGATGGCTGACCCTGGCCGCCCTGGCACTGCTGGTGATCGGTGCGCTCTACGAGGCGGTCACCCTGAGGTACCTCGTCCCCGTCCTCCTGCGACCATGAACGGCGGCTCGCCCCGATGACCTGGAGCACCAGCGAGTTGGCACGCCTCGCCGACACCACCGTCCCCACTGTGCGGCACTACCACCGGCTGGGCCTCCTCGACGAGCCGGGCCGCCTCTCCAACGGCTACAAGCAGTACACCGCGGCGCACCTGGCGCGGCTGCTGCAGATCCGTCGACTCGCCGACCGCGGGATCTCGCTGTCGCAGATCGCGACGCTCCTTCGTGGGGACGACGACGCCGTCGCCCTCGACGAGGTCGATGCGGAGCTGAAGGCCTCGATGCGCCGACTCGCCCGTGCCCGGGTCGAGATCGCCGCGCTGCGCGAGCACCGGGCGAGGGCCGATACGCCGAGCGGCTTCGAGGACCTGTCCCAGAAGCTCACCGAGCGGCAGCGGTCCCTGCTCACACTGTTCGCGGGCGTGATGGCCCCGCCGATGCTCGAGGAGTTCCGGCAGGCGCTGCTGGTGGGCAACGACGTGGACGCCGACTTCGAGAACCTTCCCGAGACCGCCGATGAGGCGACGATCGAGGCTCTCGCCCAGCGGATCGCCCCGACGGTCGCCGCCGCCCGACGGGAGCGGCCGCAGCTTGACGATCCTGCCGTCGGGTCACCGATCGGCGAGGAGCAGGCCCGCCTGGTTTTCGCCCACGCGGTCCTCGAGCTGTTCCATCCCGCGCAGTTGCGGGTGCTGCAGCGGATCGAAGAGATCCTGACTGCGTGAACGGCCAGCACCCCGTGGCACAAACATCCTGTGCCCCGTAATCGATGCCGCCGGGATGGCTACGGGGACGTGCGAGGTCGCGACCGTGAACTGGATCCGCCGGGGGAATCTTCAGAGCCGCCAGCAGCCTCGGACTTTCCTTGTTGAGGTGTCCGAGGGGCGGGAGGGACGAGCACTGGCCTGCGCAGATCTCACGACCTTCCGCCTCGAGGCGGGCTCTGCCATGATCTGGGAATGGTGAGAAGCGGCGGGCGCGAAGCGGCACTCGCCGCAGCGCTCAGCTCCGAGGGACTCGGGGCGAGTAAGGCGAAGTGGACACGGCCCACGATCGCTGCGCTTCCGGGCGACCTCTCCGCGTCGATCCTGACGCTGTATCGCGAGCTCGGTGGCGTCCAGCAGGAACCCCGCCTGATGCCTGCAGGTTGGGATCTGCAGCTCGCGGACGGCACGCTCGTAGAACTCGATGAGCAGCAGCACTTCACTCGCTACCGCGCTGCATCGCTAGCGTTGAACTGGGCCTCGGACATGCCATGGCGAAATGCATACCTGAGTCACTGTCGCACCCACGAGCAGTTGGCAGCGGGCTATGGCGGGTTCTGGACGAACCCGTCCACGGAGCGGCAGTTCGGCACTGCCGGTACACGAGGCGACTTCGATGGGCCGGGCTCTCCGCGTGCAAAACAGCGTGCCGTCTACGACGCGATCCGAGATGCGCATGCAGCGGCCGGACTGGTCCGGCTCGCTCGCCTCTCGATCTACGACGATGTCGTCGACACCACCCTGGGCGCTGTACTCGCTGGAGAGGAGGCTGCTGCGCCAGTGCGTGGGGCCCTCACCGAACTGATCGCCCAGCGCACACTTCAGCCGTAGATCGTGGAGCTGGCCCCACCAGTGCGCCCCGGCGGTGCACACACGAACGCGCCGAGAACGCTCAGTACCCCGCTACCCGATCCACCACGTTCCGCAGCTCCTCGCCCCGCACCCACCGGAGGGACGGGAAGCGACGGACGTCGTCCGCGGGCGAGGCTCCGTCGAGGGCGGTGATGTCCGGGGCGCCCTCGGCCTCGTCGAGATCCACGACGGAGCCGGTCCCGGCGATCTCGCGCGCCGCGTCGAGGTCCGCACGGGCGCTGCCGGCCACGCCGATCAGCGTCGGCTCACTGCCGTCCACAGCGCTGCCTCGTGTCGAGGCGGGACTCCCTTCAGCAGCGGCACTCAGGCCAGGGCGGAGGCGTATCCCATGTCGAAGTTCACGAACGCCTGCTGGTAGATGTACAAGGTGTAGAAGAGCGTCGAATCCACCGGACCGCCGGTGCCGCCGCTGATCACGTGGGCCTGCGTGAAGACCTGGAACGACCCGATGGTCTGCAGGATCAGGTTGAAGAACACGATCGGCGTGAGCAGCGGAATCGTGATGTGGCGGAACATGCGCAACTGCGATGCATCGTCCTGCGTGTCGGGGCGAGTCCGCGCACCCTGCCCCCACGCTGCATCCCGTCCTGGCCGACCTCGAAGTGGGGTGGTGGACGAACCGTTGCCCGACCCTGTGTCTGCATATTTTTCTCAAAAATCCTTGACGACTCGGCGCGGCTCTGTAAATCTTATGCACCACGCCACGTTCACCCTGTACGCAACGAAGCGTCGGAGGACCGCATATGCAGAGCCGTTCCACTCCCCCACCGAGACGTCGCCGGCCAGTTTCCCTCGACTCTCCCATCACCCGCCGCTCCCTAGCCGGTTTCGTCGGCGCCACGGCCGCGACTGCCCTCGCCGGCTGCGCCTCGCAGGACACTTCGAAGGATCTCGACACGCTCCAAGTCTGGGGAGGGGTCCCTCCGGAGAACGGCCCGCAAGCGCTCGTGGACCATTTCATGGAGGAACACCCCGATCAAAAGGTGGTCTACACCCGTTTCGTCAACGACGATCGCGGGAATCTCAAGGTCAACACCGCTCTCCAAGGCGGAGTCGACATCGACGTCTTCTTCACTTACGACTCCTCGAGCCTTGCCATGCGCTCGCATTCCGGCATGGCAGCAGATCTGGGAGACCTGGTGCGTTCCACTCCCAAGCTCGAGCCGTTCCTCGATACAACCGAGCCGAAGGCGCTGTTCGACGGCGAGACGATCACTGCGCTGGCCACCACGAAAGAGCCGAACTTCCTACTGTTCAACGAGTCCCTGCGGGACGAAGCCGGCATCGAACTGCCCTCTGCCTGGGAGCTCGAGGAGTACCTGGAGGCGGTGCGCAGCCTCACCGCCAACGGCCATTACGGGACCTACAAGCTGCCGGACCTCCCCCGGATCGCGCTCGGCCCGAACTACTGGTACGCGGGAGAGGGGTCAAATTTCGAGGATCCGGCCTTCCTCCGCCACTTCGAGCTCACGGCCCAGATGATCCGCGATGGCGAGGTCTTCCCCTGGTCGCAGGTGCTCGCCCGGCAGATCGAGGCCTACCAGCAGAACAACTTCATCGCTGGCGATTTCGCGATCTGGGGCACCGCCCCATTCAGCCTTCGGTTCCTCAACGACTCCGAGCAGTACCCGCACGACTTCCTCACTGCCTGCGCTCCCATGCCCACGATCGACGGTGCTGACTGGAACAGCGGCGTCTACGGCAACCATGTCCAGATCAATGCCAAGAGCCCCAAGCAAGAGCTCGCCCAGGAGTTCGTGAAGTTCTGGCTCCTGGACGGCGCCGCCGACATGGCTCCAGGCGGCAAGATCCCCACCCTCGACAACGTCGATCACGAGATCCTCCTCGAGGCGATCCTCGGCGAGAACATGGAGACCTACTTCGACGTGGAGTCCTTCCGTCGCACCCTGTTCGAGAACGACCCCAAACTGCTCGCTGACACCGACCTCACCGCGGTCGCCGAGATCACCCAGGCCTACGAGCAGCAGCGGGACGTCTGCTGGCTGCTCGAGCGCTCCCCGCAGCGGGCGATCGACACGATCCATGCCGATGCAGACGCGCTCATCCAGCGTTTCAGGGAGGACTGAGATGACAACCGCTACCACCACCCCGCCCGCTTCCGGTCCTTCCACCGCTAACCGAACACGCCGTACCGGCCGCGCGCCGTCGGACCCGAAGCCTCTGGTCGGCTGGCTGTTCATCGCCCCCAACCTGCTCGGAGTCCTGCTGTTCACGTTCGTGCCGCTGGTGTCTGTGGTGCTGCTGTCCTTCACCAAGTGGAACCTGGTCTCCGGCCTCGAAGGGATCGAGTTCGTCGGGATCGACAACTTCCTCTTCGTGCTCCAGGATCCGAAGTTCTGGCGCAGCCTGCTGATCACCGTGGTCTACGCCGGGGTGGCCGTGCCGCTGACCCTGGTCGTAGGACTGCTCCTCGCAACGGCACTGAACCGCGACGTGCCAGGTCGGGCCCTGCTGCGCGCCTGCTTCTTCATCCCGTACATCGTAAACGTCGTAGCGATCGGGATGACCTGGATGATGCTGTTGGACCCGTCGGCCGGCCTGCTGAACCAGTTCCTAGGGAACTTCGGTGCGGAGTCTCTGCCCGGCTGGTTCGCAAGCTCCCGCTGGGCGCTGCCGGCGTTGATCCTCGTAACGATCTGGGCCCAAGCCGGGTACGCGTGCCTGATCTACCTCTCCGCCCTGCAGGACGCCCCCGAACAGCTCTACGAGGCGGCACGGATCGACGGGGCCGGGCGCTGGCGGATGTTCCGCGCGATCACCTGGCCGTCACTATTGCCGACCTCAGTGTTCCTGCTGATTACGCTGTTCGTCGGGATCTCACAGAGCTTCGGGATGATCGCACTGATCACGAACGGTGGCCCCGGCTCCTCGACCACCACGCTGTCGTTCTACATGTACCAGACCAGCTTCCAGTTCTACCGCTTCGGCTATGCCTCGGCAGTGGGTCTGGTGACGTTCCTCGGAATCTTCGCGCTGATGCTCGTCATGTGGCGCCTCCAGCGAGGGAGGGCCCTCCATGACTGACACCCTGCACCCCACCCGCGACTCCTCGACCCAGCAGGTCGAATCGCGGACGAGCGCTGCCGCCCGCGATGCCCTGCATCGTCGCCGACGTCGTCTTCGCCGCTGGGGCTGGGGCATCCCGCTGTGGATCCTGGCCCTGTTGTTCCTGCTGCCGTTCGCCTGGATGATCTCCACCTCCCTGAAGCCCGATGTGGAGGCGTTCACGGTACCGATGCAATGGATCCCGAACGACTTTCGCTGGGAGAACTACACCGAAGTGCTGTTCGGCGAACGCTCGATCCTCCCAGCGTTCGGGAACTCCGTGCTCGTGGCGCTGCTGCGAGTGCTCGGTGAGCTGGCCACGGCGACGCTGGCCGGGTATGCCTTCGCGAAGCTCCGGTTCCGCGGGAGGAACGTCGTGTTCATCGTGTACCTCGCCACCTCTCTGATCCCAGCGCAGCTGCTGCTCGTGCCTCGCTTCGTGTATTTCCAGCAGTTGGGTCTGTACGACTCCCTGTGGGCGCTGATCCTGCCGGGGATGTTCACCGTGCTGGGCACGTTCCTCATGCGGCAGTTCTTCGTGAGCCAACCTGGCGAGTTCGCGGAGGCTGCGAGGCTCGACGGCGCGAACGAGTTCCAAATATTCTTCCGGGTCTACCTCCCCAACGCTCTGCCGATGATCAGTGCGCTGGCGATCCTCACCTTCGTCTGGTCGTGGAACGACTACGAGTCGCCGCTGGTGTTCCTCTCCAGCCCCGAGACCTTCACACTTCCGCTCGCGCTGACGAACTTCACCGATGAGACAGGCGCCATGGCCCCGGGGATCGCGATGGCCGCAGCCGTCATCTCGATCATCCCGATCCTCGTGGTCTTCCTGATCTTCCAGCGCCGCTTCGTGCAGGCGATGACCGAGAGCGCTCTAAAGTGACGCCCCCAAAGTAACGCCCCCCAATCCCGTCGCCTTCCGCCCCAACACGTCCCGCCCCACCCCCTCCAGGAGAACACCAAGATGTCGCCCCTCTCCACCGTGTCCGGTGTCGCCCCCTCGCTCGCCCAGATCGGAGGCTTCGGGCCACCGCGCACCGAGCTCGGCGTCGGCGCTCTGATGCCGTACAACGGCGCCCTATACGTCCAGAACTACAACTCCCACCGAGCCGAGACCGGCACCGGGGTGAGCCTGCGCCGCGTCGAGGAGGACTTCTCCATGGAGAAGGTTCCCGAAGCGATCGGAGTGGACGGCACCTTCACGAACCGGCTCGTGCATTTCG
Organism: Brachybacterium sp. FME24; assembly: GCF_014897705.1. Taxonomy (GTDB): domain Bacteria; phylum Actinomycetota; class Actinomycetes; order Actinomycetales; family Dermabacteraceae; genus Brachybacterium. The sequence goes on along the minus strand of NZ_JABUXV010000022.1, from coordinate 65,177 downwards.
AGACCGGCTCTCTGGTGATCGGCCCGCACGTGATCGAACCGGATCACACCGTGCACACGGTCGACGAGCTCGCGCAGCACCGGCTGTGCGGCACCGCCCGACACCTGACGCGGCCGAAGACCCACGTCTACGTGCTGACCATGGAGGGTCTGGTCTTCGAGCTGGAGCTCACCACCCGGCAGGTCGTGCTCCTCTGGGATCTGAACGATGAGCTCGCCACCGAAGGCGAGTGGAAGGTCCATTACAAGGATTGCTACAGCGCACACGGTCGTCTCGTCGTCTGCTCGAACGAGTACGGCGAGGACGACTGGGCCGGGACGCAGAGCCGGGGCCGACTCGCAGAGTTCGACGGCACGAGCTGGCGGATCATCGAGCACAAGCCCTTCACCGCGATCGGCGGACGCGGAGACTTCACGGACACCATCTTCGCCGCCGGCTGGGATGCGGCCTCCGCGATCCTCGAGGTGTACACCGCGCGGGACGATCGCTGGACCCGCTACCGCCTCCCGAAAGCCTCGCACACCTTCGACCACAAGTGGCAGACGGAATGGCCCCGTATCCGCGAGACCGAGCACGAGCGTCTGCTCGTAGACCATCACGGCATGTTCTATGAGCTCTCCCCCTGGGCGTACGGCGGCCGGATCTGGGGGCTGCGACCGATCTCCACCCACCTGTGGGTGCTCGGCGACTTCTGCTCCTGGAAGGGCATGCTGGTGCTCGGGGCGGATAACGCCTCTCCCAGCGGCGGCAAGAACGTCACCACCGCGGAGCCGCAGTCGGGGCTCTGGTTCGGCAAGACCGACGACCTGTGGGGTTTCGGCAAGCCGTCCGGGTGGGGCGGCCCCTGGTGGCGCGAGGAGGTGCATGCGGGCGAGCCGTCGGACCCGTACTTGATGACCGGGTTCGACAACAAGTGCCTTCACCTGGAAAACCACGGGGAGACCTCCGTGACCTTCGATCTCGAGGTGGACATCCACGGCGACGGGCACTTCCGGCGCAGCCAGCGCCTCACCGTGGAGCCCGGGTGCTTGGCCACCCACGTGTTCCCCAGCGGTTTCAGCGCCCACTGGGTCAGGGTGGTGGCCGACACTGACACCACCGCCTCGGCCCAGCTGTTCTACACCTGAGCTGTTCAACTCCTGAGAGAGATCATGACCCCTGAAACCCCCGAGACTCCTGCCGCCTCCCGTCCCGTGCTGCAGACCCTGCGCGACGCGCTCGCGGACCTGACCCCCACCCTGCAACGGGTGGCGGAAGAGATCCTCGAGGATCCTCTCGCCGCTGGGTCCACGAGCATCACGGCGCTCGCCGGACGAGCGGGCACGAACGCCGCGACGGTCTCCCGACTCGCGCCGCGCCTGGGGTACTCGGGCTTCCCGGAGCTGCGCAGCGCGATCGCGCTGGAGAACGGCCGTAACGCCCAGTCCGGCTGGGAGCGGGACATCGGCGGGGCGATCTCGCTGGAGGATCCCGCAGCCGACGTCCTCGACATCCTCGCCGGCACCGCCGCACGCGCCCTGCGCGACGCCGTCTCCGGGATCGACGTGGTGCGCGTGGAGCAAGCGGCGCGGGTGATCGCGGGCGCCGAGCGGGTGCATCTGTACGGGGAATGGGGCGACTCGGTGGCGCTGCGCGAGCTGCACTTGCGCCTTCAGCGCATCGGGGTGGCCGCCTGGTTCTTGGACTCGGGCCCCGTGACGCTGCATGCAGTGTGCAACACGCTCACCGAGCAGGACGTGGTGGTGGTGCTGAACCGTTCAGGGGAGGACGACGTCACCGCGCGTCTGTTGCGCGAGGCGAGTGCGAGGGGCGCCACCACGGTGGCGGTGCACGGCATGCCGGGCTCCCCGGTGGATCACGGCGCCGAGATCAGCGTGTACTCCGGGATTCGCAACGGCGAGGTGTGGACGCACTACTACTCGGGCCGCGCCAGCGACACTCTCGTGACCAGCTTGCTGTGGGTGCTAGTAGCCCAGTACCGCTCGGCAGACAATTCGATGCGCTACTTCGACGACGGCATGCTCGGCGGTCGCGGCTGAACACCGGCCCGAACCGCTCGTCCGGCCCGACCGACCGCTGGACAACTTCGGACCCACCTGCTGTAAAGGACCATCCTCGTGATCGAAGAGACGATCCGTACCGATATTGCCGTGCTGGGCGGAGGCCTGGCCGGTATATGCGCCGCGATCGGCGCCGCCCGTCAGGGCAGGCAGGTGGTGCTCGCCCAGAACCGCCCCGTGCTAGGCGGGAACTCCTCGAGCGAGGTGCGGGTGTGGGTGTGCGGCGCGACCGCCCACGGCATCCACCTGTTCGCCCGAGAGACCGGCATCATGGGCGAGCTGTTCGTGGAGAACCAGTTCCGCAACCCCGAGGGGAACCCGTACTACTGGGACCTGCTGCTGCTGGAGAAGGTGCAGGCGGAGGAGAACATCACCCTGCTGCTGAACACCGACATCACGGAGGTCGATGCCGACGGGCCCGAGGATGCCCGTGTGATCCGCGGCGTGACCGGCTGGATGAGCGGCTCCGAACGACGCATCACGCTCGAGGCGCCGACGTTCATCGACTGCACGGGAGACGGGTTGGTCGGCCATCTCGCCGGCGCGGAGTACATGACCGGCCGGGAGCCCCGCTCGCAGTTCGGGGAGTCCTGGGCGCCGGAGGTGCCGGACCAGAACATGCTGGGCAGCACGATCCTTTTCTACTCCAAGGACATCGGCGAGCCCTCGAAGTTCGTGAAGCCGGGGTTCGCCGCCGACATCGCCGCCGCCGGGATCCCGGAGCACCGCGTGATCCGCCAGGACATGAAGGGTTGCGCCTTCTGGTGGATCGAATGGGGCGGTGAGCTGGACGTGGTGGACGCCAACGAACGGATCCGCGACGAGCTCCAGGCCGTCTGCTACGGCATGTGGGATCACATCAAGAACTCCGGCAAGTTCGACGCCGAGAACCTCACCCTCGAGTGGGTCGGCTCCGTGCCGGGCAAGCGCGAGTACCGCCGCTTCACGAGTGAGTACGTGCTCACCCAGCAGGACGTCCTGGAGCAGGCCGAGTTCGAGGACCGCATCGCCTTCGGCGGGTGGTCCATCGACCTCCATCCTTCCGGCGGTGTGTACGCCACCGAACCGGGGTCGAAGCACTGGCACCCCGACGGGAACTACCACCTGCCGCTGCGCATGCTGTTCTCGAAGAACGTCACGAACATGTGGATGGCCGGGCGGAACATCAGCGCGAGCCATGTCGCCTTCGGGTCCACTCGGGTGATGGCGACCTGCGCCCTGCTCGGCGAGGCCGCCGGGATCGGGGCCGCCCTCACGCAGCAGCTGGACGTGTCACCTTCCGCACTGGCGAGCGAGCACGTGACCGCGGTGCGCCGAGCCATGGTGCGCGCCGACGCGTCGGTGCTGGGTGTGGAGAACGACGACCCGGCAGACCTCGCCTTGCAAGCTGAGGTGCGGGCCTCCTCCACGAAGACGACGCTCGCGTCCACGCGGAGCACAGGACTGGTGCCGCTGGTGGACGACCTGGGGTTGGTGCTGCCGGTGGATCCGCGACTGGACGGGATCGACGTGCTGGTGAACGCGGCCGCGGCGAACGAGCTGCGAGCATCCCTGCATGCCACCTCCGCGCCGCAGAACTACCTGCCGGCGGAGCAGATCGCGGAGGTGAGCGTGGCGGTGGAGCCGGGACGTTCGTGGGTGCACCTGCCGCTGGCCTGGGAGCCGGCGACGGCGCAGAACGGCTTCCTGATCCTGCGCGCGAACCCCGACCTGTCCGTGCACCAGGGAGCCGGGGCCGAGCCCGGCACGGTGACGATGATCCACCGCGTCATGCCCGAGGACGAGCGGTACACCGAGCAGTGGCGCGCCTGGAAGGAGAACCTGCATGGCAGCGGCATCTGCTTCCGTGCGAGTGCGCCGACTACCGCATTCCGTCCCGAGCAGGTGCGGGGCGGCTATGCGCGACCGTACGGCGGGCCGAACATGTGGATCTCCGGGCCGACCGGTGAGGACCCCCAGCCGTGGATCGAGCTGTCGTGGGCGGAGCCGGTGCAGGTCGGCAGCGTCGAGGTCCTCTTCGACGACGACGTGAACGAGGACCTCATCAACCTCCACCACCACCGGACGGAGGCCGAGGTGATGCCGACGCTGGTGCGGGACGCGCGCGTGGAGGTACATATGGAGGGGAGCTGGCGCGAAGTGGCCCGGATCGACGGGAATCGGCAGCGGCGGTGGGTCGCCGATCTCGGTGAACTGCCCGTGCAGGGCCTGCGATTGGTCATCCAGGGAACCGATGCGGCGAAGGAGGCACGACTCGTGGCATTCCGGGCGATCGCTGCGTGAGGACTGCACCCAGGCCATCAACATGATCATCTCCGGCGAGATCATCGACTACCAGTACGACGCGAGCACCAAAGAGATCATCGAGCGGCGAGCACGCTAGACATCGCAGGTCATGGCGTTGCGGTCACGGCGTAAAAATGAAGTAGCGCGCCCGGGACCACGCGAGGGGTTGGGATCCAAGCAATCCGTCCCGCAGGAAGACCATGAAAGCACCCCAGTCCCTTCGAATCTACGGTGGGCGAGGGCACTCTGGCACCGCCGAAGTTGTCACAGGGGGTACGGGAGCCGACGATGCGGTCCGGCGCCAGCGGAGGCGATTTCCCGACAACCCTCCCTTATTGAGTCGTTTCAGGCTAGGGTTGTCTGTGAGTTCTCCCATGCTCCAGTCCGGTCCAGCGATCGGGTTCGACGGTACTTCATCCAATGACGGACGACACCAGAGGAACCTCATGACCAGCAGAAGAACGATGCTCCGTGCCGGCCTCGCCGCAGCGACCAGTGCTGCGGCGCTCGGCTCCCTCAGCGCGTGTGGCCCGAGCGCAGGTCCCACCGAGGATTCCGGACTCGCAGTCACCTGGTGGGGAAACGCGTTGCGCAACGAGCTCACCCAGGAAGCGATCGATTCTTACGTCGAGACCCACCCCGATGTCGCGATGAGCCCCCAAGCCGGGGAGTGGACAAGCTACTGGGATCGTCTCGCCACACAGGTAGCGGGTGGCACCCCTCCGGACCTCATACAGATGGATGAGGCGGGACTGCCGCGCGGATAGGTGACATCTTGACCTGATCGTGCGGAAGTCTCCTATCGGTACAGAAGCCCCCGGGGATGGGGCCAAGAGATACGGCAACCCCTCACCCGCGAGGTCAATACCCCGCCGCGCGATCCACCACGTTCCGCAACCCGTTCCCGCGCACCCACCGGCTGACGTTGTCGAGCATGATCGCGCGACCGCGCTGCACGGTTCCGGGCGTGGTCGCCGCGTTGTGTGGGGTGACGATGGCTCCCGGGGCATCCCACAGCGGACTGCTAGCCGGGAGGGGCTCCGTCGCGTGGGCGTCGATCCCGGCTCCGCCGAGGTGGCCCGAGTGCAGGGCGGCCACGAGTGCGGCCTCATCGACAATGCCCCCGCGGGAGACGACGATGAGTGCCGAGCCGGGTCTCATCAGGGCGATCTCGTCAGAGCCGATCATGCCTGCAGTCTGGACGGTTAGCGGCGAGGTCACCACGATCATGTCGCTCGAGCGCAGCAGGTCGCGCAGCCCCTCGTCCCCGTAGAGCATCTGCACCGCGCCGTCGCGCTTTCCACTGCCCTGCCGGCGCAGTGCCTGGACGTCCATGTGGCAGGCGAGCGCCTTGCGGGCGAGGTCCTTGCCGCTGTTGCCGTAGCCGATGATGCCGAGCTGCGCGCCGGCGAGCTCGCCATGGGTGCGGCGCTCCCAGTCGTGGCGCTGCTGTGCCCGCGCCCAGCGTGGGGCGTCCCGGCTGAGCATGAGCATCAGCATGAGCGCGTGCTCGGCGAGCGGGATCGCACCGTTGCCGGCGGCGGAGGTCAGCGTGACGTGGTCCGGCAGCATGCTCGAGGTCAGCCAGACGTCCACCCCCGCCGCAGTGCTGTGCACCCACCGGAGGGACGGGAAGCGACGGAGATCGTCCTCGGGCGAGGCACCGACGAGGGCGGTGATGTCCGGGGCGCCCTCGGCCTCGTCGAGATCCACGACGGAGCCGGCCCCGGCGATCTCGCGCACCGCGTCGAGGTCCGCACGAGCACTGCCGGTCACGCCGATCAGCGCCGGCTCACCGCCGTCCGCAGCACTGCCTCCAGCCGAGGCGGGACTCACTTCAATCCCGTCGTCGCGATGCCGCGGATCAGGTGCTTCTGCGCGAAGGCGAAGAACAGCAGCAGCGGGATCAGCGACAGCACCGACATGGCCATGAGCGTTCCGGTGCCCTGGTTGGACTCAGAATCGACCAGCGCGTTCAGGGCGATCGGCACGGTGAACACCGAGGAGTCGGTGAGGTAGATCAGTTGGCCGAAGAAGTCGTTCCAGGTCCAGATGAACGTGAAGATCGCGGTGGTGATCAGCGCCGGCTTCATCAGCGGCAGGATGATGCTCCAGAACACCCGGAACGGGCCGGCGCCGTCGATCGAGGCGGCTTCGTCGAGCTGCCGGGGGATCCCGCGGATGAACTGGACCATGAGGAAGATGAAGAACGCGTCCGTGGCCAGGAACTTCGGCAGGATCAGCGGGATGAAGGTGTTCACCAGTCCCAGGTTCGAGAACACGATGTACTGCGGGATGACCACCGCGTGCATCGGGAGCATCACCGTGACCAGCACGATCGCGAAGTAGACGTTGCGTGCCCGGAACTCGAGCCGCGCCAGCGCGTAGGCGGTGAGCGAGCAGGAGATGAGGTTGCCGAGGATCGCGCTGATCGCGATCACGAGCGAGTTCCCGAAGAACACCCAGAAGGGGAAGCCGCCCACCACCCATCCGTTGACGAAGTTCTCGAGCGTGAGCTCGGTGGGGATGATGCTGGGATCGGTGAGCACCAGATGAGAGGGCTTGAACGCGCTGACTGCCATCCAGATCAGCGGATAGAGCATGAACAGCCCGAAGAGGATCAGCCCTCCGTGCCGCAGGATCGCCCCGCGCACCTTGGCACGGCGCATCGAGCGTGAGGGGCCGCGCGGGCGGGTGGGCCCGTCGACGACAGGTGGCGAGTCGAGAGTGGATGTCGACATATCAGTCTCCGTAGAACACCCAGTACTTGGACAGGGTGAAGTGCAGGGCGGTGATCACGGCGATGGCGAGCAGCAGCACCCAGGCCAGGGCGGAGGCGTATCCCATGTCGAAGTTCACGAACGCCTGCTGGTAGATGTACAAGGTGTAGAAGAGCGTCGAATCCACGGGGCCGCCGGTGCCGCCGCTGATCACGTGGGCCTGCGTGAAGGCCTGGAACGACCCGATGGTCTGCAGGATCAGGTTGAAGAACACGATCGGCGTGAGCAGCGGGATCGTGATGTGGCGGAACATGCGGATCTGCGATGCTCCATCGACCCTCGCCGCCTCGTACAGCTCTTCCGGGATCTGTCGCAGGCCGGCCAGGAAGATCACCATCGGTGACCCGAAGGTCCACACGTTCAGGATGATCAAAGTCCACAGGGCGCTGTCCGGGTTCTGCAACCAGTTGGTGCCTTGAATGCCGATCAGGGCGAGTGCCTGATTGACCAGTCCGTCGTGCCCGAAGATCTGCTTCCAGAGCACCGCCACCGCCACGCTGGTACCCAGCAGCGACGGCAGGTAGTAGGCACTGCGGTAGATGGACAGACCCCGCAGGCCGCGATCCAGGACCAGCGCGAGCATCAGCGCGAACACCAGCTGCAGCGGCACCGAGACCAGCACGTACAGGGAGGTCACGCGAGTGGAGGCCCAGAACCTCTCGTCCCCCACCATCCGCTCGAAGTTGTCGAACCCGACGAACGTCGGGGTGGACATGATGTTGTAGTCGGTGAACGAGAGATACAGGGAGGCCAGCATCGGTGCGGCCGTGACCAGGACCAGCCCGATCAGCCACGGCGACATGAACGCGTGCGCCGCGAGCCCCTGACTTCGCCGGCCCCGCCGACGCGGAGGAGACGGGCCGACGGACGGCGACCCGGGCGGTCGCTCCTTCGCGCGGAGGGCGGCCGTCATGCGTCCTCCTCGCCGCTGGCGGCGCGGTCGATGCCCTGGTTGATCTCCTCGATCATCGCGGCCGCTGCCTCCGAGATCGTGGAGCTGCCCGTGGTGACCTCCTCGAGGGTGCGCGTCATGACCGTGCGCCAGGTGCTCGACCCCGGAGGAGCCTCGAAGCGAGGAGAACGATCCGCCTCGCGGTCCTCGGAGACCACCTCGAGCATCGCGGTCTCCGCGGGGGAGGCGAATTCGACGTACTCCTCGGCCACGCGCGGATTCACCGGGGCGCCCATGGTCAGGCCCACGACCTTCAGCATCTCGACGTCACCGGTGGTGAAGTTGAAGACCTCTCCGGCGAGCTCGGCGTTCGCGTCACTGGCCTCGGCGTAGATGGCCTGGCGCGGGAAGTACAGGAACTGGTGACCGTCCGAGGCCGACGGGTCGACCGGCAGGTGGGAGAGCGCGAACTCGAAGTCGGGAAACATCGTCGCGTCGTCGACGATGTGGTTGGAGTTGCTGAACCAGGCCAGGCAGCGGTCGCCCACGTCCTCCCAGCTCGCGCCCACACCGTCCTGCTCGCCGATGGTCGGGGTGGCTCCCGCTTCGCGCAGGTCCTCCCACCAGGCGATCCAGCTCTCCAGGCCTTCCTGGGTGTATCCGATGCGGCCGCCCTCGCTCCACAGCTGCTCTCCGCGCTGGCGCAGCCAGCCCTCGAAGGGCAGGTCCGCATCCGCGGCGTACGCCACGCCCCAGCGGTCTTCGCTCTCGGCGGTGTACTCCTTGGCGAACTCCGCGAAGGCGTCCCAGTCCCAGGACTCCGGCCAGTCCACGCCGTCCTCCTCGACGAAGGTCGCGTTGTAGCGGATCACGGGGACGAAGACGCCGAACGGCATGGTGTTGTGCTCGCCGTCCAGCAGGAAGTCCTGGATGTCGGCGTCGGCGTAGTCCGAGAGGTCGAGGCTCTCCACGCCGTCCAGCGGACGGTAGAGCCCGTTGGAGTAGTAGGTCATGACCTGCGCGGAGGGTATCCAGAAGATGTCCGAGACGTTCCCGGCCGCCATCTGTGTGGTCATCCGTTCCTGGAAGGCGGAGTATTCGGCGAACTCGACCTTGAGGGCGAGATCCTCGTTCCCCTCCGCCATCAGGTCGAAGGCTTCCTGGTAGTTCTCCTGCCTCACGTTGTTGCCCCAGAAGGCGTAGCGGAGGTTGCTGGCGGAGTCACCGCCTCCTCCTCCCACACCGCCGCAGGCTGCCAGGGCGCCGGCCCCGGCTGCTGCTCCGGCACCCATGAAGAGACGTCGTCGGCTCAGGTGACGCATTGCTGTACTCCCGTCGTTGGAAGGAACGGGGGCCTCGTAGCCCCACGCTGACAATCCTCGCTACTGTCAGATTGTCTGTCAAGAACACATGCCTAGTTGTTATCTTCGTATGCATGGGGCGGGCCGGTGGTCGCTCCGGCCGACGAGAGGACGACCGCGCGGGACGGACGTTCCCTGCGCGCTGATGTCCCGTCTCTCAGAAGCGGATGGCGATCGCTTCGAAGACGTCGATCTGCGGCGTACGCAGGTGCACTGTCCCTGCGGACCAGGACCATTCGAGGGCGTGATCGGCGACCAGGGCGTGCACTTCTCGGGGCTCAGCAGGGCACGGGATCTCTATCTCTGCTGGGGCGGTGGGGATCGGGTCCACGAATCTCTGGGGGCGCTCCCCGCTGCGATTGAGCAGGTGGACGAGCAGCCCGCGCGCGGAGCGCCCGGGGACGATGCGCAGGTGCGGGGGCAGGGTGGTGTCCCATCGCAAGTGCGATCCGCCGGTGCTGGTGACCAGTTCGGACAGTGCCTCGCCGACGGCGGACAGTCCCAGCTCGCGCAGGGCCTGTCCGGGCAGCCAGGGCAGCACGGTGACCGTGCCGCCAGTGGGTTCCTGCCAGGAGACGCGTCCGGGATGGCCGGTGTCCTCGTTCCCGTAGCACTTCTCCGGTGGCCCGTAGAGCGCGCGCCCCAGCACCGGCCAGTCCGTCGTCGGCCCGCCGTCGGCTCCCGGAGCACCACTGGTCCCGAGCACGCGGAACTCGCCCAGGGCCGGGACGTGCACCGGCCCGCGGGGCCCGGCTGCCGTTGTGTCCGTCGCGGGGCCGGGGAGGCTGGCGCCGATGTCCAGGTGCAGGGAACGCAGCGACTCCTCGGTGTCGAACACTGCCTTCAGGGTCACCCGGTCGCCGTCGGGGTCGACCTGATGGACGCCGCCGGACCACGCGGAGCTGCCGGTCGCGATGACCGCGCCGCCGTCGGCCACGAAACGCCGGAGCGTGCGGACGGCCGGGTCGGGCAGGGCACCCAGATCCGGCAGGATCACCAGGTCGAAGCGGGCTCGGTCCAGGGTCGCCAGTGCCGAGGCATGGAAAGTGGCAGCAGGGATGTGCGCCTCGGACAGCGCGGAGTGCCAGCCTTCGAATTCGGCGCGGCTGCGGGCGGTGCCTGCGGGCCGCACCAGCGCGGTCCGCGCGATGGAGACGAGCCCGGCGTAGTCCTGCTGGTGGTCGCGGTGGAAGCGGGTGATGCGCCCGCTGCGCTCGAGCGCCGGGAAGGGGCTGTGCGCCGGGGTGCCCATGATGTAGGTGGAGGGTTGGGCGCCGTGGGCGATGGATTGCACGGCGTACTGCTCCAGGTGGCGCGGGTCCTCGCCGGCCCAGCGGTAGGGCATGTCGACGAACGCCACGGCATTGACGAAGACCGGCCGGGCGGGGTTCTCCGAGCGTGCCGCGTCGACAGCATCGGCGGTTCCTTGGTGCCAGAGGTCGCGGCCCACGGCGTTGTTCGCTTCGTGGAAGGTGATGTCCGCGCGGTCGCCCTGGATGAGCGCGGCGTCGGGGGCGAGGTGGCGCACGTGCGCCTGCATCCGGTGATGCAGATCCGAGAGCACCCCGTCGGAGAACTCCTTCCACCGTGCGTAGCCGGCATCCTCGGGACCGTGCGGGAGGGACAGTTCGGGCGCGAAGTGGGCGAAGCCGCGCAGGCAGGCCTCGCAATGGCAGACGCCCCGGTACTGGCGGCTGTAGTCGACCTCGTTGAAGGACATCCAGTTGAAGAAGAACCCGGAGATCGGGTACTTCTCCAGCACCTCGGCCACGATCTCGAACATCTCGCGCTGGTAGTAGTCCCCGCTGGGGCACACGCTGCGATAGCCGTTGTAGATCTGGGGTTCGCCGCGTGGGGAGACGAAGCACCATTCCGGGTGCCGCTCGGCGCGGGGGGCGTCGATCTTGGAGAAGTCCATGCGGGCCAGCACCCGGATCCCGCGGTCGTGGGCGGCGCGGGTGGCGTCCCCGATCAGGTCTCCGGAGGGGCGCTGCGCGAGATGCGGGTTGACGGTCTGGGAGGCGAGGCGGCTGGGGTGGTTGGCGATGATGCCGCCCACGCTCAGCAGCCAGGTATCGGCGCCGTAGCCCTGGATCGCGTCCAGCGCGGCCTGGACGTCCATGCCGGCGTCGATCTCCCGGAGGTTGGTCTGGAAGGTGCGGAACGGGGAATCCCACCAGTGCTTCAGCGCCGAGTTGTCGGGTTCGGCCGCGCCGGGGGCTGACCGAAGATCATGCGCGGTCATCGGGTGTCCTCGATCAGCAGGCGGAACAGGGCCGAGTGGTCGAGGTCCTGCCACTGGCGGGAGAGCGCCTCGTCCATCTGCGCGGCGACGGTCTCGGTGCCCGGCAGGGCGATGCCGCGATGGGAGGCGGAGTCCTGCGCGAGGCGGAGGTCCTTGCGGTGCAGGCGGAGGCGGAAGCCGGGGTCGAAGGCGCGCTCGACCATGCGCGCGCCGTGCAGCTCGAGGATGCGGGAGCTGGCGAATCCGCCGTCGAGTGCGGCACGGACCCGCTCCGGGTCGATCCCGGAGGCCTCGGCGAGTGCGAGCCCCTCGGCGACCGCCTCGATGGTGAGGGCGACGATGATCTGGTTGACGACCTTCGTGGCCTGCCCGGCGCCGGCGGCGCCCATGTGGGTGATGCGGGCGCCGAGGATCTCCAGCAGCGGCATGGCCCGCTCCACGGCGGCGTCCTCTCCCCCGACGAAGATGGTCAGGGCGCCGTCCCGCGCGCCGACCTCCCCGCCGGAGACCGGGGCGTCGACGTACTGGCCGCCGGCCTCGGTGACGGCTGCGGCGAACTGCTCGGTGCGCACCGGGGAGATCGAGCTCATGTCGATCACGAGGGCGCCGTCCTTCAGCGCGTCGAGCACGCCGCCCTCCCCCAGCAGCACCGACTCGACGTCCGGGGTGTCCGGGAGCATGAGGATCACGACGTCGGCGCCGGTGGCCGCCGCGGCTGCGGAAGGTGCCGCCGTCGCTCCGGCGTCGACGAGGTCCTGCGAGCGGTCCTTGACGCGGTGGATCTGCAGCTCGTGCCCGGCTGCGAGGAGATTGCGGGCCATGGGCGCACCCATGACGCCGAGTCCGATGAATCCGATTCTCATGCTTGTCCTCCAGGCTGTGTCGCGGCGGTGTCGGTCGGGGTCCAGGTCACGTGGACGACTTCGAGGTCGTCGATGCGGTCGATCGGGATGTGCAGCTGCCGGCCGCGCACCTCGGTGCGGGCGGGGGCGCCGGCGATGACGAGTGCGGCGCTCTGCAGCTGCGCTCCGTCGGGGATGCGGAGGGTGACCTCCTGGTCGTGCAGAGGGAGAGCGTCGTGGCGCTGGCCGCGCATCGCCATCGGGTCGGTCAGGTTCACCACGGTCACCGCGATCTCGCCCTCTCCTTCGCGCACGGCGAGGTCGACCAGGCCCTTGCCGGTGACCTGCACGCGCGCTGCCCGGTCGCCGAGGGCCCAGGTGACGGCGCCGGCGATGAGGCGGCCGTGATCGGATTGCAGGGCCCGCCAGTAGACCTCGCCGATGTCGAAGGCGATGTAGGCGGTGCGCCCACCGCCGGAGTGAGTCCGGGTCACGACGGCCGGCGGGGTCTCGCCCGGTCGCGGGTAGACCTCCTCCATGGGGAGGTCCGGGTAGTCCGGCACGAAGCGGAAGGCGACGTCGGCGCCGGGCAGCGCCTCGATGTCCAGCACGTGGGCGCCGGCGAGGATGCGCTGCGCGCCGTCATACCCGACCGTCAGCGGATGCCCGGATTCGAGGGTCATGTACTTGTTCTTCAGCGGGCCGCGCAGCCCGCCACCGGTGAGGCGCACGCCGTGCAGATCACCGAAGGCGAGGGCGGGTTCTCCGTCGCTGCTGTGGGTGAGACCGGCATCGAAGGCGGTGACGAGGCTGCCGCCGCGAGATACGTAGGTCTCGATCGTGGTGATGGTTGCCGGATCGAGGTTCGCGCCGGACGGAATGGCGAGCACCCGGACCTCGTCGAGGCGCTCGAGGGTCAGGGCCTCTTCGGCGATGTATTCGAAGGGGATGCGCGCTTCGACGAGGGCCTGGTAGACGCCGTCCTCATGCGCCCCTCCCCCGTGGCCGTGGCCGAAGGGCGTCGCGGCCGCGCGGTTCACGCAGTCCAGCAGCGCGACCTCGGCGGTGTGGCGCAGGTGGCCGGTCGTCTCGTCCACGCGGGCGTGGAGCTGGAAGGCCTCGGCCATGGGGGCGACCCAGCGGTCATCGAAGCGTTCGGCCTTGAACTTGGTGAACCACGGGAGTGCGCCCTGGGCGAAGCCGTCCACGACGAGGCCCCGAGTCTCGTGCGGATCGGCGACGGAGTCCTTCCAGCGCAGTTCGTGGTCCTCCGGGCCGACGGAGGTGATGAGGGCAACGGGCCGATCGGGGTACAGGCCGCGGGCGCGTTTGCCGATCCGGCCCGAGGTCCAGGACGGTTCGATGCCCGAGCGCCCCTGCTTGTCGACGAAGAACATCGGGTAGCGGTCCTCGACCAGGTCCCGGTCGAGATCGCGGGTCAGGGCCGCGCCGCGGTTGGGGATGAAGCGCACGTGCGGGCGGATCGCGCGCACGGCGTCGTCCCAGTGGACCACCAGTTCGCTGAGCCGGCGCTGGCGCCACGTGGTGAAGGCGGGCCAGGCGGGATCGCTCGGATCGGTCTCCACGGGGAGGTCCTGGCCGGTGTCGGCCTGGAATGCGGCGCGGGTGACGGGGTTGTAGCTGACGCGGCGGCGTCCCTCCCACCGGTTGGCGAACACGGCGTCGATGTCGTACTCCCGCACGATCTCCTGGGCGATCTGCGTGGTGAACTCCCAGTGCGAGGTGCTCATGGGGTCGGTCCACCACAGCCCGGGCATGGATTCGTGCTCCACCGGCTTGCCATCGAGGCCGTGGTCGAGCCATTCGGGGTGGGCCTGGGCGGCGTCGGCGTGGACGGCGTGCGGATCCACGCGCGCCATGACGTGCATGCCCAGGCGCCGAGCCTGTTCGACGAGTTCTCCGAAGGAGTCCCGGTCCCCGAGCTGGGCGCTGCGGTAGTGGTACGGGATCTGGGTGGGATAGAAGGCCATGTAGCCGCCGGCGCTGAGGCACAGCGCGTTGGACTTGGTGCGCTTCATGACGTCGACCCAGAAGTCGACATCGAGGACGGGCGGATCGTCCTCGGTGAAGGTGAGCTGGGTCCAGCGGGTGGCGCTGAGGAACCATTCCGGGCTGCGGGTGCTGGGGGTCGTCTCCAGCAGGGCGTCGTCGATCGTCACTGATCTCCTCCAAGGGGATGAATTGTCATACATGCTGACATGTCTAGCGTCCCGTGGCAAGATGTCGCCATGGACTCTCATGGATTCAGCTGGCACGGATACCCGGTGAGCGCGAACGTCTCGCTCCTGTTCACAGAACTCCCCTACCTCGAGCGCTTCGCCGCCGCAGCGGCCGCGGGCTTCAGGACCGTCGAGACCTGGTGGCCCTTCGCGGCGGCCAACCCTCAGCAGGCCGAGCTCGACGAGCTGGTGCGCGCCCTCGACGGCGCCGGGCTCTCCCTGACCGGCATGAACGTGTTCGCCGGGGACATGGCCGCGGGCGAACGCGGCATCGCCTGCCGCCCCGAGCGCGCCGACGAATTGGAGGCGTCACTGGTGGCGCTGCGGTGGATCGCCGAACGCACCGGATGCCGGGGCTTCAACCTGCTGCACGGACAGGTGCCGGACGGCGCAGAGGCCGAAGCGCTCCGAGCAGCGGTGCACTCCTATCGGCGCGCCGCGGAGGTGATGGCGGACCTCGAGGGCGGCCCCGGCGTGATCCTCGTGGAGCCCTTGGCTCGCGGACTCAACGGGGCATACCCCCTGGAGACCGCGGAGGATGCGCTGTCGCTGATCGACGAGGTCGGCGCACCGCACGTGAAGCTGCTGCTGGACACATTCCACCTGGCCAGGAACGGCGAGGATCTGACGGGGCTGATCGAGCGCTCGAGCGGCCGCATCGGTCACGTGCAGCTGGCCGACGCTCCCGACCGCGGCGAGCCCGGCTCGGGAGTCGTGGACTTCGAGGCGATCGGAACCGCGCTGCGCGCCTCGGGCTACACGGGCACGGTCGCCGCGGAGTACAAGCCCACCGGCGAGACGCTCGGCACCCTGGAATGGTTGCATCACTCGACGGCGGCGGAGCCCCTGGCATGATGTAAGCCCGGACAACATGTCCGACATGTTGACCGCAGACGACGTCGCCGGGGATGGCGGCTTGGACGGAAGGAGCTGCCATGGCGACAGCGACAAGCCAGTACAAACTCGGACCCGCCTCCCTCACCGAGGCACTGTTCGCCTCGTTGCGCGAACGCATCATCAACGGAGAGATCTCCCCGGGCGAGAAGGTCACCGAGCAGCGCGTCGCCGACGAGTACGGGGTCGCACGCCCCACGGCGAAGGCCTGCCTCGAGCGGCTCACCTCGTTGGGCCTGCTGCGCCGCACCGCCCACCGCACCGCGTCCGTTCCCCAGTTCGACGCCACCGAGATCGACGACCTCTTCTTCAGCCGCACGACGTTCGAATCCGCGGCCGCCGCGCACCTCGCCCGGGAGAAGACCCTCACCGACGAGATCTCCCGCGCGCAGTCGGCGATGAGCCAGGCCGCGGACCGGGAGGACTTCCGGGCCCAGGTGCAGCACGACATCGACTTCCACTGGGCACTCGTCAACGGCGTGCACAGCGACCGCCTCGCCCGCATGTACGAGATCATCGCCGGCGAGATCCACCTGACGATGGGCCAGTTCGCCGCCCACCGCCGCACCTCCCCCACCACCGTGGTCAGCGAGCACGACTCCATCATGGACGCGATCCGGGCAGGCGACGTGGACGGGGCGCAGGCGGCGCTGACGGAGCATCTGTCCCGGGCGCATGAGCGGGTGCGGGGGCAGATCACGGGGGGCTAAATCTAGTTCATCAGCCGCGGGTCCGGAGAACCAGGCGATCCCGCGACGTACCAGTAGGCAATAGAGCGATCTAGCACATCTCAACGCAGGCCAAGGGCGGACTACGCCCCCTTCTGACTAACGGGTCGGGCAAAACCAACAGACCCGTTGACCCTTTCCGTGCTCGCGTTCTTGTGCGGCGAGCAGCGCATCGGCCTCGTCGAGAGTCGCTCCGTACAGGAAGGTCTCGCGTACCCAGGCAGCGGCCGCGCCCGCGGGAGGGCGGCGGAGATGCGAAACTCGTGGTTGCCGAGGGTGAGACGGTGGGAGGCGTCTACAACCTTTGGGCGCTAGTCATCCTCCGCGCGGATGCTCGTGATACAGCCGCTCGTGCCGACCACTGTCCTGCCCCCGTCCCGAAATTCACCAAGACTAAAACCTACGTGCTGGTCGTCGCCGAAGTCGGATCCTCGGCTTCCAAGGCGAATAGCGCCCCTGAGTGGAGAAGCGGGCGACTACTGCGCAATAGTTCCTGGGGTGAGCCGAGGTGCAGGTCCCCCTCACGCTAATCGCGTAGTCTCGTTCACTGGAAGCCTGCCGCCCAGGCCATCCCCGCAGACCGTCCCACACACACGGGAGTTTGCTTCACGTCAGAAGGGAATGACGAGTGGAACCTGCATGGCGGAAGATCGAGCCCCAGGGATTCGACATGCGAGGCCAGCTCGACGCGGTCTCGCACACGCACTTCCGCTTCGCGAGCAGGCGCGTGCGCGATATCTGGAACAAGTGGGCAGATAGAGTCTCCGAACGAGACTTCGATCTCGCAGACAGCCTCACCCCGGAGATAGACAGCGAGGTGGACATCGCGTTCCAGGAGCTCATGAGAGCCCTTCAGCGCACCCATCCACTGGCCTCCACTTGGATCCTCTTCGGCGAACGCACAGATCCCTTCGATCTGCAGTCCTACGCCACCCCTAAAGGCGGCGAGACCTACTCGCTCGCTCGGGGTGCGTGGATTATCGGCGCCTTCGGCAAAGGGGAGCACGCCGACCGCATGACGGCCTACGCGACCTTCAACAAGTATGTGCGCTGGTGCGCAGCCTTTCTCGCTCAATGGAACCTGAGGTCGCACCGAAACGACCCTGCACAGCATCATTACCTCGGAGAGAAGATTGCGGCTCATCGGATCCTCGGCAGCGAGACCCGCATGCGATGGATCGCGGAGGAGATCTGCGACGCCTTAGGCACCTGGGTCGACGCCAGCCTCGGCGAGACGAAAGAAGTCGTCGGCGCCCACATCATGCACAACATCTCGAGAAATGTGGTGTCGACCCTCCGCAGGCTCGGCTCACTGGCCAACGCACACAGAACGAATCCGGCTCAGATCACTCGACTCGACCGTACAGCGAGCGAACAGCTGCTCCTGGAATTGCCCGAAGAGACGCTAGCCACCGTGACAGCGCCCCCACAGGAGCTCTCGAATCGGTCTCTTACCCTCGCCCTCCAGGGAGAACTCTCGGATCTGTGCCCCTTAGTCCAGGTCGGGGATCGCACCCTCGTTCTGAATCGATCCGCCTGGATCGTCGAGCGCGATCGCTCGATGCTGAATGCTGTCATGGGGATGGCCCCCTCGGACCGCGAGGGGGAGCCTCTCGAGGAGATCAGCCGGGCACTGCTGGAAAAATGGGGGCCCTCCGACCTCGCGTGGTCGACCGGTGACGTCATCGCACCGCGCGGTGGAGGTAACGGTGACGAGACTGACCTCTTCGGCCTTGGCGCGCAGGCGGTCGTGATCGGAGAATGCAAGGCTAATAGGCTCTCAAAGAACGACCGCAGTCTCGATGCCAACTTCGAAGGGCGAATCCTAGACAAGGCCGCTTCTCAGGTCGCTCTGCGGATCTCCCACTGGAAGGCGGGATGGCGTCCCCCGGAGCACCTGAACGCCCCGGCTGAGGCCACGGGACTCATCGTCACCCTCTCAAGCTACGCGGGCGGTGTCTGGTCGGAGCCCCACTTGCACGTTAACGACGAGGTGGTTGACGTCGCGGTGCTGCCGCTCCATTCCCTGATCTTGGCGGCGAGCGTCATCCCGGACGCCGCATCCTTCACGGAGTACGTGAATTGGCGCACCCGCATACTCACGATCGGCCTCGTGGCCCCCGACGAGCTCGAGCTCGCGCTGACTTTCGCGAGCCAAGGATCGACCGTTCCGGAGCAGGCCGCCGAGAACGAACGCCTGACCTTCCGCGGGTACGAACTATCTGCTAACGCAGTCGCGGAACTCGATCCGCGACTCTTCGCAGGTGATGCCAACTGGAGGGAAAGATACTTTACTGAGATCTGGAAACACTCGACCCCCGCGTCCCCTCCGTGGTGACCTGTCTGAGGTGTTCTAGGAAGTCTGATCCAGAGGCCGATCCACCGGTGAGGATTCATGAACGCGAATGCCACAGATGCGCGCCACGGCGTCGTAGAGCGCACGACCCCGCATCTTCGAGATCCTCACCGAGAAGACACAGATCGTCGACGACTACGCCCGCGAATCCACTGCCAAGGGCCTCAACCGCGAGGCGATGAGGACCCAGGCATCTAGGTCGTCGGAGCTGGCGAAGATCGCTCGCAGGAGCACCGCTCCGACGTACAACCCCGTTCCATCACTGTTGCGCCGCTCGTCGACTGTCGGTCCTGGGGTTCAGAATCTGGTCATGGAGATATCGATACCGCCGGACGAACTGTTCCTCACAGTTTCAATCAGCCCCGCAGACGGGGACGATTACGGCGCGCTCCGGCGACTCACTACAAACATCGAGTGCATGCACGACGAGGGATATGCCCGACATCATGCTGGCCGGGTATCCGGCTGGCTCACCTGGGATGCCTACGCCACCGACCTGATAGACGCGGGTGATGCGATCAGCCATGACGCCGTGGTCCTGGCCACTACCGCACGCGAGTTGGTCGACTCTCCCGCCGCCCCGTTCATCGACGCCGTGCTCCTGATCGATCGCATGACGCTCGCCGTTGACCACCGCGGGCACCAGCTGACGGGAACTCTAGTCAATAAGCTGGTGGAGCTCCTGCAACTCGAGCCCGAGGAGACGCTAGTGGTCCTTCAGCCCGAGCCGCAGACAGATAACGGCCCCTACCCCGATGGTCCAGCGAAGGATCGTGCCATGGCTCGTCTTCAGAATTCCTACCGAGTCGCGGGTTTCGAACCATGGGGCTCCTCGGACGTGTGGTGGCGCCCTCTTGGTGACTTCGCGGCATCGTGACCATGGTGTCACTCAGCTCCAGCTACTCGCACCGGGTGGACACTGTTCCGGGTAGCCACAGCCACTTCTTGCCCGGCCCAGGCTGTTGTGCGGGGGTGCCCCGCAGACAAGTGACTTTCGCGAAGCCCACCGAGGAAAGGCCCCATGGAGAACATCCTGAGTCTCATCGGCGCGTTGACCGCCCTGGTCGGCGCATGCATTGCGCTGTCCGCGTTCACCCGGGAATCGAGGTTGCATCGGCGCATCACCCGATTGCACTCCACGATCGAGCTGATGAGGCCGGCATCCAGCCCCATCCTCGAGCGATCGCTTCGCAACAGCCTGGCTGAGCTGCAATCTCGGGAAGCTCTTCAGGAGCAGCAGAAATCCGCACGCCTGCTCAGCACCACTTTCGTGCTGGCGACAGCTCTGCTCGCGTGTGCTCTTGTGACGGCCCTCCTCGCTCGCGCGCTACCAACGCTGAGCGTCGTTGATCCCACATCGCTGCGCGCCCTAGTTCCTGTTTGGGCGGCCATCTCACTAGTCACCGTCGTGGCGCTCGAGTACGGATATCTCCTTGAGTTCAAGAGGAAAGACTTCGAGAGAGCTTTCGCCCTCGGCATAGGACCACCCGACGACAAGGTTGTCCTCGAGTCACTCCGCGACGTCAGAGACAGCAATGTTCGACGCTCCATCATTGCCGCCGTGATGTCCACAGCAGCCGCCGGCTCCGCGGGAGCCTCTCTCAGCTTCATGGCGTTCGCCATCGCAGCCCCGGAGTACGTCATGTTCTTCGTTGCCGTGTCAGGCTCACTGGTGGCCACCGCCGCGAGTCTCTATATGCAGGGGCGCGCTCCGCGTTTCCGCGGCAAAGATGCCATGTTGTCGCCCTGGCCGTCGTCCTCCGACTTCCCAGGCAGGGGATGAGGCGACGGTGCGTTTCCTGTAGCACTTCTGGCATCACCCCATTTGCCTCTGCCCTCAGCGGGGCCACCCTGCCGGAGTAACGGCCACCGCCAGGGAACCCGGCTAAGGTCTGCTTGAGGGCTGCTCTGGAAATCTGCCCAAACCGACAACTGAGGGAGACTTCCATGGCGCACCTTCTCCGCGTCGACCAAGCATCATCACTCCGGGTACCGGTGACGTCGATGTCAGAACAGAACCTCTATGAGGCGCAGCACCTCGAGCGATGGATCGTCGAGCACCCCGAAGTGATCGACGACGGCCTGAAGGTAGTCACGACCCAGTTCAGCAAGTGGGCGTCGCAGGACGGCGGGACGGCTCGCGAGGCTCTGGACATACTGGCGCTATCTTCCAGCGGACAGACCGTAGTGGTCGAGTTAAAGCGCGGTGGCGACCGGAAAGTGCATCTCCAGGTGATTACCTATGGCGCCCTAGTCGCAGGATTCGACCGTGTGATGTTGGCTGAAGCGTATGCCCAATGGCGCCGACGCCGTGGGGCGGTAATCACCGACGAGCAGGCTCTCGACGAGCTCACTGAACATCTCGAGTCCGGGTGGGACGACGAGATCCTCAAATTCCCGAAGCTTGTATTGGTTGCAGAACGCTTCCCGGATCAGGTACTCACAACTGTCGATTGGCTCACATCCACGGTAGCCGAGGCGTTAGAGATCGAATGCCACGAATACACTTTGTTCCAAGATGACACTGGAATCTTTGTGTCATTCCAGAAGCGTTTTCCGGTCGAAACTATCGAGGGGAGCCTCCTTCGTCCGCTCGGAGCGGCGGATTCAGGAGAGGTTAAACAGCGAATCGCGACGATCAAACGCCGCGCCCGTTCCGTCGCCGTAATCACTCAACACCACGGCATCCCCGATGGCGCAAGCATGGATCTCGACGTCGCCACTCTTGTGAAGCCTGCAATCGTCGCGGAATTCGAAGAATGGTTCGACGCCGATCCGGTGCGTAGCGACATCACCTGGGTCACCGATCCGATTCGACCTTTGCGGTGGGCCGCCCACGAGGATCCCTCCGCACGATGGACGCCAACAGCTCTGCGCAATGAGCTCTTTGCGCAAGCAGGTGTCCCCCGCGGAAGCTTTTCCGCAGCTGACGCCTTTCGGTACCGAGGGCGGAACCTGTACTCCATCGCGGCAGAGCTTCACGAGGAAGCCAGCGGTACCGAAGAGGACTAATCCTCCCAGCTGGCACTAAAGTGCGAAAGCCACAGGGGATTCTCTGCCGAGACCGCTGTCGCAGCGTCCAAGGACGACCCTGCTGACAGACACCCTCATCGACGAGGCGTCATTCGAGACCGCCCTCGAACGACGCCCGCGTCGCGATCTCATGAGGTGGTCTTCCGCCTGCATCGACGAACGCCTGCCAGAGCCGCATCGCCTGGCTCGGCGTGACGAGGTCGAGCCGACGCGCGAGCCGGATGAGCTTCCACGTCCCGACGCACTCGATGGGATGTGCCCAACCGATCGCCGCACGGTCATCGGTCACGAACACCGCACGGAGCATGCGCTTCTGGATGAGTGTGATCGACTCCGCCTCCCCCAGATGCTGCTGAGGGTGATCGCCGGGTGGCGCCATCTGTCGGCGCAGCTGCCTGATCGCGGTGTGCTCTCCAGCTTCCGGATAGAGCGGCTCACCGAGCAGCTCGTCTGCGGCATCGACCAGGCCCGGGAGGTCGAGCTGGTGCTGCTTCCGCGCGCATTCGGTACGGATCGAGCCTGTCCACCGCACGTTGTCGCGCAGGAGTGGCCCGAGCACCGGGATCAACCCGGGCCGATGAAAGTTCACAAGGACCGACGTGTCGTGGAAGAACAGAAAGGGCGCGTCAGTCATCGCCGATCACCCGAGCAGCGCGGCGAGCGCGTCGTCGGTGAGCTCCTGGGCAGCTTTCGGCTCGTCCACCTCCAGGGAGTCCGCAGGGACGCCGAGCATCCAGGCGAGCGTCCCCTTTCCGACCGCCCCCTCAGCGATCCGCTCAAGGTGCGCCTCCTGGAGCCAGGCCGGGAAGCGACGCTCGCCGGCCTCCGTCATGCGCCTAGAGATCGGATCCCCGACGTTCGCTCCCTTCCAGTGCCGTCGCAGGAGCTTCTGCGTGGTCCAGGACAGCGCGGTGCCGACTTCGTCAGACGGCTCGAGCGCGTGCGCGTTCAGTCGGCGACGAAGCGCGTCCGTCGAAATCCCCCAGTCCCAGACCAGTTCAGCGAGGGCGGGCAGCCTGATCTGATTCCATGCCGTCTGTCGCAGCTGCGTCTCGGGCAGGAGGAGCTTGGCGGCGAAGGAGTTCGCCGCGCTCTCCTTCGCCTCGAATCCGCTCGAGCCCTCGATGACGCCCTCGTGGCCGAGCGCCAGATGCCCGAGCTCATGGGCGAGCGACCAGTTCTCGCGGAACCAGTTTCCGCTCTCCGGCAGCACGATGACGGGCCGTCCCTCGACTGTGAGTGAGTAGGCCGCGCTGAGGCCGTCGAGGCGCACTACATCCACTTCGATCTCGGCGAGGTGGTCGATGAATCTCCAGACGAACCCCTCAGGGAAGAGCCCTCGCATCTGCTCGACGTCGGAAGGAAGCTCAACACCAGGTCGGGCGGTCCCGGCTTGCGCGAAAGCGAGGCGGACATCATCGAGAAGCGCGCTGTCCCCGCCAAGGCCATCAACGGTGCGGGAACCGGTCTCGTGGTCGAAGGTGTGGCGCGCCGAGAGCACGAGCCGATGTGGATCAGGCGTCCCGGTGATGAGCTCGTGCACATCGGCACGGAGCTCCGTCGCGATGGCAGCAAGCTCGACGGCGGCGAAGCCGCGCTGGTCATTGAGTGCGCGGGACAGCGAGTCGGGGGTCATCCCGACTCGCTCTGCGAGCTGCTTCTGCTGCATCCCGGCACTGCTCATCGCGGTGCGGACGCGGTCGCCGATGGTAGCCATGCCTCCAACGCTACTCGCTGCTTGGGATAATCCCAAGAGGTGTGGACGAACTGCCGCACACCTCACGGAGACGATTCTTCAGCGGCCGGGTGTCGTGGCCAGTTCGCGCGTCCTTCCGGTGCGCTCCTCGCTCGACGGGCAGGGTGAGCACGAGAGGGCGTTCAGGGGGCGAGGGCAGCGGACGCCAGCACAGACGTCGCAATGGTGACGCTCAGCGACGCCCGTACGACTCTGCGTAGGCGGGCGCCTCGGGCCGAGCAATGCCGAGCTTCGACCATTCGCTCTTGGCCTTTCGCTTGAGGGCTTCGTTGCAGTCGCCGGAGCAGACGCGACGCTCGAGGAGCATCCAGTACGTGTCGGTCTCGAAGATCCCTCCGCACCGGATGCACATGTCATCGCCAGATGCCCTCCCCGCCGGGTGCCGCAGCGCCGCGCGGAGCCACGTCTGATAGGTGCTTGCCCCGTCGAGGGCGCGGGCTTGGTCGATGACGTAACTCGGCAGCCATCCGGGGTTCGACAGCACTCGTTGCTCACGCGTTGCCGCCTCGAGCTCGTCGCGGCCCACATCGAGTCGCCGATGGAAGTCGTCCTCCGTCCAGATCTCGACGGGCTGGCCGCCAGCAGCGAGGAGCATCGCCTTCTCCAGCTTTCGGGAGAGCTCGACTCCTGGCCGCAGGCTGCGTGGGTCGAGCTCTCCGGAGACCAGAATCGTCGTCGCCTTCGTGACTCCGGCCTGGGCAGTGCCTCCGAAATGCGTGACCAGTGCCTGCGCCTCGGCCCGACTCGACAACATCAGCGTGCCGGTGAAGACGACCTTCTCGCCTGCGAGTACATCCGTCGCGACGAGCCCGGAGAAGTCGCCTGTGGCGCGAGCCGGCCCTGCCGACGAACCCGTTCTCGGCGTCCGCGCACCGATCTGTGTGCCGGCGTGGAGCTCGGCAAGAGTGCTCATTCCGGCTTTCGCGCAGAGAGCGATGAGGATCTGAGCGGCCTGCAGCGCATCCTCGGAGGCCTCATGGTGGACAGTCTCCGCAAGACCGAGCGCCTGGGCGACGAACGGCAGGGAGTACGAGCCGAGCGTCAGCATCCTCCGCGCGAGCGGAAGGGTGTCGATCCACGTGGATTCGGGCCAGTCGAGGTCATACGCGCTGCACGCCTGGTGGACGACAGAGCGGTCAAAGGGCGCGTTGTGGGCTACGAGGGCATCCGCGCCGACGAACTCCATCATCTGCGGGAAGACCGTGGCCCAGGACGGAGCATCTGCCACGTGTTCCGCGGTGATGCGATGGATCGCAACATTCCGGGGCAAAAAGACATCGTGACCCTCCGGCGGCGCGACGAGCCAGGAGGCGGCCTCCACCACCTGGCCGCCCCTCACCTTCGTGAGCCCGGCGGCGCAGACCGAGGCACGCGAGGAGTTGGCAGTCTCGACATCGATGGCCGTGAAGTCGATAGTTGGAGCAAAAGTGGAGGTCATGACCCGATATTAGAGGACGGTTCGGACAATCCTGCGCCCGGGCACGATTGTCAGACCAGCCGGAAGTTCTGATACCACCCTCCACTGTCTGCCCTGCCCCATATGGTCTGCGCATGACCGCAATCCCGGAGTCCCTCAGTGAAGTCTTCCGCCGCTGGGAGCGCGCAGACTTCCCTTCCCAACCCCGATTCCGCTGGCAGCCGGCCAGCTGGACGAATCGGTTCCAGCGAGTGGACGCACCCGCGATCGCCGGCATCAATCTCGTCGAAGCCGTCGACACCATCGCCAAGACCGCAGCTTCTGTCGCCAACGGCGACCGTGAGCGCATCGACCGCGAGCTGGTCACGAAGCTTCACAGGCCAGAAACGCTGCGGCCTGTAGGCGGTACGTGGGACCGTCAGGCTGTGGTCACCGCATTCCTCGCTGCGATGATCTGGGGGTACGGGACAAGCGGCTACGGGCCGTACCGCACAGCTCGCGTCCTGAAGTCCGACCCACATGCCGTCGAACACCTTGCAGACATAGCACAGACTGCTCAGGTGTCCAACGGCGGGCTGAAGGCGTTCGAAGAGATCGCCACGGCGAAGGGCGCCAGCTATCTGAAGTACCTCGGGCCTGCGTTCGGCACGAAATACCTCTACTTCCTCACGGCTGCCTCCGAGGACGTAGAGACAACTCCCGTAATGGACGCCGTGGTGCGCAGGTGGTTCCGATCTGAGCCCGGTATCTCGCTCAAGACGGGCACGTGGCACGTCCCGAGCTACCGGACGTATCTGCGATACCTCGACGCGTGGAAGGACCTGCTGCCCGCGGGAAGGAATGGCGAGCCGCTGACTCGAGAGGATGTGGAGCTGCTGATCTTCGCGAGTGCCCGAGGCGACGACATCACCTGGGAGAACCCCGGAGAGTCCCCCACTGTCGAGGAGCTGCTCGATCTTCTCCAGTCAGACATCGATCAACTCGCCGACAGCAGCGGGTCCACGAAAGGGCCGGAACTCCTGAACCAGCTGACCGACTGGGTGAACGGCATCGACCCGACCATGCCGAAGATGGTCGATCGCTCCGTTCATCTCTGATGGCTGAGACACCGTCGTCCGCAGCGCGCAGCGCACGCGAAGAAGTTGTCGACACTGTCGCGGTGTATGCGACGGTTGCACGAGAAGTACCGATGAGGAGAAGGGCGGCGCACCGATGCTGGCGTACACAGGCTTTGTAGAGGACGCGACGACAGGGGAACACCTTCCGTCGATCGGTACGTTGCGCGAGATCCCTGGCGTCGGCGAACTCGTCCGGGAAGGCCACCTCGAGCAGACCAGCTGGAGCGGCTACCCGCTCACCTATCTAGGACCTGCCAGCGTTTTCGTCCAATGGCTCGAGACTCTGCGCGAGCACTACTTCAGCTCCCAGCAGGTGCCCGTGGCACGCTCTGCCGAGCACCCTCGCGGGATTCGCACAGCCCCGGCGCTCGAGAGCAAGACGATCGTGCTGGACCAACTGCGAACCCTCGATCCTGGCCGAGTGGTCCAGGTGGATCTGTGGGACCAGAGCTGACGCATTCCCTAGCGTCGTCCCCAGCATCTTCGTGCAGACGTCAGAGACGCCCGTCCCGATACAGCCCCAGCAGCAGCTCCTGCATCTGCGGCGTGTACTCCAAAGAGTTATACGTGCTGCGCTCGACCTCCAGCACGCCCAGCACTGCGGCAAGCCGCGTCGGCGCCCATTCCCCCGGTTTGCCGACGAGCACGCCTGCGTCTGCGAGGCGCAGGTTGAGGGCCGGGGTGCTCAGGTCGGCGTCGTCCCCACGGAGCTCTCCCGCCTCGCGCCACCTGCCGAGCACCGTGGACAGCGTGCCCTGCTGTGCCGCTGCGGTCGCGGTGGCCTGGGCCGGTGCATCTGGGCGGGTCGCTTCGGGTGCTGAAGTGGATGCAGGCTCGGAGATCAATTCGGGCCGCTCGGGGTCCGGGGCGGCGATGCTCGACACCTCGCCCTCGGTCGGGTCCATGAACGTTACGGGCTCCTCCACGTCGGCAGTTTCGGTTCTCACCGCCCTCGCCGTCCGCGTCGCGAAGCGAGACATCACGCTGAATATCTTGCCGTTGTCCCAGCGGATCGGTGACGCGAAGACGACGAGCAGGTCTTTCGCCCGGGAGACGGCGACGTTCATGAGCTCGGGGTTCGCGTCGATGAACCCGGCCTGAGGACTGCCGCTGCCGTAGACCGCGGAGAACAGGATTATCGGGCGCTCGGCCCCCTGCAGGCGGTGCGCCGTGCCCACGGTGATCTTGTCCGCGAGATTCGTCGGGAGATCCGCAGAGGCGTCTGCGTTGCTGGCCGCCTTCCGGATCTCGTCGCTGATGACATCGGCCTGCGCGCGGAAGGGCGTGACGACGCCGATGAGAGCTGCCGCGTCGACCTTCTTGTCTGCCTCATTCTGCTGGTGGTGGTAGAGGTCGTAGAAGCTCGCGAAGTTCTCGACGATCCAGGCGGCGATCGCCTTCGCCTCCGGCTCGTTGACGCGGCTGGAGCCCCGGCGGGAGTCCTCCGAGCCGGCGACGTCGATCCATCCGAACGCCGGACGTATCCCGTCGAGCAACGACTTGTCCGCAGGACGCTTGGGCTCCAGCAACCCGTCGTAGAGCAATTCGTTGTTGAAACCGATGATGCCGGGGTGGCAGCGGAAGTGCTCGCGCAGCAGGAGTCCGGGCTCGTCGTCGCCGAAGCTCCACCGTGAGGCGTGGCTCGCGGCCCGCATCAGGCTCGAGGGCGCGGAGGCGGTCACTCCGCGCTCGCGCAGATCCTCTGCCCACTCCCCCATCTCGATGCCGGCGCCCTCGGCGATCTCCCGGTCGGTCTCCTCGTCGAGGGCCCACACCGGTGCCAGCTGCTTCTCACCCCCCCCCACCACGAGCGCGCGCTGGGCGAGCGCGATTACCGCCAAGCCGAGCGGAGTGTCTACCTGCCCGGCCTCGTCAACGATGAGCAGGTCAATGCGTCCTACGTCGAAGCCCTTGGGCTCGCCCGGCTTCGTGTAGCGGCCGAAGTACTTGGGAACCTGGTACAGGGTCATCACGAAGCAGGGGGGCTGCGGCCTGCGGCCAGACGCGTCGCACCACGCCCCAGGTGTTCTTCCACCGCTCCTTCTCGTCCAAGTGCTCGGCGAGCAACCATTCCACCTCGAAGTAGTGCATAGCGAGCCAGAACTCGGCGTAGCGGAGGGTCGTGTCGAGCGCTTCGTCGAGCTCCTCGAGGCTCGTGCAGTCGCGAAGATCTGAGAGGGCGCCGAGCTCGCGCAGATGCGTGCACTCCTCCGCCTCGGCGCACAGCTTCAGATAGTCCTCAGAACGGCCGTCGGCATTCATGGCTCCCAGCAGCGCGATTCGATAACCGTCGACCTCAGTCAGCGCGTCGTGGAGCCGGTCCTGGACGCGGGCAGGATCCTCGATGCTGCCAAAAAGTGGTGCACCTGGGCCAAGAAGTGATCTCGAGCGGCGGCGAGGTAGTCCGGGCTGCTGTAGTCGGCGTAGAGCTCACTGCGGTCCTACTGCTCCATGAGGTGCTGCTTCTTCGCGGCTGAGAGCTTCGCCTTCGAGGGGCAGTACGCGGCGAGGGAGCGTAGCGGGTCCTCTGTCGCTTCGCCGTCACGCTCCTGGGGCAGCCAGCGCAGATCCAGCGTGCCGGGCCGCTCCTTCGTGACCGACGCGAACGAAGCGATGATGTTCGTGACGGCCCGGTTGTCGATGGAGGTCGATTGACCCCCATCGAATACGAGACCATCACGAACCCGACCGTCTGCCTGGCGGTCTAACCCCAGCTGACATCTGATCGCACATCAGTCCCATCAGCCTCGGAAGTAGGTTCCGCTCTGGTTGATTTTCGGGACGGAGCCTCGGTAGTCCTCGATCTCCACGTCGGTCATACGGGTCACGACGAATGCCTTCCTGAGGCTGAGGGGGTGGACCATGGCGATGGCCTCGATCCAGGCCCCGTTGGTGACGAGACCGCCCGTAACGCCGAGGATCGGGGACCGCTCCTCCACCAGGCGCTCGGCATTGTCGGCATGGACGTTCCACCATCCCGTGAGGAGCTGGCCATCAGTGAGAGTGATCCCCTTCTGCTGGATCGCCTGTCGGGCGAGGCCCGCGTCGTTGGCGTTGGTCAGTTCGAGATCGGGACTGAGGTCGGGGTTGGTGAGCGGGACCGCCAGGCCGAGCCTGTCGATGCCGTCGCGGATGTTCTCCTTGCCGGTGACGAACTCCTTGTGCGTCCAGCTCTCGAGGAGGAGGAGGTCGCCATAGTCGGGATTCTCCTTGATGACGCCCGCCCTCTGGAGCGCTTCCAGTGCGTAGCGCTTGATGCCGGTGAGGCGCTGGATGGCGGCGGCGGAGACTCGCTGTGCGGCTGGTCTCGTCATGTCCTGTAACTCCTTGCGTCCGGGAAGTAGTCTCAGTCAGCACTTTACAGTCAGCAGATTGCAATAGTCAATCTACAGTCAGCACAACTGACTCTCTTCCCGCTCGCCCCGATGTCGATGCACCGTCCCTGAGCAAAGTCGGTATCGCCTCCACCCTCCCGGACGGAACCGGGGGCCAGTCGCGCCCGAGGGAGCGACATCAGATGTTCCAGAGGTCGCCACGACGACCGGCCCGCCAAACAACTCCGAGACCGAGGATGAACCGGCACAGGCTTGATGCCGCTGCCGTTTGAGTCCGAGAGGATAGGCAGCAGAGGCATCAAACCCGTGCCAGTTCAGATCAGAGTTTCACTATGCCCGCTAGGTCGACATGTATGAATCCATGGAATGGCTGATCGCGCGGTAGGGCTTCCGGAGGGGGCGCTATCAGTGAACCGGCCCAGGTTCTCTGCCGCTACTTTGCGGGTTCGGGCTCTCGGGTGAGGGCCTCGTAGTGGAGCGTCTCGAACTCTATCGGCGTGAGCATCCCAAGGGTCCCGTGGAGGCGCCTGTTGTTATACCAGTCGACCCAGCCGGCCGTCGCGAACTCGACCTCAGCGAGGGTCCGATAGGGGCCAGCGTGGAACACGGTGGTGCGGATGCACTCGGCCTTGAACAGGCCATTCACCGTCTCCACCAGTGCGTTGTCGTACGCGTCGCCGACGGTCCCGATCGACGGGGCGATGCCCTCGAGGGCGAGATGCTCGGTCAGACGAATAGCGGTGTACTGGCCGGGCTCAACCGGTGGTCGCAACACCCGAGGTTGGGAGGGTGTTATGGGCAGGACATCGCAGTGGGAGAAAGAGGTCACGAGACGGGCTCCGATGCCGTCTCCGGGGCGCCCGAGACATCGCCGCGTGAAGGAGCGCGAATTCTGGATCGAGGTGGCTACGGGCAAGCTCCCTCGTGAAGCCGCAGTCGCAACAGGTGTGGCGGAAGCTGTCGGACAGCGGTGGTTCCGCCACGCTGGCGGCATGACCCCATATTCCTGGCCGGCTCCTTCTGGCCGTTACCTCTCCTTCGCCGAGCGGGAGGAGATCGCGATCTCGAATGCCCTCGGTAACGGGGTTCGAGAGATCGCCAGACAGCTCGGCAGGAGCCCGTCGACGATCTCGAGGGAGCCGCGTCGTAACGCCGCGACCCGGAGCGGGAAGCCGGACTACCGTGCGTCCGTGGCGCAGTGGAAGGCCGAACTGTTCGCCCGTAGGCCCAAGACTGCGCAGCTCGCGAAGAACCAGCGACTGCGTGAGTACGTCAAGGACCGCCTTTCAGGCCAGATCTCTCTGCCCGGTCGCCCTCCAGTAGACGGCCCGACGGTGCGTACCTGGAAAGGCCAGAACAAGCCTCACCGTCAGGACCGTCGATGGGTCACCGGGTGGAGCCCGGAGCAGATTTCTCACCGACTCAAGCTCGACTTCCCCCGGTCTAAGACCATGAGGATAAGCGACGAAGCGATCTACCAATCTCTATTCATCGAGGCCAGAGGCGGACTCCCGCGAGATCTCATCCTCTGCCTGCGCACCGGGAGGGCTCTGCGAATGCCTCGAGCGCGCTCCAAGCGAGTGGCGTGGGCACACGTCACCGCGGATGATCTGATCAGCGCGAGGCCAGCGGAAGCGACGGGCTGGGCGGTCCCAGGTCACCACGAAGGTGACCTGATCATCGGCATCAACCGGTCCGCGATCGGCACCGTCGTGGAGCGCACGACGGGCTTCACCACTCTCGTCCACCTTCCCAGAGAACAGGGGTGGCGCGAGCAGCCGATCATCAAGAACGGCGTCTCCCTCTCGGGCTTCGGTGCGTCCTCTATGAACTCGGCGTTGGCCGCAGCAATGGCAACGATGCCCACGGCACTGAAGAAGTCCTTGACCTGGGACCGCGGCAAAGAGATGTCGGCACACGCTCAATTCACCCGTGACACCGGTCTGAAGGTCTATTTCGCTGATCGCCGCAGTCCCTGGCAGCGCGGGACTAACGAGAACACCAACGGGCTGCTACGGCAATACTTCCCCAAGGGCACGGACCTCGCCCGATGGGGACCAGATGACCTCGCCGTGGTTGCCCACGCCCTCAACAACCGGCCGCGAAGGCGACTCGGCTGGTGCTCTCCCGCCGAAGCGTGGAATAAGCACCTACACTCACTCGGACACGATCGTGTTGCGACGACCAGTTGAATCCGCCTTGAGACCCGGCGTCGCTGTGGTGGATCAAATTCCCTGGTGAAACGGGGTTCCCTTCCCTCTCGCGCTGCCACAGGGCGATCCGTAGCGGGGTCATCACCAAGTCGACCTTCTTGCTGGTCGACGCGTGCCAGCCCACGATCCGCTGGGCGAACGCGTCCAGGACGAACTCGACGTAGACGAACCCCGCCCAGGTGCGGACGTAGGTGAAGTCGGTGATCCACACCAGGTTCGGAGCGGCCGCGGTGAAGTCGCGATTTAGGAGGTCGCCAGCCCGTTTCCCATCCGGATCGGGATTGGTGGTGCGCAGTTTCTTCGTCCGCCGCACCCCTTCGAGCCCGAGGCTTCGCATCGCCCGGTCCACCGCGCCCCGAGACGTGCCGGCGAGGCCGTCTTGGCGGCGGAGCAAGGCGACCCACTTCCGCCGCCCGTACAGACCTTCCGGGGTAATGTGGATCTGTCCGGTGGCCTCGTTGAAAGTCCAGGCCAGGGCGCGGATCTTGTCTTCAATCAGGGCATCGGTGACGGTGCGGGCTGCGATACGGGCCGGGCGCTTCCACGATCGGTAGGTCCTTGCAGCGATCTTCAGGCCCTGCTGGCGCAGGACGCGGAGGATCGACTCGACTGCGAAACCCTCGGCTCTCATCTCGTCGATGAACGCGATGATCAGCGGTTGCGGGGGTCGAGCTCACCCGCGAAGAAAATCGACGCCTTCCGGAGGATCTCGTTGTCCTCCCGCAACCGCTTGTTCTCGCTCTTCAGGCGTTTGACCTCAGCTGATTCCTCGCTGGTGACACCGGGACGGGTACCGTCGTCGACGTCGGCCTGGGCCAGCCACCGTCGCACAGACTCCTTCGAGACGCCTTCTTGGCGGGCGACCGCGGTCACCGCTGCGAACTGGGAGGGGTACTCCTGCTGGTGCTCGCGCACGAGCCGCACGCATCTCGCGCGCAGCTGGGGATCGATCTTCTTCGGCATGCTGTCCATCCTTCCGGACTCAAACAGCAGCGGCATCAAACCTGGGCCGGTTCACTACTTACGAAGTAGTAGCGCACCATCAGGGTTAGGGAAGCCAACTTTGGACTTGGGTGACGTCGCCCACCTCAAAAGAACTGGCGTCACCGTTGCCACTAGTTCGCCGGGGTCGGCGCGGTTCTCACCAAATCGAACTAGCTCCGCGACGCCACGAACATATCTTTCGAACTCTGTCGACGACCGGACCGAATCTACTGCGATAAGCATTTCTGACCGAAATGCTAGCTCCACAGAGAGCCGATCCAAATTCTCTACGGAACCCCCCACTCCACGATGCATTGCAACCCCAAGCAGAGCCGATGAATAATCCTCAACCAGGTCCATCCGTCGAGCCCTCTGCCTCGCCCTCCCGTCTCGCACAATATTGACTACAAGACTTAGGACTGTTGCGATAATGCCAAGACTCAAAATGACTTCACCGACCGATCCAGCGACCAGCCAGACATGTCCCAGCGCACTACTGAGCCACTGCAGCAATTTATTCACTCCAAATCGTGTACATAGTCGACCCTATATAGTCTCCGCGCAAAGCCTCTCCGAGGCCTCGTCCAATACCGATACCAGATGATGCGAATCGCTCAGAACTTCCCACATTTTCAAATTACCAACGCTTCGGTAAAGGCCGTTCTGTGGATATTTCACCCACCGACGCATCGCGCTCGAATCCGACGCCCAGTTTTGGCTATTCAATTCATCTGAACTCGAAGCGGTAAGACCCAGATGCTGAATCAACAACGCTATCTCTGACAAATGCCCGACGTTCTCGAAACGATTCTCGTACGGTCGCGCCCTAGCACCTGCCGATGAGCCCGCCAATTTCCCAGATGGCACGCGCAAGAAGAGCGACCCCTGGGCATTCAGCAACAATAGATGCGCCTCGCTTTTGAGATTAAGCTCAGCATTAGATTTAACAAGCTCCCGTTCAAGACGCGGATCCAGCACCGCATCTGGCGCCAGGGCAATATGCGAGGAAATGATTCGCCGGCGTTGCGCGGATAAAAATTTTGTCATTCGCGCCCCGGACCCTTCGGACTCAGAGCTACCGAAGTCTATCTCCAACATCGTATGGCGACGGGGGAATTTCAGGTGTTTTAACCCGCTAGGATCATTCAACTCGAATGCCATTCGGGCCACATTGGCTAGTCGCTTCGATGCCCATTCAAAGAAAGATCTGACTTCACTTGCGGACCTTTCCAAAACTTCATCATAATCATCACACTCGAAGGAGAACTTCATTCCAAGCGTCGGGATGACAACATTGTCGCCGTAAGCGTGAACTTGGGGCCTTACTGAAACCTCGCCCCGATTGCGAGAAAACGAGTATTTTTGCAGGCCGGGATTTCCGGATTCAAATCTTTTCTCAAAAGCGCTAGCAAACTGGTTACCGGGACCCATTAGCATCGGATACAAAGCGTGACAATCGGGAAGCGTGAGGTCCGAATTGATGCGGCCATAAGGCTTTGCTGGCTTTAAGAACTTTCCTCGATCGCGCAGCGAAACTGGCGATTCGTGGGAGAATGCACTCGAAACGGTCGTTGTAATATTTACGCTTACTACCGGAGAAGGGCGAGGAGGTGGCGCGGCGGGGAGTTGCACCCCGTCAAAAAAGGAATCTTTTCTGCCAGTCTCACTGGCCACGCCACGTCTCCGCACAGTGTCCACTGTACCCTAGTATTTCACGTGGCCACGCGCCTGACACCTTCGCGAGCCCGCGCGACCCTTCGGCACCTCGTAGCAAGCCCTCGACGTAGAGTCATTCATATCGCGTCAGTTCGCATTGAAGTTACTTATAGCCCCTGGCATCGGCACCAAGATGACGCCTTGAAACGATCCGGACATTTTCTCCAACAGGGTACGTCCGCGCAACTTGTGCAGGTGCATCAACCAGAGCAGCCCTCCTAGTTCGCCTCCGTTGAGGTTGTCGACGATTGGCGCAAGGCGGATGGCCAGCGACATTAGGCTTGCGACTGTAGATCGTCCAGCAAGGCCGGCGTTGCCGTCCGTTCGATGTCGTGCAGAACCGTCACCAGGGCGTCCGCTTCGACCTCGTTAGGAAAGGCGAAGTCGATGCGGGTCGCCGCCCTGTCCTCATACGGCGACTCGTACAGGCGCGAGGGCTTCATCTCGCCGCGCCGGGTGAGTTCGTCGATCACCATCGACAGGAACTCCATCTGTGTCGCGTTCAATCCGCCGAACACGATCTTCTCGGCGAAGGCCGCTTCAGCCGCTGAGCGGTCGAGACCGACAAGGGACCGCACGAAGATGCCCAATCCACGCTCGCCACTCACGGTGGCCAGCGCCTCCGGGGTTCCGTCGCCCTGCTCGATGAGAATGCGTTCGAGCTCATCGAGGTCAGTGTCTGTCAACGGCATGTTCCGGCGCAGCCGCTGGATCGCAACGTGGTCGCGGTGCTCCCTGATGTATGCGGTCACCTTGTCGCGGAACCGCGCCTGGTCGACGCCGACCGCCACGAGCGGAAGGTCGGCCGAGCGGGCTTCGCCGAGGTCGTCTTCGAAGTCGGTGATGACGATCGAGCGCTGGCGCTTATCGAGGAACTGCACGAGCATCCGGATGCCGCGCCGCGCCCGTTCGAGCATCGACAGCGTCGCCCCGTCCCACCAATCGTCGCCCGCGACCTCTTGGAGCAGTTCGGCGGCCGCGGCGACCTGAGGGATCGTCTGCTTCTCGAGCAGCCGAGTCGCGACGCCTTGCATCGTCTTGCGGGTCCGCGCTGCGATCGGATCGTCGCCCTCGAGCTGGGCGAGCTCGCGCTGCAGCACGACTAGGTCGAAGCGCTTGGCCTGTTCGTCGTCGGCGGAGGCCGAGGACGGGAGGGCACCCAGGGCCGCAGCGGCGTCGTCGGCTGCGACGGCTGGTAGCGGGGCGGCCCACCCCGTTCGCGAGGAGTACCTGGAGATAAGTTCACCATGCGGGCGGGCGAGGAAGGAGTCGGCTGGGATGCCGGCGACGAAGGAGGTCAGCCAGTCGACTGCGTCGGAGCGGACGTCGGCGTCTTCTGTGTGCAAGTCGATGCCCGCGACCAGCCGCGCCCGCACCGCGAACAGCCGCTGCGACAGCGGCACCTGCACGTTTGCGGCACGGTCGGCGGGGTCCTGCGCGAAGTAGTCGACGTTTCCGCAGAAGTCGAACACCCGGAAGGAGTCCTTGTCCCGGTCGTTGAAGATGCCGGGAGAGAGCCGGGTGCCACGGCCGATCATCTGCCAGAACTTGGTCTTCGAGAACACTTGTTTGAACAGCATGAGGTTTAGGACCTCCGGCACGTCGATGCCGGTGTCGAGCATGTCCACGCTGATGGCGACGTGGGGCGACCGCTCCGGCTGGGAGAAGGCGTCGATCAGCTCCTGCGCGTAGGCAGACTGGCTGGTGATCACCTGCGCGAAGTCCCCACCAAGGTGGGGATACTGCGCATCGAAGCGCTCCTTGAGGAACTGGGCGTGGCGCTGGTTCATCGCAAACACGATGGTCTTCCCGAGCCGGTCACCGCCGGCGACCTTGAGACCCTTGAACATCAGTTCGGCAAGGGCCTTGTCCGCAGTATCCGCGTTGAACAGCGAACGGAAGACGCGCGGAGCCTCGACCTCGGTGGGCATGCCCTCTCCGGCATACTCGTCGCCGTCGACGCCAGCCCAGTCGATTTCCTCCCACGCCTCGCGCTCCTCCTCCGGGAGATCGTCGTAACGGATGCCACGGCGATGGAAGCCGAAATCGTAGACCAGGTTCTCGGGGCCGACGAGGTACTTCTCGGCTATGGCCTGATCGAGTGGGTAAGAGTAGGTAGGGATGCCCGGCTCCAGTTCGAAGAGCCGGAAGGTGCTGCGGGCGATGTCGTCGACAGGGGTCGCGGTGAGGCCGAGTAGCAGTCCGTCGAACCAGTCGAAGAGGGTGCCGTACTTCTGGTAGACGGAGCGATGCGCCTCGTCGATCACAATCAGGTCGAAGTATCCCGGACCGAAACGTCGGCCGTCACCGTCTCGCGCCGCATCGACGAGGTTCATCATCGTCGGGTACGTCGAGAGGTAGACCCTCGCCTCGGTCTCCTTGTCAGCGGTCAGGTTGACGCTTGCGACATCCGGCAGCAGGTTCGAGAACGCCCGGTGAGCCTGCTTCACGAGCGCCGCACGGTCCGCGAGGAACAGCACGCGCTTGGCCCAGCCGCGCTCCATGAGCTGCTTAACGAGGGCGATCGTGGTGCGGGTCTTGCCGGTGCCGGTGGCCATCACGAGCAGCGCGCGGCGCTGTCGGGCATCGAAGTGCTCGCCAACCTTCGCGATGGCCAGTTGCTGGTAGGGCCGTCCTGCGATGACAGGGTCAGCGTCTGCCCCGGTGAGCGGCGTGCGTAGCATGCGGCGCTGGATCAGCTGATGGAGCTCGCTGCGCGTGAAGAATCCGGCGACGTCCCGGGCGGGGTAGCCGGGGGCGTCGTCCCAAATCCGGTGCTGGTAGCCATTGCTGAGGAAGATCACCGGCCGTTGCCCGAACCGCTGCTCGAGCGCGTCAGCGTAGAGCTTCGCCTGGGGGCCGCCAACCGCCGGGTCCACGAGGGTGCGTTTTGCCTCCACAATGCCGAGCGGCAGGCCATCATCTCCCCACAGCACATAGTCGATGCGGCCGGTGCCGGTGTCGTTCTTGCCGGGGATGATCGGCAAGCCCGCGATGGGGTATTCCCGATCTTCAGGTGCCTCGAGCGCCCAGCCAGCGTCGCGCAGCATCGAGTCAATCAGCGCGGTCCGGGTCTCGTCCTCGCGGTAGTTGCGGGTATCCGCGGCGTTGTCCGCGTCCTTCGCGGCGGCGATCTTCTTCCGCAGCTCCTCGAGCTCAGTCTCCTGGGCGGCGAGCCTCTTATCGCGCTCGGCGATCTCCCGACGGGACGTCTCCTGTTGCTCGGCGAACCGCTCGGCGAGCTTCTTGAGCTCGGCCGGGCCGAGAGGAGAACGCTTCTTCGCGATCGTGACGTCGAAGGCGGCGCCGAGTGGCGCGGCCTCAGGAAAGGTGGACTGGTGCTTAACCGTCCAGACGACCACGTCGAAGAGGTCCCGTAGCGTGGTGATGCCATCCTGCGGGGTGAGGTGGCGGTTGCCGTGGGCGGCGTCGTTTCCTCGCCGACGGATCAGGTTCAGCTGGTTGTTGATGGGCGCCGTGCGGTTCTTGAACGCCGGGTCATTCATCCGAGCGCTGAGATCGGAGCGGTAGCCCTCGGGGAGCCCGAACACGTCCACGAACAGGTACTCGACGATCTTCTCGACCGCGATACGCGCGGTGAACGCCGCCGTGTCCGGATCGGAGAGGGCGTACGACTCTGCACGTTGGCATGTGTCGTAAAGCTCGGGCCATTGCGCCCGGATGAATCCGAAGTTGCTCACTTCGCCTCCCCTGTCGTTTCGCTGGCCAGTGTATCGACTGCACCAACGTACACATCCGTTTCAGCAGCGGTGCATCCGAGGCCAGGAACGGGCTGTGAGCGAGCGTTTCTGGACATGGGCTGTTTTGCATCATGGGAAAAACGCCCTGTATGGAGAGATACAACTGATCGATCGCTCTCCGCGGAGTACCGATGTTCTGCTGCCCGGCGCAAGGCGGATCGACGTCGAGATGCCCCGACCGGCGCGATTGATTCGTGCCGATGCGGTCGCTGTCCTGACCAGACTTGACGGGTCGGCCGCGGAATTTCATGTCGAGTGCCGGAGGTCAGGGACGTCGACCGAACTATCGCATGCGAGACGGCGGTAGCTGGCGTCAGCATCCGAGCTGCCGCTGCTGTACGTCACGGACTACTTCGGCCGCACTGTGCGCGAGACGCTGGCCGCGGCGGGAATCAGCCGAGCCGATGAGACCGGCTGGGCGGTCGTCAACTCCGTTGCACCTCTCATCCTGTAGATCGGACAGCGAGCGGCGAAATCGCCCCGCGCCCGCGAGCCGGCCGCGGTGGCGCGGATCAACGGAATCGCGGCGAGCCGCATCATCCGTGCTCTCTGCGCGCAGGATCTGCCGCTCGGCGTCCCGGCCTTGGCCTCCCTTGCCGAGGTCTCACCCGGCTCGGTGTCCAAGGTGCTGCCGACTTTCTCCGGCGAGGATCCTCGACCTCGCTAAACGCGGGACTGTCACGGCGGTCCGACGCCGCGCGCTGGTCCGGCGATGGGTGCAGGACTATTCCTTCTCCAGGACCAACAGATCGTTCCGCCACTACCTCGCTCCCTGTGGCCTCGGCCGCGCTCTGGATCAGTTGACCGATCACCCGTTCCCGGTGCCGGTAACCGGGCCGGTTGCAGCCCGGCAATGACTGTCGGAAGGAGCCACCTCAGTCGCGCCCCTGCGGCTGCTTGAGCTCCATGCCGATGACCCCGATTCCCTCGCTAACGCACCGAGCCCGACCCCCGGAGATCCCGCGACCGCGAACATCGTCGGCGCCGTACCTCAGGACCTGGAGGAGCGCACCGATCATCTCGCGTCTGCAGCGCCCGGGCTCGCCGGCATGCTGACCCCCATGGAGGGCGGATGCCGGTGCGGGAAAGCTCATGGATGCCCTGGCCCGCAGAGACCCCGCATGGAGCGGATGATAGGCGTCTCTCCAGAATTCGTCGTCCCCCGTCGCGTACTAATCAGTCGGCATCGCACAAGAAGTCGACGGCCCATATCGCCCGTGGCCCGGTACCGGCGTTCGTCGACCCCAAGGTGGTGTCCATCGCGGCGCTCGATCCGGCCGCTCCGTGTATCTGCGGATAGCAGGGCCCGCGGCCCTGCCGGCGACCAAGGCAATCAAGATCAGCGAGGGTCTGGAACGAGCCGATACTCAGCGCGACCTACTCGAGGAGAAG
The DNA here is from genome assembly GCF_014897705.1 of Brachybacterium sp. FME24. Lineage (GTDB taxonomy): Bacteria > Actinomycetota > Actinomycetes > Actinomycetales > Dermabacteraceae > Brachybacterium. The sequence continues at coordinate 25,768 of NZ_JABUXV010000022.1, read as the reverse complement.
GGCTCCCTCGACGCCTACCGGATCCTCCAGGCCATCGACACTGCTGACCTGGTCGCGGGGTTCCTCATCTACGGGATCGACGAACACGCCGCGACGATCACGGCCGAGGCCGTCGAAATCTAACTTGGCGACACCTCGACCGCTGATGGTCGCGTCGCACAGCTCGTTGGTGCCGCCGCTCACGGCGACTCGACGGCAGTGCCTTCGTTCGCTGCGCTTGTAAGGGAGCTCCTGGCTACTCTCTGACCGGCACGTCCCTTTCAGAGCTCCCCGCGGAATGCACGGTGCTGGAGTGCGGCGAACAGCTCGTCGTCGGCTTCGAGGGCGCGCGCGACGCGGTCACGCTCAGTGTGGATTGAGGTGACCTTTTCGGCGAAGACCTGCTGGTCCGCGAGAGGTGGAACCGCGAGTACGAGAGGAGCCAGATCCTTCTTGTTCAGTTGCGGAACGCTACTTCCTGATGTGATCGTGGACAGGTCGAACGAGCAGAACCAAGCAAACAAGTACTCGGTGAGTAATACCTCGCTGTTCGGCATGACGCCCATGAGATTAGGGTCGAGTGACGATCTTCGCGTCGATATGCGCTTCTTATTTGTAGCAATGGCTGCTCCTCGCTTCGGGAGAATCACCGCGCCACGATCCATGGTTGTTGCACGTGCAGTAAACTTGTCTGTCCAGAGTGCGGTCCGGTGAATATGTTTCTCGTTCCCCGCTAGGTTCATGTCCGACACCTTCGCGAGCAGTGTGCCTCCTGCCTGCCCCTCGAACGGGACACCCTCGGGCAGGGTGCCACCACCAAAGAACGTAGCAACGTTCGCAAGTGCTTCCTCGCTGCGATATGCGCTGGACGTTTCGTTGAACAGTGCCTGCGGGAGCTCGTCTAGGTAGACGAGCTGGGCGCGGCGCTTCGCGCGGATCGAGTCGGTCTCGTCGAGGATAGAGGCGATGCGGCGCTGCTCCTCCACGTCCGGCACAGGCAACTGCAGATTTGCCACGACGTCTCGCGTCACGCCCTTAATGGTCGCGCCTCGGGACTCGCTCTGAAGCACTTTTCCCTTGGACTCGAGAAAGTGGACGAGGTACGATCTATCGACTCGCTCTGATGGCACAATCGCGGTGATGTCCTGACTATACGCCGTCCGCTCGGCGAACACCCCGACTTTGCCGACTGACGTGCGGGTTACAAGCGCGATGGTCCCCGCGGGCATCGCGTTCGTGGCAGTTTTGGCAAGGGCTTGCTCCGTCACCCGGATGCGGGCGTGGACTCGTCGCCCTGCGAAAATGTCGGCGCCAGTAATCCATGGAACGGTTCCCTCAGCGTAATATTCCGCAACCTTCTTTGAGGGCGTAGCTCCGCTTGTGAAGGTAGCGATGTCCCCGAGAGTAATAGTCTCCCACGTGCTCATCCCAGCACCTCCCACAGCCGGGCGACACCTTCTGTAATCTCCCCGTTCAGCTGCTCCACATCAGCGAGTATGTCTGCCGTTGGGCGGTATTCGACCTCCTCGCGCACAACCTCCTTGTAACGGTTGATCGACAGGTCGTAGCCCTCGGCGACTATGTCAGCCTTCGGCACCAGGAAACTCTTGTCAGTGCGGGCGCGATCTCGCTCGCCCCCGCGGTTCTGCCAGCGAGCCAGGACATCCGGCAGGTCGTCGTCGGCGACCACGGCGCGCTTGTCGTCGAGCGAGAAGCCATCGGCCGCGACGTCATAGAACCAGACGTCATCGGTGCCGCCAGCGCCCGTCTTCGTAAAGAACAGGATCGCAGTCGACACCCCCGCATACGGTTTAAAAACCCCGGAGGGGAGCTTGACGACGGCATCGAGCTTGTGGTCCTCGACGAGCGCACGGCGCAGCTCCTTGTGCGCCTTCGACGAGCCGAACAGCACCCCATCCGGAACAATGACCGCGGCGCGGCCGCCTGTCTTCAGCAGGCGAAGGAAGAGGGCGAGGAACAGCAACTCGGTCTTCCTCGTCTTGACGACGCGCTGGAGATCTTTGCTGGTCGACTCGAAGTCGAGGGACCCTGCAAACGGCGGGTTCGCGAGGATCATCGAGTACTGCTCAGCGTCTCCTGCGGCGCCTTCTGACAGGGAGTCACGGTAGCGGATGTCCGGCGCATTCACGCCGTGCATCAGCATGTTCATGCTACCGATGCGCAGCATCGTCGAATCGAAGTCGAAGCCGTGGAACATTGAGTGATGGAAGTGCCGGGACTGCTTCTGGTCGACAAGGGTGTCTGGATGCTTCTCGCGCACGTACTCGCTCGCGGCCATGAGGAACCCTGCCGTACCGCATGCCGGGTCACAGATCTCGTCACCCGGCGTCGGCTCCAACATCGCGACCATCAGCCGGATGATGTGGCGCGGCGTGCGGAACTGCCCGTTGGTACCGGAAGTAGCGATCTTCGACAGCAAGTACTCGTAGAGGTCACCGTTGGTGTCGCGATCAACGAGCGGGATCTCGTCGAGCATGTCGACGACTTTGCTGAGTAGGGCGGCGCTCGGGATCGCGTACCGCGCATCCTGCATGTGCGCGCCGTACGTCGTAGCCTCGCCAGCGATCACATCACCCAGCGAACGCAGGAATGGGAAGACCTCGTCGGCCATGAGTCGGTGCATTGTGGTGGTGTCGTTCAGCTCCCGCAAGCGTGACCAGCGCAGGTGCTCCGTGTCGGGAGGGAACGGCATTGGCTTGCTCGTCGAACCGAGCCGATGCAGCTCACGCTCTGCTGCGATTTGCTGCTCGTCGAGCCGGCGCAGGAACAGCAGATACGTCACCTGCTCGATCACCTCGAGCGGGTTCGAGATGCCTCCCGACCAGAAGGCGTCCCATACGCGGTCGATGCGGCTCTTCAGTTCTCCCGTAATCACGGCGCCGAGTCTATGTGGGAGTTCTGACCGTCGAGGACCAATCGGAGATCAGTGTCGTCGTACGGCAACCATCTCACCCGATACCGAGCCAGTCCCTCCACTATCGTGGCGCGCGATACCCATAGGCACCGCATCCGTCGGCATTGACCTCGCCGAAGACCCTAAACGCACCGGGATCGCGCACCTGCGCGACGAGGGCACGAAGGTCGTGGTCGAGAACGTCGGGGTCGGCGCAGACGACGACGCGATCGTCACCGCGATCATGACGTCACGAAAGACCGGGGTCGACGTTCCCTTCGGCTGGCCCCGGCCGTTCGTCGAACTGGTCGAGGCGCATCGGACGGCGGCCCTTCCTCCCCCGCCGAGCACGGGCCCGGAGTGGAGGCGGGAGGTCCTCTTCCGCGCGACCGACCTCGAGGTGAAGCGCCGGGTGGGAAAGACCCCGCTGAGCGTCGCAGCCGACAAGATCGCCTACCCGGCCATCCGCTGGGCGGGCATCGCCGCACGGCTCCGGGAGCAGGGAGTCCCCGTTACGCCCGACGGGCACGGCGTCGCCTGCGAGGTGTATCCCGGCGCCGCCCTCGTCGCATGGCAGCTGGCGGACCTTAAGCACAAGGGCACGAAAGGTACGGAGGGCAGGTCGGTCCTCGTCGAGCAGCTGTCCGCGCGGCTCCCCTGGCTCGACTGGGCAGGTCACAAGGACGCATGCGTCGACGACGACAACGCGCTGGACGCGGTGATCGCTGCGGTCGTCGCCCGTGACGTCGACCGTGGGCGCGCAGTGCCGCCCCCTCCGGAGCTCGCGGACCTGGCCGCCGAGGAGGGCTGGATCTGGTTGCCCGAAGGATCCTGACGTCTCCGGCAGCAGCGGACAGATCCTCCTGGTCGTCGCCGCACGGCGCCCATCCCTCAGGTACGGGCGTGGGCTGTCACCGTCTTGAGCGCTTCCATCGCCACTGCTGCGGCGCGGACACCGGACAGGGGCGGGCGATCCCAGCCCGCCCCTCGATAGCCCCGCGGGGTACCCACCCACTGCCGCTCCAGGACCCGCCGCCGCAGGTCCTCGCACCAGAAGGGAACGAGTCGGTCGGAGCGGTCGCCGCCGTTCGTCGGCCCGGGCGGACGACTCTGACCCGGACAAGCAGTGAGGTGTCGCGGGAGCTCCGAAAATAGGCGGTGCCACACCCGAGTACTGCCGCCCACGGTCATAGGCTGGCGATGTCGCCGCCCGTGTACACCACGCTCACCTCTCACTCACCAGGAGCCCCCGCCCATGCCCTGCACCACCCTCCTCGTCGGCCGCCGTGCAAGCGCGGATGGCTCGCCCCTGGTCGCCAGGACCGAGGACTCCGGCAACGGAAGCTTCGACCCGAAGCGGGTCGTAGTGGTGTAGCCGGCCGATCAGCCCCGCACGTACACCTCCGTGATCGGCAAGCGCACGATCACGCTGCCGGAGGATCCCCTGCGATACACCGCGATCCCCAACGCCCTACAGGATGAGGGGATCTGGGGCTGCGCCGGGATCAACGCGGCGAACGTCGCGATGGGCGCCACGGCGACGATCACGAGCAACCCGCGAGTGCTCGGCGCCGACCCGCTCGTCGAACACGATCCGGCGATAGGCACGCCCGGCGGCTTCGGTTAGGAGAACTTCGTGACCCTGGTCCTGCCCTACAGCCGCTCCGCACGAGAGGGCGTCGAGCGGCTGGGGCGCTGCTCGCGAAACACGGCACCTTCAAGATGAACGGGATCGCGTTCAGCGACGAGCAGGACATCTGGTGGCTGGAGACGGTGGGCGGGCACCACTGGATCGCGCGACGCGTGACGGAGGACTACTACGTAACGATGCCGAACCAGTTGGGTGTTGCTAATTCACTCCATATTGTGAGCGTAATCCTGTTGGCATCGAAGATCCTGTGGAATCGCCCGCGAATACTCAACCTCTCAAGTCGGATCGTCCGCGTTACATCTATGTGGGTTCGGTGATGCTCGTATGCGTACTTTTAAACGCGTTCGGCTACGCATTGGTCGGGAAGCTTCATCTTGCCCTGTACCTCGACATGGTCGGGACAGCAGCGGGAGCGATCATGCTCGGGCCTTGGTATGGAGTCGCAATTGCGGTCCTGGGAAACGCAGCCGGCATGACTATTCACGGACCCATGGCGCTCGTGTTCGCAGTCGTTAACGCGGCTGGCGCGCTTGTATGGGGCTACGGTGTGCGACGGTCTGCTTGGGCCGCAACCTTCACACAATTCTTCCGGTTGAATCTTGTAGTCGCTGTTGTGTGCACTCTCGTCGCGGCCCCACTTCTGATGTTGGGCTACCACGGCGGATCAGGCCATACCTCTGATCAGTTGACCTATACGTTCACGTTATCTGGCCAAAACCTTGTGAGCGCAGTCCTTCTTTCGAACGGCATAACGTCGATACTTGACAAGTTGGCCACTGGGTTTATTGCTCTCGTCGTGATTCAGTGGTGCACGCATCGAATCAAGTCCGTCGATTCAGAGTTCGTCAGTCCAGTCGACAATTTCTTCCGGTTTGCTCTGCGTCCAAAGGCTCAAAACGTGTGGACGCTACGTGACTACTCTGCGTCTGCGGTCGTAGCCCCTGCTTCTTGAGCCTGCACATTCCCGCGTCGTTGCGGTGTTCTGCCGTGAGACCGCTGTCTACTGCCGCTCACGCATGATCTACAGGCGACATCGCAAAAGCGACGTTGACCCGGTGTAAGTCACCCTCCCGCCAGCCCTACTAGCGCTGGCGCAAACAGGCTCTTCCCAGATGAAGGTGTAGGTCGGCCGGGCGCGTCGGTCCGCAGATAGACGTCGAGGTCTCCCGACGATGGAGGTTCCTACGCCATCCATCCGAAAGACCTCGACGTGCCCGACGCTACCCCGCCGGCCGGCTTCGGCCGCCCTGACCTAACCGCCTTCGCGGCTCATCCCAATCGGCTCTGATCGGGTCTGCTGACCCTCTCGACGAGAACGCAGCGACATCACAGCCACCCAACCCCGACCGTCCGGGAAGCCGGGGCACGTCACATGGGCTGTGCTGCGGGCGTGTCGAGTGGGTAGTCCAGGGGCGACGCAGGAGCGTCGACGCGACGTGCTGAGAGGTGGTTCCAACCGAGCGCTAGGACACAAGCTACAGGCATGGCGATAGGTCAGGAACGGCGTCGCTCCCTGCGCAGGAGGGAGCGCAGAGTCTCGGCGTTCGCGTAGCCGACCCGTAGCGCGATCTCGGCGGAGGTGAGGTCCGTGGTTGCTGAGAGGTGCCGAGCTCGTTCGGTGCGAAGCCGTTGGACGAAGCCGAGCGGAGTGAGGTTGAGCGCCGCACGGACTCGTCGTTCGAGGGTGCGCCGGCTGGTGCCGAGCGACTGCGCGACGAAGGCGACGTTGAACGGTTCGTCCAGGCGGGCGCGCACGAAGCGTTCGAACTCGACGACGATCGGGTCCTCGTGCCGGAGATGTTCGTAGGCGACGAAAGCCGCCTGCGACGGGCGCTCGTCGATGATGAGGAGCTTGGCGACATGTTGGGCCAGGTCGGGGCTGATCGATCGCACGAGTGAGAGCGCGAGGTCGATGTGGGCGAAGGCGGCGCCGGCGGTGACGAGGTTCCCGTCGACCACGACCATGGTGTCGAGATCGAGGGCGACGGTCGGATAGCGCTTCAGGAACTCCGGCCCCAGGAACCAGCTGGTCGTCGCCCGCCGATGATGCATCCGTCCGGTCTCGGCGACGGCGAACACGCCGGTGCACGCCGCGGCGATCCGGGTGGTCGCGTCGTCGAGGCGCCCGAGTGAGGCGATGACCGAACGAGCATCTCGGCTCTGGAGGGCGTCGTTGGTAGCGGCGGCCGTGAGGGTTCCAAGCGCAGGGACGACGACCACGTCGAACTCTCCGGACTCCGGCAGCGGGTGGTCAACCGACAGGGTCATCGATGCCGTCGTGGTCACTCGCCGTTTCGGTCCGAGGATGGCGAGTTCGATCGGGTCGATCCGCGGGTCGATATCGCCGCGGGCTCCGTCGGCCACCCGCACGATGTCGATGATCGACGCGATAGCCGAACCGAAGCAGCCGTCGATCGCGATCAGTCCGATACGCATGACGTAAACAATAGCAATACTGTCGTATACGCCACTCCCCATCGGCCCTCGCTCGTCATACGCTGAACTCGTCCCACGAAGAACCCCGACGTCAAGGAGAGTCCCTCATGTCCACACCCGCATCACTTCCGTATGCCTTCGTCGCCAAGATCGTCGCGGCCGATGGACAGCACGACGCGGTCGCCGATCTGCTCGCCGGCGCTGTCGCACTCGCCAACGAAGAAGTAGGAACGATTGTCTGGTTCGCGGTCAGGACCCACGCCGACACCTTCTGGATCTTCGATGCATTCCCCGACGAAGCCGCTCGCGACGCCCACGCCAACGGCGCCATCGTCGCAGCCCTGATGGCCAACCAGCACCTCCTCGGCGCAGCACCCGAGATCCTGGCGGCCGACGTCCTCGCGTCCAAGCTCCCGTAGTCCGCCAACGCACGAGACGATCGCGCCCCGCCGAGTCGGTCCGCAGATAGACGTCGAGGTCTCCCGACGATGGAGGTTCCTACGCCATCCATCGGAAAGACCTCGACGTGCCCGACGCTACCCCGCCGCCCGGCTTCGGCCGCCCTGACCTGACCGCCTTCGCTCGACTCGACGGCCTCGGTCTGAGCGTGATCGGGCAACGACTTGAACCGGATCGTGCGGTCCTCGCGTGCCGCGTGGTGGAACCAGATCAGTGGTGCCGACGGTGCGGCAGCGAAGGCGCCGCTCGTGACACCGTGATCCGGCGGTTGGCCCACGAGCCGCTGGGCTGGCGACCGACCGTGCTGGAAGTTGTAGTGCGCCGCTACCGCTGTGCAGACTGCGGACACGTGTGGCGCCAAGACACCAGCGCCGCGGCGGAGCCACGCGCGAAGCTCTCGCGCACCGGGCTGCGGTGGGCGCTGGAAGGGATCGTGGTCGCACACCTCACCGTCGCCCGTGTCGCCGAGGGACTCGGGGTCGCGTGGGACACCGCCAACAACGCGGTCCTGGCCGAAGGCAAGCGGCTGCTGATCAACGACCCCACGCGGTTCGAGGGCGTGAAGGTGATTGGCGTCGATGAGCACGTCTGGCGCCACACCAGGCGTGGCGACAAGTACGTCACCGTGATCATCGACCTCACCCCGGTCCGCGATGGCGCCGGCCCAGCAAGGCTGCTGGACATGGTCGAGGGCCGGTCGAAGGCGGCGTTCAAGACCTGGCTCGCCGACCGCGACGACGCCTTCCGTGACGCGGTCGAGGTGGTCGCGATGGACGGCTTCACCGGGTTCAAGACCGCCGCTGCGGAGGAGATCCCGGACGCGGTCACGGTGATGGATCCCTTCCACGTCGTGCGCCTGGCCGGTGACGCCCTCGACAGGTGCCGGCGCCGGGTCCAACTCGCGATCCACGGGCACCGTGGGTTCAGGGACGATCCGCTCTACAAGTCGCGGCGCACGCTGCACACCGGCTCGGACCTGCTCACCGACAAGCAGAGCGACAGGCTACGCGCGCTGTTCGTTGATGACGCTCACGTCGAGGTCGAGGCGACCTGGGGTGTCTACCAGCGGATGATCGCCGCCTATCGCCACGAGGACCGGCAACGTGGCCGCGAGCTCATGGAGAAGCTGATCACCGACCTCAGCGCCGGCGTCCCCAAGGTGCTCACCGAGCTCACCACCCTGGGCCGGACCCTGAAGAAGCGAGCCGCCGACGTGCTCGCCTACTTCGAACGACCCGGCACCAGCAACGGGCCGACCGAGGCACTCAACGGACGGCTCGAACACCTGCGCGGCTCCGCACTCGGGTTCCGCAACCTGACCAACTACATCGCCCGAAGCCTGCTCGAGACCGGCGGCTTCGGACCCCAACTCCTACACCCCCGATTGGGATGAGCCCGCAAACACCAGGTCACCAGGGCTGAGTTGGTCGAGGCGTATCGGGCCAACGCGCTGCTGGACGCCCACCTCGACGATCCCGAGTTCAGCTACCGGTTCCTGATCGGCGAAGCCGCCGAGGCCGGCGAGGTGATGTCTGAGCGGACCGTGTGGAGGATGTGCCGGGACAACCAGTGGTGGTCCGTGTTCGGAAAGAAGCGCGGCAAGAACGGGAAGCGCTCCGGCCCGCCGGTCCACGACGACCTCGTGAAGCGGGACTTCTCCACCGATGACGTCAACGAACTGTGGCTGACCGACATAACCGAGCACCGGACCGATGAGGGCAAACTGTACTTCTTCGCAATGAAGGATGTGTTCGCCGGCCGCGTCGTCGGCAACTCGATCAGCGACAGGATGAAGGCCCGGCTCGCGGTGAACGCCCTAGACAACGCAGTATCCCGGCGTCGCGACGCGGCCGTTTGCATCGTGCTATCGGTCCGAGGATCGCTGTTCAGGTCACGGAAATTCGTGCACGCTCTGAACCGTCATCACCTCATCGGACCGATGGGCCAGGTCGGTGCCGCCGGCGACAACGCCACGATGGAGTCGCTCTTCGCACTGCTCCAGAAGAATGTCTCGGACGGCAAGCGATGGCGGACCAGAGAGGAGCTTCGGATCGCGATCTTCGAGTACATCGAAGTGTTCTACAACCGTCGCCGCCGGCACTCCTCGCTCGAGTACGCGACACCCAACGACTACGACCTCGCCCGCACCCCGCGGGCACTCACCACCACCGGAAGCTAGCGACCAAGAGTGGAAACCAGGCTGTAGGTCAGGTCAACCTGTCACCTGTTCGTACGGCAGTCCCGGGGGCTACGGTGGGCACGTCGAGGTCTCCCCGAAGGCGAGCCGTCAGAGCTTCCCTCATCGGGAGACCTCGAGCTCCACACCGTCACGATCGCCCTGTCACCGGCCGCGACACCGTCTTCTGGAAGAGCCGACCTGTCACTCCGGGCTCAACACTCCTCTCGGATCAAGCGTCCGCACTGCCGAGAGAATCAGCCCGATCACGCTCGCGCTTCGCTCGTGCTTCCGCGACATCCCGGGGATACGTGAAGTGCAGTAGTCCGAGCACGAGGGCGTTCACGACCATGAGGATCACCAGCACCCACAGGAAGACCGCCTGGATGCTATGCGTCGCCGCGAACTGACCGGCGCCGATCGAGAAGATTGCCCAGCCGATGGTCTCGAAGACCGTGATGAAGATGGCCATCGCCTGCCCGCGCAGCTGGGGCGGGATCACGGCGGCGACGATCGGGCGATTGACCGGAGGGTTCAGCCCCTGGGCAGCACCCATGAGGCCCCAGAGGACGACATACAGCCCGATACCACCGAGGTCGAACTGCGAGGCGACCAGCGCGGCACCGGCGAACGCGAACTGGGCAGCCTGGATGTACCAGACGCGGCCGTGATCGGGGGCAATGCGGTCCAGCACCCCGACCAGAGCGCCACCCCCGAGGGTGCCGATGATGTACCCGATGCCGAACGGCGCCAACACGATGGCGGCTGTGGCGTTCGTGAAGCCTCGCTCATCCACCAGGAACGTCACTCCGAATACGGAGATCAACAGATGCCCGGAGAGGAGGCGCGAGAGCATCATGATCGAGTAGGTGCGCACCCGGAAAAGTCCCAGGATCGACGAGAGCGACGTCTTTTCCTGCGGTCGCTGCTTGGCGGCGATATCGGAGAACTCCGGCTCCGAAGCACCGATCCCCGGATCTTTGATCAATGCCCACTGGGCGAGTCCGGCCAGGATCGCGATCAGTCCCACGGCCATCAGGCCCAAGCGCCACCCGTCCTCGGAGCGGGTGAACAATCCGAGCAGCGGGCCGACGAGCGAGGTGATGCCGTTGACCGCACCGTAGAAATAGGACACGGCGCGGGCCCTGTCCTTGTCGGAGAACGAATCCAGGATCAAAGCGTTGCCCACTGGAGAACCGCCAACCAGCGAGGCCGCCATGAGCACGTTCAGCACCAGCAGCGAGATATAGCCGTCGCTGAAGCCGGAGGCCACACCGAAGGCCCCGCCCAGCAACGAGGTGATCACGAGAACTGTCTTGCGGGAAGTGACCGCGGCGAGCCAAGTCCACAAGGGGCCGGCCGGAGCGGAAGCGACCTTGCCGAGCGCAGCCATGGTTCCCAGATGACTGCTGTTCAGGCCCAGCGATGCGGCTATGGTCGGGAAGAGCGTGCCGACCACACTGCCTTCGGTGCTGTCCACGGCTGTGGAGCCGGTGAGGGTCATCAAGTTCCGCCAGCGATGCGGCACTTTGCGACCGGCTGCAGAATCTGGCTTCTGCAGCGGCGGAGCAGTAGATGCGGGGGCAGGGTTCGTCAAGACGTGCTCCTGTCGTCGTCGTCAGGCGTGAGGTGGCGGACATCGTTGGCGGTCGTGGCAAGCGCTGGGTGGAGTTCCGGAAACATCCATGACACTTGAGTCATGCCGAGCTGGCAGAACGATGACACAAAGCGAATGGGTGGTCAACCCCTCGTGGCTCCGCATAGTCGGCGAAGGGCCACCGCATGCCCAGAGGGCCACTTGCTTTAGCATTCCACATGTGTCACGGTATTTCCGGGCACTCACTGAGGAGGTACGCGATGAAGCTCGAGCATCTGCTGCTCGGCGTCCTGGCCATGCACCCACGCACCGGGTACGACCTGAAGAAGTACATGGATACCCATGGCCGCTTCCTGCGCTCGAATACGCAGATGAGTCAGGTCTATCGCTCCCTGGCGAGCATGGAGCGCCAGGGCTGGGCCGTTCATGCGCTGGAACCGCGCGCCGGTGCGACCGACGCCAAGCGCTACACCCTGACAGAAGCAGGAGCCACCGTCTTCCTGGACTGGTTGACCGGGCCGTACAGCCCCCCGTCCAGGCACGTCGACCCGGAGCTCCATGCACGGCTCGCCTTCGCAGGATTCATGTCCCGCGACGAGGTCATCCGTCTGCTCGATACCGAGCTCGACGCCCGCACCCGGGAGGTCGCCAGGTACCGGGACCGGGATCGCAGTCATGACCTCACGCCTGCTCTCCCTTATGACGCCGACTTCGCGGGAAGAGTCGAGGAGTGGTCGCACCGGGCCGGTGCGGCTGCGATGGACGCACACATCACTGCGGTGGCGAACCTGCGAGAGAGGTTGCTCGATGCGCCGGAGCCGCGTCCTCGCCAGCCTGCCGTCGGCGTCGCGCAGGGCCCCGAGCCTCTTTGACGCCGAACCGCAAGGCGCGGTAGCTCGCCATAGCCCGCCGCAGCCTCTCCATTCCACGATCCCGAGGAGCCCCTCTGATGAAGGCCATCATCCTGATGTTCGACAGCCTCAACCGGCACATGCTCGAGCAGTACCGCGACACCATCGTGGAAGCACCGAACTTCGCACGGCTCGCACAGAAGGCCGCGACCTTCGACAACTTCTACGCCGGCTCGATGCCCTGCATGCCGGCCCGCCGCGAGATGCACACGGGACGCTACAACTTCCTGCACCGCTCCTGGGGCCCCCTCGAGCCCTTCGACGACTCCATGCCGCAGATCCTCAAGGACCACGGCGTCCACACACACCTGGCTTCGGACCATCCCCACTACTGGGAGGACGGCGGGGCCACCTTCCACACTCGCTACTCGACCTGGGAATTCTTCCGCGGGCAGGAGGGCGACCCGTGGAAGGGAGTGGTCTCCGAGGTCGACCCAGAGGCCTCCCTCGGCCACCGGATGGTCAGCCAGGATCGGGTGAACCGCACCTACATGGCCACCGAGGCTGATCACTCTCAGACACGGACTGTCGACGCAGGGCTGCACTTCCTCGAGACGAACGCCACCGCAGACCAGTGGATGCTGCAGATCGAACTGTTCGATCCGCATGAGCCCTTCTTCTCGCATCAGGGCTACAAGGACCTCTATCCGCATGAGTACGACGGGCCGGAGTTCGATTGGCCCGGGTATCAGAAAGTCACCGAGTCGGAATCACAGGTCGAGCACGCCCGGCGCGAATATGCCGCGCTGGTGTCGATGTGCGACAGGTCCTTGGGTCGCGTTCTCGATGCGATGGACGAGCACGGCCTGTGGGACGACACCATGCTGATCGTCAACACCGATCACGGCTTTCTCCTCGGGGAGCACGGCTGGTGGGCCAAGTCCGTCCAGCCGTGGTTCAACGAGCTCGTGCACCTGCCGATGTTCCTCTGGGATCCGCGCAGCGGCGCCGCCGATGCACGCCGCGGCGATCTCGCGCAGACGATCGATATCGCCCCTACCCTGCTGAAGTACTTCGGGATGGAACCGACAGCCGACATGCAGGGCCGCGACCTGGGGCAGCCACCCGCGCCTGACACTTCCGACGGGGAGCGCTCGGCACTGTTCGGCATCCACGGGGGGCACGTCAACGTCACCGACGGTCGGTACGTGTACATGCGCTCCGCATCCACCCCGCAGAACTCCCCACTCATGGAGTTCACCCTGATGCCGACGCACATGCGGTCGCGCTTCAGCCCCGAAGAACTGCAGGACTGGATCCCTGCCGAGCCCTTCGGGTTCACCAAGGGCCTGCGCACCATGAAGATCGAAGCTCTGGCCGGATGGATGAACCCCTGGCAGCACGGGACGCTCCTGTTCGATCTCGACCACGATCCGAACCAGCTCTCACCGCTGATCGATGACGCGGTCGAACTCTCCATGGCGCAGCGCCTCGTCGAGGCGATGCGGGCGACGGAAGCCCCCACCAGCCAGTACGAGCGCCTCGGGCTGCCGCTCGAAGGCGACGTGACCTCGGTGCATCTGCTCGCACGCGAGCACGCGCAACGGGGACAGGAGATGGCCGTCCCGATGCCCGCGGCCGAGGAGCTTCCCGCTTCCGAGCTGCTCACCGCTCCTCTGGTGGAGCTCGCCGGCACTACGAGGGGTCGGGCGATACTCGAGAGCGAGGTGCCAGCAGTTGTCCAGACCGAGCCGGTCTCCCTGCCGTCCGGGATGAGCCTGTACGACCTGGCCGTCAGCGGTGCGATCAGCACCGCCCAGCTGCGCCGCGTCGGCGAGGCGTTGGACGCAGTCTGACCGGTCGGCGAGAACCCGGTGTCAGGCGAGGGAAGGAGACGAACGAAAGGATGAACGTGTCGACAACGCCTGGGCTTTCAGGAAGGGCGGGGTGCGGCTGCGGAACCCCCACCCGTGAGCAGCTCATGGAGGTCGGGCCGACGCCGACCACGGTTGGGGACCATCCGTCACAGGTCGAGAACCGCCATAAGGTCGAGCAGGCACGGATTCCTGCCGGCACGTTCACCATGGGCGATTCCTCGGGGGACCGCAATCGCGCCGACGGGGAGATACCTCGTCACGAGGTTGCGGTCAGCGCCTTCGACATCGACGTGACCACGGTGTCCAATGCTGCTTTCGCGCTGTTCGTCGATGACACCGGATACCGTACCGAGGCGGAGCAGTTCGGTTTCTCCGCCGTATTCCACCTCGCCATCGCCGCCGAGGACGCTGAGGTGATGGGGCCGACCCCCGGCGCGCCGTGGTGGCGCGGTGTGCAGGGCGCCGACTGGCGCCACCCCGGCGGCTCTCGGTCCGACCTGGACGGCCTCGACGATCATCCTGCGGTGCACATCAGTTGGAACGACGCCACCGCCTACTGCAGGTGGAGTGGGCGCCGACTGCCCACCGAAGCCGAATGGGAGTATGCCGCTCGCGGCGGGATCGACGGCGCGAAGTACCCGTGGGGTGATCAGGAAGTCGATGACGGAGGCTGGCGGGCGAACATCTGGCAGGGCGATTTCCCCCGCCACAACTCGCTCGAGGATGGCTTCCTCGCGACTGCGCCCGTACGGAGCTTCGCTCCCAACGACTACGGTCTCTGGCAGAGCGTGGGGAACGTGTGGGAATGGTGTCAGGACTGGTTCCATCCCGCCACCTACCGCCGTCTCGCTCCGAAGGAGTTCCACACGACCGTGACGGACCCTGCCGGCCCCCAGGAGGGCCAGACACGCATCCTCCGCGGCGGGAGCTACCTCTGCCACGTCTCTTACTGCAACAGGTACAGGAACTCTGCCCGATCACAGAACACGCCGAATTCCTCGATGGGCAACGCAGGCTTCCGCACCGTCTCGCGCGAACAGATTCGAGCATGAGCGCCTCTCGCCGGTTCCCCAACGGCGTTTATCGCGAAGGAAACGAGCCCGATCCTCGCTTCAGCCTGGCCAATGAGCGCACCTTTCTAGCGTGGCTCCGTACCGCACTGGCAATGTATGCAGGGGCGTTCGCACTGGAGGCTCTCGCCCTACCCGAAGCCGTCGGCTGGCGCATCTCGGCAGCGACAATCTTCCTCCTGCTCGGCACTCTTGCGGCGGTCCAGGCCTGGTTCGGATGGCGCTCCACCGAGAAATCCCTAAGGCGCGGGACACCGCTGCCGGGCCTGGCTGTCGGCGCAGTGCTCGTCGTCGGCGTGGTGATCGCGGCCAGCTTGGTCACCATCGGGCTATACGCGTGAGCACGGAGCGCAACGACCACGAGTCCGTCTTCGACCCCGGCCTGCAGCCTGAACGCACCCTGTTGGCCTGGCGCAGAACCTGCTTGGCGTTCGCGGTTGCCAGCCTCATCGGCATGCGCTTTGCCCTCCCTACCCTCGGGCTGCTCTCGGTGCTGGCGGGCACTCTCGGTGTCGGCCTCGCAGCACTCACGTACTCGCTTGCCTCGGCCGGCTACGAGCGTGCACATCGCTCCCTAAATGACGATGACACTCTGCCACGCAGCGGCCTGCCGATTCTCACCGCCACGGCCGCAGTGCTCGCGATCGGCGTGCTCTGCGCGGCGTACCTCGCAGTCGGGACCTCCAGCACTCATATGTAAAGCCGGGTGAGCGCCACTCTCCCCAAGAGCAGCTACGAACCGGAAAGCAGAGCCGGCCCAGCTCAAGCAAACTCTCGTAGACGAGCTGAACTGGCCCAAGTTCTCTGCCGCTACTTTGCGGGTTCGGGCTCTGGGGTGAGGGCCTCGTAGTGGAGCGTCTCGAACGCTATCGGGGTGAGCATCCCGAGGGAAGCGTGGAGACGCGCCCACCCCAGCACGCGCCGTGAGTGGCCGTCACGCACCGCGGCCAGGTATAGCCATCCCTCGCCGGTGCGCAGGTAGGTGATATCGCTGGCCCAGACCGCATCGAGTCGTCCTTTGTCCCACTGCCGCTGCGCGTGATCCGCGAAGCCGCGGGCTGCGGGGTCCTGGATCGTGGTCACCGGGGTGAACATGCGCGGGCCGATGCCCTCCAAGCCCTGCCGACGCATCGAGGCAGCGACCGTCTTGCGATCGACCACCACGCCCTTAGCGCCGAGCTCGCGGGCGATCCGCGGTGCCCCGTAGACGTCATCGGAGGCACGGAAGGCATCGCGCACCGCCTGATCGATCTCGTCCCGGCGCCGGGCCCGCGGGCCAGAACCGATCTCCCGGTGCTTGCGCCAGGCGTAGTAGCCCTAACGCGTCACGCCCTCGCGGAGCACATCTCCACTGTCATCGCCCCAGAATTCTATAAGATGGCGTTCTGAATAACCCTCCAGATCCGAGAACCGGCGATCCGACTCCGTCCATCCCACACGTGGCACGCCCCAAAACTAAACAAGTGTGGTTTCATTTGAACGATATTATCGTTAGGCGTGCCGCCCTTCGGCCACTCATAAGACGTGTATCCGGTGAGTGGTTGGTCGAACCGGCCAATCACGTCCTGCTGTACAGCAGGTACGGTCGACGCCGGCGTTCGAAAGCCCGCTCGTCAGCCCTCCAGGAGTTGATGATCTGCTCAGCGCTCGTCCCACTCTCGAACAGTCTCTGGAACAGACCTGAACCGGTGAGCAGGCCGATCCAGCGTCCAGGAGTGTCGCCGTCGAGTGCCCGCCATCCAAAGTCGTCGTACAGGTCGCGTGCCGCAGTCATCATGTGTGTCGCGACGTCGATCGAGGAAACCTCGTGGGGGTCGGTGATGTGCACCTGAACCCCTGCGCACACCTCCCCCTCGTGTTTGGAGAAGGTCGGGTTGAAGTACGCCTCACGGAACTCCACGCCCGGCAGGCCTCGATCGTTCAGCTCGGCAGCCCAGCGGTAGTCGGCATACGGTGCCCCGATCAGCTCGAACGGTCGGGTGGTGCCACGGCCCTCGGACATGTTGGTGGCCTCGAACATCCCGGTTCCGTAATAGAGCAAGGCGGTGTCCGCCGTCGGCATGTTGGGACTCGGCATCACGAACGGCAATCCGGTCTCGGAGAACAGCATGCGCGGCTCCCAGCCCGCCATTTCGACGACCTGCACTTCGTCGAGGGTCGCTCCCCCGGCTTCCTCGAGGAGCTCGCCGTTGAAGTAGCGGGCGAGCTCGCCGGCCGTCATCCCGTGTGCCTGCAGAATCTTGTCCTTGCCGACGCCGGACGTGTAACCATCTCTCATCATCGTCCCGTGGGGCGTGCCGCCGACCGGGTTCGGCCGATCCAGCACGATGAAGTCCTTGCCGGTCCGGACCGCGGCGATCATCGCCTCGTACATCGTCCAGATGTAGGTGTAGAAGCGCACCCCGACGTCCTGGATGTCGAAAACGATGGTGTCGACCCCGGACTCGGTGTAGAAGGTCTCAAACTTGGCGGCGTCCGCACCGTAGGCGTCGTACACAGTGATGCCGGTGCGCTCATCCACATAGGTTCCTTCGGAATCGCCGGCCTGCGCGGTGCCGCGGAAGCCGTGCTCCGGACCGAAGACCGCACCGATGTCCACCTTGCCGGAGGCGTGCATCGCGTCCACGATGCTGATCAGGCCGTCCCGGATGATGCCCGTCGGGTTGGTGATGATGCCGATCCGGCGGCCGTCGAACACCCGCCAGCCGTCGGCATGGGCGACGTCGACGCCTGGCAGCACCGTCCCGCTGCCGGTGGGCGGAGTGGCATGGGCATTGCTGGCGCCAGGCAGCACGGTGGCGGCTACCGCGACCGCGCCGATGCCAGCACCGGCCACGAGGCCACGGCGGGAAACTGGAGAATTCATGGTCAGTTGCTCCTCATCATTGTGTGAAAACCGCTGCGACCGGCTTCATCGCCACACCGCGACGTAAATTCTCTGCTCGTTGACGGACGATGCCGTAAGTCATTTGCGTTGTCAAGGTCCCGCGTTGACTCATCCAGATTGCGCGCGTAGGCGGGTTCGTTGCCTATTCTAGGAATCCGCACGTAGAGCGCTCCCAGAGCACCGGAAAGATCTATTTCAGTACGTGAGGACGAGGCTTGTGGGCTCTGTTGGGTGTCGTGAGTGTCTTCGGGGGCGGCGGCGATGGGGGTGGTGGCGTCGCGGCGGAGGAGGCTGATTGAACCGGGCCAGGTTATCCCGCTGTTCATCCCGTTCGCGAGGATCGGGCTCGCCCCCGATGATTGACCTACATCGCCTACGAGACGATCATGAGCCTGGCCGAGATGCTCGCGGCTCCACCCCAGTAGACGCAAGGTCTCGCACCGTTCCTCTCCTCCCGGCCGACCGTCGCCCGGACACCAACCGTCGTGTCGGTCGGGGACCTGTTCTCCCTTCTCCACCCCGGTAATCACCACCTCACGACCCGCACCCTCCAGGAGTTCGAAACATGTCAACGATCGTGATTGTCGGGGCCGGACCCCAACTGGGCTACGCCATCGGGAAGAAGTTCGCGGAGAACGCCGGCTTCAACGTGGCGCTGGTAGCGCGGCGCGAATCGCAGCTCGCGGCCATGACCGAGAGGTTCCAGCGCGCAGGCGTAGCGGCCGCCGGCTTCGCGGCCGACGTCACCGACCGTCCCGCTCTGGAGAAAGCGCTGGCGGATGTCGAGGAGCGCTTCGGGCCCATCGACGTCCTGGAGTACTCGCCGGCCCCGACCCTGACGGACCTGGAGGAGCACCCGCTCGTCTCCGCCGTCGACCTCACCGTCGAGGCTGCCCTCCCCGCCCTCGAGACCAACTTCTTCGGCGCGATCACCGCGATCGGTCAGGTGCTGCCCGGCATGCTCGAGCGGGGCACCGGCACGATCTTCGGGACGACCGGGGCCGGATCGGGTCCGATGGTCGTCCCGCAGGTCGCCAACGCGAACGTCGCGAACGCCGCCCTGCGGAACTGGCTTCTGGCCTTGAACGACTCCGTCGCGGATCGGGGAGTTCACGTCGCCCACGTCGCCCTCGGCGCACGGATCGGGAGCGGCAGGCCGGCGTCCGAGCCCGACGTGATCGCCGATCTCTACTGGAACGCGTATATCGCGCGCGATGCCGCGGAGATCTTCCACTTCGACCTGCCCGATCCGTCCGATGTCGAGCTCGCCGACAAGTTCAGGACCAGCTGACCCAGGGGTCGCCACCTCGACGAGGCCGTCCATGAGCGCCAGGGACTGCTGTTGTGCCGGAGGGCTGCCGGCGGCACGAGACACATTGCGCAGGGGCGCATCGAGGCGTCGACCATCGCGGATGAGACCCTCTACAGCCCCGTCCATCGATACCCCTAGGCTCGGCGGGTGCGCGATTCCCGCACCTGCCCGGGCAGGTCAGCGTCGTCCGTCCCTCGCGTCGGCCCGCACTCCCCTACCTCCGCCTCCCACCCTCCAGGAAGGGCACGATTCCCGTGTCAGAGAAGCTCCCCGAAACCGTCGCGGGGCGACCGCGCATCGCGCTCCTCCCCCTCGATGATCGACCCGTGAACGTGAGGCTCCCCGGCGACGTCGCCACGGTCGCCGGCGTGACGCTGGACGTCCCGCCGGCAGAGCTCCTGCCCTCCTACCGCCGCGCAGGGGCCCCTGAGGCGCTGGGCGCGTGGCTGCTCGAGCGGGTCGCCGACCCGGCGACCGGGCACGTCGTCGTCTCGTCGGACATGCTCCTGTACGGAGGCCTCATCGCGAGCCGGATCAGCCAGGACAGCACACCGGAGGTGCTCGCTCGGCTCGACGTGCTCCGCGAGGTGCGCCGGCTCCGTCCGGAGCTCCCGATCTCGGTGGTCTCCCTCGTGACCCGGGCGAGCAACTCGTATTCCGCCGCGGAGGAGCCCGAGTACTGGGCGGAGCACGGGAAGGAGCTGCACGCGCTGGGAGGCGATGCGCATCGTCTGCTCGGCGACGCCGAGGTGCTGCCGCTCGAGGACCTCACGTCCGTACAGGCGGCCATCGTGACGGACTATTCCCGCCGCCGGCTCCGGAATCACCTGGCGAACTTGTCCCTCCTCGATCTCGTCGAGTCCGGCACGATCGACGTCCTGGCGATCACCGCCGACGACACGGCACCGTTCGCCGCGGGGAGCGCGGAGCAGGTCTGGCTGCGGCACTGGATGAGGATGCTGCCCCGTGGCCGCGAAGTGCTCATGTACCCGGGGGCCGATGAGGTCGGTGCCGTGCTCGTGGCCCGCGCCCTCGCGTCGATGCACGGCGCCCGGGTGACATTCTCGGTGGCCTGCGCGGATCCCGAGGGCATGACGCGGGTCCCGCCCTTCGAGAACATGCCGCTCGCCGCCTCCGTCAGCCGGCAGATCCGTGCCGCCGGAGCCGCCGAGATCGAGGCGGGCGGCGACGTCACCCTGGTGGTCCACGCACCGGATCCCGAGCGGCACGACATGTTCCGGGGGCGCCCGGAGACCGTCGATACGGCGGCCGTGCAGGGCACCGTGGCGCTCCTCAGTGCGCGCCTCGAGGCCGGGGAGAGGGTTGCGCTGGCCGACGTGCGCTACCCGAACGGAGCCGACGAGGCCCTCGTGCGGGCGCTCGCGGAGGCGGATCTCCTGGGCCGCTTGGAGGCGTTCGGCGGATGGAACACGGCGGGCAACGCCCTGGGCAGCGTCGTGGCCATCGCCGCGGCGGGAGCCGTCGGACGCACCGGGGGCACCTTCGACCCGCGCGCCGCTCGCCGCGCACTTCTGACCCGACTGCTCGACGACTTCGCGTACCAGTCCGTCGTCCGTACCGACTCCGGCCCCTCGCTGTTCCCCGACCGCTTCCCAATGACGGACGACAAGCACGTCGCCGACGCCGAACGCGTGATCCACCGCGAGCTTGAGACGTTGCTGGACTCGGTACTCCCCGGCGACGGCGTGCGGATCGCAGAGCTCACGCTGCCGTGGCGACGCTCCTTCGAGATCGGGCTCGTCCTGGACTGAGGCGCCTGCGGCCTGGTTTCCCGATCACGTCGCTGGTCGATGGTCACGCCACGCCGCCTTGGGCGCGTCAGCCGTCACCTCACGACGGGCATCCCGACGCCTTCGGATCCGGTGGCGAGCGGGGGATCGTCACGGGCGCACGTCAGCATCACGCGTTTCTATACAGGTTTATAGAAAGTGTTAGGGTGGGTCCATGATCGCCGATGATCGCCCTGCCCCATCTGGTGAGCGTGCGCCCGACCCACGCCCCGCGCGCTCCCGTGCCGCCGTGTTCCGGGCGGTCGAGGCGCTGAGCGCCCGTCGCACCGAGGAGTCCTCTTTCACGGTGATGGCGATCCTGCGTGAGTCCGGGATCAGTCGTGGCACGTTCTACACGCACTTCCCGACTCTCGAGGATCTCGCCGAGCAGATGTTCGAGCAACGATTCGCACTGATCGGCGAGGCCGACCGAACAGATCGCCGAGCCGCCCTCGCCTCGGCCGCCCGGGATCCGCAGGCGGATCTCCGCCGCCCGGCCGAGGACTCCCAGCTCGCCCTGGCCAGGTTCGTCGAGGACCACCGCCCGTTCCTGCGCGCCACGCTCGACTGGCGGGTGTCATCCCAGGTGCGGGAGAGCGTCATCGCAGCACACGCCACGCAGGTCCGCGAGACCCTGCGCGTGATGGGCCCGTCCGTCCCACCGCACCTCGACCACGAGGCCTTCTCCCTCATGATCGCCGGCGGCACGGTCGCCCTCCTCACCGCATGGCTGCGCGACGAGGACCCGATCACGCCCGAGGCCATGGCTGAGCGGCTCCTCTCCACCATGCCCGACTGGTTCGTCGGCTCCGCCGCGCCCTCGGATCCACCCGTCCACGCCTCGCCTCACCTCGGTCCCGTAACCGCGCCGACCGATACGCACTCCCCAGGAGGAACATCATGACCAGGACCTACGTCGTCACCGGGGCCGCCTCAGGCATCGGCGCCGCAACCACCGAGCATCTCCGCACCGCAGGCAGCACGGTCATCACCGTCGACCTCCATCACGCCGACATCGAGGTGGACCTCTCCACCGCCGAGGGCCGCACGGCACTCGTGGATCAGGTGAGTGAGCGCTCCGGTGGCCGGATCGACGCGATCATCGCGGTGGCAGGCCTCGTCGCCGCCTCCCCCGTCACCGTGGGCGTCAACCACTTCGGAGCGATCGCCACCCTCGAGGGCCTGCGCCCCCTGCTGGCAGGCTCGGACGCCCCACGCGCCGCAGTGGTCGCTTCCCTCGCCGCCCTCGAGGAGACGGATCCCGGGCTGCTCGATGCGCTGGAGCGGGGCGACGAGCCGGCCGCCCTGGCCGAGGCCGAGCGGATCGGCACCGACACCAACGCTGCCGGCAGCAGCCCGATCTACACCACCACCAAGCTCGCCATCGCCCATTGGATTCGGCGCGCCGCCCCGACCCCGGAGTGGGCCGGCGCCGGGATCGCGCTGAACGCGATCGCACCGGGCGTCATCGAGACCCCGATGACCCGTCCCGCGCTCGACTCCGCCGAGGGCAGGGCTGCGCTGGATGCCGGCGCACCGAGTCCGCTGAACGGTCCGGCCGCACCAACTGCCGCGCCCGCTGCCCTGCTGGCGTGGCTGACGAGCGCAGAGAACACCCACGTCACGGGCCAGATCGTCTTCATCGACGGCGGCGCCGAGTCGATCCGCAGGCCCGAGCTGGTGTGAGGCAGGGGTGGGCCAGTTCTCGCCCTTGCACAGCGCAGTGACTGCTCCGTGGACCGAGCCAGGTCCTTGCTCGGCTCCCTCACACGTCGTCGGCGGTTGATCGAGCTGCAGGGGCCTGGATGCGTGAGCCCGGCACCGCACGGAGGAGACACAGCCCAGCCCTGCAGAGTGCTTCGGGGAGCTGCGCCGGGGCGGAGAGGAGCTGGGGCTTGATCGAGCGGGCTGACTGAGAACCAGGCCGTTGACGGGGCGCTCGAGCCGTCTCGCTGCCAGCCAGGCCCAGGCGGGCGTCACCGGTGATCACGCACGCATTCCCGTCAGCCACAGGCGAGTCATCCCTGCTCCCTGCCGCAGCCCCGATAGCCTCGCGGGATGCCCACCCCTCGCCGATCCAGTGCCCGTCGACGCAGTGGGTCTTCGCGCCGGAAAGGCTCGCAGCAGTCGCAGCGGCCGCTGCCGTTCGTCGGCCCGAACGAGCGGCTCTGGGTGCTCGACGTCCCCTACGGCACTCAGGTCGACGGTGCCGCCTGGCACCCTGCGGTCAAGATGCACCTTTATGTCGGGCGCGCGTTGCCCGAGCACCTCGCGCCCTACGCCCCCGGCCCGCACACCCTCGGGCGTTTCCTCGAGAACACGCTCAACCCCGATGATCCCGCGTCCAGCCCCGAGCCGGCCGAGGACCTCGAGCCCCGCCAGAACCAGTACGAGGCGGCCGACGCGATCGCCGAGCGCGCCGCGGCCGGTGGGCGGCAGTTCCTGCTGGCCGACGAGCCCGGCGTCGGCAAGACGATCTCCGCCGTCCTCGGCGCGAGCGCGGTGGGGGACCTGCGTGGCGCGCAGCGCGTGCTCGTCGTCGCAGACCGTCCCGCCGCGATCACGATCGGGCATTGGTGCCGCACCATCACGGCGCTGGGCGACAGCGGTCTGGAGTGGGTGGTGATCACCTGGGACCGCCTGGAGAAGGTTTTGGGCCATGAGTGGGACGTGATCATCGCGGACGAGGCCCACGCGCTGCGTCGCACCACGACGAAGCGGTGGAAGCTCTGGGCGCAGCTCGCGGGCTACAAGCAACCGCACGACAAGGCGCCGTTCCTCATCGCGACCACCGCCACGCCCGGCCACACCCCGCTCGAGCTGCCCTACCTCGCCCCGGCCTACGCACAGGCCCACGACGAACCCATGAAGGACTGGATCACGGCGACCCAGCCCGCCGCCACGTTCACCACCGCGCTCGAACGCCACGGGGTCGGCGTGGAGCGGGGCGGGCGCTATGGCGCGACCTGGACCACCGACGCGAACCGGCGCGCCACGGACCTCTCCCTGGTGCGCGGCTGGCTCGAGAACGAGCAGCCCACCGCCATGCTGCATCGCGCGGCGCCGTGGGGGCCGGTGCCGATCTCCGGCATGCCGGTGACACTCACGCCGAGAGAACGGGAAGCGTATGAGGCCGAATGGGGAGAGTTCTGCCGCGACATGGACATCGCCCGGCGCGGCCGCAACACCGCCAAGGGCCGCGCGGCGCTGCTGCGCTTTAGGCAGAAGGCCGGACTGATCCGCGTGGACTCCACCGTCGCCTGGATCGCCCAGCAGGTCGAGGCCGAGCGACAGGTGGCCTGCTCGGTCGAGTTCGTCGGGACCGCCGCCGACCCGATCGCCGAGCGGCTGCGGGATTCCGGCCTGGAGGTCGCGACGATCTACGGCCAGGGCCGCTTCGACGTCGAGGACGAGCGGCTGCGGTTCCAGACCGGGCAGGCGAAGGTCTGCGTCTTCACCACCGTCGCCTCGATCAGCCTGCACGCCGGCGAGACCCTCGAAGGCGGCAGCCAAGCGAGCACCGAGCCCCGGGTGGGCGTGTTCCACCAGGCCCGCTTCTCGGGCATCGCGGGCCGGCAGGTCACCGGCCGCACCCACCGCGACCACCAGGTCTCCCCCTGGCACATCGCCTACGCCCAGGGCACCGTCGAGGAACAGGTCAGCAAGGTGATGGTGGAGCGGATCGCCGCCGCCTCCGACACCGTGGGAGGCGACACCGCCGGCCTCACCGACCTCGCGGAGCTGCTCGGGGCGGACTGGCTGCCGGCGGCGAGCCTGACCGCGGACGGCGCCTGATCGGTGTGGAGCGCCGCTCCAGGTACT
This sequence comes from Brachybacterium sp. FME24, assembly GCF_014897705.1. Taxonomy (GTDB): domain Bacteria; phylum Actinomycetota; class Actinomycetes; order Actinomycetales; family Dermabacteraceae; genus Brachybacterium. Next base: position 947 of record NZ_JABUXV010000022.1, on the reverse strand, counting down.
CCTCACGCGCCGCGTCATACTGCTCGGCGGGGAGCAGGAGAACTGCGTCCTCGAGGGTGAGCTCTACCAGCAGCTCCCGTAGCTCCCCGGGCATCTCACGCATGCCAAGCCCGACAGCAGCCCGCGCACGCTCGTGCCACGGCGCTCGTTGAGCAAGGCCATCGAGGTGGCGGCGTTCTCCTCATCCTTGAAGGACATCATCCACGGGATCCAGCAACCCTTCTCGCCGGAGCGCTCCCAAGACCGCGTCTGCCTTCAGGCATGCGGGACGCTCACCGGGTCACGCCACGATCGCCAGCACCGCTGAGCTCGGGGCCAGCGGCGCTCCCTCAGGATGACCGGAGCACGGCGTCCGCGATCAGGTGGTCCAGCCGGCGCACGTCGATGTTCTTACCGACGGAAATCTTGATCTGCCCCGCTCGAGTCCACAGCTCGATCTCCGCGTTGAGATCCAGGGATCCCGCATTCTCCGAGGACCACATGTTGATCGACGAGTAGGGCAGAGAGTAGATCTCGACCTTCTTGCCGCGGATGCCCTGTGCGTCACGAACAATGAGCCGCTTCGTCGTGAAGATCGCGGAGTCGCGGAACGTCTTGTACGCCGCGACAGCGCGCTCCTCTGGGACCAGCAGGGCCGTGACGTCTTGCGGAATCGGGCACTCTTCGACGAACGTCCACGACGTGATCGTGGCTACCGATGCATCCATTCGTTGCTCCTTTGGGGTTAGCGTGATCTCGGGAGACCGGCTGCAGCCTCTGCTACCAGCGCATTCGATGAATTCTAGGGGCGAGGGACGACACCCGACCGTCGGCCCTTCCCCCACGGGACGACGACGCGGCGGGGAGAAGCACTCTCCCCGCCGCGTCGTCACCGACCGATCTCTCCCGGCGTCTAGCTGTGATGTCCAGGGAGGTTGTCCCGCCGCGAGGCGGTGAGTCGAGATGAC
>NZ_JABUXV010000021.1 GCF_014897705.1 Brachybacterium sp. FME24 | reverse complement strand
AGGGTCGCCCCCAGGCGCGACCTGCCGATGACCTGAACCGGGAGAACGATCTCGGGCAGGCCCACGGCGGTGGCACCCAGCCCACATCGGCCGGTGCAGGTGCAGGCGCCGGAGCAGCGGTTCCGCGCCAGGCCGAGGGCGGCGCGCCGCAGCAGGCCGGAACCTCTCCCTACGGGGAGGGCCAGTACGGCGCGGAGCCTGTCGAGTTCCAGCAGGACGGCTACGAACAGCGCATGCAGTTCGAGCAGTCCCGCGATTCCCACCCGGCGCAGGGCCAGTACGGCCAGGACCTGAGTGGTCAGGGCCAGTACGGTCAGGGCCGGGCCGGTCAGGCTCAGGGCGGGCAGCGTGACGCGCAGTCCGGCGCGTACGAGTACGGCGCTCCGTCAGGTCAGGCACCCGTCGCACCGCAGCAGCAGCCCGATGCTCCGGCGTTCCAGGACCCTGCCCCCGGGTCGCAGCAGGGCCAGCAGTTCGGCCAGGATCAGCGCCCGGTCGAGGACCCGCAGTTCCGCGACGGCCAGCGATTCGAGCAGGATCCGACCGTCCCGCAGGGCCAGCAGCAGCCCCTGGCGGACGAGAACGGTGACATCCCGCCGCGCGCGCCCGAGTTCGGCGCTCCGGAGGACGGCACCGAGCACCGCGGCTGAGCCCAGCTGACGACAACAGCGGCCCGGGAACCTGATCAGGTTCCCGGGCCGCTGTCTGCGCGTGGTGCGGCGGGCTCAGGCGGCCTTGCGCACCGTGATGGTCCAGCCGGCGTCGCCCACGCGGTCGAAGGCGACGACCTCATGGCCCGCCTCCGCCGCCCACTGGGGCAGCGAATCGGTGGCCTGGGTGCAGTCGAATCCGATGATCAGGTCGTCACCGGTGCTCAGCTGCTCCATCGCGGTCTTCGCGTCGATCAGCGGGAAGGGGCAGACGGCGCCGTTGGTCTCGAGGGTGTATGCGGCCATGGTGGCTCCTTGGGTCGAATCGTGGGAAGGAATGGACGGGAAATAACAGGGTCGCGCGCTGCTCAGGCAGCGGGGGTGAGCACCGCAGCGGGCCGGTTCGCGGCGGCGATCTTCTGCGGGCGCACCAGGAAGAACCAGGCCGCGCCCCAGGTGCCGAGCATGATCGCGATCAGCGACACCCAGCCCTGGTAGCTGAACAAACTGGTCTCCACGAGGGAGTTGCCGATGGTGCATCCGCCCGCGAGGGCGGCACCGACGCCCATCGCCACGCCGCCGCCGGCGCTGCGCAGCATGGTGGCGGCGTCCGGGACCCGCCAGCGGAACTCGCCGGAGAGCTTGGCAGCGATGAACGAGCCCAGCAGGATGCCGAGCACCAGCATCACCGACCAGTCCACGAGGGTGACGTCGCCCGTGGTCAGGAAGGTGACGATCTTGGCCGAGGGCGTGGTGATGCCCAGCCCGCCGTTGCGCCCGGCCGCGGTGGACAGCACCCAGGCGGCGATGGCGATCAGGCCCAGCAGCACACCGCCCACCCAGGGGCTCCAGGGAATGTCTGCCAGGTAGTGCCCGATGCCGGTGCGACGCGCCGGGAGTGCGGCCTGCTTGCGGCCGGCGTTGCGACGCACCTGCCACACCACGAGCCCGGCGACGATCCCGGCGAACAGGACCGTCGGCACCCAGACGCTGACACCCAGGGTCTCCTGGATCGTGGCGTCGCCGACGGTGCGGGCGCGGGCGGCATCGGTGAAGCTGCCCAGGGGCCCGTACTTCATGACCGCTGCGAACAGGGCGTAGAAGATCAGGGCCACCCAGGATCCGAGCAGGCCCTCGCCCGCGCGGTAGTACGTGCCGGTGGCGCAGCCGCCGGCCATGATGATGCCGATGCCGAACAGGAGCCCACCGCCGATCACGGCCAGCGGAGCGAAGCTCGCAGGATCGGGGGAGATCACGCCGAGGCCGGTGAGCGCGGCGACCCCGATGGCCTGGATCGCGATAGCCAGCAGGAAGGGGACGAGGTAGCGCGTCGAGCGCGCCATGTAGACGTCGCGGAAGGCGCCGGTGACGCAGAATCGCGAGCGCTGCAGCACGTAGCCGAGCACAGCGCCGAGGAGGAGGCCGGTAAGGATCATGCCCGACACGCTAGCTAATGAGATTCATAAGTGGAACCCGGGTGCCGCTCTGTGACACAACGCGCGTGCGGGGACCATGGGTCGGATCGCGCGATGCGACACTGTGACCCATGCCTTCGGAACGCCCCCGCACCCGCATGGACGACGTCACCGTCGAGCGGGTGCTGCGCGTGGTCGAGGCGATTCCGCCGGGCCAGGTTGCCGCCTATGGGGAAGTGGGCGCGATCGTGGGCGTCGGCCCGCGCCTGGTGGGGAGGATCATGCGCACCTGGGGATCCGGCGTGCCGTGGTGGCGCGTGACGAACTCCTCCGGCGACCATCCGCTGCTGGCCCGGGCGCTCCCCCACTGGGAGACCGAGGGGATCACCGTGAAATCCAACGGTCGTGGCTGCCGGATGGCTAGATTCGGCACGGACCTGGAGGAGCTGCGTGCGTCCACACGTGCGGCCCTCGCCGAGGTAGACGACACCGAGACGTGACCTGCGGTCCTGCACTGGTAGGGCCTCGAGAGCTCCGGCACACCCCGCACGCCAGCCCCTCCCCTGCGAAGAACCGGCGATCACGGCGAGCGTGGACCGCGGGGCACGCGCGTTCGAGCGACTCGTCGGGCAAGGGCCCATCGACGGAGGTGTCAGTCGACGGGCCCCAGCGTGCTCAGGCCAGCGGGCCGGCCCTCCGGCGTTGCACGCCGCGGAGTGTCGCACCTCCGAGGAGGATCAGCGACAGGCCGGCTGCCAGCAGGAGCGCGGAGCTGCTGCCCGTGCGGGCCAGGCCGCCCGGGCCGCTGGCCGTGGTGTCCTGCTGCGGTGCGCCACCTGAGTCGGAACCCGACCCCGGGCTCTGACCCTGACCGCCCCCGTTCGAGGAACCTCCGGGGGTGTCCTGCGCAGACTCGTCGTCTCCGTCCGAGCCCTCCGGACCCTGGGGGTCCAACGGAGCCTCCGGGTCCTGCGGAGCCTCCGGGTCCTGCGGAACATCAGGATCCTGCGGGACGTCGGGGTCCTCCGGGGCGCCCGGATCCTGCGGCGTCTCCGGGTCCGACGGCTCGTCCGCTTCGACCAGGATGGTCGTCACGGTGGCCTCGGATCGGCGCTCGCCGAAGCCCTGGTCCAGGGTCAGCACTGATTCCGCGTCAGTCAGCTGCCCACCGGGGATCGTCAGGGACCAGGTCCCGTCCTCGGTCACGTCGGCGCTCACGGGCTCCCCGCTGCCGGGAAGTACGGCGCGCACCTCGGCGCCCGGCGTCCCGGCTCCTTCGAGCACAGCCTCCTCGTCGGACGCGATCGCGGCCTCGGGCTGCTGCGTCACCGACAGCGTGCCCAGATCGGGGCGGGCGGTCAGCCACTGGTCCTGGTCCAGCGGACGATCCGAAATGCGGGTCTCGCCCACGCAGCCGTGCCAGCCGTTGGTGGCGGCGTCGTCGACCCAGTCGGAGCCGATGATCCACGGCATGTCCTCGTTGAAGGACGCGCCCAGCGCGTCCTGGGAGGTGCGCAGCACCGGCGCGCCATTGACGTGCATGACGATCTCCTCGGTGGCCGGGTCGTTGACGACGGCGATGTGGTTCCAGGTCCCGCGGATGATCTCGCCGGACCAGGCGGTCTTGTCGCCGGCGGTCGCGTCCTGGCCGACGGACGTCCACTGATACTCGCTCAGGTTCGACACGCCCAGTGCCGTCGGCGAGGCGGTGTAGTCCCACTGCGACCACGGCATGCCCTCGATCTGGGATCGGTTGCCGGTGCGCACCAGGGCCTTGCTCCAGCCGTTGGAGGACTCAGTCCAGTCCTCGTCGATCTTCAGGAACGTCTCGATGGTGTAGCCGCCGGAGAAGTCGGCGTTGTTGACCGCGGCGTCCGGGTCAGTGCTGAGGTAGCTGAAGCGCTCCCGGCTCGAGTCGTCGAAGCACACAGAACTGCCGGAGGCGGAGTACCCCTGTGATTCCGGCTGAACGGTGACGTCCTCGACCTGAGCGGTGCTCGAACCGGATTCCTCGATGCCGACGCGGTGCAGATCGCTGTCGCCGGCGGCGTCCTCGATCACGGCACCCTCCTCGAGGGAGCCCTCGGGGGCATCCATCCGCCAGTGGGCGAGGGTGCCTGGGGCGCGCACGTAGTCCTGCTCCGAGCCCGGCTCCTGGGTCGTGTTCTCGGGGACACCGCTGAAGCCCTCGGTGACGAGGTCGACGGCGCGCTGGGACAGGGAGGGGTACTGGCCGTCACCCGGCCCGAAGCCCGGGGCGAAGCCTGCGAAGCGCTCGCTGAAGTCGATGTCGATGTCGAAGCTCTGCGCCGGGCCGGTCAATGCCGGCTGCTCGAACTGGGTGAGCTGGTCCTGCGCCTTCTGGCGGACCCACGGGGAGACGGTCTCGCCGTGGATGGCGCCGCCGCTGAGGTCGAATTCGAGCAGTCCCAGGTATCCGTTGCCGCCGTCCCGAGCCATCTGGTAGTCGATGAGGATCTGGGTGACGTCGTGGCCGGCGTCGTTGGCGCGGGTGGTGACGGCGGCGCCGTGGTAATGCCCGTTCAGCGTCAGGAAGATCTGGTCGTTCCCGGCGATCAGGCCGTCCCAGAGCTCCTCGCCGTAGTCGCTCGTGAAGCCCTGACCTTCGGTGTCGAGCGCGATCGTGTCGTGGGTGGTGAGGATGGCGGGCACGGTGGGGTGCTCATCAAGGACGCCCTGGGCCCACTCCAGCGTCTGCTCGGAGGCGCGCCAGGGCAGCGCGAGGACGAGGAACTGCTGGCCTTCGGCCTCGAAGAGGTGGAACTGGCTCAGACCGGTTGGGTCGCTGCCGCCGTAGGTCGACTGCTGCGCGGCGCGCTCGGGGCCGAACCACTGGGTGAACGGCTCGGCGCTGACGTCGTAGTCGGTGTCGTCCAGCTCGTCGTTCGAGTCCAGCACGTCGTGGTTGCCGGGGAGGATGGAATAGGGCATGCCCGCTTCCTCCATCGTGTTCATGGCTTGGTCGGCCACTTCCCATTGGCCCTGGACGCCTGCCTGGTCGACGACGTCGCCGAGATGCGCGGTGAACGGGATGTTCAGCTCTTCGGCGTGCTCGGTCAGCCACTGCGTCTGGACGTTGTAGGGGTCCGTGCCGTAGTCGGGAAGGAAGTTCGACTCGGCGTAACGGGAGTAGAACTGCGTATCCGGCAGCACCGCGAGGCTGAAGCGCGAGCCCTCCTCTGGGTCGGCGTGCGCCTGCGGCGCGGTCGGCGCCAGCACCCACGACGTGGCCGCCAGCGCGCAGGCCAGCAGCAGCCAGCTCGCGCGGCGCACTGGGGAGGCCGTGGAGAGGGCATGGGCAGAGGGTGGCGAGGAGGAGCTCACGGAGCGGGGACCCTTTCGAGGGGATGAGCAGGGCGTCGCTCACGCGACGCCTGGAGGCCGACCGCTGCACGATATGAGACCTGGACCACCGGGCCGTGGCTTCCCGGTGACCCGCACGATGCGGCGGGGTTAATTCCGCTCGCCGCGAGGCCGCCGGACCGGTGCTGCCTCCGCCCGCCGCCGGCGGGCTCCTCAGGCTCGGGGCGGGGAGCCGGGCAGGGCAGGTGGGGAGTCGCGGACTACTACTCCACCGGCACGTCGTCCAGGAAGAAGAACGACGGCACCTTCGCGGCGTAGTCGTTCCCGTCCAGCTCCCGCCACGTGACGATCTCGGTGGAGCCCTCGCGCTCCTGCGCGAACTGAGTGGCCAGGAACATCAGACCGATGACGCTGGCCAGGCCCTGCTGCGCGGGCTGCTCGCGCAGTACGTCACCGATGGACGCCTGGCCGCTGCGGCCGCGCACCTCGTTGACGTTCCCGGTCAGCCCCACCAGGTCGATGTCGTTGGTGCGCACCAGATCCTGCAGCACCTCGATGCTGAGGGCGGTGGCGTCGTGCACCTCGGCCTCGGCGGGCGCGCCGGGATCGGTGGGGTCCTTCAGCCGGTGCTGGGACACGGAGGACAGCAGGACGCGGGACAGGTCCAGCTCGAGCGGGAACGGGGCGCGGGTGGTGACCTCGTCCTTCTGGGACAGGGCGATCCCCTGGGCCTCCTGCAGCGCTTCGAGCAGCACGCGATGCTGGCGGAAGTCCTGGGACCGCACGAAGCGCGCCAGGGAGCGGTACAGCTCGGTCTTGACGTCCAGCACCTCCTGCGCGGGCTCGTAGAGATCGCTGAACACGTTGGCCAGGCGCTCCCGCTCACTGCGGCCGAGGGTGCGGGAGAAGTCGCGCTCCAGCAGCCGGTCCACCAGTTCCTGGGTGGTGCGGGTCTGGGCCGGGTCGTTGAGCATCCGGAAGAAGGCGGTGAAGGTGCGGCCCACGGTGGACTGTCCCAGCAGGTCATCGCCGGCGAGCAGCTGCTCGAGGATCTCACCGCGGGAGGATTCCGGGGAGAGGATCTGCTCGCGCAGGTGCAGGTCGACGGCACGCAGATCCTCCCGGTACTGGAGGAAGTCCCCGGAGAGCTCGGCGGCGATCTGGAGGATGTCGCGCAGGCGGTCCGTGGAGGCCTCGACGCTCGGCAGCATCAGCTCGCCCTCGGCGAGTTCCCGGATCTCCGCCTCGATGCTCTCGCGGCGGCGCTGGAGGTCCGCCAGCCGCACGTCGCGATCGGTCTCGGTCTCCTGCGCGAGGCGTTCGAACTGCTGGACGACCAGCTGCAGGCGCGACTGCGTGGTGGTGGGCCGGTGCTCCTCGAGGGAGGCGATGAACTGGATCGCATCGATCGTCGCCGGGGACGGCTCGAACGTGGTCTCGGTGTGCTGCGGGTCGTCGCGGCGGGTCAGGTACCCCTCGCGCACCCAGCCGTCGACATACTCTGCGGCACTGCGCCCGCTGCGCGCCTCCGGCCCGCCCTCCTCGGCGCCGTCGTCCCCCTCGGCCCCGTCCTCCTCCACCGCCGGGTCCTCGTCGTGCAGCAGCGGGAGGTGCGCGCCGACGCGGGCGACGAGCTCGCTGCGGGGCAGCCGACGGTCTCCGGACGGGAGCACCGACTGCAGGATCGCGAGGACGGCGGGCGCCTTGGTCGCGGCGAGCAGGCGCCAGGTGCTGGCCCGGCGCAGCTGCTCGTACGTCTCCTTGCGCGCAGATACGGCGTCGCTGCGGCGGTCGGTCCACCTGTTCGGCTCGGTCGTAGTCACGAGGAGGGAGTCTACCGGCGCACCCTCCCCCAGGAGGCGTCCGCCGGATCCGTGCCCTTACTCGCCGCGGGGATATCCGGGTAGCCTGATTCGGGAACGTTCACGAACTCGATGAGGAGCCCCTCCGGATGACCGCCATCGCCCCGCCCACCGCCGATCCGACCGACCGCTGGTGGGAGGAGCTGCCCGCCGGGCGCAATCGTCTGCGCGGCCGCGCCCACCTTCACTCCGACGCCCGCGAGCTGAACCTCGACGGCACCTGGGAGTTCCGGTACGGAACGCGGGCCGACGGCTCCGACCTGGGCGAGAGCGCCGAGATCGAGGTGCCGGGGCTGTGGCAGCTGCAGGGCTACGGCGCCCCGCAGTACACGAACGTCATCTACCCGATCCCGCGCGACGTCCCGCATGTGCCGGATGAGAACCCCACCGGGCACTACTCCCGCACGCTCACGGTCCCGGCGGAGTGGGCCGAGGACCTCGCCGGCGGAGCCCGCGTGCTGCTGCGCTTCCAGGGCGTGGACTCCGCCGCCAAGGTGTGGATCGACGGCGTCGAGATCGGTGTGACGGCCGGGTCCCGCCTCACCCAGGAGTTCGACGCCACCGACGCCCTCGCCTCCTCGGACGCACCTCGCGAGCACCGACTTGACGTGCGCGTGGTGCAGTGGTCGGTGAACACCTACGTCGAGGACCAGGACATGTGGTGGGCCTCCGGCATCTTCCGCAGCGTGGACCTGCTGCTGCGCCCCACCGGCGGCATCCACGACCTGGTCACCGTCGCGGACTTCGACCCCGCCACCCGTCGCGGCTCATGGCGAGCCGTCGCCTACGACGCCGACGGCACCCCGCTGGAGGCCACCGTCGAGATCCCCGATCTCGACCTCACCTCCCCCACCGGCGAGGACGCGCTCGAGCTGGGCGAGGTGCGCCCCTGGTCCGCGGAGGACCCGCACCTGTACGACGTCACCGTGCGCACCGCGAGCGAGACCGTCGCGCTGCGCGCGGGCTTCCGTCGCGTCGAGGTCGACGGGGAGATCTTCCGCATCAACGGCGAGCGCATCGTCTTCCGCGGGGTGAATCGCCACGAGGCGGATCCGGTCGTGGGCCGTACCCAGCACCTGGACAACCAGGACCTCGACGTCGCCCTCATGAAGCAGCACAACCTCAACGCCGTGCGCACCTCGCACTACCCGCCGCAGCAGCGGTTCCTGGAGGTCTGCGACGAGGCGGGGCTGTACGTGATCTGCGAGGGCGACTTCGAGACCCACGGCTTCCACGCCGACTCCACCTGGGGCGAGGACGGCACCGGCGCCGCCGAGGGCCCGGCGCAGAACCCGCTGTTCGAGGAATCCCTGGTGGAGCGCTCGGACCGCTTCGTGCGCCGCGACCGCAACCATGCCTCGATCGTGATGTGGTCCATCGGCAACGAGGCCGCCAGCGGCCCCGTCACCGAGGCGATGGTCGCCCAGGTGCGCGCCACCGACGCCACCCGCCCGGTGATCTACGAGCAGGACTACTCCGCCTCGTACGTGGACGTGTTCTCGCTGATGTACTCCACGGTCGACGAGACCGAGCAGATCGGCCGGCGCGACCTGTCCCCCGAGTACCAGGACAAGCTCACGCGGATGCTGCGCAGTTTCTCGCTCGAGGTGCCCGAGGGCACCTTCGCGAACCCGCCGGCGCTGTCGAAGCCGTTCCTGTGGATCGAGTACGCCCATGCGATGGGCAACGGTGCCGGCTCCCTGAAGGAGTACATGGCGCTGACGGAGAAGCACCCGGCCCTGCACGGCGGCTTCATCTGGGAGTGGATCGACCACGGCCTGGAGACCACCGACGCCGAGGGCAACCGGATCTACGGCTACGGCGGCGACTTCGGCGAGCGCCTGCACGATTCCAACTTCGTGGCCGACGGCCTGGTGCTGCCGGATCGCACGCCGTCCCCGGGGCTGTTGGATGCGAAGCACCACTACTCCCCCGTCGGGCTCGAGGTGTCTCCGGGCACCGCGCGCCTGACCAATCGCTACGCCTTCTCGGATCTCGCCCATCTGCGTGCCGAGGTGTCGTGCGATGCACAGGAGAGCTGGCAGGAGCTCGAGCTGCCCGCCCTCGCCCCCGGGGACAGCGCCGAGGTGCAGCTGCCGCGCCATGACGGGGCGGTCACCACGGTGCGGCTGAGCACCCGGGAGGCCCAGGGTCCGGTCCCGGCCGGGCACCTCGTCATCGCCGCCGACCATGTCGACCCCGAGCGCCTGCGGGTCGAGACCTCCGCTGCCCAGACAGCGCCGTCGACCCCTCAGCAGGCGGCCGACGGCTCGTGGTCGCTCGGCCCGGCCCGCTTCGATGACCTGGGCCGCCTCGTCGGCCTCGGCGAGCTGGAGATCGAACATGCCGGGGTGGACCTGTACCGCGCCCCGGTCGACAACGAGCGCGCCCGCACCCGCGCTCCGCTCGAGGCCCGGTGGAAGCGCATCGGGCTGGACGTGGCCCGGCGACGCCTGGTCGAGATCTCGGCCGATCCCGAGGACGGCAACGCCCTGGTGGTCCGCTCCCGGATCGGCCTGGACGGCTCGGCGCTCGGCGCCGACGTCACCGAACGCTTCAGCGGCGACCAGCACGGCGCGGACGTGCAGGTGACGGTGACCCCGTCGCCGTTCTGGCCCGAGGACCTCCCGCTGCCGCGGATCGGGTGGACCTTCGCGCTGCCCTCGGGCCCGGACCAGGTCGAGTTCGCGGGGTACGGGCCGCACGAGTCCTACCCCGACACCGGCGGCGGCACCACCTTCGCGTCCTGGCGCTCCTCGCTCGCGGACCTGCAGGTGCCCTACGTGTTCCCGCAGGAGAACGGCAACCGCGCCGGCGTCGTGCGCGCCGCCCTGACCGCCGGCTCCGGATCCGGACTCGCGCTCCAGGCACCGGCGGGTCTGGGCCTCGCCGTGCGGCCCTGGTCGACCGCCGAGCTGGATGCCCGGAACCACGACGGGGCCCTGCGGCCCGAGGGCGCGACCTGGGTGACGCTGTCCGCGGCGCTGCACGGCGTGGGCTCTGCTGCCTGTGGGCCGCTGCCGCTGCCGCAGTACGTCCTCTCGGCGCGCGAGGAGACCTTCTCCTTCCGTCTCTCCGCCCTCCGACCCTGAGGTCGCACCCTCCCCGTCCTCTGCACAGCGCCCCGGCCCGGTAACCTGGTCCGGGGCGTCAGGTGGCGCCGCAGCGACACCGGGCAGAGGGAGACGCATGACTCAGGGGTACGGACCAGACAACGGACAGCAGCCGCAGTGGGGACAGCCCGAGCAGAACGGACAGCAGCAGCCGCCGCAGTGGGGGCAGCCCGCGCAGGGTGGCCCCTACCAGACCCCTCCCCCAGCGCAGTCCCCGTCCCAGTGGGGCCAGCCCAGCCCGGCTCCGGCTGCGGATCCGTGGGGACAGCCGTCCGCGCAGCCCGCGGCGGGCCCCGGGTACCCCGGCGCGGCGCAGTCCGGGTACCCCGGCGCGACGGGCGCTGCTCCGCAGTTCACCACCGGTGACGGGGTCAACTGGTCACGGGTGCGACTGCTGGGGATGGGCCTCCTGATCGGGGTGGCGCTGCTGCTGCTGATCCGGCTCGGAGCGACCCTCGCACAGTTCCTCCTGGCCCCCGCCCTCGCCGAGGGCGGCGAGGACCCGGGCTCTCTGGCGATCGGTACCAGCGTGGTCACGCTCCTGCTGTGGCTGGCGAACCTGCTCGTGAGCCTGGTCGCCATGGTCCTCGCCATCATGGCGGCCGTGATGGGTCGGGCCAAGGCACGGGTGGGCGGGATCGTCGTCGCGGTGGCGATCCCGGTCGCCGTGGTCGTCTTCTGGATCCTCAGCGTCGTGCTGGGGATCGTCGCCGGCGCGGCCGGGATGTTCGATCCGATGACGGCGACGTTCACCGTCGGCGGCTACCGCCTCATCACGGGCATCGATGCGGTGCGCATGCTCATCATGGTGGCCATCATGGGTATCGGCGCCTACCTGGTCTTCTCCACGGCGAAGAAGAAGCTCTCCGCCTGAGACCCGCTGATCTCCGTCGTCGCGGCCCGGTCCTCCTCGTGAGGGCCGGGCCGCGTCGCCTCGGAGCTCCGGCCTCTCAGGGACCGAGCAGCACGGTGCGATCTCCCAGGGTGACCAGCGCGCGGCCGTCCCCGACCCCGTGCACGCCGCGTACCTCGCCGGCCACCACGGAGTCGTGGGTGACGTCTCCGGTGGCGGCATCGATGACGCGCAGTCGCTGCGCGCCGCGGGGCTCCAGGGAGCGGGTGCGTTCGACCGGGTCCAGCGCCACTGCGGTGGCGGCCTCGAGCGTCCCGGTCACCGGCGTGCGCGGAGCGGGCAGGGTCCAGGTGTTCGTGCCGTCGGCGGTGTCGTAGGCGACCAGCTGCCCGGATTCGTTGACCAGCACCATCCGGGCGCCGTCGATCCCGAGCCGCGCGGTGGCGTCCACGGCCTCGTCCAGCGCCCCCGCCCCGGGCTCGGTCCAGGCCGCACGGTGCTCGGAGGCGACGATCTCGCCGTCCTCCCCGGTGCCCTCCTCGGTGCCGGTGGCGAGCACCCGGCCCTGGCCCATCCGCACGCTCCACACTCCGGCCGGGGACGGCTCCGAGACCCACAGCACCTCACCGCGGACGTGCGCGGTCGCCGTGAGCGCACCGCCGTCGTCGGAGCAGACGGTGAGCACGAGGGGGTCGGTCTGCGCGGCGGTCGGGGCCGGGCCGGTCGCCGTGACGCGGCATTCCTGATCCGCGCCGGCCAGCACACGGCCGACGGGAAAGCCGGTCGCGGGGTCGAGCTGGAGCCAGCCCTGCGCCGGGTCGAAGCGCAGCGGCACTGCCGGCAGCACCCCGGTGGCCCGGGCGGCGTCCAGCAGGCCCGGCGCCTGCTGCGGGCGGGCAGGGACGTCGACGCCGGCGGGGTCGATGCCCCGGGCCTGCGCCGGCGCGGCGACGGTCCACAGGGCCTGGGCGGGGTCGGTGAGGTCGTAGCCGCTGAGCCGGCAGGACTCCGCCTCTGCGTCGGCCTCCTCGCAGTGGCGCAGGACGATCACGTCTCCACTCAGCGCGAGCGGGGATCCGTCCAGGGTGATCTCCTCGCCCGCGCCGGCCTCCGCGGAGAGGGGGGCGACGCGGGTGGTCGCCCCCGTCACCTGGACCAGCCATCTGCCGTCGGCGGAGAGGGCGACCACTTCCTCGGGGGCGGAGTGGACCACGATCGACTGACCGGTGCGCAGCAGCTGCGCGGTGCCGTCGGCCCGGCGCACCAGCACCGGAGCGTCGGTGCCCGGCACGGAATGCACGGTGTCCCCCTCGCCGAGTGCCGCGATGTTCGCCTGCGCCGAGTCCTCCAGCGGATCGAGGCGGGTGGCGAGGACGGCGGGGGCGGTGAGGGCGAGGGCCACGGCGAGCGCGAGGCCTCCCGCGACCAGTCGCCGAGGCCGAGAGGCGAGCCGCGGGCGCAGCAGGGTCAGGGCGAGGACTCCCGCCCCGGCACCGGTCAGGATTCCGGCGGTCAGACGCAGCGCGCCGAGCAGGAAGTGCTCGCCGAGCAGGGCGCTGATCCCCGCGAGGGCCAGCAGCACCACCGCGAGCCCCAGGGCTGCGGTCGCGTCCCCGGTGCTCTCCGGCGCGGGAGCAGGGACGGCCGCCGAGGGCGGGGACGACTCGTGGGAGGGCGCGGCCTCCGCAGCAGACCGTGGAGCCCAGGGGGACTCGTCGCTCACGGCGCGCTCACCGCGGGGAGCCGTAGTAGGCGCCGGTCGTCTCCTCACGCAGCGCGGCGAAGTCTCCGCTGATCAGGGAGGCGCGGATCCGGTCCACCAGACGCACCACGAAACGCTCGTTATGGATCGTGCACAGCGTCGAGGAGAGCATCTCCTTGGCCCGGAACAGGTGGTGGACGTACGCCGCGGTGTAGTGCGTGCAGGTGTAGCAGTCGCAGGTCTCGTCGATCGGCGCGAACTGGCGCCGGTACTTCGAGCCGGTGAGATTCACCCGACCCGTGGAGGTGTAGACCGCGCTGTTGCGCGCCACCCTCGACGGGGAGACGCAGTCGAAGGTGTCGGCCCCGGCGGCGATCGCGACGAACAGGTCGTCCACCTCGCTGATGCCCAGCAGGTGGCGCGGCTTGGCTTCGGGCAGCTCGTCCGTCACCCAGCCCACGATCGTGCCGAGGTTCTCCTTCTCCAGCGCCCCGCCGATCCCGAAGCCGTCGAAGGACCAGCCGTCCACGTCCATCGCGCCGAGGTCGCGAGAGGCCTGACGGCGCAGGTCCTCGTACTGGGCGCCCTGGATGACGCCCCACAACTGCTGGTAGGGCCGGTGCGTGCGCTCTGCGGTGAGACGCGCATGCTCGGCCAGGCAGCGGATCGCCCACAGCCGGGTCCGCTCCAGCGCCTGCTCCTGGTAGATGCGGGAGTTCATCAGGGTGGTCAGCTCGTCGAAGGCGAACATGATGTCCGCCCCGAGTCCGTGCTGGATCTGCATCGAGATCTCGGGCGTGAAGCGGTGCTCGTCGCCGTTGATGAACGAGCGGAAGGTGACCCCGTCGTCGTCGACGTGCGCGAGGCGCTCCTTGCCCTCGGCGACGGCGTCGTCCTCCCCCGAGGAGGTGCGGGCCTTCTCGCCCCCGGAGAACTCGCTGGAGAGCACCTTCTTGAAGCCGGCGCCCAGGCTCATCACCTGGAAACCGCCGGAGTCGGTGTAGGTGGGGCCGGGCCAGTTCATGAAGGCGCCCAGGCCGCCTGCTTCGTCGACCAGGTCATGGCCGGGCTGGAGGTACAGGTGGTAGGCGTTGGCCAGCAGCGCCTGCGTCCCGAGGTCGCTCATCGATTCCGGCAGCACCGCTTTCACGGTGGCCTTGGTGCCCACGGGCACGAAGGCAGGCGTCGCGATCTCGCCGTGCGGGGTGGTGATCACCCCGGCGCGCGCCTTCTCGCCGTCGTGGGCGACGATCTCGAACCCCGAGCGGCGCGCAGACGTCGCGGGCTCCGGGGTCAGGGCTGAAGGGGCTGGCTGAGCGGTCACCGGGATATGGTCCCACGACGGCGCCCGACCACCGGGAACGGGCGGCGCAGATCACGGCGCCCTCTAAGATCGGGGGGCACGTGTCACTGCTCTCCACGAAGGATCCCGCCCCGATGTCGCAGCCCCCAGCAGGTCCAGCCTCCTTGGCGCCGCAGGTCGATTTCCCGGTCGGCCCATCGGCGACCGCAGGAGATCTGCGTCGACCTGCTCTCGCCGTGACGATCCTCGCCGTCCTGGTCCTCCTGGCCCGTTCCCTGCACCAGGTGCTGATGCTCGCCGAAGGTGCTGCCTCGGCGATGTACTACATCGTCCAGGCGTTCTACCTGGTGACCGGCCCGTTGAGCGTCCTGCTCGCGGCGGCCGTGATCTGGCTGCTGCAGCGCGCGCGGCGGCCGAACGGTCACATCGGCCTGCGCCCGCTGCTGGCCTTCGCCCTGCTGGTGATCCTCGAACTGCTGGCACCCGTGTGGACCGCGGTGTTCGGGGTGCTGGACCTGGTCCCCGTGATGTCGGGCGCACCCGGATCGATGTCCACTGTCGTCTCTGCCCTCTCGCTCCTCGGCGATCTGGCCCTGACGCTCGCCATCGGGATCATCGGCGCCCTCGTGCTCGTGCAGCCCTCGGCCGACCGACGCGAGATCCGGATCCCGCTGACCCCCGGGGTGCTCGTCGTCGTCCTGCTGGTCCTCGCCGTGGTCTCCCTCACCCTGATCCCGATCACCGGCCTCGTGAACTCGACCCTCGGGTACTCCAGCACTGCGGGCTCACTGATCGGCACCGGCGTGGGCACGCTCGCGTCCCTCGCACAGGCCCTGCTGGTTCCGGTCGCCGGGCTGCTGGTCGCCGTGACCACGGGTCGTCTTCGGCTGCTGGCCTGGGTCGCGCTGGGCGTGACCTGGCTCTCCTGGATCGCGGTGTCCCTGACGATCCGCATCATGATCTTCCAGCTCATGGCGAGTCCCGGGGTCGCCTCGGCTGAGGTGTGGGGCCTGCTTCGCGGGATCGTCCAGGGACTCGGTGCCTTCGGTGTGGCGGTGATCGCCGTGCTCCTGCTGGTGCTGCTGCTGCGCCGGCGCGGATCCTCCTCCACACCCGACGGCAACCAGAGCGCCCACAGCCTCGCCCCACCCCCGATCCACTAGGATCCAGCGCAGAAAAGTCACGGCGGCAGGACCCCGCCGCGCACACCAGAGCCGACAGCAGCACGGAAGGGGATCACGATCAGCTCGCCCAGTGATCCCCCCACCCCGGACGCCGAGGATCCCCCCACCCCACACGCAACTGATCCCCCCGCCCCACCCCGGGGAGGACGGCACGCGCGCCCGCTGAGCGAGGAGGAGCAGGCCCGCCAGCGCGCCATCGCCGACGCCCTGGCCACGACGTCGTCCGCCTCCAGCTGGGAACAGCCGGGGGACCCGTCGGCCGCACCACCGCTGGCCGATGACCTCGAGGACTGGACCCAGGAGCCCGAGCCGGAGCCCGCTGGGGACCCCGAGCCACCGGCCCCGGCCATCAGGAAGCCGGCACGCTCCGACCTCACGGCCTGGACCGCAGGTCCGCTTCCCACGGTCACCTCCTCCCTCGGCGACTGGCTGCAGGGACCGATCGAGCTGCACGCCGAGCGGGAGGCGGAGGACGCCTGGTCGACCGCAGATTCCGTCTCCGGCACCTGGACACCCGAGGCCGAGAGCCGTCGCGGCCGCTCCTCGCCCCCGGAAACCGCCGACCTCACCGGAGACCTCTCCGCAGGAATCCCGGGAGCCACCCCGGACGGCGCGGCCGAGGCCCGTCGTGCTCGCCCGATCTTCCGCCATGAGCTGCACGGGCTGCGCGCCGTCGCGCTGGGCCTGGTGGCCATCTACCACATCTGGCTCGGCCGGGTCTCGGGCGGCGTGGACGTCTTCCTGTTCCTCTCCGCCTTCTTCCTCACCGGCACGTTCGTGCGCCGTCTGGAGAGCGGGCGCCCGCTCGGGGTGCCGCGTTACTGGCTGCACACCTTCAAGCGCCTGCTGCCGCCCGCGGCGGTGACGATCCTGCTCACCCTCGCCGGCACCGCCGCCTTCCTGCCCTCCTCGCTGTGGCCGACGGTGATGCAGGAGGCGGTGGCGTCGGCCGCGTACGTGCAGAACGCGCTGCTGGTGTTCCTGCAGGTCGATTACCACGCCCGCGACGCCGGCGGCGCCTCCCCGCTCCAGCACTTCTGGTCCCTCAGCGTGCAGGGGCAGGCCTTCGTGGTGTGGCCCCTGCTGTTCCTGCTGGTGGTGCGCCGCTCACGCCGCGGCAAGAGCGTGCGCCGGCCGCTCATCGTCCTCATGCTGCTGATCGGCGCCGCCTCCCTGACCTGGTCGGTCATCTCCACCCAGACCCAGCAGCAGGTCGCCTACTTCGACACCGCCGCCCGGATGTGGGAGTTCGCTGCCGGTTCCCTGCTGGCGCTCGCGCTGCCCGTGATCGACCGGCTCACCGGCGCGCGCCGGCCGGAGGAAGGCGGGCTTCCCCGCCTGCGCACCGTGCGCGCGCTGGCCGGCTGGACCGGTATAGCCGCCCTGCTCGCCTGTGGCATCGTCCTGGACGTCTCGACCATGTTCCCGGGCTGGATCGCGATCGTGCCGCTGGCCGCCGCCGGCGCGGTGGTGATCGCCGGGCACTCGGGCCGGCGCTGGGGCGTGGACGCCGTGCTGTCGACCCGCCCGGCAGCCTTCGTCGGCGACATCTCCTACGCGCTGTACCTCGTGCACTGGCCGATCCTGGTGATCTGGCTGCACCACAGCGGGCAGGCGCGCGCCGGCCTGCTCGACGGACTCGCCGTGCTCTCCGGGGCAGTCCTGCTGGCCTGGCTGATCACCCGCGCCGTCGACGCCCCGGTGCGCCGCTCCCGCTGGCTCGAAGCGCGGCCCTGGCGCGCGCTGACCGCGATCGCCGCGAGCTTCGCACTGGTCGCCGCCGGCGCGGGCGGCTGGTGGCTGTCCCTGGACCAGGGCCGCGCTCCGGATCCGGACGCGTCGGCCACCACACAGGTCCCTGCCGACGAGGTCGCGACCATCGCCCCGGCCGAGATCCTGCCTCACGGATACCAGCTCGGCGACCAGTGGCCGGAGCTCCCGGAGTCCTGCGGTGGCGACTGGGAGCCGCAGAGCACCCACCACAACGTGCGCTGCCAGCAGCTGCTCCCCGCGGACGCGGACCCTGCGGGCACCGTCGTGGTGGTCGGCAGCTCGCACTCGCGCCAGTTCATCCCGGCCCTGATCCCCTACGCCCAGGAGCATGATCTGCAGATCGTGAACCTCGCCATGGACGGCTGCTCCTTCATCGTCGGCGAGCCGCGCGGTGCCTACTGCCGCGGCTACGAGGACTACGCGCTGTCCTACCTCGACAGGGTCTCCCCCGACATCGTCCTCACTGCCGTGACGCAGACCAGTGCGACGAAGGACGAGGTCATGCCTGCCGGTACCGAGGCGGCCGTGCAGGAACTGCTGGATCGCGGCATCGACGTGCTCGGGATGCGGGACACCCCGCGCTGGGAGCAGGACCAGTTCCAGTGCGCGGAGTCCGTGATCGAGGACGGCGGCACCCCGGTCGAGGCCGACGAGATCTGCGGTGCCGACCTCACGGCCAAGCTCGCCGCCGAGAACCCCGCCGCCTCGCTCGCCGACCTCTCCCCCTCTGCTGCAGATGCTGCAGACGCAGCAGACACGGCAGACGCGGCAGACGTCGTCCTGGTCGACCACTCCTCCGAGATCTGCCCCGATTCCCGGTGCTCCCCGATCCTCGGCGAGTCCTACGTGTACATGGACGACAACCACCTCACGCGCACCTTCGTCGAGGGAGTCCTGGTGGCACCGATGACACGGGGCCTCGAGGACCACGGAACCGCGGCCTCCGCGTGACACCATGAGCGGAATGTGGACCGAAGTCATCCCCGGGGTGCTCGCCGCCCTCGCGCTGTTCGTCGTGCCGGGGCTGGCTGTCCTCCTGTGCACCCGCGTCGCGGTGCCGACCGCGCTCGTCGCCGCTCCGCCCGTGTCCCTGGCCGTGATCGCCGCCTCGACGATGGTCGCCAGGGTCACTGGAGCGCACTGGGGACCTCTGTGGGTGCTGGGCACCGCCCTCGCCGTCACGGCCGTGTGCGCCCTGTGGTCCTGGGCCACCCCCTGGGGCCGGCGCATGCCGCGCTGGTCGCTGCTGTCCGGACCAGCCGCCGTCCAGTACCTGATCGGGCAGGTCATCGCCCTGATCTTCATGGTGCCGCTGTTCCTGAAGGCCTTCGTCGAGCCGACGACGATCGCGCAGCGCTTCGACAATGCCCTCCACCTCAACGCCATCGAAGCTGTCCGGCGCACCGGGGAAGCGACCCCGTTCGACACCGCTGAGCTGCTGCGCGGCTTCCTCTACCCCAACGGCTGGCACACCGCCGGTGCGCTGGTCCAGGACCTCGGAGGGCTCGATCTGCCCCAGTCGGTGCATGCGCTCGCGCTGGTGACGATGCTGGGCGTCTGGCCGATGGGCATGTGGCTGCTCATCGAGGTGCTGGTCAAGCCCTCCGTGGCGGTGCGACTGATCGCCGGTCCGCTGATGTTCGCGTTCCCCGGATTCCCGCTGGTACTGCTGGACTGGGGCCTGGTCTACCCGACCATCCTCGGGCTCGCGCTGGCCCCCGCGCTCGCCGCGGTCCTCCTGCACACCGTCCTTCGACGCACCCTGCTCGACTCGCCCGTGCAGATCCTTCTGATCATCGCCCTCACCGGCATCGGCGTGGGCATCGCCCACCCGGGGTCCGCCCTGGCGGGGTTGATCATCGTGCTCCCCGTCGCGATCGCGGCGCTGATCCGGCATCTGGATCGCACAGTGCTCCGCCCCTCCCGCAGCGGCCGTGAGGTCCGCCGCATCCCGCGCGGGGACCTCGTCTGGGCAGGGCTGCTGGCGGCGCTCTCCCTGGCGATCGCCGCGGTGTGGCTCCTGATGACCCCGAGCACCGCCACCGCCCCGTGGTCGACCTTCCAGTCCACCCCGCAGGCCCTCGGCGAGGTCGCCTTCGGCGGGGCGATGGGCCGGCCGACCCTCATGATCGCCGTCGTCCTGTGCGGTCTGGGGCTCCTGTCCGCCTTCCTGGGCAGGGGCCGGGACCGGCTCGTGCTCCTCGCGCTCGCGGGGCCCGGCATCGTCTACTGGGCGTCCGCGGCCGCTCCGGAGGAGGCCTGGCGAGATCTGCTGGCCGGATTCTTCTACCGCGACAACTTCCGCACCGCCGCGGCCCTGACCCTGGTCTCCGTGCCGGTCGCCGTGAAGGGGGTCGAGACCCTCGCGCGCGGCGTGGGGGCGCTGGTCACCGTCGTGGCCCGGCGTCGACGCGGGGACAGCTCGCCTCGACCGGTGATCTCCGCGGTCGTCGCGCTGCTCGTCGGGGCCCTGGCGGCGACCGGCCTGGCCTCGCACGTCTCCCAGGACCCGAAGGTGCAGGCGCAGTACGAGCACGCCTCGGAGGCCTACCGCACCTGGGCGATCTCGGATCTCGTCTCCGGCGACGAGTTCCGGATGTTCGAGGAGCTGCCCGAGTTCGTCCCGGAGGACGCGTACGTCATCGCCGATCCCTGGGAGGGCGGCGGCCTCACCTACGCCTTCTCGGACCGCGAGGTCAATCGGATGTACATGACGGTGCGCCGGACCCCCGAGGAGCGGTACCTCGACTCCCACCTCAAGGACATCGGCACGGACCCGCAGGTGTGCGAGGCGCTCCCGACGGATCAGCCGCTGTACTACCTCGACCTCGAGGAGCACCGTCTGGGCAAGGACGATCCGGAGGTCTCCGGCTACCTCGGCTATCAGGACATCTCCGAGGACACCGACGGCTTCGATCTGGTGCACGAGGTCGGAGAGGTTCGCCTCTACGAGGTCGACGCGTGCTGACCGCCGCACCTGCCGACCGCCACGATGGTTCAATGATCGCGTGACTTCCTTCGCCGCCGCGCCCTCTCCTCACGCCCGCACCACCGCTCTGGACCTCGCAGACTTCGTCACCGCCTCGCCGTCGAGCTTCCACGCTGTGGTCGAGACCGCGCGACGGCTCGAGGAAGCCGGCTTCTCGGAGCTGGCCGAGACCTCGCCCTGGGAAGCTTCCGACGTCGCCGGGGACCGGTACGTCGTGCGCGACGGCTCGATCATCGCCTGGACGGCACCGGACGGGGCGGGCGCCGCCTCGCCGTGGCGCATCGTCGGTGCGCACACCGACTCCCCCGCCCTGAAGCTGAAGCCGAATCCGGAGCTCGGCGCCGAGGGTCTCGCCCAGGCGGGCATCGAGATCTACGGTGGGCCGCTGCTGAACTCCTGGCTGGACCGCGAGCTGCGCCTGGCCGGCCGTCTCGCCCTGGCCGACGGCTCCACCGCTCTGGTGTCCACCCCCGGCATCCTGCGGGTGCCGCAGTTGGCCGTGCACCTGGACCGCGCGGTGAACAAGGAGGGCCTGCAGCTCGATCCGCAGCGCCATATGCAGCCGATCCTCGGATTCGGCCCGGGCGACGTGCGCCAGATCCTGGCCGACCACGCCGAGGTCGCCGGGGTGCGGGCCGAGGACATCGTCGGCTTCGACGTGGTGACGGTCGACGCGCAGGCGCCCGCCCTGTTCGGCGCGCACCAGGAATTCCTCGCCTCGGGGCGCCTGGACAACCTCTCCTCGGTGCACGCCGAGGTGGAGGCGCTGATCACCGTCGCCGCCGCAGGGCGCGAGGCCGATGCCCCGATCGCACTGATGGTCGCCAACGACCACGAGGAGGTCGGCTCGGCCACCCGCTCCGGCGCCGCCGGCCCGTTCCTCGAGGACGTGCTGGTGCGGACGCACGCGGCCCTGGGCGGCGACGAGGCCTCCCGGCGGCGCATGTTCGCCTCCTCCCTGGTGCTCTCGGCGGATGCCGGCCACGCCGCCCACCCCAACTACCCCGAGCGCCACGACCCGGTGACCCGGCCCCGCCTGGGCGAGGGCCCCATGCTGAAGATCAACGCCCAGCAGCGGTACGCGACCGACGCCGTGGGCATCGCCGCCTTCGCGGCCGCCTGCGAGCGGGCCGGGGTGCCTCATCAGCAGTTCGTCTCGAACAACGCCATGCCCTGCGGGTCCACGATCGGTCCGATCACCGCGACCCGACTGGGGATGACCACGATCGACGTCGGCATCGCCCTGCTGTCCATGCACTCGGCGCGGGAGATGTGCGCGACCGCGGACCCCGTGCTGCTGCAGCAGGCCTGCGCCGCGTTCCTGCTCGGCTGACGGCCCCGCACCCTCGATGTCGACGTCCCCCGCTCCCTCCCGCGCGAACGCTGCCGCGGCCCCCTCGACCCATGCCGGGCGCTTCCGGCCCGAGCTGCACGGCCTGCGTGGCCTCGCGATCGGTCTGGTGGTCCTGTACCACGTATGGTTCGACCGGGTCTCGGGCGGGGTCGACGTCTTCCTGTTCATCTCGTCGTTCCTGCTGGTCGGCACGTTCCTGCGGAGGATCGATCAGGGGGTTCCCACTCGCCCCCTGGCGTATTGGGCGCGCACCTTCAAACGGCTTCTGCCGCCGACGGCCGTGGTCGCCCTGGCAACCCTCGGCGGGGTGTATCTGCTGCTGCCGGCAGACCGCTGGATGCCGGCGATCACCGATGCGGCCGGGTCCCTGCTGCACATCGAGAACTGGGTGCTGATCCAGCGAGGCGTGGACTACTACGCGGCCGACGACTCGGTCGCCTCTGCCTTCCAGCACTTCTGGTCGCTGTCCATCCAGGGCCAGGTGTTCCTCCTGTGGCCTCTGGTCATCGCAGCGTCAGTGCTCATCGCGCGGTGGCTGCGGCGCCCGGCCCGGATGGTGCTCGCGATCGTGTTCGCCCTGGTGCTGCTCGCCTCCTTCGCCTGGTCCGTGTACTCCACCGCGACCCAGCAGGAGATCGCCTACTTCGATACCTTCGCCCGGCTGTGGGAGTTCGCCGCCGGTTCCCTGCTGGGTCTCCTCCTGCCGGTGTGGGAGGCGCGTCGCGACGGGCGCATCAGCCGGAGCGGCCCCGCCGGATCAATGCCGCGGATGGCCGTGGGATGGGTCGGGATCCTCGCCCTGATCGCCTGTGGCCTGCTGATCGACGTGCAGGGCGCGTTCCCGGGCTGGATCGCGGCCTGGCCCTTGCTGGCGGCGGCGCTCGTGCTGATCGCCGGGACCACCGGACACCGGTTCGGGGTGGACCGCCTGCTCTCGACCGCCCCGGCACGACTGCTCGGCGACATCTCCTACGGCCTCTACCTCGTGCACTGGCCGCTGCTGGCCCTCTACCTCGCCGCCACCGGGAAGGCCCGCGCCGGTGCGCTCGACGGTCTGGTGCTGATCCTGCTCTCACTGCTCCTCGCGTATCTTCTGACCCGACTCGTCGACAGCCCGATCCGACGCTGGCCGTGGGCGGGCGAGAAGGCCTGGCGGGGCGGCCTGGTCGCCGTCTCCTGCCTGGTGCTGGGGCTCGCCCCGGTGTTCGGGGCGCAGCAGTACCTGCTGGGTGCGCAGCGCGAGGCGGAGGCCCGCGCGGTGGCCGACAACCCCGGAGCCCGGGTCCTGGATCCCGACTACACGGTCCATCCCGAGGCCGATCCGGATGCCGCGGTCCTCCCCACCGCCGCCCTGATCAGCAAGGACTGGGTCTCCGGCAGCGAGGCCTGCACCGACGAGCTCGCCCCGCAGGACGCGGAGACCGAGCAGCTCGAGCCGATCTGCCGTGTGATCCCCGGAGATCCGGGCAAACCCGTGATCGTCAGCGTCGGCGACTCCCGGATGGAACAGCTCTCCGGCGCCCTGATCCCCTTGGCACAGCGGGAGGGGTGGACCCTCGTGACGATATGGAAGGGCGGCTGCACCTACGCCCCCGACCAGGAGCTCTCCCCCGACTGCGATGCCTTCGGCGACGCCGCCGACGCCTACCTGCAACGGGTGCAGCCCGAGGTGGTCGCCGCCACCACCACCGCCTTCGGCCGCGACGGCGCCGAGACGGTGCCCGACGGCATGGAGAGCACCCTCGGCGACCTCACCGCCTCAGGCTCCACCATCATCGCCATGCGGGCCCTTCCCCGCCTGCAGATCGACCCTCCGGTGTGCGTCGAGGAGACTGGTCAGGACGCCTCCGAGTGCGCCCCGCCGCTGCCCGAACCCCTCACGCAGGAACGGCCCGACGCCGAGATCCTCGCCGCGACCGACGGAGAGGTGCACGCCGTGGACCCGAACCCCCTGATGTGCCCCGACGGGGTGTGCGCCCCGGTCATCGGCAATGTCATGGTCTCCCTGGACCGCGATCACCTCACCGGCACGTACGCGGAGTCCATGCAGGGCGGGATCGACGCCCAGCTCGCCGAATCGGGCTTCCGCTGGTGACCGCCGAGCCCGCCTCCGCCTCGACCCACGCCGGCCGTTTCCGCCCCGAGCTGCATGGCCTGCGCGGCCTCGCCATCGGCCTGGTCGTCCTGTACCACGTGTGGTTCGATCGGGTCTCCGGCGGCGTGGACGTGTTCCTCTTCCTCTCCTCCTTCCTGCTGGTCGGAACCTTCGTGCGCCGCCTGGATCGCGGGGACGCGATGCGCCCGCTCGCCTACTGGGCGCGCACCTTCAAGCGCCTCCTGCCCCCGACCGCGGTCGTGGCCCTCGCGACCTTGGCCGGGGTGTACCTGATCCTGCCCCCGGACCGCTGGGTCCCTGCGATCCATGACGCGATCGGCTCCCTGCTGCACGTGGAGAACTGGGTGCTGGTCCAGCGCGGCGTGGACTACTACGCGGCCGACGACTCCGCGGCCTCCGCCTTCCAGCACTTCTGGTCGCTGTCGATCCAGGGCCAGATCTTCCTCGTCTGGCCCCTGCTCATCGCCGCCGCCGTGCTCACCGCGCGCCGTCTGCGCCGTGCACCGCAGTCCGTGCTGGCCGTGGTGTTCGGTGCGGTGCTGCTGCTCTCCTTCGGATGGTCCATCTACTCCACGGCGACGCAGCAGGAGATCGCCTACTTCGACACCTTCGCGCGAGCGTGGGAGTTCGCCGCCGGCAGCCTGCTGGGATTGGCGCTGCCGGCCTGGGAGGAGCGCCGGGACGCCCGGCGCGGTCGGCACCATCGACGAGCTGCGGCCCCGCCGTCGGTTTCCGTGCTCAGGATGGTCGCGGGCTGGACCGGCATCGTCGGCCTGATCTCCTGCGGTTTGCTGGTCGACGTCCAGGGCGCTTTCCCCGGATGGATCGCCGCCTGGCCGCTGGCGGCCGCGGCGCTGGTCCTCGCCTCCGGAACGACCGGTCACCGGTTCGGGGTGGACCGGGTGCTCGCTACCAGGCCCGCCCGGATCCTCGGCGACCTCTCCTACGGCCTGTACCTGGTGCACTGGCCGCTGCTCGCGCTCTACCTCGCCCATGCCGGGAAGGACCGCGCGGGCCTCGTGGATGGCCTCGTGCTGATCCTCCTGGCCCTCGTGCTCGCCTGGCTCCTGACCCGTCTCGTGGACACCCCGGTTCGCCGCTGGCGCTGGGCCGGGGCGCGCACCTGGCGCTCCGGTCTCGTCGCGCTCAGCGCTCTGGTGCTCGGGCTCTCTCCGGTGGTCGGTGCGCAGCAGCACCTGCTGAGCGAGCAGCGAGAAGCCCAGATGCGCGCCATCGCGGACAATCCCGGTGCCCGGGTCCTCGATCCCGAGTTCGCCCCGCATCCCGACGCCGACCCGAGCGCGGAGCTCCTGCCGACCGCGGCGGCCGTCGGCAGCGACTGGGTGTACGGCGACGAGGAGTGCTCGGGGGATCTCGCCCCGGCCGGCGAGGAGCGCGAGATGCTCGCCCGCTGCCGCGTCGTCCAGACGGATGAGGGCGCCCCGCTGCTGATCACGGTCGGGAACTCGCGGCTCGAGCAGGTCAGCGCCTCGATCATGGAGGTCGCGAAGGAGGAGGGATGGACCGTCGTCACCCTGTGGAAGGGCGGGTGCGTCTACACCCCGCACCACCGGGTCGACGAGGAGTGCAATCGGTTCATCGACGCCGCCCACTCGTACATCCGCCGGGCCTCCCCGGACGCCATCGTGCTCAACACCACCTTCAACCACCGCGATCAGGGCGAAGACGTCCTGGACGGGATGAAGGAGACCCTCGACGAGCTCGTCGACGACGGGACCCACGTGATCGCCATGCGGGACCAGCCTCGCCTTCCCGCAGATCCGCCGGCCTGCATCGCGGAGCACGGCCCGGAGAGCCCGGAGTGCACGCCAGCGATGAACCAGGACCTGACGCACGAGCGTCCGGATGCGGCCCTGCTCGCGGAGCTCGGCCCCGCTGTCCATCCGATCGACGTCAACGACCTGGTGTGCCCCCAGGACGTCTGCACTCCGGTGATCGGCAACGTGATCGTCTCCCTCGACGACGATCACATCACCGGGACCTATTCACGATCCATGCAGGACGGCGTCGCCGCACGACTCCAGGACGCGGGGTTCCGATGGTGACGCCGAGCGCCGGCCAGCACGCCGCAGCGCCCTCCGACTACCGCACCGAGCTGCACGGCCTGCGCGGCCTCGCCATCGGCCTGGTCGTGCTCTATCACGTGTTCATGGACCGGGTCTCCGGCGGCGTGGACGTCTTCCTGTTCATCTCGGCGTTCTTCCTCACCGGCAGCTTCGTGCGGCGCCTGGAGACGGGCAGACCCATCGCCCCGCTCGCCTACTGGGCGCGCACCTTCAAGCGCCTGCTGCCCCCCGCTGCAGTCGTGATCCTCGGGACCCTGGCCGCCGTGCGGCTGTTCCTGCCGGCGAGCACCTGGATGCCCACCATCCACGACGCCATCGCCTCGATCCTGCAGGTCGAGAACTGGCTGCTGATCCACCGCGGCGCCGACTACGAGGCCGACGCGAGCATCGCGACCTCTCCGCTCCAGCACTTCTGGTCGTTGTCCATCCAGGGGCAGGTGTTCCTGCTGTGGCCGCTGCTGTTCGCCCTGTGCGCGCTGCTCGTGCGTCGTGTGCGCATCTCCCCGCGCAGGATCCTGCTGATCACCTTCGCCCTGCTCGCCCTGGTCTCCTTCGTCTGGTCCGTGGTCTCGACCGCGACCCAGCAGGAGACGGCGTACTTCGACACCACCGCCCGGGTCTGGGAGTTCGCGGCCGGGTCCCTGCTGGCCCTGCTCCCGGACTCCGGTCTCGGCGAGCGCCCGCGCACCGCACGGGTCCGCCGCACCCGGGTGGCCCTGGGCTGGGCCGGACTGGCGGTGCTGATCTCCACCGGCGCCCTCATCGACGGCCGGTCGATGTTCCCGGGATGGATCGCCGCGGTCCCGCTGCTGGGCGCGACCGGGGTGTTCCTGGCCGGGACCAGTGGTTCCCGCCTCGGAGCGGATCGCCTGCTCAGCTCGAGACCGTTCACCCTCCTGGGCGACATCAGCTACGGGCTGTACCTGATCCACTGGCCGATCCTGGCGATCACCCTGCTGGCCACCGGGCGCTCCGCGGCCGGCCCCGTCCTCGGCCTCTCGATCATCGCGGTCAGCCTGGTCCTCGCCTACCTGCTGACCCGCTGGGTGGACACCCCGATCCGGCGCTGGCGATGGGCGAACATCTCGGCGCCGCGTGCGGGCCTGGTCGTCCTGTCGGTGCTGGTGCTCGCCCTGGGCCCCACCCTCGGCGCGAGGGCACTGCTGGAGCGGGCGGCCGACGAGGCCGAGCGCCGTGCGGTCGCCGACAATCCCGGTGCGCGGGTCCTGGATCCCGATTTCGTGCCGCACCCGGACGCGAACGGCGACGCCGCGCCGCTCCCGTCGGCCGCAGTCCTCACCCAGGACTGGGAGAACCTCGAAGCGGGCTGCGAGGGCGAGTTCGAGCCCGCGGACAAGGCCGTCGCGGATTCCTGCCGCATGATCGACGCCCCCGAGGGCGCGCCGGTGATCGTCGCGGTCGGCAACTCCCGGTTGGCGCAGAGCGCGGTCGCCCTCGAGGAGGCGGCCCGGGAGCATGGCTGGCGCCTGATCATCCTGCGCGCCCCCAGCTGCATGTTCACCCCGGGCATCGCCTCGTACCTGGGGCCGGAGTGCGACGCCCAGAACGACGCCGCCCTCGAGTACCTGCGCACCCTGCAGCCCGAGGCCGTCGCCGTCTCGACGACTATGGTCCTGCACGAGGGGCCCGAACGGGTCAGCCCGGTCACGGAGCAGACGGTGCCCCAGCTGCTCGACGAGGGATTCGAGGTGATCGCCCTGCGCGATGCGCCGCGCGTGGCACAGGACCCCGTGGCCTGTCTGGAGGCGGGCGGCACCCCGGAGGACTGCACGCAGCCCCTCGACCCCGCGGTGATGCCGCAGGAGCGCCCGGACGCCGCAGTGCTCGCGGAGCTGTCCGATCGCGGTCCGGGCGGGCTGTACCCGGTGGACCTGCTCCCGGTGATCTGCCCCGGGTACTCGTGCCCGCCGCTGATCGGCAACATCCACGTCATGTTCGACGAGGACCATGCCACCGCGACCTACATGCGGTCCACCGGCGAGGAGACCGACCGGCAGCTCACCGAGGCCGGTTTCGGATGGTGACTCAGACGCCCTCGACGGAGCGTCGGGCGATCTGCTCGACGACCGCGATGACCTCGCGCGCCCGCGTCACGTTCTCGTGGTCCGGGCCGTACTCGCGCTGGGCGTCCTTCAGCAGCTCGTCGACCTGGTAGAACGCATCCTCGAAGTGCCCTGCCTCGGCCGTGGCCTCGGCGAGCTCGCCGCGCAGCGCGATCGCCTCCGGGGTCAGGGACTCACCGTGCTCGAGCAGGTCGAGCAGGCGTCGGGTGGCGTCGTGGACGCGCTGCTGCGGGGTGCTCATCGCGGTCTACTCCGGGGGCAGGTCGGTGGTCGGGGGCAGGGATGATCCTACGCGGGCAGTAGTCTGGGCAGGCCATGGAGATCAATCCCTACGAGTCGCGTCTGCGCATGCTGCAGCAGATCGACGGCGTGCAGATGCAGCGCGAAGCGGCCCCCGACGAGGAGACCGCTGGATGTCCGGGATGCCCGTACTTCTGGACCTGCCCCGTCCCGCACCGCGGCGAGGAGGTCAAGGCACCCCTGGAGATCGAGCTCGCAGACGTGCAGGACGATATCGGCCCGCGCGCCGCATACCAGCCGCGCGACGAGACCGACGTCGGCTGGACCGACGACTGGGTCGACGAGAACGGTCACCGCCTCGAGCAGGCGGAGCTCGCGGAGATCACCGCGCCGGAGCCGCCGGAGCCAGCACCGAGCCCTGGTGACCGCGGTCGCCGACGAGTCCCCCGCCGCGGCCTGTTCCGCCGCCGCGGCTGAGCTCGAGAGTCCGGGTCAGGCGTCCAGCGGGGCGCTCGACCCGGCGTCGGCGTCCACGGGGCAGCGCCCCTCGCGCAGCGCGACGCGGCCGAGATCCGCAGAGGACAGCGCCGCGGCGACCTCGCCGTCCAGGCGCGGCGGGACCGTGCGGTCCACGCGCATCCAGCCCGCCGGGGAGACCTCGCCCCCCTCGCCGTTCTCGCCCGGAGATGCCTCCGCGGCGTCGCGAACAGTGGAGATGTCGATCCCGAAGATGGTGTGGAAGGCCTCGACGTACGCGTCGGCGAAGCCGGTCTCGGCGAGGTGTCGGGCGCGTTCGGCCGGCTGGTGCATGACCTTCGCGAGAATCTTGCGGATGCTGCGTTCGAGCACGTCGGCGGTCTCCCCGGCGACGTCGCGGCGCAGGCGGTCGATCTCGTCGTCGGCGGAGTCGGCCACCTCACGGCGCAGAGCGGCCATCGCGGGGTCGATCCGCCGCACCTCCTGCTGCACCCGGAAGGCCTCGACGTTCTCCGCGACGATCCCCCGGGCGGTGACCAGCGCCGGATCATCCGTCACGTCGACGCCGACCCTCAGATCGGTCAGACCGAGCACGGTGACGCCCTTGAGGTGACGCACCAGCGGGTGCAGGTCGGAGTGCAGGGCGAGGTCCAGCACGACGGTGCGACCCGCCGCGAGGAACTGCTCGGGGAACAGGGAGGTGCCGCGACCGGAGCAGGCCAGCACCAGATCGGCGTCGGCCAGCGCCGCATCCAGGCCGTCCGGTTCGATGATCGTGGCACCGTGGCGCTGCGCGAAGCCCGCGGCGCGCCCCGAGGGCGAGAAGACCCGCAGGTCGGTGACGCCGCGGCGGGCGAGGTCGGCGAGGCCCAGTCGGGCGTAGGCGCCGGTGCCGACGATGAGGGCGGTGCGCCCCTCGAAACCGCCCAGCTCGATGCCGGCCCGATCCACCGCGACGGCCGCGCCGGAGCGCCCGGCGGCGCCGACGGGTGCCTGGGTGGCGACCTGCTTCGCGCAGCGGAAGCCGTGCTGGAAGAGGTCATGGAGCATGGAGGTGGTGCGGCCGTCCCGGCGCGCGGTCTCGTAGGCCTGGCGCACCTGCCCGGCGATCTCGGCCTCGCCGAGCACCAGGGAGCGCAGTCCCGAGGTGACCTCGTAGAGGTGCAGCGGGACCGGGGCGTCCATCGCCGCGTCGAAGCAGAGGGAGACCGCCTCGCGCTCGAGTCCGCTGGTGCGGGCGATCGCGTCGATCACGAGATCCAGACCCTCGTGGAAGCGGTCGGTGTCGAGGTACACCTCGAAGCGGTTGCAGGTGCTCACCACGACCTGGCCGGCGACCACCGGGGCGGCCCCGGTCGCGGCGGTGCGCTGCGTCTGGAGCTCCTCGATGACCGCGGGGAGGGTGTCCGCACCCCGGGTGAGGGCGTCGAGCACATCGAGATCGACGTGCTCGTGGGTGGCGCGGAGGGCAGCGAGCATGGGCGCCAGTGTAGGCCTGCCCGGCGGCGTGTTCCACGCTCTCGGGAAGCATGTGCACAATAGGTGCGTCATGACACAGAACAGCACGTCAGAGCCACCTTTTGCCGACATCGCGTCAGATAGTTCGCGACGCGTGTCAGAAACCGGGATCGCCGCAGGCCCGGCCGTTGGCACCACCCCTGACACCCCCACTCCGGCCCCGTCCTCCATCCGCCCCGAGACCCCTGCCGAGCTCTCCGCGCTGCCCGCCGAGCACCCCGCCCGACGGCCCGTGGCCGAGGGCGGTGTGGCAGGCGCCTCTGTCCTGAGGGAGCTCCGGGGTGACCGAGCAGACACCCCCAGCGTGTGGTTCATGCGACAGGCCGGGCGCTCCCTGCCCGAGTACCGCTCCCTGCGCGAGGGCACCACGATGCTCGACTCCTGCGTGCGCCCCGACATGGCGGCGGAGATCACCGTGCAGCCCGTGCGCCGCCACCGGGTCGACGCCGGCATCTTCTTCTCCGACATCGTGGTCCCGGCCCGCCAGGCGGGCCTCGGGGTCGAGATCCAGCCCGGTGTGGGCCCCGTCTTCGATCACCCGATCCGCACGGAGGCCGACGTCGACGCCCTGCCCGCGCTCGGCGACGACTACGAGGCGGCCCTCGAGCCGATCCGAGAGGCCGTGCGCCTGACCGTCGCGGAGCTCGGCACCACTCCCCTGATCGGATTCGCCGGCGCCCCTTTCACCGTGGCCAGCTACATGGTCGAGGGCGGGCCCAGCCGTGACCACCTGCGCACCCGCGCGCTGATGCGCTCCCAGCCCGAGGTGTGGGCGCGCCTCGCCGCCTGGGTCGCGGAGCTGTCCGGTCGCTTCCTGCGCGCCCAGGTGCTCGCGGGCGCCTCCGCCGTCCAGCTGTTCGACTCCTGGGTGGGGGCGCTGAGCGCCGATATGTACACCACCCATGTGCAGGCGCACTCCGCCGCGGCCCTCGCCCGGGTCTCGGATCTGCCGGTGCCGCGCATCCACTTCGGTGTCGGCGCCGCGCACCTGCTCACCCCGATGTGGGAGGCCGGCGCGACCGCGATGGGGGTGGACCACCGGCTGCGCCTGGACCAGGCGCTCGACATCCTGCCCGCGGGGACCCCGGTGCAGGGCAACATCGATCCCGCCGTGCTGTTCACCTCTGAGCAGGCCCGCTTCGAGGAGGCGCGCGCCGTCCTCGACGCCGGTGCGCGCGCGAGCGGGCACGTGGTCAACCTCGGCCATGGCGTCGCGCCGGATACGGACCCGCAGGTCCTGACGGACCTGGTGAGCTTCCTCCACGAGCAGGACGCGCACCGGGCATGACGCAGCGCACCCTCGTGATCGGCGGCGGACTGGCCGGGCTGCTCGCCGCCCGGCGCCACCAGCGCGCTGGGCGCCAGGTGGTGCTCCTGGAGGCCGGCCGGAGCGTCGGCGGCGCGATCGCGGCCACCACGGTCGCGGACGTCGCGCTGAACGCCGGCGCCGAGGCGTATTCGACCGGCTCCGGCGCGGTCGACGCCCTGGTCACCGAGCTCGGCCTCGCAGGGCGGGTCCAGTCCCCCCGCGAGGGCCTGGGCAGCCGCGTGGTCTCCGACGCCGGGGCGCACCGCGCCCCGGGAGCCTCGCTGCTGGGTATCCCGTCCCGTCCGCTCGCGGCCGACGCGCGCGCCGTGCTCGGCTGGCCCGGTGCCCTGCGCGCGAGCCTCGAGCGTTTCCTGCCCTCCGGCTACGGAGCCCGCCCCGGCGCGACCGTCGCGGAGGTGGTCCGCGACCGACTCGGACCCAAGGTGCTCGAGCGCCTGGTGGCCCCGGTGGTCGGC
Organism: Brachybacterium sp. FME24; assembly: GCF_014897705.1. Classification (GTDB taxonomy): domain Bacteria; phylum Actinomycetota; class Actinomycetes; order Actinomycetales; family Dermabacteraceae; genus Brachybacterium. The sequence goes on along the minus strand of NZ_JABUXV010000021.1, from coordinate 46,770 downwards.
GGGGTGCACTCTGCGGATCCGGCCACCCTCGAATTCGCCGCCGCCTCGCCGCAGCTCACCACCGGCCTGGCGGAGCACGGTTCCCTGACGGCCGCCGTGAAGCGCCTGCGCGGCGGTTCCACCGCGAGCGCCGGCACCCGCGTGCACAGCCTGTCGCCCACCATGGCGGCCCTGCCCGAAGCGCTGGCCGCGCAGATCCTGGCCGACGGCGGGGTCCTGCGCACCGGCGTCGAAGCCGCGAGCACCGCACACTCGAACTCGGACTCGGACTCGGACTCGAGCTGGACTGTCCGCACCACCGGCGACGAGACGCTCCAGGCAGACCACCTGGTCCTCGCCTGCCCGCCCGATACCGCCCGGGGCCTGCTCCTCGAGGCGGTGCCGGAGATCGCGGCCGCCATCCCGCAGGCCCCGTCGGCCGCGGTGCGCCTGGTGGCGCTCGTGCTCGACGCGCCGGCGCTGGACGCCTTCGCCTCCGGCACCGGCGCCCTGGTCGCGCCGGGCACCACGGGGATCCGCGCGAAGGCGCTCACGCATGCCAGCGCCAAGTGGGAGCACGTGCAGCGCCTGGCCCGCGAGGCCCTGCCGTCGGCCGAGAGCCCTCACGTGGTGCGGCTGTCCTACGGGCGTCCCGGCGAGGAGCTGCCTGAGCGGGGCTCCCTCGTGGATCTCGCCCTCACCGACGCCTCCCGCATCCTCGGCGTGGAGGTCGGGCGCGAGCACCTGCTCGACGCATGTGTGATCGACTGGGACCGCGCCATGCGCCAGTCCCTGCCGGGGCATCGCGCAGCCCTCGACGCGCTGGGCGGCCTGCTCGAGACTCTCCCGCCGGCGCGCACCCTCGAACTCGTCGGCTCCTGGAGGGCCGGCACCGGCATCGACGCGATCGTCCGCGCCGATGCCGCGTCCCCTGCATGACGACCTGCATGACGACTCGCACGACCAGCACCTCACCTGCGACGGAAGGACCCCGTTCATGACCGACACCCAGCACCCCGGACCCGCCACGGACACCACCGATCCCGAAGCGCTCGCGAAGATCACCCGCTACACGAGCTACACCGTGTTCCGTCGGCTCTCCGGGCTCACCGAGGACGGCGAGGTCACCCCCGAGCAGATCACCACCGCGCTCGGCGAGGCGACCCAGCTCATGGAGGCTGAGGGCGTCGAGATCCTGGGCTTCTACGACGTCTCCGGCTTCCGCGCCGAGGACGACCTCATGCTGTGGCTGTCCGCCGACAGGCCCGAGGCGCTGCAGTCCGCCCTGCGCGAGTTCGAGAACTCGCTGCCGGGGACCTGGCTGAACCGTGAATGGGCCTCCGTCGGCGTGCACCGCATGGCCGAGTTCGCGAAGGGCCACGTCCCGTCCTTCATGGTCCCCAGCGCCCAGCGCAAGCAGTGGATCACCGTGTACCCCTTCGTGCGCAGCTACGACTGGTACCTGCTGCCCGACGACGAGCGCAACCGCCTCTTGCGCGAGCACGGTCTGCTGGGCCGCGACTTCCCGCAGGTCAACGCCAATACGGTGGCGGCCTTCGCACTCGGCGACTACGAGTGGCTGCTGTCCTTCGAAGCGGATGACCTGCACGACCTGGTCGACATGATGCGCCACCTGCGCTACTCCGACGCCCGCCTCCACGTGCGCGACGAGCTGCCGTTCCACACCGGTCGCCGCCTCGCGTCGCTCGAGGACGTCGCCGCCCTGCTCGCCTGAGCCCGCTCCGATCATCTGAAGGAACACCCGTGACTGACACCGCACCGATGATGCAGCGCCCCCGCGCCGTCGATCCCGCGTCCCCCACCCACACCCGTCGCGGCGAGGCCACGCCGTTCGACGCGATCCTGTTCTCGTCCTTCGGCGGGCCCGACGGGCAGGAGGACGTGATCCCCTTCCTGCGCAACGTGACCCGTGGCCGCGGGATCCCGGACGAGCGCTTGGAGGAGGTGGCGGGCCACTACCGCGCCCTCGGCGGTCGCAGCCCCATCACCGCGCAGAACGAGGCGATGATCGCCGCGCTCGAGCAGGAGCTCGCCCGCCGTGAGATCGACCTGCCCGTCTACTTCGGCAACCGCAACTGGGCGCCCTACAACGCCGACGCGGTGCGGGCTCTGCACGCCGACGGCCATCGTCATGCTCTGGGCCTGGTGACCAGTGCCTACTCCTCCTACTCTTCGTGCCGGCAGTACCGCGAGGACTTCGGGATGGTGCTCGAGGAGACCGCCCTGGCGGGCGAGGTCAGCATCGACAAGGTGCGCGTGTACTTCAACCATCCGGGCTTCCTGGAGCCGGTGGTCGATTCCCTGGGCCGCGCACTCGCGAGCCTCGCAGTGCAGGGCCATGACGCCGAGCGCGTCGCCGTGCTGTTCTCGACCCACTCGGTGCCCACGGCCATGGCCGCGGCCTCCGGCCCCGAGGAGACCCGGGTGGAGGGCTCCGGCGGCTGGTACGTCGAGCAGCACCTGGCCGCGTGCCGCTGGGTCATGGACCAGCTGCACGACGACTCCCCGGAGCTGCCGGACTGGCAGTTGGTGTACCAGTCCCGCTCCGGCGCCCCGCACACCCCGTGGCTCGAGCCCGATGTCAACGACGTGATCGCCCAGCTCGCCGCCGACCAGACGGCCGACGCAGTGGTCGTGGTCCCGATCGGGTTCGTCACCGATCACGTCGAGGTGGTCTGGGACCTGGACACCGAGGCGAAGGAGACCGCACAGGAGCACGGCCTGGCTTTCCGTCGCGTGGCGACCTCCGGTGAGAATCCCCGGTTCATCGCGGCGCTGGCCGACCTGATCCAGGAGCGGCTGGACGCGGACTTCCCGCGCCGTGTGGTCACCGACTTCGGCGGCACCCCCGATGTGTGCGGGGTGAACTGCTGCGTGGGTCGGATGTGCCGCCCCACCACCAGCGCCCTGGACTCCGCACAGGACGTCGAGCGCGCCCGCGCCGAGGCCGTCACAGCCGGTACCTCGTCATGACGTCCCTGTCACCGCTCCTGTCACCGCTGCAGATCGGCACCCGCGCCTCGAAGCTCGCCCTGACCCAGTCGCAGCAGGTGGGCGAGGCACTGGTGGCCGGCACCGGGCGCGAGGTCGAGCTGGTGCACGTGAGCACCCACGGCGACCTGGACCGCACCAGCCCGCTCGCACAGATCGGCGGCACCGGCGTGTTCGTCACCGCCGTGCGCCAGGCCCTGCTGGACGGGAAGGTCGACGTGGTCGTCCACTCCTGCAAGGACCTGCCCACCGCACCGCTCGAGGAGATCGCCCTGGCCTGCATCCCGGCACGGGAGGACCCGCGCGACGCGCTGTGCGCCCGTGACGGGATGACCCTGGACCAGCTCCCGACGGGGGCGAGGATCGGCACCGGTTCGCCGCGTCGAGCGGCCCAGCTGCTGCGTGCCCGCCCGGACCTGGAGGTGCTGGGGATCCGCGGCAACATCGAGACCCGCCTGGCCCGCGCCCTCGGCGCCGAGGCGGACCTCGACGCCGTCGTGCTCGCCGCCGCCGGCCTGCAGCGTGTGGGCAAGGGCGACGTGATCAGCCAGCTGCTCCCGGTCGAGGTCATGCTGCCGGCGCCCGCACAGGGTGCGCTGGCCGTGGAGGTGACTCTCGCCGCGCTCGAGGGCGCCTCCCCGGACTCCGCTCCGGCCTGGTTCGGCGAGGCGCTGACCGCGGTCGATGACCCCGCCACCCGCGCTGCGGTCACCGCGGAGAGGGCCCTGCTGCGCACCCTCGAGGCCGGCTGCTCCGCGCCGGTCGCGGCCTTCGCCGAGATCGACGGCGGGGAGCTGTCCCTGCGCGCGCTCGCGATCCGCACCGACGGTTCCCATGTCGTCGAGGGGACGGCGCGCGTCGCCTTCGACCTCGCCGACGATGATGCGTCGGGCGCCGACTCGATCCCGTACCTGCTGGGCGCGGAGCTCGCCGACGATCTGCTGGAGCGGGGCGCCGGCGAGATCCTGGCCGAGGCGAAGGCCTGATGAGCGCGCCGATGCCTTCCCGCCCTGTCCTGGTCACCCGACCGGCGGAGCGGGGGGACGCCCTGATGTCCCGACTCGAGGAGCTGGGCATCCCGGTCGAGCATCGGCCGCAGATCCGCCTCGTCCCGGAGACGGGCGGGGAGCTGGCCTCGGCGCTCGAGAGCCTCGCTGCGGGGGCCTTCACGCATCTCGTCGTCACCTCCCGCAGCGCAGTAGACGCGATGGGCCCGGTCGCCGTGCCACCGGCCACACAGATCGTCGCCGTCGGCGAGGGCACCGCTGCGGCCCTTGCCGCGGCCGGCATCCCGGCCGATCTGGTCGCCGCGGGCTCGGGGGCGGCAGTGGTGGAGGCGATGCCGGACGCCGACAGGGGGGCCTCCGTCCTGTTCCCGGCGTCGGCCGCTGCTTCTGCGACCGTGCCCGAGGGGCTCGCAGCCAAGGGCTACCGCGTGCACCGGGTGACCGCCTACCGTCCGGAACTGCTCGAGCTGCCCGCGGCGACCATCCGCACCCTGACCGGTGGCGGGTACGCCGCGATCGTGCTGACCAGCCCGATGATCGCCCGCGCCGCGGCCGGGATCGGCGTCCACGAGTCCACTGCCGTGGTCACGATCGGCGCCCCTACCAGCGACGCCGCCCGCGGCGCCGGGATGCGGGTCGCCGTCCAGGCCGAGGAGCCCACCGACGAGGCCCTCGCCCGCGCGGTCCAGGCTGCCCTCGCGTCGCCTCCGGGCGCCGGCCCTGCTGTCCCTGCTCCCTCTGACCCCTGACCCTCTGCCCCCGGACCTCTGTCCCCGGACCTCTGCCCCCGTCGCTCGAAGGAGTGCCCCCCCATGACCAGCCCGATGCCCGTCGGCCCCACCCCGATCGACCGCCCCCGACGCCTGCGGTCGAACACCGCGATGCGCTCCCTCGTGCGGGAGAACACCCTGCGCCCCGCGGATCTGGTGCTGCCGATGTTCGTGCGCGAGGGCGCGAGCGAGAGCTCCCCGATCAGTTCGATGCCCGGCGTCGTCCAGCATTCGATGGACTCGCTGGTCGCGGCGGCGACGGAGGCCACCGAGCGCGGCGTCGGCGGGGTGATGATCTTCGGAGTGCCGGAGCGCAAGGACGCGATCGGCTCCGGCGCGACCGACCCGGACGGCATCCTGAACCGGGCGCTCACGCGCCTGCGCTCCGAGCTGGGGGACTCGACCGTGATCATGGCCGATCTCTGCCTGGACGAGTTCACCGATCACGGCCACTGCGGAGTGCTCGACGCCGATGGTCGCGTCGACAACGATGCGACGCTGGTCCGGTACCGCGAGATGGCGCTCGCGCAGGCCGCAGCGGGTGCTCACCTGTTGGGGCCCTCCGGCATGATGGACGGCCAGATCGCCGCGATCCGCGAGGCGCTCGACGACGCCGGGTACCTCGACACCGCGCTGTACGCGTACACCGCGAAGTACGCCTCTGCCTTCTACGGGCCGTTCCGCGAGGCCGTCGATTCCTCGCTGCAGGGTGATCGCCGCACCTACCAGCAGGATCCGGCGAACGGCCGCGAGGCGCTGCGCGAGCTGGAGCTGGACCTGGCCGAGGGCGCGGATCTGGTGATGGTCAAGCCCGGGCTGCCGTATCTCGACGTGCTGCGGGACGTGGCGCAGGCCTCCCCTGTTCCCGTCGGTGCCTACCAGGTCTCCGGCGAGTACTCGATGATCGAGGCCGCGTCCGCGCACGGCTGGATCGATCGCGACCGCACCGTGCTGGAGTCGCTGCTGGCGTTCCGTCGGGCGGGCGCCTCGACCGTGCTGACCTACTACGCGAGCGAGGTCGCCGGCTGGTACCGCGACGGCCTGCCGGCGCATCTGCGTGAGTTCCTGTGACCCCACCCCTCGCGTGCTGACCGCTCCCACCAGCTGCGCCCTGCCCGCACCCGACCGTCCTGCTCCCGCAGTCCGACAAGGAGAACCCTCATGACCACCACCTCCTCCGCAGATCTCTTCACTCGCGCACAGAAGGTGATCCCCTCGGGGGTCAACTCGCCGGTGCGGGCCTTCGGCTCCGTCGGCGGGACCCCGCCGTTCCTCACCTCGGCCAAGGGCGCCCTGCTGCACGACGCCGACGGCCGCGAGTACGTGGATCTGGTGGGCTCCTGGGGGCCCATGATCCTTGGGCACGCGAACGATCAGGTCGTCGACGCGGTGCGCGAAGCCGCCGGTCGCGGGCTGTCCTTCGGGGCGCCCCAGCCCGGTGAGGTGACGCTCGCCGAGGAAGTCGCCTCCCGCATCGCGCCGATCGAGCAGCTGCGCCTGGTCAACTCCGGGACCGAGGCGACGATGAGCGCTCTGCGGGTGGCCCGCGCGGCGACCGGCCGCGATGTGGTCGTGAAGTTCGCCGGCTGCTATCACGGGCATGTCGACGCGCTGCTGGCCGAGGCCGGCAGCGGCGTGGCCACGTTCGCGATGCCCGGCTCGGCCGGCGTGACGGCGTCCACCGCGCGCGACACCGTGGTGCTGCCCTACGGCGACCGGGATGCGGTCACGGCACTGTTCGCCGAGCGTGGCGGCGAGATCGCCGCGGTGATCACCGAGGCGGCGCCCGCGAACATGGGAGTCGTCCCGCCGCGGGAGGAGGGCGGGGTCGGCTTCAATCGCTTCCTGTCCGAGACTGCGCACGCCAGCGGCGCGCTGCTGATCAGCGATGAGGTGCTCACCGGATTCCGAGCGAGCCGCGAGGGCTATTACGGGATCGACGGCCCCACCGGCACGCACGATGCCTGGGCCCCGGATCTGATGACCTTCGGCAAGGTCATCGGTGGTGGCCTGCCGGTGGGGGCGTTCGGTGGCCGCCGGGACCTGATGGGCCTGCTGGCACCGGCAGGGCCGGTCTACCAGGCGGGCACCCTGTCGGGAAATCCGCTGGCCACCGCGGCGGGGCTGGCGACCTTCGCGGGGCTCGACGATGCGGCGTATTCGACGCTCGGCGCGGCATCGCGCACCCTGCAGCAGCTGGTGGCGGACGCGTTCACCACGGCAGGCGTCCCTCACGTGATCCAGAGCGCCGGCACGCTGTTCTCGGTGTTCTTCCGCGAGGAGCCGGTGGTGGGCTACGAGGACGCGAAGGCGCAGGACACTGCCGCTTTCACTCGGTTCTTCCACGCCATGCTGGAGGCGGGTGTCTACCTGCCGCCCTCGGCATTCGAAGCCTGGTTCGTCTCCACCGCGCACACCGAGGAGGTGCTGGACCGCATCGCCGAGGCGCTCCCGGGCGCGGCGAAGGCGGCCGCGGCGGCCTGAGAGGTGCGCGGCCGGTCGGCGCTGGTTCATTCCCGGTGCCGGCCGTGGCGTCGCGGACGGTCGGCCTCTGCTGACCGGCCCGATCGCCTGGGCGGTCTGGTTCGTCCGGTCGTTCTTGGTCGTCCGGTCGTGCTTGGTCTTCCAGTCGTGCTGGATCGCCCCTCCTGATGGAGGCCGCCGGCCCGCCCGGTCGTCGTGGTGCTTCGCCCGGCGCCGCGCCATCGTCGCGATACGTTCGCTGCACTGCTCCGAAGACGGCGGGCCGCGCCATCTTCCGGCCGAGCGCCCGTCTCGCGAGGCGGACGTCGTCCGGGCCCCGCATCGTTGTCCGGGCCTCGAGCCTCGTGGGTCCCGACGGGTGTTCCCTCGGTTGCGTCGCCAGCGTCGCGCGCATCTGCGCGGCCGCGAGAATCTGGTCGGGTGAGCGCATCGGGCGTGGTGGTGCGGGTGACTCCGGTACGGCTGGTCCACGTGACCCGGTGGCCCGGGACATTCGGATCGGTCTCGCGCTCGACGCTTCGGACCTGCTGCTCCTTGTCGTTGCAGAAGCCGCAGAGGCCCTCGCCGTTGTCGAGGCAGGTGTGACCCCCGGCCGCATAGGGCCGGATGTGGTCGGTCTGTCGGATAGGAGCGTCGCAGAAGGGCCCGCGACATGTCATGTCCCGCCAGAGCACGAATCTCGCGAGCGCTCGCGGGAACGCTCGTGCGATGGATTCCACGGCGACGAGTTCGCCGGTGGTCGGGTGCGTGTAGAGCCTCCGCAGGGTGGCACGGGCGGCGGGCCCGTCGTCGCCGAGCGCCGTGTCCATGTCGTTCTTCCGGTTGCTGAGCACACTGCGCAACTCCTCACGGATGGACTCGGAGGGGACAGGGCCGTAGCCCTCGATCTGGGCGATGTCGCCGCGGCTCGGGGTGAACAGGGCGCGATCGGTGATGATGACGCCGATGTCGAGATCGGTGGCGTCCATGCCCCCCTCGTGGCCCAGCAGGGTGGCAGTGAAGGAGTCTGCCTGGATCGCCTGGTGCCCGCGACGGTCACCGTGTGCGCGCAACTGCTCTGCTTCCAGGGAGAGACGCTTGCCGATCTTCGCAGCGTCAAGAGCTGGAAGGCGTGCAGACACCGTCGCCATACCGTGCTCCCCCGGGCGCACGGTGACATGGCGACGAGTGCGCGCATGCTGGTGGCGCTTCCTCTCACCGCCGGGATCGACCGCTTCGATCAGACCGGCGATCTCGCGCTTCCACCGCTTCCTGCCGGCGGCATCCAGCGTCGGCAGCCGGTCCCCGAGATGGCGGTCGACCTCTTCGCGCTGTTCTGGTGCCAGGGGCGCGAGCGAGTTCGCCGTGCTGTGGACGACGTCTGCTGCGACCTTGCCGCTCAGGAGCGCGTGGAACATCTGGGGCATCGACTCCACGAGGCGTCGACAGGAGCCGACGGAACGGCCGGCAGCGGCCGGCGAACGCCGGGTGATCATCGAGAGCTCACGGGCCGCAGTTCGTTCCGACTGCTCGTCGGTCTCCTCGACAGGTATCGCAGTATCGCTATCCTGCGCGGCGTCCGCCAGGGCCTCGGCGCGCGCTTCCCGGCGGAACGCATCGGCCAGGTCGACCACCGCACGGGCCTCCAGGGCATCCATCGCGGCCCGCTGTTCATGCAGACGCCCGAGCACGGCGGCATAGTGCTGAGGCTCGTACTCCGCGGCCCCGAAGATCGCACCGGGTTCGGCAGCGAGCTCCGCGAGGAGGAAGGACTGATCACCGAGCAGCTCGGCGAGCGCTCGAGGGCCTGCTTCACGCACACCGTCGAGCTGACGCTGGACGGGGTCCTCAGCGTGAGCGTCGAAGTCGTGCACGGAAGCCGTCATGCACCCCATTCTTTCGCGGTGCACCCGCACAGGGAAGGCCTTGAAGAAGGATGTGGAAAACTTCGAGTGGGGAGGGACGATTATCGCTCGCGGGCTTCTGGCGACCCGGCCAGACGTCATCAGATCGCGACCCAGGTCCGCTCAACTGCGCAGGTTCGGCGACACGGGCAGACCATCGTCGCTGGCCAGCGGAACATGGAGCTCTATCCTCCCCGCAAGGGGCCCACCCGAGTGCCGCGAACATGCACCCGTCACTTCTCGCATTGTGGATAACCATCATCTGTGGAGGAAAAATGATTACACGGGAGTCATGGGCTGCATTTCTCTCCCTGACCTCCGCACTGTGGAAAAGCGTCCAGTGGGGAGGGAAGATCGCCGACTCCCCTGCCGCCGGCGCACTCTGCTGACGCCCCGAGTCAGCATGCGACAGTTCGTGACGGGAGGGTCGACAACGTCCGGTCCGGCCACGCACGATGGAGGCGTGTCGTCAGCAGTGCTCGACGCATCGCTCCGTAGCTCAGCCCGGTAGAGCAGCTCCCCCATAAGGAGGCGGTCGCTGGTTCGAATCCCGCCGGAGCGTCCCGAAGTCTGCACGTCCCCAGCTCTCCGACGGGGCCTCGACCCGCAGGAGCACCACGATTCTGCGATCATCTCCGTGCTCCGCATCTCGCCCCCGCCGGGCCGTCCACCTGGCGGGCACCCCGTTCTCGGTGTTCTTCCGCGAGCAGCCGGGGAGAACTCCCCATGGTCGTGGCGGACAGTTCGCCATAGCATTCTGGGACCGACAACCCCGCAAGGAGCGCGGGGACGCCCCGTGCTGGTTGAGCCGTTGCCCCGGCCCGCGCAGCGGGCCTCGATTTCGAGGAGCGACGATGATCCCCTCCCCCAGCCGCCGGAAGCTGCTCGGCGCGAGCGTTCTGCCTGTGGCGCTCTCCCTGGCCGGATGTGGCCTCTTCCGTGGGACCGGTGGCGCTGGCGAGGAACCGGTCTACGCGGACGGCCCCGCCACCGTGGACCCGTCGGCCTCACCGGAACGTTGCCTGTCGGCCGACGAGGCAGCGCTGAGATCTCGTCCCACCCCTCCAGAACGCAGCGACATCGGCCCGGAGAACGAAGCGACCCCGGAGGACCACCTGTCGGCGTACGGGTTGGCTCTGTTCGCGGGCGGTGACCGGATCGCCGCCAACCAGTCGTCGGACGCGCTGATGCTCGGCGAGTCGGACACCTTCGGGACGGTGGTGTGGAACACCGCCGACGGATCGATCATCGAGTCCTACGACAACGGACTCATCGGAGCTATCGCCGCCCACCCCGACGGGCGCCTCGCCATCGCCGGCGCTGCGAACGTCGAGATCCGGGAGAGCGACGGCGAACTGCTCCGGGCCCTCACCGGAGGCGACGAACCATTCGGCCCCATCGTCGGCCACCTCATCAACGATCTCGCCTTCACCGCAGACGGCTCCCGCCTGGTGGTGCTCGGCGCCGACGGACGCGTCACCGTCTGGAACATCGACGCAGACACCTGCGAGATCGAGCACGAACTCGCCACAGAACTCACCTCCGTGATCGCGCTCAGCATCTCCCCCGCAGACGACAGCCTCGCCCTCTGCGGGGAGGGAGGCCCGGTCGAACTCTGGGACCCGAACACCGGAACGCGAACAAGCACTGCGCGGGACATCCCGGGAACCGCTGCCGGACTGGCCCACGCCGACGACGGCACGCTGATCATCTGCACCGACGACGACCAGGCAGTCCACGCCCTCTCCCCCTCCGGGTCGCTGACCACCGGCCCGACCCTCACGAACTCGGGCCCCTACTGGGCGGCAACCGCCCCCGGAGGACGCGTCGCCGTCGTGTCCAGAGGCGGCAACCGGGTCCACCTCTGGGAGCGCGAGACCGGTGAGACCACGGAGCTTCCCGTCGTGCCGGGCTCCGTGGGCCGGCTGGTGTTCTCACCCGACGGCGGCACCCTCTTCGGCGCTTCCCCGGCGCAGGGTGTGATCGCCTGGTCCGGATCGGACGACTGGCTCCGCTTCGAGACCCCCTGACGATCGCCGCGTCGCCGACGCCGAGAAGCCTCCGACGACCCTCCACGACGCTCGGCGTCGGCCGATGACGAAAACCTCGACGGTACTCCTCGCTCTTCCGCTGTCTGAGCCCGTCGCACCCACCCCGTAGCCTCGACGCTGACACCCGCCGCTGCGGGACCCGACCCCCGAGGAGCACCGTGCGCATGGCGCTGACCACCAAGAAGCCCGTGCTGAGTCGCCTCACCCTGTCCGCGCTGGAGCACGGCGACGTCGATGAGCTCGAGGAGCACGGCAGCTACGAGGGCCTCAGCATCGAGGGGGCGGACCTCTCGGGCCGCGACCTGACCGGCGCGACCTTCACCGAATGCGAATTCGTGGGCGTCACTGCGCACGAGACGGTGCTGCAGTCCTCGCGCCTGATCGAGACCCGGATCGAACGCCTCAATGCTCCCGTGCTGGATGCGACCCGCTCCACCTGGCGGGACGTGGAGATGACCGGCTCCCGCCTGGGCGCCTGGGACATCTACGACGCGCAGGTCCGCTCGACCCGCATCGTCGGCAGCAAGTTCGACTGGATCAATCTGCGCTCCTCGACCCTCGAGGACGTCCTGTTCGAGGACTGCATGATCGAGGAGCTGGATCTGAACGGCGCCGTCGCGACCCGCGTCTCCTTCCTCAACTGCCGCGCCGGCAGCGTCTCCCTCGCCCACGCGCGATTGCAGGACGTGGACCTGCGCGGTCTCGAGATGGGCGCGATCAGCAATCTGGAGGGGATGGCCGGGGCGACGCTGGATGCCCAGCAGGTGACCGCCCTGGCGCCGGCCTTCGCGAATCATCTCGGGATCCGCCTGGAGGGGTGAGGCAGGCACCCGCTACCCTGGCGCCCGAACCTGCTTCCCGACGAAGGAGTCGACCGGTGACCGGAATCCGTGCCCTCACGCTCGTCCTCGAGGACCCCTCGGTCGCCGCGGCCGAATTCCACGACGTCCTCGGCTGGACGGTCGAGGCGGACTACGGCAGCTTCGCCTCCGTGACCTCGCCCGACAGCATCCCGCTGTGGATCAATGCCCCGGCAGACGGCCAAGCGACCACTCGTGGCGTGGTGGTCCACGTGACCTGCGACGACGTCGACGCGGCCTTCGCCCACGCGGTCACCGCCGGGGCCCGGGTGGTTCGCGAGCCGACGGATATGGACTTCGGCGAGCGCTCGGCCTGCGTGGCCATCGCCGCCGCTGCGGGCGTCACGATCGATTTCTCCCGGCCCCTGGGCTGATCGCTTTCCATCCCTGGGCAGCAGAACGCGGGCCGAGGTAGTCCTCAACCCGCGCCTGATCACAGATCGTACGCTCAGCCGCGCCGGCTGACCCGCTGCTTCTTCGAACTGATCTCGCCGGTGTTGAACCCGGCCAGGTGCAGCCCGCCGTGGAAGCGGGCGTGCTCGATCTTCAGGCAGCGGTCCATGACCACGTCCAGGCCCGCACGCTCGGCGACCGCGGCGGCCTCCTCGTGCCAGGAGCCCAGCTGGAACCAGATCGCCTTCGCCCCCACCTCGACGGCCTCGGCCGCCACGCCCGGCAGATCGTCGTGCCGGCGGAACACGTCCACCAGGTCCGGCACCACCGGGAGGTCGGCGAGCGAGTCGTACGCCGGCCGCCCCAGGATCGTCTCGGCTCGCGGGTTCACGAAGTACACCTCGTACGGCGAGCTGGAGAGCAGATAGGTCGCCACGAAGTAGCTGGCCCGCGACGGATTCGCCGAGGCGCCGACGATCGCGATGCTCCGGGTGCGGCGCAGGATGCTGAGCCGCTGCGGGGCCGAGGGGCCCTGCCAGGTGCGCGCGGGGGCGTCGACGTCGGCCGCCGGGACCGCGCAGGCGGCGCCTGCGCCCTGGACACTGATCTGGTTCATCGCGAGACTCCCGTCGCCGCCGTGATCGCTTGGTCGAGGTCCCACAGGATGTCGTCCACGTCCTCCAGGCCCACGGAGATGCGGATCAGATCCGGTCGCACCCCGCCCGCGAGGAGCTGCTCGGGGCTGAGCTGCTGGTGGGTGGTGGAGGCCGGATGGATCACCAGGGTACGGGCGTCGCCGATGTTCGCGAGGTGCGAGGCCAGCTGCAGGTTCTCCATCACCTTCTCGCCGGTGGTGCGGGCCGCGGCGGCGCGCTCCTCGTCGGTCCCGAACGTGCCGACGGGCTCCACCCCGAAGGCGAACACGGCACCGGGGCCCAGCGGCAGGTACTTCTGCGCGCGCTCGGCGTGCGGATGCGAGGGCAGGCCCGCATAGGTCACGAAGGACACCCGCGGATCCTCATCGAGCCACTGCGCGACCGCACCAGCGCCCGCGAGGTGGGCGTCCATGCGCTGCGGGAGCGTCTCGACGCCCTGCAGCAGCTGGAAGGCGGACTGTGCGGAGAGCGCCGGTCCGATGTCGCGCAGCTGTTCGGAGCGCAGTTTGGTCAGGAAGCCGTACTCGCCGAAGTTCGCCCACCACTGGACGCCGCCGTAGGACTCCACGGGCTCCGTCATCGACGGGAAGTTCCCGTTGCCCCAGTCGAAGCGGCCGGACTCGACGACCACCCCGCCGAGCGTCGTGCCGTGCCCGCCGAGGAACTTGGTGGCGGAGTGGATGACGATGTCGGCCCCGTGCTCGAGCGGCCGCGCCAGGTACGGCGTGGCCAGGGTCGCGTCGACCACGAGAGGCACACCGTGCTCATGGGCGAGCGCGGCGAGCCCCTCGAGGTCGGCGATCTCCCCGGAGGGGTTGCCGATCATCTCGACGTACAGCACCTTCGTCTCCTCGCGGAACGCCGCGCGGAAGTCCTCCGGGTCGGAGGAGGGCACGAAGGTGGTCTGCACGCCGAAGCGGCGCAGGGTGACATCGAGCTGGGTGACGGTGCCGCCGTACAGCTGCGAGGACGCGACGACATGATCGCCAGCGCCGACGAGAGCCGCGAAGGTGATGAACTCGGCGCTCATCCCCGAGGCGGTGGCGACCGCGCCGATCCCGCCCTCCAGCGAGGCGATGCGCTCCTCGAAGGCCGCAACGGTGGGGTTGCCGATGCGGGAGTAGATGTTGCCGTACTTCTGCAGCGCGAACAGGTTCGCGGCGTCGGCCGCATCGTCGAAGACGAACGACGTGGTCTGATAGATCGGCACCGCGCGGGCGCCGTGGACGGCGTCGGGCGTGCCGCCCGCGTGCAGCGCGCGGGTGCGGAATCCGAAGGTGCGCTCCGGGGCCGATGGAGTCGCGGCCGACGGGGTGGCGTCGGGGGTGCCCGGCTGGGTCTGCTCGTTCATGCGGCGGCCCCTGCCTTGGCCGGGTGATCCGCCGGCAGCGTCTCAGCGGTCGCCGCCTCCGCCTCCTGTGCGCTCACGCCGGGGACGACGGGGAGCAGGTCGGTGTTCAATTCGGTGCCCTGGGCGCGAGCGAGGTCCTTCTCCTTCTCGCGCACGATCGGCATCACGTCGCGGCCGAAGGCGGCGACCTCCTCCTGGAAGTGGAGGTAGCAGGTCAGCAGGAGGTTCACGCCCACCTTCTTGTACTCGATGATGCGATCCGCGATCTCCTCGGGGGTGCCGATGAGGCGGGTCTTGAAGCCGTCGTTGTACTGCACGAGGTCCTCGAAGGAGGAGTCGGCCCACATGCCCTTGCCGTCCTTCGTGGACGCTCCGGCCTCCTGCACGGCCTGCTTGAAGCCCTCCACGGCAGGGCGGTGCGCTTTGGCGACGATCTCGCGCAGGGTCTCCTCCGCCTCCTTCCGGGACTCGCGGGCGATGACGAAGCCGTTCAGCCCGAACTTCGGCTGGCGGCCGGCCTGCTGCGCGGAGGCCAGCACCCCGGCGACGTTCTCCTCGTACCCCTCGAGGGTGCGACCGTTGGAGAAGTACCAGTCGGCGACGCGACCGGCGACGCCCTGGGCGGCGGTGGAGTTGCCGCCGAAGAAGATCTCCGGGTGCGGGCGGCCGGGCACGTCCACCGGCTTCGGGGAGAGGGTGAAGTCGTCGATCGAGTAGTACTGGCCGTCCTGGCTGTACCCGTTCTCGGTGAGCAGTCCGCGCAGCGCGCTGATGAACTCCTCGGTGCGCACGTAGCGCTCGTCGTGCTCGAGCCAGGGCAGGCCGAACTTCACGAACTCGTCCTTGAGCCAGCCGGAGACGATGTTCACCGCGGCGCGTCCGCCGGAGAGGTGGTCGGCAGTGATCAGCCACTTGGCGAGCACACCCGGATGCCACATACCGGGGTGGAAGGCGGCGATCACGCGCAGGCGCTCGGTCGCGCCGAGCAGGGCCATGGAGAAGGCAGAGGCCTCGTGCTGCTTGTCCGCGCCGTAGCTGGCGGCGTAGCGGGTCTGGGTCAGGGCGTACTCGAAGCCGGAGTTCTCGGCGATCTGCGCGAGGCGCGAGTTGTACGGCAGCTGCCAGTCGGTGCGCTGCTCGATCGTGGAGACGACGAGGCCGCCGGAGACGTTCGGCACCCAGTACGCGAACTTCAGCGGCGTCTCGAGAGTCGAGACGGGGACGATGGTGGTCATGGGTCCTCCAGGGTCGGGGTGGTGCAGTCGGGGGTCGAAGGGTCCGGATCGAGCGTCCGGATCACGGTCAGGGATGCGGGGCCACGGCGGGGTCGTCCGCAGGGAGCGCCGCGAGGGCCGCGGCCACCTCGTCGACCGCTTCCGGATTCTGCAGGGAGGTGATGTCCCCCAGCGGCTGCGGCGAGATTCCCGCGCGACGGTCGCGCTCGGCGTGGACGAGCTGGGCGAGCAGGCGGCGCATGATCTTGCCGGAGCGGGTCCGGGGCAGGTCGGGCACCTCGACGAGATGCTTGGGCTTGGCGATGGGCCCGATCTCGCGGGCCACGCGGTTCCGCAGCGCGGCACCGTCCGCAGCCGCCTCTCCTCCCGACGACATGAAGAACACCGCCACGGCCTGGCCGGTCAGCGGATCGTCCACCCCGGCGGCGCCGGCCTCGGCCACTGAAGGGTCCGCGACCAGCGCGGATTCGATCTCGATGGTGGACAGCCGGTGCCCGGAGACGTTCACGACGTCGTCCAGGCGGCCGAGGATCCAGAAGCAGCCGTCGGCGTCGACCGTCGCGGAGTCTCCGGCGACGTAGTACCCGCCGTGCTCGCCGCAGCCGGCGTAGTCCCTCCAGTACGAGTCGCGGTAGCGCTGCGGGTCGCCCCACACGGTGCGGGCCATCCCGGGCCAGGGCCGACGGGCCACCAGCGTGCCGGCGACGCCCGGAGGCTGCTCGGCGCCCTCGGCGTCCACCACGGCCATGTCGATGCCCGGCAGCGGCACGGTCGCCGAGCCGGGCTTGAGCGTGGTCACCCCGGGCAGGGGCACGAGCATCGCGGCGCCGGTCTCGGACTGCCACCAGGTGTCGATGATCGGCAGCTCGCCGCGGCCGAAGGTGCGGTGGAACCACACCCAGGCCTCGGGATTGATCGCCTCGCCGACAGTGCCCAGCAGGCGCAGAGTGGACAGGTCGTGGCCCGTCGGCAGCTCCTCGCCGAACCAGCTCATGAAGGTGCGGATCAGCGTGGGCGCGGTGTAGTAGACGGTGACGCCGTAGCGTTCGATGATCTCCAGGTGCCGCTCGCGATCGGGCTGCCCGGGGGTGCCCTCGTAGATGACCTGGGTGAGCCCGTTGGAGAGCGGGCCGTAGATCTCGTAGGTGTGGGCGGTGACCCAGGCGAGGTCCGCGGTGCACCAGTGCACGTCGTCGCTCTTCGCGTCGAAATGGGCCCAGTGCGCCCAGGAGGTGTGGGCGAGATAGCCGCCGCTCGTGTGCACCAGGCCCTTGGGCTTCCCGGTGGTGCCGGAGGTGTAGATGATGAACAGCGGGTGCTCGGCGTCGAAGGACTGCGCCTGGTGGTGCGCGCTCGCGGTGCCCACGCTCTCGTGCCACCACACGTCGCGGCCCTCGGTCCAGGCGATGTCGAGGCCGGTGCGGCGCACCACCAGCACATGCTCGAGATCGGGGAGATCGCGGGCTGCTTCATCGGCGGCGGACTTCACCTCGATGGCCTTCCCGCGACGGAACTGGCCGTCGGAGGTGACCAGCAGCTTCGCGCCGGTGTCCTGCAGGCGGAAGCGCACGGCCTCCGCGCTGAAGCCGCCGAACACGAGGGAGTGCACGGCGCCGAGGCGGGCGCAGGCCAGCGCGATGACGATCGTCTCGACCAGCACCGGGAGGTACACGACGACGCGGTCGCCGGGGACGATCCCGAGATCCGTGAGGGCGTTCGCCGCCTGGCTGACCCGCCGCTGGAGGTCCTCGTAGGTGACGGACTCGCGGTCCCCCGGCTCCCCCTCGAAGTGCAGGGCGACGGTGGCGCCGTTCCCGGCGCGCACGTGGCGGTCCACGCAGTTCTCGGCGACGTTCAACCGGCCGCCGACGAACCAGCGGGCCGCCGGGACGCTCCGCTCGCCGGTCGCCGGATCCGGCGCGGGCGGTTCCCACTCGTGGGCGGTGTGCCACGGCTCGGTCCACTCCAGGCGGCGCGCGGCCTCCTCCCAGAACGCGGTCGGATCGGCCGAGGCTGTGGCGTAGATGCCCGCGTCCACATTCGCCTGCGCGGTGAAGGCGGCGGGCGCCGGGTAGCTGCGGTGCTCGACGAGGCGGACTTCTTCGGTGATGCTCATGTCCACCTCCGCAGCAGCTTCTTCTCGGCGAGGCCCAGCAGAGCGTTGGTCACGGTGCCGAGCAGTGCGAGCAGCACGATGGCCAGCAGGATCCGGTCTACGCGGCCGGTCTGCTGGGAGTCGTTGAGGATGAATCCCAGCCCCATCGACGAGGCGATGAGCTCGGCGGCGACCAGGAACAGCCAGGCCTGGGCCAGCGCCAGGCGCAGCCCGGAGACCACCGAGGGCACCACAGCGGGCAGCTGGATCGTGCGGAACAGCGACCAGCCGCGCAGGCCGAAGCAGCGCCCTGCCTCCACCAGATGAGGGTCGATGTGGCGCAGCGCGGCGGCGACGGTGGTGAACACCGGGAAGAACGCGCCGATCGCGATCAGCGTGATCTTCGATTCCTCACCGATCTGCAGCCACAGGATCAGCAGCGGAACCCAGGCCAGCGAGGGTACCGCCCGCAGAGCGGCGAGCGTCGGGTTCAGCAGCGCATCGCCGGCGCGGGACAGGCCCACGATCGCGGCGACGGCCAGGCCCACGACGGAACCGACCGCGAAGCCGATCAGCACGCGCTGCACGGAGATCGCGATATGCAGTCCCAGCTCGCCGCGTTCGAGCAGCTCGGCGCCGGCCTGCAGCACGGTCAGCGGGCCGGGCAGACGGTAGGCGGGCACCAGCTCGGCGGCCGTCGTGATCTGCCAGGCGATCAGGATCAGCAGCGGCAGCACCGCGCCGGCGGCGAGGCGCACCCCGATGCGGTCCCAGAGGGTGCGGGGGCCGGCGGGCCGAGCGGCCGACGGCGCGGTCTCCGGCTCGGCCGGCCCGGTCGAGGTGGGCAGGGGGATGTCGGTCGGAATGCTCACTGCTTCGCCACCGCGGCGGTCGCGAAGGCGTCGTGGACGATCTCGCCGCGGGCCTTCTCGACCGCGTCGGCCCCGCCCCGGACGTCCCCGGACTCCGAGAGCATCGGGGAGATCGCCTCGAGCACCGCGAGCTGGTCCTCGCCGGGCACGCCGCTCACGTCGAGGTTCGAGCGCTCGGTGATCACCGTGGTGGCGACCTCGAGGTCGATGCTCGCGGCGTCGGCCAGCAGCTGCGCGGTGGCGTCGAGGTTCTCCAGCGCCCAGCTGCGGGCCTGCTCGTAGGCGTCCACGACCACCTGGGCGACGTCCGCGTGATCGTCGATGAACGCCTCGGTGGCGTTGAGGAAGCCGTAGGTGTTGAAGTCGACGTTGCGGTACACGAGCTGCGCACCGGACTCGACCTGGGCGGCGGCCATGATCGGGTCCAGGCCCGACCACGCCTCGACGCTGCCTCCTTCGAGGGCGGAGCGTCCGTCGGCGTGCTGCAGCGGCTGCAGCTCCACGTCGTCGACGCCCAGCCCGGCCTCGGCGAGGGTCTGGACCAGGAAGAAGTAGGGGTCGGTGCCGGGGGTGGCGGCGACCGAGCGGCCCGCGAGATCGGCGGGGCCGGTGATGTCGCTGTCCTTCCCGACCACCAGCGCGGACCATTCGGGCTGGCTGTAGATGTCGATCACCTTGATCGGGGAGCTGTTGGCCCGGGCCAGCAGCGCGGCCGAGCCCGCCGTGGAGGCCACGTCCGCCGAGCCGGAGCGCAGGAACTCGTTGGCCTTGTTGGAGCCGGCCGACTGCACCCACGTCACCGTCACCGAGTCGCCGAGGGCGCTCTCGATCAGCTTCTGGTCCCGCACGACGAGGCTGAGAGGGTTGTAGGTGGCCCAGTCGATCGTGAGGGTGCCGGTGCTCCACTCCCCCTCGCCGCCGGAACCGCCCGCAGCGCTCTCGGAGCCTTCGCCGGGCACGCAGGCGGCCAGCCCCATCCCGGCGACGGCCGAGAGTCCGAGGGCGGTGGCGGTGCGGCGGCTGATGCGAGGGCTCATGAGGGGATCTCCGTGGGGGTGGATGCAGAGGGGGCGGACGGGGTGGGGGCGGACGCAGTGGGGGTGGACGGGGAATGCACGCCGAGGCCGGCGAGCAGCTCGACGCGGAGGTCGGCCAGGGAACGGTCGGCTCGGTCGCGCGGCCGGACGCCGGGCACCTCGACGGTGCGGGCGATCGAGCCGGAGGTGGGGTCCTCGCGCAGGGAGCGCAGCAGCAGCACCCGATCGGCGAGGTACAGGGCCTCCTCGACGTCATGGGTGACGACCAGGACGGTGGTGGGCTCGGCGGCGTGGATCTCCAGCAGCAGGTCCTGCATGCGCAGACGAGTCAGGGCATCGAGCGCGCCGAAGGGCTCGTCCAGCAGGAGCACCTCAGGGCTGCGGGCCAAGGCTCGGGCCAGCGAGGCACGCTGGGCCATGCCGCCGGAGACCTCGCGGGGCCGCTGGGTCGCGGCATGCTCGAGGCCGACGAGCTGCAGCAGTTCACGCACGCGCTCGCGGCCCGCGCGCTTCCCGGTGCCGCGGGGCAGGCCCAGGGCCACGTTGTGCTCGAGCGTGCGCCAGGGCAGCAGGCGCGGCTCCTGGAAGGCGACCGCGGTGCGAGGGTCGGTGCCCCGGAGCGGGCTGTCGCCGATGCGGATCTCACCGGCGCTGGGCCGGTCCAGGCCCGCGATCAGCCGCAGCAGGGTGGACTTGCCGCAGCCGGAAGGGCCGACCACGGCGACGATCTCGCCGGGGACGACGGAGAGGTCGACCTCTCGCAGGACGACCTGGCGTCCACCGGGAGCGGGGAAGGACCGGCCGACGGTGTCCAGGCGCACTTCGTGAGGCCGCGGGCGCGCGTGCTCTGCGACGGCTGCGGAGGTCCCGGGATCCCGGTGACCGCCCGAGCTGGTGCTGGGAGCGTCGATGATGCTGGTCATGCTCTCGATCATGAACGCCGACGGCGCATCGACGCCAGAATCGCGTCATAAGCCGTCATAGTCACGGTGCGAAGACGGGGAGGAGCACGAGGACGGCGACGGCGAGCGGAAGGCAACGGTCCCTCAGCGGGTGTGGCGCAGGCCATGCGCGAAGGTCAAGTCGCACCAGGTTCCGGGCACTTCGACCCGCCACAGGTCAATGGCCGACAAATCCCTCGACCCGGCTCCTTCAAGCCGCTTCAGGATCGAGGGAGCTGCTCCTAGCGTGGATGTCGCATCCCCCGGACGCCCCGGCTGTGGGCACCGATCCCTCAGGACATCACCGCTCCCCCGAGCGCCGCGCCGCGAGATGCCGCAGACCACCAGCAGCAGCAGAGAAGGACCAGAACCCCATGACTCACCAGAACACGCACCGCGCGCTCGGCCGCGCCGTCACCCCGCTCACCAGCACCCGCCGCGCGGCCCACGTCTTCGGCGGAAGCGCCGTCCTGGGCACGGTCCTGGTCGGCACCGCCTTCGCCGGCGGCTCCGCCGCGATGGCCAACGACGGGGCCCTCGCCGGCTCCGACGAGGGACCCAGCACCACCCAGTCCGCACCCGCCCAGTCCGCACCCGCGGAGACCGCCTCGCAGTCGTCCTCCCAGGAGAAGCTGCGCCAGGGTGACTCCGGCGAGGGCGTGAAGTCGCTGCAGGCCTCGCTGAACGCTCAGGGCGCCGACCTGCCCGAGACCGGCTACTTCGGCTCCATGACCGTCGACGCGGTCCTCGAGTTCCAGGCTGAGAACGGCCTCCAGGCCGACGCCGTGGTGGGACCCGATACCCACGGCGCGCTCGGCGGCGGATCCGCACAGTCCGCCTCGGCGGAGACCGCCTCCACCGAGACCGCCCCGACCGGCGTCCCCTCCGCAGGAGCGTCCGCGGTCCCGGCGAGCGCCTCGTCCGGCAGCGGCAACTCGATCATCGACGCCGCCCGTACCGCCGTCGGCACCCCGTACTCCTGGGGCGATGCCTCGCTCAGCGGCATGGACTGCTCCGGCCTGGTGAACTTCGCCTACGAGGCCGCCGGCATCGACGTGCCGCGCACCAGCGGCGAGATCGCCGCCCAGGGTCGCAGCATCTCCGAGTCCGAGGCCCAGCCCGGCGACCTCGTGATCTGGCCCGGCCACGTCGCGATCTACGCCGGCGACGGCCAGATCATCGACGCCTCCGGCTCCAAGCAGCAGGTCGTCGAGCGCTCGATCTGGGGCAACCCCACCGGGTTCGTCACCTACCGCTGATCGATCCGTCCGGCTTCTCGCCGGCTCTCCGAGGCCCGGTCCCGCATCTCGCGGGGCCGGGCCTCGCCCATGCCGGGCCCGACGAGGGTGCCCGGCAGCGGACGGGGCGGGGCGCAACCCCGCGAGAACCCTCCGGCCGCGCGGCCTTGTGACCTTGCGCAGGTCTTCCCGCCACCAAACCCTGCCGTCGGTCACAACGCCGCGGAACGAGCGGGGCTCGGCAGACGCAACGCACGGAACTCGACACGCAGGCAGGCATTCGACGATCAGCGGCCAGTGATCGGTGCCCGACGATCAGCGGCGCAGGCGGTGCTCCAGGGAGGCCTTCACGCCGCTCCACTCGTCGGCGAGGATCGAGTAGACGACGGTGTGGCGCAGGGTGCCGTCAGGCATGATCCGGTGCGCGCGCAGGATGCCGTCCTGCTGCGCCCCGAGGCGTTCGACGGCGCGGCGCGAGGCGATGTTCAGGTGATGGACGCGGAACTCGACGCCGAGACAGCCGAGCTCCTCGAAGGCATGCGTGAGCAGAGCGAGCTTCGTGGCCGCATTCAGTCCGGTGCCGTGGCTCGAGCCCGCCATGTAGGTGGTGCCCAGCTCGAGGCGGCGATCCCGTCGGGAGATGTTCAGGAACGTCGTCTGGCCGACGACGCGTCCGCTGCCCTGCTCCAGCACGGCCCACGAGACCGTGCGGCCTGCCTCGTCGGACGCGCACTGGGCGGCGACTCGATCGGCGACCTGATCCGGCGCCGGGACGTGCGGCGCATAGGGGATGCGCCAGATCTCGCCGTCGGCCACCACGGCCTGCAGACCCTCGACGTGCTGCGAACCCAAGGGCTCCAGGCGCACGTGCGCGTTCTCCAGAGCGACCCCCAGCGGCTGCTCCATCGCGGCGGTGGGAACAGCGGCCAGCGTCACGGGAACAGTCGGGGTGGGGGCAGGCAGGGTGGGAGGAGTGCTCATCGGTGGTTCTCGATCGCCATCTCGTAGTAGCGCAGCAGATCGTCCGAAGCGTTCTCCCAGGAGTACTTCTCCGCCTCGGCGCGCGCCTCCTGGCGGATCCGTCCCCGCAGCTCGACATCGTCGAGCCGGTCCAGCGCCGCGTCCAGGCTCGCCTCGTCCTTCGAGGTGAACAGGAGCCCGTTGGTCCCGTCGGTGACCTGCTCCATCGTCGGCCCCGAGCGGGCGGCGACCACCGGGAGTCCGGAGGCCATGCCCTCGAGGATCACCAGACCGAGGGTCTCGGTGACCGAGGGGAACACGAAGCCGTCGGCGCTGGCGAAGGCGCTCGCGAGCTCCTCGCCCTCCATGAAGCCCGGGAACAGCGTCGAGGTCCCTGCGAACGCCTGCTCGAGCTCACGCCGGTACGGACCGTCGCCCACGATCGCCAGCGCGACGTCGTCGCGCCGCTCCATCATCGGCCGCAGGGTGTGGATCTCCTTCTCCGCGGCCAACCGGCCCACGAAGACCAGCAGCTTCTTCTCCGGATGCCCCTGGGTCAGGCGCTCCCGCATCGACTCCGCGGCGAAGCGGGGATGGAAGGTCTGCGTGTCGACCCCGCGCCGCACCACGTGCAGGTTGTGGATGCCCTGCTCGACCAGCTCCTGCTTCATGGACTGCGAGGTCGCGAGATTGACGTCGGCCAGCGCGTGGTTGCGCTTGATCTGCCACCACACCGCGGGCTTGCCCCAGCGAGCCCGGTACAGGTCCAGATAGCGCGGGATGTGCGTGTGATAGCTGGCCACCAGCGGAATCCGCTGCCGGCGTGCCGCGTAGGCCCCCGAGGAGGCCAGCAGGATCGGCTGGGCGGCATGGACCACGTCCGGGTGGAACCCGCGGATGATGCCGTCCACGTTGGGGCTGGGGAGGGTGAAGCGCCGATGCTTGTAGAACGGCAGCGTCACCGGGCGGATGCCCACCACCCTGGCCCCGTGATGCTCGGTGACACCCAGCTCCGGGGCGATCACCATGACCTCGTGCCCGAGGTCCACGAACCGTTCGACGGCGTGGCGCAGTCTGGTCACCACGCCGTCGACGGAGGGCAGGAAGGTCTCCGTGACGATCGCGATCTTCACGGAAGGACTCTCACTTCCAGGTGACCGTGGGCATGACCAGCTCGCGCGTGACGCGATCGGTGTTGTTCTGCGCGACCTTGAGGACCTCGGTGAGGTGCTCGTCGGTCAGCAGATGGGGCTCCAGGCCCAGGCTCAGGAGGTTGGTGTTGACCGCGTTGTAGTAGTGGTCGTACTTCTCCACGCGCGGGTTCTCGGTGGTCGCGAGCCCCACCTCGAGGCCGAGGCTGCGGGCAACCTTCTGCACCTTCTCGGCGAGCTCCTTGACGGAGAACTGCTCGGTGAACTGGTTGTACACGCGGAACTCGCCGCGGTCCGCCGGGTTCTCGCAGGCGATCTCGATGCAGCGCACGGTGTCCTGGATGTCCAGGTAACCGCGGGTCTGGGAGCCGTTGCCGTAGACGGTGAGGTCGTGACCGATGGCGGCCTGGACGATGAACCGGTTCAGGGCGGTGCCGAAGATCGCGTCGTAGTCGAAGCGGTTGACCAGGCGCGGGTCCAGTCGGGTCTCGTCGGTCTCCAGGCCGTAGACGACGCCCTGGTTGAGGTCGGTGGCGCGGATGCCCCAGATCTTGCAGGCGAACATGATGTTGTCGCTGTCGTGCACCTTGGTGAGGTGGTAGAACGAGCCGGGCTGCTTGGGGAAGGGCAGGCGGTCCTTGCGCCCCTTGTGCTCGACCTCGATCCAGCCCTCTTCGATATCGATGTTCGGCTGGCCGTACTCCCCCATGGTGCCGAGCTTGACGAGGTGGCAGTCGGGAGCGTGGTCCTTGATGGCCCACAGGACGTTCAGGGTGCCCTCGACGTTGTTGCGGTGGTTCTCGATCGCGTGCTCGCGGTCGATCATCGAGTAGGGCGCGCTGCGGTGCTCGGCGAAATGCACGAACGACTCCGGCTGGATGTCCTGGAAGATCGAGGTGACGGCGTCGTAATCGGTGAGGTCCGCGATCCGCACGGCGATGTCCTTGCCCGAGACCTCCTTCCAGGCGTCGACGCGCTCCTGGAGCGGCAGGATCGGGGTCACCGAGTTGGAGCCCAGCTCCACATCGATCTCACGACGCACCAGGTTGTCCACGATGGTGACGTCATGGCCCTTCTGCGAGAGATACAGGGCAGTGGGCCATCCGCAGAATCCATCTCCACCGGCAACGACGATCTTCATCTCGTGAGTCCTCCCAAAGGTCCAGGTCCCGGCATACGGATGGACACCACAGCCGGATTGTGAAAGTTCGTGTCCACTCTTAACGTAGTGCAGGTCGGGCGCCGCTCAAAGACGAGGTACGCCCGCATTAACAGCGAAGGAACAGGCCATGAAGAACGCGAACGATGACGGATCGACG
Organism: Brachybacterium sp. FME24; assembly: GCF_014897705.1. Classification (GTDB taxonomy): domain Bacteria; phylum Actinomycetota; class Actinomycetes; order Actinomycetales; family Dermabacteraceae; genus Brachybacterium. The sequence continues at coordinate 21,476 of NZ_JABUXV010000021.1, read as the reverse complement.
GTGCGTTCCCCCATGGCGGACGCCACTCTAGCCCGCACGGCTGAAGCTCCGGTGGAGGCTCCGGACGTTGCGGCCGGGTCGGGCCCGACGAGTGCCCCGGCGGTGCTGCCCGTCGCGCTGACCGCTCCCCGGGATGCTCCGGAGGCCGACGCCTCACTCCCCTCCCCCCGGGCTCTGCCGGACACCAGCCATCGCGTGCTGGTGATGGGCATCGTCAACCGCACCCAGGACTCCTTCTTCGACGAGGGCCGCACCTGGCAGCTGGAGGCCGCGGTCGAGGCCGGGCTCGCCGCCGCCACGGAGGGCGCCGACCTCGTCGACGTCGGCGGCGTGAAGTTCGCACCCGGCGAGCCGGTGCCGGTGGCCGAGGAGATCGACCGGGTGGTGCCGGTGGTCGACGCGCTGCGCCGCGAGCTGCCGACGCACGTGCTGCTGTCGGTGGACACCTTCCACGCGGCCGTGGCCGAGGCGAGCATCGGGGTGGGCGCGGATCTGATCAACGACACCACCGGACTGTCGGACCCGGCGATGGCGCCCACCGTCGCCGGGGCTGGTGCCTCGCTCGTGCTCACCCACTCCGTGGCGCGCCCGCGGGAGTCCTTTCCTCACCCCCGGTACGACGACGTGGTGGAGGAGGTGCGGGACTTCCTCGCTGCCCGGCTCGAGCGGGCGCTGGAGGCAGGCATCGATCGCGGCCACATCATCCTGGACCCCGGACCGGACCTCAACAAGAACACCCTGCAGACCCTCGAGGTGCTGCGCGACTGGTCCGAGTACTCCTCGCTCGGGCTGCCGGTGCTGGCCGCCCTGTCCCGCAAGGACGTGATCGGGGAATCCCTGGGGCTGCCGAAGCAGGAACGCCTGGAAGGGTCCCTCGCCGCAGCCGCCTGGGTGATGCATCTGGGCGCGCGCATCCTGCGGGTCCACGATGTGCAGGCCACCGTGCGCATGGTGCGCATGTTCGAGGTCCTCGCCGGCTGGCGCGAGCCCGCCGGCCCCCTCACCCACAACACCTGACCAGGATCCCGCCCACCGGACCGGACCACGTCGCAGCACGTCGCGCCACGTCGCGGCACGTCGCGGCACGTCGCGAATATCCAGGTTTCCTGCCGTTTCTGGCCGAATCGGGCAGAGAACCTGGAAATCCGCGGTCACCGGGCGGGGCGGGGGCTGGGCGGGGCGGGTCAGGGCGGGGCGGGGCCGGGCGGCGCGGGTCAGGGGCGGGTGATGCGCAGGGTCTTGATCTCGAAGGGGCGGAAGGTCAGCTCGACGATGCGGTCGTCCCCGCCGGCGCCGCTGTCCTCCCCACGAGTCAGTGCCGATCGGAAGGCGGGGGCGTCGTCGGCGAAGGGTCGCTCGAGCAGGTCGACCACGGAGACTTCTCCCCCGGCGAGTGCCGCGTCCAGCTCCACGCGAGCGGAGGCGCGGGCTCCGAGGGATTCGTACAGGCGCATCACGAGGTCTCCGCTGCGGTCCTCGGCGAGCTTCACGGTCTCCAGCAGCACGCTCGGGGAACCGACGGTGACCAGCGGCGCGGCGACCGCGGCGGCCACCGCGGCGCTGACCTCGCGCTCGGGCAGATTGAGCCGGTACCCCTCTTGGATCGCTGCGGCGATGTCGGCACCGGGGCGCACCGAGACGCGCAGGGTGTACTGCCCGTGGTCGGCGGTGGGGTCCGGGTACTCGGGGGCGCGCACCAGGGTCAGGCGCGTCGTGGTGGTGGTGCCGCCGTCGTCCGCGCGCATCGTGCGCAGCACGTCGTGCCCGTAGGTGGAGTCGTTGGCGATGGCCACCCCGAAGCCCCCTTCGGCCACGTGCACCCAGCGGTGCGCGCAGGTCTCGAAGCGGGCGAAGTCCCAGGAGGTGTTCACGGGGATCGGGCGGTCGATGTGGCCGAACTGGATCTCACTGCTCATGTGCGAGGCCCGCACGTCGAGGCCGAAGGCGAGCTTGAGGGCCTTCTTGCGCTCGACCCAGTCGATGTCGTGGACGATCTCGAGGGACTCGTCGGCCGGGCGCAGCACGAAGGTCTTCACGATCGTGGAGCCGGCACCGGTGACGCCCGAGCTCTGCGCTGCGTCGGCCGCGGCGGTGGAATAGGTGAAGCCGACGCGCACCCCGCCGTCCTTCTCCGTGACCTCCACCGCGGTGGGGGCGTCGAGGTCTCGCACCACGTGACGGTAGAACTCGTCGATGTCCCAGGCATCCCAGGCGTTCGGGGTGTCCCGGTGCAGCTGCAGCAGGGCGCCACGGGCCCCGGGGGCGATGGAGTCGCGGCCGCTGCGTCGATCCACCAGCGAGGTGATCGCGCCGGAGGCATCGAGCACGGCGCGCAGGGCGGCGTTCTCCACGGTGATGGTCTCGCCCGCGCGGATCACCACCACGCCTTCGGCGCCTGTTCTGGCGGTGCCTGCCCCGTAGGCGGCGACGCCGCGGCGCGGCACCGGGGCGGTGTTCATCAGGACGGTGCTCCCATAGCCGACCGGCCCGCCGGCCGGTTCCCCCGCCTCCGCGCCGTGCTCGCCCAGGGCCGTCAGGGCCTGCGCGATGATGCTCGCGGCGCGCTCGGCGGTCGCGGCGTGACCCTGCTCGGCCTCGCGGTGCACCCAGGCGATCGAGGAGCCCGGGAGGATGTCGTGGAACTGGCCCAGCAGGGCGTTCTCCCAGAGCGCCGCGAGCTCCTCGTGCGGGTACTCGAACCCGGCGCGGATCGCGGCCAGGGAGGACAAGAACTCAGCGTCGTGCAGCACGTGCTCGCTGCGACGATTTCCCTGCTTGGTGCCGAGCTGCGCCGAGTAGGTGCCGCGGTGCAGTTCCAGGTAGAGCTCCCCGTTCCACACCGGGGCGTCGGGGTATTCCTCGCGGGCGCGCTCGAAGAACTCCTGCGGGGTGCCGAACTCGACCTTCGGGGAGCCCTCGAGGTCCGCGGCGCGGCGCCCGGCCGCCATCATCTCGCGGGTGGGCCCGCCGCCTCCATCACCCCAGCCGAACAGGTCCAGTCCGATCGACGACCGACCCTTCTCCTTGAAGTTCCGCTCGAAGTACGCGAGCTCCTGGCCGCTCAGCATGCCGTTGTAGGTGTCCGCCGGCGGGAAGTGGGTGAAGACGCTGGTGCCGTCGATGCCTTCCCAGCGGAAGGTGTGGTGGGGGAAGGTGTTGACCTGGTTCCAGGAGACCTTCTGGGTCAGGAAGTCGTGCTGTCCGGCGAGCGCGGCGATCTGCGGCAGCGCGGCGGAGTAGCCGAAGGAGTCCGGCAGCCAGGTCTCCCGGGTCTCGACGCCGAAGTTCTCCAGGAAGAACCGCTTGCCGGCGATGAACTGACGGGCCATCGCCTCGGAGCCGGGCAGGTTGGTGTCGGACTCGACCCACATCCCGCCCACCGGCACGAACCGGCCCTCGGCGACGTGCCCCTGGATGCGGGCGAACAGTTCCGGGTAGCGGTCCTTGAGCCACGCGTACTGCTGGGCGGAGGAGGCGGAGAAGGTGAGGTCCGGGTCGCTCTCCAGCAACGTGCAGGCGTTGGAGAAGGTGCGCGCCACCTTGCGGACTGTCTCGCGCACAGGCCACAGCCAGGCGGAGTCGATGTGGGCGTGTCCCGTCGCCAGCACAGTCAGCGCCGACCGGTTCGCAGGCCTCTCCAGCGCCGGGCTCAGCACCGCACGGGCGGTCTCGGCGGTGCCGGGCATGTCGTCGGGATCGGCCGCATCGCAGGCGGCCTCCAGCGCGCGCAGGATCTCGTGCCGGCGCTGGCTGGTGGTGGGCAGCTCGACCATCAGCCCGGCGAGCGCCCGGATGTCCTCGGCGAGCTCCCAGATCCGAACGTCACGACGGGCGAGGTGCAGCTCCCGGATCGTGTAGAGCTCGTCGTCGGGGACGGTGGCGAGGTCGCCGAGCGGGGTGGGCTCGAAGGTCCAGTCCCCCGAGATCATCGGGTTCGCCGCGCATTCGAGGTAGTAGTCCAGTTCTTCGCCGGGGGCCACCGGGAGGTAGCGGTTGTACGGGTTGATGGCCTTCACGGGCACGCCGTCGGGCGTGAACACGAGGGCTTCGGCCTGGAAGCCGGGCTGACCGGTGAAGGCGAGGTCCACGATCAGCTCGGGGGCGGAGTTCGCGTCGGTCGCCCACTGGGCGGGGACGGTCCCGGTCACGTGCAGCCAGGTGGTGGACCAGGCGCGGCCCAGCGGTGCGCCCACCTCGAGCCGGGAGTACTCCGCGGCGCGCTGGTGGATCGCGTCGTGCGGCGGGATCGGCTCCCCGGGGACGCGGAACGCCGTGATCTGCACCGGCGCGGTCTCCTGGTAGATCTTCGGGGCGAGGTGGTCCTGGGCGAAACGGCGGATCCGGGACTCCGTGAGTTCCCTGTCGTCGAACATGATGATGCTCCTCAAGGCGCGCACGGCGCCGAGCTCGTAGGGGCCGGTCGCTCCGGCCGGTGGGTTCGCGAGGCGGCGGCAGGACCGCCGACGATCCCTCGACCTTATCGACCTCGCGAGGCGCGCGTCACATCCAGGGCGCGCGGGCCGACCTCAGCGGACGTGGTCCTCGAGCACCGCGTCGGCCAGGCGCGGCATGACCTCGCGGTGGGCGTCGCAGAAGTCGTGGGAGCTCCCGACCACGAGTGCGAGGTCTGCGACCGGGTCGACCCAGAAGGCGGTGCCGCGCATCCCGAAGTGACCGACGCTCGCCTCGCTGTTGCGCGCGCCCGTCCAGTGGGGCGACTTTGCCCCGCGCACCTCGAAGCCCAGGCCGAAAGGATTGGGGGTCTGCTTGCCGAAGCCGGGCATGATGCCCACCAGCTCGGGGAACTGCGCGGTGGTGGCCTCCCGGAACCAGGTCTCCTCCACCAGCGTGGGACGCAGCACCTCGGCGGCGAACAGGGCGAGGTCCGCGAGCGGGCCGACGGCGCCGACCGACGGCGACCCCGTCCACTCCAGGCGCGTCATGCCGAGCGGACCGGCCACCTTCTCCTGCACCCAATCCCCGATGTCGCGGCCGGTGGCGCGTTCGAGGTGGCGGGCGGCTTCGTCGATCCCGTAATTGGAGTAGTGACGGCGCAGTCCCGGCGCCTGCAGGGTCGCCTCGGACTCGTAGAAGTAGCCGGAGGCATGGGCGAGGAGGTGGCGCAGGGTCGAGCCGGGCGGGCCGGCCTCGTCGTCCAGGCCCACGCGCCCCTCCTGCAGAGCGACCGCGCTCGCGTAACCGGTGAGGGTCTTGGTGACGGAGCGCCAGGGCCGGGTCACGTCGATATCGCCGCGCTGTTCACGCACCCCTTCGGGACCGAGCACGAGGGCGGCGGCCTCGAAGCCGAAGTCGTCGAGCAGGTCCAGCGCGCTCATCGCACCCGGTCACCGGCTGTGCTGGCGTAGCGCACGAGGATCTCGTCGGTCAGGCCGGGCCAGATCCGCACGTGCGTCGCCCCGAACCGCTCCGCACCGAGGAAGGCCGCGGTCAGCCCGGCTGCCGGGTCCACCCAGAGGAAGGAGCCGGACTGCCCGAAGTGGCCGAAGGTCTCCGGGCTCGAGGTCGCGCCGGTCCAGTGCGGGGACTTCCCGTCCCGGATCTCGAATCCGAGGCCCCAGTCGTTGGGCTTCTGGCGGCCGTACCCGGGCAGGATGCCGGTGAGCTCGGGGAACTGCACGGCCGTCGCCTCCTGCCACAGCTCCGGGGAGATCAGGGTGGGCTCGAGCAGCTCGCGACCGACGGCCAGCAGGTCGCGGATGCTGCCGCGGTATCCGGCGGCTGGGGAGCCGATCACCTCGACGTCCTGCAGCCCGAGCCCCTGGACCACGGTCTGTTCCATCCACTCGTCGAAGTCGTGGCCGGTGGCCTGCTCGACATGGGCGGCCAGCGCCTCGAAGCCGGTGTTGGAGTAGATACGACGGGCCCCCGCGGCACCGACCACCTCGTCGCCGTCGAAGCCGTAGCCGGCGGTGTGGGCCAGCAGGTGGCGCACGGTGGCACCTTCTGGGCCGGCGGGCTCGTCGAGGTCGACGAGGCCGCGGTCCACGGCGACCAGGGCGCCCAGTGCCGCGAGCGGCTTGGAGACGCTGGCGAGGTCCCAGATCCGTGCGGGATCACCCTGGGTGTGCACGGTGCTGTGCGCATCGGAGACCCCGAGCGCGTGCTCGAAGTCGACATCGACGGGGATCTCGGGCTGGTTCGCAGGCTCCACGCTCTCAATATGGCACAGACCCGCCGGGCTCCTTTCCAGCACCCCCTCCAGTGCGCCCTGCCGGCACTCTTGGCACCATCGCGCATATCAGACATACTGGGCGCCGATTGCGGCAAGACAGGTGTCCAGCATTTCTGACGATCAGGCAGGGCCGCGAACCGCCGCTCCGACCAGCAGAATCGCTCGCTACCCTTCGGGAACCACAGGACCTGCACATTTTGCCTCTTGTTTACTCGCTCTTGACCAGTGCATGCTGTAGCTGTCGTCACATCGACGTGGCGTCGGGGAGGCCGGCCCAGACCGAGCCGACAGCACACACAAGGGGACGAGATATGAGTGCGAGAACCACGCACAGACCCGAGGACCTGCACGCGGACCACGGACCGGGCGACCCGGAGGGAGGCGGCCGTCCGCTCCTGCCGATCGCCGCACCCTCGCGCCGAACCCTGCTGCTCGGGGTGGGCACGCTGGGCGCTGGCCTCACCATCGGCATGGGCTCCGCGAGCGCCGCCCCGCTGCTGCGCAAGGGCAGCAGGGGCTCCGCGGTCACCGGGCTCCAGAGGGACCTGGCTCGCCTGGAGTACTGGTGCGGCGCGGCCGACGGCAGCTTCGGGCACCTCACCCAGCAGGCCGTCTTCGCGCTCCAGAAGGTCGCGGGCCTGAGCCGTGACGGCGTCGTCGGGCCCAAGACCTACCGCGCCCTGGCGAACGGCGCCCGGCCCTCCCGTCGCATCACGAGCGGCGTCGGCTTCGAGGTCGATCTGGGGAAGCAGATCATCATCGCCACCACCGGAGGGAAACTCTCCTACATCCTGAACACCTCTACCGGCAGCGGCAAGCGCTACTACTCCGGCGGCCGCTGGAAGACGGCGACGACGCCCCGGGGCGACTTCTCGATGTACAGCCTCTACAGCAGGGGCTGGCAGAGCGGGCCGTTGGGCAGCCTCTACCGCCCGGGGTACTACGACCGAGGATGGGCGATCCACGGATCCAACTCCATCCCGACCTATCCGGCCTCGCACGGCTGCTGCCGCATCTCCGTCGGCGCGACGGACATGCTGTGGACCCGGTCCTGGTTCAAGAAGGGTCGCCGGGTGCTGGTCTACTGACCCGCCGGAACCGGGCGGGCCCCGAGGGGACGGGGAATGGACGGCGGTGGGCCTCGGGGTCCGCCGCCGTCCACTGCGCCCGCAGGCCCCGCGCCCCACGCCGCACGCCACCGCTCAGCCGTTCTTTACGAGTCCTGCACGAATCCCTTGCCACCCCACCGCCCTGTCACCCGGTCGATGACCTGGCCACGCGCTACGATCGGGAGGGCGAACAGCCCCGTCTGCCGGCGGGGTGACGGGACAGCGACAGTGAAGGACCACCGTGGGGATCTTGGATCGGATCGAGCGCGGACTCGACCGCGGCGTGACGAGCATGTTCTCGCCAGGCCGCGGGCAGTTGAAACCACTCGACCTCGCGCAGGGACTCAAGCGTGAATGCGACGACCAGATCCAGGTGCTCGACCGCACCCGGACCCTGGCACCGAACGTCTACACGATCTATCTGCACTCCCAGGACTTCGACCGCTTCGACTCCTGGCAGGACACCCTGATCGACGAGCTCCAGCGCGTCCTCATGGAACATGCCGAGAAGCAGCGCTACATGTTCGTCGGCGGCGTCACCGTGGGCCTGCGCAGCGACGACGACGTGCGCCCCGGCCGCTTCGAGACCGAGTCCCTCACCGAGCGCGGCAGCGTGGCCCCGGCGACGGGCGCCGCCCAGTCCGAGGCCGGTGGCAGCCCGATCGTCGAGATCGACGGGCAGCAGTACCTCCTGACCGGCCCGGTGACCGTGATCGGCCGCGGCGGCGACGCGGACATCATCCTCGAGGACACCGGCGTCTCGCGCCATCACCTCGAGCTGCGGACCGACACGGCAGGCGGAGCTGGAGACGCCGGCGCCCTGGTGGCGACCGATCTCGGCTCCACCAACGGCACCTTCGTCGACGGCGAGCGCATCCACACCCCCGTCACCGTGCAGGACCGCTCGCTGATCAAGATCGGTCGCACCCGCCTGACCGTGCTGATCCCGGCGGCCGGCCCGGTCAGCTGGTGAGAGCCCTATGAGCGAACTGACCCTCGTCGCCCTCCGCCTGGGTTTCGTCCTGGCGCTATGGGTGTTCGTGATCGTCGTGGTCCTCGTGCTGCGCAACGACCTGTTCGGCACCACCGTGGTGACCCGCTCCAGCCGGGACCCGCGCCGTGAGCAGCGGCCCGCCTCCGGCCCCATCGGCGGCGCGGCCGCCCAGGCCGGCACCGATCCGGCGTCCCTGCGCACCGACCCCGAGGTCACAGCGACGGCGATGGTCGTCACCGCCGGGCCCCTGCGCGGCACCTCGCTGACGCTGGGGTCCACCCCGATCCTCATCGGTCGCGCCCCCGAGTGCACCCTCGTGCTCGACGACGACTACGCCTCCAACCGTCATGCCCGCGTGTTCGAGCGCGACGGGGAGTGGATGGTCGAGGATCTGGGATCCACCAACGGCACCCTGGTGTCGGGCCGACGGATCGAAGGGTCCGTGCCGTTCCGCCCTGGCGCCCAGGTGCGGATCGGCCGCACCGAGATCGAGCTGAGACGAGGTCCGCGATGAGCATCGCCCTGCGGTATTCCGCCCGCTCCGACGTCGGGCTCGTCCGGTCCAACAACCAGGACTCCGGCTACGCCGGCAGCCACCTGCTGGTGGTCGCCGACGGCATGGGCGGCCACGCCGGGGGCGACGTCGCCTCCTCCGTGGCGATCGGCCGTCTGGCCCGCCTGGACTCGGAGACCCCGGCCTCCGACATCGTCGCCACCCTCGAGGAGGCGGTGCTCGACGCCAATCAGGAGATCCTGCGCCGAGCCCGCGACGAACCGCAGCTGCGGGGCCTGGGCACGACGATCTCCGCCCTGCTGCGCGCCGAGGGCAAGTTCGCCCTCGCCCATATCGGCGACTCCCGCGCCTACCTGCTGCGCGCCGAGGAGACCGTCCAGGTCACCAAGGACCACACCTTCGTCCAGCGCCTGCTCGACGAAGGCCGTCTGACCGAGGAGGAAGCGGAGCGCCACCCGCAGCGCTCGGTGCTGATGCGCGTGCTCGGCGACGTCGACGCGGACCCCGAGCTGGACCTCTCGCTGCGCCCCGCCCACCCGGGCGACCGGTGGATGCTGTGCTCGGACGGGCTCTCGGGCCTGGTCTCCCTGGACACCATCGATGCGACGCTCAAGGGGATCCAGGATCCTGGGGAATGCGCCGACGAGCTGATCCAGCTGGCCCTCAAGGGCGGCGGCCCGGACAACATCACCTGCATCATCGCCGACGTCGTCGACCTCGACGACCTGCCCCGCGGCGAAGATGCCCCCTCCACCTCCCCGCAGATCGTGGGCTCGGCCGCCCGCAACCGCCACCAGCCGACGTCGGCCTCCGGACCGGCCGCGAAGGCCGCAGCGCTGACCCGCGAAGAGCCCGACGTCCCCTACGAGGACGAGGACTTCTCCGAGGACGAGCCGCCGCGCCGCAGCCCCTGGCCGGCACTGGTGGCCGTGATGCTGCTGATCGCCCTGCTCGGTGGGGTGCTGTGGGCCGGCTACGCCTGGTCGCAGCGCCAGTTCTTCGTGGGCACCGACGGCACCGATGTCGTGCTCTACCAGGGTCTCTCCCAGGACCTGGGGCCGATCTCCCTGTCCGAGCCGGTCGAGGACACCGACATCGCCCTGGAGGACCTGCCCGAGGTGACGCGGAACCAGGTGGAGAACACCATCTCCGCCGGCAACCGGGAAGCCGCGGACCAGATCATCGACCGCCTCGAGCAGGCGGCGCTGGCCAACCAGCCGCCCGCCCCGACGCCCACCGAGCCGGCACCCTCCGATGCCGGGGGTGACCTCGACTCCGCCACGCGATCCTCCGAGGGCTCCGGTGCCCCGACCGAGCGTCCCGAGCCCACCGCCACTCCCCCCGATGAGGGCGAGGAGTCCTAGTGGCCACTATCGTCTCCTACACCGCGCGCCCGCGCAGGCTCACCCAGGCCCTGCTGCTGGCGTTCGCGGTGGTCACCGGGGTGGGTGCCTATGCCCTGGTGGGGCTCGGACGCTCCGACGAGCTTCCGTCGGGCCTGATGACGTACGGCATCGGCGCGGCAGTGCTCGCCCTGGCGCTGCAGGTCGTCGTCATGTGGCGCACCCCGTACGCGGACCCGGTGATCCTGCCGCTCGTCGTGCTGCTGAACCTGCTGGGCATCGCCATGATCGAGAGCGTGCACGCCGCGAACGAGAACTACGGACTGCGCACCTCTGCCGGCGCGGACCGGCAGATGCTGTGGGCGATCGTCGGGGTGCTCCTGTGCATCGGCGTGCTGCTGTTCCTGCGGGACCACCGCCGCCTGCGCCGCTACACCTGGATCTCCGCCGTGACCGGAGCCGTGCTGCTGCTGCTGCCGCTGGTCCCCGGGATCGGCTCCTCGCGCAACGGCTCCCAGATCTGGATCTCGATCGCGGGCAACAGCTTCCAGCCGGCAGAGCTGGCCAAGATCGCCTTCGCGATCTTCTTCGCCGGCTACCTCGTCTCCCGCCGCGACACCCTGGCTCTGGCCGGCCCCAAGGTCCTCGGGATCCACCTGCCCCGCTGGTCCGACTTCGGCCCGATCCTGGTGGCCTGGGGATTCGCCATGGCGGTGCTGGTGTTCCAGACCGACCTCGGCACCTCGCTGATGTTCTTCGGGCTGTTCGTGGTGATGCTGTACGTGGCCACCGATCGCCTGAGCTGGCTCGTGATCGGCGCGATCATGTTCCTGCCCCCGGCAGTGTTCGCCGCCACCCAGATGGGCCATGTGCGCACCCGCATCACCTGCTGGCTGGATCCGCTCTCGAGCGCGAACTACAGCAGCTGCGAGCAGATCAACCAGGGCCTGTTCGGCCTCGCCAACGGCGGCATCACCGGAGCCGGTCTCGGCGAGGGCCGACCCGACGTGGTCCCCCATGCGGAGTCCGACTTCATCTTCGCCTCCTTCGCCGAGGAGCTCGGCATGGTCGGGGCCTTCGCCCTGCTGCTGCTCTACCTGCTGCTGGTCCAGCGCGCCATCCGCGCGGCCGTCGGCATCTCCGACGGGTTCGGCACCCTGCTGGCCGGCGGCCTCGGCTTCGTGATCGCGCTGCAGGTCTTCGTCGTCGTCGGCGGGGTGACCCGCGTGATCCCGCTGACCGGTCTGACCCTGCCGTTCCTCGCCGCAGGCGGCAGCTCGCTGGTGTGCAACTGGATCATCGCGGGCATCCTGGTGCGGCTCTCGGACGCCGCCCGACGACCCGCTGCCCGCCAGGTGGCCGGGCTCGGCGCTCCCACCGCCGCGCGGCCGGCCCCGGAGGTGATGGCATGAACAAGCCCCTGCGCCATGTGTGGCTGGTGGTCAGCGTGCTCTTCGTGCTGCTGTTCACCTCGACCACCTACTTCCAGGTGGTCGCCCAGGGCCGGCTCAACGCCCACGGGCAGAACCTCCGCACCACCTACAACGAATACGGCCGCCATCGCGGACCGATCGTCGTGGACGGCGAGGCGATCGCCACCTCGCAGGCCTCCGGCGACACCTACGGATACCTGCGCAGCTACGACCCGGGAGCGATGTACGCCCCGATCACCGGGTACTACTCGGTGGTCTACGGCTTCTCCGGCATCGAGCGCGCCCTGAACGACACCCTCTCCGGTGAGGCCGATGCGCTGTTCTACCACCGCATCTCGGACATCCTCTCGGGCAAGCAGGGCCGCGGCGCGAGCGTCGAGCTCACGGTGGACTCCGAGGCCCAGCAGGCCGCGTGGGACGCGCTCGACGGCCGGCGCGGCTCCGTCGTCGCCCTGGATCCCGAGACCGGCGCGGTGCTGGCGATGGTCTCCGCCCCCAGCTACGACCCCAACCGGCTCGCCTCGCACGACACCACTGCCGTGCAGGAGTCCTGGTCGGAGCTCAACGACGATCCCGAGCGGCCGTTGACCAACCGCGCGATCGGCGGCGACCTCTACCCGCCGGGCTCCGCGTTCAAACTGGTGGTGGCCTCGGCCGCTCTGGAATCCGGTGACTACACCACGGACTCGGTGATCCCCGGGCCCGGCACGTTCCAGCTGCCCAACTCCTCGTCGGTCATGAACAACTTCTCCGCGGGGCGCACCGACCCCTGCGGTCCGGACGACGAGTCCACGCTCGCCGAGGCGCTGCGCCAGTCGTGCAACACCTCCTTCGCGAAGCTCGGGATCTCCGTCGGCGAGGACCAGCTGGCCTCGACCGCGGGAGAGTTCGGATTCGGGCAGCGCCTGGAGATCCCGCTGTCGGTGACGCCCTCGACGCTGGGCACCGACCTCGACGACGCCCAGCTCGCGACCACGTCGATCGGCCAGTACGAGACCCGGGTGACGCCCCTGCAGATGGCCATGGTGGCCGGTGCGTTCGCGAACGACGGGGTGGTCATGGAGCCGCAGCTGGTGGAGGCGGTGCGCACCGGTGACCTCTCGACGGTGGCGGAGCTGACGCCGAAGGAGCTGGGGCAGCCGCTGAGCGCCTCGAACGCCGCGCAGATGCGCCAGATGATGGTCGGCGCGGTCGAGGACGGCACCGGCACGGCGGCCGCCATCGACGGCGTCGAGGTCGGTGGCAAGACCGGCACCGCCGAGTGGGGCGAGGATCGTGCTCCGCATTCCTGGTACGTGGGATACGGACAGATGGACGAGAAGAAGATCGCAGTCGCGGTCGTGGTCGAGGAAGGCGGATACGGGTCGCGCACTGCGGCACCGATCGCCCAGGACGTGATGGAGGCGGTGATCAAGCCATGAGGACCGAGGCAGGGCTCGTTCTCGAAGGACGCTATGAACTGACGTCACTGATCGCCACCGGCGGCATGGGACAGGTCTGGAAGGGCCGGGACCGGGAGCTGGAGCGCGACGTGGCCGTCAAGGTGCTGCGCGAGGAGTATGCGGGGGACGAAGGCTTCCTCAAGCGGTTCCGGGCGGAGGCCCGCCACACCGCGGCGCTCTCGCACGACGCGATCGCCGCCCTGTACGACTACGGCGAGATCGACGGGCGCGCCTACATCGTGATGGAGCTCTGCCCCGGGCGCCCGCTGTCGGACATCATCGAGGAGAACCCCGGCGGCCTGCCCGAAAAGCGCGTCGTCTCCGTGCTCATCGAACTGGCTCGCGCGCTGGACGCCGCCCACTCCAAGGGCGTCGTGCACCGCGACGTGAAGCCGGAGAACGTGCTGGTCGACGAGGCGGCCGACTGGTCCATGAAGATCACCGACTTCGGGATCGCCCGCAGCAAGGACCAGGCGCGGCTGACCAAAACCGGGCTCGTCATGGGCACCGCCCAGTACCTCTCCCCCGAGCAGGCGATGGGCAAGCAGGCCACCTCGCTGTCGGACATCTATGCCCTGGGGATCGTGGCCTACGAGATGTTGGCAGGGCATCGGCCCTTCACCGGGTCCAGCCAGGTCGAGATCGCGATGGCCCAGGTCAAGCAGCAGCCACCGGAGCTGGCCGACACCATCACCGCGGATCTGCGGCGCCTGGTCATGATGACGCTGGCGAAGGCCCCGGCGAACCGGCCCCGCTCGGCGGCGGCAGTCTCACGGATCCTCGAGGCCATCCAGCGCGGGGTCGAACCGCGGTTCACCACCGGCGCGATCCCCGTGACCAGGGTGGAGGACCACGACTGGACCGGCGAGAACGCCGTGCGGGCCACCGGCGAACGGCCGCGCACAGGGCCCGGAGCCTCCCCGACGGGGACCCGCACCGCCGCGATGCCCTTGCCGCTGTCAGGTCGAGGGCGGGGCATCCGCCACCGCTCAGGGCCATCCGCGACATCGGCAGGTTCTGCTCTGTCCGCCGCGTCCGCGTCCTCGGCCGGCTCGGTCTTCTCCGCCGCCTCGGCGCGGTCTGCCGCCTCGCCCGCGCCCCCGCCCCGCTCACCGCGGACCAGCTCGAAGGACAAGGACAACGGTGCGACGCCCCCTGCACGCGGTGCGACCGACCGGACGGACAGCACGGTCGGTGCGAGCAGTGTCACCGACGTCGACACCGCCGCCTCGACCCGGACCGTGCGCGGGACCACGACCGGTCGGCGCATCGGCCCGCTGTCCCTGCCCGGCCTGATCCTGCTGATCCTGCTGGTCGTGGTGATTGCGGCCGCGGTGGCCGGCGGCATGGGATGGCTGCCCCTCGGAGCGATGGCAAGTGATCACATCGGCTCGGGCAACGCCTTCGATGCACGTACGATGAATGGATCGGTCGGTGTCGACCACGGCACGAGGACAGGTGTGGAGTGAGCGAAGAGAACGTGGTCCTAGGAGGCCGCTACACCCTGGGGAAGATCCTCGGGACCGGCGGCATGGCCGAGGTGTTCCTGGCGGAGGACTCCCGCCTGCATCGCACGGTCGCCGTCAAGGTGCTGCGCTCGGACCTGGCCCGGGACTCGAACTTCCAGGAACGGTTCCGCCGTGAGGCGCACAGCGCCGCCTCCCTGAACCATCCCTCCATCGTCGCGGTGTACGACACCGGCGAGGAGCACCAGAGGACGATCACCGGGGCCGACGTCATCATCCCGTACATCGTGATGGAGTACGTGCACGGCACCACGCTGCGCGAGCACGTCGATCCCGAGCACCCGATGGATGCCCACAAGGCCGGCGAGATCATGGCAGCGCTGCTGAGCGCTCTGGAGTACTCGCACCGGGCGGGGATCGTGCACCGCGACATCAAGCCCGGCAACGTGATGATCAACGATGCGGGCGCGGTCAAGGTCATGGACTTCGGCATCGCCCGCGCGGTCGCCGACGCCACCAGTGCCATGACCGCCACCCAGGCAGTCATGGGCACCGCCCAGTACCTCTCCCCCGAGCAGGCCCGCGGCCAGCTGGTCGACGCCCGCTCCGACATCTACTCCGCCGCCTGCGTGATGTACGAGCTGATGACGGGCCGTCCGCCGTTCACCGGGGACACCCCGGTCTCCATCGCCTACCAGCACGTGCGCGAGGAACCGCTGGCCCCGTCGGCCTACAACGCCGCCATCACCCCGGCGCTGGACGCGGTGATCCTCACGGGTCTGGCCAAGGATCGCGAGCAGCGCTACCCGAGCGCTGTCGTCTTCTCCCGGGACATCGCTGCCGCAGTGGCCGGGCGCTCGCCGGCTCTGGTCGAGGGCGCGGTGCCCGTGGGCTCCGACGCCGAGGCCACGACCGTGCTGGGACCGACCGACGACGCCACCGAGGCGCTCCCCGCCCTGGCGGGTGTCGGGGCCGGTGGGGCGGCCGCGGCGAACTGGAGCAGCGGATCGCCCGCGACCCCCGCCGCAGCGGGTGGCCTCGCCCCCCACTCCCCCGATGAGATCGAGGAGGAGCCCAAGCGCAAGCGCCCCTGGTGGCTGATCATCCTCGTGATCCTCGCAGCGCTCGCCCTGGTGGCCGCGGCGCTGTGGTACTTCAAGCCATGGGACAACGGTCCCGAGATGGTGCCGGTCCCGGCCCTTGCCGGGGAGACCGAGGAGGAGGCAGGCACTCTCCTCGCGGACGTCGGGCTCGACGCGGAGTTCATCCAGGTCATGTCCCAGGACGTCCCGGAAGGCGAGGTCATCGAGTCCTCCCCGGCCGAGGGCACCGAGGTGGAGGTCGGCCGCACCGTCGAGGTCTCCGTCTCCGGAGGGCCCGAAGCAGTCGAGGTCCCGGACCTCCAGGGGCTCACCCGGGACGAGGCCCAGGCGGCTCTCGAGGACGCCGAGCTGGTGATGCAGGAGGGTGACGAGGAGGACGCTGCCCAGGAGCAGGGCACCGTCACCCGTACGAGTCCGCAGGCCGGCGCCAATGCCCAGAAGGGCGACGAGGTCACGGTGCGCTTCGCCTCCGGCAACGTCCCCATCCCGAGCGTCGAGGGCACTCAGCTCGAGAAGGCGACGGAGATTCTCGAGGCCCGTGGTTTCGAGGTCCCCGAGCCGTCCGAGAAGGAGGATGCCGAGGCCGATCCCGGCACCGTGCTGACCCAGACGCCGTCCGCGGAGAGCGGGACCGCGCCGTTCGGCTCCCGAGTCGATCTGGTGGTGGCCGCGGCTCCGGGACCGGTGACGGTCCCGAACGTGACCGGCCGTACGGTCGAGGAGGCCCAGGCGACGCTGGGAGATGCGGGCTTCGGTACCGCGACCGAGACCGAGGTATCGGACTCCGTCGAGGAGGGCCGCGTGATCCGCACTGATCCCGAGGCGAACGCGCAGGTCGACCGCGGCTCCACGGTGACGATCATCGTCTCCAGCGGTCCGGAGGAGACCCCCTCGCCGACGCCGGACACCCCCACCCCGACCGAGGAGCCCACCCCCACGCCGACCGAGACTCCGTCGGAGGAGCCGAGCGAGACCCCGACCGAGGATCCCGAGAGCGATGCCGGGAACACCGGGGGCGGCAACGGAAACGAGAACGGAAACGGGAACGGGAACGGCAACGGGAACGGAAACGGGAATGGTTGAGCCGTCGACACCCGCGCCGGCGTCGAGCACGGCCTCGACCTCCGGTGCGCGCATCCTGGTCATCGACAACTACGACAGCTTCGTCTACACGATCGTCGGCTACCTCCAGCAGATGGGCGCGGACACCGTCGTGGTGCGCAATGACGAGGTGCCCTCGGAGGCCTCCGGCGCCGTCGACCTCGCCGGGTTCGACGGGGTGCTGGTCTCCCCCGGCCCCGGCAATCCCACCACGGCCGGTCGTTCGCTCGAGGTGATCGGTGCCTGCGCCGAGCGCTCGGTGCCGATGCTCGGTGTGTGCCTGGGCCACCAGGCGCTCGGTCAGTACTTCGGGGCGACCGTGGGTCACGCCCCGCACCTCATGCACGGCCGCACCAGCGAGCTCACCCATGCGGGCGGCAGCGTGTTCGCTTCCGCCCCCTCGCCGATGATCGCGACCCGCTACCACTCGCTGACGGTCGACCCGGCCACGATCCCCGACACGCTCGAGGTCACCGCCCGCACCGCCGATGGCATGATCATGGGTCTCGCGCACCGCGAGCTGCCGCTGCACGGCGTGCAGTTCCATCCCGAGTCCGTGCTCACCGAGAACGGGCATCTGATGCTCGCCCAGTTCCTGGAGCTGTGCGACGGCATCGATGCGGGAGCACGCTCGGCGGGGCTGAAGCCCCTCATGACCGCCGTCTGACCCGCGCGCCGGTCCAGGCCCCGGGCTCGGGCCGCGAGCCGCTCAGGGCGTCGCTGTGGGCGGTGCGTGGCCTGCGGCTCCGACGAGACCGTCGTTGAAGGGCATGTAGGGCGCGACCGCGGGGAAGACCCAGGCGAACAGCACCACGATGAGCGCCGCGAGCAGCACCACGGTGATCCCGATCCGCGCCCACAGCGGGCCGGGCAGGTGACGGAACATCCAGGCGTACATCAGTTCTCCTCCTCGCGGGCGGTGGCGGTCGTGAGCGCTGTCGCGGCGGCGGCAGCCCCTGTGGCACCGGCCGCCTCCTCGCCGTCGGACGTCCCCTCGCCGGATGTCGATTCCTCGGAGGCGAGCGCCTCGGGGATGCCGTCCTCACGGTCCGTCCAGTACGCGAACTCCGCGTGGACGATGTAGCGCTCTCGGGCGGAGTACATCGGGTGGCACGCGGTCAGGGTCATCATCTGCTCGGTGGGCTCGACGCCCGGTTCCCCTGGGGCCGGGGCGATGACCTCGACGTCCTCGGGGTTCACGATCAACGACTCGGTGACCTCGTAGACGTAGAAGGCGTCGGCCGTCTCGATGACGACCGGATCTCCGCTCTGCAGGGCTGCGATGTCCTCGAAGACGCGTCCGTAGGTGTTGCGGTGGCCGGCGACGGAGAAGTTCCCGACCTCACCGGGCAGTGCGGTCTCCGGATAGTGGCCCGCGCCCTTGACGTTGAGAACCTCTTCCAGGCTGACGCCCTCCGCGAGCGGGAAGCGGTCGCGGTCGAAGGCGGGCACGTGCATCGTGCCCCAGGTCATGGTGTCCCCGAGGGTGTCGGGGACCGGGGGCGGGCCGTCCTGGGCGGGGGCGATGCGCTCCTGGTCGACCGACCCCCACTCATCGTCGAGACCGGCGATGATGCCGGCCTGCTCGCGGTCGGCGATGACGTCGGTCCACCACAGCTGCCAGACCAGGAAGAGCAGGAGCAGGGCCCCGACGGTGAGCAGCAGTTCTCCGAGGAGGCCGATCGCACCGCCGAGGAATCCGGCGCCGCCAGGGCGCGAGCGGGAGCGGTGGGTGTGGCGAGCGGCCATCATTCTGCTTTCGCGAGGTCGAGGGTCAGGGAGCCTTCGAAGGCGGGGAGGGTCGCAGTATCCAGCGTGTCGATGCGTTCGCCGAGGCCCACGTAGTCGACCCACTCACGATATACCTGCACCCCCTGGGTGTCCTCGAGCACGGCCAGCATCTGCTCGGTGGGCCCGATGACGGTGATGACGAACGGCGGTGAGTAGACCCGACCCTCGAGCAGGAGCGTATTGCCTGCGCAGCGGAAAGCGCTGCCGTTGACGACTCGCTGGTCCTGCAGCATCATCGCCTCGGCGCCGCCGGCCCACAGAGCATTGATGTAGGACTCCATGTCCTGCTGGTGGACGACGAGATCGTCCGGCTCGATGTCGGGCATCGAGCCGAGCTTGCTGGTGGGCGCATCGGTCAGGGTGATCTTCACGGCCTCGCCGCTGACCTCGCTGAGGCCGACGGCGTTCGCGACCCGGGAGGTGCGCTCCTCCGTGACGGCATCGGCGCTGCTCGAGGACAGCTCCGCGATCTGTGCACGCTTGTCCGCCGCGTCCTCGGTGAGCTCCTCGATGGTGCGGCCCCGATCACGCAGCACCCCGGCGACATCTCCGCTCTCGTCACGGATCGAGCCGCCGCCGGAGATCCGGGCGGTGGTCGCGAACAGCACGCCGCACAGGACCATCACCAGGGCGAGGCCGACGCGGCCACGGCGGCCGGGACCTGCGCTGCCCGGGGGCTTCACCGCCGAGGAGGACGGATCGCCCGACGGCGGCTGCCCCTGCGACGGCGGGCGCTCGGGGTCGGGCGTACTCGCGGCATGCTCGACCATTGTCACTCCTCGCTTCGCGCCCTCACCCGACGACCATTACCCTAGGCCAAGGTCCGCGTCGGCGGGCCCGTGCGGAGCCGCCGCGCGCAAGCAGTCTTGAGGGAGCACCGTTTCATGGCCAGGAGCAAGAAGAAGTCGTCCGCACGGGCGGCGTCGACAGCGAAGGCCCCGGCAATCGCGCCCGAGACGGAAGACCTCGACGACCCCACGACCGATCGGGCCGATGGAGCGGAAGGGGCCACGGGGGCTGAAGCCGTCGACACCGCCGAGACGGCCACCGATGCGGACGAGAGCGCGAAGGACGACGCCCAGGGCAGCGCCTCCGGCAAGGATCCGGTGAAGAAGTCCCGCCCCGCCGGAGCGAAGGATCCGGTCGCGAAGAAGAGCACCGGCCCGAAGGCCGGCAAGGGCAAAGGCGCCGACCAGGGCACGCCCACGGAGAAGACCGCGGGCAGCGAGGTCACCGAGAAGGCGAAGGACGCGACCCGGTCCACCTCCCCGAAGAAGGCTGCTGCCGCGGAGTCCGCGCGCACGGGTCGTCGCCGCGTCGCCGCGGAGGCACCGAACCCTGCCTGGCTCGCACCGGCTGCCGTCGCCTTCCTGATCCTGGGCCTGCTCTACCTGGTCACCTTCTACCTCTCGGGCGGCACGCTGCCGCTGCCGATCGGCGACTGGAACCTGGCGGCCGGCTTCGGCGTGATGCTCGTCGGCGGCGGCATGCTCATGTTCTGGAAGTAGACCTCTCCAGGTTCTGGCGCGAGCATTTCGCGCCCTTCATGCGCACGCGATGGGGAGTTCTCCCCACCGCGTGAATGACCCTGCGCAGGTAGTCTGATCTCGGTGCCACCCACGGTCTGGGCGCGCCTCAGACAATCCAGCACTTCGGGGGAACCATGAACACCATCTCGGCACGGCGCCGGCTCTACGCCGTTCTCGTCCTACCGTTGATCCTGATCCTGGCCGGGTGTGGTCGCCTCTACGCGGATTACGAGATCAACGATATCGATTCGATGAATCTCTCCATGGATTTCGGCGTCGATTCCACCTACATCGAGAGCGAGTACAGCTCCGCCGAGGAACTGTGCACGGAGATGGAGGACGAAGGAGACACCTTCGGCGAGGTGGAGATCACCGCCTACGACGAAGACGGCATCTGGGGCTGCCGCGCGTCGGGCGCGATGGAGCGCTCCGATTTCGGCGACGGCATGGAACTGACCGAGGAAGATGGCGAGTTCCACCTGACCTTGGACTTCGGGTCCGATCAGATCACCCAGGAAGATATCGAGCTCCTCTACGGCGACCAGGCCGGTGACTTCGATTTCCGGATGTCCTTCGCCTTCCCGGGCAAGGTCCTGGAATCCAAGGGCGGCACCGTCGACGGCAAGACCGTCACCTACACCGACATCTCCGAGGTCTCCCAGGGCGTGGACATCACCGCGAAGTCCGGTGGCTTCCCCTGGCTCATCGTGATCATCATCGTGGTCGTGCTCGGCTTCTTCCTGCTGCTCGCCCTCGCCGCGGTCGCCTTCTTCGTGATCCGTGCGCGCCGCAGCAAGGGCTCCGGCACGGGCGGCCCCGGCGGAATGCACGCGGCGGCAGCCTTCGGTGCCGCCGGCGCCTCCTCGACGGCGTCCGGCAACGCCCCGCCGGCTGCTCCGCAGGGTGGTCAGCAGAATGGTCAGATGTGGGGCCAGACGCCCCCGCCGGCCGCACCCCAGGGTGAACAGGGCCAGCAGTGGGGCCAGGCGCCGCCCGCCGCACCGCAGGGCGGGCAGAACTGGGGCCAGGCCTCTCCGCCTCCCGCCGCACCGCAGGGCGAGCCGTGGGGTCAGGCGTCTCCCCCGCCCGCACCTCAGGGCGATCAGGGCCAGCAGTGGGGCCAGCCGGGTGACGGCCAGCCCGGCAACGGTCAGCCCGGCGACGATCAGCAGAACCCACAGGGCTGGAGCCAGCCCCCGCAGAATCCGGGCTGGTGATCACGGGGGCGGCGCGCCACTCCAGGACCATGTGAGCAGGGTCATGGCTCCTGGATTGGCGCCGACCTGGGCCGAGCATTAGACTCGATCAGGTCGCAACGCCGACGAAGCGCCCGTAGCTTAACGGATAGAGCATCTGACTACGGATCAGAAGGTTGGGGGTTCGAATCCCTCCGGGCGCACTTTTGTCCTGAGTCGCGTCATCGTTTACGAACGGTGACGCGGCTCAGGTTTTTTTGTG
>NZ_JABUXV010000020.1 GCF_014897705.1 Brachybacterium sp. FME24 | reverse complement strand
GCTATCGGGGGCCACCCACCAGTCACTCGACTGACCAACCTCCCTGGACATCACACCTAGCGGATGGAGACGGCTCGACGTCACGACGCCGAGGTGCAGCGATTCCGCTGGTGACCGCGCGACGACCGAAAGGAATGACGATGCCGACGAGGTACTCCAAGGCGCCGGCCTGGAAGCAGATGCGGATATTCGGCACCATCATGCTGGTGATCGGGCTTGTGCTCACCCCCGTGGCGCGACTGACTGCAGCGTCCTTCCTGGTGAGGTTGGGCCCCGGGCTCATCGGGACTGCAGCCCTCATCCTCATCCTGTCGCTGGTGATGTGGCTGGTGGGCCGTCAGCGTCAGTCCGGGGCAGGCGACTAGATCACGTCCCCGCCGTCGACCTCCGCGGAAAAACTGCTCGACGGTGACGGCGCGGGAAGGGAGGCTGGAGCACGACAGGGAGAACGCTCCCGACGATGCCAACGACCACGACAGGGACGTGAACCCCCGTGAGCGACCACCGCCCGCCGCCCTCCACTCTCTCTCCGCCTGCCTCGACGCGACTGCTCGCGCCCGACCTGTCCCGTGGCGTGATGCTCCTGCTCATCGCCATGGCCTACGCCGGGGTCTACGTCGGAGCCTCGTTCGGCACGGACGTCTCCGCGCAGCCGATGCTCGATCGCGCTGCGGCGTTCGCCACCACGCTGCTCCTGGACAATCGCTCCTTCCCGATGTTCGCGATCCTGTTCGGGTACGGACTGGCATGGAGCGTGAGCAGGCGCCGGGAGCGCGGCGTCCCCGACGGCGACATCCGCCGCCGCAACCGCCGACGCGGTCTCTTCCTGCTCCTGTTCGGCGCTCTCCACGCCTTTCTCGTCTTCCCCGGAGAGATCCTCACGTCGTACGGACTGGCTCTGCTGCTGATCGGTGGACTGCTCTTTGCTCCCGTGCGCACCGTTCGGCGGGCCGTGGTCGTCTTCGCGGGTGCCTACCTGGTGCTGGTCCCGCTGTTCGCCGTGGTGACGGCCGTCGGCGGCGAGGAGTTCGCCCCGACAGACGACGCGGCAGGCAGCGTGCTCCCCGGGTACGTCACATTCGTCGACTGGTTCACCCGATTGGCCGGACTGCCCATCACCCCGATCTTCCTGGCCCTCGCCTATCCGTTGTTCCTGCTGGTCGCGCTCGGCTTCCTCGCCGGGAGAGCCCGACTGCTGGACGACCCTGCCGCGCACCGCTCGCTGCTCACGGCGATCACTGTCGGCGGTGTGACGATCTCGGTGTCGGGAGCTCTGCCCTCGGGGCTGATCGCCGTGGGGGCGATGTCGCCCGATCCGGTCACCGAGGGCCTCCTGAACGGTCTGCAGATCCTGACCGGAGTGGTCGGCGGTGCCGGGTACGCGGCGCTGTTCGCTCTGGTCTCGGTGCCGCTCGAGCGCCGACGAGGAGTTCTCGTCGACGCCCTGGCTGCGATCGGGAAACGATCGCTCACCTTCTACCTCCTGAACTCCGTACTGGTCGCGCTGATCCTCCACCCCGATCTCCTGGGGCTCGGCACCCGCTTCGGTCCCTTCGGTGCGCTGATCACCGCCGCCCTGGTCTGGGGAGCCGGGCTCGTCGTGGCGGCGTGGATGGAACGCACCGGTCGGCCGGGTCCGCTCGAGCAGATGATGGGCCGGTTGGTCGACGGGAAGCAGCCGGCAGAGCGCTCTTGAGCCGGGCTCGACGCAGCCGGTTCTGACCAGACGGCGGCACGGACCGGAGATCGACGCCTGATCTGAACCGTGGCCGAGCCTGTCCCGACGACGAGATCGCACCTATCGTGGTGCGGCACACTGCTGCCACCACCCCAGGAGCGATCGATGATGACGCTGCCCGCCGCCGACCCCCACGCCGCCCGACTCCACCAGGCCGCGACGGCGCTGCCGCCCGGTGCGATTCGACCCCGCGGCTGGCTCGAGCGCCAGCTGCGGGCGCAGGCCGACGGCATCACCGGTCGCCTCGAGGAGGTCTGGCCGGACGTGGGCCCCGACAGCGGATGGCTCGGCGGACCCGGCGAGAACTGGGAGCGCGGCCCGTACTACCTCGACGGTCTGGTGCCCCTCGCACACGCCCTCGGCGATGAGGCCCTCCTCGCCACGGCACGGCCGTGGATCGAGTGGATGCTCGGTTCGCAACGCGCCGACGGCTTCTTCGGACCCGCGGCGAACGACGACTGGTGGCCCCGAATGGTCGCGGCCAAGGTGCTGATCCAGCACGCCGAAGCCACGGAGGACGAGCGCGTGGCGCCGTTCCTGCTGCGCTGGCACCGGTTCCAGCACGCGCACCTCCCGCAGCGCCCCCTCAGCGACTGGGGCAGAGCGCGCGGAGCGGAGGACGTCCTGGCGATCACCTGGACCTACCGCGCGACCGGCGAGGCCTGGCTGCTCGACCTCGCGGCCCTCGTGCTCGAGCAGACCTTCGACTGGAACGAGTACCTCACCACGAGCCTGATCACCGGCCAGGCGCAGGTGTTCACCCACTCCACCCACGGAGTGAACGTCGCCATGGGCCTGAAGACCGGCGCCGCCGCGCACCTCCTGGACGGCGATCCGGGACATCGCGACCGCACGGAGACTGCGCTGGCGAACCTCGATCGGTGGCACGGTCAGGCCCACGGTTGGTTCTCCGGGGACGAGTGGCTGGGCGGGAGGGAGGCCACCGCCGGCATCGAGACCTGCCTGGTCGTGGAGATGATGTATACCGCAGAGGTGCTCTCCCGTAGTTTCGGCGACGCTGTGCACGGCGACCGGCTCGAGTCGCTCGCCGTCAACCTGCTGCCCGCCTCGAGCGATCCATGGATGCTCGGCCATCAGTACCACCAGCAGGGGACCCAGCTCGAGGCGTCCGTAGCGCGGCGCAACTGGTCCTACTCGAGCGACGACGCGAACATCTTCGGCCTCGAACCTCACTTCGGCTGCTGCACGGCGAACCTCCACCAGGGATGGCCCAAGTTCACCACCTCGCTCTGGGCGCGTGACACGGATGGCGGTCTGCGCGCCGTCGCCTACGCGCCCGCCACCGTGACCACGCAGGCTGGTGGCGCACCAGTGCAGATCGACGTGGATACCCAGTACCCCTTCGAAGAGAGGATCACCCTCACTGTCACGGGGGACTCCCGCTTCCCGCTGCGACTGCGGATTCCCGCATGGTGCCAGAACCCGCGCCTGGAGATCGACGGCGTGGGGATCGCTGTGCACCCGGGGCCGACGGGCCACGTGGAGCTCGACCGAGACTGGTCCGGGCGCTCGACGCTCATCCTCACGCTGCCGATGCGACCTCGGATCGTGCGCCGTGAACGACAGGCGGCCGCCGTGCATCTGGGACCGCTGGTCATGGTCGCCAGCCCGGGCGAGAGCTGGAGCGAGGTACTGGGAGCTCGCGGTCTCGGGGAATGGGAGATCCACCCCCGCACCACCTGGAACTGGGCTCTCGTCGGCCTCGAGAAGGCGGGGGAGTGGGCCGTGCATCGCGGCGCGATCCCTGAGGCCCCCTGGGCGCTCGGTGACGCGCTCGGCGTCGAGGCCACCGGATGCCGGGTACGGCAGTGGGAGAAGGTCGGTGTCTCGGCCGACGTGCCGCCGGCCAGCCCCGTGCTCGATCACGGTCCGATCCACAGCTTCCGTCTGGTGCCCTACGGGACGGCTCGGCTGCGGGTCATGGAGTTCCCTGTCGCCGGGGCATGGGCCAGCGAGGGAAACGAGCAGGAGTTCTGAGTTCTGGTCGCCGTCGCACCGCAGGCGATCCGGGGCCGCTGGTCGGGCAGTCGGATGATGCTGGGAGCGGCCGCTGGGCACGGGCCGTCGTCCCAGGGCTTCCCTGCCGGTGTCTTTCCTGCGCATGTCTTCCCTGCGGCGTAGCACCAGTCTAATCCGAGGTGGGGGGCTTGCGGCAAGGCCCCCTCCCTGCGCAAGAATCACTCCCTCGTGCGGCCCGGACGGCCCACGAGAACGCACTGCACCGGGGGAGACATGACGCAGACCAGTACTTTCGACCTGCCCGCGCGGCTGGCCCACAAGGCCGCACCTGAACGCACCGGGACCGACGACGACCGCTTCGCGACCATCGCGCAGGCGGTGGCCGCAGACATCACCGAGGTCGAGCAGAACCTCGAGGCAGCCCTCCTCGGCCAGACCGGCGACGCCCAGGGACGAGTCGAGCGCGAGGCGAAGGTCGATCACTTCCGCACGCGCCTGCGCCGACTGCGCAGCGTAGAGCTCGACGCCGTGCTGGGCAGGATGACGCCGGTCGATGGATCCGCGCCGATCTACGTCGGCCGTCTGGCCGTCCACGGCCAGGACGGCAAGCCGCTCCTCGTGGACTGGCGCTCTCCGGTCGCGGAGCCGTTCTTCGCGGCCACCCGCGCGCAGCCGATGGGACTGGCCTCCCGGCGCCGCTACCGCTGGGCCGGAGGCCGGATCCGCGACTACTGGGACGAGACCCTGATCGAGGTGAGCGACGAGGCGCTCGTCGAGTCGGATGCGAGCCCGGACGAGGAATCTGCGCTGCTGGCGGCCGTGAACCGGGCCCGCACCCCTCGGATGAAGAATGTGCTGACCACGATCGCAGCGGACCAGGACGCCATCATCCGGGCCGATGCCCGCCGGCCGCTCGTGGTCGACGGCGGCCCCGGCACCGGCAAGACCGTCGTCGCCCTGCACCGCGCGGCTTACCTGCTGTACAGCGTCCCGCGGCTGCGCGACCGGCGTGGCGGGGTCCTGTTCGTCGGCCCCCACCACCCCTACCTCCACTATGTCGCCGACGTGCTGCCGAGCCTGGGGGAGGACGACGTGCGCACCTGCACCCTGAGCGACATGGTCACCGAGGGAGAGAGCGCTCGCGTCGAGACCGACCCCGAGATCGCGGCGCTCAAGGCGAGCACGCACCTGGTCGACGCGATCGACCCGGCCGTCGGCCTGTACGAGGAGCCGCCGAGCACCCCGTTCCTGGTCGAGACCGACTGGGGATCGGTGCAGCTGGACGCCGAGGACTGGGCCGACGCCTTCGGAGCGGTCGACCCCGGATCCGCGCACAATCTCGCGCGCGAGGAGATCTGGGAGGAGCTCGCCGAGATCATCGCCGGCAAGCTCGCCGACGGATACGACGAGCAACCCGACGCCGCACAGGTGCGCGCGAACCTGGCGTACGAGGAGGACCTCGTCGCCCACGTGCACCGGGCCTGGCCGATCCTCGAGGCGACCGATCTGGTCGGTGATCTCTTCGAGGTGCCCGCCTATCTACGCCGCTGCGCGCCCGACCTCACCCCAGAGCAGGTGCAGCTGCTGCAGCGCACGGACGCCCGAGCGTGGACCGATGCGGATCTGCCGCTGCTGGACGCCGCCCGCCACAGGCTGGGGGACTCCGGGGCCGACGCCCGTCGTCGCCGCCAGGAATCCGCCCAGCGGGAGACCGTCGAAGAGGTCGATCTGCTGGTCGACTACCTCATCGAGTCCGACAGCTCCGACATGCAGGAGATGTCCATGCTGCGCGGCGAGGACCTGCGCGGCGCCCTGGCGGAGAACACAGCGGTGGAGATCGCCGATCCTGATGTGCTCGCCGGTCCCTTCGCGCACGTCGTGGTCGACGAGGCGCAGGAGCTCACCGACGCCCAGTGGGCGATGATCCTGCGCCGCTGCCCCTCCCGCAGCCTGACCTTGGTCGGCGATCGCGCCCAGGCTGCGCACGGGTTCTCCGAGAGCTGGACACAGCGGCTCGCCCGGGTCGGCCTGGACCGGGTGGAGAGGTCGACCCTGTCGATCAACTACCGCACCCCGGCCGAGATCATGGAGCGGGCCGCCCCGGTGATCCGGGCGGCCCTGCCGGACGCGAACGTGCCGACCTCCATCCGGGAATCCGGCCTCCCGGTCCGCCACGGCGCGCTCGAGGAGCTCGACGGGATTCTCGAACAGTGGCTCGTCGCGCACGAGGAGGGCACCGCGTGCGTGATCGGCCACCCCCGCTTCGAGGCCACGCAGCGCGTCCGGGCGCTCACTCCGCAGCTGGCGAAGGGGCTCGAGTTCGATCTCGTCGTGCTCGTGGACCCGGAGTCCTTCGGCGACGGCATCGAGGGGGCAGTGGCCCGCTATGTCTCGATGACCCGCTCCACGCGCGAGCTGGTGGTGCTCACGACGCCCTGAGGCGCCGCGCAGCGCGCCCTCGTCCGTCCACGCCCAGGCCGGATTCCCACGTGAGCGGAGGAACGTGGCAGGCTGGGTCGGCACGTGCCCCACTGTTCCCTTTCCGACCCACCCCCGTTCAGGAGCGATCGACGATGACGCTGCGCGCCAGCACGCACGACGGAACCCACCCCCGCCCCACGATGATGCGTGAGGACTGGACCTCCCTCGACGGCAGCTGGGACTTCACCCACGACGACGACGGCGTCGGCCTCGCCGAGAGGTGGTTCGAACCGGCTCGGGCAGATCGCTTCGACCGCACCATCACGGTCCCCTTCGTCCCCGAGTCCGAAGCCTCCGGGATCCACGAGACCGGCTTCCATCCCGTGCTCTGGTACCGCCGCACGATCAGCGCGTCCTCCACGCCGGGCAAGCGGGTGCTGCTGCACCTGGGCGCCGTCGACCACGAGGCGCACGTGTGGGTGGACGGCCACCTCGCCGGCCATCACATCGGCGGGCAGACCGCCTTCACCTGCGACCTCACCGACCTGCTCGACGCCGGTGACGAGCACGTCGTGGTGGTCCGCGCCTTCGACGACCCGCACGACGTGGAACTCCCGCGGGGCAAGCAGGACTGGCGCGAGGAGCCGCACGGCATCTGGTACCACCGCTCAACCGGCATCTGGCGCAGCGTGTGGCTCGAGACCGTGCCCGAGCAGCACCTCACCGGCTTCCAGTGGAGCTTCGACATGCCCCGCGCCTGCGTCGACGTGAGCCTGCGCCTGGCCCACCGGCCGCGCAGCGGCACCACGGTGCGCATCGCGCTGTCCGCCGGGGGGCAGAGCCTCGGCGCTGTCGAGATCGCCGCTCACGACACCCGGGTCGAGACCAGGGTGGATCTGCCCGCCGTGCGCAACACCCAGGACCGCGATCGCCTGCTGTGGCGCCCCGAGCACCCGACGCTGATCGACGTGACCCTGGAGGTCCTCGAGGGTGGTGAGGTGATCGATACGGCAGCGAGCTACCTCGGTCTGCGCACCACCGGGATCGACCGCGGCTGGTTCCTGCTCAACGGAGAGCCGTACTTCGTGCGCTCCGTGCTCGAACAGGGGTATTGGCCCTCCTCGCACCTGACCGCTCCGACCCTTCAGGCGTACCGCGAGGAGGTGGAGCTGATCAAGGGGCTCGGCTTCACCGCGGCCCGCATCCACCAGAAGGTCGAGGACCCCCGCTTCCTGTTCTGGGCGGACAAGCTCGGCCTGCTGATCTGGGGCGAGACCGCGAACGCCTATTCGTACTCGCCCCGCGCCGTCGCCGCGATCACCTCCGAGTGGACCGAGATCGTCGAGCAGGTGCGCGCCCATCCGTCGGTCGTCACCTGGGTGCCCATGAACGAGTCCTGGGGCGTGCGCGACCTCGCCGACCATGCCCCGCAGAAGGACCTCACCATCGCGCTCACGGCCCTGACGCGCGCCCTGGACCCCTCGCGCCCGGTGGTCTCCAACGACGGCTACGAGCTGACCGGCGGGGACATCCTCGCCCTGCACGACTACACGACGGACGCCGCCACCCTTGCGCGCCGCTACGTCGATGACGCAGCGGTCCAGGAGGTCCTCGGCAGCCGCGGGCCGCTGGGGCGACGTCCCGTGGATGATGCTGCCCAGCACGTCACCGAGGGCGCTCCCGTGATGATCACCGAGTTCGGTGGCATCGCCTACGCCGCCGAAGGCACCTGGGGCTACGCCACCGTGACCACGCCGGAGGAGTTCGAGACGAAGGTCGGCGGTCTGTTCGCGGCGCTGAACGCGAGCCCCGTGCTCGCGGGGCACTGCTACACGCAGCTCACCGACACCCTCCAGGAGGCCAACGGGCTCGCAGGCGCGGACCGTCGGCCGAAGCTGGATCCTGCGGTGATCCGTGCCTTCGTGACGGGGCGCCCTCTGGGCTGATCCCGGTCGACCGGAGGAGGGGCCTGATGCCGGACGACGGATCCAGGTGACCTCTTGGACACTTGTCGAAGAGTTCCTACCCTGACCCTATGGACACAAGCGCCGCTTCACCTGCCCGTTCATCCCTGCGACGGATACAGGTCCTGGCCGTCACGCTCGCCGGCGCGATCGCCGTGGTCTGCTTCGTCGCCTCGATGCTGCTGGACGGAGGCACGGGGGACGGGTTCCGGATCCTCGCATACATCGCCGCCGGCGTCTGCGCCGTGATCGGCGTGAGCTTCGCCGTGGTCGGAGGATCCCGATGATCGTCCTGCTGAGCGTCGTCGGCGCCCTCGCCGTCCTCGCCTTCGTCCTCTTCCTGGCGCTCGGTCTTCTGAAGGGGTGGGGTGATCCGCCCGCCAGGATGCTGCTGCGTATCGCGGGAGGTCTGGGCATCGTGTGCGCCGTGATCGGCGTGCTCCTGCCCGTCCTCGGGACGGACGCCTGAGCAGGCACCCTCGCCACGCATGAGCCGCCCCACCGAGACGGTGGGGCGGCTCATGAGCGCTGAGGCCGTCATGGACCTCGAGCACAGCAGCGGTCAGCGGATCCCGCGCATGCCCTTCTCGACGGGCTTGGCGATCGCCAGCATGATCAGCCCGATCACGATGGTGACCGCACCGAGGATGCCGAAGTAGGAGCCCTCGGTCTCGGCGGAGTAGAACCCCGCCAGTGCGCCGGAGAGCGAGGTGCCCAGGGCGATGGCCAGGTTGTACAGCGCCATCATCATCACCGGGAAGGCTGCCGGGGCCAGCTTGGTCGCGAGCGAGAGTCCCACGGGTGACAGGGACAGCTCGCCGAGCGTGGCCACCAGCATGATCCCGGCGATCCACAGCACCGGCACCGAGGCCACGGGGACCATCGGCAGGAACAGCAGGAACGCGGAGCCCATCAGCATGATGCCGAGGGCGAACTTCTTCGGGGTGGTGGGCTGGCGGGTGCCGAGCGCGGTCCACAGCGCGGCGAACAGCGGTGCCAGCACGATGATGAAGAACGGGTTGAAGGACTGCACCCACGGGATCGGCATCTCCCAGCCGAACAGATCACGGTTCAGCCTCGTGTCCGAGTACAGCGTGATCACGGTGAACTGCTGCTGGAACAGGGCGAAGAAGGCGGCGGTCCCGATGAACAGCGGGATGAAGGCGAGCACTCGGGAACGCTCGTCGGCGGAGACCTTCTTCGACGTCAGCAGCATCGCGAAGATGACGACCGCACCGATCACGGACAGGCCCACCATGATGTCGGCCAGATTGCCCGGGCCCACGACGCCGGTGAGCACGAGGACCAGGATCACCAGGACCGCGGCGAGGGCGATGCCCGCCCAGAGCGGGTACTGCGCACGGGGCAGCGGATCGGGCACGTTGTGCACCGTCGTCGGCAGGTTCTTGCGGGTGAGCACGTACTGGACCAGGCCGATCGCCATGCCGATCGCGGCCAGGCCGAAGCCGAGGTGGAAGCCCCACTCCTTCTGGCCGAGCCCCGTGATCAGGGGGCCTAGCAGCCCGCCGATGTTGATCCCCATGTAGTAGATCGAGAAGCCGGCGTCGCGGCGGGTGTCCTTCACGTCGTACAGCGCACCGACGAGGGTTGCGGCAGTGGACTTCAGGCCGCCTGAGCCGACGCCCACGAGCAGTAGGCCGGCGACGAGCCCGGGCACGCCCGGCACGAGAGCCAGGGCGATGTGCCCCAGCATGATCATCACGGCACTGGCGAGCAGCGTCCGTTCGGGGCCCAGCAGGCGGTCCGAGACCAGGGCCCCGAAGATCGAGAAGATGTAGACCGAGCCGCCGTAGGCGCCCACGATGCCCGCGGCGACCGTCGGATCGATCCCGAGACCGCCCCGGGTGGTCTCGAAGTACATGTAGATCGCGAGGATGCCCTGCATCCCGTAGAAGCTGAAGCGCTCCCACATCTCCACGCTGAACAGGTTCGCCAGAGGGCGCGGCTGACCGAGGAAGGTCCGGCCGGAGGGATTGTGAAGGTCCGCATCCCGGGTGCCGACGGTGGCGCCGCCGCCGTCCCCGCTCGGGAGATCAGGCACGGGTGCGGTCGGCTCGGAAGGGTCTGAAGATTTCACGGTCGCTCATCTTCCGCCACACGGCGGGGGTGCGGCAATGCGAGTCGGGCGGATGTGACCAGTCAGTCGCGGACCGCGTGTCAGAAAAGTCGGGGTTCGCAGGGCTGGAGGACGGTTTCGACCGTCGCCGGACGCCTGGCCGGGAGGGTCAGGACGACGCGCCGGCCGAGGCCGTCGAGGCGGAGCGGGCGGAGGCGCGGCGACGCGAACCGCGCTTGGAGCCGAAGAGGTGATCCAGGGCGAGACGGCCCGGGCCGACGGCGGCGAGCATGAGGGCCGCGGCGCCGAGGGCACCGACCAGCTCCCAGCCGCCCGCGGTGACGAAGATGCCGGCTGAGGCATGCACCAGGAGAGCTGCGACCACCATGTCGATCGCGAGCACGAGGCCCGCGAACCCAGTGAGGAGTCCCAGCACCAGCAGGGCGCCGCCGATGAGCTCGGCGTAGGCGACCACCGGGGCGGCGATCTCCGGCATCGGCACACCCATGCCGGAGAAGCCCTGGGTGGTCGCCTCGAGGCCGTTCTGACCGATCTTCTGCCAGCCGTGCGCCATGAAGACCACTCCGACGACGACGCGGGCGATCAGCAGCAGAGGGTCACGCAGGGGAGCGAGGCGGGGTGTGGACGCAGTAGCCAAGGGGTGTCCTTTCGGGACGGGAGCAGCGACCCGGAGGCCCGGGGAGCCGCCACGATAAATGAACTATCAACCAGTGGTCCACCCGAGGGGGCTCGACATATGTCACCGGCCCACGATGACCTCCTCGCGCTGCCCCGATGACTGCTGAGAACAGCACTCGCTCTCAGGCCGACGGGCCCAGGTCGGGCATCTCTCGGAGCCCGAACTCATGGCGCAGCACGCGCTGCGCCGCGTGCCAGCCGTTCATGCCGTGCACCCCGGGGCCGGGCGGCGTCGCCGCCGAGCACAGGTACCAGCCGGTGTCGGCCAGGCGGTACGGATCCCAGCGCGCCGTGGGGCGGGCGATCATGTCGTACATGGTCACGCGTCCCATGGAGATGTCGCCGCCCACCAAGGACGGGTTGTGCCGAGCCATATCGGCGGCGCTGATCCCCTGGGAGGCGACGACGACATCGCGGAATCCCGGGGCGAAGCGCTCGATCTGCGCCGTGACCAGTTCGGTGGGGTCCGTGGTGTCGCCGGCAGGCATATGTGCGTAGGTCCACAGGGGGCGCACTCCGCCCTGGATGCGGGACGGGTCGGCGATCGAGGGATCGCTGACCAGGGTCACCGGGTGCTGCGGGATGCGGCCCGCGGCGACCTCGGCCTCGGCGGCGGCCATCTGTCCGCGGGTGCCGCCCAGGTGCTGGGTGCCCGCGCGGCCCACGTCGGGATCCCGCCAGGGCACCGGCCCGGAGAGGACGAAGTCGACCTTCGCGGCGGCATTGCCGTGCGGGAAGCGGCGCAGCTGCGCCTCGAGGGAGCGGGGGAGGCGGTTGGCGAGGATCTCCGCCGCGGCGCCGGCCGTCGTATCCAGCAGCACGGCTCTCGCCGGCGGCACATCCCGCCACGTGCGCACCCGATGGCCGGTGATGATCTCGCCGCCGTGCGCGCGGAGGTCCGCGACCAGCGCATCGATGATCGCCTGGGAGCCGCCGACGGGGATCGGCCAGCCCACGCCGTGGGCGATCGTCCCGAGCAGCGCGGACGTCGCACTGAGCCCGAGAGAGGGAATGCGACCGATCGCGTGCGCCGCGACGCCGCTGAGCAGCGCCCGGGCCCGCTCGGTGCGGAACGGCAGATTCCAGGCCGGGGTCCCCTGCAGACCCAGCAGGGCGCCGAACAGGGGAGCGATCGTCAGGCTGTGCGGGCTCAGCACGGCGGGGGGAACCGAGCGCTTGTCCCCGAGCGCGAGCTCGACCACCAGATCCTGGTTCTTCGCCAGGGTGCCGAGCGTCGCTCGCCAGGTGGCGGCGTCGGCCCCGAGCCCGTCGGCCGTGCGCTCGGCGTCGTGCCAGGCGATCGCGGCGGGCTCGTCGTCCATCGGTTGCGCGTAGGAGGCTTCCGGGAGATTCATCTGCACACCGCGCGCGCGCACGTCGAAGGCGTCGAAGAAAGGGCTGGCGAGGGCGAGCGGGTGCACCGCGGAACAGATGTCGTGGATGACCCCGGGCGCGAGACCGAGATCGAGGGTGCGCGCACCGCCGCCGATCGTGTCCTGGGCCTCGAGCACCTGGACACGGAGTCCGGCGCGGGCGAGGGTGACGGCCGCAGCGAGGCCGTTGGGACCGGAGCCGACGACGACGGCGTCCACCTCCGCGGACGGGTATGCACTCATGGGCCCACCCTAGACGGCCGGGTCGGCAACCGCCGGATCACCATCGGACCGGACATGCGGGCCGTGCGATGTTCAGCTCCCTGCCATTTACGAAACACAGATGTCGCGTAATCTGGAGGGATGGAGACCACTGCTGCACTCACCACGCCTGCGCCCGCGGCCGCCACTGCTTCGGAAGGCGGCGCCCGGCCTCCCAAGAAGAAGCAGGCGGTGCTCGAGGTGATCAGCAAGACGCGCCTCACGCCCCGCCTGCTGCGCGTCACCCTCGGCGGGGAGATGTACTCCGAGCTGAACCGCAATCACCAGGCCGACGCCTACGTGAAGCTGCTGATCGCCGACCCGTCCACCGGCTTGCAGCCTCCGTACTATCTCGACGCACTGCGCGAGAACACTCCCGAGCTGCTGCCCGTGCGCCGTACCTACACGGTGCGCCACTGGGACGACGATGCCCGCACCCTGGACCTGGACTTCGTGCTGCACGGCCACGGCGAGGACAGCGGCGTCGCTGCCCGCTGGGCCGATGAAGCACTCCCTGGGGACCGCATCGCCCTCATGGGCGCCGGTGGCGGCTACACCCCCGAGGTCGACGCCGCCTCGCACCTGCTGATCGGTGACCACGCCTCGGTTCCCGCGATCGCCGCCTCGCTCGAGGTCATGGATGCGCAGGCCACCGGCCTGGTCCTGCTCCATCTCGACCACGAGGACGATGCCCTGGAGCTCGCACGTCCCGACGGGATCGAGCTGCGCTGGGTGATCGGCGAACGGGAGCAGCTGCTTCAGGCCGTGGCCGCGCTGGACCTGACAGCCCTCGACGGCCTCCAGGTGTTCTGCCATGCCGAGCGCGGACTGACCAAACAGCTGCGCCGGGTGCTCGTCAAGGACGCCGGGGTCCCGCGCGAGCAGATCTCGATCTCCGCCTACTGGGCACTGGGCCGGCTCGAGGACCAGTTCCAGGCCGAGAAGCGTGAGCCCATCGGGAAGATCGATGAGTGAGGCGGCGGCCCCTCTGATCGTCGGGCCGGACGGCCTGTCACGCCCGCTCTGGGCCTCGGTGCACGAGGACCTGCGCGAGTACTACGACACCGAGTGGGGCATGCCCGTGCGCGATGAGCACGGGGTCTTCGAGCGGCTCGCGCTCGAAGGCTTCCAGTCCGGCCTGTCCTGGGCGACGATCCTGCGCCGACGCGAGGGGTTCCGCCACGCCTTCGCCGGGTTCGATGTGGACGCCGTCGCCGCCTTCGGCCCCGAGCACGTCCAGACCCTCCTGCAGGACGAGGGAATCATCCGCCACCGTGGCAAGATCGAGGCGACGATCTCCAACGCCCGCGCCACGATCTCCCTGCGCAGCGCCGAGGGGATCGGAGCCCGCAGCGACCTCGGCCCCGGCGCCGATCTGGCCGACCTCGTCTGGTCCTACAGGCCCGAGCGCACCCCGCTGCCCACCGCACCCGCTGAGGTTCCCACCACGAGCGCCGAATCGATCGCGATGGCCAAGGAGCTCAAGCGCCGGGGCTTCCGCTTCGTCGGTCCCACGACGATGTTCGCGCTGATGGAAGCGCTCGGGGTGGTCGACACCCACCTGGTCGGCTCCCACCGTCGCGGCACCTCCGGAGTGTGGGCGGCCGACGGCACCTGAGCCTGGGACCGGCTCGGGGGTCGCTCGACCCGGTGAGCCGTGCAGCGCCACAGTTCGTCACAGATCTCGCCCCGCCTGCCCGCCGTCCCCGATGCTGATCCGAGCGTGATCGGTTCGCGATCACGGTGAAGGACGCATTCGCATCGGGGAGGCCACGTGAGCACTGCAGCGATCCACGCAGGCTGGAGAGCGGACGACATGCACGGCGCCGTCACGCCCCCGATCTACACCACCAGCGCCTACGCGCACAGAGACCACGATTCGCTCAAGGAGCTGTTCGCGCGCCGCTGCGACGGCTTCGCCTACTCGCGCTCCGGCAACCCCACCACCGCCGTGCTCGAGGAGCGCATCACCGCGCTCGAGGGTGGAATCGGCGCGATCGCGGTGGCCAGCGGCCAGGCCGCCACCACCATCGCCCTGTGCGCGCTGCTCGAGCCGGGCAGCCACCTCGTGGCCTCCGAGCTGCTCTACGGCGGCACCACCGAGTTCCTGGACGACACCCTGGCCGATCTCGCCGTGACGACCACCACCGTGGACCCCTGGGACCTGGACGCCTGGGAGCGCGCGATCACGGCCCACACCCGCGCCGTCATCGTCGAGTCGATCGCGAACCCCGGCGCGCAGCTCGTCGACCTCGACGCGATCAGCGCGATCGCCCACGCCCACGACGTGCCCGTCATCGTCGACGCCACGCTCTCCAGCCCCGCGCTGTACCGGCCCGGCGACCACGGGGCCGACGTGATCGTCCACTCCGCCACCAAGTACCTGTGCGGTCACGGCACCACCATCGCCGGGCTCATCGTCGACACCGGAAACTTCGACCCTCGGCGATGTCCCGAACGCTGGGCACGGCTGACCACCCCCAACCGACGCTTCGGCGTCACCTTCGCCGATGACTACGCTCGAGGTTGCTCGGGACTGCTGTCCTACGCCCGCGCCAAGTACGTCACCGACTTCGGGACCACCCTCCCGGCCACCAGCGCCCAGCAGATCCTCGTGGGCATCGAGACGCTCGACCTGCGGATGCGCAAGATCAGCGCCGATGCCGCCGCGCTGGCCTCCCGCCTGCACGGCTCGGGGGGCGTCGACCAGGTCAACCACCCCACCATCCCGGGCCGGGCCGACGCGATCCTCGCCGATCGGGACTTCCCCCGGGGCACCTCCGGAGTGTTCTCCGTGGACCTGAGCGGGGGAGAGGCTGCCGCCGCGGCCTTCTGCGACGCCCTGGAGCTGTTCACCCTCGCCGTGAACATCGGCGACGCTCGTTCCCTGGTCTGCCACCCGGGGACCACCACCCATTCCCATCTCACCGAAGCCCAGCGCCTGGCCTGCGGCGTGGGGCCCGGCACCGTGCGCCTCAGCATCGGCCTCGAGGACCTCGAGGACCTCTCCGAGGATCTCCAGCGGGGCCTGGCCGCCGCGAGGGCCGCCACGGCAGCTCGCACCAGACAGAGCCCGGTCCCCGCACACCACGGGTGACGCCGGTCGCGTCCGGGAACAGTCGGGACGTCACAGGGGTTCCGCACGGTATGGACTCCTTCGTGCGCACTGCCGACGTGGTGGTGATCGGCGCCGGTCAGGCGGGGCTGTCCGCTGCTTTCCACCTGCTGCGCCGGGGCCTGCGGCCGCTCGGGGACGCCGCGGCCGACGAGCGCACCTTCCTGGTGCTGGACGCGGAGGACGGCCCGGGAGGCGCCTGGCGCCACCGCTGGGACAGCCTCACCATGGCCACGGTCAACGGGATCCGCGAGCTGCCCGGCATGCCCGAGGTCGTCGCGGATCCCGCTGCGCCCTCCAACCAGGCTGTGCCGGCCTACTTCGCGGATTTCGAGCACCGCTTCGAGGTGCCTATCCAGCGCCCCGTGCGGGTCACCCTCGTCGAGGACGACCCCGCGGTCGCCGCCGACGCCGCCCCCGAGAGCGCGCCCCGGCCCGTGCTGCTGGTCCACTCCGTCGGCGCCGACGGTGAACGGCTGCCGCCGGTGCGGGCCCGCGCGATACTCAACGCCACCGGCACCTGGACCCGACCCTTCGTCCCCTCCTCCCCGGGCGCCGCGGACTTCCGCGGCCGCCAGCTGCACACCGTCGACTATGTGCGGGCGGAGGACTTCACCGGGCAGCGAGTGGCCGTCGTCGGCGGCGGAATCAGCGCCCTCGGATTCCTCCAGGAGATCGCCGAGGTCGCGGACACGCGCTGGTACACCCGCCGCGAGCCCGTCTTCGAGGATCGGCCGTTCACGGCGGAGCTCGGACGCGAGGCCGTCTCCGGGGTCATCGATCGGGTACGCCGCGGCCTTCCCGTACGCAGCGTGGTCTCCGCGACCGGGCTGGCGTGGACGCCGGAGCTGCGCGAGGCGGAACGACGCGGCATCCTCGCACGCCGCCCGATGTTCACGCGGATCACCACGACCGGTGTGCTCGAGGCCGACGGTACCGCGACCGACCTCGACGCGATCGTGTGGGCCACCGGATTCCGCCACGAGCTGCGGCACCTCAGGCCTCTCGCCCTGCACAACCGGCACGGCGGGATCGCCCTCGACGGCACCGCCGCAGCGGAGGATTCCCGGATCCACCTGCTCGGATACGGCCCCAGCGCCTCCACCATCGGGGCCAACCGGGCCGGACGCTCCGCCGTCAACGCGCTGATGAAGACGGTGGAGGCGGAGTTCGCTCCCGTGTCCTGACGTCGTCCCGATGTGACGGGCTGGCCCGCCCACCTGCCGGCCGGGCGTGCCTAGAGTGGGCTCCATCCGTCGGCCCCAGGAGGAGCGTCATGACCGAGCACGCAGAGCACGCCTCGAAGGCAGAGCACACCGCACCCGCAGAACACCCCGGTTCGGACTCCGGTCCGCCCGGGGACGCCGGCGCGGGGCAGCTCCTGCCCGCACTGCCCGAGCACGGGGTGCAGCGAGTGCTGTGCGTCGTCGCCCACCCCGACGACATGGAGTACGGCGCCTCGGCCGCCGTCGCAGCCTGGACCGCGGCCGGCATCTCGGTCACGTATCTGCTGCTGACCCGCGGAGAGGCCGGCATGGCCCAGGACCCGAGGACCGTCGCGCCGCTGCGCGCCCGGGAACAGCGCCATGCCTGCGACATCGTCGGCGTGCACGACCTGCGAATACTGGAGCACCCTGACGGCATGCTCGAGGCGACCCTGGGGCTGCGCCGCGACATCGCCCGCGTGGTGCGCCAGGTGCGACCGGACCTGGTGCTCACCACGAACTTCGACCTCGAGGCCTACGGCACGATCAACCAGGCCGATCACCGAGCCGCCGGGATCAGCGCGGTGGACGGCACCCGTGATGCCGCCAACCCCTGGGTGTTCCGGGAGCTGCGAGAGCAGGAGGGTCTGGAGCCGTGGACCGCCCGCGCCCTGCTCGTGGTCGGCCACCCCGACCCGACCCATGCGAAGGGCGTCGACGACGACGAGGTGCAGGCCGCGGTGGACTCGCTCAGCGCCCACGAGGCCTACTTGGAGCACGTCACCGGCCATCCCGCACCGAGCGCCTTCATCCCCGAGATCCTGCGGGCGGGCGGCGCAGCTGCTGGGACGGCCCACGCCGTCACGATGCGAGTCACGGACCTCGGCGGCCTCGGCGGATCGGACCCGGACGAGGACCTCGTCTGAGGACCGTGCCTGAATGACCCGCCGGAGTACCCTCTCCGATCCCGCGACCTGGACCGCTCGGTCGTCCCGTGCCATTGCCGCGTGCGTGACCGGCTCCTAGTGTGGTGGATACCCAGGACGACGAACCACGGGCCCACGGCGCCGGTCATCACTGCGCGCCCGGCCTCCGGGAAGGAGTAGTCCATGACCACCACCACCCACGAGCGGATCGACCTCTCGCAGATCCCCGAGCTCGCCGCGCAGCTGCGAGTCGACTCGATCCGCTCCTCCACGAGCGCGGGATCCGGGCACCCCACTTCCAGCATGTCCGCAGCCGATCTGCTGGCCACCCTGATGGCCCGACACCTGCGCTACGACTGGGACGACCCGGAGGCACCCGGCAACGACCACCTGGTCTTCTCCAAGGGTCACGCTTCCCCGCTGCTCTACGCCGCGTACAAGGCGGCTGGAGTCGTCTCCGACGAGGAGCTCATGACTGGCTATCGTCGCTTCGATGAGCGCCTCGAAGGCCACCCCACCCCGGTGCTGCCCTGGGTCGATGTCGCCACCGGCTCGCTCGGTCAAGGACTGCCCGACGGCGTCGGGATCGCCCTGTCCGGCAAGTACCTCGAGCAGTCGCCCTATCGGGTATGGGTGCTGTGCGGCGACAGCGAGCTGGCCGAAGGTTCCATGTGGGAGGCGCTGGACAAGGCGTCCCACTACGGCCTGACGAATCTGGTCACTCTCGTCGATGTGAACCGGCTCGGGCAGCGCGGCCCCACCGACCTGGAATGGGATCTCGAGGCGTACCGGCGCCGGGTCGAGGGCTTCGGGGCCCGCGCCCTGGTCATCGACGGTCACGACATCGACCAGATCGACGGGGCGCTGGCCGAGGCGGATTCCGATCTCGACAAGCCCCTGGTGATCCTCGCCAGGACCGTCAAGGGCAAGGGATACGCCGAGGTCGAGGACGCCGATGGCTGGCACGGCAAGCCGCTGCCGCAGGACAAGGCGGACGAGGCGATCGCCGAGCTCGGCGGTCGGCGCGACCTCCTCGTGCGCGGACCCCGGCCGCCCCAGGTGGATCGCCCCGCACCCGAGGTGGACGCCGTGAACCTGCCGACTTTCGAGGTGGGCGAGGAGGTCGCGACCAGGAAGGCCTATGGGGCGGCCCTGGCAGCACTCGGGGATGCTGACTCGCGAGTGGTGGCTCTGGACGGTGAGGTCTCCAACTCCACCGGGACCGGGACCTTCGTCGAGAAGCACCCGGAGCGCTTCTTCGAGATGTTCATCGCGGAGCAGCAGATGGTGGCCGCCGCGACCGGTCTGTCCACCCGTGGGCACATCGCCTTCGCTTCGTCGTTCGCCGCCTTCCTGACCCGTGCCGCGGACTTCCTGCGGATGGCGCCGATCTCCCGCGTGGATCTGCGGATGGTCGGGTCCCATGCCGGGGTCGAGATCGGTGCTGACGGCCCCTCCCAGATGGGCCTGGAGGACCTGGCGCTGTTCGCCGCGATCCAGGACTCCACGGTGCTCTACCCGGCCGACGCCACCTCCACGGCCGCTCTGGTCGCACGGATGGCCGAGACCTCGGGAGTGAGCTACCTACGCACCACCCGCGGTGCCTACCCGGTGCTCTACGACTCGGGAGAGGACTTCCCCGTCGGGGGCTCGAAGACTCTCGTGCAGTCCGAGCACGACGATGTCACCCTCATCGCTGCGGGCGTGACCGTCCACGAGGCGCTCTCCGCGGCCGCGACGCTCGCCGAGCAGGGCACCAGGGTGCGCGTGCTCGACGCCTATTCGATCAAGCCGATCGATGTCGAGGGCATCAGCGCCGCCGTGGAAGCGACCGGGGGACGGGTGGTCGTCGTCGAGGACCACCACGCCGAGGGCGGGCTCGGGGCCGCAGTCCTCGCCGCCCTGGCCACGGCACCGATCACGGATCTGCATCTGGCGCACCTCGCGGTCGACGGCGTGCCCGGTTCAGGGACCAGCGCCGAGCTGCTCGACTGGGCCGGAATCGACGCGACTCACATCGTCCGCGCCGCGCGCAGCCTGCTGGAGGCCTGACCCAGCACGCCACGACGGCCGCCCCTGATCGAGGATCAGGGGCGGCCGTCGTCCTGTCGCTCGAGCGTTCTGGGTCAGGCGCTCTCGGCGTCCTTGGCTCCCTTGCCCTGGCGTCCCAGCTGCAGGTCCTCCATGTCCTCCAGCTCACGGTCCTTCGTCTCCGGGACCCATAGGTACACGAACAGGAGACTGAGCAGCGCGAATGCTGCGTACAGGCCGTAGGCGAAGCTCAGGCCGATGTTCGACAGGGACGGGAAGCTCGCGGAGACCGTCCAGTTCGCGGCCCACTGCGCGGCGGCCGCGACGGCCAGTGCGGAGGCGCGGATGCGATTGGGGAACATTTCGCCCAGGAGCACCCACACCAACGGTCCCCAGGTGGTACCGAAGAACATGACGAAGGCATTGGCGCTGATCAGGGCCACTGCAGCCCATGGCTGGCCAAGGGTGACGGCGTCGGATCCGGCTGCGGTCTCGCCGAAGGAGAAGGCCAGTGCCATGAGTCCGAGGGACACGGCCATGCCGGCGGAGCCGACCAGCAGCATGAGGCGACGCCCGACCTTGTCCACCAGAACGATCGCGATGATCGTCGCAATGATATTCATGATCGAGGTGATCGTGCTGGTGAGCAGCGCCTGCGACTCGTCGAAGCCCACGGACTGCCACAGCGTGGTCGAGTAGTAGAAGATCACGTTGATGCCCACGAGCTGCTGGAACAAGGACAGCAGGATGCCGAGCCACACGATGGGCTTGAGCCCGAAGCGTCCGCCGAGGAGGTCGCGCAGACTCTCCTTGTCCTCACGCTCGAGCGTGTGGCGGATCTGCTGGATCTTCAGGTTGACGTCGAGCTCGCCCGTGAAGTCGTACAGGACCCGCGAAGCCTTGTCGAGGTCTCCCTTGCCGATCAGGTAGCGCGGGGACTCCGGCAGGAACAGCGCCATGATCCCGTAGACCGCGGCGGGGATCGCTTCGAGCATGAACATCCAGCGCCAGGCGTCGATTCCGAACCAGAAGGATTCAGCAGACCCACCGGCTGAATTCGCCAGCAGAGCGTTGGACAGGAGTGCGACGAAGATGCCCAGCACGATCGCGAGCTGCTGGAGGGAGCCCAGGCGTCCGCGGAACTTCGCGGGCGCGACCTCGGCGATGTACGCGGGGGCGATGACGCTGGCCGCACCGACGCCGAGACCGCCGACCACTCGCCACACGATGAGGTCCCACACTCCGAAGGCCAGGCCGGAGCCGATGGCGGAGATGAAGAACAAAGTCGCGGCGATCACCATGACCGGGATGCGACCATAACGGTTCGACAGACTCCCGGCGAACCAGGCACCGAGCGCGCAGCCGAGGAGAGCGGAGGAGACCGCGAAGCCGGTGAGACCGGCGCCGAGGGCGAATTCGTCGGACAGGGCGTTGACGGCGCCGTTGATCACCGAGGTATCGAAGCCGAACAGGAAGCCGCCGATCGCGGCGGCGACGCTGATGACGATCACCTTCGGGTTCAGATGCTGTATGTGGTGCGCCGTGGAGCCGGCGGACTGCTCGGGTGAGGACATGAGAAGGGTTCCTCCGCGTCGGGGTCGAGGATGCTGCCACGCTATACCCGGCGTGGCCAGCGCGTACTACCGAGCGTTCATGACCATGGCAGCGTCGAGATCGCGACCGGCGGGGATGGGCAGCACGTCAGGGTCTCTCAGGCCTGCCGGCGCACCTGCGCGGCGTAGTCGTCCAGCACCCCGAGGATCCCGGAGTGCTGCCACACCCGGTGGCGACTGCGACCGGTAGCCTCCCGCAGCACGCCCGCTGCCGTGAGCTGCGCGAGGGCGCGCTGCGCGGTCATCGCGCTGACGCCCAGAATCCGCTGCAGGTGCGCCGCATTCACGATTGGCTGCCCGACGAGCAGGGGCAGGACCCTCCAGGCCAGGGCATGGCGGCGCACCCCCTCGAGCTGCTCGCGAGAGGCGTCGAGCTGGGCGGCGAGGTCGTCGACCAATCGGGTACCGGTGGCTGCGGCGTACCGGGCGGCCCGGGAGAACTGCTCGACGATGGCCCGGGCGTCACCAGCCCGATACGCGGTCAGGGCGTCGGTGTATCCGGTCAGGTCCGTGAGGAGTCCGGCCGATACCGGGGCAGTGGTGGCGGTGAGCAGGCCCTTGCCGGTCAGCATGGCGTGGACCAGCGCGCGCCCGGTGCGGCCGTTGCCGTCGGTGAACGGATGGATCGTCTCGAACTGTGCGTGGGCGATCGCGGCGTGGACCAGCACCGGCAGGTCCTCGCGGGCGATGAACGCGAGGAGATCGGACATCGCCGCCGGCACGAGGTCGGCTTCCGGGGCGATGTGCGCGGCGCCCAGGGGGCTCAGGCCACTGCGGCCCACCCACACCAGCTGCTCGCGAAGTCGGCCCGCGGCGGGATCCCCGGTCAGCAGCTCCGCCTGCATGCTCAGCACCGCGCCGAGGTCCAGGTCGGAGGCAAGACGCAGCGCCGCTTCCATCGTGCGCACGTTCGCGACC
Organism: Brachybacterium sp. FME24; assembly: GCF_014897705.1. Taxonomy (GTDB): domain Bacteria; phylum Actinomycetota; class Actinomycetes; order Actinomycetales; family Dermabacteraceae; genus Brachybacterium. The sequence continues at coordinate 57,377 of NZ_JABUXV010000020.1, read as the reverse complement.
ACGGCGCGGGCATTCGCACTGCGGGACTCCTCGAGCTCCGCGAGCGCCAGCTGGCGGGCGCCGACGGTGAGGTCCTCGATCTGTGAGGAGGACGCTGATTCCGTGCGGAGCAGGACTGCGCTCATCGGCCCGAGGGCGGGATTGTCGGCTCCGAGCCGCGTGGTTGCGTGCGCACCGAAGGCGGTCAGGGCAGTCTCGGCGTCGGCGACGTCGGCCGCGAGGTCACCGGGCAGTGCCAGCGCCAGGCCGGGCCCGCCCGCTTCCGAGGACAGCGAGGCAGGCACTGTCGACGCGTAGGGACCGCTGCCGCGAGCACGTGCAGAGCGAGAGGCGAGGCCGTCGTCCGTCACGCGCCAGGTTCCCGTGCGCCGACCGGTGGCCGGGACGGGAAGTGGGTCAGGAAGTGTTCCCATGACGTCAGTGTAGTAACACTTTCGTAGAAAAGTGTTACTCGGTGAGGGGCTGAGTCACAGATCCGCGGCGATCTGCTGGCAGACGGCGACGGCTCCTGTCGATTCCCGCAGCCGGGGGCGACAGAAGCCGTCGGAACTCAGCGGAGCTGCTCAGTGGTCAGCTGCGGCCTCGAGGCGCTCGATCTCCTGCTCCGCGATCACCGGGTCGAGCTTCACGAAGATCGGGGTGGGCTTGACGACCTTCTGCCCCACGCCGACGGCATGATGTGCCCAGGCCGGCACGTCCGTGTAGTCGCCGGTGATGATCGGGTACGCGGGGCCGCCGTCGAGGTCCTCGACCTCCACGATGTGCGGCATCGGGGCGAGCTGACGATCCCCGCCCAGCGCCTTCTCCACGGCGTTCGCGGACTGCGGCAGGAACGGGGCCATCATCGTGTTGAGGTCGGTGACGGCCTGCGCGAGGACGTGCAGCACGGTCAGCAGGCGCGGACGCTGCTCCTCGGCCTTCATCTTGAACGGCTCGGTCTCGGAGACATAGCGGTTGGCCTCGCCGACCAGGCGCATGATCTCGGCGATCGCGGCGCGCTGACGGTGTGCCTCGATGAGACCTCCGACAGTGCCGAACCCCTCGCGGACCGCCCGCAGCAGCGCCTCGTCGACCTCCTCGAACTCCCCGGCGGCCGGGATCTCGCCGACGTTCTTGGCGATCATCGCGGCGGTGCGGTTGACGAGATTTCCCCACCCGGCGACCAGCTCGTTGTTGGTGCGCGAGACGAAGTCGACCCAGGTGAAATCGGCGTCCTGGTTCTCCGGGCCGGCGGCCGAGATGAAGTAGCGTAATGCGTCGGGCTGATAGCGCGCCAGCACGTCGCGCACGTAGATCACGATCCCCTTGGAGGAGGAGAACTTCTTGCCCTCCATGGTGAGGAACTCGCTGGAGACGACTTCGGTGGGAAGGGTCAGCTCCCCGAACGCCCCGGGCTCGCCGCCCTTGTCCCCCTTGCCGTTCTGAGCGATCATCTCCGCCGGCCAGATCTGGGAATGGAAGACGATGTTGTCCTTGCCCATGAAGTAGTAGGCGAGGGTCTCGGGATCGTTCCACCACTTCCGCCATGCCTCGGGGTCACCGGAGCGGCGCGCCCACTCGATCGAGGAGGAGAGATAGCCGATGACAGCGTCGAACCACACGTACAGGCGCTTGTTCGGCTGGTCCTCCCAGCCCGGCACCGGGATGCCCCAGTCGATGTCGCGGGTCATCGCACGCGGCTTGATGTCGTCGAGGATGTTCTGGCTGAAGCGGATCACATTCGGGCGCCACAGACCGGTGTCCTCGCGCTCGTCCAGCCAGCGGCCCAGCTCACCGGCCAGCGCCGGGAGATCCAGGAACCAGTGCGACGTCTCCACGAACTGCGGGGTCTCGCCGTTGATGCGGGAGACCGGATCGATGAGATCCGTCGGATCGAGCTGATTGCCGCAGGTATCGCACTGGTCGCCGCGGGCGCCGCCGGCCCCGCAGATCGGACAGGTGCCCTCGATGTAGCGGTCCGGCAGGGTACGGCCGGTCGACGGGGAGATCGCGCCCGAGGTGGTCTTCTCGACCATGTACCCGTTGTCCCGCACGGTCACGAACATGTCCTGGACGACCTGGAAGTGATTGCGGGTCGTGGTGCGGGTGAACAGATCGTACGAGAGACCGAGCGCGACGAGGTCCTCGACGATGAGGCGGTTGTTGCGGTCGGCGAGCTCGCGGGCGGTGATGCCCTCCTTGTCCGCCTCGACCAGGATCGGAGTGCCGTGCTCGTCGGTGCCGGAGACCATGAGCACGTCGTTGCCGGCCATGCGCATGTAGCGCGAGAAGACGTCGGAGGGGACACCGAAACCGGCGACGTGGCCGATGTGACGGGGACCGTTGGCATACGGCCAGGCGACCGCGGACAGGACTGTGCTCATGGGAGTCGATTCTAGGGGAGGTGGCGGTCGCCATCAGACGGTTCGGTGCCGCAGCGCGTGCCAGCCGAAGCTCTCGGCCGCGCGCACATGGCCCGCGGAGTCGTCGAGGAAGACGATCTGATCCGGGCGCAGGCTCGTGGCGAGCTCCTCCTCGATGCGGTCATGCGCCCGTGCGAAGGCCATCGAATCGGGCTTCGCGGCGCCGAGGTCCGCCGAATTCAGCAGGAATCGTCGATCCTCACCGAGGAACGGGGCCAGGCCCAGGTCCTCCAGCTCCTGGGGCACCCGGTCGGTGCCGTTGGTCAGCACGAACACTCCGAGTCCCGCCGCTCGCAGCGCCTCCAGCTCCACGAGGACCTCGCGATCGATGCGGGCGGGGGAGGCCAGCCACGTGCGGATCGCGGTGTCTGCCGCCTCCGGAGTGCTGCCGGCCGCGACCAGCTCGCCGGCGGCGCGCCCCTGCCACTGGCGGTGAGTGCCGCGTCCCCGCACCACCTCGTCGAGGAAGGGATGGCCGAGCACTGCGGCGAAGGCCGTGCCCTCGGGGGTCCCGGCGACGGCGTCGAGCTCGGCCCACAGGGACGGGTCGAAGATCCGCAGCACCCCGTCGAGGTCCGAGACCACGGCCTGGACGGGGTGGTCCCGGACGAGGTCGCGCAGCTGCTGCAGGGACGTGGTCATCGCGCCATCGTACGAAGGGGGCGGCGAGGACCGGCGCCCGCGAATATTCGCGTGACACCCCTCGGCCGTCACCCTACGGTGGGCCCCATGTCGATCTCCTGCCTGTGCTTCGCGACCGTCGCACTTCGCCCCCGCGCCCGCCGCTGACGGCGGCGCCCCAGCACACCCTCGCGCTGTCGTCCGGATCCTGACCGGGCGGCCCTCCGCAGCTTGCCCGGTGACCTCTCACCGGAAGGCACGACATGACCACGCACACCCCTGTTCACACAACGTCACATACCGCCCATCTGCGTGCGCGCAACCTCCATCTCGCCCGCGGCGGCCGCGTGCTCCTGCGCGGGGTGGACCTCACCCTCGCACCCGGTGACCGGCTCGCCGTGGTGGGCGAGAACGGCCGGGGCAAGACCACTCTCCTCGAGGCGCTCAGCGGCGACCTCGACCCCGACCTCGGCACGGTCCAGCGGCACGGGACCCTCGGCGTCGTACGCCAGGAGCTCGTGGTCGCTGACGACGACCACCGCACCATCGGCGATCTGCTGGATGACCTGCTGGCTCGCCCTCTCGGCGCCGTGCGTGAGCTCGATGAGGCGGCGGACGCGCTCACCGGCGATCTCGGTTCCCAGGCGATGAGTCGGTACGACGCCGCGCTGGCGACAGCGACGGCGATCGATGCCTGGGACGCCCCGCGCCGACTCGAGGTGGCTCTCACGGAGGTCGGCGCGCTCACCGACCGCCACCACAGGCTGGCCGCGATGTCCGTGGGCCAGCGCTATCGGGTGAGACTGGTGGGGGTCATCGCGGCCCGCGACGACCTCCTCCTGCTGGACGAGCCGACGAACCATCTCGATGTACGCGGCCTCGACCACCTCGCCCGCGCGCTGCGGGAGCATCCAGGGGCCGCCGCGATCGTCTCCCACGACCGGGCCCTGCTCGCGGACGTCGCCACCGGCTTCCTCGATCTCGACCCCAGCAGCGACGGCAGCGCCCTCCTGGTCAGCGGAGGTCTCCAGCAGTGGCAGGAGGCCCGCCGGCGACGCCGCGCGGCCTGGGAGGACGCGTATCGGGCACAGCAGGACGAGCACGACCGCCTCCACTCCCGCGCGGACGCCGCCCGGTCCCGGCTCTCGACCGGATGGCGTCCCGACAAGGGGACGGGAAAGCACCAGCGCCAGAGCCGGGCGCCGGGAGTGGTCAGGGCGCTGAACGAGCGCATCGACGAGCTCCAGGAGCATCGTCTCGAAGTCCCGTCACCGCCGCCCCGGCTGACGCTCCCTCCCTCGTCCACGGCGCCGGGATCCCCGCTGCTGCGGGCCGACCAGGTGCGCGTCGATCGCTCGGACGCCACGGACACAACGGGCACGGCACCGGCCACGGGCCGGCCGCACCGATTGGCCGAGACCACGCTCCGGCTCGAGGGCGGTGACCGCCTGCTGGTGGTGGGCCCGAACGGTGCCGGGAAGACGACCCTCCTGCAGGTGCTCGGTGGGCAGATGGCACCGTCGGCCGGCGCCGTGCGCAGGCTGGGTGGTGCGCACATCGGGATGCTCGCGCAGGAGGACGAGGGCCATTCAGGGCCTCCGACGATGCACCGGGGCAGCCCGGGGGAGCGACGACGGCGCGAACTGGCCGGGCTGTTCGCCGCTCGACCCGACGTGCTGCTGCTGGACGAGCCCACCAACCACCTGGGCATCAGCGGCGTCGATGATCTGCTCTCAGCCCTCGAGGACAGTCCGGCGGCGGTCGTCCTCGCGACCCACGACCGGTCCGTGCTGCGCGCCCTCGCTCACTGGCCGCGGCTCGAGCTGGGTGGCTGAGAGGCGACGGCAGGAGGGCCGGGCCCGTGACGAGCGGTGCGGCCGAGGAGATTCCCTCCCCGCCGGGCACAGCGTTCCTCGGGGCCGTCCCGGCAGGCGGGGCGCTGAGGATGTCAGGAATGGCTGCCCTGGCGGCCGAGGGTCGCCTGCGCGTCCGCGCCGGGCCGGGTCCACTGGGGGACCGGCCGGCCCGTCGGCCCCCAGGTGGCGTTGCCGTCCACGTCCGTGCGCCAGTACCAGCACGGGTCGTGGGCGGCCGCGCGGCCCTCCGGCATGTCCTGCCAGGCCTCGCCGCGACCGTAGGGTGTGAGGTCCAGCAGGCCCAGCGTGGGATCGGCGATCTCGCTTCCGCGTCCGGTGGTCGCATAGGTGAGGTACACGCTCTCGCCGTCGCGCAGGAACGACCTGAAGTAGCCCATGTCGCCGCCGATCGGCTCCTCGATGTCCCGCACGCTGTACCAGGGTTCGGTGTACCCCATGAACTCCACGAACGGGGCCACCTCCTCCCATGCACCCGTCGTGAGGACCGCGAAGGAGACCCCGCGGGCGCGCAGGTATGAGGCGTCGTGCAGATGCCAGACGGTCATCGTGCAGCCCTCGCACTGGCCCTGGTGGGGTGCGCCGTCCCACCACATGTGCTGGTAGATCATCAGCTCGTCGCGCCCGGCGAAGAGGTCGCGGAAGGGGACGGCGCCATCAGGTCCCACCACCTGGGTGTCTCCGTCGACCTCGACCATCGGGAGCCGCCGTCGCTCCGCGGCGAGGGCATCGCCCGCCCGGGTGTGCGCCTTCTCGCGCACCAGCAGCTCATCGCGCAGTGCTTGCCAGGTGGCCCGGTCGACGACCTGGGGCAGGCCGGGTCGGGTGGGGTTTGCCTCGGGAGCGGTCATGGTGTCCTCCTGGGATCCAGCGACGGACGACGGTGCCCGTCGCGCTCCGCCCCCCAGTCAAGCACTGGGCGGTCGACAGGGAAAGGGCGGCGGACAGGGGAAGGGCGCCCGACGGGGGAGGGGCCAGGCGGCCCGAACGGAGCGTCGGCCCGGATACCCTGGAGTCATGAGCACCGAAGGACTCTCCGCAGCACAGAAGAAGATGGCCGATGCAGGGGTCGCGCAGACCGCGATCGACGTCTTCTCCCACTACTACGGTCAGCTCGAGGACGGCGTCACCGGCTCCATCCCCGAAGGCACGATCGATCCGTACCTCGACCCGCCACTGCTCGAGGACGTGAAGATCGACCCCGCCCATGCCAAGGGGATCTTCGACCAGCTGGCCATCATCAACCTCAACGGCGGCCTGGGCACCTCGATGGGCTTGGACCAGGCCAAGTCGCTGCTGCCGGTGCGTGAGGGCAAGACCTTCCTCGACATCATCGTCGAGCAGGTCCTCGCCGCGCGTCAGGGCACAGGATCCCGCCTGCCGCTGATCTTCATGAACTCCTTCCGCACACGCGAGGACACCCTCGAGGTGCTCGAGAAGTACCCGGATCTGCGCGTCGGCGATCTCCCGCTGGACTTCCTGCAGAACAAGGAGCCCAAGCTGCGCGTGGACGACCTCACCCCGGTCACCTGGGAGGAGGACCCGACCCTGGAATGGTGCCCGCCGGGGCACGGCGACATCTACACCGCCCTGCAGACCTCCGGCCTGCTCCAGCAGCTGCTGGACGCGGGCTTCAAGTACGCCTCGGTCTCCAATTCCGACAACCTAGGCACTGTCCCGAGCCCGGTGATCGCCTCGTGGTTCGCCTCCACCGGCGCCCCCTACGCCGCGGAACTGTGCCGCCGCACGCCGGCCGATCGCAAGGGCGGTCACCTCGCCGTCCGAAAGTCTGATGGACGCCTCATCCTGCGTGATACCGCGCAGACCCCGGAGGAGGAGATGGACTTCTTCACCGATGAGCACCGGCACCCGTTCTTCCACACGAACAATCTGTGGTTCGACCTCGAGCAGATGGACGCCGTGCTCAAGGAGCGCAGCGGCGTCATGGGCCTGCCGCTCATCCGCAACGAGAAGACCGTGGATCCCGCCGACAAGAGCACCACCCCCGTCTACCAGATCGAGTCCGCGATGGGCGCGGCGATCGAGGTGTTCGACGGCGCGACCGCGCTCGTCGTGGGCCGGGACCGGTTCTTGCCCGTCAAGGCGACCAGCGACCTGCTGCTGGTGCGCTCCGACGCCTACACCCTGGATGATCGCGGCGCGCTGGTCCAGCAGGTCGAGGAGGTGCCGACGGTCGCGCTCCATGCCGACTCGTACAAGCTGATCCAGGACTTCGAGCCGAGGTTCGCCAACGGTGTGCCCTCTCTCAAGGAAGCCGTGAGCCTCGACGTGCAGGGGAACTGGACCTTCGGCGCCGACGTCAGCGTGGTCGGCGACGCGGTGCTCGGCGAGGAAGGCGGCGAGGTGCCCGAGGGAGCCCGCGTCGGCACCGTCAGCACCTCCTGACCTCAGCAGGCCCCGCCACCGAGCCCGGCCACGTCGCCTTGCGACGCCGTCTCGCTCCGTCACGTCGCCTCGCCACCGAGCCCGGTCACGTCGCCCTGCGCCGCCGCCTCGCTCCGTCACGTCGCCTCGCCACCGAGCCCGGTCACGTCGCCTCGCGACGCCGTCTCGCTCCTTCACCTCGCCTCGCAAACGTGCCTGCCACGCCCCTCCCCGCTACGCCGCGCCGCGAGGGGCGCATGGTGAGGATGACGGGAGATATATCGGCCGTTGCGACCTTGGGCACCTCTTTGGTGGCTGAAGGGGTGCCCAAGGTCGCACGCCTAAGGTGCTGAGCTCCTGACGCTGCGGGGTCGACGCTCTACTTCGCGTCGGTCGTGTGGCGGCATGACCGGTCTCCCGCTGGGGAGGAGCGATGCCGCGGCGCTGTGACCAGCAGGATGTGGACGCGATGAGCCGTGCGCTGGCAAGGGCTCGATGCTGTCGTCATGCCTGGCAGACCGAATCCGCTCCCTGCTGCGCTGGCCTTCGCCGTCTTCACGACGGACGAGGCTCGGCGCGCCGGCGTCACCCGGGTGCGTCTGCGAGCCTCCGACCTGAGGTCGATGGGCCGCGGTCTGTGGGCGAGGACGGACCGGACTCTCACGGAGAGGGAGATCGTCTCGGCGTACTGTCGACGCGATCCGGCCGTGTTCGCCGTCGGTCTGACGGCCGCCCGCCTCTGGAAGTTTCCGCTGCCGGGGGCTTTCGGGGACGAGGTGATCGCAGCCCAAGGCCATACACACCGGGTCAACGACCGCGCGGTGCACCGGCCACGGGGAGACTCCGTGGACAACCGCGTGCATCTGGGGACGAGGTCGGCTCGCCGCCGGGAGAGCGCTCTGGTGCGGTGGAGCGCACTGGACCTCGAGCCCGTTTCCCTGGACGGGAGCCCTCCGGTCCTGTTGACCACGCGGAGCCGCACGTTGCTCGATCTCTCCGCGCTCCTCATGCCCGATGACTTGGTGGTGATCGGGGACCACCTGGTTCGTCGTCCGCGCCCGGGGCTCGAGGGCCGAGCAGAGCCGTACGCGACCGTCGAGGAGCTCATCGATGAGTCGAATCGCTTCACCGGCCGCGGGGCTCCGAAGGCCGAAGCCGCGATTACCCAGGTGAGGGTGAGCAGCGATTCTCCGGCGGAGACCCGATTGCGGCTGGCGTTCCTCCGAGCAGGTCTGCCGGAACCGCTCCTCAATGTGCGTGCGAGTGAGAACGGCGAATCCGGTACCTCGAGCATCGACCTCGGTGAACCCGATCTGCACTGGCCGCAGTGGCGGGTGGCGGTGGAGCACGAGGGACCTTCGCACCTCGATGCCGAACAACTGCCCAAGGACATCGCTCGAGGTGAACGTCGCCAGAGGGCCGGCTGGATCGAGGTACGGACGACGGCCAAGGACCTGCGCTACGGCTGCCGATCCGCGATTGACCGGACACGCGATGCTCTGCTCCGCCAGGGCTGGTCACCCTCCTGAACCCGGACGCCCCACCGATGGCCCGCGATATCACGTGGACAGTGGCGTGGGTTGTCACGTGGGGAGGCGCCTGTGTTGCGACCAACGGCACCTCTTCCTGACGGAACGAGGTGCCGTTGGTCGCAACGCTGCCCCTGCGTGGTGTGGAGCGGCATGGATCCCGCCGTGCGCGGAGGTTCGAGGAGGTTGGAGGTAGAGCGTGCGCTCCGAGGCGTTGCGGAGAGTCAGCTCAGGTGGGTCCAGAGCGGGCGCGGAGTGGCCGCCAGAGCGAGGGAGCGGGCGAAGCCGGCCTGGTCCAGCAGGTGGGTGCCGACGTCGGACTCGCGAGATCCGGTCACCAGGTTCGTCTCTGGGTCGCGCCGGTTGGCCCACAGACGCTGGGCGGAGGACTCGGTGATCGCCCGGCCCTCGACCCGCCCACCGAGGATCGACTCGGCCATCAGCAGGTTCGACAGCAGAATCGCGTTGAACTGGATCGGCTGCTCGTCGAACGCCCCACCCTCGGTGAAGGGTTCGTAGAACGCGATGATCGCCTTGACCAGGGCCAGAGCGTTGTCCCGGTGCGCGCTGTCGCCCGTGAGCTCGTAGGCGAGGGCCTCGCATCCCAGGGGGACGCCCTGGTTGTAGGTCCAGAAGGTCTTGTCGATCGCGCCCTCGGGGTCGATGTTGTCCCAGTACAGGCCTTCGTTCGGGGCCAGCAGGGTCGTTCGGCCCCAATCCATCCAGCGCAGCGCGTCCTCGAGCGCCTTCGCGTCGCCGGTCAGCTGGTGGATCCGCAGTGCCACCTTCGCCGAGGGGAAGGTGGAGACGGTGTTGCGCGAATTGTTCCAGTCCGCCTGGGTCCAGAAGATGCCGCCGGGGGACGGGAGCGAGGCATCGGTCGACTCGCCCGAGCGGAACAGATCCAGTAGCTCGATGGCCCGGTCCAGATCGCCCTTCGTCCCGTCGCTGAGCAGGTGCTGCTCGATCTCGATCAGCGCGATCCAGTCGTTGTCGTCGTAGAAGAAGTCGCCGTTTGCGCCCTGCACGGAGTCTGTGGCGGCCGTGTAGCCGGGCACGCCGGTGGAGCCTCCCTGCGGGTACCAGTAGTGCTCCTGAGCACGGATCAGTGCGGCGTCCGCCGCGGAGAGGTCGAGGTCCCCGGTCGAAGTCGGCGGCCCTCCCGAGCCGAGCGCGGCGATCAGTTCGGTGACCGCGGCGCGTGCCTGAGACAGCGGCCAGACGTAGGCGAACTCCGGGTCCTCCTCCTGGCGTGGATAGCGCTCGATGAGCATGTCCGGGTCGGTCTCCGCCGGGAAATACGTCAGCAGCGCGTCGGTGACCGCGACGGCGCGGACGGCGGCCTCTTTCGGAGTGACGGGAGGGCCGCCCGAGGGATTGTTCTCGGTCACGGCAGGCTGGTTCCTCTCGATGGGGGCCGCGGTGGCCGTGGGGGCGACAGCGAATGCCGCTGTGCCGGTCAGAGCTGTGGCGGCGAGAACTCCGCGCCGAGACGGTGAGGATCTGGCGGGATGGTCCGAGGTGGGTCGGTGAGCGCTGGTCGGGACTGCCGGGTCGGTCATGGCGAGGCACCTCTGCGTGCGATCGGGGGCGGGGCTCCTCCACGCTAGCCGTGGATGTGAGGCACCGCACCCTATTCTGCTTAAGCGGTACAGAAACCCCCGCTTCGTCCGCTCCGAAGCTGCGCCCATCGCAGTAGATGCCCAGATGCCCAGATGCCCAGATGCCCAGATGCCCAGACGTCAGGCCCGCAGCGGCGCTGACACCCGCCACCTCAGACACTCAACTCCGCCGACTCAGGTGCCCACTCGCCGTGCGGGGGCCTGCTGGTCCGGCTGATCCGGCCGCACGAACAGGTTGCCGATCGGAGGGTCCGTCACCCAGCGTGTCGCGGTGGCGACGATGCCGCGGGAGAGCACCGCCGTGATCGCCAGGCCGATCAGCACGACCGGGATCGGTGCCCACCACGACTCCGCCCAGGCGAACGGTTCCTCGGCGTACCGGAAGGGCAGGAGCACGAGCGGGTGCAGGAGGTAGATGGTCAGGGAGCGGGTGCCGAGTGCTGTCCAGATCGTCTGGCCCCGCGGCGTGACGAGCAGGAACGCGACCGTCCCGATCATGCCTGCCGCGAGCACGAGCAGCTGCATGACGATGCTCGTCGCGGTGCCGTAGGGCCCGTTGTCGTAGTTGCTGCGGAGGAAGAAGATCGCGACCGAGAATCGCTCGTGGGTGGCGAAGGAGACGGCCAGCACCAGGACGAGGACGACTGCGCCGATCCAGCGATGCGGCATCGCCTTCAGCTTCTCGAGCCTCTCCGGAGTCGTCACCAGTCCCAGCACGAAGAACGGCAGCATCGAGAAGAATCGACCCAGGGTGAACGTCGAATCCAGGTCCGCATCCAGCGGGACGATGACCGCGATCGCGACCGCGAACACGAGCGGGTAGCGCAGGACGCGGAGCACGGGTGTCACCAGTCGCCACATCAGCAGCGCCAGCAGGAACCACAGCGTCCACGCCGCAGTGATCAACTGCAGGTGGAACTCCTGACCCAGGAGGAGCATCCTGCCGAATTCATGGAGCACCTGGAAGATGAGGAACGGCACGGCCATCGACGTCAGCATTCGACGCACCTGACGGGGCTCGTTGCGGTACGAGCGGGAGAGGAACCCGGAGATCGCGACGAAGGCCGCCATGTGGAACGAGTAGATCCAGGTGTGGATCGCGCCTCCGAGGAACACGTTCTTCCCGTCGAAGCACTCGAGCGTGTGGCCGACGACGACGAGAGTGATGAGGAGGCCCCGTGCGTTGTCCAGGAACGGATCCCGCTGCCGACGTGCCGGTGCAGCGGTCTCCGCCGAAGGCGTGGGACGGCGCTCGGCGTCGCTGCCAGGTCGGGTCGGGTCACCGTCGGTCATGGAACGCCTCCGGACTCGTGCTCAGGAATATTCTGGACAGGGTACGACTCCCGAGACGCGCTCTCCCCGAGGCGCGCCTCGGCCCGGGGCGCACCGTCGGCGGTGCGCCCGTTCACGGGATCGAGGACCCAGGAGCGCGGGGGGTCAGGCGCGCAGTGCTCAGGAGGCTCCTCGGGTCCAGCCGCCCGCGCCGGTGAGATCGAGCCGATGGGGCAGCGGGTTCCCATACCGATGATCCGTCGCGCTGATCGCCTGCTCGTGCAGGAAGGTCAGCAGTTCGGCGCGCCCGCTGGCCACCACCGTTCCAGTGAACAGCGCGACGTCGATGCGATCAGCGATCGCGGTGCGCAGGTGATCGTCGGCCTCCCCGATGAGGCGGATGCGCCGCTGCTCGACGCGCGGGATGCGCAGGGCGAAGGCCTCGGCGTCCTCGACCTGCATCCGGGAGTCCTCGAACCCGGCACCGGCGGCGATCGATACCAGTGCGGCATCGGCGAGCGACACCTCCACGTCGGCGCCGACGGTCGCCGCAGCATGCAGCACCCGCGTCAGTTCCGCGGCGGTGGTCCCCGCGGCGGCGCGCACGAGGACCGGGAGCGGCAGGTGCCGCAGGACGTTGATCTCGCCATGGAGATCCTGCACGTCGCGCGGGGCGAACGTGCTCGCCCAGTGCTCGCGGTCGGAGTGACGCGCGGCGGCGAGCCACGCCTCGTCGTCGCGCGTCCCGCCGGTGCCCGCGAGATCGCCGGCGTCGGCCGCATCCATCAGGTGCACCAGGTAGTTCGGGCCGCCGGCCTTCGCGGTCTGGCCGATCGCGGAGCGCTTCCAGCCGCCGAAGGGCTGACGCTGCACGATCGCCCCGGTGATGCCGCGGTTGACGTACAGGTTCCCGGCTTCGACGTGGTCGGTCCACCGGGCGATCTCCCCGGGATCCAGGGAGTGGAGCCCGGCGGTGAGACCGAACTCGGTGCCGTTCTGCATCCGCATGGCGTCCTCGAGGGTGTGCGCATGCATCATCCCGAGCACCGGACCGAAGTACTCGGTGCGATGGAACGCCGAACCCTCTTCGACGCCGGTGCGGACGCCGGGGGAGAAGACGCGACCGCTGTCATCGAGCTGCCGGGGACGGGCGAGCCAGGACTCCCCGTCGCCGAGCTCCGTCAGGCCCGAGGCGAGCTTCTCCCCGGGGGCCTCGATGACCGGACCCATCTGCACGGTCGGGTCCGTCGGCTCCCCGACGTGCAGGCTGAGCACGGCGTCGGCGAGCTGCGCGGAGAAGCGGCGGGAGTGGGACACCGAGCCGACGGTGATCACCAGGGACGCTGCCGAGCACTTCTGGCCGGCGTGCCCGAAGGCGCTCGCGGCGATGTCTCGTGCGGCCAGGTCGAGATCCGCGTGCGGGGTCACGACGATCGCGTTCTTGCCGCTGGTCTCGGCGAGGATCCGCAGCTCGGGCCGCCACGAGGCGAACAGGGCGGCCGTCTCGTAGCCGCCGGTGAGGATGAGCTGATCGATCCTCGGATCGGAGATCAGCGCCTCCCCGACCTCGTTCTCCGGGACGTCGACGAGGGTGAAGACCCCCTCGGGGACCCCGGCCTCATGGAACAGGCGACCGAGCAGGGCGCCGCAACGGCGGGCCTGCGGCGCCGGCTTCATGATCACGGCGCTGCCGGTGACCAGGGCCGCGAGGGCTCCGCCGGTGGGGATTGCGACCGGGAAGTTCCAGGGCGGGGTCACCAGGGTCAGGGGGCGCGGCGAGAAGGCCACATCGGGCTGGGCGTCCAGGCGCTCGGCCTGTTCGGCGTAGTAGAGCGCGAAGTCGATCGCCTCGCTGGCCTCGGGATCGCCCTGCTCGAGGGTCTTCCCGGTCTCCGAGGCCATGACCTCCAGCAGGTCGGCACGGTGGGCGGCGAGAGTTCCGGCGACCCGTCGCAGCACCATCGCGCGCTTCTCGACGCCGAGCGCGGCCCATTCCCGCTGAGCGACCAGGGCACGGGTGATGGTCTCGTCCACGCCGGTGACGGTCTCGATCCGTGCAGCGCGCACCTCGTCCTGCCCGAGGGTGGAGCTGCGGACGCGGTGGGTGATCTGCTCGCCCCAGGCTTGGTTCGCGGGGGTCGACAGATCGGTGTCGGGAGTGTTGCGGAAGGCGCCGGGGACCGCCGGCAGGGCGGAGGAGCCCATCTGCGCCACGGCGCCGTCGGTCTCGGTGGCGCGATCCTGGTCGCGGTGGGTGGACGGTGAGGTCTCCCGCAGGGCGCGTTCCAGGGCGAGGGAGAAACGGTGCTCCTCCCGCTCGAACAGCTCGGGCGCGGTGTCGAGCTCGAAGGCTGCCGACAGGAAGTTCTCGGAGGAGGCGTTCTCCTCGAGACGACGAACCAGGTAGGAGACGGCCACGTCGAAGTGCTTCGGGTGGACCACGGGGACGTAGAGCCGCATCGAGCCGGTCGACTCCCGGACCACGGCCTGCTGGCCGGGAGTCATCCCGGCGAGCATCTCGAACTCGACTCCGCTGCCCTCGCCCGCGGGGATCCCGCGCTCACCCATCAGCAGGTGTGCGAAGGCGACGTCGAACAGATTGTGGCCGGCGACGCCCAGGTGCACGGAGGCGAGCTGTTCGGGATGCAAGGCGTCCAGGAGCATCCGCTTGTACTGAGCGTCGGTCTCCTCCTTGCTGAGCAGGGGCGCCTGCGGCCATCCATGGACGGACGCATCGACCTTCTCCATCGCGAGGTTCGCGCCCTTGACCAGGCGTACCTTGATCGGTGCTCCGCCTTCGGCGACACGGCGCCGCGCGAAGCGCCGCAGGCGGGCCATCGCGGTGGGGGCATCGGGCAGGTAGGCCTGCAGGACGATGCCGGCGTGCAGCTGGGCGAGTTCGGGCCGGTCCAGGAGCTTCTCGAAGACCTGCAGGGTGAGCTCGAGGTCCCGGTACTCCTCCATGTCCATGTTGAGGAAGGTGGGGTGCTCGCCTCGGGCTGCGTCGAGATAGAGCGGCAGCAGGGTCTCCACGATGTGGTCGACGGTCTGGGCAGCGGCCCACAGCGGCAGGTGGTCCACGATCGAGGAGACCTTGATGGACGCGTAGTCGATGTCGTGGCGGCCGACGAGCTCGCGGACGCCCTGCAGACGCCGCGTGGCCTCCTGCGCGCCGAGCACGGCCTCGCCCAGGAGGTTGATGTTCAACGTGGTGCCGTCGGCGGTGAGCCGTGCGATCGCCGACGACAGCGGGCCGCTGCGGGCGTCGAGGATGAGGTGGGAGACCATCGTGCGCATCGCGGCCTGCGCGGTGGGCACCACGAGCGTGGGAGCAACGCGGGAGGCGATGCCCCCGAGCGAGACCACACGTCGCAGGGCGGGAGGCAGGAAGGCCGGTGGGTCCTGGGCGAGGCGACGCAGTTCGACGGCGGCGGCCTTGGGATCTTCGGGGCGGATCACGCGGTCCACGAAGGCGAGCGTGAAGTCCAGGCCCTTGGGGTCGCGCAGCACATCCGACAACAGCTTCGCGGGCCCGGGAACCGAACGGGTGGCGGCGGCATCGACCCAGGTGCGCACCTGAGCGGCGACGTCCTCGATGGTCAACGTGGTGGACATGCGCTCATCGAGCGGGAACTGCGACGGGGACAAAGTGTCTTCTCCTCGGTCGCCGTGCGGAGCACGGCGGGGACGGTCGGCGCAGGGCTTCTTTGCCCTGCCTCGATCGTAGAGCCTCGGCGGGGGTGCTGGCTGTGTCCCGTACCCGCTCGGCGTGGAGGTTCTGTGACCGGACGGGGACGAGACGGGGACCGATCGGGGACGAAACGAGGGAGCGGCACTGGAATGGGAGCCGGGACGGGCTCGACAAGACAGCAAGACAGTGCGAGCGAGACGGCACCGGGAGCGGATCGGGGCGACAGGTGCGGGGCCCCGCACCGCGGGGGTGCTGCCTGGACCGCTCGGTCGGGTCGACGGGACCTCGTGATCTTCCTGTGACACGATGCGGAACACGACATAGACGATCCCTGGAGGCAGCGATGAAGAAGTTCATTTTCCTGACCGGACTTGCCATCGGCTTCGTGGTCGGTTCCCGCACCGGCCGTGGACCCTACGAATCCCTCGAGCGCACCGCGCGGCAGGTCGCCGACGATCCTGAGGTCCAGCGCCGTGCCGCGCAGGCCAAGGGCGTCGCGCAGGACACTGCCGCCAGCGTGAAGGAGAAGGCCCCGGAGGTCGCCTCCAACGTGCAGGGTGCGGTATCCGGTGCTGCGGCGTCCGCGAAGGACCGCATCGGCAGCGACAAGGACGCGCAGCTCGACGACGACGCCTCGACCCTCGCGGGGAAGTCCGAGGACAGCGCGAGCGTCGGCGGCGATGCCGAGGTCGGCGAGGATCGCCCGCTCAGCTCCTGAGCTGCACCGGCCGGGGCGCGCCCCGGCGTCACAGCACTGTGCGCTGTGCTTCCACCACGGGAAGCACAGCGCACGTCTGCGCCAGGGCCGACGAGCCGGGCGACCTCGTAGACGTACGGGAGCCGAGTCAGCCGAGGACCGAGACACCGGCGGTGCGCTGCTCCTGCAGGAAGCACGGTCCGCACAACGACACATAGGTGACGGCGCCGGCCGAGGATTCGTCGATCGCGACCTGGTCCCCCTCGAAGACGTATCGACCCTCCACCACCCGGCAGTTGAACTCGGCCTGAGACCCGCAGCGACACATCGTGGGCAGCTTCTCCACGTTGTCGGCCAGCTCGAACAGCCGGGTCGCACCGGGGAACATCACGGTGCGGAAATCGGTGCGCAGCCCGTAGCAGATCACGGAGATGCCGTCCTTCTTGGCGATCCGGAACAGGTGATCGATCTGGATCGGCTCGAGGAACTGCGACTCGTCGACCAGGACGCAGTACAACGGACGCAGCCCCCCTTGATCAGCGACGGCATGCACCCGGGCGCGCAGGTCCTCACCCTGGTGGGCGAGCACATCGACGCGGCGACGGGCGCCGCCACGAGCCACGACCCAGTCCTCGCCCTTCGTATCGAGCGCCGGCTTCACGGTCAGGGTGGCCAGGCCCCGCTCGTCGTAGTTGTAGGCGGTCTTGATGAGGGTGTCGGACTTACCGGAGTTCATCGCTCCGTACTTGAAGTGCAGCTTGGCCATGCGGGTGTGCTCCGGGGGTCGACGGCAGACAGGGGCGGGATCAGCAGAAGCGCCAGCGTACGGTGGTCGAGGCTCAGAAGGCGTCCATGACGCTCGGGCGGGGGCCGGCGAGCAGAGCGTCCAGGAAGAATTCGGCCGACGGATCCGCCGTCGCCACCAGGTCCAGCCGGCGGGCGTCGGCGAGGGTACGGCCACCGGTCAGGAGCAGCGACGCGGCGTGGACGTCCAGGCGTGCGGTCCCGAGAGGGCCCTCGGCTCCAGCGCCGCCCCGACCGTCGTCGCCGCCACCACCGCCGTCGCTCTTCTGGGCCGCCACGGTGATGCGCCCGTCGGCCGCCGAGACGATCCAGCGGCCTGCGGAGCGGCAGGTGCCGGCCGGAACCGTGCGGTCCTCGACGACCAGGTGGACGGAGCCGGACAGTCCCACCGGGGCGCGGCGCGCCTCGAGCGCGGCGGCGGTGTCGATGACACGCATCATCACCAGGGGCAGCGTTCCGGGATCCGGGCGCAGCCCGCCGCCGGGCAGGGCGTCGAGCACCGGATCCTCGGTGCGGACCCGCAGGCGGGCACGTTCCGTGACCGTCGACCACGAGCCGAGCGAGCGCAGCAGGGCGATGCGGTCATCCCGGGTGCGACCGAAGACCTCGTGCACGTCCAGCCCAGCCCCCTGCGCGTCCTCGTCGAGGCGCGTCCAGGAGATGTAGCCGTGGTCAAGACCGTCGACGTCCTCGAGCAGCAGGGCGGACCAGCCGCCACCGGGCATCCCCGTGGCGAACAGTGGCGGCTCGCGCCGGAGCATCCCGTTGTCGCCCGCGCTCAACTCTCGGTACAGGGCGTGCAGACGCGGCACGGTCTCCGCGGTGACCGGCACCAGGCGTCTGCCCGCCACGGCCGGCATCCGCTGCAGATCCATCAGAGGAATGATCACCGTGGGCACCGAGGCGACCACCTGGTAACCGAATCGACGGTAGATCGACGGGTTCGAGGGGTACAGCATCGACAGCGGCATGTCCTCCGCGTCGCAGCGGGCGATGACCCCGGTCAGCAGCGCACCGAACAGGCCGCCGCCCCGATGAGCGGGGTGCACGGCGAGCCCGCCGATCCCACCGCAGCGGACGACGCCTCCTCCCAGGGCCACGCGATCGCGGCGGATGCGGGCGCCGGCCGCGATCACGCCGTCGACGCCTCCGGGGAGCTGCGAGGAGTCGATGCCGAGAGGGATCTCGCCGTCGGCGAAGGGACGAGACTCCTTCTCCTGGGCTTCCGGGAACGAGCCCCCGAAGGCTCCCGAGGTCATCGTCCGGTAGGCGACGTAGTCGTCGGAGGTGAGTTCACGAACACGCATGCCCACAAGTCTAGGGCGGGGCTGTTGCATACTGACTGCGCCGACCCACCGTCCGAGGAGATGCCGTGAACCCACGCCGTGACCGTCAGTCGACGAGTGCACCGCGAGACGGTGCCCGCAAGCCGTACACCCGCCCCAACCGGGCCCAGCACACCCACCGTGAGGCCCTGTCCAAGCGGCTCTCGGCCGGCGATCCGCGCAGCGAGCAGGATCCGCAGCGCCGTATCCCCGTCGGTCTGTCCACCTCGTCCGTGTTCCCCGCCGGGGTCGAGGAGGCCTTCCGCCTCGCAGACCGGATCGGTTACGACGGGGTCGAGGTGATGGTGTCCTACGCCAAGGACAGCCAGGACCCGGAGCTGCTGCGCGCGTACTCCCAGCGCTACGATCAGCCGATCCTCTCCCTGCACGCACCCACCCTGTTCTTCCTCCAGGGCCTGTGGGGTCGCGACGCCTGGGTCAAGGTCGAGCGCACCGTCGAGATCGCCAAGGAGCTGGGGGTGCCGACGATCGTGGCCCACCCGCCGTTCCGGTGGCAGGGCAAGTACGCCCGCGGATTCGTCACCGGGGTCGCCGAGCTCGAGCGGAAGCACGGGATCGCGATCGCGGTGGAGAACATGTACCCATGGCGACTGGGAGTGCGCGAGCTGCTGAACTATCTGCCCGATCACGATCCCACCGACGAGGACTACTCCCATGTCACCGTCGATCTCTCCCATGCCGCCACTGCCGGCGACGATGCGCTGGAGATGATCGACCGGCTCGGCGACCGCCTCACGCACCTGCACCTGGCCGACGGCTCCGGTCGCACCACCAAGGACGAGCATCTGCCGCCGGGGGAGGGCAACCAGCCCTGCGCCGAGGTGCTGCGCCGCCTCGCCAACCGTGGCTGGGAGGGCTCGGTGCTCCTCGAGGTCAGCACCAGCGGGAACGCAGATCGCCGGGAGCAGATCCTGCGCCAATGCCTGCTCTTCGCCCGGCACCACCTGGGCCACCACCTCGACGAGGACGAGTTCGGCGCCGAGAGCGGGGTCGACGGGGAGGGCGGCGCTGACGGCGGCTCGGACGGACCCCCCGCGAGCTGAGCGCCGGCTTCCCGGCCCGGGAGGGACCGACGTGGGATCCGACACCCGGGCAGGCACCCCTCAGGTGACGGTGTGAGAATGGCCGAAGCATGAGCCTGTTCCCGTCGTGCCCTCGCCGTTCGGCGTCGGCCCCTCGGAGCGGCGTCCGCGCCGCGGCCATGTCCACCATGAGATGCACGAGACGAACGAGGTAGCGCACGCAGATGGGAAATGGGAACGGGAATACAGGATTCGTCCACCGGAATGCCTCCTTGCTCTCGGTCGAGATGACCCTGCCGCAGGTCACGGTCACCTCTGACGAGATCGACGAGATGCTCGCCCCTGCCCGCAAGCGCCTGCGCCTGCCCAAGGGTGTGCTGCAGCGTGTGGCCGGGGTCTATGAGCGCCGTTGGTGGCGCGATCCGCAGAACGGCTGGAAGCAGGGCGTCGTGCTCGCCGCCGAGCGCGCCATGGCCAAGGCGGGCATCATGCGTGATCAGGTCGGGCTGCTGATCAACGCTTCCGTCTCCCGCCAGCATCTGGAGCCCGCGGTCTCCACCGGCATCCACCACTCGCTCGGTATGCCCCCGAGCTGCATGAACTTCGACATCACCAACGCCTGCCTCGGATTCGTCAACGCCATGACGATGGCCGCCGGGATGATCGACGCCGGGCAGATCAAGTACGCCCTGATCGTCGGTGCCGAGGACGTCGAGCAGGTCCAGCGCGGGACCATCGAACGCCTCAACTCCAAGACGTCCACGCGCGCGGACTTCAACAATCAGTTCGCCTCCCTGACCCTGGGCTCCGGGGCCGCCGCCGCGGTCATCGGCCCGGCGGACGAGCATCCCGAGGGCCACCGCCTCAAGGTCACCCAGGCGCGCGCCGGCACGGAGCACCACGAGCTGTGCGTGGCGGACATGCACGACATGCGCACGGACTCCGCCGGCCTGCTGGAGAACGGGATCCAGCTGATCCTGGACACCTGGAAGGGTGCCAACGAGTCCGGTCTCGACTTCAAGAGCATCGAGCACGTGATCCCGCACCAGGTCTCGATGGTCTACACCCGCAACTTCTCGAAGATCACCGGAGTGGGGATGGAACGCATCCCGGTGACCTTCCCCGACTGGGGGAACATCGCCGCCGAAGCGGTCCCGATGACCCTGGCGAGCATCCAGAACGACGTCAAGCGCGGTGAACGTGTCCTCCTGATGGGGGTCGGATCCGGGCTCAACACCGCGATGATGGAGGTCCAGTGGTGAACACCGGCAGCAAGGGTCGCCGCCGCGCGGCGATCGGCGAGATCCCCGGCATGCCCGACGTGGACCCGCGCATCAGCCGCACCCTCGAAGTGCGGGACCATGAAGGCGAGCTGCGCCGCTGGCATCTGCTGGATTCCGGTCCGCTGCTGGCCGAGCGCGGCATCACGCCGCAGGGCACCCTGCTCGCCGTGCACGGCAATCCCACCTACTCGTTCCTGTTCCGCTCCCTGGTGCGCGAGGACATCCCGTGGCGGCTCATCGCCGTGGATCAGCTGGAGATGGGCTGGTCCGAGCGCACCGGCGTCAATCGTCGCCTGCAGGACCGCATCACCGACCTGTCGCTGCTGACCGACGCCCTCTCCGTGCGCGGCCCGGTGGTGACCGTCGGCCACGACTGGGGCGGCATCGTCTCGGTCGGCTGGGCGCTGGACAACCGTCACGACCTCGCCGGCATGATCCTCACCAACACCGGCATCCACCAGGAGCTGGGGGAGTCGCTGCCCAAGGCGCTTCAGCTCGCGACCGCACCTGCCTTCCTGCCCGCCTCGACGTCTTTGACCGACACCTTCCTGCGCACCACGATCGCGCTGTCCAGGCCTCCGCTGCCCCGGGAGGTCCAGGATGCCTACCTCGCGCCGTACCGCACCCGTGCCCGTCGCAAGGGGATCGAGCACTTCGTCGCCGACATCCCCGCCGACGCAGACCATCCGTCGCGTCCCACCCTCGAGCGTCTCGCCGAGGGCATCCGCGACCTGACGGTCCCCACCCTGTTCGCCTGGGGCCCTCGCGACGTCACCTTCTCCGACCGCTACCTGCGCGACCTCATCGAGCGCGTCCCCCACGCCGATGTGCACCGCTTCGAGAAGACCTCGCATCTGGTGTGGGAGGACGCCGACGTCGCCGGCCTGGTCGCCGACTGGCTGCGCGAGCGCGTCGGACCCGACTCCGAGCAGGAGGCCGAGCCCTGGCGCCCGGTGTCCTCCTACGCCGAACCCGCCCTGGAGCGCCACATCGGCGAACCCATCGCGCGCCTGGCCGCGGACCCTGCCCATGCCCACAGCCCCGCCGTGGTCGAGATGTCCGGTGCGGACGGTGAGCGACGGGAGATCTCCTGGTCGCTGCTGAACCGTCGGGTCGACGACATCGCCGCGGGCATGCTGGGACACGGGATCCGTCCCGGGGACCGCGTGAGCATCCTGATCACCCCCGGCGCCGATCTCACCGGCGTGCTCTACGCCTGCCTGCGCATCGGCGCGGTCGCCGTCATCGCGGACGCCGGGCTCGGCGTCCCCGGCCTCACTCGCGCCGTGATCGGCTCCCACCCGGATTGGCTGATCGGTATCACCAAGGCCCTGGTCGGTGCCCGCGCGATGGGCTGGCCCGGCCGGCGCCTCAGCGTCGAGCAGCTGCCCACCGTGGACCGTGCCGCCCTCGGAGTCGAGACCTCGATCGCGCAGCTCGCGACCTCCGGATCGATGATGCGCGAGCTCGGAGCCCCGCTGCACGCCCCTTGGCCCGAGCAGGACGCCGACGCGGCGATCCTGTTCACTTCCGGCTCGACCGGTCCCGCCAAGGGTGCCGTGTACACGCACCGGCAGATGAGCGCCATGTTCACCGCCGTCGGGGACACCCTCCAGCTCGATCCGGAGCGCGGCCTGGTGGCCGGCTTCGCCCCCTTCGCCCTGCTCGGGCCCGCGCTCGGTGCGCCGACGGTGGTCCCCGACATGGACATCACCCGCCCCGGTGAGCTCACGGCGCCGGCCCTCGCCGAGGCGATCGCCGCGCTCGGTGAGCCTGCCGTGTTCACCGCTCCTGCGGCGCTGCGCAACATCCTGGACACCGCCGATCAGCTCGACGAGTACGGCAGGGCCGCGATCGCGAGCGCGGCGAGCTTCTTCTCCGCCGGCGCCCCGATCCCCGCGCACCTGCTGCGCGAGCTGCGCACCCTGATGCCGCAGGCGAGGGCGCTGACTCCGTACGGCATGACCGAATGCCTGGCCGTCACGGCGATCGATCTCGAGGGCATCGAGGAAGCCGGTCAGGGTTCGGGCGTGTGCGTCGGCCGCCCGGTTCCCCGGGTCGAGATCGCCATCGCCGTCATGGACAAGGAGGGCCGGACCACCGGCGAGACCAGCCAGGACCCGGACGTCACCGGTGAGATCCTCATCCGCGCCCCGCACGTGCGCGATCGCTACCTGATGCTGTGGCGCACCACCCGCACCTCCATGCGGTTCCCGGGCTGGCACGCCACCGGCGACGTCGGCCACCTCGACGGCGCAGGCCGCCTGTGGGTCGAGGGCCGCGCGGATCACGTGCTGGCCACGGCCGACGGACTGTTCACCCCTGTCCAGGTCGAGGACGCCGCCGAGACCGTGCCGACCGTGCGTCGTGCCGGCGCCGCCGTCGTCGGCCCTCGCGGAACCCAGCAGGTCGTCGTGATCCTCGAGACCGAGGCCGGCTACCGGCCCGGACGGACGGGCCGCCCGCGGGCCGCGACGACGTCCCTGCAGGAGGCGGTGCGCCGTACCGTGCGCGACCGCTCCGGGGCCGAGGTCGTCGCGGTGTTCACCACCAGCGCGCTGCCCACCGACATCCGCCACAACTCGAAGATCGACCGCGCGGCGCTGTCGCGCTGGGCCGGTCAGACCCTGCGCGGGGAGAAGGCCGGAGCGCTGTGAGCTCGCCGACGATCCTGGTCACCGGCGCCTCCGGAATGCTCGGAGGTGCCGTCGCGACGACCCTGAGGGACCGCGGCGCCCGGGTGCGGGCCTTCCAGCGCCGACCGGCCGCGATCCCCGGCGTCGAAGATGTCATCGGTTCCCTCACCGAGGCGGACGACGTGCGGCGCGCGGCCCGTGGCGCCGACGCCGTCATCCACCTCGCCGCGAAGGTGTCCATCTCCGGGCCCGAGCACGAGTACAGGGCGATCAACGTCGGGGGCACCGAGAATGTCGTGTCCGCGCTGCGCGCACACGGCGGCGGGACGCTGGTGAACGTGTCCTCCCCGTCGGTCGCCCATCTCGGCCGCGCGATCGAGGGTCTGGACGCCACCGCGGCGGATCCCGACCGTGCCCGCGGCCCCTACTCGCGCACCAAGGCGTCCGCCGAGCTGGTGGCGATGGGGGCCGACGGCGAGGACGGCCTGCTGGTGACCTCCGTGCGCCCCCACATCGTGTGGGGCCCCGGCGACACGCAGCTGGTGGGCCGGATCGTCGACCGCGCCAGGAGCGGCCGCCTGCCCCTGTTCGATGGAGGCATGGCGCTGATCGACACGACCTACGTGACCAACGCGGCCGACGCGATCGTCGCGGCGCTGGACCGGATCGACGACGTCCACGGCGAGAGCTTCGTGATCACCAACGGCGAACCCCGTACGGTGCGTGACGTGTTCAACGGCTGGTGCGACGCCGCCGAGGTGCCGCGTCCGAGACTGCAGATCCCCGGCTCGGTCGGCCGCTTCGCGGGCCGCGTGGTCGAGCGGATCTGGGAGGCGCGTCCCGGCCATGACGAACCGCCGATGACGGAGTTCCTCGCCGAGCAGATGTCCACCGCGCACTGGTTCGACCAGCGGCGTACCCGCGAGCGCCTGCAGTGGACGCCGCGCGTGTCGATGGACGAGGGCAACGCGCACCTCGCCACCTGGTTCCGCGAGCACCCGGTCACCGACTGAGGCCTCGCGGCACGTTCCCGATACCCTTCGCACGGAAGATCCCGGACCAGACATGAGCCACCACGCCTCCACCACCGGTCCTGCCGACGCAGACGACACAGACGACGCGGATTACACAGACGACGCAGACGCCACCGACGCGGAGCTGATCGCGCAGATCGACGCGGAGCTCGCCGAAGAACGCTCCTCGACGCAGCGCGCCGGTGCGCGACTGACAGGGGCCGTGCTCCTGCTCGGTGGTCTCCTCGGCTGGATCTCCGCGCTGAAGCTCCTGATCGACAAGGAGTTCCTGCTCCAGAATCCCGGGGCATCGCTCGCCTGCGACATCAACCCGTTCATCTCCTGCGGCAACGTGATGATGACCTGGCAGGCCTCGGCCCTCGGGCTGCCCAATCAGGCGATCGGACTGGCCGGCTACGCGATCATGGCGATGGTCGGTGCGCTGATGGTCAGCGGCACCCATCTGCCCCCCTGGTTCCGCTGGGCCCGGCTGGGTGGCATGACCTTCGCCTTCGGGTACATCCAGTTCCTGGCGATCTCGGCAATCTTCGTCATCAAGGCGCTGTGCCCGTGGTGCATGGTCATCTGGACCGTGACCGCGCCCATGTTCTTCTCGACCCTCGCTCGCAGCATCGAGAGCGGTGACCTGAGGCTGCCGGCCCCGCTGGCGAGCGTGCTGCGCCACTGGGTGGTGCTCTCCGTCGCCTGGTACGTGGTCGTGATCATCGTGATCCTCGCAGCTTTCTGGGGGCAGTGGCTGACGATGCTCGGGATCGCCTGAGGCCCAGCTCCGTCTGACCCCAGCCCCGCCGGGTCTCCGCTCCGTCCGCTCGTCGGACCCGTCCCGGATCGAGCTCCGCGCGCCCCGGCGCCTCGCGATGGTTCCTCCCCAGTGCCCTGTCGTCCCCATGTCCGGGTGCGGCGCTGACCGGAGGCCCGTGTCCTCCTTAGGGTCGCGGGCATGGGAGCACAGGGACGATCCTCCGGCGTGGGACGCCGACCGGCCGGGCGTCATCGACGCACCGGTGACGCACTGATCGAGCGCCGCGACCACACGGAGCACAAGCCCGCACGTCGTTTCACCCTCCCGTCCCCGTCGCCCTCGGCACTCGTAGGTATTGCCGTACTGGTCCTGATCGCGGTGGGCGTCATTCACCTCTCCGGAGCCGGCACTGCGGTGCCCCTCGGCGGCGAGGACGTCGTCGCGGCCGAGAGCGCAACGGCCGACGAAGACCCCGCAGCTGCCGAGGCTGACATTGATACCGACGCAGTGACCGAGAAGGAGAACGGCGCAGAACCTGACGTCGATCCCGACACTGCTGGGAGCTCGACAGGCTCGGCCGGCCGGGACGATTCCGCGCCCGCCGAGGACGGCGCCGAGAACACGAGCGCGACCGACGGTCCCTCGGAACTCGTCGTCCATGTCTCCGGCGCCGTCGAGAGTCCGGGGGTCGTGAAGCTGCCGCCGGGGTCCCGCGTGGACGACGCGCTGCGCGCCGCCGGCGGCGCGACCGCGGACGGGGAGCTCTCCGCCGTGAACCTGGCCCGCACCGTGACCGATGGCGAGCAGATCCATGTGCCCAGGCCAGGGGAGGAGCCACCCGCGGCTGTCTCAGCGCCCTCCGGAGCTGGCGAGGGGGAGGACGGCGGTGGCGCAGACAGCAGCGACGCGGGCAGCTCTGCGGGCGGGCACATCGACCTGAACACCGCAACGGCGACCGACCTCGAACAGCTGCCGGGCGTGGGTCCCGCGATCGCCCAGCGCATCCTCGAGCACCGGGAGAAGAACGGGCCGTTCACCTCGGTCGACGGACTGCTCGAAGTCTCCGGGATCGGCCCCGCGACTCTCGAGGAGATCCGTGGGACGGCCACCGTATGAGTGAGCTGCGCTCGTGAAGCGTGCCGATCTGCGACTGCTCCCGGCGGCCACCTGCATCTGGGCCCTCGCGGTACTGGGCGTGACGGCCGGTACCTCGGCGGCGATCGCCGCCGGTGCGGTGATCGTCGCTCTGGCGCTGGCAGCGGTCATGCTCATCGGGGGCACCCGCACTCGGCACGGGATCTTCGCGCACCTCGGGATCCTGGTCCTCGCCGGGGCGCTCCTGTTCCCCGCCCTGCAACGTCACGGGGGAACAGATCATCTGCTCGGGGAGGCTGCGCGTGAGGGCCTGATCGTCGAGCTCACGGTCGTCGCGAACGGCGACCCTGCGGCCCCCACCGCCGGCCCCCAGTGGTCCCGGACCGGGACGCAGGTGATGGCCCGCACCGTCCGCGGGCCCGCGCGCATCGGTCGCGAGGACACCCGGCTGCCGGCATCGCTGCCGCTCCTGGTGCAGGCGGACGGCGACGTCGCCGATGACCTGGCTCGTGCCCAGGACGGCGACACGATCCGGGTGCGTGGGTCGCTGGCCACCAGTGGTGGATTGGTCGTGCTGCGGATCTACGAGGCCACTGAGGTGCCCGTCACCGGTGCGAACGATCGCTCCCAGGCGGCGCGGCACGCGCTGCGTCAGCAGGCACGCGCGGCCACGGCGCACCTGCCGGCCGACGAAGCAGCCCTCGTGCGCGGCATGACCAGCGGAGACACGACCGGGCTCAGCGAATCGAGCGAGGAGATGATGCGGCGGGCGGGCATCTCCCACCTGGTCGCGGTCTCCGGCGCCAATATCGCCTTCGTCCTCGCTGCCATCCTGGGCCCGCTGCTGCTCGCCGGCGTGCGGCGCAGGCCCCGGATCGCGATCGCCGGGCTGGTCGTGATCGGCTATGTGTGGTTCGTCGGCGACGAACCGAGCGTCCAGCGCGCGGCCACCATGGCCGCCCCGCTGCTCGCGGCCCGTTTCGCCGGGGTGCGCGCATCCCCGGTCGCCGCACTCGCCCTCACCGTGGCGCTGTGGTCGGTGACCGACCCTGTGACCGCGGCATCGATCGGCTTCCTGCTCTCCGCCCTGGCCACTGCGGCCATCCTGATCACGGCGCCGCCGCTGGCACGGGCGATCGTCGAACTCAGCGGGCAGAGACTGGGGGAGACCATGGCGCTGGTGCTCGCCGTCCCCCTGGTGGCCCAGCTCGCCTGCACGCCTGTGCTGATCCTGCTCACCCCGGAAGTCTCCCTCTGGGCGGTGCCGGTGAACATGATCGTCGGTCCTCTGGTCGGGCCCTCCACCGTCATCGGTCTGCTCGCCCTCGTCCTCGGCACTTTCTGGCCTGCGGCGGCCATGGTCCTGAACACGGTCGCCGCGGGCGGTGCCCACCTCGTGCTCTTGACCGCGCGCGCCGCCGACGCCCTGCCGGGTTCCCGCATCTCCGTGCCCGAGGGGGCCGGTGGAGTCCTGCTCGCCCTGGCCGTGCTGCTCGCCCTCACCGTCGCGGTCGCCGCACGCCGAGCGCCTGCGGTGCGGTGGGTGAGCGCCGCGGTCCTGGTTGCCGTGATCGCGCCGGGAATCGGGCGCATCCTTCCCCTCGGAGACGCCCCGACCTGGACGCTCGCCGTCTGCGCCGTCGGGCAGGGCGACGCCCTGCTCCTCCGCGCCGCGCCCACGGCAGAGCACTCACCGACCGTCCTCATCGACACCGGCCCGGAGCCCGCGGCGCTGCGAGAATGCCTGGACGATCTGCGGGTGGAAGGCATCGACCTGCTGGTCCTGACGCACCCGCACCTCGACCACACCGGCGGACGCGCTGCGCTGACCGGCTCCTACGTACCGGCTGAGCAGTGGATCTGCCCGCTGCCCGAGGCGGGCCGGGACGTCGTGGCGGCTGCGGCCACCACCACCGTGGCGACGACCGGTCTGACCTGGCGGCAGGAGGGCCTGGACCTGACCGTGCTGTGGCCGGGCTCCGCCGAGGACGCCTACTCCGCCTCCGAGCGCGAGGACGGTTCCGCGGAAGGGGACGCCGCGAACGACTGCTCCGTCGCCCTCTCGGCCACCTGGTCCGACGGCACTCGTCTCGTGTCCCTCGGCGATCTGGAGCCCGCAGCCCAGGCGGAGGTCGCCGCCCTCGCCCCCGGGCCTGCCGACATCGTGAAGGTCGCGCACCACGGATCCCGTCACCAGCACGAGCCGCTCTACCATCAGCTCGACGCCGACCTCGCGCTGATCACCGTGGGGCAGGACAACACCTTCGGCCACCCCACCGAGGATCTGCTGGGACTCCTGCGCGGCAGCGGGACCCAGATCATCCGGACCGACGTCCATGGCACGGTCGCTCTTCGCGCCGACGACCCCTCGGCGGCGCGATCCGTGGGTCCGGCCCGATAGGATCGACCAGGTCCCCGAACAATGAGGAGTTCCCGTGAGCGATGTCGAGTGGCACAGCGTTGCCCTCGCACCGATCGTGCTCGTCCACGGCACCGAGACCCTGATCGCCGACCGTGCCGTGCGACGGCTGCGATCGCTGGCCAAGGACGCAGATCCGTCGGTCGCGGTCCATGACCTCTCTGGAGACGCCGCCGGGGTCGGAGCTCTGGCCCAGGTCGCGAGCCCCTCGCTGTTCGGCGAGCCGCGCTTCGTGCTGGTCCCCGAGCTGCAGGCCGCGCCGGATTCCCTCGTCCTGGAGATTCTCGACTACGTGAAGAACCCCGAGCACGACGTGACCCTCGTGCTCGTCCATCGCGGTGGGAACCGCGGCAAGAAGCTGCTGGACACCTTGAAGAAGGCGAGCGTCCCGCGGGTCGATGCGAGCCCGGTCAAACGCGCCGGGGACAAGCAGGCTTTCGTCGCCGCCGAGTTCGCCCGCGCCGAGCGACGTATCCAGCCCGACGCCATCGCTGCCCTCGTCGACGCCTTCGGCACCGACCTCGCGGAACTCGCTGCGATCAGCCGCCAGCTCATCGAGGACACCACCCCGGATGAGGGCCGACAGGCCGCTCAGATCACCGCGCAGGACGTGCACTCGGTCACCGCCGGCCGGGTGGAATCCACGGCCTTCGCCGTGGCCGATGCCGCGATCGCCGGCCGCGAACAGGAAGCGCTCCAGCTGCTCCAGCAGGCGCAGCTGGCCGGTGCCGACCCGGTGCCGATCGTCGCCGCCATCGCCTCGAAGATGCGGTCGCTGGCCAAGGTCTCCGCCCCCGGTGCCAGCGCCCGCACCCTCGGCATGCCCGACTGGATGCTCCGCAATCTCGGCCGTGAGGCGCGGAACTGGAACGACCGCTCGCTGGCCCGCGCGCTGGAGGCCGTGGCCCGCGCCGATCACGAGGTCAAGGGCGCCGGGCGCGACCCCCGCTGGTCCGTGCAGCGCATGGTCATGGAGATCTGCCGTGCCCGTCGGGCCCGCTGAGCGGCGCTGAGCGACACCGGCTGGACGGGCCCGGACAGAGAGAAGGCCCGGGGCGGATCGCTCCGCACCGGGCCTTTCCTCACCCCATCACGCGGGGTTGCAGCTGAGCTGCGATGTCACTTGGACGTGCTGGAGACCAGCTTGGCGAGACCGGACTTGCGGTTCGCAGCCTGGTTCTCGTGGATGACGCCCTTCGAGACGGCCTTGTCGAACTTGCGGGACGCGGCCTTGAGCGCCTCACCGGCGGCGTCGGCGTCACCGGTGGAGACGGCGTTCTTCACCTTGCGGGTGTACGTCTTCAGCTCGGACTTGACGATGCGGTTGCGCAGACGCGACTTCTCGTTCGTCTTGTTCCGCTTGATCTGGGACTTGATGTTTGCCACGAAGACTCTTCTCTTGTGCTGCTCTGGTGGATCATCCGAAACGGCCGAGGGACGGAGCCGACGGGGACGGCGGTGGGGACTCGCCTGGAGACGTCGGTACCGAATCGCTGTCACGGGAACTCGCTCGGGTCGCACGAACCATCATCCCTGACACGGCGGAACGACGGTATGCGCACACCGAACGGTATGTCACACATACGAGGCTCGACCTTACCAGAGCGGTTCTCGCAGACGCACCGGGTGTGCGGCGTGTCTCGTGCGGGTTCGCTCAGTTCCTCCCCATGGCTTATTCCTGCAGGTCGCGTCCCGGGGCCCTGACTCGGAGCGAGCGATTCGGGCAGTCTCAGTCGCGCCAGCCGTGAACTGTGCGCACTGCGGCCGCGACCCGCTCGAAGGGCCCCTGACCCAGGCGACCTCCCTCGCGCCGCACCGACCCGGGATCGATCCGCAGCAGGCGATCGGCACGCACCTCGGAGGGGCGGCCCTGCTGGTCCCAGTTGCCGGAGCCGATATCCACCCAGGTCGATCCGTGCTCGTCGGTGATGACCTCGGCGGAGTCGGCACGGTCCCGGGACGTGAGCATGAGGGCAACCAGGACGTCGCCGGAGCCGTCGCCTCCGGCGGTGGCGGCATCTTCCTGGGCCACGACCAGCACCGGTCGATCCTTGCCTTGGGTGATGTCCTCCTCGTACGGCACCCAGGCCCAGACGATCTCCCCGGGGTCGGGGCGGTCATCCGCATGCGGTGCGTACGTGAGGTTCAGCGCCGGCGAGGCGGCTCGATCCGCGAGCGCCCCTGCCCCCTCGACTCCCGCCGGGTCGGCCGACCGGTGCGATGCGCCGCCCGCGCGCGAGGGGGTGCTGGACCCGGATCCACCCTGGCGTTCCCGCACCGCACGGACGGCGGCACGGCCCAGTCCGCGGGCGCCTCGGCGCACGGCAGGTGAGCGTGCGGCGGTTCGGAGCACGGACGTCAAGCGGGAGGCAAAGGACATGGTTCTCGTTTCCTGGGCGGTGGGCGCCCACGTCGGAAGGGGGACGGTGTGAGAATGGTAGGCATGCCAGTCACCTCTCTGTTCCAGAATGTCGAGACAGGGTCGCAAGACGATGAGATGTTCACCCCCGACGGGACGGTGCGCCCCACCTACGAGGCTCTGCACGACGCCCTCGCGGGCCTCGGACCCGACGAGTTCCGTGCACGCTCCGAATCGTTGGCCCACAGCTACCTCGACCAGGGCATCACCTTCGACTATGCCGGCGAGGAGCGGCCTTTCCCCATCGACGCGATCCCGCGCGTGATCGCCGCCGACGAGTGGGCCCGGGTCTCCCGCGGCGTCGCCCAGCGCGTGCGCGCTCTCGAACTGTTCCTCGACGATCTGTACACCGACCAGAGCGCGATCACCGACGGGGTGATCCCTGCCGAGCTGGTCATCTCCTCGACCTACGTCGTCGACGCGATGCGCGGCTACCGCCCACCCAATGGCGTGCGCATCCACATCTCCGGCATCGACCTGGTCCGCGACGGCGCGGGGGAGTTCCGGGTGCTGGAGGACAACGTGCGCACCCCCAGCGGCGTCAGCTACGTCCTGTCCAACCGCCGTGCCATGGCCCAGACCTTCCCGGAGCTGTTCGCCCACCGTCCGGTGCGCCGCGTCGGCGAATACCCCGGCCGGCTGCTCAGTGCGCTCCAAGCGGCGACGCCGGACATCGCGGACGAGGAGCCCACCGTCGTGGTGCTCACCCCGGGTCGTTACAACAGCGCCTATTTCGAGCACTCGCTGCTGGCACGCACCATGGGCATCGACCTGGTGGAGGCCGGCGACCTCGTCGAACGCAATGAACGCATCTACATGCGCACCACGGCGGGCCTGCGCCGCGTGGACGTGATCTACAAGCGCACCGACGACGACTTCATCGACCCCGAGGTGTTCCGCCCCGACTCGATGCTCGGAGTGCCGGGCCTGGTCCGGGCGATCCTCGCCGGGAACGTGGTGGTCGCCAATGCGATCGGCAACGGGATCGGGGACGACAAGCTGACCTACACGTACGTCCCCGACCTCATCCGCTACTACCTGCGCGAGGAGCCGATCCTCCCCAACGTCGACACCTGGCGCCTCGAGGAGCCGGAATCCCTGGCCGAGGTGCTGGACCGCCTGGACGAATTGGTCGTCAAGCCCGTCGACGGCTCCGGCGGCAAAGGCATCGTGATCGGCCCCGCCGCCACGAAGGGCGAGCTCGACGCCCTGCGTGACCGGTTGCTGCGCGACCCGCGCGGCTGGATCGCGCAGCCCGTCGTCCAGCTGTCGACGATCCCCACCCTGGTCGAGGACGGGCCGGAATCCCGCCACGTCGACCTGCGACCCTTCGCCCTGAACAGCGGCGGTGACGACGTCTGGGTGCTGCCGGGCGGTCTCACCCGCGTCGCCCTCCCGCGAGGCGAGATGATCGTGAACTCCTCCCGCGGAGGGGGCTCCAAGGACACCTGGGTGCTCGCCGCCCAGCGGTCCGCCGCACCCGGCGCCGGCTCCTCGCAGTCCCCGGCGAGCACCTCGGCCGACGAGCGGATCGAGCACCCGTTGGCCGAGGACTACGACGAGTTCGACGATCTCCCCGAGGACCACTCGGAGGAGACGACTCGTGAACCCGACCCCGTGACGTCGGCGATCCCGCTCCTGGACGTCGAAGACATCGGAGACTTCGGAGACGTCGACGAGGCAGATGATGCCGACGACGCGCAGCGCGGCGCCACGGGCGTCCGGAAGGAGGCCGATGATGCTCAGCAGGATCGCTGATTCCATGTTCTGGATCGGGCGCTACGTGGAGCGAGCCGACCAGACCGCTCGCATTCTCGACGTGATGCTGCAGTCGATCACCGAGGACGCCTCCCAGGACGAGCCGATCGCCTGCAGCGGCGTCTACGAGATCTTCGGCATCGGGGACGTCGAGAACATACCGGACTCCGACCTCACCGTGCAGCGGGTGCTGGACCGACTGGTCACCGACCGGCAGAACCCGTCGTCGGTCGCCGGTGCCCTGCAGACGGCCCGCGAGAACGCCCGCGGCGCCCGCGAGGCGCTGTCCACGGAGGTGTGGGAGTCGTTGAACACCACCACGCTCGGAATGCCGCGCGGAGTGCGCCCCTCTCGCATGCACGGTGCCTTCCAGTTCGCCAAGGATCGCTGCGCCGTGGTCAACGGCCTGGTCGACGCCTCGATGACGCGTGACGAGGCGTGGCTGTTCCTGCGGATCGGCCAGCTGCTGGAGCGGGTCGACATGAGTGCCCGAATCCTGCAGGCGCATGACCTGGAGGACTCCTCCGACGCGGCGACGGTCATGCTCCTGCGCAGCTGCAGCGCCCATGAGGCCTATATCCGGTCCTACCGCGGTCGCGTGCGGCCTGCTCAGGCGATCGAATTCCTGCTGCTGGACTCGATCTTCCCGCGCTCGGCCGCGCATTGCCTGCTCGAGATCGACGAGGCGCTCGACACCCTCGCCAAACTCCACGGCAGCACCTTCGACCGGATGGGCACCTCCGAACCAGGCCGACGGATCGTCGGCCGCGCCGCGGCGAGCCTGCGGTTCCGTTCGCTGGACGACATCATCACGGACTTCGAGGACGAGATGGAGCAGCTCCAGAAGGTCACCGGCGCCGTCACCCGCGCGCTCGGCACCACGTACTTCCACCTCGCGAACTGATCGGGGCGGCCTGCGTCATGGCTCCCGAGGGAGCAGGAGGCTCCGGCGTCGCCGGACCGGTGCCGGGCGGCCCTGTGGTGCTCGACTACCCGTTCCAGGGGCGCTGGCTGACGCAGAACAGCCCCGCAGATCGGGTCCCCAGCCACGGGACCACCCGATTCGCCCTGGACCAGTCGATCGATCTGGTCCCGGTCGACGAGCGCGGCCGCACCGCACCCATCCGGTTGCGCTCGCTGCTGAGACCCGAGCCACCGACCGCGTTCCCGGGCTTCGGGAGGGTTCTGCTGGCGCCCCTGAGCGGTGTGGTCCACGCCGTGCACGAGGGCGAGCAGGATCATCCTGCGATGCGCGGGGTCCCGTCCCTGGGATACGCCCTGACCCAGGGCCGCCGCGCCGCTGCCGGGTGGGAAGCACTGGCCGGGAACCACGTGATCCTCCGGGCCGACGACAGCGGGCCGCGGCCGGTGTTCGTCGTCCTGTGCCACCTGCGGCGCGGCAGTATCGCGGTGCGGCCCGGGCAGCGGATCGGGGCAGGGGAGCGCGTCGGTGCCTGCGGCAACTCGGGCAACAGCACCGAACCCCACCTGCACCTGCAGGCGATGGACGCCGCCGACCCGTCGGCCGCCCGACCCCTTCCGATCACCTTCCCGGACGGGCTGCCACGCAACGGAGCGATCCTCGACATTCCCTGAGGAGAGGGTGATCGGTGCAGGCCCCCTCGGGCATCTTCCGGGACCCACTTATCAAATAGGTGACTGACTTGTAGAATAAGTAGGTCCCAGCCGCCGATGAAGGACCTCCATGCCCTACTCGCCCGACGCCATCCGCCACATCCGCCTCTCGACGGCAACGCTGCCGCTGACCACCCCGATCTCCGACGCGAAGGTCTTCACCGGCCGCCAGAAACCGATGACTGAGGTCGTCTTCCTCTTCGCCGAGATCACCACGGAGCAGGGCTGCGAAGGCCTCGGCTTCAGCTACTCCAAGCGCGCCGGCGGTCCTGCTCAGTACGCGCACGCGAAGGAGGTCGCCGCGGTCGCGCTCGGCGAGGATCCCAGCGACATCGCCAAGCTGTATACGAAGCTGCTCTGGGCCGGCGCCTCGGTCGGTCGGTCCGGGGTCGCGACCCAGGCCCTCGCCGCCCTCGACATCGCGCTCTACGATCTCAAGGCGAAGCGTGCGGGCCTGCCGCTCGCGAAGCTGCTCGGAGCCCACCGCGACAGCGTGCGGACCTATGACACGTCCGGTGGCTTCCTCCATGCCTCGCTCGACGAGGTGCGAGATCGGGCCGACCGTTCCCTCGCCGAGGGCATCGGAGGCATCAAGATCAAGGTCGGTCTGCCCGACGGCGCCGAGGACCTGCGCCGCGTCGCCGCGGTGCGCGAGCACCTGGGCGACGCGGTGCCCCTGATGGTCGACGCGAACCAGCAGTGGGACCGCCGTACCGCACTGCGCATGGGTCGCCGGTTGGAGGAGTTCGACCTGACCTGGATCGAGGAGCCGCTGGACGCCGATGACGCTGAAGGCCACGCCGCCCTCGCCAGCACGCTGGACACCCCGATCGCGACCGGCGAGATGCTCGCCTCCGTCGCCGAGCACGAGCGCCTCATCGCTGCGCGGGCCTGCGACGTGCTCCAACCCGACGCTCCGCGCGTCGGTGGCATCACCCCGTTCCTGAAGCTCGCGACCCTCGCCGACCACGCCGGTCTGGACCTCGCGCCGCACTTCGCGATGGAGATCCACCTGCACCTGGCCGCGACCTACCCGCGCGAGCCGTGGGTCGAGCACTTCGACTGGCTGGATCCGCTGTTCGAGGAACGGCTCGAGACCCGCGGTGGCCGCATGCTGGTTCCCGACCGACTCGGCCTCGGCGTCACCCTCTCCGGGCAGGCACGGGCCTGGACCACGGAGTCCGTCGAACTCGGCACGGTCTGACCATGGCCACGCACCGCACGGCGCACCTCGTCGCCGCCCTGCGCCGCCGCATCGTCGACGGCGAGATCGTGCCCGGCGAGAAGCTGCCCAGCGAGAACGAGCTCATCGCTGCCCATGGCGTGAGCCGCACGGTCGTCCGCGAAGCCGTCACCCGTCTGCAGGCCGAGGGGCTGGTGCGCACCCGCCGCGGCGCGGGCAGCTTCGCCCTCACTCCGCCCGCAGACCCCAGCGCCGCCTGGCCTGCGCGGCCCGTACGCACACTTGCGGACCGACGAGCCCTGCTGGAACTGCGGACCGGCCTCGAGTCCGAGGCCGCCGCGCTCGCTGCCACCCGTCGCACGGCGGCCGACCTGGTGGCGATGCGAGACGCGCTCGCACGGTTCGACGACGCCGCGGGGGCTCCAGCTGCCGCGCTGGAGCAGGACTTCGCCTTCCACCGCGCTGTCGCGGACGCCGCCGGGAACCCCTTCGTGCTCGACCTGGTCGACGCCCTCGGGCCGGCAATGATCACGATGCCGCGTCACCGTCTCTCCGCGACCGACCCGTCAGGCAGCTCCGACATGGTCGGTGGTCCGGGCTGCAGTGCGGTCGGCCTCGAGCACGCTGCGATCCTGGCGGAGATCGCCGCCGGAGACGCCCTGGCCGCCTCCGCGGCGATGCGCACGCACCTCGTGGGCTCGCGCCGACGGCTCGACCTCGACGAGGAGTGATCTTCGCGCCCGCTCCCGCCCCCGCATCGACCACTACCCGGAGTGCATCGTGTTCACCTTGGATCAGGCCCGCCACTTCATAGCCGTCGCCGAGGAGCTGCACTTCGGTCGCGCCGCCGAGCGGCTCGAGATGACCCAGCCACCGTTGAGCCGCCAGATCCAGAAGCTGGAGCGCAGCGTCGGTGTCGCACTGCTGGAGCGCGACAGCCGCAAGGTGGCACTGACCGCAGCCGGACACGCGTTCCTCGCCGAGGCGCGCCGACTGATGGTCGCCGCTGATCGCGCCCCGGCCGCGGCGCGACGGATCGCCGACGGCCGCTCCGGTGAGCTCCGGATCGGATTCACCGCCACCACCGGGTTCAGTCTGCTGGGGACCCTGCTGAGCGAGATCACCCGCGCGCTGCCCGACGTCGACCTCACCCTCGAGGAGCAGGTCACCGGCGAACAGCTGCGGGCGCTCGAGCGCGGGGACCTGGACCTGGGACTCGCGCGTCCACCGTTCGATTCCGTCCTGTTCGAGTCCTGGCTGCTGCTCTCCGAGCACCTGCTGCTCGCCGTGCCGAGCGACCATCCTCTGACTCGCCTGGGACGGCCGCTGCGCGAGGCGGATCTCGGTGACGTGCCGTTGATCATGCACCACCCCACACGCGCCCGGTACTTCTACGACCTCGTGGTCCGTCAGCTGCCGGTCGAGCATGACAACGTCGTGCACACCGTGAGCCAGATCCTGACGATGATCTCTTTGGTCGCGGCGGGCCGCGGGGTCGCCTTCGTCCCGGAGTCGGCGCGCGTGCTCGGGGTCCAGGGCGTCGACTACCTACGCCTGGCCGGCCTCGCACCCGACGCGGTCGAGCTGCACGCCATCTGGAACCGCAACGCCCACAACCCTGCCCTCTTCCGTGCGCTTCACGCTCTCCGGGCGAGCGCCGCCTGACCGAGCGGACGTCGCCCACGCTGCTAGCGATACCCACACAGCATCAATGCATGCCGAATCGGGCTTGGACAAGCATCATCATGTGTTCCTACGGTCACAGGACGATCCCGTCTCGCGCCGCTCGGCGCGCCTTGCCCGAAGGATGATGCACGTGGCCCGCTTCACGCCCCCTGAACTCGCCGACACCCTCAAGGAAGGTCTGCTGTCGTTCCCGGTCACCCCATTCGACGCGGCCTTCACCGTCGACGAGACCGCCTACCGCACCCATCTCGCGTGGCAGGCGAGCTTCCCCGTCGCCGGCCTCTTCGCCGCCGGCGGCACCGGGGAGGGCTTCAGCCTTTCCCCTGCCGAGTCCGCTCGAGTCACCCGGGTCGCCGTCGAGGAGGTCGGTGACCGCGTTCCGGTGCTCGCCTCGGCCGCCGGGCCGACCGTCCAGGCCGTCCAGAACGCCAGGGATGCCGAGGAAGCCGGCGCCGAGGGACTCCTGCTGCTGCCGCCCTACCTGACCGAATGCGACCAGGAAGGGCTCGCCGGTCACGTGTCCGCCGTCTGCGACGCCACCCGCCTCGGCGTCATCGTCTACAACCGTGGCAACGCCCTCTACTCGGCCGAGACGGTCGCGCGCCTGGCACAGCGGCACCCGAACTTCATCGGCTTCAAGGACGCGATCGGTGACATCGAGCAGCTCACCCGCGTCTACACCCGCAACGGCGACCGGATCTTCTATCTGGGCGGTCTGCCCACCGCCGAGGTCTACGCCCTGCCCCTGCTGCAGCTGGGAATGAGCACCTACTCCTCCGCCATGTACAACTTCGTCCCCGAGTTCGCCCTGTCGTTCTACCGTGACGTCCGCAACCAGGACCGCGCAGCAGTCACGGAGAAGCTGGACCGCTTCGTCCTGCCCTACCTCGAGATCCGCAACCGGACGAAGGGATACGGCGTCTCGATCATCAAGGGCGGTCTGAAGGCGGTCGGGCGCGACGTCGGCCCGGTCCGCACCCCGTTGCAGGACCTGACCGAGCGCGACCTCGCCGACCTCTCCGCCCTGATCGACACCGCCGGTATACGCCCCGGCGCCACGGCCCCCGCAGACCGAGCGGCCTCATCGGTCCCGCAGACCGCCTGACCGACCTTCGATCCCCGCACATCCCTGAACGCGCACCACCGAAGGAGCACCGATGACTACGAAAGAGATCGCCCTGACCGGCCGTTCGATCCTCGCCGGCGTGTCCGTCGCCGGCACCGGCGCCACCGTCCACGGTGCCGACCCCGCCACCGACCGGGCCCTGGAGCCCGGGTACACCCTGATCGACGAGGCTCAGCTGCGCATCGCCACCGCGGCCGCCGAGGAGGCCTACGCCAGCTTCAGCCGGATGGAACCCGGGGCCCACGCCGCCTTCCTGGAACGGATCGCGGACAACATCGACGCCGTCGGCGACGAGCTGGTCACCCGCGCGATGGCCGAGACCGGGCTCTCCGAGGCGCGTCTGACCGGCGAGCGCGGCCGCACCACCGGGCAGCTTCGCCTGTTCGCTCGCGTCGTGCAGCAGGGCGACCACCGCGGCGTGCGGATCGACCCGGCGCTGCCTGGCCGCACGCCGGCGCCCCGGGCCGATATCCGACAGCGCCAGCTCGCCCTGGGCCCGGTCGCTGTGTTCGGTGCGTCGAACTTCCCGCTCGCCTTCTCGACCGCCGGCGGCGACACCGCCTCGGCCCTCGCCGCCGGGTGCCCCGTCGTCTTCAAGGCCCACAACGCTCACCCGGGCACGAGCGAGATCGTCGGCCACGCCATCGCCGACGCCGTCCACGAGGCCGGTCTTCACCCTGGCGTCTTCTCCCTGGTCTACGGGCAGGGTTCGCGGATCGGTCAGGCGCTGGCCGCCGACCCGGTGATCCAGGCGATCGGCTTCACAGGGTCGCGCGGCGCAGGCCAGGCGCTGGTTGCGACTGCCGCCGCCCGGCCTGTCCCGATCCCGGTCTACGCCGAGATGAGCTCGATAAATCCCGTGTTCCTCTTCGACGGGGCCCTGCAGGGCGACGTCGACGCGCTGGCCGAGGCCTTCGTCGGCTCGGTCACCGGCTCCAGCGGGCAGCTGTGCACCGCTCCCGGCCTGGTGTTCGTTCCGGCCGACACCGGGGGAGACGGGTTCGCCACCGCCGTCGAACGGGCGCTCGCGAAGGCGTCGGGCCAGACGATGCTCACCGCCGCGATCGCGGACTCGTGGGTGGCCGGCGTCGACACGCTCGGCGCGCAGGAGGGCGTCGACCTGGTCGCCCGTGGCCGGGCCGGCGCGACGCAGAACGCACCGGCGCCGGCAGTCTTCGAGACCGACGTGTCCACGTTCCTCACCAATGACACGCTGCACGAGGAGATCTTCGGCGCCGCCTCGATGCTCATCCGCTACTCCTCGCCCGAGGAGCTGGTCGGTGCGGCCAGCCGGCTCGAAGGGCAGCTCACCGCCACGTTGCACCTGACCGACCACGACCACGCCACCGTGGCGCTGCTGCTGCCGGTCCTCGAGCGCAAGGTCGGCCGGATCCTCGCCAACGGGTGGCCGACCGGCGTCGAGGTCGGCCACGCGATGGTCCACGGGGGACCGTTCCCTGCCACCTCGGCCAGCCGCACGACCTCGGTCGGGACACTGGCGATCGAGCGCTTCCTGCGTCCCGTCGCCTACCAGGACATCCCCGACGACCTCTTGCCGCAGCCGCTGCGGGAGAACAATCCGTGGCACCTGAACCGTCGTCTCGATGGCCGCCTCGAGCCAGCCGGAAACGACTCATGACCGGCCCCACCATCGTCGATCTCGAGGTCGTCCCGGTGGCGGGGCACGACCGATGCTCCTGGCTCATGTGACCTCTGCCCGCGACCGGCCGCGATGCAGGCCCGGGCGCGGGCCCCGTGAGACCATGGAGCGATTGTCCCCGCGCAGGTGCGCGGGCCCCACAACGATGAGAGGACGTAAGCCGGTGACCCCGAGGATCGCGGCCGACGAGGCCCGGGACATCCTTCCCGCGTCGACACCCCAGGAGCGTCTCCGGAACTTCTGCATCATCGCGCACATCGACCACGGCAAGTCCACGCTCGCCGATCGCATGCTGCAGATAACCGGCGTCGTCGACGAGCGCGCGATGCGCGCCCAGTACCTCGACCGCATGGACATCGAGCGCGAACGCGGCATCACGGTGAAGAGCCAGGCGGTGCGCATGCCGTGGCAGGTCGATGGCACGAACTACGCCCTGAACATGATCGACACCCCTGGGCACGTCGACTTCACCTATGAGGTCTCCCGCTCGCTCGCCGCCTGCGAGGGCGCGATCCTGCTGGTCGACGCCGCGCAGGGTATCGAGGCCCAGACGCTGGCGAACCTGTACCTGGCGATGGAGAACGACCTCACCATCATCCCGGTGCTCAACAAGATCGACCTGCCCGGGGCCGAGCCGGAGAAGTACGCCGCGGAGATCGGCCAGCTCGTCGGCGTCGAGCCCGACCAGGTGCTGCGGGTCTCCGGCAAGACCGGCGTGGGCGTCGAGGACCTCCTGGACCATGTCGTCAGGACCCTCCCGTCGCCCACGGGCGAGCCGGATGCCCCCTGCCGCGCGATGATCTTCGACTCCGTGTACGACACCTACCGGGGCGTCGTCACCTACATCCGTGTCATCGACGGCTACCTCAAGTCCCGCGACCGGATCGACATGATGTCCACCGGCGCGCACCACGAGCTGCTCGAGATCGGCGTGAGCTCCCCGGAGCCGCACAAGACCCCGGGTATCGGACCCGGCGAGGTGGGCTACCTGATCACCGGTGTGAAGGACGTGCGCCAGTCCAAGGTCGGCGACACCATCACCACCTCGATCCGCGGTGCGACGGAGGCCCTCGAGGGCTACGCGGATCCCAAGCCGATGGTGTACTCGGGCCTGTTCCCGATCGATGGCTCCGACTACCCGGTGCTGCGCGATGCGCTGGACAAGCTCAAGCTCAACGACGCAGCCCTGAACTACGAGCCGGAGACCTCCACGGCCCTCGGCTTCGGCTTCCGGGTCGGCTTCCTGGGCCTGCTGCACCTGGAGATCATCCGCGAGCGTCTCGAGCGCGAGTTCAACCTCGACCTGATATCGACCGCCCCGAGCGTCGTCTACCAGGTGGTCATGGAGGACGGCACCGAGATCGAGGTGCTCAATCCTTCGGACTTCCCCGAGGGCAAGGTCCGCGAGATCAGCGAGCCCATGACCAAGGCAACGATCCTGGTCCCCAGCGAGTTCATCGGCTCGGTCATGGAGCTGTGCCAGTCCAAGCGAGGCAATCTCGGCGGCATGGACTACCTCAGCGAGGACCGTGTCGAACTGCGCTACACGCTGCCGCTCGCGGAGATCGTCTTCGACTTCTTCGACCAGCTGAAGTCCAAGACCCGCGGCTATGCCTCGCTGGACTACGACATCTCCGGCTCCCAGGTCGCGGACCTCGTCAAGGTCGACATGCTGCTCCAGAGCGAGCCGGTGGATGCGTTCAGTGCGATCGTCCACCGGGAGAAGGCGTACAGCTACGGCGTCGAGATGGCCGGGAAGCTCAAGAAACTCATCCCGCGCCAGCAGTTCGAGGTGCCGATCCAGGCCGCCATCGGTGCCCGGATCATCGCCCGCGAGAACATCCGAGCCATGCGCAAGGATGTGCTGTCCAAATGCTACGGCGGCGACATCTCGCGAAAGCGGAAGCTGCTGGAGAAGCAGAAGGAGGGCAAGAAGCGGATGAAGAACATCGGTTCCGTCGAGGTGCCCCAGGAGGCCTTCATCGCCGCTCTGTCCTCCGACGACGGCGACATGCCGAAGGACTCCAAGAAGAAATGAGGGTCGTCGGGGACCTGCATCCCCACCGGCCCGCTCCCGAGAGCAGGAGGAACTCGTGACCCGGATGCCCTCGTCCGCGCCCCCCGTGGCAGTCGTCGCCGTCGGAGCCACCGGCACCGTCGCGGCCGTCTGCGTCGTCTCCGCCCTGCATGCCGATGCGGGCAGCGTGGGCACGACGGCGATCGACAAGCGCCCGGTCGACGGGGCCGTGCGCCTCGGCGAGCTCGGTCTCTACGCTGATGTCCAGGCGGACCGTGCCCACCACGGCGGGCCCGACCAGGCCGTCTACGCGATCGACGCGGTGGAGTCCGCCCATTGGTCCTCGGAGCTGGGGCGCGAGGTGGCCCCCGGCGGCCTCGGCGAGAACCTGCTGATCGACGGCCTCGCCGTCGACGACCTCGAGATCGGGGCCCGCGTCCGTGCCGGCACCGCGCTCCTCGAGGTGACCGCCCCGCGCACTCCCTGCATGACGTTCCAGCGCTGGATGGGCACCGATGACTTCCGCGCGCAGTACCACCAGCGCGGTCGCACCGGCGTCTACTTCCGCGTGATCGAGACGGGCGAGATCACCGCCGGGGACACGTTCCTCGTCGAGCTGACCCCGGACCACGGGGTCACCGTCGCCGCGACCTACGGCGGGGCCCGGGATCGGGACCTCACCCGCACCCTCGATTCCTGGGCACGGGAGAGCGGTGTGGCACTGCATCACGAGCTCGAGAAGCGGGCGACACGCCACCTGAGGGGAGAACGATGAGCGACCGACATCGCGAGCGCGATCTCTCCGTCTACGTCCACGTGCCGTTCTGCGCGGTGCGCTGCGGGTACTGCGACTTCAACACGTACACCGCGACGGAGCTGGGCGGGGGCGGGTCCCAGGCGGAGTACCCCTCCCATGCGATGGCCGAGATGGACCTGACCCTCGCCGACGATCGCGCCGCCGGGTATGACTACGACCGCGTGGGCACGGTCTTCTTCGGCGGCGGCACCCCGACGCTGCTGCCGGCGGACGAGCTCGTCGCCATGCTCGCGCACCTGCGCGGCCTGATCCCGCTCGCCGAAGGCGCCGAGGTCAGCACCGAGGCGAACCCGGACTCCGTCACCGAGGAGTCCCTGCAGCAGTTGGCGGACGGCGGCATCACTCGCGTCTCCTTCGGCATGCAGTCCGCCGTGCGCTCGGTGCTGCGCACCCTGGGTCGCACCCATGACCCGGAGCGGGTGCCGCAGGCTGTGGCCTGGGCCCGCGAGGCCGGGCTGGACGTCTCCCTGGACTTGATCTACGGCACGCC
This sequence comes from Brachybacterium sp. FME24, assembly GCF_014897705.1. Classification (GTDB taxonomy): domain Bacteria; phylum Actinomycetota; class Actinomycetes; order Actinomycetales; family Dermabacteraceae; genus Brachybacterium. The sequence goes on along the minus strand of NZ_JABUXV010000020.1, from coordinate 14,112 downwards.
CGGGGAGACTCTCGCCGACGTCGAGACCTCCGTGAAAGCGGCCCTGGCCTGCGGCGTGGACCATATGTCCGCCTACTCGCTGATCATCGAGGGCAACACGGCGATGGCCCGCCAGCTGCGTCGCGGTGAGCTCGAGGCCCCGGATCCCGACGACATGGCCGACAAGTACGAGCTGGTCGACGATCTCGCCTCCGCTGACGGGCTGACCTGGTACGAGGTCTCCAACTGGGCACGCACGCCGGCGCAGCGCTCCCGCCACAACCTCGCCTACTGGCGCGGCAGCGACTGGTGGGGGATCGGCCCCGGTGCCCACCGCCATCGCGACGGCCTGCGCTCCTGGAACGTGAAGCATCCCAGCCGCTATGCGACCACCCTGGCCGAGGGCGCCCTCCCGGTGGCCGATTCCGAGCAGGTCTCCTCGCAGGACCGGCTGGTCGAGCGGATCATGCTCGAGCTGAGGATCATCGACGGTCTCGCGGTGGACGAGGTGCCCGAGCAGACCCGGCCGATGCTCGAGGTGCACCGCGAGCGCGGCCACCTCGACGCCGACGCCCTGGCCGCCGGCCGCGCGGTGCTGACCCGTGAGGGCCGGCTGCTGGCCGACGCGGTGATCCGCGACCTGGTGCCCTGACGTCGCCGGTCCGGGCCGTCGACAGCACAGCCCGCGGGGAGCACACTGGAGCGATGACGAAGCCCTCGACGATCGACGAGTACATCGCGGGCCATGACGAGCCGGCGACGACGCTGCTGCGCGAGCTTCGGGCCCTCAGCCGGGACGCCGCGCCCAGGACGGACGAGAGCCCCCGGGATCACCTCGATCCCAGGGGCTCGCATCATGGCGGCGCAGTGGCCGATCAGGTCACTTCACCAGGCGCACGTTGACCGGGTAGTTCCACCAGGTTCCCTGGTAGGCCCTGATGGCGCCGATGATCGCGAAGATCGCCTGCACGAGGGTCGGGACGAACATCAGGCCGAACAGGAAGGCTCCGATGCCGAACGTGACGATCGTGATGATCGTGAACACCGCACCCATCGCGAGCGAGATGATCAGGGCGGCGATCGTGCCGTTGAGGGCCTCCGCGGCGTTGTAGCGCACGAAGCGGTTGCGATCCTTGAAGATCACGTAGAGCACGATCTGGGCGATGAGGCCACCGACGAAGGGGATCACGAACTGCAGCAGCGCGGCCAGGTGCACCACGAGTGCCCAGGTCTTCGCGTCGGTGTCCGGCAGTGGCTGGCCCGACAGCGGCCCCTCGTGCACTCCCTTGAACCCGGGTGGCGGGACGTCGAGCGACGCGGCGCCGTGGGGGGCGTACTGACCGTGCTGACCCGGGGCGCCGTGGCCCTGCGCTCCGTACTGGCCCGACGGTCCGTACTGTTCCTGCGCACCGCTCGGGCCCTGAGGCCCTGCGCTGTACCCGCTTGCACCCGCGGCGGGTGCTGCGTAGGGGTCGCCGCCCGGCGCCGACGACGGCGCCGAGTACGGGTCCTGATTGCCGGAGGGTGCAGGAGACGCGTACGGGGAGGAGGCCGAGAAACTCTCCGCCCCCGAGTCCGGGGCAGGCTGCTGCGAGCCCGCGGGATAGGCGAAAGGATCGTGCGGATGCAGGGCCGGGTCCGAGGTCGGGCTCGACTGATCCTCCGGGGCGGGGTGCTGCTGCGGTGCGCCGTCCTGCGGTGCGAAACCGCTCGCGGGCACGGCGTGCTCTGCCGGGGCAGACGACTCGGAGTGCGGGGGAGTGGCTCCCAGGAAGTCGTCCTGGGACGCATCGGCAGCCGCAGGATCCGAGGTGACCGGCTGCTCCGGGGCAGGAGCGCTCGGCTCGGTGCCGTACGGATCGTGCGGGTGCGGAGATTGGCTCATGGTTCCTCTTTCGGGACAGGCCGGCCGGGAAGGGCCGACGTCGGGCTGATGCACTCAGCCTAACCAGCCGCAACGGTCCGGTCTCCGTGGTGAGCCGCCATGTCGCCCGGGGGTTATCCCCCAGGTCCGTGCGCCCCACCCAGCACGTCGATCAGGAGTGATCGACGGTCACGAAGTCGATGAGTTCCTCGATGCGACCGGACAGCGACGGCTCGACGTCGGCGTAGGAGCGCACGGTGGCAAGGATCCGCTGCCAGCCCTGGCCGATGTCGGCCTGATCCGCGCGGGGCCAGCCGAGGGCGGCGAGCGAGCCCACCTTGATGTCGGTCCCCTTGGGGACGTGCGGCCAGGCGGTCAGGCCCACCCGGGCGGGGCGCACGGCCTGCCACACGTCGACATAGGGATGGCCCAGCACTGCGACGTTCCCGCGGGCTCCGGGAAGCTTCATCACCTCGGCGGCGATGCGTGACTCCTTCGAGCCCGGAATCAGGTGGTCCACCAGGATCCCGAGGCGGCGACCGGCCGACGGGCCGAACTCCTGGACACGCTCGACGAGGTTGTCAGCGCCCTCCAGCTGTTCGACCACGATGCCTTCGATGCGCAGGTCATGACCCCACACCTTCTGCACCAGCTCGGCGTCGTGGGTGCCCTCGACCCAGATGCGCGAGGCCCGGGCGGTGCGGGCCTTCGCGCCCTCGACGTACACCGAACCGCTCGCGGAGCGCTTGCGCACGGGAGCCTGGGCCCGCGGGGCAGCGCGGGTCAGCAGCACCGGCTTGCCGTCGATCATGAAGCCGGGGCCGAGCGGGAAGGTGCGGCGCACGCCGCGTCCGTCCTCGAGCTCGACGACCTGCTCGCCGGCGATCTTCTCGACCCGGGTGATGGCGCCGGTGAAGCCGGTGGAGGCCTCCTCGACGACGAGGTCCCGCTGCGCGGGGACCTCACGGGCCACGGGGCGGCGGCGATGATGGGAGGGCGGACCGGAGGACAGCACGTCAGGGCCGTACCGGTCGGGGAAGTGATCGGATGCTGCAGGCACGCGCGATACCGTACACCCGTGGCGAACACCTCCCCGCGAGCATCGCCGCAGGCGCGTAGGATTGGCACTCGGCGTGGGCAAGTGCCAGCTGTCGCCTCGGCGACGCGGGCACGCCACCGCGCCGGAACGACCTGACCAGATCGAGATGCACCCACGGAACGCAGGAGGTGAGGGACACGGACGCCCGGAAACTGCAGATCCTCGGCGCGATCGTCGAGGATTACGTCTCCACCCGTGAGCCCGTCGGCTCCAAGTCCCTGCTGGACCGCCACGAGCTGGGGGTCTCGGCCGCCACGGTGCGCAACGACATGTCCTCGCTCGAGGAGGAAGGGCTGATCCATCAGCCCCATACCTCCGCCGGTCGCATCCCGACCGACAAGGGCTACCGTGCCTTCGTCGACCATGTCGCGACCGTGAAGCCGCTGTCGGCCCCCGAACGGCGTGCCATCCAGACCCTGCTGGAGGATTCCGGCGACGTCGAGGAGCTCCTCGGTCGCACGGTGCGTCTGATGGCGCAGCTCACCCAGCAGGTCGCGATGGTGCAGTATCCGGCGCGTCGCCAGGCCCGCATACGCCACGTGGAGCTGGTCAAGGTCGCCGAGTCACTGCTCCTGGTCGTGCTGATCACCGAGTCCGGGCGCGTCGACCAGCGCACGGTCCCGGTATTCGCGGGCCAACCCGCGGAGTTCTACGTCGACCTGCGCGATCAGCTCAACCGCGTCGTCTCCGGGCGTGAGGTCACCGACCTCCAGCTCCCGCTGACGGACCTCTGCGAGGCGGTCCCGCACCAGGACCGCCCCGGCACCACAGAGGTGGCCGAGGCGTTCGTCGCGCTGGCCGCGACCCGCGCCGAGGACCGGATCATGCTGGCCGGCACCTCGAACATCGCCCGCTCCGCACTGGACTTCACTCAGGATGTGGAGCCGCTGCTGGACGTGCTCGAGGAACAGCTGGTGCTGATGCGCCTGTTCACCGAGATGCACGCCCTGCCAGGTGCCGTCGAGGTACGCATCGGCTCCGAGCTGCAGGACCAGGCGCTGCATCAGGCGGCCGTCGTCGGTGCCGGGTACGGGGGCGGGTCGCACCTGGCGATCCTCGGCCCCAGCCGCATGGACTACGTCGCCGGCATCTCGACCGTCCAAGCCATCGCCCGCTACGTCTCCCGCTATCTCGAATGACCCCGTGGCGCGTGCATCCACGCGCGCCGTCGCCCTCCGACCATCACTGCCCCGTGCCCCAGAGCCGTATGCCGCGGCTCCGGGTGCCCCGACTCCCCGGTAAGGATCCTTCACTGTGAACGACGACTACTACGAACTCCTCGGCGTCTCCCGCGACGCCTCGACCGAGGAGATCAAGAAGGCGTACCGGAAGCTCGCCCGCACGCTCCACCCGGACGTCAATCCCGACCCCGAAGCCTCCGAGAAGTTCAAGCGGGTCTCCCAGGCCTACGAGACCCTGTCCAACGCGGACAAGCGCCGCCAGTACGACATGGGCGGCGGCCCGGGCATGGGCGGGGGCGGCGGCTTCCCCGGCGGCGGCGCGGGTTTCGACTTCAACGACATCTTCGACATGTTCGCGGGCGCCGCAGGCATGCGCGGCCGTGGTCAGGGCCCCGTGCCCCGCCAGCGCCGCGGCGGCGATGTGCTGCGCCGGGTCAAGATCGACCTGCGCGACGTCGTCTTCGGGACCGAGGAGCAGGTCACCTTCCGCACCGCGGTGCTCTGCGAGCGCTGTGACGGTGCCTGCGCCGAGCCCGGCACCAGCCCCACCCGCTGCACCGCGTGCAACGGCAGCGGCCACGTCCAGCGGGTCGCCCAGTCGCTGCTGGGGCAGATGGTCACGATGGCGCCCTGCCCCACCTGTGAAGGTCATGGCGACGTCATCGAGCAGCCCTGCACGAGCTGCTCCGGTCACGGCCGCACTCCCTCCGAGCGCACCGTCACGGTGCGCATCCCCTCCGGTGTCGAGAACGGCACCCGCATCCAGCTGCGCGGCGAGGGCGAGACCGGCGAGGCCGGTGGCCCTGCCGGCGATCTCTTCGTCGAGCTCGCCGTCACCGATCACGAGATGTTCGAGCGTGATGGCGACGACCTCGTCATCACCATGGCGGTGCCGATGACCTCGGCCGCTCTCGGCGCCACGATCCCGCTGGAGACCTTCGACGGCTCCCAGGAGATCGACGTCAAGCCCGGCGCGCAGCCCGGCGAGGAGATCACCCTCAAGGGGCTGGGCGTCACTCCACTGCGCCGCGAGCGACGTGGCGACATCCGGGTGGTGCTGGACGTCGCCGTGCCCAGCTCGCTCAGCGAGGAGGAGCGCGATCTGCTCGAGCAGTTCGCCGCCCTGCGCGGTGACGAGAGCACGAGGCGCCGGGGCCACGGCCCCTTCGCCAAGCTGCGCGACCGCCTGCGCGAGTTCTGATCCAGCTCCGACGGCGCAGGTCCTGACATGCCCACCACCCCACCCGGCTTCCTGATCCTCGACGACGCCCTCGCCGGGGCGCTCGAGGAGGACGTCCTGACCCTGGACGGGGAGGAGGGCAAGCACGCCGCGAAGGTCGCCCGCATCGGGGTGGGGGAGCAGATCCTGCTCACCGATGGGCCCGGCCGCCAGGTTCTCACCGAGGTGGTGGCCGCCCGCAAGGAGGCCCTGGACCTGCGCTTGCTCGCTGCCCCGACGGCCGCCGTCCAGCGCCTGCCCCGGCTCATCCTGGTCCAGGCGCTCGCGACCGGTGGGCGGGACGAGCAGGCGATCGAATCCGCGACCGAGCTCGGCGTGGACCGGGTGGTGCCGTGGATAGCGCAGCGCTCGGTCTCCGTCTGGCGCGGGGAGAAGCTCCTCAAGGGTCGCGCCCGCTGGACCGGAACCGTGCGGGCAGCGGTCAAGCAGTGCCGTCGGCCGGGGATCCCCGAAGTCGCCGAACCGGTCACCACCGCGGCGCTTCTCGCCGACGTGCGCGGACGCGCAGCCGACGGCGCCCTCGTGCTGGTGCTGCACGAGCAGGAGTCCGTCGGCCTCATGGCTCTGGCCGGTCAACTGCGCGCCACGAGCGAGAACGGCGTCGAGGAGATCATCGTGATCGTCGGTCCCGAGGGTGGCATCGCTCCCGCAGAGCTCGACGCCCTGCGAGAAGCCGGTGCCCGGTCCGTGCTGCTGGGCGCCGAAGTGCTGCGTTCCTCCACCGCCGGCCCGGCCGCGCTCGCGGTGCTCAGCAGTCTCCTCGGCCGCTGGGGCTGAGCCGGGCGGACGGGTCTCACAGCGCACATGCGTAAAACGTCTGACCAGAGGGACGCCGGCTTGTAAGGTCGGACCCCATGAGCTCCGTCGCCCTGCTGCCCGCCCGTGTCGCAGCCCGGGGCAGCGGCGGTAGGCGACGATGATCCTCGCCGAGAACCTGGTCAAGGAGTTCCGTCGTCCGAAGCGCGCCGAGGGCCGCTTCGCCGGGCTGCGATCCTTCTTCAGCGCCGAGACGATCACCTCCCGCGCCGTCGACGACATCTCGCTGCGGATCGACGACGGCGAGATCGTGGGCTATCTGGGCCCCAACGGCGCCGGCAAGTCCACCACCATCAAGATGCTCACCGGCATCCTCGTGCCCACCTCCGGGCACATCGAGGTCGAGGGCATCGTGCCGTGGAAGGATCGTCGCACCAACGCCCGCAACATCGGCGCGGTCTTCGGCCAGCGCACTCAGCTGTGGACGGATCTGCCGCTGCGGGAGTCCTTCGACCTGATCGCGAAGCTCTACGGCCTGGATCCGGTCGACTACCGGCGCTCGCTCGACGGTTTCGTGGACCTGCTGGACATGGGTCCCTTCCTGGACACGGCGGTGCGTTCGCTGTCGCTGGGTCAACGCATGCGCGGGGACATCGTCGCGGCGATGCTCTATCGGCCGCCGGTGCTGTACCTCGACGAACCGACCGTCGGCCTGGACGTGGTCGCGAAGGCACGGATCCGGGACTTCATCGCCGAGCAGAACCGCACTGCGGGCACCACGGTGCTGCTGACCACGCACGACATCTCCGACGTCGAGCAGCTCGCACGCCGGGTGGTCATCATCGACGAGGGGCGCATCCTGTACGACGGTGGCCTCGAGAGCCTCCGCTCCCGGTACGCCCCATTCCGCGAGATCGTCGTGAGCGCCGTGGACCTTCCCGAGGATACCGATATTCCCGGGCTGACACTGACCCGACTCCTCCCGGTGGGAGACGAGCTGCGCGGCACCTTCCGCTTCGACCCCGAGCAGCTGCCGGCCCCGGCAGCGATCGGACGGCTCACAGGAGCCCTGGAGATCACCGATCTGTCCTCCCGCGAGCCCAACGTGGAGGACGTGATCCATCGGATCTACACCGATCGGGGCATCGCACCGTGAGCCTCGCTGCCGGCCGCCTGCCCGCACGTCAGGTCCGCGACGGCATCCGGGCCTCGATCGGCCACGCTGCGCGCGCCCAGTTCGCCTTCCGAGCCTCCACCTGGACCGGGATCGTCGGGTGCGTGCTCCAGGTGATCCTCGTGCACCTGGTGTGGACCGCGGTCTACGGCGATCGGACCGACGTCGCCGGGGTCGCCCAGGTCGACGCCGTCACCTACGCGGTGCTCGGAGTGCTCACCACCACCCTGTTCCAGCCATTCATCTTCGACTCGCTGCTGGGCCGGCTGCGCACCGGGGCGATCGCCTTCGACGTGATGCGGCCGATCTCGGCGGTGCCGGTCGCGCTGGCACGACAGGTGGGCGGCACGATCGGCCAGCTTCCCGCAGCGGCCGCCGCCCTCGTGATCGGCCTCGCGCTCGGGGCGATCGCCCTGCCCGGTTCGTGGCTCTCCGGTCTCGCCTGCCTGGTGTCGCTGATCCTGGGCTTCACCATCGCGCTGATCGTGAACTTCACCGTGGGCCTGGTCGGCTTCTGGACTCTCGAGGTCGGAGGGGCGTTCCTCATCTACCGGATGCTCGCCCAGTTCTCCTCGGGAGCACTGATCCCGCTGTGGTTCATGCCGGACTGGCTCACCGGCATCCTGACCCTGCTGCCGTTCTCCGCACAGATCTTCGTGCCCCTGTCGATCTACGTCGACCGGGATCCCGGATGGCACACGGTCGGTGCGATCGGCCTGCAGGCGGTCTGGATCCTCGTGCTGATCGCCCTGGCCACCCTGGTGTGGAGACGCGCCATCCGCAGGCTGGTGATCTTCGGTGGTTGAGACACCTGCCCGTATCCCGGAGAACGCCGGCGGCTCCCTGGCCCGACCGATCCCGCCCTGGCGCACCTACGTGATCCTGCTCGGTGCGACCTGGCGCAGCATGCGCGTGCACCGCGTGAATCTGATCCTCACGTTCCTGGGCAGCGCCGCGCTCCAGGGCACCCAACTCGCCTTCATCGGGGTTCTGCTGGGCGCCTTCGGCACCATCGCCGGCTGGGGCGTGGCAGAGGTCGCCTTCCTCTACGGGCTGCGCCTGACCGCGCACGGCGTCTGCACGATCAACTTCGGTCAGCACCGCTCGAGCGCGAACGTGGTGCGCGACGGGGACTGGGACCGCTACCTGCTGCGCCCGGCCTCACCGCTGATGCAGCTGCTGACCCGCTACTTCAACCCCGGCACGATCGGCGATCTGGTGCTCGGGGTGACCATCCTCGGCGTCGCCGGATCGGGCGTGGAGGTCGCGTGGTCGCCGTGGACGGTGCTGTACGTGGCAGCGGCGGCGATCGGCGGCGGTCTGGTCGAGGCCGGGTTGCAGATCGGCATCTCCGGGCTGGACTTCCGGATGGGCCCGACCACGCGGGTGAAGGACACCATCGACCGCGTGCTCACCGACTTCGGCGCCTATCCGATGACGATATTCGGCACCGTCGGGGCATGGCTGCTGACCTTCCTGCTGCCGCTGGCGTTCATGGCCTACCTGCCCGCCACGATCGTGCTCGGCCATACCGACGAGCTGGTCGTCCCCCTGTGGCTCGCGCAGGTCTCGCCGTTGGCCGGGCCGCTGATCCTGGTGCTCGGCGTGGCCGGGTTCCGGTATCTCTCGCGCTACTACGCGAGCCCCGGGCACTGACCGCTGCGGGCATCGGAAGAGCCCCGCCGGGGAGTACTCCGACGGGGCCCCTCGGGGTGGGGGGCACCTCAGGCGACGGGAGTGAGCACCTTCTGCTCGATCGCGACGAGCGCGTCACGCAGAGCGGCGGACTTCTCCTGCGTGACGAACAGTTCGCCCTCGACGGAGAGGTCCTCGCGGAAACCGAGGCCGATACCGGCGATCACGTCGGCATCCAGCCGGACCATCAGCGCCTCCAGCTGCGGCAGCACCTCGCTGGCCGCGCCCCAGCCGTAGCCGATCAGGGCAGTGGGCAGGCCGCGCCACTCGGCGTACAGGAAGTCGATCGCGTTCTTGAGGGCACCGGGGTAGGAGCCGTTGTACTGCGGAGTGAGGATCACCACGGCATCGAGCGCGCCGATCCGCTCGCCCCAGGTGCGGCCGTGGTCGGTGGTCTTGTCGGCGCCGGACTTCGGGCTCTCCGGTTCGTCGAAGGACGGCAGCGCGATCTCGCGCAGGTCGATCAGGTCGATCTCGAACTGGTCGGACGCGGCGTCGGCGACCCAGCGGGCCACCTTCTCCCCGACACGGTTCGGGCGGGCACTGCTGATGAGGATTCCAAGCTTCGTCATGATGATTGAACTTTCTCATAGGGAGTCGGTGAACCCAAGTCGGCTGTGCGGAGAGTCGCTCCCGTAGACTTCGAAGAATGGGAAACACCGTCAACGACCATCGCGCCCCGGACTGCGTCTTCTGCACGATCGTCGCGGGAGAGATCCCTGCCGATCGCGTCCATGAGGACGATCAGGTGATCGCGTTCCGGGATCAGAACCCGAAGGCGCCGGTCCACGTGCTCGTCGTCCCGAGGGAGCATCGCCGCGATGTCCGTGAGCTCGCCGAGCAGCCCGAACTGCTCGCGCATCTCACGTCGGTCGCCGCACGGATCGCCTCCGACCTCGCCGACGGTGACTTCCGATTGATCTTCAACACCGGCGCGACCGCCGGACAGTCCGTATTCCACGTGCATGCGCACGTCCTGGCGGGCGGGACGCTCGCAGAAGGAGAGATGTGACGGATCTTGACTGATGCCCTCACCCCGACGCCCGGCCGCGCCCCGGAGGCGCGTGAACGCACGCTCGCGATCCCAGATCACCTGAGCCCCTTCCAGGTGCTCGGGGAGAACGACCAGGCATTGGCCGCCCTCGAGGACGCGGTCCCCGATACGGACGTTCACGTGCGGGGCCACCAGGTCACCCTGCGCGGCACCGAGGACGCCCTGCGCCGCAGCGAGCACATCATGCGCAGTCTCATCGAGCTCGCCGGGAACGGCCAGGCCGTCACCACGGAAGCAGTCCAGCGCGTCGCGAACCTGTACGGCGACGGCCGCGCCTCGGGCGAGAAGCTCGAGCAGGTGCTCTCGCGCACCGTGCTGTCCTCGCGCGGGCGCAGCATCCGCCCCAAGACCCTCGGGCAGCAGTCGTACATCGAGGCGATCGAGTCCTCGACCATCACCTTCGGCATCGGCCCGGCCGGCACCGGCAAGACGTACCTGGCTGTGGCCATGGCGGTCCAGCAGCTGCTGAGCAAGCAGGTCAACCGGATCATCCTCACCCGTCCCGCCGTGGAGGCGGGGGAGCGGCTGGGCTTCCTGCCGGGCACGCTGAACGAGAAGATCGATCCGTACCTGCGCCCCCTGTACGACGCCCTGCACGACATGCTCGACCCGGAGTCGATCCCGCGACTGATGAGCGCCGGGACCATCGAGGTCGCACCCCTGGCCTATATGCGCGGGCGCACCCTGAACGATGCCTTCATCATCCTCGACGAGGCGCAGAACACCACGCCGGAACAGATGAAGATGTTCCTGACCCGACTCGGATTCAACTCCACCATGGTGGTCACCGGTGACGTCACCCAGGTCGACCTGCCCGGCTCCCAGAAGAGCGGCCTGAAGGTCGTCGAACAGGTCCTCGGCGGCATCGACGACATCTCGTTCCGTCGGCTCTCGTCCCGCGACGTCGTACGCCACTCCCTGGTCAGCGACATCGTCGAGGCCTACGGTCGCTGGGAGATCCGCCCCGGCGGCAGCCGCGACGCCCGCCACCGCGCCAACCAGGGGACCTGAACCATGACCATCGAGATCCGCAACGAGACCACCGCCGTCGTCGACGAGACCGAGTTCGTCGACCTCGCCCGCTTCGTCTTCGACGCCATGCACCTGAATCCCGCCACCGAGATGTCGATCCTGTTCGTCGACGAGGAGGCGATGGAGAAGCTCCACGTGCAGTGGCTCGATCTGCCCGGTCCCACGGACGTCATGAGCTTCCCGATGGACGAGCTGACCCCCGGCACGCCCGAGCATCCTGCTCCGGAAGGGCTGCTCGGGGACGTCGTACTGTGCCCCAGCGTCGCGGCCAAGCAGGCGAGCGAGGCCGGTCACAGCGCCGTCGAGGAGATGCTCCTGCTGACCTGCCACTCGATCCTCCACCTCCTGGGCTACGACCACATGGAGGAGGACGAGCGCAAGATCATGTTCGACCTCCAGCGCAAGCTCCTGCTGACGTTCCTCGCCTCGCGGGGCAAGAGCTGAACGCGACGCGCATGACCGCCGCCGCGCACCCCGGAAGCTGTCGAGCATGCTGAGCACCGCGCTGCTCGTGCTGCTCCCGGTGGGCCTGGCCTCGCTGGTGGTCGCGGCCGTGCTCACCGCCGTCGACGCTGCGTACCTCGCCGTCTCCCGCAGCGCGCTGGAGAAGACGCTCGCGCACCGGCCCGAGGCAGTACGCACCCGCGTGCTCTCCCAGCACGGTGACGCGCCGCGCACCCTCGCCTCCGTCTCCCTGGGCCGCGTGCTCTGCGAAGCGGTGATGGTCGCCTCCGTCGCCGGACTCGCCTTCGTGGCGTTCGACCATCTCAGCGGCCGGGACGTCTGGGCGCTTCCGACCCTGGTGACCATCGTGGTCTCCGGCGTACTGCTGCTGGTGGTCCTCGCGATCTCTCCACGCACCATCGGTCGCAGTCGTCCCGAGTCGGTGCTGATCTCGACCCGCGGGCTGGTGCTCGCCGTCCGCGGGCTCCTCTGGCTGCCCGCGAGCGCACTGACCAGCGTCGGTGTCAACCTTGCCGCTCGCCCGCGCGCCCAGGACAGCGCCGTCGACGGCGCGGAGAAGGCCCGCCAGAACGTCGACCGCGCTCTGGAGGACGAGCACGTCGAGGACGGCGAGCGGGACATGATCCAGGGCGTGTTCGAGCTGCGCGAGACCATGGTGCGTGAGCTGATGGTTCCGCGCACGGACATGGTGGCGCTGGACGTCGAGACGTCCGCGAAGAAGGCCATGCGCCTGTTCGTCCGCTCCGGCTTCTCGCGAGTGCCGGTGATCGGCGAGAGCGTCGACGACCTGCGCGGCATGCTCTATGCCAAGGACGTCATGAAGGCGATCCACTCGCCGTGGGATCCCCGCCCGGAACGTCCCGTCAGCGAGATCATGCGCGCCGCCCGCTTCGCGCCCGAGTTCGTGACGGCCGACGAGGTGCTGCGCCAGATGCAGACCAGTCACGTGCACATCACCGTGGTCGTCGACGAGTACGGCGGCGTCTCCGGCATCGTCACGATCGAGGACATCCTCGAGGAGATCGTGGGCGAGATCGCCGATGAGCACGACCCCGCCGAACCCGAGATCGAGGATCTCGGCGACGGCAGCTATCGAGTGCCCGCCCGCGCCGGTCTGACGGAGGTCGGTGACCTGTTCGACCTCGAGATCGACGACGATGACATCGACAGCGTCGGCGGGCTGCTGGGCAAGGTGACCGGCCGAGTGCCGATCGCCGGGTCCCGTGCCGAGGCGTACGGGCTCGCCCTTCAGGCCGAGAAGACCTCAGGACGCCGCCGACGACTGTCCACCGTGATCGTCTCGCGGGCGCTGGACGCCCGTCCCGACACGGACCCCGCTGACCAGGAGAACAACGATGACCGATGACCTCGACCCCACCACTGTCGGGAGCGACCCCACGGTCGACGCCGACCCCACCGCTGAGCCTGTCGAGGGCCCTGCGCACCGCGCCGGCTTCGTCGCTCTCGTGGGCCGGCCCAACGTCGGCAAGTCGACGCTGACCAATGCGCTGGTGGGGGAGAAGGTCGCGATCACCTCCAGCAAGCCGCAGACCACCCGCCGCGCGATCCGCGGCATCGTGACGGGCGAGGATGCACAGATCATCCTGGTCGACACCCCCGGCGTGCACCGCCCCCGGACGCTGCTCGGGGAGCGTCTGAACGACTTGGTGCGCGACACCCTCAGCGAGGTCGACGTGGTCGGGCTCTGCCTGCCCGCGGATCAGAAGATCGGCCCCGGTGACCGCTTCATCGCCCAGGACCTCGTCGAGATGCGCACCGGTCGTCGCGGCCCGCGGGTGATCGCGATCGTCACCAAGACGGACCTCGTCGGTCGCGACCGCCTGGCGGAGCACCTCATGAGCGTGGACCAGCTGATGGAGTTCGACGAGATCGTCCCGATCTCCGCCGTCAAGGGCGAGCAGATCGACGTGCTGCTCGAGGTCATCGCGAAGCAGCTGCCCGAGGGTCCGCAGCTGTACCCCGACGAGCAGCTCACAGAGGAGTCCCGCGACGACCGCATCTCCGAGCTCATCCGGGAGGCCGCCCTGGAGGGTGTGCGCGAGGAGCTGCCCCATTCGATCGCCGTGGTCGTCGAGGAGGTCGTGGAGACCGATCCCGAGGGCGACCCCTTCACCGAGATGGCTCCCGGGGAAGGGCGCCTCGTGGTCCGGGCGACTCTGTTCGTCGAGCGCGACAGCCAGAAGGGCATCATCATCGGAAAGGGCGGCTCCCGCCTCAAGGAGGTCGGCACCCAGGCCCGGGCGGAGATCAACCAGCTGATCGGCCGCAAGGTGCATCTGGATCTGCGGGTCAAGGTCGCCAAGGAATGGCAGCGCGATCCCAAGCAGCTGGGCCGGCTCGGCTTCTGACGCGCCCGGATCCGCCTCGCTGACGGTCGATTCCGGACGCGCACAACGAGGCCGCACGCAGCGAGGTCCCTCCCGTCGAGGTCCCGCCCGTCGAACTCGCACGCATCGGGACGCCGTCGACGGTTCGCGCCGAGCGGTTGTGACCATGCGCAGGGTTTCACCGACGCACGACGTGCCGTTGGTCGCAACAGGAGGGCGGTCCTG
>NZ_JABUXV010000060.1 GCF_014897705.1 Brachybacterium sp. FME24 | reverse complement strand
CCTGCCGAGATGGCCCGCCACCTCGCCGCCGGCGAGAGCACCTGGCACCGGGTCCTGACCGACCCCACCACCGGCGAGTTCCTCCCCCTGCCCGCCGAGCAGTACCGCCCCACCACGGCCATGGTCGAACACCTCCGCCTGCGCGACCCCGTCTGCGCGGTCCCCGGATGCACCCGCACCACCAGCACCGACGCCGAGAACGACCACATCGAGGAATTCGACCACGCCCACCCCGCCCGAGGCGGACCCACCAGCATCGCCAACCTCCACCGCCTCCACTGGGCAGACCACGACCTCAAAACCACCGGCCGGATCGACCCCGTGCGCAACCCCGACGGAACCACCACCTGGACCATCGGCGCCCCCACCCTGATCAAAACCACCATCACCCCCCACCGCGACCTCGTCACCCCCACCATCGCCCGCGCCCTCACCGACGCCTGGGACCAATACCAATTCACCCTCGAACTCGACGCCCTCCACAAGATGGGCGAACTGGACCGATTCCTCCGCGAAACCGGCCCCCACGACCCCACCCACGACGACCA
>NZ_JABUXV010000001.1 GCF_014897705.1 Brachybacterium sp. FME24 | reverse complement strand
CCGCAGGCCAGCACGACCCGCCATCTCAGGCGTCAACAACAGGAGGGTAAGCCCACCCCTGAGCGAGGGGTTGCGGCGCGTTGCGGGGGATGCGGGCATGAAGGCCTCCTGGATAACCATGAGGCCGCCCAATGCAGGCGCTCCTGCGTGCTCTGGCACCACCGTATCCAGACACGCGCACGCGCAGAGTCAAGGGCTCCGCGTATTGCTCTTGGCCCGCGCCCACCGATTACGTGAGAACTTCCCCTACTCCTGCAAGACGGCGGCTGCGACGCCCGGGTGCTGTGGGCTCGGTCCTCGCTCCGCTGCGGTCCTCCGCCGCGCCACGCCCGAGATGCAGGGTCTCGTGAACGGAGCCGGTTCTCACCGTCGACGGTCGGACGCAGCATCGAGAACAGCCACTGCAGCAGCGCCACTGGGCTCGATGTGGAGCTCAACTGCTGACAACGGCGAGGCTCCGGCATACGCTGGAGTCGATCGCGAGCGCCGGCCGGCGCCTCGTCAGTCAAGGGAGTACGGCTCCCGGGTGGGTGGGCATCCTCTCTGGAGGCATGCCGTGCTCGGAGCCTATTCACCTGTCCTGCTGACCCGTCGAGCTCGACCTCGGCTGGTCGCCGTCTTCCTCAGCGCAGTACCGCTGGGCATGCTGTCCCTCACGATCGTGCTCTGCGTCCAGCAATGGACAGGCGCGCTGAGCGCAGCGGGGTCGATCAGCGCCTTGTTCGGCCTGGGAAACGCGATCGGACTGAGCGTTCAAGGTCCCCTGATGGACCGTTTCGGCTCCCGACCCATCGTGGTCGCGGCGGGCGGAATCTGCACGGCGTCATTGCTCGGATTCGGAGTGACCGGCGCCCTCGACGGCCCAGTGTGGATCGTGGCCGTCATGGCGGGGACAGCCGGCGTCTCGGTACCGGCCATCACGACAGCAGTACGAGCGTGGCTCAGCTTCGCCCTGAGCGACGAAGCCCTCAGAGGCACGTCCTACGCACTCCTGTCGGCATTGTTCCAGGGCGCCGTCACGATCGGCCCCGTCCTGGTCTCGTTCTCGCTGATCGTCCACGGACCCGTGGTCGCCGTGGGCATCGCGGCTCTGATGATCCTCTCTGCGACGATCGTCTTCGCACTCGTCAGCGACGGCCGGGAATCGCAGAACGTCCTTCGGCCAGAGAGCCGCTACGGCACACGTTTGGCCTCCTCACCGGGGCTGACGACGATCTTCGTCGCCGCCGGGCTGGATGGTCTTGCTGTGGGGATCACCGCGGTTGCCATCCCTGGCGTCATGACTGGCGCGGGTGTCGCGGTTCTCGCCGGTTTCGCCTTTGCTGCTCTGGCGCTGGGTGAGGTGCTCGGTGCCCTGGTGTTCGGTTCGCGCCCCTGGCCCGGGCGCCGCGGTGAGCAGTTGCCCGTGGTCCAGGCAGCGGTCACGGTAGCCGCTGTACTCGTCTACTTAGCGTCAGAGCAGCCGTGGCTGCTCGTGCATGTCATGTTCGGCGCGGGATTGACCGGAGCTCCAGGGTCGATCCTGAAGTCCACGCTGCTCGACGACGTCGCCGACCTAGCCACCATTGCGCGCAGCTACTCATTCCTCGTGGCTGTCGGGCTCGTATCGGGGGCAGCTGGCAACGGCCTGGCCGGACAGTTGGTCGCCTACACCGGCGTGAGAGGAGCGCTCGTGATCCCGCCGTTCGCTCTCGGATTGGCCACCATCTGGGTCGCATTGCGGAGCAAGACTCTCGTGCGCAAGGTGCTGCCGTAGTAGTCGTCTGGGCCACTACTGGCCCGACCGCCCATCGCAGGCGCTCTTGCGTGCGTGGCATCACGGTAGCGGCACGGGCAAGCCCAAGAGAGCCGGGCTGTACTCGCTCTTGTGCTCCTCGCGCTGCCGCCACGGCGCCTCAAGAGGTCGCGACGCATGAGCTCATGATGTCCCTCGCTACGTGGAGGCGGTGTGTTCATGGTGGTCGACGGTTCGCACCAGTGATCCGGCGACGACGCCTGCGACCGCGCACAAACCCGCGAGCCCGATCAGCGTGGTGCGCCAGGCGCCGGTGAGGTGTCGGGCGAGGATCTCGGCGTCGGTCGTGGGGATGTTGCCGGTAGCCACGCGTCCGGCCAGTTCCGGGGAGCCGAGCGTCGTGGTGAGCAGCGCGATGAGGGCGGCACCGAAGAGGGCGAGGACGAGGGCGTTGGCACCTCCGCGGACGGTGTTGAGCATCCCGGCGGCCATACCCGCGTGGTCGGTGTCGATCTGATTCATGGCCTCGGCGTCGATGATGCCCGCGGCGAGGCCCACGCCTGCGCCGACGGTCAGCAGCGGCCCGGCCAGCGTTGCGATATCGACGTCGGGGTGGAGCACGCTGAGCCACACGTTGCCCCCGGAGAGCAACAGCAGCGCGCCGGTGATGAGGGCGGCGGGGCTGGCGCCGCGGTTGACGAGTCTCGCGGCGAGGGGTGGCAGGAGCGCCATGGGCACGGTCGGCAGCAGCATGATCAGCCCGGTGGTGCTCGGGCGGTTGCCTACGGGGGACTGCAGGTAGCTGGGCAGGAATGCCAGCACGCCGCCGTAGCCGAAGGCCATGGTGGTCGCGGCCAGCATCCAACCCATGAACCTGCGATTCCGCAGGAGCGCTAGGTCCAGCACCGGGTTCGGAGCGTGTCGTTCGATCGGAATCAGCACGATGAGTCCGACGATCCCGACGGCAAGCGCAACGATCACGAGCGGGTCCGCCCACCCGCGTGCCGGTGCTTGGGAGACGGCGAGCATGAGGCCGGCCAGGCCTACGGCCAGCACGGCGGCACCGGTGACGTCGATGCGCGAACGGGCCGCAGCCCGGGTCTCGCGGAGGATCAACGTGCCGACCATCAGCACGAGCCCGGCGAGCGCGAAGACGCCGAACCCCATCCGCCACCCCAGGGAGTCCACGACCCACCCTGACGCCGATGGGCCTAGTGCCAGACCGAAACCTGCGGTGGCGCCCATGGCCGCGAACGCGCGGGTCCGCGCGACCCCGGTGAAGGTCGCGGCCAGGATCGCCCCGCCGGAGGCCATCACGCCGGCTGCGCCCAGACCGGTGAGCACCCGGGCGGCCAGGAGCAGGCCGATGCTCGGTGCGACGGCGGCGGCGAGGCTCCCGATGGCGTAGACGAGCGCGCCGAGGCGGTAGATGCGGCGACGTCCGAGGGCGTCGGCCAGCGAACCGGCGACGAGCATGAGTGCCGAAGCGGTCAGGAAGTAGCCGGTCACAACCCACTGGGCGGCGGCGCCTCCGGTGTCCAGGTCCGCGCCGATACGCGGGATTGCCACGCTGGCACCGGACATGGACATCGGCAACGCCAGGAACCCGGCCAGGATGACCAGCAGGGTGCCGAGGGCAGGTGGCATCGGTTCGCTCGACGTTCCGACGTCGCCGAGGTGAGGATCGTCTGTTGTCGGGTGCATGGGGGCAGCCGTCCGCCTGCGGTGGCTTCAGGTATCGGCCGTCTGGGCACGCACTGGCGCAAGTGCACGGCTCCAGAGGGCAACTTCTTCCAGCAGATTCGCCAGGTCCCCGGCGTGGCGTTCGGCCGGGGCGAAGCGGCCGGTCACGGTCGGTTCGGTGATGTCGATGCCGTGGTAGTCGAAGTCGGTGAAGGTGTTGAGTGCAACCTGAGCGGAGACATCGGCGAGCTTGAGTTCGGCTGCGATCTGGCGGAGCTGCTCAACGGCGCGCACGCCGCCGTTGACGCCGTAACTGACGAATCCGGCCGCCTTGTGGTTCCACTCGCTGTACAGGAAGTCGATGGCGTTCTTCAGCGGACCTGGCACCCCGTGGTTGTACTCGGGGGTGACGAACACGTAGCCGTCGTAGGAGGCGATCGCCTCTGACCAGCGCTTGGTGTGCTCGTGGGCGTAGATGCCCCAGGCGCCCGACGCAGGTTCGTCGAGCACGGGCAGATCGAAGTCGGCCAGGTCGACCAGCTCGACCTCCACGCCCTCGGGGGCGATCTGCCGGGCGGTCTCCAGCGCCCAGTCGGCCACGGCTTTGCCGCGTCGGTACGTGCGGGTGCTGCCAGTGATGATGGCGATGCGAGTCATGTTGCCCTCCGATGTAGACGTAAAGTACAACGTGCACTTTACATGGTAGAGTCGTCGGCACAAGCCCGGTTGAGAGATGGAGTCGTCGTGAGTCACGAAGCAGCCGCCCCCGAGCAGTCCCCGAGCCGCCTGCGGCCGGAGAAGCAGGCGGCGATCATGGCCGGTGGGCGCGAGGTCTTCGCCCGCGACGGTTACGCACGGGCGAGCATCGACGCCATCGCCACCGCCTCAGGAGTCTCGACGCGGACGATCTACAAACACTTCGCCGACAAGTCGGCGCTGTTCGCCGCTGTCATCGTCAACTCCGCGGCACAGGTCGCCGAGGCCGAGACCGCCCTGGTCGAACGGCATCTGTCGGCCGTGATGACGGCGGAAGGGATCGAGCCGGCGTTGCGGGCATTCGCGACCGATTGGCTCAACGATGCCGGCGAAAGACTGGTCGGCATGCCGAACTCGGCAGTGCACCGGGCACTGGTCGCTCAGGTTCAGGCCGAGGCGGCGCACCTCGGGTCCGACGTCATCGCCACGTGGTGGCAAGCCGGTCCCGGTCTCGTCCTCGACGAGCTGGCCGGCATCTTCGCGGGCTGGGCCGAGCGCGGATTCCTGAACATCGCCGATGCCGACCGTGCAGTCGTCCATTTCTCACGGCTCGTCTCAGCCACACCAGGCGCACCAGCCTCCACGATCACCCCCCAGGAGCGCGCAGGCTGGGTCGCCGACGGTGTGGCTCTGTTCGTTCGCGGGTACAGACCGTGAGCGCAGCCGTATCGATGCCAGGACAGTCAGGAGTCAGGCATTGCATCGCGAGGCAGAGAAGGGCGCCCTTCAGGTCGCCGGTGTCGTCCACTGGACGCGCGCATTCTTGCGGAGGACGCGCACCTGGATGACCGCGCATCGCGCAAAAACGTCTTGCTGCTCAGCCATCACTGAACGTACGTTGTCGCCGAACCGTCGAGAGACGCCCCCACCCCAGCCGAATGGAACTTCTGTGGCAGACGAATACGTCTCCGTGACGTCGAAGAGCGTGTCGCGTGAGCGGCGAGAATGGTCGCCGACGATCCATCGACTGCTCGCTCATCTCGCGGACTCAGGGCTCGAGGACCTACCGGTTCCAGTGCACGCCCGATCACCCGACGTGGACGAGGTCAGCTTCGTGGAGGGGACCACAGCGGTCGATGTGGTCCTGAACCACGACCAGGTCGAGTCGCTCGGCCGCCTGCTGCGCTCCCTCCACGACGCCAGCGCGAGCTTCGACGCGCTGGGCGCCGATGCATGGCAACCGTTCGAGTTCCGGGCCACCACCTCCACAGGCACGTTCGGTGGGGGAGGCTTCCTCTCGGAGATCGTGGTCGGCCACGGCGACACAGGACCATGGAACGTCCTCACCACCTCGGAACGATCCGTGTCCCTGATCGACTGGGAATTCGCGGGGCCGATCGTGCGGCTCGACGAGATCGCGGCCAGCTGCTGGTTGAACATCCGTTTCCACGATCCCGACGTCGATGCGGTCGCTCCGCTCACGGGCCTCCGAGAGAAGGTCGCGCTGTTGGAAGCTCTCCTCAGCGGTTACGGGTTGCCTCGCGATCTGTGGCCGGCCGTCGTGCACGCCATGAGCGACTACGCGATCCGCGACACGGCGTACGAGGCCACGCGCCTCGACATCACGGCGAGCCAGGTGACGGCCGATGAGTCGGCCGAGTGGCGGCTTGCCTGGCGCTCGCGCAGCGCCGCCTGGATCGTCCGGCACCGTGCCGAGATCGTGCACCTGTTGGAGGTCTGACGGCGAGCCCTTCACGAGGGGGCCTGCATCCGGGTGGAGAGAAGTGCTGGCAGCAACGCGAAAGATCCTGTATGCGCAGGCATGCCAGGGCGCGAGATCGCTCGGCGCATCCTCCCCGGCGACTTCCAGGCGTCGTCCATGGGTTTCTCGATGCACGAGGTCGTGACCTGCACTCCCTCGCGCTCTCGGCGGCCTCATCACCAGGGAAGATCCATGCCTTCCCAGAGGGTGAAGGTCCCGGAAGGTGCGTCGGGCCCGAGGCGGGCGACGCGCACCACCTCGCGAGACGCGTCCTCGACCGATTCTGTTCCCTCGAAGTTGACGAGGGCAGTGTTCGCGAATCCTGGCGAGACGAGGTTGACCTTGATGCTGCTGTGCTCCAGCTCGATCATCATCCCCAGTGTGACGGCGTTGAGCGCCGTCTTCGATGCGGCGTAGACAGGTTCGAACGCGGAGTGATTCGCGAAATCCGGGTCTGCGATGGTCGTCAGCGAGCCGAGTGCGCTGGTCACATTGACGATGCGCGCGTCCGCTGATCTGCGAAGCAGCGGAAGCGTGGCCTGGTACATCGCCAGCGCGCCGAAGACGTTCACCTCCCACACAGCCCGCACCTCGTCGAGGGGAGCGGTGCTCGCTTTCGACATCGCGAGGAGTTCGGCCAGGTCATGGATGTCAGTACGAGTGGAGGAGATGGCGGCGTTGTTGACGAGCAGGTCGAGTCGGCCGGCCTCGTCGCGGATCCGTTCGGTGGCCGAGGCGATCGACGCGGTCGTGGTCACGTCGAGCTGGAGCGCGATGGCGCCCTCGCCGATCTCTGTGGCCGCCTTCTCGCCGCGAGCGAGGTCGCGGGACCCGACGAACACGGTCACGCCGTCGGCGACCAGTTCCTTCGCGACCTGCTTGCCCATGCCTTGGTTGGCTCCGGTGATGAGAGCGATGCGATTCGTGGGCACGGTGCCCCTCCCTTGCCTGTTGTGGTGCGAGGTGGACGAGCGCTCATGCGAGACGGTGACGCGCTCTCCGGCAACTGTGCGGGGACCTCCCGCCGGCGGGGAAGGCCACCTCGACCCTGGGAGTGGCAGGACCAGCCAACGCCACGTCACAGGAACTACTCTGGACGGCAATGGCGAACGAGACCGACGGGAGCCGCGAGAACAGGCTCGGCGATTACCTACGCGCTCGGCGCGAGCTGGTATCCCCGACGACTGTCGGTTTGCCCGAAGCCAGACGCCGTCGGGTGCAAGGGCTGCGACGCGAAGAGGTGGCCATGCTCGCCGGTATCAGTTCCGACTACTACCTGCGCCTGGAGCAGGGGCGAAACCGGAATCCTTCGGCTCAGGTGCTCGAAGCCCTTGCTCGGGTGCTGCAGCTCGACCGGTCTGCCATCGAGTACGTCCTCGAGCTGGGCGCCGTGAAGCCGCGTGCGCGCCGCACACCTCGGCGCCGCGAGAGAGTCGCCCCCCGGATCTTGGACCTCGTCCGCTCGATCAACCAGCCGGCGTTCGTCACCGGTCGATACATGGACGTGCTGGCGAGCAATCCGCTGGCAGTGGCCCTGTCTCCGCAGTTCAGCCTCGGCGAGAACCTGCTGCGCGCCGTGTTCCTCGAAGCCGACGGGCGAATACGCTTCGAACGGCCTGACATGGTCGCGATGTTCCGCAAACGCGTCGGATTCGATCTCGGGGATCCGCGGGTCGTGGAACTGGTCGGAGAGCTGTCGGTGGCAAGCGATGAGTTCCGCCGGGCCTGGGCCCGGCACGATGTGCAACCGGCCCGGGGCGGGACTGTTCGTGTGGATCACCCACAGGTCGGTCCGATGGAATTGAACCTCTCCAAGCTCGGCGTCGACGAGGCCGGCGACCAACTGCTCGTCGTCTTCCATCCCGCGGATGCGCATCCGGAGAGCACGGACCGGCTCACCCTGCTCACGTCGATGGCCGCACAGCGGTGACCCGCCAGGTGGGCGTCCACTCGGCGAACGACCGAGTCGCCCAGAGCCATGAGTTCAACGGCCGAGAATGCGTCGTGACCGGATGATCGCGTCACAGCCCTGACCCGCGCGCCGTTGCCTCAGCCCCGCGGTCTGCGTGATCGGCGCGGGCGTGGTCCGGGTCCTCGAGGCACGCGGCGACCACTTCGATCGATGTCGGAACCGACGCAGGGAGCTCGTCCAGGCCGGTGAGGACGTCGGCGCCGGCACCGTGGCGACCCGTCGCAACCGGCTTCCGGACAGAATGACGGGTCGACAGGGTGGGGTCACCAGGCCCAGGGCAGATCTCCGGAGGCGTCCTGCGACACGGCCCACAGCCGGTCGAGTGCGTCGGCGTCGTAGGCGAACGCCGGCGCCGTGACCGGACGCAGATTCTCCTCCACGTAGATCCCGCGCAGGGCGGCTCTGCCTCGCGCGGAGGGATCGGCGTGCGCCTGCCAGGTCTCGGGGCGAAGGGCCAGGCGCGCGTAGGTGTCACCCAGGCGATCTGTGGATGCGGAGAGCCGTCTTTTGACCCGGTACGGGGCACGCAGCCACCCGGGCATTGCCGCGACCCGATCGGCATCGAGCTGCACGGCGGGCACGCGGATGCAGGCCACATCCAGCGCGCCCGCGGTGCGCAGGGCGAGTGAGTGGGAGACCATGATCTGGGCCAGCTTCGCGTGGTAGTACGCCCTGGTCGGGCTGTACCACGCGGGATCGTCGAGCTGGTCGAAACGGATCCTGATGCGGGGCATCGTGAGGAGGCCCTTGCTCGCGACATTGATCAGCCGGGGCCGGGCCGCGGCGCAGAGCAGCGGGCTGAGCCGGGCAGTGAGGTGGAAGGGGCCCAGGTGATTGGTCGCCCAGAACAGCTCGTGGCCGGCCGCGGTGCAGGTGGGGCGGCGCAGGGTCTGCTCGAAGATGGCGGCGTTGTTGATCAGCACGTCGAGGTGCCCGAACTCCTGGGAGATGCGACCGGCTGCCGCGTCGATCGACCCCGGGTCCGACAGGTCGGCGACGACCAGGGTGGCGGGATGCCGGGCGTGCGCATTGATCGTCTCCAGGGCAGCACGGCCCCGGGCTGGATTCCTGCACAGCGCGAGAACTCTGTGGCCGGCGGATGCGAGCTGCTCGGCTGCTCGCAGGCCGATCCCGGAGTTGGCGCCGGTGATGGCGATGGTCAGGGGGCGAGAACGCGTCATGTCAAGATTCTAGTTGTTCGGAACGATCCGAACAACTAGGGTGACCGCATGGCGACCATCGACGAGTTCATCGAGAACGCAGGGCTGTACTACGAGCGACTGGGTCTGAGCCGCACCGCCGGCAGGATCATCGGATGCTTGCTGGCGGACACGGACCAAGCCGCTGACGCCCCGGGTCTTCGCGAGCGGCTGGGGGTGGCCAAGAGCAGCCTGAGCGTGGCCCTGCGGCAGCTCGAGCAGAGCGGGCTCGTGGAGCGCTACCGGCCCACGCGTGGCCGACGGGACCACTATCGGCTGGCCGATGACGTCTTCGGGCGCGCCTTCCGCGCGAAGATGACCGAGTTCGATGCCTTCACCGAACTGGCGGAGCAGGGCCTCAGCGTGGTGGGCCAGGATCCCGTGGCGCGGGCACGTCTGGAGCTGATGCGGGACATGTACGCCTTCATGGCGCGAGAGTTCCCCAAGCTTCTCGACGAGTGGGAGCAGCAGAGGTCTCCCGACGCCGCCAGGGCCGTCGACACCACAGCGGATGGTTCTGGGAAGCCTGCCTGATGAGCCGAGCAACTCGGCAGCTGGCAGTGATCATGGGACTCCCGCCGATCACGACCCCGGACGTCGCCGTCGACCAGGGCCTGCGCGTTCCGATGCATGACGGGGTGGACCTGATTGCCGACCGCTACTGGCCGCGAGGGGACCCCGCGGCGCTGCTCGTCCTCATCCGAACCCCGTACGGGCGAGGTCGGGCCGTCCAGGGATGGGGCACGATCGCCCGGGCGATCGCCGAGCGGGGATACCAGGTGCTGGTGCAGAGCACTCGCGGAACGTTCGACTCGGGGGGAGACCTCGAGCCAGGTGTCAGCGAGGCGGACGACGGACTGGCCACCGTCGAATGGCTGCGGCGCCAGTCCTGGTTCCCCGGCGCCTTCGCCACCTACGGTCAGAGCTACGTGGGGTATGTGCAATGGGCGCTGGCCCGCTCCCGCATCCCGGAGTGGAGAGCGGCCGTCATCGGCGTCGCTCCCTCGGACTGGGCGGCCGGCTGGACCCACCCCCACGGGGTCTTCTCCCTCGGCAACGCCCTGTACTGGATCTATGCGATCGTTCCGACGACGAAGGAGCGCGCGTCGGCCGCGGAAACGCTGCGTGCTCTGCTTCGCCCGGGACCTCTGAGGAGGGCCGAGGCCCACCTGCCGATGGCCGAGTCCGACCGGATCGCCCTGGGTGCACAGGTGGACTACTACCAGCGGTGGGTGGCCAGCGACGGGCAGGACGACTACGCCGAGGAGGTCGACTTCGGGGGCGGCGCGCAGAACCTCCCCGCCACGCATCTCTCCACGGGCTGGTACGACTTCTTCATCAGCACCACCCTGTCCGACTATGGGGCACTCCGGCGGGCCGGCAGGCCGGTCCGCCTGCTGATCGGCCCGGGCGGCCACTCCTCGGGGCACAACAAACCGGCGTCCCGGGAGCAGTTCCACTGGTTGGCGGTCCATGGCCGAGGGTCCCGCGCCGCACTCCCCGAATCGCCGGTGAGGGCGTACGTCCTGGGCGCCGGCCACTGGGTCGACCTGGCTGACTGGCCACCACCGGAGGCCCTGCCCACCCGCTGGCACCTTCGTCCCGGCGGTCACCTCACCACCGCCCGCGACGACTCTGCGGTCCCCGGGCGCTCCCGCTACCTCTACGACCCGACGGATCCGACCCCCAGCGTGGGCGGCGCCTTCCCGGATCTTCCCTGGCGGTCCGGACGAAAGGACAACCGTGCGCTCGAGGGCCGCTCCGACGTCCTCACCTTCACCACCGAGACGCTGGGCCGCGACCTGACCATCATGGGCTGGGTCGAAGCGGATCTCTTCATCCGTTCCAGCCTGGAGCACACCGACTTCTTCGCACGGCTGTGCGACGTCGCTCCCCACGGTCGCTCCACCAACATCTGTGATGGGCTCCTGCGCCTGTACCCCGGTGCTCCTGAACCCGGCACCGACGGGGTTCGTCGGCTCCGGATCAGCCTGGCGGGCACTGCTTACCGCTTCGCCCGCGGCCACCGGGTCAGGCTGCAGGTATCCAGCGGTGCACACCCGCGATTCACCAGGAACCTCGGTACCGGGGAGCCGAATGGCACCGCGACCGTCACGCGAAAGGCAGATCAGGAGATCCTGCATGACCGTGACCACCCTTCGGCGATCGTGCTGCCGCACGTCACCTGAGGCCCGGTCGCGGTCTCGTGGAGCATCAGCCCGGCCGTGTGGTTGACGTATGAATCATCGCCCCCATATGGTTCATGCATCAACCATCAAGGAGGAGAGTTGCCGAGCGGTGCGAATCGACAGGTCCCGACGCAGGAGGAGCTCGCGATCTGGCGCGCGCACATCGAGACCTTCGAGATCGTGCGTTCCCGGATCGAGGCCCGGCTGCAGCAGGACTCGCAGCTCTCGAGCGGGGACTACCGGATCCTCCTGGCGCTGAGCGAGGCGGAGGGCAGGACCTTGAGGTCCTCGGAGCTCGCCACGCACCTCGAATGGGAGCGCAGTCGTGTCTCCGGCCAGCTCGGTCGGATGGAGAAGCGCGGTCTGGTGCGACGCGAGCCCTGCCCGGAGGATGCCCGCGGCCAGAACGTCGTCCTCACCGACCCGGGAGCGCGTGCCTTCCGCGCCAGCACCCTCCCGCACCTGCGGGCCATCAAGGACGTCTTCGTGGACGCCCTGACCCCCGAACAGCTCGCCTCGCTGGGCGAGGCCGCCACGGCGACGCGAAGCCATCTGGGACTCGAACACCGCAGCTGACCACTCGTTCCCCGTCCGATCCTCCGCCCCACCGGCCTCGATCCCGTCCGCCCAGCGTTCGCCCCGCTCGAGAGGAGACATCGCATGACCGAGTCGAAGAGCATCGCCCCCAGGCCCCGGGCCGCCGACACGGGGAGCTCCCTGCCATTCCTCGACAAGACGTCACCGGAGGCGATGCGCGGACTCGGTTCCGCCGCCGAGGCCGTGGCCGACGCGACCAGCGATCTGGGGATCCCCCGATCCGTGGTGGAGGTGATGCATCTCAGGATCTCCCAGCTCAACGGGTGCGCCTACTGCCTGCACGTCCACCATCGTCGAGCGGTCAGAGCGGGCAACTCCGAGGGGAAGCTCGCCCAGCTCCCGGCCTGGAGGGATTCGACGGCGTTCGATGCCGTCGAGCGCGCCGCCCTCACCATCGGGGAGACCATCACCGAGCTCCCGGATCCGGCCGTCCGCGACCGGGATCTCCTGCTCTCGCGCGACGTGCTCGGCGACGACGCCTTCGCCGCCCTGGAATGGGCGGCGATCCTCATGAACGCCTTCAACCGGATCTCCATCGTCTCCCACCACCCGGTGCCCGCCCCCTCCTGAGGGCGGCTTCGACCGAACGGAGCAGCAATGCCGACCACAGACACAGAATCATCTGATCGAGGCGGCGACGCCGAGCCCTCCGACAACGGGCTCGAGATACTGACGCCCCGGGACGTCCCGCTGGGCGGTGTTCGGGACATGACCGTGCGCAGGACCCTGCCCCAGCGCCGACGATCGCTCATCGGGCCCTGGTGCTTCCTCGACCACTTCGGCCCCGACGACGTCGCCGCCACCGGCGGCATGGTGATGCCGCGCCACCCCCACACCGGCCTGGCGACCGTGACCCTGCTCTTCTCCGGGAACGTCGAGCACCTCGACTCGACCGGGTTCGGGAACACCATCAAGCCCGGCGAGGTGAATCTGATGATCGCCGGGCACGGGGTCTCGCACTCGGAGTTCTCCACGGCGGAGACGACGACCCTGCACGGCGTCCAGCTCTGGTACGCCCTGCCGGATGCGCTGCGCGACGGTCCTGCACAGGCGCAGCATCACGCGGCCCAGCCGGTGGAGGTGCCCGGGGGCAGCGTCCTGACCTACCTCGGCGACATGGCGGGCGCCTCCTCCCCGGTGGACACCAGGACGCCGGCCTGCGCCGCCGAGGTGCTGGTGGAGGCAGCTGCCTTCGTCGATCTCGAACTGGACCCGCAGTACGAGCACGGGATCCTTCTGGACTCCGGCCGCGTCGGGGTCTCGGTGCGCGGGTCCTCCGGCGCCGACGGCGACCTCGACGCGGAGCTGCCGCCGGGGGCGCTGCTCCACCTGCCGCCAGGATGCAGGAGCGTGCGGCTGCAGGCCGGGCACGGGAGTCCGGCCCGGGTCATCGTCATCGGCGGTCCGCCCTTCGAGGAGGAGATCGTCATGTGGTGGAACTTCGTCGGCCGCAACCATGCCGAGATCGTCCAGTACCGCAGCGAGTGGCAGCGCGAGATCGGCGTCGAGCCCGCTCCGGAGCCCGCGCCGCCGCGCTTCGGTCCGTATCCCGCGGGCTCAGGCGCCGCCCTTCCCGCACCCACGCTTCCCCTCACCGAGATCCACCCCCGCACACAACCGAGAGGACCGCTCCGATGACCGATCAGCGCCCCCAGAACGTCTCCGTCCGCAACGCTCCCGAAGAGGGCAGTTTCGACGTCTTCGTCGAGGAGGAGCACGCCGGATCCTCCCTGTACGCCGAGATCAGCGAGGGCCCCACGCGTCAGCGGGTCTTCTTCCACACCGAGGTCCGCGAGGAGTTCGGGGGCCGCGGACTCGCCGCCACGCTCACGAGCTCCGCCCTGGAGGAGTCAGTGCGGTCCGGATTCCGGATCGTGGCCATGTGCCCTTACGTGAAGAAGTGGCTCTCCACCCACCACGACTTCGACGACGCACTGGACCCCGTGCGCCCCGTGCACATTCAGGCCGTGCGCCAGGCCTCCCAGGCTCGGCCCTGACGAGCCCGCACACCTCGACATCCCACCCTGCACGGAAAGGACCGGCCCATGAGATCTCCCATCCCGGATTATCTGGACGAAGTGCTCGACAGCCTGCGCGCGGACACCAGCGGTGCCAACGCCGATTACATCCCCGAGCTCGCCGACGCGGATCCGGAGCGCCTGGGGATAGCTCTGACCACGACGCTGGGGCGCACGTACGTGGCCGGTGACGCGGAGGCGGAGTTCTCCATCCAGTCGATCTCGAAGCCGTTCGCGTATGCGGCGGCGATCATCGATCGCGGCCTCGACACCGTACTGGGGGCAGTCGGGGTGGAGCCTTCCGGTGAGGCCTTCAACGAGCTCTCCCTGGAGGAGGGATCCTGCCGGCCCAAGAACCCGATGATCAACGCGGGGGCCATCACCTCGCACTCGCTGCTGGTCGGCCCGGAGGCCGGTCAGGACGATCGTGTCGATCGGGTCCTCAGCTTCTTCTCCCGCCTCGCAGGCCGGGACCTGAGGGTCGATGAGCGGGTGTGTGCCTCGGAGCTGGGGTCCGCACATCGCAACCTGGCGATCGCCTACATGCTGCGCACCTACGGCATCCTCGAGGGGGACGTGCCCTCCGTGGTCGAGGGCTACACCCGGCAGTGCTCGATCCTGGTCACCGTCCGGGACCTGTCGGTGATGGCGGCGACGCTCGCGACCGGGGGCATCCAGCCGATCACCGGTGAACGGGTGATGGAACCGTCGGTCGCTCAGCAGGTCATGGCGGTGATGGCTGCAGCGGGGATGTACGACGCGGCGGGGGATTGGTTGGTCCGGGTGGGTATCCCGGCCAAGAGCGGCGTCGCCGGGGGCATGGTCGGGGTGCTGCCTGATCGGGTGGGCATCGGGACGTTCTCCCCGCGTCTGGATTCCCATGGCAACAGTCATCGAGGTCGTCTCGCGTTCGAGCGGCTCTCGCGGGACATGGGGATGCATCTGTTCTCCTCCGATCAGGGCCGGCTCGATGCGGTCGCGGCGAGCGAGGCGGAGGGCACGATCACCTTCGCACTGCAGGGGAACGTCCAGCTCACCGCAGCATCCGAGCTCCTGGACCTGATGGCGGACTCGGACAGCGCAGCTGACGTGGTCCTCGACGTCACCCGGGTGCATTCCTTCTCGGATCTCGGCCGCCGCATGACTCTCGAAGGGCTGCGCCGTCTACGGCTGGACGGGCGCGCCGTCGCTCTGCGGGACCCCTTCGGCGTGCTGCCGGACCCGGATCTGGGAGACGGCACGTACCCGGATGGCGCCCCATGATCGCGATCGACGACCACGGACTCACCCGGGCGAGGTCTACTGTGCAGGAATGACACCTTCCAGCATGACTCTCGGGGCATACAACGTCGAGGCCGAGAACCCGCAGTCGCTCGCGAAGTTCTGGTCCGAGCTGACGGGCGGGACCCCTCATCCCGGGGGCGAGAGCGTGTACATCGCTCCCTCGGGAGAGCGGGGCTTCGCCCTGTTCATCCAGCCCTTCAACGGGCCGCGGCCGGATCGGCAGTCGAGCCATCTGGATCTGACGGTCCCGTGGGGCCAGCGGGAATCGGACGTCGCTCGGGCGGTCTCGCTGGGTGCGGTCATCCAGTGGCACGTCCTGGACGAGTACCCGCACGTCCAGTGGACGACGCTCGCCGACCCGGGAGGCAATCTCTTCTGCCTCGCGGAGCATCCCCCGCAGGACTGACCGGGACCCCGGCGAGCTCCGACGCAGCGACGCCGAGATCGTCCGTTTCCGGAAGCGGTGCATGTGATGAGATGGGCAGACGTGCAGCCAGTGGATGGCCGCCCACCGTGGGGAGTCGAATGATCCAGCCCGTCAGCCCGCCCGTCGGCCGTCCGCTCGTCTCGGCCGTGACGGGGACGAACGGCAAGACCAGCGTCGCGACGGCCACGGTGCAGCTCATGAAAGCGATCGGCTGGACCGCCGCGGGCTATGACTCGACCGGCATCACGGACGTCGATGGCGTCCTGCACACGGCCCGCCCGCGACGGTCGCCGGACTATCTGCCCGACATGATCGGGTACCAGGCTCTGGCCGGAGCGCAGGCCATATCCCTGGAAGCCTTCGTCGGCATCCTGGCCGATGGCCTGTTCGAGCACGTACAGGTCGACACCGCGGTGTGCACGGGCCTCGGGCGTGACCACCTGGACGTCCACGGCAGCATCGAAGCCTACTGGGGAGCCAAACTGTCCCTGTTCGAGCAGCATCTGCGACCCGACGGCGTGGCCGTACTGGCCACGGACTGCGCCCGGGGCGACCTCGTGGAGGCCGCCGTCGCCCGGCGGGGAGCACGACTCGTCACTGTCGGCGACGGCGGGGACCTCTCCCTCGACGATCCGCAGGAATCCGATGGACAGCTCTCGGGGCAGCTCGTGATCGGATCCGACTCGTTCGACGTCACGCTGCCGACCGTGCACTCCATCGCGGTGACGAACCTGCTGCTCGCCGCGGCCGCCGTCATCGGCGCAGGCGGAGCCCCGGCCTCTGTCGCTCGGGCCCTCTCCCAGGTCACCCCGCCCCCGGGCCGCCTCGAGGTCATCGCCGAACGTGACGGCATCACGGCCATGGTGGACACGGCGCACAACCCCGGAGCGCTCCAGACCGCACTTCGCGCCCTCCGCTCGCGTACGAGGGGCAAACTGCTGGTGGTGTTCGGGGCAGGGGGAGAGAGGGACCGCCCGAAGCGGAAGGAGATGGGCGCCGTCGCTGCGAGTCTCGCGGACGTCGTCGTCCTGACCGATGACAATCCTCGCCGGGAACCTCCGCAGCGCATCCGGGACGAGGTGCGCGCCGGATGCCCGGACTGCCTCGAGATCCCGCGACGCAAGGACGCCATCATCGCCGCCCTCGCCATGGCCCGGCCGGGAGACATCGTTCTCGTGGCGGGAAAAGGCGATGAGACGGAGCAGCTGATGGGGACCCGTCGTGTGCCCCACGATGACCGCGCCGTCATCCGGGAGACGATGGCCTCAGCCTGACCTCCGGTGCGCGGCGCCTGCACCCCGCAGACGCCGCGCTACCGAGGAGGAACTCAGACGAGGCCCGAGTCCGGGTTGTACCCGCCGTCGGGGTCGTACCCACCGTCGGGACCGGAGCCGCCGTCGGGGTCGTACCCGCCGTCCGGGTCGTATCCGCTGTCGGGGTCGTATCCGCTGTCGGGGTCGTACCCACCGTCGGGGTCGTATCCGCTGTCGGGGTCGTATCCGCTGTCCGGGTCGTACCCACCGTCAGGCTCGTACCCCGGGTCCGCGTCGAAGTCAGTCATGTTGCCTCCATTCAGTCGTGTGGATGGTGCACCACCGATTCAACGTGGAAACCAGGTGGCGAAGCAAGGGGTACAGGCAGGTCTCGTTGCCCGTCGCGGTGGGCGTGGGGCCGAAGCGCGCGATGCGAACTCACGAGAACAGCGGGATCGGTGCCGTTCCCGGGCAAGATCGTTCCCGGCAGAGGCACTCCCTGGTAGGGGGAGCAGTCAATACCTAAGGGCGATGTGGAGATGACTGTCCGATGTCTAGCGTCGACGCGTGGCCCACAACAACGACGACACCCTTGAGCGCGGCGAGGACCTGCGAGGAGCCAGACCCCACTCAGGGAGCCCGGCTCGCACGACGGCCGGCATGCGAGTCCAGCGCGCCTCGGATCCCCGCACGGCGTCACTCATCGCCCTGGTGATCGTGACCATCGCGCTCTTCTCCGTGCTGGTGCCGATCCACGCCTCCCTGTACGGCGCACCGGTCCCGGTCGCCATCCCCGTGGGGGCCGGCCTCTGCGTCGCGCCGCTGGTGGCGCTCACGCGACCGCGCGTCGCGATCGTCGTCTTCTGCCTCGCAGCCTTCGCGCTCCCGCTGCTGGCGACGACGGATTCAGTCTCCGCCGGGCCGTGGCCGTGGCCATGGTCGGTGCCCGCGATGATCGCGTTCACGGTGTTCGTGCTGGTGATCACCACGGTGCACGGCTGGCGGCTGGGGCTGGTGGGCTGGGCGGTGAGCATGCTCGGCTCGCTGGTGACCCCGATGCTCATCCGCGTCGTGCCTGCAGGGGCGGCAGGGCCGGATCTCATCGTGACGGCGTCGATCACCGGTGCCGCTCTGCTCGTCGCCATGCTGCTCGCCGGGCGGATCCGCGTGGGGGAGGAGCTCACCCGGGAGCGCGAGCTCACCGCTTCGGAGCAGGCGCGCCGCGTCCTGGTCGAGGAGCGCACCCGCATCGCCCGGGAGCTCCACGACGTCGTCGCGCACAGCACGTCCCTGATCCAGGTGCAGGCCTCCACAGCGCGGTTCCGGATCCCTGAGCTGCCTCCGGTCGCGCTGGCCGAATTCGACGACATCGCGGCGACGGCACGGGGGTCGCTGACCGAGATGCGCCGCCTGCTCGGTGTGCTGCGCACCGACGACCACTCTCCCCAGCTCGCACCGCAGCAGGGCATTGCCGAGATCCCGGACCTGGTCGAGGGCATCCGTCGGGCCGGCGTCGAGGTGGAGTTCTCCTTCACGCAGCCGCCCGTCGACCTGCCGCCCAGCCTGGAGATCGCAGCGTTCCGACTCACGCAGGAGGCCCTCAGCAACGCCGTGCGCCATGCCCCCGGTACCGAGATCATGCTGATCGTGGGCATCGCGGACAGGTCCGTGACGATCCAGGTGCACAACGATGTTCCTGGCGAGGCGCCCGCGCCCGCATCCTCAGGAGGCGGGCACGGGCTCCAGGGCATGCAGGAGCGTGTCGCTCTGCAGGGAGGCAGCCTGGTCGTCGGCCCGGATCCCGCAGGCGGGTGGACCGTCACCGCGGTGCTGCCGTGGGGTGGAGCCGCGGGATGGCAGCAGTGACCATCTCGGTGCTGATCGCTGATGACGCGGCGATGGTCCGCGCCGGCTTCGCCGCACTGCTGGACGCGCATGAGGGCATTCGTGTGGTGGGGGAGGCCGCCGGCGGCAGGGAGACCCTCGCCCTCGCGTCCCGCCTGGTACCGGACGTGATCCTCATGGATGTGCGGATGCCGGAGATGGACGGGATCGAGGCGACGAGGCGACTTCTGGGGCCGGACAATCCCGTCGGCGAGCTGCCGAAGGTCCTCATGCTGACCACCTTCGACATCGATGACTACGTCTACGACGCGCTGCAGGCGGGAGCCAGCGGCTTCCTGCTCAAAGACGCCTCTCCCGAGGAGCTCGTCCATGCGGTGCGGGTGGTGGCAGCCGGCGACGCGCTCCTGTCTCCGGGCATCACCCGCAGGATGATCGCGCAGTTCGCGGCGAACCGGCCGCGACCGCCCCGCGCCGCCGCCGTCCTGGCCGCACTGACCGCGCGGGAGCGCGAGGTGCTCCTGCTGCTGGGGCAGGGGCTCTCGAACAGCGAGATCGCCGCATCGCTCTTCCTCTCCGAGCACACGGTCAAGACGCACATCGGCAGGGTCCTGACGAAGAGCGGAGCCCGGGACCGCGTGCAGGCCGTGATCTTCGCGTACGACGCCGGTCTGGTCGAGCCCGCCTCCTGATCTCACTCCGCGGTAGGGGCCGACGACGGCACCTCAGCGCGATGTTCTGGGTCCGGCCGCGTCCATAACCTCTGGGTCATCACCCCAGGAGGAGACCCATGGCCATCGCCCAGGCGCCGACGCGCCCTACCCCGTTTGCCCGCCCCGCGACGGTCCATGCCGCCGCGGAGCGCCCCGTTCCGGCTCGTCCCGTTGCCCGGGACACGGGCATCGATCTGGTGCGGGCGCTGTGCGTCGTCGCCGTCATCGCTCTGCACGGCCTCCAGGTCGGCGTCACCGTCGACAGGTCGGGACCCGTCCTCGAGTACGCCACCGTCGGCGCCGCCTGGTACCCGCCGCTCACGTGGCTCCTGCAGGTCATGCCGATCTTCTTCGTGATCGGGGGGTTCGCCGGGATGCTCGCCTACCGCCGGACGCGCGAGAAGGGCGGCACCGCCGTCGACTTCGTGGTCGGCAGGGTGCACCGGCTCCTCGTACCCGCTGTGCTGACGATCGCCACGGCGGGCATCGCGCTCGCGTTCCTCCTGAGCATCGGCGTCCCGCCCGATCTGGTGCAGCAGACCGGTATCCGCTACGGCGAGCCGCTCTGGTTCCTCGGCGTCTTCCTCGCCAGCCAGGCCCTGCTGCCCGCACTCCTGGTCGCGCATGAGAAGGCACCGCGGGCCACCCTGATCGGCCTGGTCACCTCGGCGGTGCTCGTCGATGCGCTCCGAGCCGTCACCGGCATCGACGCCATCGGCTACCTGAACATCGCCTTCGTCTGGCTCGCGCTGCAGCAGGCGGGCTTCTTCCTCGCCGAGGGCCGCATCGACGCCCTCTCCCGGCGCACCCGCGCACTGGGCGGTCTCGCAGCGGGCATGCTGCTCGCCGGCACGGTCACGGCCGGGGTGTTCTCGCCGGATCTGATCGCGAACCTCAACCCGCCCACCACAGCGCTGCTGCTCGTGGGCGCGGCACAGACCGCGGTCCTCTCCCTGCTGCGCGACCGGATCACGCAGCTCAGCATCAGGCCCCGCGTCGCAGCGTTCACCGCGTTCGTCACCGCGCGGACCATGACGATCTACCTGTGGAACCTGACGGCGCTGCTCACGTTGGCGGCCATCTCCGCGTTCCTCGCGATGAACGGTGCCCTGGTGCTTCCCGAGCCGTCGAGCCTCGGATGGTGGCTCACGCGACCGGTCTGGCTCGCGCTCGCCTTCCTGCTGACGGCCGCCGTCGGCTGGGCTCTCGGCGGCAGTGAGCGACTCCGGCTCCCGCGGCCGACGACATCCGCCCGGCGCGCGGCGCAGGCGGTGCTGCTGGGCCTGACCGGTGTTCTGGTGCTGCTCCTGGCCGGCACCACCGTGCTCCATGTCGTGATCGCCCTCGCGGCGATCCTGGCGGCGCTGGCGCGGATCCGGGCACCGCGCAGGCCGACCCCCACGTCACCGGTCCCGGTGGCGCAGATGGACACGGTGAGAACTCCGACTGGTCACGCCGAATGAGTGGGAGCCTCGCCGGAGGAATCGTCGGATCCGTGGGCCAGGACCTGTGAGAGCCCGGAGAGGTCGGCGACGAACGTCGGGTCGACCTCGGCGCGCACGTCGCTGTAGTGCCGGTATACCGCGAGCGCTGTGCCCGGCCCAAGTGGCGCCCGGAGCAGCTCGAGAGACGAACCTGCGCATGTGTCGAGTGCGGTGGAGGAGCGGTGAGGACTCGTTCCCGTCAGGTGGTCGGCTCGAAGCATCGATTGCACCAGCGCATCACGGAGCACACCCAGCACGAGATGCAGCCCGATCAGGTCGGCACCTCGACCGAATCTGGAGGCGGCCAGCGCCGAATCGAAACGTGGAGAGTTGTCCGTCGTCGGCGCAGGGAGGCATGCGCCGCCGCCGGGGACGCTGAGGTCGACGCGGCGGCCATCGGTCATGACCACGCGAACTGTCTGGACGCCGTCCTCGTCCGATGAGTCCTGGAATGACCAGACGGTTCCTCCGAGGACTCGAGCGACATCGAAGGGCGCTGCCGCGTGCACGACGACGTCGAGGTCACTCCAGCCGTCGAGCAGCTCGGGGGTTGTCGCCGATCCGTACAGCTCGATGGTGCTGGAGGGGAGGGCCCGACGCAGTTGATCGAGGGTCCTGAGCTGCCAGCAATCCATGGCCCCAGAGTAGGGCGTGCACTGCAGACTCCATCAGCGCCGCGAGCGCACGAGGGAAGCCGATAGCGTCATGCCTATGGATCAGTGGCGATCGGACAGAGTCGGCAGCGCTTTACGAGGCGAGAACCCCACGGTGATGAGACGGATGCCGGGGGGCTTCGCGGTGATCGGCGACGTGCAGTTCCTCCCCGGCTACAGCGTGCTGATCACTGATGCGCCCGGCGTCGACCGGCTCACCGACCTTCCCCGCCCGGAGCGCGCCAGATTCCTGTCAAGCATGGACCTGCTGGGAGAAGCGGTCGAGCGGGTCTGCGCGGCCCGGGATCCTCGGTTTCGACGCGTCAACCTCGAGATCCTCGGGAATGCCGACGCCTTCCTCCACGCTCACGTCTGGCCCCGCTACGACTGGGAACCCGAGGAGATCGTCACGAGGCCCGTGTGGAGGCACCCGAGCGAACAATGGACGGACTCGTCCTCGCAGCTCACCTCGGCCCATGACGCGTGGATGGTTGCTCTGGCCACAGCTCTGGACGAGCTGACGGACCATTGAAACTCGCGGCCATTCGCTCGCCCACGCCCCCTGCGAGGATGGGGTGATGCAGCCACTGCTAGCAATCGAGCCGACCTTCCGGAATCGACTGCTCCGACACGACCCGGCATCCGCGCCATGGTTGGAGGCCCTGCCCGGGCACTTCGTCGACGTCTGCGCCCGATGGAATCTGTGGCAGAGCGACGCGCCCCGCTACGGAGGCACCAGTATCGTGATCCCGGTCCACGGTGCACCTGAGGGTGAGGCCGCGCTGAAGATCGTCTCTCCCCTCGCCGATCCCGCGACGGAGAACCTGGCGCTCGCCGCTCTCGCGGGGCACGGCGTGGTCCGGCTCTTCCGGTTCCACGAGGAGTCCCGCGCGCTGCTGCTCGAGCGACTCGACGGCCCGGCCCTCTCCGAGCACAACGATCGGTTCGAGGTCGCGCGCATCGCCGGGGCAGTGGCACGGACGATCGCCTCCGTGCCCGCGCCGCCGGACGCACCGCGACTCTGCGACACCTCCCGGAGATGGCTTCCCATGCTCCAGGAGCAGCATGCGCAGGCGCGGTCGGCCGGCAATGCTCTCCCGGAGGCGACGTTCCATCGAGCCGCACGGATCGTCGAGGGGCTCACCGCCGAGGCATCGACCACGCTGACCCACGGCGACTTGAGCCTGGAGAACATCCTGCGTCGAGATGATGGCGTGTGGATCGCGATCGACCCCGGTTATCTCTGTGCGCCGGTCGAGTACGAGGCGCACACCATCCTGCGCGGTCTGCTGGCGGCGCTGATGGCATCCGCAGATCCACGCGCAGCGCTGCGCGATGTGATCGCGCAGTTCTGCGAGGCCGCGCAGGCGGATGCCGCTCGCGCCGAGGAGCTGTCCTTCGCGCGGTTCGTCGCCTCGTTCTATTGGGAGTCGCAGCACGAGGGGGATCCCGCTGACGTCGAACGGCTCCGACGTGCGGTGGAGGTCACCACTTGAGTCGATCGGGCCCCGCAGGGAGTTGGGGCCTGCCACCGGGTACCGCCCCTTCCCGCGCCACCCCCGCCCTCGCCATCTGCGGGCACGCTTGTGTGGATGTCGTGGAGACGCGACGACGCGCCGTCCCGCGTCCCTACAGTGGTCTCATGCTGCCGCGAGGACTGTCGATGCTGTGGGAGACCGTCGAGCCGGAGACCGCGCTGCGTGAGCGCTTCGGCTTCCCCGACCTCACCGCCGCCACCACCTGGATGACCGCCGCCCTCCAGGACACCTGGGGCATCGCCGTGCAGGAGTCCTCCCGGGTGGTGATCAGCGGGCACAACGCGATTCTCTGGGCGCAGTCCGACCGTGGGCCCCTGGTGGTGAAGTGGTCCCGGCAGGGCCGGCTCTTCTCCGCCCTGGAGGCGTCGACGCGGCTGCTCGCCGAGCTCGGCGCACAGGGCCTGCCGGTGGCGACGCCGATCCCTTCGGCCGACGGTGCGGTCCGTGTGGAGCTGGAGGGGCCCACGACGACCCTGTCCCTCGCGGTGCTTCCCGAGCTGGCAGGGGACTGGCTGGATGTCACCGACAAGGCCGCGGTCCACGCGGCCGGGGCGAGCCTCGCGCGGATCCATCAGGCGCTGGGCACCCTTTCCGGGCCCACCCTCGCAGCGCTCCCGGAGGATGTGCGCTCGTTGACCTCGAAGGGTCCCGCCCTTCCGGAGTGCGTCGGGCAGTGGCTCCAGGAGCGGGACACCGGGACCGCGCCGGCGGCGTCCGCCCGTCTCGCCGCGCTCTGGGCGGAGGCTCCCGTGCTCGAGACCGGGCGCCAGCTCGTGCACGGGGACTTCCGGGCCGCGAATATCCTCACCCGGGACCAGACGGTGGTCGCCGTGCTCGACTTCGACGAGGTACGCCTCGACCATCCGGTGGCGGACCTTGCGCAAGCCAGCGTCTACCTCGCCACGCTGTTCACCGATTGGGGGCCGACGACCCCGACCGCACGGCGCGCCCTGCGGGACGGCTACGAATCGATCCGCCCCCTCACTGCGGACGAAGCAGAGTGGCTGGAGATCCTGGTGCTGTGGATGAGCCTGGCCGCAGTTCCGGACGGCGACGACCCGGCCGGATGGGCGGACGCGATCTGACGGTGACGCGAGCTCAATCCAGGCAGAACTCATTGCCCTCGGGGTCCGCCATCACGACGAATCCGATGCTCATCGGCGCCTCGGGTTCGTAGCGAGCGATCCGGGATGCGCCCAGGGCGAGCAGGCGTGCGCACTCAGTCTCGAGCGCCTCCATGCGTTCCTCGCCACGCAGCTCGGAGGCCGTGCGCACATCGAGATGGACCCGGTTCTTGGCGGCCTTGCCCTCGGGCACCTGCTGGAAGAAGATCCGCGTGCCCACGCCCTCCGGGTCCTCGAGAGCGGAGGCGCTGTTGCGCTGCTCCTCGGGGACGCCGCTGCGGGCGAGGAACTCGTCCCAGGCTGCGAGGGGATCCGCGCCGGGAGGCAGGTCCACGCCCGGAGGATTGGGGTGCACGTACCCGAGCACTTCCCTCCAGAAGCTCGACAGGGACCGTGGATCGAGGGCATCGAACGTGACCTGGATGGTGCTGCTCATGGGATTCCTCCGGTGACAGGGCGGCGAGCGCCGGAGCTCGGAGTCGGAGGACGCTCGCGTGGAGGCAGTCTGCCCACCAGAGCGGACAGGAACTGACCGCAGACCACCCGGGCAGCCCTTCACGCGCAATCCGACCCACTCCGGAGGGAGGCCGTGACCGGCAGGTTCCTCGATCCGCGCCTCTACTCTTGTCCTATGCCCCTTCTGCTGTGCCTGGACCTCGGGACCTCCGCCGTGAAAGCGGCCCTGATAGATCTCGACGGCGCCAGCACGGCTCAGGCGACCGGCTCGTACGCCACCCTCACCACGCACGACGGGGGAGCGGAGCAGAACCCGGGCGACTGGGTGCGCGCCGCCCGCACGGTCATCACGCAGCTCCTGGGCGATCTCCCCGATGTCCGTGACCTCGTGGCCCTGAGCATGACCGGACAGATGCAGGACCTCGTGCTCCAGACCGCCGAGGGCGCGGCAGTCCACGCCATCCTGTACAGCGACACCCGCGCCGCAGAGGACGCCGACCAGCTGCACGCGCAGCTGCGAGACACGGGCACGAGCTGGAACGACCTGACCGGCAATCTGCAGGACGCCACCAGCTGCGCCGCGATGTTCCGACGCCTCGCGCGCACCGACCCCGGGGCCGTGCAGCGGGCCCGCGGCGTGGTGTTCGGCCCCGCCGCCCACCTCGCTCATCTGCTCGGCTGCGGGCTCTGGTGCGACCTCACCACCGCCGCCGCCACCGGTCTGCTCGATGCCCGCGATCGCAGCTGGTCAGCACCGGTGGCGCGAGCCGCCGGCCTGGAGGAGCAGCTGCTCCCCGCTCTCACGACGGGCGTGGGGCAGATCGTCGGACGCACCGACGCCTCCGCCCCGGACCTGCTCGGGCTGCCGGCAGGACTGCCCGTGGTGCTCGCCCCGGGGGACGCCGCAGCGACGACGCTCGGACTCGTCGGCCTCGACGTGGGCGAGGACTACGCCTACCTGGGCACCAGCGGGTGGCTCGCCTCGGTGCTGCCGGCCTCCGAGGGGGCCGGTGCGGGCAGCTCGCACCATCTCGCACTCGGATCGAGCGACGGGAGCGCCCGAACGGTCCTGCGGATCTCCGCCGTGCTGGCCGCCGGAGCCGCAGCGGCGTGGGCTCGTGAGGCGCTGCTTAAGGGGGCCACCCCCGCTCAGGCCGATGCCCTGCTGGAGGACCGCGAACGGCGTGATGGCCGGGGGCCGACGGGGCTGCTCGCCCTCCCCTCGATCCACGGGGAGCGCTACCCGGTGCGCGACGCCGACCTGCGAGCCGCCCTCATCGGGATGGGTCCCCACACCCGTGGCATCGACCTGTACGCCGCGGTGCTCGAAGGCGTCGCCCACGCCCTGTCGCACGCATCGGAGCAGTGTGCCCCGGGCGGTGCGGGCGAGGGGTCCCGCCCGCTGACGGTCGTGGGCGGCGGCGCCACCTCCGCACCGTGGCTGCGAATCCTCGCCGACGTCACGGGCCGCCCCGTGCGCACGGTCCACGGGGCAGATGCGGCGCTGCTGGGCTGTGCCCTCGCGGGGGCGGACGCTCTCGGGCTCCAGCACCGTATCCGCCCGCTCGCCGTGCAGGAGGAGGGTCGCATCGTGGATCCGGAGGCGCCGGCCGTGGTCGGCCATGCCGCCCAGCGCTCGGCCCATCGTGCGCTCTACAGCGCGGTCGCCCAGGTTCGTGCCCTGTCGAGCAAGCCCTCGGCTACTCGCTGATCCGCTCGCCGAGCAGGGCCATCAAGGAGGCCCGCGCCTCCCGGCCCTGCTCACCGCGGCGCGCGACCAGCAGCTCGACCACCGACTCGAGCACCAGGGTGAGCGCGACGCGGGAGGTCTGCCTCAGTTCGTCGGAGAACGACTCGTGCACGGTCGGCACCACCAGGGCCGTATCCGCCAGCTCCACCAGCGGCGCGGAGGCGAAGGAGGTCAGTGCGAGCACCCGGGCACCGGCCCTGCGGGCCTCGGCAGCGACGTCGAGCGAGGCCGGATTCGCGCCGGAACCCGAGATCACCAGACACACCGACCCCTCACGGAGCCGCCGCGCCGCGATCAGCTGCGACAGGGCATCAGGCAGGAACTCCACCGGCCGGTCAGCGGCGCTCAGCCGCATCGCCGCACTCAGACCCAGCGGCACCGACAGCCCGGACGCCGCGATCACCACCCGATCCGCCTCATCGAGCGCCGCGACGACCTCGTCCACGGCGTCCTCGGACAGCGCCGCCGTCACCCGCGGCAGCGTCCGGGCGAAGCGCAGGATCGAGCTGCGCACAGAGCCGACGTCCCCCTCTGCGTCCTGCTCGTCGGCCTCATCGAAGGACAGCTCGCGCGCCAGCGCCACCCGCATCTGGGGGTAGCCGTCGTACCCGAGTGCCCGGGCGGTGCGGACCACCGAGGCCCGACCCACCCCGACCTGCTCGGCGAGCTGCTGGGCCGTGCAGTCCACGGCCCCGGCGAGATCCGCGGTGATCCGGTCGACCACCAGCCGTTCGCTGGGATGGAACGACGGGCCCAGCGCCGCGACCCGAGCGGTCAACGGGGCGTCAGCGGGTCCGGTCCACGACACGAGGGCGCGCTCCTTCCATGATCCGGCGCCGGATGCTGCCGGAGATCAGATCGATCAGCATCGTGATCACGACGACCACGATCAGCAGCATGCCCACCGTGTCCCACTCCCGGTAGTTGGTGTAGTTCGAGAGCATAGTGCCGATGCCACCTGCACCGATCAGCCCCAGAACCGCCGAGGTGCGGATGTTGATCTCGAAGCGGTAGAGCGCGAAGGACATCAACGACGGCGCAGCCGCCGGCCACAGCGCCCACCGCGCCACCTCGGCCGTGGAGCCGCCGGCGGCACGGACCGCCTCGGAGGCGCCCTCCTGGACCGATTCGACGGTCTCGTAGACCCATTTGCCCTGGGTGCCGATCCCGGCGATGCCGAGCGCGAGAGCGCCGGTGAACGGCGTGAGCCCGGTGACGGTGAGCAGCACCAGGGCGATCACGACCTCCGGCACGGCGCGGATGATGGCGAACAGCCAGCGCAGCGGCAGGCGCACCCAGGCCGGCCCGACGCCCCGCGCCGCCAGGATGCCCAGCGGGATCGACAGGGCCACGCAGCCGATAGCTCCCAGCCAGGCCATCGACACCGACCGCCAGGTCTCGAACAGCGCGCGCGGCAGCTTCTCCCAGTTCGGCTCGGCGAACAGCAGGACGAGATAATTCGCGACGCGACCGGGGATCTCGCCGAGCGACGTCCAGGAGATGTCCAGCTCGATCGTCGCCAGCACCACTATCACGCCCGCGATCACCGCCGCCACGGTGGGACCCGTGCGAGAGGGGCGCGGCGGCAGTGAGGGCGCGC
The DNA here is from genome assembly GCF_014897705.1 of Brachybacterium sp. FME24. Lineage (GTDB taxonomy): Bacteria > Actinomycetota > Actinomycetes > Actinomycetales > Dermabacteraceae > Brachybacterium. The sequence goes on along the minus strand of NZ_JABUXV010000001.1, from coordinate 408,468 downwards.
CGCGGTCTGCCGCCGGCGAGGGGGGCCGGAGCTGGGGGCGGGCAGCGGCGCTCATCGCAGCCTCTTGCGCAGCGTGGTCGAGAGCAGCTCGATCAGCACCACCACGATCAGGATCTCCAGGATGATCAGCGAGACGTCCTCATAGGCATAGAAGGCACGCCGCTCGTCGAGCAGCCTCCCGATGCCGCCCGCGCCGACGATGCCGAGGATCGCCGAGATGCGCACGTTCAGCTCGAGGGAGTAGAGCCACTGGTTCGTCAGCAGCGGCCAGGATTGCGGCAGCACGGTGCGCCGATTGATCTGCAGTTGCGTCCCCCCGGCGGCCCTGCCCGCCTCGAGGTAGGGATGGTCGGTCGAGTCGATCGCCTCGGAGACCAGCTTGATGACCACGCCGATGTCGAACAGGATCAGCGTGACCACTCCCGGCAGGGTGCCCACGCCGATCATCGCCACCAGGATCGTCGCGTAGACCAGATCCGGCACGGAGCGCACGATGTTCACCACGAACCGCACCAGCTGCCGAGTGACCGTGTGCGGATTCGACGGGCGCGCGGCCCACAGCGTCACCGGGATCGACACCAGCGCGGCCGTGACGGCGCCGACCACGGCCATCGCCAGGGTCTCCAGCATCGGTCCCAGGGTGCGCGGGAGGAATGCGAGGTTCGGCTGCGCCAGCTGCTGGAGCTTGCTCGCACCGTTGCGCCAGTTCCGGGTGATCGACTCCAGGTCGATCTCCACCCCGCCGATGGCCGGGAGGCAGGTCGCGACCGAGAAGGCGATGAGGGCTGCGAGGATCAGCGCGGTCCGCACACGATGCGTCGGCCGCCGCGGCAGGGTCGCAGAGGCTTGCGCGTGGGTGCTCACGGCGCGCTTCCCAGCACGTCTCGGCCCTGGATCGGCCGGCCGTAGATGGCCTCGAAGTCCTGGTCCGTGGCGTCGGCCGCTGGCCCGTCGAAGACCATTTCTCCGTCGCGCAGCCCGATCATCCGGGTCGTGTACTGGCGGGCGAGGTCCATCAGGTGCAGGTTGACCAGCACTGTCAACCCGCGCTCCTCGTTGATCCGCAGCAGATCCTGCATCACGGAGTGGGCCGTGGGCGGGTCCAGGCTCGCCACGGGTTCGTCCGCCAGCATCACCGAGGGCTGCTGGGACAGGGCGCGAGCGATCGCCACCCGCTGTTTCTGCCCGCCGGACAGGGCTCCGGCCCGGGACCAGGCGCGATCCAGGATCCCCACCGAGTCCAGGGCCTCGATCGCGATCTGCTTGTCCTGAGCGCTGGGGAGTCCCAGCAGGCTGCGCCAGGCGGGGGAGTGGGCGAATCGACCCACCAGCACGTTGCTCAGCACGCTGGTGCGCTCGGCCAGGTTGAAGCCCTGGAAGATCATGCCGATGCGCCCCCGCAGCTCGCGCAGGCTCCGGCCGGACAGGCGGGAGACATCCTGCTCGCCGACGAGGAGGCGCCCGCTCGTGATCGGCACCAGCGCGTTGATGGTGCGGATCAGCGTGGATTTGCCCGAGCCGGACAGCCCCACCACGGAGACCATCTCGCCGGGGGCGATGGACAGGGAGACACCGCGCAGGGCACGAGTACCACCCGGATACGTGACGGTGACATCGCGCAGGGTGATCGCTCCGGAGGCGGCCGGGGCGAGGTCCCCGGCCGCCGCGGTGATCGGATCGGAGGCGGTCACCGGGCGAACTGCTCCAGGATCTCGCCGTAGCGGGCGATCTGCTCCGGCTGGGTGTCGGTGGTCCAGTCGGACAGGCCCACCAGGTCGAACATGACGTCGGCTGCCTCGTCGGAGGACTCCGCGTACTCGTCCATCAAGGTGGTCAGCTCGGCGACGAGGTCCTCGGGCAGCGCGTCCGAGACGGCGACGCCGCCGTTGGGGATCATCTCGGTGTATGCGAACACCACGGTGTCCTCACCGACGGTCGGTGCTTCCTCGATGACGGTGCTGCGGGCATCCCAGTAGGCGAAGCCGACCTCGGCGTCGCCGTTCTGCACGGCGAGGACGGCATTGTTGTTGCCCTCGACAGGGACCTGATCCAGGGCGTCGGTGTCCACGCCCTGCTCCGTCATGGCGACCAGCGGGTACTGGTAGCCGGCCGGAGACGTCGCGGCCTGCAGGGCCACCGGGGTGGAGGAGTCGATCTTCGCCAGGGCCTCGACACCGGCAGGCCCCTGACCGGCGGCCTCGGCGGCGGTCTCGGTGCCGTTGCAGTAGGAGAGCTCGTCACCGGTGGCGCCGTAGGCGGCGGTGACCACGTCGTCCACGCAGTACTTGTCCGGGTTGTTCGTCATCGCGATCGCCGCGTACGAGGTGGCGCCGAAGCGCACATCGCGCAGGATCAGTTCGGCTCCGTACTGCTCACCGGCCTGGTAGAGCGAGCCGGCATCGGAGATGACGACCTGTGCCTGATCGGCACCGAGGGCTTCGACGGTCGCCGCGTAGTCGGTCGCGACCACGCCGTTGACCTCGATGCCCAGGCCCTCGGAGAGGTACTCGTTCAGCGGGTCGAGGGCCTCGGCGAGGTCCTCGCCCTCGACGGAGGGGACCAGGGAGAGCGTGATCTCCTCGGGCCATTCCTCGCTGCCGCCGGATGCAGTGTCCCCGCCGGCTGAGGAGCAGCCGGCGATGCTGAGCAGTGCGAACGCCGCGGCGGAGGTGGTCAGGAGGTTCTTGCGCATGGCGGAAGTCCTTTCGAGAGAGGGACGAGCTGGCGAGACGGGCTGGTCAGGCGGTGAGGGGGGCGTGAGGGGTGCGGGGAGTGGCTGCCCAATCCCGGATCGGGTCGTAGAGGTCGCTCAGGGCGGCGCCGCGCAGGGTGGGGCGGGCGTCGGCGGTCTCGCGCACGCCCACCAGGGCGGTGTCCGCGCCGAGGAGGGCGGCAGGGGCGAGGTCGAACTCCCAGATGTCTCCCACGGCGAGCACCGGGCCGTTCCGGAGATGGGCCGTGATGATCGGTGCGAGGCCGGCGGGCTTGCCGACGTCGTGATGCCGGTCGCTGATCGAGTCCTCGATCCCGAGGGAGATCAGGGCCCGTTCGACGCCGACGGGCGGCGCATTGGTGGCGAGCACGCAGGTGGCCTCCGCGGACAGTTCGCGAAGGAAATCGCCGAGGCCCTTCGGGGCGACCACCGGGGCGGCGTCCGTGCCGAGCAGGTCGCGGCTCGCGAGGTAGGCGCGGCCGAGGTCCGCGTCGCGCATTCCCTGCGCCAGGGCGGCGGTGCGCACGGCATCGTAGGCGTCGCGGTGCGCACTGGTGCCTGTCTCGAACTCCGCGAGGGCGGCGAAGGAGGCCTCCACGGCGCGGTCGCCGCCGGGCTGTGAGCCCAGAGCGGTGATGTACGCCTGCAACGGGCCGCGCCCGAGGGCGAGGGTCCCGTCGAAGTCGAAGACGACGGTGGGGCGTGCGGTCACAGCGAGCCTTCCGGTGGGGGCCTGGCGGCGCGGGCCCTGTGGACGATGCGGCCACAGTAAGGGTGCTGTGTGGACGGATAGGCCACGTCCGGGTGAACACTTCGTGACGCGATGGCCGCTAGGTTCGACGCGCAGCGGATCGCGGTGGCTGAAGGCGCATCCGGGCTCCGGGCCGGCCCAACAGATCGGCCCGACGTGATCGACTATTCCCTCGGCCTGTGCGAGCACGCGCTCGCCGAGGTCACCGCTTCGTGGTGGGATCGCCGGGAAGCGGCCCCCGGAAGTGCCTCACTCGGTGCCCGCGCCGTCGCGGGAGCGGCACCTCAGAGCGTTGCGCACTCCTGGGTGAGGATCTCGATGCTCTCGTTCGCGGTCTCCATGTCCAGCGTGTTGGTCCCGGAGATCAGGTCCTGGCCGGCGTCGGCGAACTCCACGAAGCTGTCGTCGGCGCGACCGGTGGCCATGAACAGGCCGCCGGCGCCCATCAGCTCGAAGACGAGCGGTTCAGAGAGGTCGAGGGACTCGTCGGTCAGCGGAAGCTCGTCGTCGACCCTCGCGAGGGTTGCGCACCCTTCGGCGGCGCTCTGCTCGGCTCGGGAGGACCCCGCTTCGCCGATGCCGCTGGAGGAGAGCGCGAATCCGCCCAGTCCGCCGATGGCGACGCCGACCAGGCCGGCCACCAGGGCGGCCGCGAGCGATATGACGACGAGGGCACGGGTCCGGTGGGTGCCGGCCTTCGGCGGGGCTGCAGGGCCAGGAGGGGGTGTGTTCATGCCGCTACGGTACGTCGGCCGTGCGCGGACTGTTCGTTCCTCCACCGAGGGTGGTTATCCACATTGTTCGAACGTTCAACTGTGGGGAGGAAGAATGAGTTTATCCACGTTGCGCTGATCACGGGCGATACTGCTTTGACGTGCGCTAAAGGTCGTTGTGGATAACTGGAGTTGGTCGCGTCCGAAGTTATCCACAGGTGGTGAAAGGGGGTTTCTCCGGGAAGGCGCAAGGCGCATCATGGAAGAATGTTGATGTCGCCACCACAGCCAGATCCCGACGACGGGCCCACCGGTCCGTCGGCGCTGCTGGCTGCCCTTCGCGAGAGAGGCCCCGAGGCGATGGCGGAGCTGATCGGTGACGACGGCTTCCTTCTCGGCTCGATCCTGGCGGCACCGGAGGGAATGTTCGAGGTGGAGGGTCGCGAACGTCGGGACTACGTGAACCTCCTGGCGAAGCTCCAGGAGGCCCGTGCTGTGTTCGACGCCCTGGAGGCGCACACGGTCGTCGCGCTCGCCGAGGCAACGCGCAGGGACCAGCGTGAAGCGGCCCGGGACGAGGCGGGCCATGAGCAGGGGGCCGAGCAGTCGCTCGACCGGGTGAATGCCCGAGCCGATGGGATCACCCGCCGGGACCTGTCGCTCATGACCATGCGCTCGCCCTCGGCGGCGGGGCACACGGTGGCCTCTGCGCGGCGCCTGGTGACGTCGATGCCTCACCTCCTCGCCGCGATGGGAACGGGCAAGGCCACAGCCGCAGCCGTGTATGCAGCCGCCGGTGCGGCCAGCGTGCTGGACCAGCACCAGTGCGAAGAGGTCGACGCGATGCTGCATGCGCGCCTTCCTGATCTCTCAGCGGCCGGGACCAGAAAATGGAAGCAGGCGGTCGCCGCAGCGATCGGTGAGCTCGACCCCGAGGGATCCGTACTCCGGCATCGTCGGGCGCGAAGAGGACGGCACGTCACGTTCACCCCGGGGGAGCACGGGATGGCCACCATCTCGGTCCAGATGCCGGCGATCGAGGCCCGCCTTGTGCGCAAGCGTCTCTCCCTGGAGGCCGAGCGCCGCCTGGTCGAGGGCGCGAAAGGTGGCCACGGAGCGCTCATGGTCGATGCGCTGACCGACACGGTGCTGGGTCGTGAGGACGCGATGGGCCAGGTCGCGCTGGACGTCGGCGTGATCATCACCGACCGCGCCCTGTTCCATCCCGGCAGCGGGGACGTTGCACAGATCGAGGGCTACGGCCCCGTCCCGGCTGAAGCCGTTCGCGAACAGCTGCGCGCCGTGACCGTGGATCCAATAGCTCCTGAGCAGGACACGTTCGGCACCGACGGGCCGGCGGTACGAGCCGTGATCCGCCGGCTGTACACACACCCCACCTCGGGTGAACTGGTCAGCATGGACTCCCGGGCGAGGGCCTTCCCGCCCGCACTGGGCCGGTTCCTGAGCTGGCGGGACTCCTCCTGCCGCGGGCCGTTCTGCAACGCCTCGAGTCGACATCATGACCACATCACTCCGCACTCGCGGGGCGGGCCGACGAGCGCGGACAACGGCCAGGATGTCTGTGCGCACTGCAACCAGAAGGAGGACGATGCGCTCTGCGTCGAGCGCGTCGAGGATCCGGAGCGGCCGGGCCACCGCGTCGCCTGGACCGGGTACGGCGGCACGACCCGGGTCTCCGCCCCACTACCGTTGAGAGAACCGGCGAACACCTCGGACGAGGACTGCGCGGACGATCCGCCCCCTGGCGGCGAAGGGGAGGGCAGCTCGACCCTCCCGGATGATTCTGCGCCACCGCCGACAGGGCCCTGACCCCGCCGCTTTCGCAGAGGGGCTCGTCCCACAAGGGATCAGTAGGCTGAGGCGATGATCCGCCACACCGTCTCCTTCTCCCTCGTCCACGCTCCGGATTCCGCAGAGGAGCAGGAGTTCCTCACCAGCGCTCCGGCCCTGCTGCGCGCGATCGACGGAGTTCGCGACTTCGCCGTCTCCCGACAGGTCAGCCCGAAGAGCAGCTACCGCTTCCAGTTCGCGATGAGCTTCGAGGACGACGCGAGCTACACCGCCTACGACCAGAGCGACGCCCACCAGGAGTTCGTCGCCACCCGCTGGCAGAGCGAAGTCACCGAATTCGAAGAGCTCGACTTCGTCGCCTACCCGTGACGTCCTGGCCGGATCCTGTCAGGCCGTCACCGGATCCGGTCAGGGCTTCCCCGCCTCCGGTCAGGACTTCACCGCGCCCTGGGTGAGACCGGAGATCACCCACTTCTGGGTGAGGATGTAGACCACGACAGCCGGCGCCATCGCCATCAGGTACGAGGCGAAGGCGATGTTGTAGTTGTTGCTGAACTGGGTCTGGAACATCTGCTGCAGCACCGGGAGCGTCTGCAGCTCGGGGTTCGTGGTGATCAGACTCGGCATCATGAAGTCGTTCCACGACCCCAGGAACGCGAAGATCCCCACCGTGGCGGACATCGGCGCGAGCAGCGGGAAGATCAGCCGCGCGAACACCTGCCAGGTGGTGGCGCCGTCCACCCGCATCGACTCCTCGAGCGAGAGCGGGATGGAGCGCAAGAACGCCGTGAACAGCAACGTGTTGAACGCGAGGGCGAACACGATGTGCAGTATCGCCACGCCGAGCGGGTTGTCCAGCCCCACGATGCCGGTGAGCTTCACCTGCGGCAGCGCCACCACCGGGAACGGGATGAACATCGCTGCGAGCAGGTAGAAGAACGACCAGCGGAACAGCCGGCGATCCCAGTTGCGCACGATCGCGAACGCCGCGAGCGAGGAGATGAGGATCTCGCCGGCCACGGAGATCGCCGTGATGAAAGCGGAGATGGCCAGGCCGCGCGGGAAGTTGGTCAGCTGCCACGCCTCGCGGAACCCTTCGAGGGAGAACGGCGCAGGCAGGGAGAAGGCGGAACCGTCGACGGCCTGCGTGGTCGTCTTCAGAGACATGTTCACGGTGACCAGCAGCGGGACCAGCACCGCGAGCGAGCACACGATGAGGATCACGGTGAGCGGCACGTTGAAGCGGTCGCTGCCGATCCCGCTGCGTCGGCCCGAGCGCCGCGTCGACGGCTTCCGGCCCGAGGCGCGGGAGGCAGTGGACTGACCGGTGGGAGGTGGGGAGGACTGGGTGGTGCTCATGCTCCGAAGCTCGCTTTCCCGGCGGTGAGCCGCAGCTGGAGGCCGGCGAGGATGATGGTGATCAGGAAGAACACCGCGGCGTTCGCCATCTGGTAGCCGTAGTCGCCGCCACCGAATCCCTTGAAGATCGACATGGCGATGGACGTGGTGGCGGTGCCCGGGCCGCCGTCGGTGAGGCCCACGATGACGTCGTAGGCGTTGAGGAAGCCCTTGAAGCCCAGGATCGTGTTGATGAGGATGAAGCCGGAGACCATCGGCAAAGTGATGCGCGACAGGCGCTGCCACCCCGAGGCCCCGTCGATCGCGGCCGCCTCGTACAGCTCGGCCGGGATCGTGACCAGTCCGGCGATGTAGATGAGCATCGCGCCGGGGATCGCGGACCAGGCCGTCACCACCACGATGCCGAGCCAGGCCAGGTTCTCGTTGGCCAGGATCGACTCGGAGAGCACCCCGATGCCGAGCGCCTGGCCCAGGGCGGGCAGCGAGTTGGACAGGAGGAACTTGAACACGAACGCGATGATGATCCCGGAGATGACCATGGGGATCACGAAGATGGTGCGCAGCGCGGTCTGGAAGCGGATCTTCGAGGTCAGCATGACCGCGAGGGCGAAGGCGAGAATGTTGACCACGATCACCGTGATCAGGGCGAAGCCCAGCGTGAACACGTAGGCGCTGAGGATGTTCGGATCCTGGAACAGCGCGATGTAGTTGCGCAGGCCGATGAAGTCGTAGTCCCCGAAGCCCACGGAGTTCGTGAAGCTGTAGAAGAAGCCGACGACGGCCGGCAGCGTGATCACCAGGGTGAAGATCGCCAGGGCGGGGAAGAGGAACACGTAGTAGATCGGATCTACCCGACGACGGAGCCGGCGAGGCACCGGGGTGGGAGAGGCCACGGAGCGGGCGGTGGACCCGCTCTCACGGGTCCTCGGGGCGGAAGATGTCTGCGCTGACATGGTGGGCGTCCTTGGGGTCGACGGCGGATGGGCCGCTCAGGCGCGGTAGGCGAGCCGGGCGAAATCGGAATCGAGCTGGGCGAGGATCGGCTCCGGGTCTGCTCCGAGCACGATCGACTGGAGATAGTTCGGGAAGGGGATCGTGGGCGGGATGAACTGCGAAGCGCCCATGTAGAAGCGCCCGTCGTCGTAATAGGGCTGCATCTCGGAGATCCGCGGGTCGCTCACGTCGGGGGCGTCATCCGTGGTGGAGAACGCGAGGGCCAGCTCGTTGTAGGGGAACTGGATCTCCGGGAGCATCAGGTGCTGGAGGAACTCCCGGGCACCCTCCTTCTCATCGGCCTGCTCCGGGATCCACAGCGACAGGTCGATGTTCACGCGGATCTTCAGATCCTCCGGATCGTCGGTCACCGGGAGCGGAAACGATCCCAGCTCGACGTCGGTGCCGGCCTTCTCGATCTCCACGAGGGCCCACGGGCCCTGGAGGTACATGGCGGCCTTGCCCTGTGCCATCGCGGTGTTGCCGTCGCCGTAACTGCGACTGGGGGCGTCCTCGTTGAAGTACGGCAGCAGCTCGAGCATCTGCTGGACCGGCTCGAACAGGGTCTTCTGGAAGGACACCTCGGAATCCGGGCCGACGTCCTCGCCGATCTCGTTCAGCTGGGTGAAGAAGTCCCGCACGTCGACCCGGCCGCCGATGACGTAGTCGAACAGGCCCTGCGTGATCGTCCACAGCTCCGGGAAGGTGCCGTAGATCGGGGTGATGTCGGCGGCGAGCAGGTCCTCGCAGACGGCAAGCAGCTCATCCCAGGTGGTGGGGACCTCGAGGCCGTTGTCCGCGAAGATCTGCTTGTTGTAGATGACGGAGGAGGCGGCGACGGAGTAGGGGATGACGCTGGTGCGCCCCTCGTAACCGGGGTACCACGCCACCAGGTCCAGCACCTCGTCGCGGACCTTGCCGGCCTCGGGGAGGTCGGCGAGATCCGACAGGGCCCCGCGCTCCATGAACCGCGCCATGTCCAGGTTGTAGTTCTGCAGGGCGAGATCCGGCGGGTTGGCGCGCACGAACCCGGCCTGCAGGTTCGTCGCCACGTCGTGGATGTAGGAGTAACTCGACTGCTCGGTGTTGAACTCGCTGACCAGCTCACGGAAGTGGGAGATCACCTCGCGCTTGGATTGGTAGAAGGTCACGCTCGGGCGGCTCGACGAGCCGCATCCGGCGAGCCCGCCGGCGGCGAGAACTCCGGCGGCTCCGGCTCCTGCGGTGAGCAGGGAACGGCGGGTCGGACGACCGGTGCTGAAAGGTCTGGGTGACAACAGTGTCTCCTCGGCGGCATCGCAACCGTTAAATTCAGTTGCTAGATTTAATGCTTGGAGAAAGTATGGTGGGCGTCATAGTCGACGTCAAGGAGGTGGAGGCAGATGGGCTTGAACGTGTCGATGAGCGTGCTGCGCCGCCTGAACATCGAGGCGCTGCTGCGCCATGCGTTCACCTCCGGCACCTTCACCGCCGCCGAAGCGATGGAGGCCACCAGCCTCACCCGGGCGACGGTGCTGGGACTGTGCGACGAGCTCACGGTGGCGGGCTGGATCGAGGAGGCCGAGGACAGTCGCGCCGCGGGTCTCTCGCGCCGTGGTCGACCGGCGCGTCGCCATCGCCTGCGGGCCGGGGCAGGGCTCGTGATCGGCGTCGACGCCGGGCGCAGCGGCTACCGCGCGATGGCCGCGGACCTGCGCGGCGCTGCCCTCGCCACCGCCCGGCGAGAGCTCGATCCGGCCACGGTGGACCGTGAGCTGCGGATCAGCACCGTCCAGGAACTGGTGCGCGAGGTGCGAGAGGCCTCGGCCTCCACCGCGCCCCTGCTGGTCACCGTGATCGGGATCCCCGCGCCGGTCGACTCCCACGGGGCCTCCCCGATCGAGGTGGGTACCTTCTGGCGCCTGATGAACTCGGGATTCCCCGCGCACCTCGACGGGCCCGTCGTCGTGGAGAACGACGCGAACCTCAGTGCCCTGGCGGAGCACGCGCAGCACCCCGAGGTCAATATGGCCACGCTGCTCGTGGGGGAGCGCATCGGAGCCGGCCTCATGGTCGACGGGCACCTGCTGCACGGCGCCCTGGGCGGCGCCGGCGAGATGCGCTTCCTCGAGGCGGCGCTCCAGGACGATATCGGCGCAGAGGGCGTGGCATCGCTCGCGCGCCGATGGACGCTCGAGGGCCTCGCGACCGGGCGCAGCTCACCCGCGCTCGCCGCGATCCCCGCCGACGCCCTCAGCGCGGTCGACGTGTTCGCCGCCGGGCAGGCCGGCGATGAGCTCGCGCGAGACGTCCTGGACCGGATCGGCGAGCGCATCGCCCGGATCGCCGCCATCCTCGTCAGCCTGCTCGGCGTCGAACGGATCGTGATGGCCGGCGCCGTCGCCTCCTCCCTGGAGCCCGTTCTCCAGCGGACCCGCGAGGTGCTCCCGGACATCGCCTATGCGCCGTTCCCCGAGCTGGTCGCGAGCGGGCTCGGACGCGACGTGGTCGTGCGCGGAGCGATCGAGCACGCCGTCTCCCGCCTGCGGGAGGACCCCCTTGCACTCCTCGACCCCCCGACCTGAGGGGAACGAGGGACCACCGTGCGCGGCCCGGAACGACCGGCCGACGTGCAGACCCACCGAAGACCACCGATGAGAGGACCCCGCACGATGACCGATGCACGACAGGCAGAAACCGCACCCCAGGGGACCGACCGCAGAGTGCGCGTCGGCGTGATCGGCCTGGGATGGGCCGGCCAGCAGCACGTCGCCGCCTACGCCGCCGATCCGACCGTGGACCTGGTCGCGATCTCCGCGATGGAGGAGCATCTCCTGGCCCGATTCGGGGATGAGCACGACGTGCCCGGCCGCTACCAGGACTGGCAGCAGATGATCGCCGAGGCCGAGCTCGACGCGGTCTCCATCGCCACCCCGACGTTCCTGCACGCCCCGATGGCGATCGCCGCCCTCGACGCCGGGCTGCACGTGATCAGCGAGAAGCCGATGGCCGAGAACGCCGAGTCCGCCGCTCGCATGGTGGAGGCCGCCGATCGCGCCGGACGCGTGCTGGATGTGTCGTTCAACCACCGTCAGCGCGGTGACGTCACCGCGCTGCGGGCGGTCGTCGAATCCGGGGTGCTCGGGAAGCTCTACTACGCGAAGACCGGCTGGATCCGACGCCAGGGCATCCCGGGGCTGGGCACCTGGTTCACGAAGTCCGAGAGCTCCGGCGGCGGCGCCCTGATGGACATCGGCATCCACATGCTCGATATGGCGCTGCACCTGATGGGCGAGCCGACGGTCACCGCAGCCTCGGCCTCCACGCACGCCGAGTTCGGGCCGCTGGGCCGGGGCGGTTCCGGCTTCGGCATCTCCCAGGTCGAGGACGGCGTCCCCTTCGAGGTCGAGGACCTCGCGACCGCTTTCCTGCGCCTGGACGGCGGCGGGACCCTGCTGCTGGAGTCCAGCTGGGCCCAGTGGATCCCGCACGACCTGTGCTACGTGACGCTCTACGGGGCCGACGGCGGCGCCACCATCGAGTGGGGCGGCGACGCCGGAGCACAGATCACCGTGTGGACCGAGGTCGCCGGGATGCCTGCCGAGCTGCAGCCGGTCGTCGGCGCGGACGGTCGCCACGCCGCCGCCGTCGCGAACTTCCTGCAGAAGGTCCGCTCCGAGGACTGGACCGGGCACAACGGAGCGCTCGCCCTGCGCCGCGCGACCGTGATCGACGCCTGCTACGCCTCGGCGAAGGCCGGTGCCGAGGTCGTTCTCGAGGGCTGACGACGTCGCCTCCACCCCAGACGGCACGGGCCGACCGCGAACTCTCGCGGTCGGCCCGTGCCGTCTGGGGGGAGCGGGAGCGGGGTCTCAGCCCTCCTCGACGGCCGGCAGGAGGTCGGGGTTCTCCTCGATCCAGGCCACGATGGCCTCGGGGTACTTGCCCTCGCCGTATTCGTTGACGACGGTGTCCTCGAGGCTGCCGTACTGGTCGTCATCGAGCTTGATGCCCCCGATGAACTCGGCGGCGTCGGGGAACTCCTCGGCGAAGCCCTCGCGGGCCAGGAAGTGCAGCGCCTCGGTCTCGCCGAGCGCCCCCTTCGGGTCCTCGAGGTCCTTGACCGGGAAGGACGAGTTCGCCCAGAAGGGCCGCCACAGGGTGACGACGATGTCCTCCTCGGCATCGACGGCGTTGCCCAGCTCGGTGAGCATCGCCGAGGTCGAGGAGGTGACCAGCTCGTACTCGTCCTCCAGCTCGTACTGGGGCATGACCTCGTCCTGCGTGGCCGCGGTGAGGCCGGCGCCGGGCTCGATGCCGACGATGCGGCCGCCGAAGCGGTCGCCCTGGCCCTTGAGCTCCTCGATCGAGGAGATGTCCACGTAGTCCGGCACCGCGATGGTGAGCTTCGCGTTGTCGTAGTACGCGGCGAGATCCTCGATGGAGTCTCCGTACTCCGTCATGTAGTCGGCGTGGGTGACCTCGGGCCAGGCCGAGGGGTAGATATCGATGTCACCGTTGGCCAGCGCGGTGTACAGCAGTGCGGCGTCGGAGATCTGCTCGTGCTCGACGGTGTAGCCCATCTCGGTGAGACGGTTCTCCAGCAGGTACGCGGTGCTCAGACCGTCGGTCCAGGAGGCGATGTAGCCCAGGATGATGGTGCCGCCGGCGGAGCCGCCGCCGCCGTCGGAGCCGCCCCCGTCGCCGGCGTTGTCGTCGGAGGAGCCTCCGCAGGCTGCCAGGCCCAGGCCCGCGAGGGCCGCGCCGCCCAGCAGTGCGGAGCGCCGGGTCAGAGCGTGGCGGGTGAAGGTGGAGCGTCGGTTCTGCATGATCGGGATTCCTTTCGAGAGACGATCATCGGTCGGTGGTCCGGAATTCGCCGCGTCGTCGAGGTGAGCACGACGTGACGATCGGAGAGTGGGGTCAGGTGTGGCCGGCCGTGGCCCGCTGGGCCATCGACTTCTGCGCGATGGCGATCAGGGAGCCCTTGTAGCTGGCCGGGTTGCCGAGTGCGGCGGTCAGGCGGTCGAGGTAGACAGCGAGCAGGACGACACCCACACCGGCCTCGACGCCCTGGGGCAGGTTCAGCGTGTTGATGGCCTGCACGACTTCCTTGCCGGAGCCGTCGGCGCCGACCATGCCGGCGATGACGGCCATCGACAGGGAGAGCATGATGACCTGGTTGACGCCCGCCATGATCGTGGGCACCGCCAGCGGCAATTGGATGCCTCGGAGGATCTGACCCGGGGTGGCGCCGAACGATTCGCCGGCCTCCACGGTCTCGGAATCGACCTGACGGATGCCCAGCTCGGTCATGCGCACGCCCGGGGGCAGCGCGAAGATGATGGTCGAGAAGATGCCGGGGACCACGCCGATCGAGAAGAACGTGACTGCCGGGATCAGGTAGACGAAGGCGGGCATCGTCTGCATGAAGTCCAGGACGGGCCGCACGAACGCGCTGACCGTGCTGTTCGTGGCCGCGAGGATGCCCACGGGTACGGCGATGATGATCGCGAAGAACGTGGCCACCAGCACCTGGGCCATGGTCTGCATCATCGGTTCCCACTGGTCGATCGCCAGGGCGAACAGGAAGAAGACCGCGGTCGCGATGCCGAATCGCCAGGAGCGGAACACCAGGGCGAGCACGGCGAACAGCAGCACCATCAGCAGGGCGGGGAGGAAGAGCAGCGTGTCGGTGAGGCCATCGATGAGCAGGCTCATCAGCCAGCTGAACGCGTCGAACAGCCATGAGACATTGGCCTTGAGCCATTCGATCAGCCAGTTGGCGCCGTCGCCGAGCGGGATGCGCAGGAAGAACTCGTCATCGGGGTTCATCGGGCATCACCTTCCGGGGAGATCGACGTGGTCAGGGCGGGCGCGGCATCGTCGTCCTCCGAGAGGGCGGCGCCGGCTGCGGTCAGCAGCGTGACGCGCGGGATCACTCCGGCGAAGTGCCCGGCCCCGTCCGTGACGATGAGGGGGCTGAGGTTCTGGGCCGAGAGCGTGAAGAGCTCAGCGATCGGGGTGTCGTGCGAGACCACGGGCATTCCGTGCTCGGTCGACCAGGGCAGGGCCTCCTCGCCATCGCGGACGGCACGGGCGACGTCGTCCTCCCACAGCACTCCGGCAGGAGTGCGGTCGCGCTTGAGCACGACCAGCCAGGGAGTCTGCGACTCACGCAGCAGCTTGTGCGCGGTGCGCGGGCCCTGCGCGGCACCGAGAGTCTCCTGCGGCTGCTCCATGATCGACGAGGCCGAGAGCACGCGGCTGCGGTCGACGTCCTGGATGAAGCGGGCCACGTAGTCGTTGGCGGGCTCGTTGAGGATCTCGTCCGACGTGCCGACCTGCACGATTCGGCCGTCGCGCATCATGGCGATCCGGTCGCCGATGCGCATGGCCTCGTTGAGGTCGTGGGTGATGAACAGGACCGTCTTCTCCAGGCGCTGCTGGAGCTCGATGAGCTGATCCTGCATATCGCGGCGGATCAGGGGGTCCAGGGCGCTGAACGCTTCGTCCATGAGCATGATGTCGGTGCCGGCGGCCAGCGCGCGGGCGAGCCCCACGCGCTGCTGCATGCCGCCGGAGAGGGCAGAGGGTCGGTAGCCGCCCCACCCCTCCAGGCCCACCATCTCCAGGGCCTCGGTGGCCTTCGCCTCGCGGTCACTGCGGTTCATCCCGCTGACCTCGAGCCCGTAGGCGGCGTTCTCGCCGACCGTGCGGTGAGGCAGGAGGGCGAAGTGCTGGAACACCATGGAGATGCGTCGGCGACGCACCTCGCGGATCTTGGCGGGGGACATCGAGGACAGCACCTCGTCGCCGATGCGCAGTTCACCATCGGTCGCCGGGAGGAGACCGTTGACCATCCGGATCAGGGTGGACTTGCCCGAGCCGGACAGTCCCATCACCACGAAGATCTCTCCGGGGTCGACGCTGAAACTCGCATCGATGACGGCAGCGGTGAGCCCGTCTGCTCGCAGTTCGTCGCGGCTCCTGCCCTGGCGGAGCGCTTCCACTCCCCGGGCGGGTCGTCGACCGAACACCTTGTACAGACCCTCGGCGGTGATCACTGGCGGCACTTGGGCTCCTTCGTGGGCAGACGTTCAACGACTATCGACCGGTTTCCGACTGCCTCTTCCCCTGTGATGCACGACTCCGGTCCGGTATGCCATCCTCACAAGCCCTTGGGCCGGCGGCAAACGGTCGCGCCCAGGAACAGGGGTTTTACCGCTCGCGAAGGCGGCCCGCGCCCGGTGTCGCCGGTTGCGGGCATCTGTCGGAAACCACGGGGTGGCCTGGGGCGACGACGGTGCACGGTGAGCGTCGGATCCGATGTGCGGACTGTCGGACAATCCGGAGATAACTATTCGATCACGCAGGCCGTGTCTGTCTCGCAGGTCACCGCAGCAACGGCCCGCGACGGTACGCAGCCGGCCCTGCGCGAGTGTCGATCCGCTCCGGGAGAGCACCCGAGCGAGCGCCGCGGGCGTCGGTCGACGGTGCTCAGCCCCGCGAGGGGAGGGTCTGCGCCAGGAAGCCGACGGTCTGCTGCCACGCGGCCTCGGCCGACGGGGCGTGGTGCAGGAACGGGTGCGGATTGTCGAAGGCATGCCCGCCGCCCTCGTGCAGCTCCAGGCGTACCTGCTCCCTGCTGCCCCCCGCGGTGACCGCGTCACGGATCTGCTCGACCTGATCGATCGGGATGAAGGTGTCGGCGGTGCCGAAGTGGTGCAGGCTCGGCACGGTGACGTGCTCGGCGAGCGCGAGGAGTGTCGACAGCGCGGAGCCGTAGTAGCTGACCAGGATCGCCGGCGGTCGCTCCTCCTGGGCCGCGGCCGCCGCGGCCGAGAAGGCCAGACCGCCGCCGTAGCAGAAGCCGAACAGGCCCACCCGTTCGGCGTCGACGGCGCCGTGAGCGCGCAACGCGTTCACCGCGGCCAGGGCGTCGGCCTCGGCTCGGTCCCACGGGAGCTGCTGAGTCAGGGCCATGCCTTCCTCGAGCCAGGACTCGGCGTCATCCCAGTCCTCCAGCCCCACCAGGGGCGGGTCCAGGCGGGCGAACAGCTGGGGGGCGAGCACCGCGTAGCCCAGCGCGGCGAGATCTGCGCACCGCTGCTGCATGTACTCGGACAGACCGAAGATCTCCTGCAGCACCACGAGGCCGGGGATCGGCCGTTCGAGATTCTCGGGGAGCCAGAGCAGTCCTGGCAGGTCGCCGGCGTCGGTCGGGATCGGAAGCGTCGTTGCACTCACGCCGTGACCTTACCGCGCCGGGGCCAGGTGGAGCCTGCCGACTAGTCTGGGCACCGCACGACCGTGCCGCCAGCGGTGACTGTCCGACCCGAGCAGGAGAAGGCCCCATGATCACCATCGCCCGAGGTGATGAGCTCGCGCCGCAGCACCGACGGGAGATCGCCGCCGTCTTCACCCGCGGTTTCGCCGAGGACTTCGCCTTCTTCTCGAAGGACCCCGAGGTGCTCGCGGACGCCTTCGCGCCGCTCCTCCAGCTCGACCGCTTCCATGTCGCCTCCGTGGACGGCGAGCTCGCGGCACTTGCCACCCTCACCACCGGGGACCAGCAGACCTTCGCGCCCGACCCCCGCACGATGCGCCGACACCTCGGAATCGTGCGCGGCACGATCTGCGATCGGGTGATTCGCTCCTGGTTCATGGGCATCTCTCCGGGAGCCGCCGCAGGAGCGAGCGAGATCGGCTTCGTGACCACCGCTCCGTCGTTCCAGGGGCGCGGGGTGGGGACCGCGCTGCTGCGGCACCTGATCGCCCTGCCCGGGCACCGCTCCTTCGTGCTCGAGGACATCAAGGACACCAACGAGGCCGCGCTCGGGCTCTATCGCAAGCTCGGATTCATCGAATACCGGCGCAAGGCCGTCCGCTTCCCTCGCTTCGCAGGCTTCGACGCGCTGGTCTCCATGAAGCTCGACCTGGAAGACCCCGGCCGCATCGGCTCTCAGGCGAACAGCGCGAGCCCGTAGACCACGAACAGCACCAGGTGGACGGCTCCGTGCACAGCGGTCATCCGCGGTGCGCTGGCCGAGATCGCGCAGACCGCGAGGGTCACGCCGAGCAGCAGCAGGTTCACGGGTGACTCGGCGAGGACGGCCTGCTGACCGGTGGCGAGGGCGATCACCAGCACTGTGGGGATCGTGAGACCGAAGGTCGAGACCAGCGCGCCGTGGCACAGGTTCACCACACGCTGGATCTCCCCGCCGAGCGCGGCCCGGACCGCGGTGATCGACTCCGGGGTGAACACGATCATCGCGATGAGCACGCCGCCGAGCGCGGCCGGTGCGCCGACCCGGGCCAGGCCCTGGTCGAGCAGCCCTGCCATGTCGTGCGAGAGCAGGATGATCGGCAGCACCGTGGCCACCAGCAGGGCGGATCGCGTCAGCAGCTCGGCGCGATGCTCGACGAGGATCTGCCTGATCGGTGTGGGGGAGGAGGTCGCGGGTTCGCGGCCCGGGCAGCTCGTCTCGCGCACCGGCATGTCGACTTCTCGGAAGTCGCCGGCCTGCGCACCGGCCTGGCGCCACAGGAAGAATCCGTACAGCACGACGGTGACCGCGATGACCACGAGCGCCTGGACCGACGTGAACGTGCCGTCGGCGCCGATCATCCCGGGCACCGCGAAGGTCAGGGCCCCCAGGGCCACCAGCATCACGAGGTAGGTCGCAGTGCCCACGCGATTCGGCGCCAGGCCGCCGTGGCGGATACCAGCGGCGACCAGGGAGATCCCGAGCGCCAGGTTCAGGATGATCATCGAGACGGCCATCACCGAGTCGCGGGCGATCGTGGCGTGCTCGCCCGGGCCCAGCATCACGGCCGCGATCAGCACCACCTCGATCACCACGATCGAGAGGGTCAGCACGAGCGTGCCGTACGGATCGCCGAGACGGTGGGCGAGGGCCTCGGCCTGCTGGACCACACCGCCGGCAGCGATGACGATCACCGTCACGATCGCGGCCAGCGCGAGCAGCAGGGCCACGGCAGGCAACGGCTGCGCCAGCCACGGAGCGAGCAGGGCGAGCGCCACCACGGACACCCAGCCGAGGGCGAGACGCACCAGGGCGGTACGGGAGAGGACGGTGCGCAGGAGAGGGGTGCCGGTGAGGGCGGCGGAGCGGTCGAGGGACGGCATGGGGATGCTTCCTGTTCCGAGGCCGTCCTCGCCGGGGTCCTGGCGGCCGGGTCGTCCCGGTCGCGGCGCCGTCAGCTCGTGCGCGGCGTCCCTCTACGGTAGGTGATCCGGGCGGGAGAGGCAGGTCGTGGTGGGGGATCTGACCCCGGAGACGGCCAGGGATGCCCCTGCTAGAGTCGCCGATCAGTGACACGGGGTGCCGTCGGCGGACGACGGCTGAGAGCAGACCCGTCGAACCTGCCTGGTCAACACCTGCGAAGGGATCGTCACCCATGACTACGAGGACGCCCGGAATCCGTCTCCAGCACTCCCTGGAGGCCCTGCGCGAGCGCAACCCGCTGGTCCATTGCCTCACCAACACCGTGGTCCAGCAGATCACCGCCGACGTCCTGCTGGCCGTGCGCGCTGCCCCGGCGATGGTCGACCATCCCCAGGAGGCGCCCGTCTTCGCCGCGGTCGCCGACGGCCTCCTGATCAACACCGGAACCGTCGCGCCCAGCCAGGTCACGGCGATGCCTGCGGCCGCCCGCGCCGCCCGCGATGCCGGCCGGCCCTGGGTGCTGGACCCCGTCGCCGTCGGCTCCCTGCCCGTGCGCACGCCGCTGGCCCAGGAGCTCCTCGCGCTCGAGCCCACCGCGATCCGCGCCAACGCCTCCGAGATCGCCGCGCTCGCCGGAGCCGGAGTCGGGGGCCGCGGCGTCGACTCCCTCGACTCCGTCGACGCCGTGCTCGGGGCAGCCCGCGATCTCGCCCGCCGCAGCGGCGCCGTGGTCGCCGTCTCCGGGGAGCGCGACGTGATCGTCTCTGCGGATCGGACCACGGTGCTCACCAGCGGTGACGCCATGCTCACGCGCGTGATCGGCACCGGCTGCTCCCTCGGGGCGACCTGCGCCGCCGTGCTCGGTGCCACCCGCGGAAGCACTCTGACCCCGCATGACGCGGTGCTCGCCGCCCACGCGCTGCACGGCGCCGCCGGGACCATCGCCGCCCGCACGGCGCCGGGAGTCGGTTCCTTCGCAGTCGCCTGGCTGGATGCCCTGGACACTCTCGTCCCCGAGGCCGTCCTCGCCCTGGTGCGGCTCGAGGAGACCTCGGCCCCGACGGACGCGGCATGAGCCGCTCCTCGCTGCGCGTCGCGCATGCCGCGGACCTGCGCCTGTACTTCGTCACCGATTCCGCGCTCTGCGGCGGGATCGACGCCGTGCCCGACGTGGTCCTCGCGGCCGTGCGCGGTGGAGCCGGCATGATCCAGCTGCGCGACAAGCAGGCCTCCGATGCCGACCTCGCCGAACTGGTGGAGCAGTGCCGACGGATCCTGGCCTCGGGACTCGGACCGCGGGCAGCGCAGATCCCGCTGGTCGTCAACGACCGGCTCGCCGTCGCCGAGCAGACCCGTTGCCATCTGCACGTGGGTCAGGGCGACGCCTCGCCCGCGCAGGCGCGGGAGGTCCTCGGCGCAGAGCTCATGATCGGTCTGTCGACCGGGACTGCCGAACAGGTGCGCGAGGCTCTCGCCGAGGGAGTGGCCGACATCCTCGGCATCGGCCCGATCCGCGCCACTGCCACCAAGACCGACGCCGCCGCCCCGCTCGGGCTCGACGGGCTCGCCGCCTGCCTCGCGCCGTGGAAGACCGCGAGGGGGCGTCACCCATCGGCTGCGGCCGGTCTGCCGCGCACCGTCGCCATCGGGGGCCTCGACGACACGCTCGTCTCGGACGTCGCAGCGACCGGGATCGACGGCATCTGCGTGGTCTCCGCGATCGCCACCGCCGCCGACCCGCAAGCGGCCGCAGCCTCCCTGCTGGGAGCGTTCGACCACGGGAGGGGGCAGCGATGACGCGCCCGGAGCGCGACCGGTCCACCCGCCCCCGACCCGAGGAACGTCCTGCCATGCGGCCACCCATCGCCATGACCATCGCCGGCTCCGATTCCGGCGGCGGCGCCGGCATCCAGGCCGACCTGAAGACCTTCACCGCGCTCGGCGTGTACGGCACCTCGGCGATCACGGCTCTGACCGCGCAGAACACGCTCGGCGTCCAGGCCGTGATCCCGATCGATGCGAGCGGTGTCCTCCAGCAGATCACCAGCGTGCTCGAGGACATCCCGCTCGGCGCGACGAAGATCGGCATGCTCGCCTCCGCCGAGGTGATCACGGCCGTCGCGGAGGTCATCGAGAGTCGGCAGGCGCTGTTCGGGCGCATCGTGCTGGACCCTGTCATGGTCGCCACCAGCGGGGACGTTCTGCTGCCCGACCTCGCCACGGAGATCCTGCGGGAGCGACTGCTCCCGCTCGCGCACCTGATCACCCCGAATCTGCCCGAGGCCGCGCGGCTCCTGGGCGAGGACGAGGCCCAGAACGTCGACGCGATGCAGGATCAGGCGGTGCGGCTGCGCGAGCTCGGTGCGGCGGTCGTGCTCCTCAAGGGCGGGCACCGCGAGGGGGAGGAGATGGTCGACGTCGTCGCCCACCCAGGAGGTGTGGAGCTGCTGCGGGCGCCGCGGGTGCGCACCCGCGCGACCCACGGCACCGGGTGCACGCTCTCGGCAGCGATCGCCGCGCAGTATGCCCGCATCACCGTCGCGCGGGGGCAGGGCGCAGAGAGGCTCCGCAGGCTCGCCCGCACTGCGGACGCCGCCTATGAGAGCCGCGGTGAACCGGAGTCAGGTGATGACCTCGCGGCGATCAGGGCGGGTCGGGACTTCCTGCAGCGGGCACTGCTCGGCGGCGCCGAGCAGCAGATCTCCGTCACCCCGACACTGGGGCACGGGCCGGTCGACCATCTGGTGACCATCGCGCGTCACGACGCGCAGGGCTGAGTCGGGCTCGAGCCCTGCGCGCCGCGATGCCGTGAGGAACCGTCCGGGCCTCAGGCGGTGTGCGCGGTGAGATGCGGCGTGCCGGTATGGACGGGGCCGGTGGCCTCGACCAGATCGGCGAGATCGGCCAGTTCAGCCTGCTCGAGCAGCTCGGCCTGTTCGCTGTCGTGATCCTGAGTGCTGCGGCGTGCATCGTCGCGCGCCACCTCCTGCAGGGTGTCGGCCTCGAGATAGTCGAAATGTTCGGCAGCGGTGTCGTGCGTATCGGTGACCTTCATCGGAATCCTCCTGGCGCCATCAGGCGGTGTTCACTGGCCGTTCATCGACCAGGTGCGCCCAGCATGGCATCACACCCTCGGATTACCAGGTACGACACCTGGAAGAATTGTGGATGACCGAGAGGTGGGGAGGAAAGCTCTCGCGTGGGGGCGAAGAGGCTTCCGGTGCGGAGCGCGCCGGCCGACAGAAAGCCGCGTGCCGCGTGCAGCGAGCGAGCGGTCCGGCTCAGCGTCAGTGGTCGTCGGGATGCTGCGGGGGAGGATCGTCCTGGGTGGCGCGGCGGCGGTCGTCCTCGGCATCCTCGTCCGCCTCGGATCCCTTGGGAGTGCGAAAGCCCAGCACGATCCCGAGGATCGTGCCGGCCACGAAACCGATGGTGGCGCCCACGAACAGGTTGTCGGACACGGCCAGCGAGGCGCCGACACCCAGGATGAATCCGATCAGCATGCCGAAGGGCATCCAGGTGGCATCGAAGGTGCGTCGCGAGTCCTGCGTCATGCGTCCTCTGTCCGGTCGGGCCCGCGCGCGGTGCGCAGCAGGGGGTCCCAGAAGCGTAGCCCGGCCTGGCATCACGGCACACGCCGGCCGGTCCGGTCAGGCCCGTGGCATCCGCTGGAGGCAGGCGCGGGTGAGCGGCGTGCTCCGGTAAGGTCCGGTCGTGACTGCTACCCCGACGACTCTCCAGGCGCTGCGCAACCCCCGTCTCCTGACGACCGAGGTACTGGCCGGAGCCGTGACGACTCTCGCCCTCATCCCCGAGGTGATCTCGTTCTCGGTGATCGCGGGCGTGGACCCGAAGGTCAGCCTCATCGCCTCGGTCGTGCTGGCCGTGTCGATGTCGATCCTCGGGGGCCGGCCCGCCATGATCACCGCGGCCGCCGGCGCCGTCGCGCTCGTCGTCGCCCCCCTGGTTCACGAGCACGGCGTCGAATACCTGCTGCCCACCGTGATCGTCGCCGGGATCATCCAGATCCTCTTCGGGGTCACGGGCCTGGCCAGGATCATGCGATTCATCCCCCGCTCGGTGATGATCGGCTTCGTCAACTCCCTGGGCATCCTGATCTTCACCGCCCAGCTGCAGCATGTGCTCGACGTGCCGACGATGGTCTACCCGCTGTTCGCTCTCACCCTGGTGATCGTTCTCGTGCTGCCGAGGCTGACCAAGGCCGTGCCCGCGCCGCTGGTGGCGATCGTGCTGGTCACCGGTATCGCGATGGTCGCCCACTTCACGGTCCCGAACGTCGGTGACCAGGGCGAGATCGCCGGCGGCCTGCCCGGACTCACCCAGCTCCAGGTGCCGCTGGACCTCGAGACCCTCAAGCTCATCGGGCCGACGGCCCTCAGCGTCGCTTTCGTGGGCCTCATGGAGACCCTGCTGACCGCGAAGCTCGTGGACGACATCACCGACACGAAGTCCGCCAAGGGGCGCGAGTCCTGGGCGCTGGGCGCCGCGAACATCCTCGCCGGGTTCTGGGGCGGGATCGCCGGCTGCGCCATGATCGGCCAGACCGTGGTGAACGTGAAGCTCGGCCGTGCCCGCACCCGCGTCTCCACCTTCATCGCCGGCGTGCTGCTGCTGGTGCTGGTCACCGTGCTCTCGGATCTCATGGCGCAGATCCCGATGGCCGCGCTCGCCGCCGTGATGATGGTGGTCGCCCTCTCCACCGTCGACTTCCACAGCATCCGCCTCTCGACCCTGAAGCGCATGCCGCTGTCGGAGACCAGCGTGATGGTGGTGACCGTGGCCGTCGTGGTGGTGACGCACAACCTCGCGATCGGGGTGGCTGCCGGTGCGCTGCTGGCGATGGTCCTGTTCGCCCGGCGGGTGTCACGGGTGACCACGGTCCAGCGCATCGCCGAGCCCGACGGCGTCACCTACTCCGTGCGCGGCCCCCTGTTCTTCGGGAGCAGCAACGACCTCGTCGAGCAGTTCTCCTACGCCGAGGACCCGCCGACCGTCTCGGTCGACTTCTCTGCCGCGCAGATCTGGGATGCCTCCACGGTCGCCGTCCTGGA
Organism: Brachybacterium sp. FME24; assembly: GCF_014897705.1. GTDB lineage: Bacteria > Actinomycetota > Actinomycetes > Actinomycetales > Dermabacteraceae > Brachybacterium. The sequence continues at coordinate 384,883 of NZ_JABUXV010000001.1, read as the reverse complement.
CTCGGTGCAGACCAAGTACGCCGACCACGACATCGAGGTGCGATTCACCGGCCTCGACGAGCATTCCTCTCAGTTCCACGGCCGCCTCACCGGCACCCTCAACTGAGAGGCGGCCCGACACTGGAAACTTTCGGCTCGCAGCGCGGGGTCACCCCCTCCTGAGAGCGTGAGGTCGCACCAGCAACCGTTTCTCAGCGGGTGTCACCTCACCGTTGCCGGGCTAGCGGGATGGGTTCAGCGCTGGGGTGGACCTAAGGTTCTGCCATGCAGAGCCCCCAGCACGCCCTCGACGCGAAGATCCAGGACTACTACGGACTGGGTGAGGAGCACGCCCGCCTGCAGACCCGCTCCGTCGGCGGCCGGCTCGAGTTCGAGCGCGTGCGGCGGCTCGTCTCCGCGCATCTCGCCCCGACCTCCCGGATCCTCGACGTGGGCGGCGCGACCGGAATCCACAGCAGCTGGCTCGCCGAGGCCGGGCACGACGTGACGCTGATCGATCCTGTCGCCACCCAGGTCGCGGCAGCTGCCGAGGTCGACACGTTCGAGGCGGTCGTCGGTGACGCGCGATCTCTCGAGATCCCCTCGCAAAGAGTCGATGCCGTGCTCCTGTTCGGCCCGCTGTATCACCTGTCCGCCCGGGCCGACCGCGACCTGTCGCTCCGCGAGGCGTTGCGCGTGCTCCGCCCCGGAGGTCTCCTCGTCGCCCAGGGCATCACGCGTCTCACCAACGTGGTGGACACAGTGGTCCACGGGGGGCTGGACGCCGTGCGGCATGAGCTGCTGGACATCCTGCGCACCGGGGGGTGGGCCAACGAGTCCGACGGTTTCCCTGGCGGGCACCTCCATACCGTCGCCGAGCTGCGCGAGGAGATCGAACAGTCGGGGTTCGGCGGTGTCCAGGTGCACGGACTGGAGGGCCCGAACCTCGGCGCGCTCGAGATGATCCCTGCCGACGACGAGATCCTCGGCCATGCGGTGCAGCTGGTCGAGGCCGCCGAAGCCCGAGTGCGCGGTACCGGGATCGGCGAAGATCTCCTCGCCGGGTACAGCCCCCACCTGCTGGCGATCGCGACCGCGCCGCAGCCCTGATCGCCGTGAGGCGCGGGGGAGATGCGCCTGGTGGTGGCGCGGCTGACCTGCTCGGCCCCCACCCGGGTTCTGCTCTCTGCAAGACCTGGTGGCCGGTTGATGGAGCCTGCCTACGGTCTCACCAGGGCAGGACCTCCGGGATCGGGTCGGCGCCCAGCACGTGCTGATCGCAGAAGGCGAGCACGGCCTGGTTCCACGCGAGCGCGTTCGACGGGGTCAGCACCCAATGGTTCTCGCTGGTCAGCTGCAGGAAGCGGTGAGGCATGGTCTCGGGCGGGCCGTCCCATCCGGAGACCAGGTCCCACCACAGGCGCAATGCCTCGCTGATCGGCACCCGGTAGTCACGATTGCCGTGCGTGACCAGCATCGGGGTGGTGATCGATGCGGCGGCGCGGTGCGGGGAGTACGCGCCGTACCACTGAGGATCCTCGTCCTCGTGGCGGTGCACCCGCATCTTCGAGGCCGCCGCGTCGGTGGTGCGGTGCTGCTGCTCGAGTGCCCACAGCCCTGCGTGGGTGACGATCGCGTCGAAGCGGTCGCTGTGCCCGGCGATCCAGTTCGCCATGAACCCGCCGAAGGAGGCGCCCAGCAGCGCGGTGCGCGTGTCGTCGAGCTCCGGGCGCGGCAGCACCGAGTCCAGCAGGGTCTCGCATTCGTGGAACACGACATCAGGCAGGCGCGGCCAGCCGCGGTTCAACCCGGCATCCCCGTATCCGGTGGACATCGCCGGATCCGGCATCAGGACCGAGTAGCCGCGCTGCACGGCGAGCCACGGGCACCAGCGCCAGCTCCACGCGTTGTAGGAGCCGTGCGGACCGCCATGGATCCATAGCATGACCGGGGCAGGGGAGTTGGGTGATGCGGAGGTCGGCACGCACAGCCAGCCGCCGACGCTCACGCCGTCGACGTCGGTCTGCACCCATTCCAGGGTGCCGGGGAGAGCACCGAGGGCGCCCGGGGCCGGCAGCTCGGTGGTGGCGCCGCGAGCCGTGATTCGCACCGGGCGCGACGGGGTCGCCACGTCGTTGCGCAGCGCGAACAGGCTCCCGTCGTCGGCGGAGGCGAGAGCGGAATAGACGCCGTCGGCGGCCAGCGTGCGCGCGGTGCCGGTCGCCGGGTCCACGGCGAGGACAGCGCCGGAGGAGTGCAGGTCGCCGGCGACCAGGAGCGTGCCGTCCGCGGCCCACTCCAGGTCACCGATGCTCAGGTCGCCGAGGTCGGCGGTCACCGGCTTGCCGCCACCGATCGGGTGGATCTCCAGGCGGCTGTAGCTGGTGTCGGTCGGGCTGGAGGTCGTCGAGCGGATCACGGCCAGGTGCATGCCGTCCCGGGAGAACAGCGGGCTTCCGTACTGGGCGGCGTCGTCAGCGGTGAGCAGGGCGACGCGGCGAAGGCTCGCGGTGTCGATCAGGACGATCGAGCTGCGGGTCTCGCCGCCGCGCACGCGCTGGGTCCACGACGTCGCGACCGTGCTGCCATCGGGGGAGAGATCCGCCGAGGCGTTATACAGGGTGACGGTGCCGACGTCCGGGGTGAGATCGGTGAGGTCGCCCGCGGGGGAGACCAGGACCAGGCGCCGGCTCGAGTCGCCGATCTCGTGGTCCCACATCCGGATCGGCATGCCGGTATGCCAGATGGTGGTCTGCTTCGCGTCCTTGCGAGCCTTCCGGCGCTCGGCGTCGTCCTCGAGGGCGCCGCCGGGCAGCACACTGGTCGCGCCGAGCATGGTGCCGTCCTCGGCGACGGAGAGCAGGGACAGGCCCCCGGGCGCGGAGGCGACCACCTGGGCCTCACCGGTGACGGGAAGGCGCCAGATGGCGGAGGAGTCCTCCTCCGATTCGCCCTGCGGGTCCGGGCGGGCCGAGCTGAACAGCACCGTTCCGTCCGGGGCGAACGTCGGGGCACTCTCGCCCTCCGCAGAGAAGGTCAGGCGTCGAGCCGGGCGCTCGCCGACGACATCGAGCTCCCAGAGCGAGGAGATCAGCTTCGCACCGTGCTCGTCGGCCTCCTGGATGGCCGCGATCACGCGGCCGTCAGGACCGGCGGCCACGGACGCCAGCCGCGGCACCCGCAGGAGGCCGTCGATGTCGGAGAAGTCAGAGGAGTCAGTGGACGCAGGGGAGTTGGCGGCCTTGGGGGATGCGGCAGCGGAGGTGTCAGGAGTCGGGGTGGTGGCAGTCACACGATCACGCTACCCGGGAACCCACTGCCGGGATGCGCGGTTCACAGCACGCCCAGGCGCTCCTCGAGCATCTGCCGACGGGACTTCCTCACGGGCTTCTCGGCGGCCCCGGTGCTGGTGGCCAGGAGCGCGGCGATCCCCGTGGTGAGCGGAATCGCGAGCACCAGACCGATCGAGGCGATCAGGGTGCGGAACACCTCGGCCGCAATCTCGCCGGCGGCGAGCGTGCCCAGGAACGAGCGCTCCAGCATCGAGGCGAACAGGAGGGTGGGCAGCGCGGACCCGATGTAGGCATAGGCGAGGGTATAGACCGTCGAGGCGATGTGGTCGCGCCCGATGCGCATGGCCGAGGAGAACACCGTCCAGCGGGACGCCGACGGCATCGCGGCGCGCAGCTCCCACACCGAGGACGCCTGCGTGATCGTCACGTCGTTCAGGGCGCCCAGCCCCGAGATGATCACGCCGGCCAGGAAGACGGCCGAGAGCGACACCTCCGGGTTGCTCCCCGCGAGCAGCTTCGCCGCCTCGCCATCAGTTCCGGTCATCCCGGCCGGGCGGCCGGCGGCGAGGGCCGCGACCACGGTGATCGCGATACCGCCGAACGTGCCGAGCACGGCTGTGGTGGTGCGGATGGAGATGCCATGGGCGAAGTAGACGCAGGGGAAGATCATGGCGGAGCCGCCGACGAGGGCGACCAGCACCGCGTCCTCGCCCGCGAGGATCGCCGGCAGCATGAACAGGACGACGATCGCCACCCCAGCGGCGAGTCCGAGGACCGCGCGCAGTCCGGCTCCCCGCGCCACCAGGGCGACCACCAGCAGGTACAGCACGAAGAGAGCGCCCAGGGGGACCCCGCGCTCATGGTCGAAGTAGAAGTAGGGCGCGTCGTCCCCCGCCTCGTCGATCGCGGGGACGCGGATCCGATCACCCGTATGGATGCCGTCTGCGGCGATCTCGGGAGTGACCTCGACCTGCACGTTCTCGTCCCGGATGTCCCCGGAGCGGCCGGTCGCCTCGACGAGCATCGACTCCTGCGGCTGAGTATCCCCCGGAATCGCAGTGACCTCGACCGAGAGGATCTCGACGCCCGGGGCGAGCAGGGCGGCGCTCTCGGGTCGGGAGTCCGAATCCGGCCACAGCCGAATCAGACCGAAGATGGTCAGGAGCAGCAGCGCCACCGTGAGAGAGATGAGCACCGTGCGCGACCGAGGAGAAGCCGGGGCACGTCCGCGGTGTGAGTGGGAGTGTCCCGAAGCCATGGGCGAAGCTTATGTGCACGGGGACTGCTCGCACCTGACAGTCCGGACCGGGACACTAGATGGCCTACTGCGCCCCACGCAAGGCGTAGGTCACCAGGCGATCGATGTTGAGATCGTCGAGCGACACCTTCAGGACCAGCAGCCGGTGATAGCAGGCTCCCCAGAGCTGGTCGACCATGATGTCGACGTCCGCATCTGCATTGAGGCCACCGCTTCGCTGTGCGGAGCGCAGGCGCTCCCGGGCGAGCTCGCGACGGGGGTGCGAGTACGTCCGAGTCCAGGCCTCGGCGAGTTCAGGGTCTGTCTGCGCGGCCCCGATGAGCTCGGACAGGGGTTTTCCGACAGCATCGTCCGAGAGGAGCGCGACGAACGCGGTCAGCTGGGTGACGAGGTCTGCATGAAGGTCTCCCGTGTCGGGGAATTCCAGTGCGAGCTCGCTCTTCGCAAAGTACGCCTCAGCGGCCAGCGCCCCAGGTGATGGCCACCATTTGTACAGCGTGGTCTTGCTCGCGCCGCCCTCTTTCGCGACCCGCTCGAACGTGACCGCCTGCATGCCCTCTGTCAGGAGAAGGCGGCTCGCGGCAGCAAGCACTTCGGCGCGCACCTCCGCGGCAGGCCGACGCCCTCGTCCCCGTCGCGTCACCTGTGCGTCACTCATCGCTCACTCCTTCTAGTGGACGGTTCGTTCATTACGGTGCTACTCTCCGTTATGAACAACATGTTCACATCCTATCTGATGGAGGAACCATGACAAGCACTGTGGATCGCGTCGCCATCATCACGGGCGGCTCCGGCGGGATGGGGCGGGTCAGCGCCGAGCGCCTTGCCGAGGACGGCCTCGCGGTCGTCGTCCACTACGCCGGCAACAAGGAGCGCGCCGAGGGAATCGTCGCAGGAATCGTCTCGGCGGGCGGCCGGGCCGTCGCCGTGGGCGGGGACATCGCCGACGACCAGGACATGGCAGCGGTGTTCGATGCCGCGGAGCGCGAGTTCGGCGGCGTGGATGTGCTCGTGCACACGGCGGGCATCATGCCGCTCTCGCCGATCGCGCAGTTGGATCTGGAGGTGTTCGACCGGGTGCAGCGCACGAACGTGCGCGGCACATTCGTCGTCGATCAGCTCGCGGCGCAGCGGATGCGCGGTGGCGGAGCGATCATCAACTTCTCCACCTCGGTGACTCGCTTACAGATCCCCGGATACGGCGCGTACGCGGCGTCCAAGGGCGCGGTCGAGGCGATCACCCTCATCCTTGCTCGCGAGCTGCGCGGGCGCGACATCACCGTCAACGCCGTCTCTCCCGGCCCGACCGCGACGCCCCTGTTCTTCGAGGGCAAGAGTCAGGAGCAGATCGACGGGATCGCCGGCTTGACTCCGATGGAACGCCTGGGCACGCCGGAGGACATGGCCGAGGTCGTCTCCTTCCTCGCCGGCCCTGCGCGATGGGTCAACGGCCAGACGCTCCACGTCAACGGCGGCGGAGCCTGAGGCAGACGGCGGGCACAGGGGAACTCCCATGAGCACCGTCCTGATCACGGGAACCTCCGCGGGCGTCGACCGCGCGGCACTCCCGCATCGGCAGGCTCGCTGCGACGGGACGCCGGTGGGCGTCGGCAGCAATACCCCCGTCACGACGCCGCCGTTCCTCGGCCCCGGCGTGTTGACGTTCAACGACCTGACCCGCGAAGCCTCCGTACGACGCCTGGGATTCGCAGAAACCTTGGAGCTGACGCAATGACCACGCTGAGCCGTCGAGAACGACCGATCCCGAATACTGTGGCAGGCATACTTCTCGCTGCCACGATGCTGGCCGGCTGCACAGCCGCCCCAGCCCCCGGACCACCGCAGAACGGAACAGCAGAGACGTCCCCCTCCGACGCGTCGTTCGCGTCGCTCGGCGAGATCACGGAGCTCAGCACGGAACTGGTATCCCCTTGGGGGCTCACATTCCTCCCCGACGGCTCCGCTCTGGTCTCCGAGAGGATCACCGGGCAGATTCTGAGGGTCGCCGCTGACGGCGGCGACCCCGTCCCCGTCGGCGTGGTGCCCGACGTCGACGTGTCCTCAGAAGGCGGGCTCCTCGGCATCGTCGCCTCACCGGACTTCGACGACGACCGCACCGTGTTCGCCTCCGTATCCGGCGCCGACGAGAATCGGATCGTGGCAGTCACGATCGCCGACGACTACGCGTCTCTCGAAGTCGATCAGGTGCTCCTCGACGGCATCCAGACTGCCGATCGACACCACGGCGGCCGCCTCACCATCGGCCCCGACGGACACCTATGGATCGGCACCGGCGACGCCTTCGAACCCGAGAACGCGGCCACCGCAGAGTCACTGAACGGGAAGATCCTCCGCATCGGGCTCGACGGCTCGATCCCCGAAGACAACCCGGGCGACACTCCGATCTACTCCAGTGGGCACCGCAACGTCCAAGGCATCGCCTTCGGACCCGACGGCACCGCCTACGCCTCAGAGCTCGGGCACCGCACCTGGGACGAGATCAACGTCCTCCAACCAGGACTCGACTACGGCTGGCCCGAGACAGAAGGCACCAGCGGAGACACGGGTGAGCCACCGATCGCAACAATCCACCCCGACGACGCGAGCCCATCCGGTCTCGCCTATGCACACGGCTCCCTGTGGGTCGGAGCGCTCGGCGGTCAGCGACTCTGGCAGATCCCCGTCGACGGGAACTCCTCCACCCATGACCCCATCGCTCACCTCGTCGGTGACTACGGTCGCATCCGCACGGTGGAAGTCGCCCCCGACGGGGCACTCTGGGTGGTGACGTCCAATACGGACCGCGCAACCTGGGGCGGCACCGACGCTCGCCCTGGTGACGATCGCATCCTCCGCATCGAGATCACCGCACCGAAGATGTCATGACGCGCTCGGCCGTCCGTGGGATTCGATCACGCCACGGTCATTGCGCTGGACCGCAACGCAGGGTCTTGGGACGCCTGCGACTTCACGATCTCTCGGGGCGCAGGGGGCGCGCTCCCTTGGTGTCGTGGGTCATGACGTCGTCGACGCGGGGACGGCGGCAGGCGTGGCCGCGCAGCCGAAGAGCGATCGCATCGCGCTGTCCTGCTGAGAATGACGTCATGACCAACTGCAACTCGTGCCCCCGAGACGATTCGAACGTCCGACACCCGGTTTAGGAGTCCTGGGTACGTAGAAGCGCGCGGCGTTGCAGGCGGTGCACGGGGTGTCCAAAGGGAGCGGATCGACGGCGATTGCGTCGTCGGGAGTCACCAGGGGGTCACGCACCGACGTGCCCAGCAGCTCCGAAAGCGGCGAGCGCGGTACCTGTGTAGACCAGGTGCCGCCCCGCTTGTTGCTGCGGTTGGCGGGGAGGGGCACGCGAGGCCGCCCGCGGCCGCTGCGCGGGGCCCCGCCCCAGCCGGCCGCGCGGCGGCGGAGCCGCCGCCTTGAGTCAGTAGGGAAAGTTCTCACCGGCGGCATGAAAGACCACTCGTACGCGATCTACTTCCCGTCCATTGATTCCCTTGCCGCGAGGAGGGTCGGCATCTGCTCGTTGAACGTCCCACGCGCGCATGCCGGGTCCGGGCAGCGTCAGACGCGCTGACGCCACCCGAGCCGAACTCGGCTGTCACTCTGCGGCGCGTCGTTGCAGCACACGGCCTCGCCGGTCCCGGCTGGGGGTCACGACCCTGCAGTGCGGGCAGCCCATTAGCAGCCACTGCGCGGAGACCGTCACCGTCATCACGGCCTGGTCCCGTTGAACCGCCTCGACCTGCACGTTGGGCGGTCTAAGCAGCACGTCACATCGGGCACACGGGTCGGTAGTGGTGGGCGCACCGGCCCACCGTAGCGTTGGACGGCGGCGAGGTCCTCGAAGTCGAACATTGGTCGGTGCTTCTGATCATCGGGGACCTTGACTCCTACGCTCTGCATATCACCCCAAGCGCGTAACTCCCCACCAGATCGACGAAGAACCGCGTTCTTGACTGCGAGAAGCAGTCCACGTAACCTTGAAGACATTTCAAAGGAGGCCAAAGTGCCCGTACACTCCGGTTCGTCCACAATCGCAGACACGATGAAGAGAAATAGCCTCTATATTCTTGCTCTTGGCGCGGCCGGAGCCTTGCTGGGGTTCTGGATCATAGACTCCCAGGCTCTTGCATTTGCTGGCCTTTTAACTATCGCTATCGGAGCCATAATCGCGGTCGTCTCAGCTGTGGTTTCGAGAAGGCAGAGGGTGACTGGGGAATAGCGAGAGGCTCACCTACACCATATCCCCGGCCGCATTGATGGTAGCGCGGCCGGGGATATGGTGTAGATGGCACGTGTTCAGCGGCGGTGGGCGTCCTTTCTGTGCGCCGTCTTAGATGTCCTCGTCGCTAACGCAGAATGTCTTGGGAAGCGTGGCGGTCTTGGCCCACTTCCTGATTACTGCGCCGCTGCGCCGAGGCGCCCCCAGCACTACGAGAGTGTTCGTCCAAGACGTCTTTCCAAGGAATGGGATCTCCTCGGCCGTCTGTCCGGCAAAGAGCAGGCATGAGACTGATATGATTTGCCACTTGTGCACCTTGAGGCAGACACTTCCCATCGGCCGGGCCTCGGTACCCGACTCGAGGTCGCGCTCTGTGTTAATGGTCGATGTTTCTGCGAAGTTCTCGCGATACATGTCGAGCACTTGCCGCACGTCGCGCTACACGCACGTCGCAGCACGCACGTCGCAGCACGCACGTCGCAGCACGCACGTCGCAGGAAGCGAAGGCGCGGCGGCTCTCGCACTGGTGAACGGACGAGCGGGTGTCACACGGGTGTCACGCGAAGCAGATCGCTCTCTGGAGAGTGCGTTATGACGTGCAAACTTGCTGGTCAGATCAGTGCCCCCGAGACGATTCGAACGTCCGACACCCGCTTTAGGAGAGCGGTGCTCTATCCCCTGAGCTACGGGGGCGATCCTGCCCGGCGGTCATCATCCGGCGACGCACGGGCGCGGTCATCTTAGCGCCCATGGCAGGATCGGGGCATGCCGAGCCAGCCGCACGAGACCCTCGCCACCGCCGCCACAATCGTGCTGGCCGGCGGTGCCTCCTCCCGCCTCGGCGGTACGGACAAGACGCGCGTGCCGATCGCCGGGACCAGCACGCTGCAGCGCGTGCTGCGTGCCGCCCCGTCGGGTCGGCGCATCGTCGTCGGCCCCGACGGTCAGGATGGCACCGCGCTCGCGCACGGCCATGGCGCTCGCTTCGTGCTGGAGGACCCGCCGCGCTCCGGGCCGCTCGCGGCCCTCGCCCGCGGAGTCGCCGAGATCCCGCCGGAGGCCACCGAGGCCATCGTGCTGGTCCTCGGTGGCGACATGCCACTGCTGCGGGCCGAGACCCTGGCCTCCCTGGTGGCGGCGAGCAGCGCCGAACAGCGGGTGGTAGCGCTCGCAGCCGGCGACGGCCACGTCCAGTTCCTCTGCGCCGCCTGGCCGCTCGCGCGCCTGCGCAGCGCGCTCGCCGCGGTCGAGGACCCTGACGGCGGCTGGGCGGACCTCAGCCTGCGCCGCCTCTACGCCCAGCTCGGCGACGACGAATTGGCCACACGCGCCCCCATCGGAAGCGAAGGAGCGGATATCGACACCCCCGACGCCCTGGAGGAGGTGCGCCGCGTCGCCGGCCCCCGCATCGCCCTCGCCCAGATCGAGGTCTCCGAGGATGTCGCGGTCACCGCCGACACCGTGCGCGGAGCCGTCGCCGAGGCCGCGGCCGCCGGCGCCCACCTGGTGCTGCTGCCCGAAGCGACCCTGACCCCCTTCGGCACCGACCTGCGCGCGGCGGCCGACGCCCACCACACCGCCTTCGAGCGCCTCGTGCAGGAGCTCGCCGACCAGTACGGCCTCGTCGTGGTCGCGGGGTCCTTCACCCCGGCCGCCGCCGGCCGTGTGCACAACACCGTGATCGTGCGCGGTCCGGCCGTGCGCGAGGACACGAGCGATACCGGTCCTGCCACCCCTGTCGTCTACGCGGACTATCGCAAGATCCATCTGTTCGACGCGTACGGTTCCCGCGAGTCCGAGACCGTCGCCCCCGGCGAGGAGCTCGTCACGATCGACCTCGACGGGACCCGGCTGGGCATCGCCACCTGCTATGACGTGCGGTTCCCCGAACAGTTCACCGCCCTCGCCCACCGTGGTGCGCACGCCATCCTGCTGCCCCTGGCCTGGGCCGACGGCGATGGCAAGAGCGAGCAGCTGCGACTGCTGCTGCAGGCCCGCGCCCTGGACTCCACCACCCTGATCCTCGCCGCGGACCAGGCGCCGCCGGCGGACTACTCCGGCCGGGCCGCGCGCGGCATCGGGCAGAGCGCCGTCGTCGGTCCCCTCGGGCAGATCGGTCAGGAGCTGGGCCGGGAACCGGGACTGCTGCTGGTCGATCTCGATCTCGCAGAGATCGAAGCGGCGCGGGCTGCCCTGCCGGTCCTCGAGCACGGGGTCCCGCTTCCGGGGAACTGACCGGCCGAACCGGGACACGAGACAGGGCGCGCGTGGGCGCCGTGACCAGGTGTCGCCCAGCGGCTGCGACGTCGGTCACCGTCCAGCTCTGCGTCAGCGCGCGGGCGTAACCTGCAGCCGTGATTCCTGTGACCCACCGCCACGCACCTGTTCGCCCTGCGACGCTGCTGGCGCTCTGCGCGGCGCTGATGCTCGCCGCGACGGCGCTGCTGCCCGCCCCGGCCCACGCTCACGACACCTTGATCTCCTCGGATCCGGCCGACGGGGCGACCCTCGAGGTCCAGCCCGACGCCATCACCCTGACGTACTCCGCGGACGTCCTCGAGGTGAGCCCCGTGGTGCGGATCGTCGACGAGTCCGGCGAGACCCTCACCGAGGTGACGCCCACGATCGACGGCCCGACCGTGACCGCGCCCGTGGAGGAACCGCTCCCGGCCGGCACCCACACCGTGCAGTGGCGCGTGGTCTCCAGCGATGGTCATCCGATCGAAGGCACCTTCACGATCACGGTGGAGCAGGGCGCCGACGAGGCAGCTGGACCGAGCGATGCGGGCGGTACGGCCGGCGACGCCGGGGGAGCAGGGGCCAGCGACTCCGGAGGTGCGGAGGAGACCACTCCCGCTGCGACCGCCGAAGCGGACGAGGAGACTCCCTCGGAGGGAGAGAGCTCCTCGATGCCGCTGCTGCTGGGCGTCGTGGGTGTTGCCGTGGTCGGGGTCGCGATCGCCGCGTTCTTCGCCCTGCGCAAGCGCACCTGACGAGGCCCTGAGCCCTCGCCTGGGGGCCTGAGGCACGGAGAAGCCCCCGACGCCCAGCGTCGGGGGCTTCTCTTCACAAGCGGAGAGGGGCGATCAGTTGCCCTGTTCGCCGCCCTTGTTCTCGTCGCCACCGAGACCGAGCTGGTCGCGGGCGGCGTCGGCACCGGAGTCGACGTGCTCGTCGATGTTGTCCGGGGTGCGCTCCTTGATCTGCTCGGTCGCAGCGTCGATCCCCTGTTCGGCCTGCTCTGAGTTCTCGCTAGCGAACCCCTTGGCCTTGTTCAGCGCGTCGTCGAAGCCCATGATCGGTGTCCTTTCGTTCGCGGAACCGCCCCACGCGGGGCGACACCGCCAACTTACGACGCCCGCGAGCTGTGACTCAAATGTGACCCCCACATCGACCGCCTTCTGGGCGAATTTGCCCGGTTGTGGCTGCATTCGGGGCAAGCTGCGCAATACTGGATGCGTGAATCTGCGTATTTCTGAAAGTGACGAGAAGTCGGGGGCGTCCGGGGCGTCCGTCGTGCGCGTCCCTCGGGACCGTTCGGCCCGCTGGGACCACGTGCTCACCCTGCTGGCGACCACCAAGCGGCTGGCGGTGTCCGAGGTCGCCGAGGAGCTCGGGATCAGCGAGTCCACGGTGCGGCGCGACTTCATGGAGATGGAGCGCGCCCAGTTGGCACGGCGAACCCACGGCGGCATCGTGGCCGTCGATGTGGCGTACTCGCTCGCCGCTGTGCCTCGTGCCACCGACGAAGGATCCGCCCAGCGTGACCGGGTGGCAGATCGAGCTGTCAGCCTGGTCGAGGCCGGGCAGATCATCGGCTTCAACGGAGGGCGCACCACCACCTCCACGGCGCGTCGCGCCGTGGCGCGCCCCGATATCGACTCCCGCGACGGCTCTCCGGGACTGACGGTGGTGTGCGCGGCCCTGAACATCGCCACCGAGGCGGTGCTGCGGCCCGCTGTGCGCACGGTGGTGCTCGGGGGTGTCGCCGAGCCGTACTCCTTCGAGCTCACCGGCCCGCTGGCCACCGCGACCATGCGTGATCTGTGGCTGGACACGATGTTCGTCGGCACCGTCGGGCTCGACATCAGTGCAGGCCTGACCTGCAACTCCGATGCGGAAGCCGGGGTCACGCGCATCATGATCGGTCACTCCCGACGCGTGGTCGGCCTCGCCACGGCAGACAAGATCGGCCATCGCGCCCTGGCCGGAATCTGCCCGGTCTCGGTCCTCACGGACCTGATCATCGCCGGGCCCGTCCCCGACGACCTGCGCGCGCACCTCGAGGAGGCGTCGGTGCGCCTGCATGAGGTGTGAGCAGGACCAGCACTCATGCACGGCACGCCTGCACGAGCAGACGCCCGGGCCCCGGTAGCGTGATGCACCATGTGGAGACTCCTGCGCGGCAAGAAGCGCCCTGACAGCACGGGCGACGACGCGGACCGTCGCGGTGACGCCCTGTCGGCCCTGGCGAGCGAGGTCCGGGCCTCCGCGAAAACCGTCGGAGAGACCGCGGACGACCAGCGCGAGAACTCCTCGCGGCGCCGCGACCGGGCGGGCGCGGGAGCGGACTCGGGCCCGTCGGATCCGGGCCGGGCCAAGGACGCACCGAGTTCCTACGACGTCGTCGTGGACCGCCACCTCGAGGAGGTCGGCGCCGGCATCGCCCCCGAGCAGGACGAGGACGACCTTCCCGCAGAACCCCGGGACCACCGTCCGCTCAGCCGAGAGGACCTCGTGGCCGATGCCCTGGACCGATGGGCGCAGCAGATCACCGGCGGCGTCGCCGCTCCCTCCTTCCTGACCCAGATCCGCGCCGGGGCGACCGTCCTGGAGCTGACCCATTCACACCCCTCGGGTCTCGCGCAGCTGCTCGCCGGGCGCGGCCCGACGCGGCTGTCCTCCCTGGTGCGCGAGGTCGGTGCGCTGGCGGATGCCCGCGCCCACGCCCGCACCATCCGTGAGATCGCCGAGCGCCACGCGGAGGAGGTGGGTCTGACCACCTGCCACCTCGGCATCGGCGAGGCCACCTGGTTCCCCGAGGACGGGTCCGCCCCGATCCACGCCCCGGTTCTGGTGCGCCCGATCACGCTGCGGCTGCGCGGCAATGCCCGAGAGGACGTCGATCTCGAGGTCGACACCATCGCCGACCTCAACCCGGTGCTGCTGCGCTCCCTGCGCGAGGCGGGGGTCGCCGTCGACGCCCGCGCGCTGCTGGCCACCACGGACGGTGCTCACGGCTTCGATCCCAATCCCGTGCTCGATGCGTTCCGTTCCCTCGGACAGCCGCTGCCGGGCTTCCGGATCACCCACGCCCTGGTCGTCGGCAACCTCATGGATGCGGCCGGCTCCGTCGCGGAGGATCTCGCGGCAGATCGTCCCGACTGGGTCTCCTCCCCGCTGGTCGCGGCGCTGGCGGGAGACGCCGAGGCCCGGGCCGTCGTGCGCAGCGACGAGCCCGAGCTCCCGGACGCCGTCCCCGAGGTCCCCGAGGACGAGCTGGTCTCCGCCGTGGATCCCGATCATCGCCAGGTGCTCGCCCGCGTGCTCGCCGGGCAGGACCTCGCCGTCGCCGCGCCACCCGGGACCTCCAGCCTCGACCTGGTCGTGGATCTCGCCGAGGAGCTCAACGCCCGCGGCCGCAGGGTCCTGATCGTCTCCCAGCGCCGACGCAACCTCTCCCGACTGGTCGCGACCGCGCAGCGCCGCGGTCTCGAGGAGCTCGTGTTCGATCTGTCCCCGGACCCGTCGCTGCAGCGAAACGCCTCCGCAGCCCTGCTGCGCAGTCTGCGCCGCGCCGGCACCCACGGGCTCGGCCCGGACGATTCCGCCCCCACCGAGCTGGCGGGCATGCGTGACATCCTCGTCGGCCACGTCGAGGCGATGCACCGGCTCCAGCAGCCGTGGGACGCGTCGGCGCACGACGCCATCTCCGCGCTCGCCGCCCTGACCCGACAGCGCCCGGCGCCGCGCACCCCCGTGCGACTCCGGGCCGACGTCGCCGCCCAGATGATCGGCGCGGACCGGGACCGATTCGCCGACGCCCTGCGCGAGGCCGCCGAGGTCGGCGTGCTGACCAGCGGACCGGAGGAGACCGCCTGGTACGGCGCGCCCATCAGCTCCGACACCCAGGCTGCTCGCGCCGAGGAGCTCGTCGATCAGCTGCGCGCGGAGACCCTGCCGCAGCTGCGCAGCGCCTACGAGGAAGCGGGCGGGAAGCTCGGTCTCGAGGAGCCCGTCACCCTCCATCAGCTCACCGAGCGGCTGGGGCTGCTGGATCGCGTGCGAGTTCTGCTCGCGACCTTCCAGTCGGCAGTGTTCGCGGCCCCGCTGGCCGATCTCGTGGCCGCGACGGCCGACAAATCCTGGCGCGTCGAACACGGTGTGACCATGGGATTCGGGGTGCGTCGCCGTCTTCGCAAGGACGCCGCATCTCTGCAGCGCCCCGCCTCGCTGTCCCCGGACCTGCACCGCGACCTCACCGAAGCGCGGCGGGTCGCCGGAGAGTGGCGGCGCGTGGCCGTCGGGCGCGATGGAGCCTCGACCGAAGTCAGGACCGCAGCCCCGTCATCGGCAGCGACCTCGTCATCGGCAGCGTCCTCGTCGCCGGCCAGCCCGGCCCTGCCCACGGACCTCGACCGGATCCACCGCACCGCCGAGCGCGCCCAGAAGATCCTCGACGAGCTCGCCGTGCTCCTGGACGGCACCCCGGCAGGCGCTGATCTCGCCCGCACCGACATCGACGAGCTGGAGCGGCGGGTCACCGCCCTGGCCGGCGACCGGACTGATCTGGAGACCCTGCCGCGTCGCACCGAACTGCTGCGCCGCCTCGCCTTCGACGGACTCGGCGAGCTGGTCGAGGACCTCCGTGCGCGTCGCGTCCCGCATGAGCAGGTCGATGCCGAGCTCGAGTTGTGCTGGTGGCGCAGCGTCCTCGAGCTGATCGCCGGGGCCGAGCCCACCATCTCCCAGTACGACGGCACCTCCTTGTCGGAGGTCGCCGAGCGCTTCCGCCGCCTGGATGCCGAGTACCTCGCCGGGGCCTCCACCCGGGTGCACGCCGCGGCCGACGAGACGCGCGTGAGCACCATGAAGTCCTACCCGGATACCTCCCGCGCTGCGATCGCGGAGCTCGCGAGGTCCTCGACCGTCTCGATCCGCGACCTGGCCGCGAAGTACGAGGACATCCTGTTCGCGGCGCGCCCCGCCTGGCTCGCCTCCCCGTACCTGGTGCCGCAGGTGATCCCACGCGGGCGCCACTTCGACGTGCTGATCGTGGCCGATGGAGGGCGCCTGCCCACTGCTGCCGCCCTGCCGTCGATCGCCCGCGCCGAGCAGACCGTGGTGGTCGGTGACCCGCTCGAGTACGGCGGTGACGCCGCCCCGAGCCTGCTCGACGACATGCTGCGGATCGCTCCGCACGTCGAGCTCCTGCGCGATACCCATCCGGCGACCGAAGGTCTGCGGACCTTCGCGCAGCGCCGTGCCCTGGCCGGAGAGGTCCTCTCGGTTCCCAGCCCCGTGGTCCCCGAGCAGGACCGCCTGGTCCTGGTCGAGAACGGCCGCGGGCCGGTCACCTCGGGCATGGAGTACGTCGAGAGCACCGAGCCCGAGCTGCGCCGCGTCACCGACCTGGTCATCGAGCACGCACGTACTCGCCCTGATCGCTCGCTGGCGGTGCTGACGTTCACGCAGGAGCACGCGCGCCGCCTCATGGAGCGGATCATGAACACGGTCTCCGTGATCCCGGCGCTGCGCGACTACTTCGATCCCGCCGCTCGCGAAGTGTTCATCGTCCTGCCGGCCGAGCAGGCCACGTCGATCATGCGCGACGACATCATCGTCTCCGTCGGATTCGGGAAGACACCGCACGATCGACTCCTGCACCGCTTCGGTCCGCTGTCCGAGGCGGGGGGTCGCAAGGCTCTGGCCACGGTCATCACGCGCGCCCGTGGCCGTACCACCGTGGTCTCCGCCCTCGATGTCCAGGACCTCGACCACGCGCGGCTGCGCAGTGACGGCGCCCGCGACCTGCGAGCCATGCTCTGGGTGCTGCGTGGTGGGCCCGATGTCCCGGTCGTCCCGCACGTCGCGGCCCTGACCGGGCGCGACGAGCCGATCGCTCCACCGGAGCCGGAGGCGCCGCGCCAGTCACCCGCCGCACCGAACCCAGGTGACGACGAGATCGACGGTGCTGCGACCGGAGCGAGCAGTGCGGCCACCGCGGCGCCGGTGCACTCTGCTGAGACGGACCTGTCCGACGAGGACATGGACGCCGCCATCGAGGCGGCCCTGGCGCGGAAGTCCGCCGGGTCGCCGGACAGTGCGGAGCCGGAAGCCGACGCAACCGGCGAGGATCCCGATGCGGATGCGGATGCGGATGCGGATGCCGGCGCGAAGCCGGCGGACGTCGATGCCGCCACCGGCACCGAGAGCGACGAGGGGGCTGCCGGCCTCGGGCCCGCCGACGAGACGCCGGAGGCGGAGGAGCCCGAGGTTCCCGTCGCTCCGCGCGAGCTCGAGACCGACGCGCTCGTCCGCGACCTCGCCGACCGGCTGTGGAGGCTCGGCCTGCTCGTCGAGAGCGACTTCGGACTGACATCCGATCGCATCGAACTGGCCCTCGGTCACCCGGACATGCCCGGTCGTCTGCTGCTCGCGGTGGACACCGACGGTGCCCGCTATGACGGCACGTCCAGCCAGCGCGAGCGCGATCGCCTGCGGGCCGAGCGCCTCGAGGCGGCGGGCTGGGCGACCGAACGGGTGTGGTCCTGGGCGCTGTTCATCGACCCGGACGGTGAGGCCGAGCGCATCCGCCGGGCCGTGGACCGGGCCCTGCGACTGGTGCAGACCGAGGAGCTCTCCGAGTCCCCGACCGGTGTGGGTACCGTCCGCCATCGCCTGCCGCGCCCGCAGATCCCCGCCGGCCACCAGCTCTCGTTCTACTCGAGCGAGGATTTCGACACGGTCGTGGAGTACATCTGCTCCGACGGTCGCGCGCGTCTCGAGGAGCACCTGGCCACCGAGGTGCGCAGCTACCTCGGCTTCGAGCAGCGCTCCGTGCTGCTGGACGTGTCCGTCTCCAGCGCGATCCGTCGCTACCAGGAACGTCAGTGAACGTGAAGCAGACCGGAGCGGGCGAAGTCGAGCCTGGCGGCGCAGCTGGTGCCGCGCGGGGGCGGGTCGTCATCTCCTCGGTGACGGGCAAGCCCATCGCGTGGGAGGAGCGCGAGAAGGCCGACGACCGGCTCGGGACGCGGGCACCGGAGCGCAGACCGATCCTCCCGGACCGCGTCCCCGAGGACGCCCCGGAACCGGGCGCCGACGAATCCAACGACGCCCGCATCGCCGGCGACGTGCCGCCCCATTGGGGCCGTGGCCGCTGACGCGGACGGAAGCTGGTGAGCACGACCACTGCGGCATGCCTCGTCCGTGGCCAGCTGGGTGCGGAACTCTAGGCTGGGGCCCATGACGGATGCTCCCTCCACGGCCACGCCACCGAATCCCCCCTCTGTTCCCGCGGCGGGAGGGACCTCTCCGACGAACCTGGGGGGAAATCTGCTGCGGGGGGCCCTGATCGGCGTCGTCGAGACCATCCCCGGCGTCAGCGGTGGCACCGTCGCCCTGGTCACCGGGATCTATGACGACCTGATCGATTCCGGTCACCACCTCACCGCAGCTGCGCGCCGACTGATCACCGGGCCGGAACGGCTCCGGGGCATGCGCGAGGAGCTCCGCGCCGTCTCCTGGACCCTGGTGATCCCCGTGGTGATCGGGATGGCGGCCGCAGTGCTCCTCCTGGCGGGACCCGTCTCCCGCCTCGTCGACACGTATCCGCAGGCGATGCGCGCCCTGTTCTTCGGACTGGTGGCCGGCTCCGTCCTGGTGCCGGTGCGCCTGTCCGGAGGGGGATGGAAGGTGCCGGAGTTCCTGCGCTTCGCCCTCGGCGTGTGCGCCGGGATCCTGTTCACCTCCCTGCCCACTGCCGCACTCGAGCCGAGCCCGTGGATCATCGCCCCGGCCGCTGCGATCGCCATCTGCGCCCTCGTGCTGCCCGGCGTCTCGGGATCGTTCATCCTGCTCAGCCTCGGGCTCTACCAGCCGACTCTGCAGGCCGTGGACGAACGGGATCTGCGCTACATCGCCTGGTTCGGTCTGTGGGCCTGCGTGGGCCTGGTCGTGATCGTCAAGCTCATGCGTCGCCTGCTGACCCGGCACCACCGCGCCACCATGGTGGTTCTCGCCGGTGTGATGATCGGTGCCCTGCGCAGCCTGTGGCCTTGGCAGGACGCGACCGGCACCCTGACGGCGCCGGGGGCCACCTGGCCGATCCTGCTGCTGATCGCTGTCCTCGGCGTGGCAGTCGTGCAGCTGCTGGTTCTCGTCGAATCCCGCAAGATCGCTCGCGCGGCCCGAAGCACGACCGTCTGAAAGCCGCCGCCGACCACTACCCTGGGACCATGACCGAGAGCGCCGCGACCCCACAGACCACCTCCACCGACGCACCGGGAACGGACCTCTCCGGGGTGCGGGTCGCGCTGATCGGCGCCGGGAACATGGGCGGCCCCGTCGCCCGGACCTTCCTGAGTGCAGGGGTGAGCGCGGAGAACCTGCGAATCGTGAACTCGACGCCGGCCAGCAGCGAACGGGCCGCCGCGGAATGGGGTGCCACCGCTGCCGCCTCGCGAGCGGAGGCGCTCGAGGGTGCCGGCGTGGTCGTCCTCGGCGTGAAGCCCTACCAGATCCTCGATCTGGCCTCGGAGATCCGGGAGGAACTGCCGGCCGGGGCGGTGGTGATCTCCCTGGCCGCGGGCACCACCCTGGCCGCGATCCAGCAGGCTCTGCCGGAGGGCCAGCCCGTCGAGCGGGCCATGCCCAACACGCCGATCTCGGTGGGGGAGGGCGCCGTCGGCCTGATGCGGGGCAGCGCCGTCGACGATCAGCAGCACGAGCTGGTCCACGCCCTGTTCTCCCGAGCCGGCGTCGCCGTGGACATCACCGAGGAGCAGGTGCATGCCTTTATCGGCGCGGCCGGCTCCCTCTCGGCCTTCGTGTTCGTGATCCTCGAGGCGATGAGCGATGAGGCCGTGCGTCTCGGCCTCACGCGGAACCTGGCCGACTCGCTCGTGCAGCAGACTGTGCGCGGCGCGGCCACCATGCTCCTGGAGAGCGGGATGCACGCCGCGGTCGCGAAGAACGGGGTCTCCAGCCCCGGAGGCACCACGGTCGAGGGCATCGCGGCGCTCGAGCGGGCCGGTGTGCGCTCCGGCGTCGCGGCGGCGATGGCCACGGCAGCAGGGAAATCCCGCGAGATGACCACCGACTGATTGCGTCTGGCGTGCATCGCCCCGTCTCCGGCACCCGTCCTCAGGGACGGTTGGAGAATTTCTCGATCAGGTGCGTGTGCCCGGAGACGATCACCAGATCGTGCGCGGCGACCATCGTCTCGGGCACCGCGTAGGTGAAGTCCTTGCCCGGTGACTTCACCCCCACTACGGTGACCCCGAACTTCGCGCGGATATCGGACTCCGCCAGCGTCATGCCCTGCACTTCGCGCGGTGGTCGCATCTTGACGATCGCGAAGCCGTCGTCGAACTCGATGAAGTCCATGAGGCGGCCGTTGACCAGGTGCGCGACGCGCTTGCCGGCGTCGGCCTCGGGGTAGACCACGTGATGCGAGCCGATGCGCTGAAGGATGCGCCCGTGCGCGGCGGAGATCGCCTTCGCCCAGATCACGGGCTTGCCCAGGTCCACCAGGTTCGCGGCGATGAGGACGCTGGACTCGATGGAGGTGCCCACCCCGACCACGGCGATCGAGAAGTCCCCGGCCCCCACCTGGTCGAGGACCTCGGGCTGGGTGGCGTCGGCCCGCACCACATGGGTGAGCTGGCCGGAGTACTTCTGGACCAGATCCTCCTGCTCATCGATCGCGAGCACCTGGGTACCCAGCTTCTCGAGGGTCAGGGCGATCGAGGCGCCGAAGCGGCCCAGACCGATCACCAGCACCCCATCATCGCGTGCGCCGCGTGCCATGTCTCCTCCTGAATCCCGACAGGTCCTGCGGGGATCCGCGAGCCGGGCGGGCACAGTCTACGAGTCGCTCAGGATCGGGTGGTCATGTTGTCCGGTCCGAGCTCTTCCCGGTCGCTCAGCCGACGATCGGGCGCTCCTGGGGGAACTGGATCATCCGGGTGCGCGAGCGCACCGCCAGTGCGGCGCCGAGGGTCATCGGGCCGAGCCGGCCGACGTACATGCAGGCGATGATCACCCATTTCGCCTCGGGCGGCAGGGCTTGGGTGATGCCCGTGGACAGTCCCACCGTGCCGAAAGCGGAGAGCACCTCGAACAGTGTCTGGTCCAGCGAGAAGGAGGTCATCCGCAGCAGCAGGAACGTCGCCAGGAAGACCACGGTCGCACTCATGACCAGCACCCCGATCGCCTGGCGGATGGTCTCGTGCGGGATCCGCCGGCCGAAGATCTCCACATCGGGATTGCCGCGCACCTCGGCCCAGATCGACAGCATCAGCAGTGCGAAGGTCGTCACCCGGATGCCGCCGCTGGTGGATCCCGAGCCACCGCCGATGAACATCAGCATGTCCGTCATCAGCCGCGATTCGGGCGTCATCATCCCGACGTCGAGCGTCGAGAAGCCGCCGGAGCGGGGCATCACCGCCGCGAAGCCTGCGGCCAGGATCTTCGTGTGGATCGGCTCGTCACCGAGGGTCGCAGGATTGGTCCACTCCATGAGCAGGTAGCCGGCCCACGCGAGCATCAGCAGCAGGGCAGTCGTGGACAGCGTGAGCTTGGCGTGCAGGCTCCACTTCCGCGGGGTGCGCAGCTTCCGGACCACCACGAGGATCACGGGGAAACCGAGGGAGCCGACGAACACCGCCAGCGCGATCGGGATCGAGAAGAACGGGTCACCGAGGTACGGCTCGACACCACCCGCCTCCGGGATGAAACCTGCGTTGTTGAAGGCGCTGATCGCATAGAACAGACCCAGGAAGAGCGACTCCCGGACGTCATGGTCGGTGATGAACATGTACGGGGTCAGCGCCACGAACGTCGCCGCCTCGAAGGCGGTCGAGGTGATCAGGATGATGCGCAGGACCCCGCCGACCTCGGCGAGCCGCTCGGCCTTGGTCTCCTGGGCGGTGATCACCCGCTGTGCGAGCCCGAGCCGGTGCATCACCGACAGGCTCAGCAGGGACGCCAGCGTGAGCAGGCCCAGTCCGCCCATCTTCATCGCGATCATGATGACCGTGAGGCCGAACGTCGACCAGTGCGTACCGGTCTCGACCGTCACCAGGCCCGTCACGCAGATCGCGGAGACCGCGGTGAACAGAGCATCGACCAGCTGGGTGCGCTCACCCTCGACAGTCGCGGCCGGGAGGGAGAGCAATGCCGTGAACACGACGATCAGCAGGGTGAACACGCCGAGGGTGAGACGTGCGGGGGTCGCCTTGGTCAGGGCGGCCAGATGATCGCGCCAGCCGGTCCTCTTCGGCCGACCGTGCGGAGGCTGCACGTGACGCATCGCGGCCTTCGCCTGGCGTTCGGTCATCCCGATCCCTGCCTCGTCTCCCGGCGACCGGCGGTCGCGTCCGCGGCAGTCTACGACCGCCGACGCTCCGCTCGGGGCAGGTGGGCGGACACTGCGACGGCGCTCTGGGTACGCTTCGACCCATGCCCGCCGCTGCGCACTTCCCCGTTCCTGCTCCTTCGGTCCACGAACCGACCGCGGAAGTCAGCTGTGGATTCGTGTGGTCCGAGGACCTGTGCGAGTACGACTTCGGCCCGTACCACCCGATGTCCCCGGTGCGACTGACCCTCACCCGGGAGCTCGCCGGCAGCGCCGGGGTGCTGGACCGTCCCGGGGTCCGGACCATCGAACCTTTCGTCGCGAGCGACGAACAGCTCGCCAGGGTGCACGACGCGGACTACATCGACGCCGTGCGCCGGGCCTCCGGGCCGCGGGACGACGACGACGTCGACGAGCTGATCCGCTTCGGGATCGGCGGCGACGACGTGCCGTCGTTCCCCGGCATGCACACCGCCTCCGCCCGCGTCGCCGGCGGGTCCATCGCGGCGATCGACGCGATCCGCTCCGGCACTGTCGAGCGCGCCGTGAACATCGCCGGCGGCCTGCATCACGCCCGCCCCGCCAGCGCCTCCGGCTTCTGCGTGTACAACGACGCCGCGATCGCGATCCGCCATGCCCTCGACCAGGGGGAGGAGCGGGTCATGTACGTCGATGTCGACGTGCACCACGGCGACGGCGTCGAATTGGCGCTGTGGGACGAACCCCGCGCGATCACCCTCTCGGTCCACGAGACCGGGGAACGGCTGTTCCCCGGCACCGGTTTCGTCCAGGACACCGGTGGAGCCGATGCGCAGGGCTCGGCGATCAACGTGCCGCTCCCGCCGCGCACCAGCGCAGAGGGATGGGTGCGGGCCATCCGTGCCACCGTGCCCGCCCTGGTGCGCGCTGTGAAACCGACCCTGCTGGTCACCCAGCACGGCGCCGACACCCATCGCATGGATCCGCTCGCCGACTTCACCGTCACCCTCGAGGCGCACCGCGAAGTCATGATCATGCTGCGCGAGCTCGCCGACGAGGTGTGCGGCGGCCGCTGGCTGGCCCTCGGCGGCGGGGGATACGCGGTGATCGACGTGGTCCCTCGCTCCTGGGCCCAACTGCTCGCGGTCGCCAGCGGCGAGGCCATCGACCCGGCGACCGCACTGCCCGACTCGTTCCACGAGGCCGCCTCCCGCGCCCGCGGCGAGCACGGACTGTCCCCGGAGCCGGCGATCCGCACCTTCGGCGACGGTCGACCCCTGGTCGTGCGCGATTGGACCGGCGGTTTCGACCCCGAGGATGACCTCGACCGAGCGGTCCAGGCCGCCCGGCGCGTTGCCTTCCCCGAGTGGGGGCTGGACCCGTTCCTGGACTGAGCGCCGACGCGAGGCAGCCATCAGGGGGTCGTTCGGCTCCGCCGCTGCGACCAGTCCTGCAACAATGTCGCCCGTATGCCCGGGCTCCGGGGCATACGCCCAGACCTCCCAGGGGGACCTATGACGACCCGGACGACCACGGTGCTGGACACCTTCGCCGAGCATCTGCGCGACCTGGACCTCCCGTTGCCCGTCGACGGCGCCGACCAGGCCCGCGCCGAGGTCACCGCCGCCCTCTCCCAGCTCGGCGACCACGTCATCCCGCGCCTGCAGTCCCTCGACGCCCCGTTGCTCGTCGTGATCGGCGGCTCGACCGGCGCCGGCAAGTCCACACTGGTCAACGCGCTGGTCGGAGAGTTCGTCAGCCGCTCCGGTGCGATTCGCCCCACCACCCGTCGGCCGGTGCTGCTGCACCACCCCGCGGACGAGGCCTGGTTCACCGGCGCCCGCATCCTGCCGGGTCTCGCCCGGGTCCACGCCGGTGGCGAGGCAGATCCGGAGGCGCCCGGGGCCGGGGACACCACCGGTGACGTCGACCCCGCCACCAGTCTCGAACTGCACGCGGAGAACCGGATCCCGCAGGGGATCGCGCTGCTGGATGCGCCCGACATCGACTCGGTGGCCGTCGGCAACCGGGAGCTGGCCCGCCAACTGCTGCGTGCCGCGGATCTCTGGCTGTTCGTCACCACCGCGAACCGCTACGCCGACGCGGTGCCCTGGGAGGTGCTGCGTACGGCCGCCGAGCGGGACGTCACCGTCGACGTGGTCATGAACCGCATCCCCGAGCAGACCGGGGTCTCCGAGGAGCTCGCCGAGGATCTGCGCACGATGCTCGAGCGCAACGGCATCGAGGTCACCCGCCTGTTCCTCGTCCCCGAGACCGAGCTCGATGAACAGGGCATGCTGCCGCCCGCGGCCATCGCCGAACTCCAGCAGCACTTCACCCGCCTCGCTGCCGACGCCGACGGCCGCGGCCGCATCGCCCGTCGCACCCTCGCCGGCGCCGTCTCCGGCCTGGCCGGCTCGACCCGGCAGATCGCCGAGCACGCCCGCAGCCAGGACGCCGAACGAGAGCGGCTGCGCGAGGAGGCGTTGTCCGCCTTCTCGGGCTCGCGCACGCGCATCGACGAGGCCCTCGGAGACGGTTCCCTGCTGCGCGGCGAGGTCCTGACCCGCTGGCAGGACGTCGTCGGCACCGGCGAGTTCTTCCGCGGCGTCGAGAACCTCTTCACCCGGTTCCGTGACCGCGTGGGCCTGGCGCTGACCGGCAAGCCCGCCCCCTCGGTCGCCGCCGGGCAGGCATTGGGCACCGGTCTCGTGCACGTCGTGATCGATGAGACCGCGCGCGGTGCCGACCGGGCCGACGCCGCCTGGCGGGCCACCCCATCGGGCCGCTACCTCTCCGAGGGCCGGGACCTCTCCCGGATCCCCGACGGCTACAGCGAGGACGTCTCCGCTGCGATCCGCGCCTGGCAGGGCGACGTGCTCGAGCTCGTGCGCGCCGAGGGCTCCGACCGCCGCACCAAGGCCCGCCTCCTGTCCCTCGGGGTGAACGCCGTGGGCGTGGCCCTCATGGTCGTCGTCTTCGCCTCCACCGCCTTCATCCCCACCGGCCTCGAGGTCGGTGCCGGGGCGGCCACCGCGGTGGTCGGGCAGAAGCTGCTGGAGACAGTCTTCGGTGACGAGGCGGTGCGACGCCTGGCCCGCCTGGCCCGAGAACGCCTGACCGCCCGCCTCGATGCCCTCGTCGCCGAGCGCTCCGCACCGTTCCTCGAGCAGCTCGACGACGTGGGCGAGACCGGCTCCGGGGATCTCCTGGCGGCCGATGCCGATGCCCTCGACCAGCTCGCCCACGGGATCCGGGAGGATGCATGAGCCCCCTTCTGACACGACCTGGCCGCTCCGGTACGGGACCGGCACCGCTGGTCGAACGGCTCGACGCCCTCGACCGTGCCACCGACGCCCTGGACGGGATCGCCCCCGGCAGCGAGGTCGAGGCCGCTCGGGAGCTGCTCTCCCGCATCG
This sequence comes from Brachybacterium sp. FME24, assembly GCF_014897705.1. GTDB lineage: Bacteria > Actinomycetota > Actinomycetes > Actinomycetales > Dermabacteraceae > Brachybacterium. The sequence continues at coordinate 359,136 of NZ_JABUXV010000001.1, read as the reverse complement.
ATCGCCGCCGCGCGCTGTCTGCGGAGCACACCGTGATCGGCCTCTTCGGAGCCACCGGTTCGGGGAAGTCCTCGCTCGTCAACGCCCTCGTCGGCACCGACATCTCCCGAGCCGCGGTGCGCCGGCCCACCACCTCGGCGCCCGTCGCCGCGGTGCTCGGCGCCGCCGGCAGCGATGCGCTGCTGGATTGGCTCGAGGTCGAGGACCGTCACCACCTCGACGGCACCGGGGTCGGCTTGGAGACCGCAGCGGCCCCACAGAGGTCAGGGCGACGCGCCAAGCGCAAGGAGCCCGCGACCACCCCGGGCATCGTGCTGCTGGACCTGCCAGACCTCGACTCCGTGGAGGCCGGCAATCGAGCCATCGCCGAGCGCATGACGGGAATGGTCGATGTCCTCGTCTGGGTCACCGACCCGCAGAAGTACGCCGACGCCGTGCTCCACCAGGACTTCGTGCGGCCCTTCGCGGGCCACGACGCCGTGACCGTGCTGGTCCTGAATCAGCTCGATCGTCTCCGTGCGGCCGAGCGCGACGGCGTACTGGACTCGCTCGCGGGCATCGCCCGCGCCGACGGCCTCGACCAGGCGCCGGTGTTCGCGACCTCCGCCGCCAGCGGAGAGGGCGTCGACGAGCTGCGCGAGCACCTGATCTCCCTGGCCCACACCCGGGAGGCCGCCGCGTCCCGTCAGCGTGCCGACGTGCGCAGCGGCGCCGAGCGGCTGCGGGAGGCGGCGGATCCTACGGGTCTGCCCGCCGGGACCTCGGCTGCGGAGGTCGACACCCTCATCGAGGATCTCGCCACTGCCGCCCGCGTGGAACCGGTCGCCCAGGCCGTCGGCGCCTCCTACCGGTACCGGGCCGCAGGCCGCGTGGGATGGCCGCCGCTGCGGTGGCTTCGCCGAGCGCGCCCCGACCCGCTCGGGCGCCTGGGCATCGGGCGCGGACGCGATGGTGACGGCCTGGAGCGCACCTCCTTGCCCGAGCCCGACGCCCCCACCCGCGCCCGCGCTTCGGGCGGGGTGCGCCGGTTCGCCGACGCGGCGTCCGAGGGCGGCAGCGATCCATGGCGCGCCGCGGTGCGCGGCGCCGCCCAATCCCGGGAGGAGGAGCTGCCGGACGCCCTCGACCAAGCAGTCGCCGGAGCCGATCTGCGGGCCGGGAGCACCTCCTGGTGGTGGCCGGTGCTGGACGTGCTGCAGTGGCTCGCCATGCTCACCTGGGTGGTGGGTCTGGGCTGGCTGGTGCTGAACGCGGCGCTGGCCTTCCTCCAGATCCCTCCGCCACCGATGCCGATGCTCGAGGAGCTGTGGATCCCGATCCCGCTGCCCACGGCCCTGATGGTGCTCGGCATCGCCGCCGGAATCCTGATCGGTCTCGCGGGAGGCGTGATCGCGGCGCTCACGGCCTCCTGGCATCGCCGACGGGCGCAGAGGATCCTGCGTACCCGAGTAGCGGACGTGGCCCACAACCACGTGATCACCGACGTGGATGCGCAGCTCGCGCTGGCCGAGGAGACTGCGAGGGATCTCGCACTCGCGCAGGGGTAGACACACGGATCTGCTGTGTAGAATGGCTGGTCGACCGTGGCGTCGGATCCGCGCAGTACTTCTGTACGACCTCTGTGCAGTTTCCGCGGGCCGCGCATTCCTGAACCGCTGGACCATCCCGCAGGCGTTGGCCTGCAGAACAGAGGCAACCTATGGGTTCTGTCGTCAAGAAGCGACGCAAGCGCATGTCCAAGAAGAAGCACCGCAAGCAGCTTCGCAAGACGCGTCACCAGCGTCGCAACAAGAAGTGAGCACTGTGTGAGACGCAACGGCCCCCGCCATTCGGCGGGGGCCGTTGCGCGTTCGGGGCAGGCGGCGTCAGCGGGTGGTGACCACGGTGACGGCTGTGGGCGCCTCAGGCGCGGCCGGTGAGGCGGCGCCACCACGACCGCTTCGCCAGCGCGGCGCGCAGCTGCTGCGCATCCACGCGGTACTTCGCATGGACGGCGCCGTCCAGGATGATCACCGGCACGTCGTAGTCCCACTCCGCGCGCAGCGCCTCGTCGGTGTCGATATCGCGCACCTCGACCGAGGTGCCGGCCCGGTCGGCCTCGGCCCGGACCACCGGCAGGGCGTCCTCGCACAGATGGCAGCCCTCCCTGGTCAGGTACAGCACCCGGGCGTCCGGGTCGGTGGGGGACGGGATGCGTGTGGCGGTCATGAGGCGAACCCTATCGAGATCGGGGGCGGCATCGGGGAGCGGAGGCAGGGTGTCATCGCCGCGGCGGAGAGTCGACGACGACGGGCCGCCTGCGCTCGGCAGACGGCCCGTCGTGGTCCCGCGACGTCAAGGACGTCCTGCGGGCAGGAGGAGGTTCACGCAGCAGTCGGCGCCGTGAACTCTGCCTCGATGGAGATCTTGACCTCGTCGGCGACCAGCACGCCGCCGGCTTCGAGAGCGGCGTTCCAGGTCAGGCCGAACTCCTTGCGCGAGATCTTGGTCGCACCGGTGAAACCCGCACGGTAGGTGCCGAAGGGATCCGTCGCGGAGCCCTCGTAGGCGAAGTCGAGCTCGACGGGCTTGGTGACGTCGCGGATGGTCAGGTCGCCCACGAGGGTCTCGCCCTTGACCTCGGTGGAGACGAAGGTGATCTCCGGGAAGTTCTCGGTGTCGAAGAAGTCGCCGCTGCGCAGGTGGTTGTCGCGGTCGGAGTTGGAGGTGTTCACCGACGAGGTCATCAGCGTGGTCTCGAAGGAAAGGTTCTCGCCGCCCTCGCCGACGACCAGGGTGCCCTGGACATCGGTGAACTGGCCGCGGGCCTTGGAGATGCCGGCGTGACGAACGGTGAAGCTCGCTGAGGTGTGGCTGGCGTCGAGGGTCCAGGTGCCGGGGGTGAGGTCGCTCATGTGATGTCTCCTTGAGGTTGACTGGTTATGACGGTGATCGGGTCCGACCACCACCCATTGCTTGAAACATAAACTATACTCGGGGGCAATGCAACAGGCATGACCTCACCAGAAGGAGACAGTGATGCACACCATGGAGTCAAGAGATGAGGACCGCGCGTCCACCCCGGAGGAGCTCTGGTTGACGCACCGGGAGCAGACAGCCTGGCGCAGCTTCCTCTACGCGACCACGCTTCTGAACGACCGCCTCTCGGAGGCGCTGCAGGCCGATCCGACGATCGACCTGACGCTGGGCGAGTACGAGATCCTCGTACGCCTGTCCGAGTCGGAGGGGCATTTCCTGCGCATGTCGGAGCTCGCGGACCGCGTCGTGCACTCCCGCTCGCGCCTGACCCACACCATCTCCCGCATGGAGAAGCGCGGACTGGTGGAACGCGTGCGCTGTTCGGACGACGGCCGCGGCCGCCAGGCGCAGCTGACCGAGGCCGGGATGACGCTGCTCGAGAAGGCGGCGCCCACGCACGTGCGCTCCGTGCGGGAGCTGCTGCTGGACGTCGTCGGGCATGACGACTTCCTCGAGCTGGGCCGGATCCTGGGTCGCGCGGTCCCCGAGGACGCCCCGATCGGCATCGGGAGTCCGCCTCCTCACGTCGGACCCGATTCCCAGGGTTGATCCGGAGGTTGGATTGGTACCGTGAGGCGGCTCGGCCCCACCCGCGCCACTTGACCTACCTGTTCTGCTGATCTCCTGAGGGAGGAACGCGTACCCGTGACCACCACCACCGTCCACCTCGTCCGCCACGGCGAGGTGCACAACCCCGATCGCCTCCTCTACGGGCGCATGCCCGGTTACCGCCTCAGTGATCGCGGCGAGGAGATGGCGCAGCGGGTGGCCGGCCACCTGGCGGACTCCGACGTCGCGCTGGTGCGCTCCTCACCCCTGCTGCGCGCGCAGCAGACCGCAGCCCCCATCGCGGCGGCCCACGGTCTCGAGGTCACCACGGATCAGCGGATCATCGAATCGGGCAACCGCTTCGAGGGACAGCGCATGGGGCACGGAGACGCGAAGCTGACCGACCCGCGCAACTGGCGCTGGTTCCTGAACCCGCTGCGCCCCTCCTGGGGCGAGCCGTACCGCGACCAGGTCGCCCGCGTGATCTCGGCGGTGCACGACGCCCGTGCCGAGGCCGAGGGTCGCGAGGCGGTGCTGGTGCTCCATCAGCTTCCGATCTGGGTGACACGGCGCAGCGCCGAGGGCAAGCCCCTCGCGCATGATCCGCGCCGCCGCCAGTGCGGCCTGTGCTCGGTGACCAGCCTGCGCTTCGTCGGCCCCCATCTGTCCGACCTCAGCTACGCCGAACCCGCTGCAGAGCTCTACGCCGGGGCGGTCGACGCCACCGGAGGCAGGCTGACATGAGCGCCAAGTCCCTCCCGCCGCGACCCTCGCGCCGGGGCGTGATCGGCGCGGCAGGCGCTCTCGCCGCGACCGCGCTGCTCCCGGTCCTGTCAGGATGCGGATCCAGCACTGCTGACCGCTACGAATCCGGCTACGTCTCCGGCGACGGGGTGACCACAGAGATCCCGGCAGCCGAGCGCACGGATCCACTCGACATCTCCGGCACCACGTTCGACGACGAGGACTTCTCCTCGGGCGATCAGCACGGGGAGGTGCTCGTGGTCAACGTCTGGTACGCGTCCTGCCCGCCGTGCCGCACGGAGGCCCCGGACCTCCAGGCCATCCACGAGGACTACGCCGAGCAGGGGGTGGCCTTCGTCGGAGTCAACGTGCGCGATACCGCCGGTCCGGCCCGTGCCTTCGAGGAGACCTACGGGATCACCTACCCCTCGCTGCCCGACCCGGACGCCGAGATCATGTACGAGATGCGCGGCCAGGTCGCGCCCAACGCCGTGCCCTCCACGCTCGTGCTGGACCGGGAGGGCCGCGTCGCTGCACGCATCTCCGGCGCCGCCGACCCCTCGACGCTGCGCGCCATGATCGACACGGTCCTGGCCGAATGATCACCGCTGAGGTCGGAGCAGCCTTCCAGGCGACAGCGCTGTCCGGATCCCTCCTGCTCGCCGTCGCCGTCGCCGCCGCGGCCGGACTGGTCGCCTTCCTGTCGCCCTGCGTGCTGCCTGTCGTGCCCGGCTACCTCGGGTACGTCTCCGGACTCGCGGGACAGAGCGCCGTCACGGCAGGGGTCGGGGCCAAGAAGCCCTCGGGAGCGCGGCGCGGGAAGCCCGGCGCCGGGCGCATGCTCACCGGCAGCCTGCTGTTCGTCGCCGGTTTCGCGGTGGTGTTCATGGTGCTCGGCGGCTTCGCGGGAGCGCTCGGCCACCTCCTGCAGGAGTACAGCGTCTGGATCAATCGGGTCGCCGGCGCGATCGTGCTGCTCATGGGCCTGGTCTTCATGGGCGTCTTCCCGGGCCTGGGGGCGAACCGGCCGCTGACCAGCAAGCGCCCGGATGCCGGCCTGGCCGGTGCCCCGCTGATGGGTCTCATCTTCGGGCTCAGCTGGACCCCCTGCATCGGCCCCACCTACGCCGCGATCGTGGCGCTCTCGCTCGACGGCGGCGGCGACGGCGCGGCGATGCGCGGCGCCATCCTGGCCCTCGCGTACTCGCTCGGCCTCGGCATTCCCTTCGTGCTGTTCGCCCTGCTGTTCGAGCGGGCCCTGGGCATCAGCAAGAAGCTCTCTGCCCACCGTCGCACCATCGGGCTGCTCTCCGGTGCCCTCCTGATCGCGATCGGCGTGCTGCTCATGACCGGACTGTGGTCGGCCTGGATGAGCGAGCTGCAGGGGCTCATCGCGACCTACGAGCCGGTGGTGTGATGGGCACGGACGATGCCGACCGCACGAACCCCCCGGAAGAGACGGACAAGACCCTGAACAGCACACGCACGAGCGATTCCGAGTCGGGCCGGACCAGCGCCGCCGCCGACTCCTGGAGCAGCAAGCGGGACAAGGACGGGCCGCGGCCGGCCAAGGGCGGCGCGACGCCGCCGGCCCTCGGGCTGCGCGGCACCGGACGGTTCCTGTGGCGCCAGCTGACCAGCATGCAGACCGCTCTGATCCTGCTGATGCTCCTGGCGATCGCGGCCGTGCCGGGTTCGCTGTATCCGCAGCGCAGCGTGAACCCGGCTCTGACCGATCAGTTCCTCGAGGAGAATGGTCGCTGGGGCGAGATCCTCGACACCCTCGGATTCTTCGAGGTGTTCTCCTCGCCCTGGTTCTCCGCGATCTACCTGCTGCTGTTCATCTCGCTGATCGGGTGCATCATCCCGCGGCTGGGGGTGCACCTGCGTCAGCTGCGTGCCAAGCCCCCTCGCACGCCCTCGCGCCTGACCCGCTTCGCCGGGTACACCCGCCTCGAGCTGCCGGGGGCCGACGCCGATGCCCTGCTGGAGCGCGCGCAGCGCTCCCTGCGCCGCTCGCGGTACCGCACCGATCGTCGTGAGGAGACCGCGTCCCGATCCGTCAGCGCGGAGCGCGGACTGCTGCGCGAGACCGGCAACCTGCTCTTCCACATCTCCCTGGTCGGTGTTCTGATCTGCATCGCGGGGGGGCAGCTGACCAACTATCGCGGGCAGATCACGGTGGTCGAGGGCAATGGATTCTCCAATTCCCTGACCCAGTACGACTCCTTCGAGTCCGGTGCCTGGTTCGACGCGGCGGACCTCCCTCCCTTCCAGTTCACGCTGGAGGAGTTCCGCGCCGAGTACGTGCTCGAGGGCGCGGACGAGAGCCGGGTGGGACAGCCGCTGTCCTTCGAGGCCGATGTGGCCGTGACCACGCCGGGCCAGGAGCAGGACACCCGGACGCTGCAGGTCAACAAGCCCCTGCACGTCGACGGCGCGTCCATGTACCTGCTCGGCAACGGCTACGCCCCCGAGGTCACCGTGACCGACCCCGAGGGCAACGTCGTCGCCGAGGGCCCGGTCATCACGGTGCCGATGGGCGACGTCGGCTACACCTCCCAGCTGGTGATCAAGGCACCTGATGCGAGCCCGAAGCAGACCGCTGTGGTCGGCTTCTTCCTGCCCACCGGCGTGATCGACGAGCAGGGACCGCACTCGATCTACCCGGACCTGGTGGACCCGCAGCTCGCGCTCACCGTGCACCAGGGGGACCTCGGCCTCGACTCCGGAGTCCCGCAGAACGCCTACGAGGTCGACGTCTCCACGCTCGAGCCGATCACCGGCGAGGACGGCACTCCGGTGCTGGTCAGCCTGGCCCCCGGGCAGTTCTACGACCTTCCCGATGGCACCACGGTCAGCTTCGACGGCGTGCGACGCTACGCCGCCTTCGACGTGGCGCACGACCCGTTCGAGCGCTGGGTGCTGGTCAGTGCCCTGGTCGCCGTCGGCGGGCTCATCCTGTCGCTGTTCGTGCCGCGTCGGCGCCTCTGGGTGCGCGTGAGCGAGGACGATGGGAAGGGCGGGGGCGGCGGGCTCGTCGTCCTCGAAGTCGCCGGTCTCGCCCGCAGTGACGATCCGACCTTGACCGATGATGTGAAGACCCTGGCGGACAAGCTCGCCGCGTCGCAGGATGGGACCCGGCACTCCGACTCCGCGCCACCCGACGCGGCCCCCGATGACACCCACGAAGGAAGTGCACAGTGATTGACCAGCAGCTGGCGGAGATCTCGAATCTCGCCATCGTGGTGACGATCGTGCTGTACGTGCTCGCGCTGATCGGCTTCGCCGCCGACCTCGCCTCCACCTCGCAGCGACGCGGCGACGAGCGCCTCGCCGCCCGCGAGGAGCAGGAGCGGAAGGCAGCTCGCGCCACGCAGCCCGCGGTCCTCGCAGCGGCAGGCTCCGGAGGGACGACCTCCGCGACCGTCGACGGCGGGCCCGGCTCCTCGAGTGATGGCGTCGAGAGCACCGCCGGCGACGAGGCCCACAGCGGCACCGGCCCGGCCACCGGGGCGATGAGCGCGCAGACCTTCGCGTTCATCCTGTCCGGCGCCGCGACCATGCTGCACATCGTGGGCGTCGCGACCCGAGCGGCCGCTACCCAGCGCGTGCCGTGGGCGAACATGTACGAGTTCGCGACGACCAGCACCGCCGTGGTGATGGCGGCCTTCCTGATCTTCTCGATCAAGCGTGCCGAACTGCGTGCTCTGGGGACGTTCGTGGTGGGGCCCGTGCTGCTGGTCATGCTGCTCGCGCAGACGCTGTGGATCGTCCCGGCCGCCGCGCTGACCCCGAGCCTGCAGAACTCCCACTGGATCTACATCCACATCGCCATCGCGATCGTCGCGACCGCGCTGTCGATCCTCGGGGCCGTGGTCGCCACCATGCAGCTCCTGCAGGGTCGACATGAGCGGGCGATGGTGGAGAAGGCCGCGGCCGGCGAGGAGTACCCCGAGCATTGGGGTCGCTTCGGCCATGTCCTGGACCGCCTGCCCAGTTCCACGACGCTCGAGGGCCTGAGCTTCCGCATCCACTCCGTCGCGTTCGTGTGCTGGACCTTCACCCTGATCTTCGGGGCGATCTGGGCCCGCGAGGCCTGGGGCCGCTACTGGGGCTGGGACCCCAAGGAGGTGTGGACCTTCATCATCTGGGTGATCTACGCCGCCTACCTGCACGCCCGTGCGACCGGCGGCTTCCGCGGAAATCGCGCCGCAGGCCTTGCCCTGGCGGGCTTCGTGGCCGTGGTCTTCAACTACACGATCGTCAACACCATCATCAACGGCCTGCACTCGTACTCGGGTCTCTGAGTCCGATGCAGGTGACGCGGCCCCGGTCGGACGAGTGTCCGGTCGGGGCCGCGTCGTCTCTGCGCCTCGTCCGGAAGGCTGCTGGGTTCAGGAGCCGGTAGGGCCGCTCTTCGGCCCATCGGTGCCGCTCGTACCGTCGCCCTGGTCGCCCTGCGTGCGTTCGCGGCGCTCGCGACGGATGTCGTCATCGAGCTTGCGCAGGAAGTCGGGGTCCTCGTCGGGCGCGGTGGGCCCGCCGCGATGCGGCGGCTCGCCGCCGCCCCTGGTGGGCCGGTCCTTGCCGACCACGAGCCAGGTGATCGGACCGACCCAGGGCAGCAGCACGACCAGCGCGATCCACACCCATTTCGGGATCCCGCGGATCTTGTCGTCCTCGGTCTGCACGCAGTCGGCCAGCGCGAAGACCGTGAGGCCTATGGAAAGAACTGCAATGATGCCGCGTGCCATGGCCGAAGTGTAGTGAGTGCACCTGATCATCGGCCGGATCGGGAAGCACCCATGCGGGCGAACTACTCTGGGGCCATGCGAGAAATGGCCTTGTTCGCCGTCGTCCGGCTGGCCCTGTGGGCCGGGATCTGGTGGGTCCTGTCCCTGTTCGACATCGGGGTGATGCTGGCGGGCGTGCTGGCGGCGCTGCTCGCAATGCTGATCTCGATCCTCTTCTTGAGCCGATTCCGCGGCGCGGCCGCGCAACGGTGGAAGGCTGCCGACGATCGCCGCCGCGAGCGCAAGGCCGAGGACGTCGACGAGGACGCCGAGGCGGAGGACGCCGCTCTGGACGCCGAGGGTACGGACGCCGGCGCCAGCACCCACGACGCCGACGGCGCCCCCGACGTCGAGGACGACCTCACAGGCGGCTCCGGCACGGCGCGCGATGCGGTCACCAGCCCGGTCGAGCTCCCCGAGCTGCCCGCCGACGAGGCCGGGGAACCGGACGGGTCAGTGGAGCCGGCCGAGTCGGGCGCGCCGATCGACTCCGCAGCGTCCGATGGTCGTCCCCGCAGGACTCACACGCACAACCCGATGAGCAGCAGCAGCGAGTAGACCAGCTCGAGCCGGCCCGTCGCGCCGAGCACAGGGATCAACTCCCGGCCCAGGGCGCCGCCGAGCACGATGCGCACCGGGGAGATCGCCAGCGGCAGGGCCAGCAGCACCAGCACAACCGGCCACTGGACCACCATTACCGGCACCATGAGCACGAAGGGCATCAGCAAGGTCGCGGCGAACAGGGCACGGGTGCCGCGGTCCCCGAGCCGGACTGCGAGGGTGCGCTTGCCGGCGAGGGTATCGGTGGGGATGTCGCGCAGATTATTGGTCAGCATGATCGCCACTGCCAGCAGGCCGATCGCGATCGAGGCCAACAGCGCGACCCACCCGAAGCGCAGCGTGATCGCATAGGCGGTGCCGTTGACCGCGACCAGGCCGAAGAAGATGAACACGAACAGCTCGCCGAGCCCCAGGTAGCCGTAGGGCTTCTTGCCGCCCGTGTAGAACCAGGCCGCAGCGACGGCGGCCGCACCGATGAGCAGCGCCCACCAGATCTGCGCGAGCACGATCAGCACCACCCCGAACAGTGCGCCGGCGGCGAGGGCTCCGATCGCGGCGGTCTTCACGGTGCCGGGGGAGGCGGCGCGGGAGCCGGTGAGGCGGAATGGGCCGACGCGGTCGTCGTCGGTGCCACGGATCCCGTCGGAGTAGTCGTTGGCGTAGTTCACGCCGATCTGCAGGCTGAGGGCGACGGCGAGGGCGAGCAGCGCCCGCGGGATCACCAGGGGCCAGTCGACGCTGCCGTCCTGCGTGCCCAGTTGCCAGATCGCGGCGCCGGTGCCGGCGGCGACAGGGGCCAGGGCGGCGGGAAGAGTTCGGGGTCGGGCGCCCTGCACCCACTGCGACAGGCTGGCCATCGTGCTCCTCGTGAGGTCCTCGGGCCGCCCGTGCGGCAGCCCGTACGAGGATACGCCGCAGCCCGTCCCCGATTCCCGTCCCTGCTCCTGCCGCCGCGCCGCAGCCGGGCCCGGGGTGAGCCTGGCGGGCGTGCGCCCAGCCCCGATTGCTTGCTCTCAGCTCTCGGCGAGGCGGCGGGCGGCGGGACGGTCGACCTTGCCGATGCCCAGCAGCGGCAGCTCCGCGACCACATGGACCCGCTTGGGGATCATGTGCGCGGGCACCTCGCTGGTACGCAGCGCCGAGCGCACCAGCGCGGAGGCCTCGGCGGGCTCCACCCCGGGCTCGAGCGTGACCAGCGCCTCGATGCGTTGGCCCCATTCGGGATCCGCCACGCCGACCACGACGCTGGCGCGCACCAGCCCGCGCAGCATGAGCGAACGCTCGATGGCTCTCTCGACGTCCTGCGGGAGGACCTTGCGGGCGCCGGTGTTGATGACGTCGTCGGCCCGGCCGAGCACGGTCAGCGTGCCGTCCTCGGCGAGCTCGGCGAGGTCCGAGGTGGTGAAGGTGCGCGGGGTGCCGGCCAAGAAGGGCGTGGTGTCGGTGCCGCCCTCGGCGGTGAGATAGCCGAGCGCCAGGGTGGGGGAGGCGATCACCAGGCGACCTGCCCCGGTGGGGTCGGGCGCCTCGAGTCGCAGCTGCACACCGGGCAGCGCGGCGCGGTCATAGACGCAGCCGCCCGCGGTCTCCGAGGAGCCGTAGGTGGTGCGCACCCGGATCCGCTGGTTGCGGGCCTTGGCGAGCACCTCACGGCTGGTCGCCGCGCCTCCCACCAGCACAGCAGCGAAGCGTTTGAGGAGGGCGCGGGCTCGGGCGTCGGCCCCTGTCGCGCCGGTGACGATCCGGGTCAACTGCGTGGGCACGAGCGAGGTGAACGCCGGCAGGCCGGCCTGCTCGGCCTGCTCGAGCACGGGCTCGGCGAGCGCGACGAACGCGGCGCCGTCGAAGTGACCGCGCAGATCCGGCAGCGGGTCCGGCAGCGCCGGCGACGCCAGTCCGAGAACCTGGGCGGTGCGGTGGGCGCGGGCGAGGACCTGCACCCCGGCGATATGCGTCGGCGGCAGCAGCGGGAGCCAGAAACCGTGCCCCCGGGTCTGCGCGGCGGCGTCGACCGCGAGCAAAGCGGCGGTCGCATCCTGTGAGGCCAGCAGCGCCTCGCGGGTCAGCGCCACCGCTTTCGCGGAACCGGTGGAGCCCGACGTGGGCACCACCAGCGCGGTGTCCTCGAAGTCGGGGGGCAGGGTCGCCGGGGGGTCGAACGGTCCCAGCCACAGCCGCCCGGTGCCTGCCAGGACCTCGCCGAGTGCTTCGGTGTGCGCGGCGAGCGAGGCGGCGGAGGCGTCGTACGAGGGAGGGACCAGCCAGGGGGTGGTGGTCATGGCCTGCTCAGCCCTGCGGGTGCGGGAAGGGCGACCAGTCGGGGTCGCGCTTGGCGAGGAAGGCATCACGGCCCTCGGCCGCCTCGTCGGTCATGTAGGCCAGTCGCGTGGCCTCCCCGGCGAAGACCTGCTGGCCCATGAGCCCGTCGTCGGCCAGGTTGAAGGCGAACTTCAGCATGCGGATCGCCTGCGGCGACTTGGTGGCGATGGTGCGGGCCATCGCCAGGGCCTCCGTCTCGAGGTCCGCATGGTCGACCACGCGGTTCACCGCGCCCCAGTCGTAGGCGTCCTGCGCGGAGTACTCCTCGGCGAGGAAGAAGATCTCCCGGGCCCGCTTCTGGCCCACCTGCTTGGCGAGATAGGCGGAGCCGAAGCCGCCGTCGAAGGAGCCGACGTTCGCATCGGTCTGCTTGAACCGTGCGTGCTCGCGGGAGGCGATCGACAGATCCGCGACCACGTGCAGGGAATGCCCGCCGCCGGCGGCCCAGCCATTGACCACGGCGATCACGACCTTGCCCATGGTGCGGATCAGGCGCTGCACCTCGAGGATGTGCAGGCGGCCGCTGGAGCCGGTGCGCACCTCGGAGGTCTCGCCGAGCTCCTCCTGATCGGAGTACTCGTACCCGGCTCGGCCGCGGATCCGCTGGTCACCGCCGGAGCAGAAGGAATGTCCGCCGTCCTTGGGGGAGGGGCCGTTGCCGGTGAGCAGGATGACGCCCACGCCGGTGTCCAGGCGGGCATGATCCAGGGCCCGGTACAGCTCATCGACCGTGCGCGGCCGGAAGGCGTTGCGCACCTCGGGGCGGTCGAAGGCGATCCGCACCGCGGGCAGGTCCCTGGCGGTCCGTTCGCCATCGGGGCTCTCCCCGCGCTCGACTGCCCGGTGGTAGGTGATGTCGGCGAAGACCGGCCCGCCGTGCTCGGCGGCGCTCACCTCCCGCCATGCACGGGGGTCGAAGGTCTCGGAGACCTGGTGGGGCAGCGGATCGGAAGCGGAGGTCATGGGATTCAGGGTAGTCCGGCCCGGGCGCACCGGAGGCACCGGGGACGCCCCGGTGCGGGGACCACGGCGAGCAGCGGACGGGCGCGCGCCGGGGCGCCTCGGGAACCTGCGTGGCCCGCGGACCCGGGCCGGTTCAGCAGTGAACCCAGGGCAGTTCTGCCGTCTCGGGGATCGGATCGCCCACCACGCGACCGTAGGTGAGCACGTCGTGGCGGGCGCCGTCGATGAGGAACTTTTGCCGCTCGATCCCCTCGTGCACGAACCCGGCTGCGCGGGCCACGGCCCCGGACGCCGGATTGTTCGCGCGATGGCCGAGCTCCAGGTGCTCGAGGCCCCAGCCGCCGTCAGCGGTGCCGCGCAGCGCATGATTGGCGACGCTCGCCGCCGCCCGGGCCGCCAGCCCCTGACCGCGCGCGGCGGCATGCAGCCAGTAGAAGAACCACCCCGTGCGATGGTCGTCGTCGACGCTCAGCCCGATCACGCCGACCAGCTCGTCGCAGGCGGTGTCGAGGATCGCCGTGCCCCGACGTGGGGGAGCGCTGAGCCAGCTCGCCATCTGCCGCGCCTGCTCGATGGTGGTGGCGTCCCCCTGCCGGGACATATCGGGCGCGGAGGCGAAGGCGTCGAGGATGGCCGAGGCATCGGACTCGCGCACCGGGCGCAGCAGGTGCGCAGCAGAGTCGTCCGAGCGAGGAGGCGAGGCCGGCGAAGCGGGGGAGGACATATCCACCATTGTGAGTTCCTGCGCGGCACGGCGCACGGGGTCGGCTCGACGTCGACCCGAGGAGGCCCGCCCGCTAGCCTCGAGGGATGCTCCTCCCCACCGCCCTGCGCGAGCGTGGGATCGACCGCGCGTTCGCGTGGACGATCCCCATGACCACCCGTTTCCGTGGCATCACCGAACGTGACGGCCTGCTCCTGCACGGCCCTGCAGGTTGGGCGGAGTTCTCCCCCTTCTGGGACTACGACGTCCAGGAATCCGCGGCCTGGCTGCGGGCCGCACTTGCCGACGCCACGCAGCCCCGCCCGACAGCGCTGCGCGAGGAGATCGAGGTCAACGTCACCATCCCGGTGGTGCCCGCTGTGCTCGCCCATCGCATCGCCACCGTAGGCGGTGCCCGCACCGCGAAGATCAAGGTCGCCGACCCCGGCTCCACCCTCGCCGAGGACGCCGAACGCCTCGAGGCGGTGCGCGACGCACTGGGCCCCGGCGCCCACCTGCGGATCGACGCCAACGCTGCCTGGACCCTCGACCAGGCGCTCGACGCACTGCCGGTCCTGGACCGCGCCGCCGGCGGCCTCGAGTACGCCGAACAGCCCTGCGCCGACATCGCGGATCTCGCCTCCCTGCGCCGCGCCATGGACATCCCGATCGCGGCCGACGAATCGGTGCGTCGCGCCGAGGACCCCTTGCGAGTGGCCCGGGCAGAGGCGGCCGACGTGCTGGTCATGAAGGTGCAGCCGCTCGGCGGTGTCCAACGGTGCCTGGATCTCGCCGAGCAGGCGGGGCTGCCCGTGGTGGTCTCCTCGGCCCTGGAATCCAGCGTCGGCCTCAGCGCAGGACTCGCGCTCGCCGCCGCACTGCCCGACCTGCCGCACGCCTGCGGCCTGGCGACCGCGACCTTGCTGACCGGTGACCTGGTCACCGACGCTCTGCTCGCCCATGGCGGCACCCTTCCCGTCGAGCGGCCGCAGCCCGCGCCGGAGCTGACCGATCGGCACGCCGCTCCCGCCGAGCTCGCCGCCCGCTGGCAGCAGCGTCTGGAGGCGTGCGCCGCGGCCCTATGAGCGGCGCGAGGCGCCACGGCGGAGACCGCTCGTCGCGCTATCGCCGGGAGTCGGGACCTGTCGGGGGAGAGATCCGCCCGCGCCGCATTACGCTGGCCGTATGCACCAGAGCGCACTGACCGCCCCACCCGTCGGGGCTTCCCCGTCCGCGGGGGTCGTCCCGCCCGAACCTACGGGATCCGGGGCGGTCGATCAGGCTGTCGCGATCTGGTGCGCCCTGGCGGAACTCGGGGTCACCGATGCCGTTCTCGCCCCTGGATCGCGGTCCGCGCCGCTGGTCTATGGTCTCTCCGCGTCGCAGGTCGCCGGCCGTATCCGCGCTCACGTGCGGATCGACGAGCGCGCCGCCGCCTACACCGCCCTCGGGCTGTCCCGGCACGACCCGGAGCATCCTGGCGTGGTCGCGACCACCTCGGGTACGGCGACCGCCCATCTGCACGCGGCCGTGATGGAGGCCCATCACTCCAGGATCCCGCTGCTCGTCCTCACCGCGGACAGGCCCGCCGAGCTGCGTGACGTCGGCGCGAACCAGACCACGCGCCAGCCGGGGATGTTCCCCTCCCTGCTCCGCTTCGACGCGGACCTGCCCGCGCCCACCGCGCCCTGCGCCACCACGGTCGAGCTGCGTACTGCGGTGTCCACGCTCGCCCGCGCCCTGGCCTCCGCGACGGGAGAGCATCCGGGCCCGGTGCACCTGAACCTCGCCTTCCGCGACCCGCTGGTGCCCCGAGCGCCGACCGAACCCCATCCCCGCCAGGATCAGGCACCCATCGTGCTCACCCGCCGGGCGCGACCGGTGCCGCCTGCACCGCAGCCGGTCCCGGTCTCCTCGCGCACCGTCGTCGTCGCCGGGGACGGCGCGGGCCCAGCCGCCCGAGAACTCGCCGAACAGCACTCGCTGCCGCTGCTGGCCGAGCCGAGCTCCGGTGCCCGTGGCGGGCCGTCGCTCGTGCCGGGATACCCTGCGCTGCTCGCTCAGGTCATGGCTGATCGCGAGCACCCGCTGCGCCCGGAGCGCGCGATCGTGCTGGGCCATCCGACGCTCTCGCGCAGTGTGGTCGGTGCACTCCTGGGGGCCGACGACGTCGAGGTGATCGTGGTCGACCCGCATCTGGACTGGGCCGACGCCGCGCGACGTGCGAGTCTCGTCGTTCCGGCCGTGACCGGGCAGGACGAGGCCGATGAGGCCGAGCTCTCGCGGCGCCGCGACCGCCTCGAGCACTGGCAGCGCACCGCGGCCGAGGTCAGCGCGCAGGTGCCGCAGAACTGGCAGCAGCAGGCGGCACTCGCCGTCTGGGACGCGACGGACACGGCGGACATCCTGGTGCTGGGCTCCTCGAGCCTGGTGCGCGACCTCGAGCAGCATGCTGGGCCTGCGCGCGGGCGCGTGATCGCCAACCGGGGACTGGCCGGCATCGACGGCACCACCGCCATGGCGGGCGGGATCGCGCTCGCCCACCAGGCGCTGACAGAGGTCACTGGAGCGAGCGCGGGCGTGGGCACTGATACAGATGCAGGCTCTGCCGCTGCGGCGGAGCCTGGTCGCGTGCGCCTCCTGGTGGGGGACCTCACTGCCCTCCACGACCTCACGGGGCTGATCATCGGTCCCGAGGAACAGACACCGGACCTCGACGTGGTCATCGTGGACGACGGTGGAGGGCGCATCTTCTCCGGACTCGAGCACGCTGCAGCGCCCCCTGGGCTCCTGCGACGGTTCTTCACCACCCCTCATGGCACCGATATCGCCGCCGCTGCCACCGCCTTGGGCGCACCGGCCCGGGTCGTCACGGCCGACAGGCTCAGCACAGCTCTGGCACAGCGCGGACTCGGGCTGAGGGTGTTGATTGTGCATGAAGGATCCAGCACTCACTCGGCGACCCCGTAAACGGAGGTGTTCCCATGGCGGATATGAAGGACGCGCACGAACGATACGAGATGCCGGACGGCCAGAGCCCTCCGCCGGAGCCCAGCGGCCCGTACTTCGGGTACGGCGACCCGGGCCCGTCCTCGCCGGAGCCGTGGAGCCCCTCGCAGGAGGGTCCCGAGCCCGCAGCCTTCTCCTCGCCCTACCCGGACTCCCCGATGTACTCGGGCTCCCCGACGTACTCCGCCGCGCAGCCCCCTTCGGAGTCGCCGGCGTCCTCGGGCACTCCGGCGCCCTCGGGCCCTGCGGCCTCTTCGGGCCCCCCGGCGTACTCGGATCCCTTCGGCGCCACCGGAGAGGGGGCCCCGATGGCCACGGCGCCTCCGCGCCGCGGCCCCGGCTGGGGTGGAGTGACCGGGCTGATCGCGCTCGGCATGCTCGTCTCCAGCGGGGTCACCCTGGGCGGCGTCGTCGCCTATGACCAGCTCGTGGAGCCGCAGGCCACCACCGCCACACCCAGCACCCCTGCCAGCGGCGCCACCGCCAGCCCTGCTTCGGTGTCCACCGTCGACGACCCGGACTGGGCCACGGTCGCCGAGCAGGTCGCGCCGAGTGCCGTCGCGATCCAGGTCTCCGCCGGTTCCGGCACCAGCCAGGGCACCGGGGTGATCCTCGACGAGCAGGGTTCCATCCTCACCAACAATCATGTCGTCGACGGCGCGCAGGCTGTGCAGGTCACGATGAGCGACGGGCTGAGCTATGCCGCGTCCGTGATCGGCACCGACGCCACCACGGATCTTGCCGTGATCCGCCTGGACTCCCCGCCCGAGGGGATCCAGCCCGCGACCTTCGCGGATTCCACGACCGTCGCCGTGGGACAGCCCGTGATGGCGCTCGGCACCCCGCTGGGGCTCGAGAACACCGTCACCACCGGCATCATCTCCGCCGTGGACCGGCCGGTGACGGCCACGGGCGAGGATCCGAGCGGCTCGGACACCACCTACACCTCGGCGATCCAGACCGATGCCGCGATCAACCCCGGCAACTCCGGTGGACCGCTGGTCGACGCCGCCGGCCAGGTGGTCGGGATCAACTCGTCGATCGCCGGGATCCCGGGCAGCTCCGGGCAGGCCGGCAGCATCGGCCTGGGATTCGCGATCCCCTCGAACACCGCATCCCTGATCGCCGACCAGCTCCAGGAGGACGGCACCGTCGATCACGCGTTCGTGGGTGTCACCAGCAGTGACGGGACGACGACCATCGGGGACGTCGCCCACCACGGCGCCGAGGTGGTCAGCATCGAACCGGACAGTCCCGCAGCGGAGGCCGGATTG
Source organism: Brachybacterium sp. FME24 (assembly GCF_014897705.1). Lineage (GTDB taxonomy): Bacteria > Actinomycetota > Actinomycetes > Actinomycetales > Dermabacteraceae > Brachybacterium. The sequence goes on along the minus strand of NZ_JABUXV010000001.1, from coordinate 341,200 downwards.
CGAGAAGGAGATCTGATCACCGCGGTCGATGAGTCCCCCGTCGGCGGTGCGGCGGCGCTGACAGGCATCGTGCGCGGTCTCGCGGTCGAGTCCGACCACACGTTGACCGTGGTGCGCGACCAGGACGTGCAGAGCATCGAGATCACCCTGGGAGCCCGGCCCTCCTGAGCGCGCAGGACGTGGTGGTCAGACCAGCCCTGTCGGCGGCTCCTCGGGCTCGCCCCGCAGGGCCCGCAGCATGGGCCGGCACTTCGCGAGCGCCTCGGCATGCTCGGAGACCGGGTCCGATGCGGCGACGAGACCGCCGCCGGCCTGCAGCGTCACCGCCTTGTCCGCAGTCAGGTGAGCCATCCGCAGAGCGATCGCCCACTGCCCGTCACCCTGGGCGTCCATCCAGCCCACCGGCGCGGCGTAGCCGCCCCGGTCGTGCGGTTCCAGGCGGGCGATGATCTCGTCGGCCGATTCCCGGGGTGTTCCCGAGACGGCGGCCGACGGATGCAGTCGCGAGGCGACGTCAAGACTGGTCACGCCGTGGAGCAGACGCGCGGAGACGTCGGACGCCAGATGCTCCAGGCCCGGCAGGCGCAGTACGAAGGGCTCGGGGGAGACGTCGATGTCCTGGGCCAGTCCCTCCAGCCTCTCCACCACGGAATCCACGGCGAAGGCGTGCTCGGACAGCTCCTTGGCGTCGGAGCGGAAGACGCGACGGTCGACCTCGTCGAGCTCTCCGTCATCGGCCACCGGTCGGGTGCCGGCGAGGACCCGTGAGAACAGCCGGCTGTTCTCGGTCTGGGCGAGCATCTCGGGGCTGGCCCCGATCACGTCGTCGAGGTGATACACCCAGGTGCTGGGGTAGTCATGGGCCAGGCGGGCCAGCAGCACCGCCGGCTCGATGCGGTTCTCGGAGCGGACAGCGGTGCGTTCGGAGAGCACCACCTTCTCCGCGCGACCCTCCCGGATCTCTGCGACCGCCTGATGAACCAGCGCCTGGTACTCGTCGGGGGTGTGGTCCGCCTCGATTTCCAGCTCCTCCGACCCGCCGGGCATGACCGGGGTGGAGGGGAACAGGTCCCGCCAGGACGTCGGCACCACCGGCTCCTCGTCGACGCCGACGACGGTCAGGAACGATTCCCCGTCGTGCACGCCGAGGAGGGCGCGCGGCACCACTAGCCGCGAGGAGCGGGCGGACGCATCGGCGTAGGAGAAGCTGCCCAGGCCGATCAGCCCGCTGGTGCGGGTGCGCACCTCGTCATCGACCCGCGCGCGGGCGGCGAGGGCTCGGAACGCGGCGCTGGCGGCGGCGAACCGGTGCGGCCCGGCGGTCTGCACGGTCCATGCGGCGCCGAGCGCCACCATGCCCTGCCCATGGCGCAACCAGGCCGCGCTCACCCCGAGGGGGATATGGCCGGGGAGATCGACGGATTCGTCGAGACGCAGGGTGCGCACGACCAGGGTCGCCGGACTCGCGGCGGCCTCAGGGCTCAGATTCGGGGCGGACATCCGTGTCATTATGCGTCACCGGAGCAGCCACGCGCCGTGACCCGCGTCCCGTTCCGGGATGCACGAGAGCGCCGCGCCGAGGTGCGACCATGGACCGGCGACCCCACCCGTGAGGTCGCCGGAGACGCCTGCGGCTCCGCTTCCCCCCGTCGTGACCCGCCCAAGGAGCAGTTCGTGAGCAGCACCGGCGACAGCATCGCGACCCCCCTGGTCCGGGGAGCGCTCGCCGCAGCGCTCTCCCTGGGCACTGCGCTCGCCCTGGTGGTGGTGCCGGCGCTGGCCGCTCAGGTCGCCGGGACGCGCTCGACGGCCACGGCGCTGGACGCGATCATCATCGCCGTGAACGTCCTGGTCCTCGGCCATGGCGGCGGCATCGTCCTGAGCACCGGCATCATCGACGGCGCCGTCACCCTGACCCCGTTCGGCCTGCTGGGTCTGCTCCTGCTCGCCTCGGCCTTCGGCATGCGACGCGTGGGTCGGGCGCTGCGCCTGGTCCGTGACGACGGCGTCCTGCGTGCCCGTGCGCTCCGGGACGCCGGTGGCGCCCTGGGGGCCTACGCCGTGGTCTATGCGTTCGGGGTGGGGATCCTCGCCGGTATCGGGCGCAGCGCCGCCACCGCCCCCGTGGTCACCTCCGCGCTGGTCTCCGGAGCGATGGTCGCCGTGCTGGGCGGGCTGATGGGGATCCTGTGGTCGTTGCGCCGCGAGGCGACGAGCACCGTGCCCGGCGTGCGAGTGCTCGAACTGCTTCCCTCCCCGTACGGGGAGACCGCCCGCTCCGCGTTCATCGCCCTGATCGGTCTGCTCAGCGTCGGGATGCTCGTGACCGTGGTGATGCTGCTGGCATCGCTGCCCGAGCAGTCGTCCTTGTTCGACTCGCTGGATCCCGGTGTCGTCGGCGCGCTCGTGCTCACTCTCGTCCAACTGGCGCTGCTGCCGCTGCTGGCCGTGTGGGCGCTCGTGGTCGTCGTCGGCGGCACTGTCGGGGTGGGAACGTCCACCGGGGTCTCCCTGGGGGGAGCGGAGACGGGTGTGCTGCCCGCGCTGCCGCTGCTGGGTGCCTTCCCCGGGCCCGGAGTCTTCCCCTGGTGGGCGTGGCTCCTGCTCGTGCTGCCGGCGGCCCCGGTCGCACTCGGCGCGGTGCGCCTGGTGCGCGGGGTCGAGAACCTCGAACGACGAGACCAGGTGACCGCGTGGATCGCGTACCCGGTGGCCGTGATCGTCGGTGTGCTGCTGGTGGCGGGCCTGTCCACCGGCGGTATCGGCGATGGCCGTCTCGTCCATCTCGGCCCGCAGATGGGCTCCCTCGTGCTGCCTCTGGCGGGCATCGTCGTGATCGCCACCGGCCTGGTGATCACGGTCCTCGCGACCCCTCTGGTCCCGTGGACGCGAGCGAAGATCGCGTCCCTGCGCGAGAAGGTCGAGAACGCCGAGAACGCCGAGAACGCCGAGAACGCCGAGAACGCCGAGAAGTCTGCGCGCCCCGAGAAGCCCGAGCGCGCCGAGAAGCCCGAGGAAGGTGCGCCAGCCGGAGCGTCAGCCTCGTCCAGCGACGGAGCTGACGAAGCTGACGGAGTCATCGGTGATGAAGGGGCAGAGGCTGCCGTGGGATCCCCGGACGGCGACGGAACCGGCGACCACACCGAGGCGACCGTGCAGGACGAGGAGCGTGATGTCCTCGACGGTGACGTGCTGGAGACGGACCGCGAGCCTGGTCATGCCGCGGACGAGATGCCCGACACGGCCGCCGTCGAGGCGGCCGAGACGGGGGAGACAGGCGGCGTCAGCCGCCCAGCAGGGAGCTGATCCAGCTGGCTGTGGAATCCTGCGCCTGCGCATCGCACAGCACGCGGGCCTGCTCGGTGATCGCCGTGGAGCGGCACTGCTCGATCTCCGCCAACGGACCGTAGAACAGCAGGGAGAGCAGTGAGCCCGCCACGATCATCAGCGTGGCAGGAACCCCCACCAGCACCGCCAGGACAGCCGTGACGCGACGCCCCTGACGGAAGGACTGCACCGCGAGCAGGATCAGCAGCACCAGTGCGGCCAGTCCCGTCACTCCGGCGGCCAGCGAGAACGGCAGCGGGGCGAGCAGCAGCAGCCAGGACGCGAGCATCGTCAGCATCAATCCGCCCAGCACGCGACGGTGGCGTGCTGCGCCCTCGTTCCCGGGGCGCTCGTCCTGATCTCCGTCGTGTTCGCTGCTCATCGATCCTATTGTGCCCGGTCCAGCTGGACTGCGCAGACTGCACCGGCCGCGCGGACTCCGGCTACCCTGGCCCGGTGACCCGCACCCCCATCGTCGTCCTCATCTCCGGCACCGGTTCCAACCTCGCTGCTCTGCTGAGCGCGGCACGAGAGCCCGAGTGCCCCTACGTCGTGGTAGGGGTGATCGCGGACCGCGACGCCACGGGCCTCGACCACGCGCGCTCAGCCGGGATCCCCACCGAGGTGGTGCGCCTGGCCGACCATCCCGACCGCGCCGCCTGGGACCGGGCTCTCGTCGCCGCCGTGCGCGCTCTGGATCCGCAGCTCGTGGTGCTCGCCGGATTCATGAAGCTCGTCGGACCCCAGGTGCTGGACGCCTTCGGGGGCCGCATCATCAACACCCATCCCGCTCTGCTGCCGTCCTTCCCGGGCGCCCACGGGGTGCAGGACGCCCTCGCCCACGGGGTGAAGATCACCGGGGTGAGCGTGATCGAGGTCGACGCCGGGGTGGACACCGGGCGCATCCTCGCGCAGGTCGCCGTAGAGGTCCTGGACGAGGACACGGAGGACACCCTGCACGAGCGCATCAAGAGCGTGGAGCAGCCGCTGCTGGTCGACGTGGTCCGGAAGCTCACGACCATCCGCTGAGCCGGGCGCTCCGCGCCGCGGCCCGGCTACAGTGGACCCACACGACTGGCGAAGGTGGGGGACCACCGGGGAGTGGAGAACGCGCGCATCGACCGCCTGGGTGCCCGCTGCAAGGACCCGATCCGAACAGGAGCACGCCCCCGTGAACACCACCCAGCGCCGCCCGATCCGCCGCGCCCTCATCTCCGTCTTCGACAAGACCGGCATCGTCGAGCTCGCCCGCGCGCTCGCCGAGAACGGCGCCGAGATCGTCTCGACCGGTTCGACCGGCTCGACGATCCGGGAAGCCGGCATCGATGTCACCGACGTCGAGACCGTGACCGGGTTCCCCGAGATGCTCGACGGTCGCGTGAAGACCCTGCATCCGCGCGTGCACGCCGGGCTCCTCGCCGATCAGCGGCTTCAGTCCCATCGTGAGCAGCTGGCCGGACACGACATCGCCCCCTTCGACCTGGTCGTGGTGAACCTCTACCCGTTCAGCGAGACCGTCGCCGCCGGCGGCACCTTCGACGAGATCATCGAGAAGATCGACATCGGCGGCCCCTCCATGGTGCGCGGCGCCGCGAAGAACTTCGCCTCGGTCGCCGTGGTGGTGGACCCGGAGGTCTACGGCACGGCCGCCGAGGCCGCCGGGGCAGGCGGATTCACCCTGGCCGAGCGCCAGGAGCTCGCCACCATCGCCTTCACCCGCACCGCCGAATACGACGACGCGATCAGCGATTGGATGCTCGACCAGCTCCCCGAGGTCACGGAGGGCGAAGGGGGCGAGGACGAAGCTGGCGACGAGGCGGACGACGAAGAAGCCCTGAACGTCCTGGACCTCAGCGAGGAGGAGGCCGCCCAGCTCGGCTTCACCGCCACGCTGCGGTACGGCGAGAACCCCCATCAGCGCGCCCGCCTGGCCGTCACCGACCCTGAGGTGCCCGGCATCGCCGGTGCCGAGCAGCTCGGCGGCAAGGCGATGAGCTACAACAACTACGTGGACGCCGATGCCGCAGTGCGCGCCGCCCACGACCACGAGCTCCCCTGCGTCGCGGTCGTCAAGCACAACAACCCCTGCGGGATCGCGGTCGCCGGTGAGGACGAGGACATCGCGCTCGCCCACCTGCACGCCCACGGCACCGATCCGCTCTCCGCCTACGGCGGCGTGATCGCCACGAACCGCACCGTCAGCCTCGCCATGGCCCAGCAGGTCAAGCCGATCTTCACCGAGGTCATCCTGGCCCCCGCCTATGAGGACGAGGCGCTCGAGCTGCTGCGCACCAAGAAGAACCTGCGGATCCTGCGCCTGGAGGGCGAGTACTCCCGTGAGGTCGAGATGCGCGAGATCTGGGGCGGCATGCTCGTCCAGGACGCCGACGCGATCGACGCCGAGGGCGATGACCCCACGAGCTGGACCCTGGCCGCCGGAGAGGCCGCCGACGAAGCGACTCTCTCGGATCTCGCCTTCGCCTGGCGCTCCGTGCGCGCGGTGAAGTCCAACGCGATCCTGCTGGCGGCCGACGGTGCCGCAGTGGGCATCGGGATGGGCCAGGTCAACCGCCTGGACTCCTGCCGCCTCGCCGTCTCCCGGGCGAACAGCCTCGGCGAGCACGCCGACGGAGAGGCTGCCCCGGAGCGAGCCCGCGGCGCGGTCGCGGCGTCGGACGCCTTCTTCCCCTTCGCCGACGGCGCGCAGATCCTGCTCGACGCCGGGGTGCGGGCGATCGTCCAGCCCGGCGGCTCCATCCGCGACGACCAGGTCATCGAGGCCTGCCGCGCCGCCGGAGCGACCCTCTACCTCACCGGCACCCGTCACTTCTCGCACTGAGTCCGCTCGGTTCCGCCCGCCGGGGACAGCGGTCGGAACCGAGGGGCCGCTCTCCCACCGCGTGCCGCTCGCCCACCGCGTGCCGCGAAGGAGGGCCCGGGGTGCTCTCCGTACCACCTGTTCCCGGGCGGTTCCGCGCGCATCGTCGCGGTTCTCCCCGGATCTGTTCACCGGAGCGACAACCAAGCCCTCTAGAGTTGAGGCATACACCAGCGTGACGCCGAAGGAGTGGCCGTGAAGATCCCCGACAACCAGAGCCTGCGCGAATACATCGAGCATCTGCGCGAGGAGGGCTATTCGGTCGCGGACGGGCACACCCCGGATCCGGATCTCATCGACCCTCAGGGCAACCCCGTCTATACCTGGCAGGAGGGGTACCCGTACGACAACCGCATGGATCGCGACGAGTACGAGCGCGAGAAGTACAAGCTCCAGGTCGAGCTGCTGAAGTACCAGTACTGGCTCGAGGACAACGACCAGAAGTCGATCATCATCTTCGAGGGGCGGGACGCAGCCGGCAAGGGCGGCACCATCAAGCGCTTCACGGAGCATCTGAATCCCCGCACCGCGCGGGTCGTCGCCCTGAACAAGCCCAGTGACCGCGAGCGTGGTCAGTGGTATTTCCAGCGCTACATCCGGCACCTGCCCACCGAGGGGGAGATGGTGCTGTTCGACCGCTCCTGGTACAACCGGGCCGGCGTCGAGAGAGTCATGGGCTTCGCCTCGCCCGAGGAGTACGAGACCTTCATGAACCAGGTGCCGTACTTCGAGCGCATGCTCGTGGATTCCGGCATCTTCGTCACCAAGTTCTGGTTCTCCGTGTCCCAGAAGGAGCAGCGCACGCGATTCGCGATTCGTCAGCTGGACCCCGTGCGCCGCTGGAAGCTGTCCCCGATGGACCTCGAATCCCTGGACCGCTGGGAGGCATACACGCAGGCCAAGGAGGAGATGTTCCGGCGCACGGACAAGAAGTACGCGCCGTGGACCATCATCCGGTCCAACGACAAGAAGCGCGCTCGCCTGAACGCGATGCGCTACTTCCTCTCGCAGTTCGAGTACGAGGACAAGGACCACGAGGTCATCGGCCGGCCGGATCCGAAGCTCGTGATGCGCGGCAAGATGGAAGAGGCCGACGAATGAGCTGAGGAATCCCGCCCTCGCCCTTCGGGCCGCCTCTGAGAGAACGTCGCCCCCGCACCGTCCCGGAAGGACGAGGCGGGGGCGACCTGCGTCGGCATCAGCCTCAGTCGACGGTATGGGGTTCCAGGGGCAGGCGGGTGATCTCCCCGGAGTCCAGGTCCGGGTCGGTCAGCGCCGAGATGGTGCCGGTGGCGGTGGTCCGGTGCGGGCTGGTCATCGAGGCGGGAGAGAGCAGCGCCTTCAGCCGGCGCTCGTCGATCAGCCCACGTTCGAGCACCAGATCGGCGACCGGCCTGTCGGTCTCCAGGGCGGCCGAGGCCACGTCCGTGGCGGCGGCGTACCCGATCACCGGTACCAGCGCGGTGACCACGCCGATCGCCCGGCGCAGGTTGTCCTCGAGAGTGTCCTCGTTGATCGTGATCCCGGCGATGCAGCGGTCCGCCAAGGTGTTCATGGCCCGCGTCATGATGCGCGTGGACTCCAGGATGTTGAAGCAGATCACCGGCTCGAAGGCGTTCAGCTGGAGCTGGCCGCCCTCCGCGGCGAAGGTCACCGTGAGGTCGTTGCCGATCACCTCGAAGGCGACCTGGTTCACGACCTCCGGGATCACCGGGTTCACCTTTCCCGGCATGATCGAGCTGCCCGGCTGGACGGAGGGGAGGTTGAGCTCGTGGAAGCCGGCGCGCGGCCCGGAGGACAGCAGCCGCAGATCGTTGCAGATCTTCGAGATCTTCACGGCGATGCGCTTGAGGATCCCGGAGAAGGTCACGAACGCGCCGGTGTCGCTGGTGGCCTCCACCAGGTCGGCGGAGACGACGAAGGGGATCCCGGTGAGATCGGCGAGCTCCTGGGTGGCCATCTGCGCGTACTGCGGGTCCGTGGTGATGCCGGTGCCGATCGCGGTCGCCCCGAGGTTGATCTCCTGGAAGACGGTGGCGGTGCGGGTGAGGCGCTGGACGTCCTCCTCGATCGTGGTGGCCCAGGCATTGAACTCCTGGCCGACGGTCATCGGGACCGCGTCCTGCATCTGGGTGCGTCCCATCTTCAGCACGCCGGAGAACTCTTCCCCCTTCGTCCGCAGCGTCGTGATCAGGTGGTCCATCGCCTCGGCCAGCGCCGGGAACGTCAACATCATCGCCAGCCGCACCGCCGTGGGGTACACGTCGTTCGTGGACTGGGAGAGGTTGACATGGTTGTTCGGATGCAGGTGGTCGTACTCGCCCCTGCTCCGGCCCAGGATCTCCAGACCGCGGTTGGCGATCACCTCGTTGGCATTCATGTTCGTGCTGGTCCCGGCGCCACCCTGGATCATGTCCACCACGAAGTGCTCGTGGAGATCGCCCCCGGCGATCTCGGCGCAGGCCTGCTCGATCGCGGCGGCCCGCTCGTCGTCGAGCGTGCCGAGGCGGTGGTTGGCGCGCGCCGTGGCCCGCTTGACCTGAGCGAGCGCTTCGATCAGCCGCGGGAAGTGGCTCAGCGGCACATCGGTGATGTGGAAGTTCTCCTGCGCGCGCAGGGTCTGGATGCCGTAGTAGGCGTCGGCGGGGACCTCGCGATCGCCGAGCAGATCGTGCTCCGAGCGGGTCGCGGTCTCAGGCGTCGAACCGGGGCTTGTCATGGTGAGGAGTCCTCCAGGTCGGGCGGTGATCGACGGCGTTGCCGATCACCGCCAGGGTATCCGGGAAGGAGCCGTAGCATGGTCCCGTGCGAGTCGATCGATCACCCTTCACCCTGAGTGCCGCCTGCCGCCGGCAGTCGGTGCTCATCCTGTCCCTGCCGGTCCTCGCGGGGATCGTCCTGGTCGGGATATTCGTGGGTGCGCCGCTGGCCGGCGGAATGCTCGCGATCCTGCTGGGCGTGCTGGCGCTGCTGCGGGCCGTGCTGCCGGTTCGCGCCGTCGGGGCGCTCGCGGTGCGCTCGCGGGGTCTCGACGTCGGCGTGCTCGCCCTGCTCGCGATCGGTATCGCGGTCCTCTCGGTGTCGCCGAACCTCTGACAGCTCAGCTCGCACCGCCTACCGGTCACGGGGCGAGCAGGAGCGCACGGCCCTCGCTCAGGGACGTCAGGACGGCGCGCGTCGGGGTCGAGCAGGCCGTCCTGCAGGACCTGCGCCGACGCGGGTGATGCCCTCGATCGGGGCCTCCGGGGCACCCTGGTCAGTGTGACGAGCGCGGAGGTCGCAGAGGTGTTTTCCGCGGCCATCTCTGTGGCACCATCAGTCTCGTGCCCACCGATTCCGTCCGGCTCCATGCCATCTTCGACCTTGCGATGAGGATCGGCGAAGGTCTGCTCTCGAACGGGGCCGCGGCCTCCGAGGTGACCGCGACGATCCTTCGCGTGACGAGCTCCTCCGGCCTGCGAAATGTGTCGGTGCAGGTGACCTTCGACGAGGTCACCATCTCCTACCTCGCCGATGAATCCTCGACACCGTTCACCAGGGTCCGCTCGGCCAACTCCCGGGCCCACGACTTCGCGCGCCTCGAGGCCTTCGAGGACACCACCCATGGCTACATCTCCGGCGAGCTGACGCTCGAGGAGGCCCGACGCAATGCCGCGGCGATCCCGCTGGCCGCTCCCGCCTACAAGCTTCCCCTGGTGGTCTCCGGGTTCGCCGTGATGGGAGGCGCCGCAGCGCTCAGCTTCGGCGGCGGCACCCTCATCGTGGTCGCGGCGACGCTCGCCGCCGGACTGCTGATCGCGGCCGGCGAGTTCCTGGCTCGAATGCATATCCCGCCCTTCTACGGGCAGGCGATCGGCGGGTTCCTCGCCGTGGGGGCAGCGGTGCTGGTGGACCTGATCAATCCGACGGTGAGCTCGTCGATCGTGGTCGTCTCCTGCATCATCGTGCAGCTCGCCGGGCTGTCCTCGATCGGTGCCGTGCAGGACGCCGTCACCGGCTGGTACGTGACCGCCGCCGGCCGCATCCTGGAGACCCTGATGCTCACGGTCGGCATCGTGGCCGGCGTGCGCGGCGGCATCCTGCTGGCCGAGGTTCTCGGTGCCGACATCTCTGTGGGTGCCTCGATCCCGATCTCCCTGGTCACCGTGGTCTGGGTGGTGGTCGCCGGGATCGGCATGGGGCTCGGCTACGGTGTGGGCACGCAGGTCCAGTGGCGGAAGCTGCCGTGGATCGCGCTGGTGGCGGCCTTCTCCGCCGTGATCTCCCACGTGCTCACCGGGCTGTTCCTGGACCGGGTGTACGCCGTGACGATCGCAGCCGTGTTCACCGGTATCGCCGCGGTGGTCCTCGGCGACCGCCTGCGCGCTCCGACGCTGCTGTTCGTGATGGGTGGGATCATCCCGCTGGTCCCGGGCAGCCTCATCTACCGCGCCCTGCTGGGCCTGAGCGCCGACGTGACCACCGGCGCATCCGAGATGTTCGGGGCGGGGGAGATCGCGGTCGGTATCGCCGCCGGGGCCGTGGCCGGTCAGCTGCTGGCCTCCCGGATCCTGCCGTACTTCCGTCGCAGCGGCATCGCCTACACGCCGAGCATCTCCTCGCCGTTCACCACGCTGCGCCGCCGCCGGCTCACACTGGGCTCGCGCAGCTTCCGCCATCGTGACGGCGCGCAGATGGTCGAGCCGTCTACGATGACGGGCGAGATGACAGCGTTGTCTCCCGCGATGTTCGACGACCTGGAGGATCTCGATTCCCCGTCGGACGCCCCGGGGCGGCACACGGACCCCGAGGAGACACCATGAGCACACCCGCACTGATCGCCGTCGGCGGCTATTCGCGCAGCGGTTCCGGCCGCGGTCCGGGCCTGGAGCTGCTTCAGGTGACGAGCGATCCCGAAGCCGCTGCGGCGGACGGAGCGTCGGCTCTCACGGTGCAGCGGCGGGCGACGGTGGACCTCCCGGACCCCTCCTTCGTGCTCTGGAGCCCCGACGGTTCGCTGCTGTACGCCGTGCTGGAGACCAGACCGACCCGCGTGGTCGCCGTGCGCGTCGGCCACGACGGCACCTCGGCCGAGCTCGTCGCCGATCTCGAGCTGGAAGGATCAGGAGGCTGTCACCTGGCCCTGGGCCGCAGCCCCTCGACCCTCCTGGTCGCCGACTACGGATCCGGCACGGTCGAGACCGTGCTCCTGGACGCCGCAGGTCTGCCTGCGGAGCTCATCGACGTCGATGACCATCATGACCGCGCCGACGGCGAGGAGTCGCATCCGCACCAGGTGCGGCAGCTGCCCGGTACCGAACTCCTGGCCGTGCCGGATCTCGGCCTGGACCGGGTGTTCCTCTACCGCCAGGACGCCGCGGGACAGATGGGCCTCGCCGGCGAGATCCCCCTCAGCCGTGGCAGCGGTCCCCGGCACCTCGCCCCCGATCATGAGTCCGAGCAGCTGCACATCTCCTGCGAGCTCTCCGGCATGATCGCGACCGCGGTGCGCCGCCCGGCGACGCCCGAGAGCGCAGCGCCCTCGGTCCTCGGCACTGCCTCGCACAGCTGGAGCGTGCGCTCGATGATCCCGGCGAGCGCTCGGGAGGGGGACAACGCCCTCTCCCACCTCGAGCTCTCGGCCGACGAATCGGTGCTGCTGGTCGCCAATCGAGGACCGGACACGCTCTCCGCGCTGTCGCTGGACCTGATGCGTCCCCAGCTCGTCAGCGAGATCGCGGTGGGTGCGCATCCACGGCACTTCACCCTTCTGGGCGATCTGGTGCTGGTGGCCGCGCAGGAGGGGGACCGGATCGACGTGCTGCGTCTGCGCGGGACGGAGCTCGCCCACGCCGCCGAGCCGATCCCGGCTCCGTCGGTGTCCTGCCTCGCGGTGCGCCCCTAACAGACGTCGTGGGACTCTTGTCCGGGTGACGGCTAGACTTTCGGACGCCGTGCCGGAGGTTGCCACGGGGCCCTGCCCCGTGCCCCGGCCCTCGACTGTTCGGAAGGAACACCATGACCACTGCCGCAGACGCCGGCGCCGCTGACGCCCGACACTCCGGCATCACGGTCGCAGAGCCCCCCGCAGTGACGCTCTCCGCCGCACCGGATCGCGGCGAGGCCGCAGCGCATGCCGAAGCACTGTTCGTCGAGGCTTTCGGCTACGCGCCCGACGGGGTGTGGTCCGCGCCCGGTCGCGTGAACATCATCGGTGAGCACGTCGATTACCAGGACGGCCTCTGCCTGCCGATGGCCATCTCGCATCGCTGCTTCGCCGCGGCCGCGCGCACGCCCACCGACCGCCTGCGCCTGCGCTCCGCTCAGGACGACCTGATCCTGGATCTCGATGCCCGCGAGCTCGAACCCGGCGCCGTCGAAGGGTGGCCCGCCTACGTGGCCGGTGTGCTGTGGGCCCTGCGCCCCCACATCTCCGGGGCCAGCACCCAGGGCATGGACATCATGATCGACGGTCAGGTGCCTCTCGGTGCGGGCCTGTCCAGCTCCGCCGCGCTGGAGTGCTCGGCCGCGGAGGCCATCGATGCCCTGCTGTCACTGGGGACCGAGCCGCTGCAGCGGGTGCAGGCCGCGATCACGGCGGAGACCGATTTCGCCGGCGCGTCCACCGGAGGCCTGGACCAGTCCGCCTCGGTGCTCTCCCGTGCCGGCCACGCCCTGTTCCTGGACTGCCGTGATTTCTCGACCCGCCCGGTCCCGTGGGACCTGGCTTCGCAGGGCCTCGCGCTGCTGATCACCGACACCCGCGCCGAGCACTCCCATGTCGACGGCGAGTACACGGCCCGACGGGCGGACAGCGAGCGCGCCGCCGAGCTGCTCGGAGTGGACACGCTCCGTGATGCGGACGTCGCACAGCTGCAGGAGCTGCTGGCAGGCATCGATGACGAGGTGGTGCGCCGTCGGGCCCGTCATGTGCTCACCGAGATCCAGCGCGTGAAGGATGTCGACGCGCTGCTGGCCTCGGGCACCGTACGTGAGCACGTCACCGAGCTCGGCGCCCTGCTCGACGCTTCCCACGATTCGCTGCGCGATGACTACGAGGTGACCGTCGCCCAGCTGGACGTGGCTGTCGATGCCGCCCGTGCGGCAGGAGCCCACGGTGCTCGCATGACCGGTGGCGGTTTCGGGGGATCCACGATCGCCCTGGTCGAGGCGGAGCAGGCGCAGCCCGTTGCCGCAGCGATCGCCTCGGCCTTCGTCGAGCACGGCTTCAGCGCGCCGGAGTTCTTCCTCGCTCTGCCGTCCGAAGGTGCCGGCCAGGACCGCTGAGTCGGTTCCTCGCACGATGCGCGCTGCACGCTGCGAAGGTCGCCGGTCCGCCGGTGCGTCTCGGAGCGTGCTCACGGGGGAGCAGCTGCTCGTCAGCGGTGCTCAGGACGACGCCGGAACGGGGGCGGCGAGCCAGTCGCGCACCCCGGCCAGCAGGCGTTGCGTGGTGGCGTCGTCCGCGGCGGAGATCCTGATCGAGGACGCTGCGAGGTCGGCCAGCTCGGCATCGGTGAAGCCGATGCTGCGCGCCGTCTCGTACTGGTCCACCAGACGTGAACCGAACAGCAGAGGGTCGTCGGCGCCGAGCGCGATCTGCGCGCCGGAGTCCACCAGCTGGCGCAGCGGCACGTCGGTGGCCTCCGCGACCACGCCGAGCGAGGCGTTCGAGGCCGGGCACACCTCGAGCCCGATCCCTGCATCGACGATGCGCGCCAGCAGGTCGGGGTCATCTGCGGATCGCACCCCATGGCCGAGTCGGTTCGGTGCCAGGTGGTCGACGACGTCCTTCACGTGGGAGGGGCCCAGCAGCTCCCCGCCGTGGGGTACGGACAGCAGTCCGGCCTCGCGGGCTATCCGGAACGCCGACGCGTAGTCCGCGGTCGTTCCGCGCCGCTCGTCGTTCGAGAGCCCGAAACCGATCACCGGGCCCACGTGACGCGCGGCGAGCCGTGCGAGGGTGCGGGCGTCGAGGGGGTGCCGGGTGCGGGAGGCGGCGATGACGATGCCGATGCTCACGCCGCTGGCCTGTGCGGAGAGCGCGGCCTGGTCCAGCACGATCTCGATCGCCGGGGTGAGACCACCGACGAACGGTGCGTAGCTGGTCGGGTCGACCTGGAGCTCGAGCCTGCCCGAGCCCTCTGCGGCGTCGTCCCTCGCGGCCTCGTCGATGAGGCGACGCATCGCCCCCTCGGAGTCGACGACCGCTCGCGCCGCATCGTACTGGCGCTGGAAGCGGAACCAGCCGCGACGGGTCGGCTTTACCTGCAGGGCGACGTCGTCGGTCAGGGATCGGGGCAGCCTGATGCCGCGCTCATCGGCCAGCTCCCTCAGGGTCGACGGGCGCATCGAACCCGTGAAATGAAGGTGCAGGTGCGCTTTCGGCAGCGTGGCGAGATCCCTGCCCCGAGCGGAGGGCACGTTCTGCGCGGTGGCAGGCGCGTTCGAACTGCCCGCCCCGTCCTGTGTGCCGACCGCGTCCTGACGGCCCGCCATCGTCATCGCCGTGCCCGCCGCGTGGTGCGCCGGTGCCGGGTTTCTCGGCTGGTCATCCGGTCCGCATCACTCGGACAGCAGAGCAGCCACGCGATCGATGCCCTCGGCGAGCTCGTCGTCGTCCAGGGCGTAGGAGAAGCGCAGGTGCCCGGGAGCGCCGAAGGCCTCGCCCGGGACTGCGGCGACCTCGGCCTCCTGCAGGATCACCGCGGCGAGCTCGACCGAGGTGGTGACCTTCGTGCCCCGGATCTCTCGCTCCAGGGCCCCGGAGACGTCCGGGAACGCGTAGAACGCACCGGTCGGCGTGGGCACCGTGAAACCGGGAACAGCTGACAGCTTCTGCACGATGGTGCGGCGGCGGCGGTCGAAGGCCACCCGCATCTCCTCGACCGGCTCCATGGGCCCGGTGACCGCCGCGATCGCGGCCCGCTGGGCGATGTTGTTGACGTGCGAGGTCAGGTGGGACTGGAGGTTGCTCGCCGCAGCGATGACGTCCTTCGGGCCGACCATCCAGCCCACCCGCCATCCCGTCATGGCGAAGGACTTCGCGACCCCGCCGAGCAGCACCGTGGACTCGGCGAGCTCGGGGACCTCCGCCAGGATCGAGGTGAACGGCACTCCGTCGTAGGTGAGGTGCTGGTAGATCTCGTCGGTGACGACCCAGAGTCCGTGCTCGTGCGCCCAACGGCCCACTTCGCGCAGCTGCTCGGCGGTCAGCACCACACCGGTCGGGTTCGACGGGGAGCACACGACGATCGCGCGGGTGCGCTCGGTGCGGGCGGCCTCGAGCTGCTCGATGGTGGGCACGTAGCCCTGGTCGACTCCGGCGAGCACCGGGACCTCCGTGGCACCGGCCAGGCGAATCGCCTCGGGGTAGGTGGTCCAGTAAGGAGCCGGCAGCAGCACCTCGTCGCCCGGGTCCAGCAGCGTCGCGAAGGTCTGGTAGACGGCCTGCTTGCCGCCGTTGGTGACCAGGACCTGGGACGGCTCGAGGGTCAACGAGGTCGACGCGGACACCGCCTCGGCGAGAGCCAGGCGCAGCTCCGGCAGACCGCCGGTGGGGGAGTACCGGTGGTTCGCAGGAACGGAGGCGGCCGCTATCGCCGCGTCGACGATGTGCTGCGGCGTCGGGAAGTCGGGCTCCCCGGCACCGAACCCGATCACCGGGCGTCCGGCCGCCTTCAGGGCCTTCGCCGTGGCGTCGACCGCCAGGGTCGCGGAGGGCGCGATGGCACCCACCCGCTGCGAGATGCGGGATCGCGCAGGGCGCTGAGCGGTCGAGGAGGAACTGCTGGCAGGGGCGATGTCGTCGGTGGTCACCCGCCTATCGTGGCAGAGCTCTCCGTGCTCTGCCAGGATGCCCGGCGATCTGATGCAGAACCGATGTCCTCGACGCAGCGCTCACGCGGACCGGCGGCAGGACCCCGCTGACCGACGACACGGCTGCTCGTGGCAGGGACCGCGCGGACAACTCGACTCGTCGAACCCAGCCCGTCGTCGCGAGTCTTGGCAAGGTGGTCCGGCCTGCATCGCGGACCGTGTGCGCGACCAACAGCAACGGGGAGTACCGTCGGTCGGGACCATTCGCGGGGTAGCCTTCCCCTCGACAGCGATGTGATGTGATCTGCCGCCAGCGGATTCGCACCAGCTCGTTGCGGCTTGTATGCTGGTCGCTGGTCAGAATCGCGTCGCCGGGTACGGTGACGTGGATCAACCTCTCGGGGAGTTCTCCTCGTGAAGGGCAGTGGCGCAATTGGTAGCGCAGCGGTCTCCAAAACCGCAGGTTGCAGGTTCGAGCCCTGTCTGCCCTGCCGGTCCGGTTCGGGATTACCCGACCGGATGCGGATGACCTCGACGAGATCGGACAGCCAGACGTGAATTCCAGCCAGAACGCCCCGTCGACGCCCACCAAGGGTGACGCTCCGGGCTCCGGGTCCAAGAACCCGTTCCTGGCCATCGGTCTGTTCATCCGCCAGGTCCTTGCGGAGCTCAAGAAGGTCGTCGTACCGACCCGCAAGGAGCTGATCGTGTACTCGATCACGGTCCTGGTGTTCGTCATCGTGATGATCATGCTGATCTTCGGTTTCGACGCCGCGTTCGGCTGGCTGTCCCGGACCGCGTTCACGAAGCCCGGCGCGGGGCTCTGAGCCCGGCCAACGCCGCAGGAAGTCCGTCGCACCGTGCCCGATCAGTCCACAGCCGTCACGAAAGCAGGTTCCCGCTGATGAGCGACCAGACCTCATCCCCCGAAGATTCCTACCAGGACGTCGACGACTCCCTGTCGTTCTCGTCGTCCCCGCAGGCCGGGGCCGCAGCGACCGAGAGCGATGACGCGGGCCCCGAGGTGCTGAGCACCGAGGACGTGTCCAGCGAGTCCGCCGCTGTCGAGGCCGAGGACCCCGAGGGTGAAGCCGCCGCCGAGGAGGCCGTGCCCGCCGAGAGCGATGCGGGTGCCGAGTCGATCGAAGCCGCCGATGAGGGCGACGTCGAGGACGACGCGGCCGAGGGCGAAGGCTCCGAGGGGTCCGCAGAGCGGACGTCGGCCGAAGGGTCTGAGCAGTCTGAGGACGAGGAATCTGAGGACGAGCAGTCTGAGGACGAGGAAGAAGATCCGCTGGTCCAGCTCAAGCTGCACCTCCGCTCCGCGCTGGGCGAGTGGTATGTCATCCATTCCTACTCCGGCCACGAGAATCGCGTGAAGACGCAGCTCGCGACGCGTACCGAGACCCAGGACATGGAGGATTACATCTTCGAGGTCCAGGTCCCGATGGAGGACGCGACCGAGGTCAAGAACGGCCAGAAGAAGATTGTCCGCCGCGTGCGCATCCCCGGCTACGTGCTGGTCCGCATGGATCTGACCACCGAGTCCTGGCGCGTCGTGCGCGACACCCCGGGTGTCACCGGATTCGTCGGCAACGCCACCGAGCCGACCCCGCTGAACTTCGACGAGATCTACTCCATGCTGGAGCCTTCCGTCGGCCTTCCCGAGAAGAAGCGTTCCAGCGGCGGCACCCCGGCCAAGCCGGCGAACGCCCAGAAGATGCCCGACTTCCACGTGGGCGAGTCCGTCACCGTCATGGACGGCCCCTTCGAGACCATGCCGGCCTCGATCTCCGAGATCTACACGGAGTCGCAGAAGCTGCAGGTCCTCGTGTCCATCTTCGGGCGTGAGACCCCGGTCGAGCTCGGCTTCGACCAGGTCGCCAAGATCTGATCGGCGCTCGCGGCCGCTCCCGGCCGCGGGAAAATACGACCAGGGTCACGCGTGATCCCGGTCGACGCCGACGCGACGTGCAGGTAACGTCGCATCGGGCCTGTTCTCGCCGCGTGCGAGCGGAGGTCCAGCAGTGGGAGGAGCGCATGATGAGCAGCTCTGCCCGAACCACGACAGAATGAGGAGGAGCAATGGCTCCCAAGAAGAAGATCGCGAGCGTCATCAAGCTCCAGATCCAGGCCGGCCAGGCCACGCCTGCGCCGCCCGTGGGTCCGGCGCTCGGCGCTGCCGGCGTGAACATGATGGAGTTCGTCAAGGCGTACAACGACCGTACGGCGGACCAGCGCGGCAACATCGTCCCGGTGGAGATCACCGTGTACGAGGACCGTTCGTTCACGTTCATCACCAAGACGCCGCCGGCCGCCGAGCTCATCAAGAAGGCCGCCGGCCTTCAGAAGGGCTCCGCCACGCCGCACACCGACAAGGTCGGCAAGATCACCCAGGCTCAGGTCCGCGAGATCGCGGAGACCAAGATGCCTGATCTGAACGCGAACGACATGGAGGCCGCGGCGAAGATCGTCGCCGGCACCGCTCGTTCCATGGGCATCACGGTGGAGGGCTGACGATTATGGGTTTCCGTAGCAAGAGTTACAAGGACGGCGCTGCCAAGATCGAAGAGGGCCGGGCGTACGCGCCGCTGGACGCGCTTCGTCTCGCGCAGAAGAGCTCTCCCGCGAAGTTCGACGCCTCCGTCGAGATCGCCATGCGTCTGGGCGTTGACCCGCGCAAGGCCGATCAGATGGTGCGCGGCACCGTCAACCTCCCCAACGGCACCGGCAAGACCGCTCGCGTGATCGTCTTCGCGACCGGTGCACAGGCCGACGCCGCCCGTGAGGCCGGCGCCGACGAGGTCGGCGACGATGAGCTCATCGAGAAGGTCGCCGCCGGTTGGACCGACTTCGACTCGGCCGTCGCCACGCCGAACCTGATGGGCAAGGTCGGCAAGCTGGGCCGCGTGCTCGGTCCCCGGGGTCTCATGCCGAACCCCAAGACCGGCACCGTCACCATGGACACCGCCAAGGCCGTGTCCGAGATCAAGGGCGGCAAGATCGAGTTCCGCACCGACCGTGCGGCCAACCTGCACTACATCGTCGGGAAGGTTTCCTTCACCGACCAGCAGCTGGTCGAGAACTACGTCGCCGCGCTCGACGAGATCCTTCGTCTGAAGCCGTCCTCCTCGAAGGGCCGCTACATCTCGAAGATCACCGTGTCCACCACCATGGGCCCGGGCATCCCGGTCGACGTGAACCGCACTCGCAATCTCCTCGAGGAGACCGACGAGGCCTGATCGACGTACTGCGAGGTACGAGCGGTAGGAGATCAGGCAGAGCGCCATCGCCTGATCGACGTACTGCGAGGTACGAGCGGTAGGAGATCAGGCAGAGCGCCATGGCCTGATCCTCCCGGTCACCTCGGCCTGCGTCAGGTTCTCGGTCATTTCCTGCACGAAACCGGCTGAGAACCCGGCACTGCCCGGCGCCCCGTCCACCCTCGCGGTGGGCGGGGCGCCGTCACGTGCGGTGACGTGCGGTGCCCGTCGTCGGGCGGGGCGTACGGTGCCTGCCGACGGCCGATGCTCGCCACCGTCGGACCCACGGCTCGGCTTCCCAGTTCTGCGGCCTCACGACCGATGCCGGGGCAGACATCGGTCCTCAGGCCGCAAAAACGGCGAGGTTGTTGGGCCCACCGCTGGGCCGACGGCTGAGCCCACCGCTGGGCTCGCCGCTGAGCCCGCCGCTCGGCCGACGGCTCGGCTCGCCGCTGAGCCCGCCGCTCGGCCGACGGCTCGGCTCGCTGCCGAGCTCGGGGGTCGGGCTGCGCTTCGTCGACCTTCCTTGGCACGGGTTCTGCGGCGGGAACCGGTCCGGGCCGGTCCTGCCGGTACGGTGGGACGATGGTCGACCTGCTCTCGATGACGCGCAGCGACCGGAATCCGGAGGAGCTCGTGCACGCCGCGGGGGAGGTCCTCGCCCGCTACGACCACCGCACCCAGGATTCCGGGAACATCTCCTGGCTCGTCGCGACCCCTGATGGCGATCTCTTCGTCAAGACCGCGGGTACGCGCGAGCCTTCTCCGCCCGGCGCCGCCGTTCCGTACCTCGACCACGCAGGCCGCGTCGGGCTGCTGCGCTCCGCCGTGGAGATCGCGAGGAGCGCCGCTCATCCTGCCCTCGCGCGCCTTCGCACCGTGATCGAGACCCCGTACGGTCCCGCGCTGGTCTACGACCGCGCGCCGGGAGAGCTGATCGGCGTCCCCTCGGCCCGTAGGAGCGACCCCGGATCACCGTACCGACGGTTCGCCGTCGCCTCGCCGGCTCTGCGCCTGACGGTCCTCGACCAGCTGCTCGATGCCCATCAGGCGCTCGAGGCCGCCGGCTGGGTGGCATGCGACCTGTATGACGGCTGCCTCATGGTGGACCTGGCCACCGGGCGGCTGACGCTGATCGATCTCGACACCTACCGGCGGGGTCCCTCCACCAACGACATGGGCCGCATGTTCGGCTCGACCCGGTTCATGGCCCCCGAGGAGTTCGAACTCGGGGCGGTGCTCGACGCCCGGACGACGGTGTTCACCCTCGGCCGGATCATGCAGCATTTCGGGACTTCTCTGAGCGAGGACCTCGCAGACTTCTGCGGGGGAGGGGCCGCCGCCGAGGTGGTCGCCCGGGCGACCATGCCGGACCACTCGGAGCGCTTCGGGACCGTGGCCGAGCTCGTCGGGGCGTGGTTCGCGGCTCGGCGCCGCGAAGTGTGACGCAGACCGCCGCCTCCACCGTGGCGCGGGGCCGCCGCCCTGGTCTAGTCTGTAGATACCGAAGACCGCCGGTCGTCGCGCTCGACCCCGAGAGCGATCGAAGAAATCCCGTACGGGATGGCCTGCGCAGGTGAAGAAGCGACCGTTGCACGGTTGCACCCGTCCCGGCCCCGGCCGGCGCCCTGGTGGCGTGGGAGTTCGTGCAGCTGAGGCCTCGACACTTGCGTGTCGAGGCCTTTTCCGTTCCTGGAAGCCTTCACCCGGCGGCGAGAGACCTCTGGAAGGAGGGCCATGGCGAACCCCGAAAAGGTGGATGCCGTCTCGGAGCTCGCGGATCTGTTCCGTGAGTCCGATGCCGCAGTGATCACCGAGTATCGCGGGCTCAGCGTGGGGGATCTCAAGGAGCTTCGCCGCTCCCTGGGTTCCGAGACGACCTACGCCGTGGTGAAGAACACGCTCACGGAGATCGCGGCCCGCGAGGCCGGAATCACCGCTTTTGATGGCACGCTCAGCGGTCCGACCGCTATCGCCTTCATCAAGGGCGAGCCTGTGGGGCCTGCGAAGGCTCTGCGTGACTTCGCCAAGACTCACGAGCAGCTCGTGCTCAAGGCCGGCTACTTCGAGGGCAAGGCGCTCTCGAAGGCCGACGTGCAGAAGCTCGCGGACCTCGAGTCCCGCGAGGTCCTGCTGGCCAAGGCCGCCGGCACCATGAAGGCGTCGATGTCCAAGGCCGCTGCAACGTTTGCGGCGCCGCTGTCGAAGGCGGCACGCACCGTGGACGCGCTGCGGGCGAAACAGGAGGCCTGAGTGGCCTGAGCCTTCGGGCTCACCCCTTGGCCACAGCCTCAGCGCTGTCCCCGGAAGCCCATCGCGGGTGACCGGATCGCACGACCAGGCGCGAGTGCGCCGCCGAATACCGCAGGGACGCAGGTCCCGCCAACAGGAAGGAACGCCACCATGGCGAAGCTCAGCAACGACGAGCTCATCGAAGCTTTCAAGGAAATGTCGCTCATCGAGCTCTCTGAGTTCGTGAAGCAGTTCGAGGACGTCTTCGACGTCACCGCAGCTGCTCCCGTGGCCGCCGCCGCTGCCGGCGCGGCCGGCGGTGGCGAGGCCGAGGAGGAAGAGGAGAAGGACGAGTTCGACGTCGTTCTCGAATCCGCCGGTAGCGCCAAGATCGCCGTCATCAAGGAGGTGCGCGCCCTGACCTCCCTCGGACTGAAGGAGGCCAAGGCGCTCGTCGACGAGGCCCCCAAGGCCGTCCTCGAGGCCATCAAGAAGGATGACGCCGAGACCGCCAAGATCAAGCTCGAAGAGGCCGGCGCGACCGTCACCGTCAAGTGATCCCCGGCGCTCGCTCCGGCGAGCGCTGCACCTGATGGCAGTCGACCTGTCGTCGGAAGGGCCGTCCCGCATCCGCGGGGCGGCCCTTCTGCTGTGCGCCGAGGCTCTCGCAACCTGCGGCGCTCGTGACGGGCGCGATGGCCCCGGAGACGACGTCCTCGAAGCCGGTCACGGTGGTCGGGCTGCGCGAGGGGCGGCAAGATCCCGGGTGGCACCACGACGCCGACGAGAGCTATGAGGTCACGGACTCCCTCGTCGACGCGCAGGGCGGCGGCGTGCTGATCGCGCTGCGCCGACGGCGCTGAGCGGGAGACCGGACGGAGCGGCACTCCGCAGCATCCTGGGCCGCCGGGTGCTCGGTGACGCGCGCCACGGTGGGCCGCGCTGCGGCACGGGATCTCGATCCGGCGTGTGGCCCCGTGTGGTCGCCGGCGTGCGGCGGCGCGTGCGGCGGTCGTGGGGGAGTGGCGAGCGTCGGGAGATCCGGCTCGAGAGTCCCGAAGCGAGGCGCGCAGAGGCCGAGCCCTGGCCTCTCGCGCCCGCGCACATCTGACCCGGATATGGCTGCGACGTGCCGCGACACCCCGAAGAAGCCTGCGCGTGCTTGACTCCGGGCGGATTTGCCTTCATTCTGTCTGCCGTACGGAGCTGTTCCTGCCGCATGTGTCCCGCTGAGCTGAGCTCGCGAGGTCCGGTCGAGCCAGACGGGCAGGAAGCACCGACGGAATTCCGCGCCAGGCATATATCGGCCGACGCGGATGGACCGGTCGCGTCGCGGCTCTTGTGTCCATCCGCGTATTTATGTATGCTCTGTCCTTGCGCTGCGCGTCGCCCGTGGGTTCTGCTGTCTGACAGACTTTTGCCTGCTCCACTGCCTTGACGGGTGTTCGCCGCGCCTGGGATTCCGTCATCGGCCTGTGGAAGGACCCCCCTTGGCTGCCTCGAGCACCGATCGCACCACCGACATCGCACTTCGCACCGCTTCTCCGCGAGTTACCTTCGCGAAGCTCGGCGACCCTATCGACGTTCCGGATCTGCTCAGTCTGCAGACCACTTCGTTCGACTGGCTGCTGGGCAATCACCTCTGGAAGGAGCGTGCTGACGAGGCCGCTGCCGCCGGCCACGAGGATGTCCCGCAGACCTCCGGTCTTGCCGACATCCTCGAAGAGATCTCTCCGATCGAGGACTTCGCCGGCAACATGTCGCTGTCCTTCCGGGACCACACCTTCGACGACCCGAAGTACACGGTCGAGGAGTCCAAGGAGAAGGACCTCACCTACTCGGCTCCGCTGTACGTCATCGCGGAGTTCATGAACAACGAGACCGGTGAGATCAAGACCCAGACGGTCTTCATGGGCGAGTTCCCGCTCATGACCGACAAGGGCACGTTCATCATCAACGGCACCGAGCGTGTCGTCGTCTCCCAGCTGGTCCGCTCCCCGGGTGTGTACTTCGAGGAGAGCATCGACAAGACCAGCGACAAGCGCATCTTCAGCACGAAGGTCATCCCCTCGCGCGGCGCCTGGCTCGAGTTCGAGGTCGACAAGCGCGATCAGGTCGGTGTGCGCATCGACCGCAAGCGCAAGCAGTCGGTCACGACCCTGCTCCAGGCCCTGGGCCTGTCCCACTCGGACATCCTCGAGGAGTTCGGCGAGTTCGAATCGATGCGCTCCACGCTCGAGAAGGACCGCATCTCCTCGCAGGACGAGGCGCTCATGGACATCTACCGCAAGCAGCGTCCGGGCGAGCCGCCCACGCGCGATGCGGGCGAGGCCATGCTGAAGAATCTGTACTTCAACGCCAAGCGCTATGACCTCGCGAAGGTCGGCCGCTACAAGATCGACAAGAAGCTCGGTCTCGAGGGCAGCCTCTCCGAGTCGACGCTCCGCCTCGAGGACATCGTCGCCTCGATCAAGTACATCGTCGCGCTGCATGACGGCGTCTCCGAGTACACCAGCAAGGACGGCAAGTCCGTCCGCGTGGAGACCGACGACATCGATCACTTCGGCAACCGTCGCATCCGCGCCGTGGGCGAGCTGATCCAGAACCAGGTCCGCACCGGCCTGTCTCGCATGGAGCGCGTCGTCCGCGAGCGCATGACCACGCAGGACGTCGAGGCGATCACCCCGCTGACGCTGATCAACATCCGTCCGGTCACCGCTGCGATCAAGGAGTTCTTCGGAACCTCCCAGCTCTCGCAGTTCATGGACCAGAACAACCCGCTGTCGGGCCTGACCCACAAGCGTCGTCTCTCGGCGCTGGGCCCGGGCGGTCTGTCCCGTGACCGCGCCGGCATGGAGGTCCGTGACGTCCACCCGTCGCACTACGGCCGCATGTGCCCGATCGAGACCCCTGAGGGTCCGAACATCGGTCTGATCGGTTCGCTGGCGACCTTCGCCCGGATCAACCCCTTCGGCTTCATCGAGACGCCGTACCGCAAGGTGAACAAGGGTCTGGTCACCGACGAGATCGTCTACCTCACCGCGGACGACGAGGACCGTCACATCATCGCCCAGGCCAACGCGAAGATCGGCGATGACGGCCGCTTCGTCGAGGAGCAGGTGCTGGTGCGCCTGACCGGCGGCGAGCCCGACCTGGTCGACGCGGCCGACGTCGATTACATGGACGTCTCCGCACGTCAGATGGTCTCCGTCGCCACCGCGATGATCCCCTTCCTCGAGCACGATGACGCCAACCGTGCGCTCATGGGCTCGAACATGCAGCGCCAGGCCGTGCCGCTGCTCAAGGCCGAGATGCCGCTCGTCGGCACCGGCATGGAGCGCCGTGCGGCGGTCGACGCGGGCGACGTGGTCGTCTCCGAGAAGGCAGGTGTCATCGAGGAGCTGTCCGCCGACCTCATCGTGGTGATGGCCGACGACGGCACCCGTCAGACGTACCCGATCGGGAAGTTCCAGCGCTCCAACGCCGGCAACTCTTACAACCAGCGCGTCGTGTTCGACGAGGGCGACCGCGTCGAGGCCGGCTCGATCCTGGCCGATGGCCCCTCCACCGACCAGGGCGAGCTCTCCATGGGCAAGAACCTGCTGGTCGCGTTCATGTCCTGGGAGGGCCACAACTACGAGGACGGCATCATCCTGTCCTCGCGCATGGTCCAGGACGACGTCCTCACCTCGATCCACATCGAGGAGCACGAGGTCGACGCCCGCGACACGAAGCTGGGCAAGGAAGAGATCACCCGGGACATCCCGAACGTCGGCGACGACGTGCTCGCGGACCTCGACGAGCGCGGCATTATCCGCATCGGCGCCGAGGTCGAGCCGGGAGACATCCTGGTCGGCAAGGTCACCCCGAAGGGCGAGACCGAGCTGACCCCGGAGGAGCGCCTGCTGCGCGCGATCTTCGGGGAGAAGGCCCGCGAGGTGCGCGACACCTCGCTGCGCGTCCCCCACGGCGAGACCGGCACCGTCATCGGTGTGCGCGTGTTCACCGACGACGAGGATGGCGACATCCTCCCCACCGGTGTGAACGACATGGTCCGCATCTACGTGGCTCAGAAGCGCAAGATCACCGACGGTGACAAGCTTGCCGGCCGTCACGGCAACAAGGGCGTCATCGCGAAGATCCTGCCGGTCGAGGACATGCCGTTCCTGGAGGACGGCACCCCGGTCGACATCATCCTGAACCCCATGGGCGTGCCCGGTCGTATGAACATCGGTCAGGTCATGGAGACCCACCTCGGGTGGGTCGCCAAGGCCGGCTGGGACCTCGATCCCAAGGACCCCAACGCCGCCGAGCTGCCCGAGCCCGCCCTGCACGGCGAGCCCGGCACCCCCGTGGCCGTGCCGGTCTTCGACGGCCTGTCCGCCGAGGAGGTCACCGGTCTGATCGCCAACCACCGCCCCAACCGCGATGGTGTGCGGATGGTCAAGGAGAACGGCAAGGCGCAGCTGTTCGACGGCCGCTCCGGCGAGCCGTTCCCGGAGCCGATCTCCGTGGGCTACATGTACATCCTGAAGCTCCACCACCTGGTGGACGACAAGCTGCACGCCCGCTCGACCGGCCCGTACTCGATGATCACGCAGCAGCCCCTGGGCGGTAAGGCCCAGTTCGGCGGCCAGCGCTTCGGCGAGATGGAGGTGTGGGCCCTGGAGGCCTACGGCGCCGCCTACGCCCTGCAGGAGCTGTTGACCATCAAGTCCGATGACATCGCCGGCCGAGTGAAGGTCTACGAGGCGATCGTCAAGGGCGAGAACATCCCGGAGCCGGGCATTCCGGAGTCCTTCCGCGTGCTCCTCAAGGAGATGCAGTCGCTGTGCCTGAACGTCGAGGTCCTCTCCGCCGACGGCACCGCCCAGGAAGTTCGGGAGAGCGATGAGGAGGTCTTCCGCGCCGCGGAGGAGCTCGGCATCGACCTGTCCCGCCGACCCCACGAGGGCGTCGGCTCCATCGAAGAGGTCTGAGTGACGCGGGCTCGGGAGTGACGGGAGCAGCCAGCCGCTGCTCCCCTCACCCTGAGCCCCGCCCTCGACCCCCGTTCCCTCAGACACCACTCTTCCGATCGAGAGAAGGACACCTGTGATCGACGTCAATACCTTCGACGAGCTGCGCATCGGCCTCGCCACCGCCGACGACATCCGCGGCTGGTCCCACGGCGAGGTCAAGAAGCCGGAGACCATCAACTACCGCACCCTCAAGCCCGAGATGGACGGCCTCTTCTGCGAGCGCATCTTCGGCCCCACCCGGGACTGGGAGTGCTACTGCGGCAAGTACAAGCGCGTGCGCTTCAAGGGCATCGTCTGCGAGCGCTGCGGCGTGGAGGTCACCAAGTCCTCCGTGCGTCGCGAGCGCATGGGTCACGTGGAGCTCGCCGCTCCCGTCACCCACATCTGGTACTTCAAGGGCGTCCCGAGCCGCCTCGGCTACCTCCTGGACCTCGCGCCGAAGGATCTCGAGAAGATCATCTACTTCGCCGCGTACATGGTCACCGCGGTCGATGAGCAGGCCCGCCACGAGGACATGCCCGATCTGCAGGCGCGTTTCGACCTGGAGACCAAGGAGCTCGGCAACGAGCGCGACGCCGCCATCAACCAGCGTGCGGTCTCCGCGGAGAAGGACCTCGCCCAGCTCGAGGAGGAGGGTGCCAAGGCCGACGCGAAGCGCAAGGTCCGCGACTCCTCCGAGCGCGAGCAGGCCCAGGTCCGCAAGAAGTACGACGCCGAGATCGAGCGCGTCACCCGCGTGTGGGATCGCTTCAAGTCGCTCAAGGTCGCTGACCTCGAGGGCGATGAGCAGCTCTACCGCGCGATGAAGCTGCGCTACGGCACGTACTTCGAGGGCGGGATGGGCGCCGAGGCGATCCAGCGCCGTCTGCTGGACTTCGACCTCGAGGCCGAAGCCATCACGCTGCGCGAGATCATCGCCACCGGCAAGGGCCAGAAGAAGGCCCGCGCCCTCAAGCGCCTGAAGGTGGTCTCGGCGTTCCGCTCGACCACCAACTCGCCTGCCGGAATGGTCCTGGAAGCTGTCCCGGTCATCCCACCGGACCTGCGTCCGATGGTGCAGCTGGACGGTGGCCGCTTCGCGACCTCCGATCTCAACGACCTGTACCGCCGCGTGATCAACCGCAACAACCGCCTCAAGCGGCTGCTGGATCTCGGTGCTCCCGAGATCATCGTGAACAACGAGAAGCGCATGCTGCAGGAGTCGGTCGACTCGCTCTTCGACAACGGTCGTCGCGGCCGTCCGGTCACCGGACCGGGCAACCGCCCGCTGAAGTCGCTGTCGGACATGCTCAAGGGCAAGCAGGGTCGTTTCCGTCAGAACCTGCTCGGCAAGCGCGTGGACTACTCTGCCCGCTCCGTGATCGTCAACGGCCCGCAGCTGCGTCTGCACCAGTGCGGCCTGCCCAAGGGCATGGCGCTCGAGCTCTTCAAGCCCTTCGTCATGAAGCGCCTGGTCGAGCTCTCGCACGCCCAGAACGTCAAGGCCGCCAAGCGGATGGTCGAGCGGGCACGCCCCGAGGTGTGGGACGTCCTCGAAGAGGTCATCACGGAGCACCCGGTGCTGCTGAACCGTGCACCCACCCTGCACCGTCTGGGCATCCAGGCGTTCGAACCGCAGCTGGTCGAGGGCAAGGCCATCCACCTGCACCCGCTCGTGTGCGCCGCGTTCAACGCGGACTTCGACGGCGACCAGATGGCTGTGCACCTGCCGCTGTCCGCAGAGGCGCAGGCCGAGGCCCGCATCCTGATGCTGTCGAGCAACAACATCCTCAAGCCGTCCGACGGTCGCCCCGTGACCATGCCCGCCCAGGACATGATCATCGGTCTGTACCACCTCACGACGACTCGCGAGGACGTCGTCGGCGTCGGCCGCTCCTTCGCCTCCGAGGCGGAAGCCATCATGGCGCACGACCGTGGCGAGCTGCACCTGAATGCCCCGGTCAACATCCGGTTCACGGACATCGTGCCGCCGAGCGACTGGGTCGCACCGGAGGGCTGGACCGAGGGTGACCCGATCATCCTCACCACCGCCCTGGGCGCCGTCTACTTCAACGAGACGCTTCCGGTGGACTTCCCGTTCGTGCAGGGCCAGGTCGGCAAGAAGCGTCTCGGCGCGATCGTCAACACCCTCGCCGAGCGCTACGACAAGGGTCAGGTCGCCGCGTCGCTGGACTCCCTGAAGACCTACGGCTTCTCGTGGTCCACCCGCTCGGGTGCCTCCTTCGCACTGTCCGACGTGGTCACCCCTCCCGGCAAGCCGGAGATCATCGCCAAGTACGAGGCGAAGGCCGCCCAGGTCCAGGAGAACCGCGACCTCGGTCTGGTCTCCGAGGCCGAGCGCAACATGGAGCTCATCGACATCTGGACCGAGGCGACCAACGAGGTCGACCAGGCCATGCGGGAGAACTTCGACTCCACCAACACCATCTACCGGATGGTGGACTCGGGCGCTCGAGGCAACTGGATGCAGGTCCGTCAGATCGCCGGTATGCGTGGTCTGGTGAACAACCCGAAGGGCGAGATCATCCCGCGCCCGATCCTCTCCAACTACAAGGAGGGGCTCTCGGTCCTGGAGTACTTCATCGCGTCGCACGGCTCCCGCAAGGGCCTGGCGGACACCGCGCTGAAGACCGCTCAGTCGGGATACCTGACCCGTCGTCTGGTCGATGTCTCGCAGGACGTCATCGTCCGCGAGGACAACTGCGGCACCACCAAGGGCCTGACGCTCCCGATCGCGGTCGAGGAAGCCGGTGTGCTTCGTCCCCACGAGCACGCCGAGTCCACTGTGTACGGGCGCGTCCTGGCCACCGCGGCCATCGGCGCCGACGGCTCGGAGGCGGCTCCGGCCGGTTCCGAGGTGGGCGATGTGCTCATCGAGCAGCTCGTCGAGGCCGGTGTGCAGAAGGTCAAGATCCGCTCCGTGCTGACCTGCGACTCCGCAGTGGGTACCTGTGCCCAGTGCTACGGCCGTTCGCTCGCGACCGGCCAGCTGGTCGATATCGGCGAGGCCGTCGGCATCGTCGCGGCCCAGTCCATCGGTGAGCCCGGCACGCAGCTGACCATGCGTACCTTCCACTCCGGTGGTGTGGCCAGCGCTGATGGCGATATCACGCACGGTCTGCCCCGTATCCAGGAGCTCTTCGAGGCCCGTACCCCGGCCGGCTTCGCGCCGATCTCGGAGTTCGCCGGCCGCGCGGAGATCGAGGAGAACGACAAGCAGCGTCGGATCACTGTGACCCCTGACGACGGCTCCGAGCCGGTCGTCTACACGGTGTCCAAGCGCGTGACGCTGCTGATCGCCGATGGCGACCACATCGGCGTCGGCCAGCAGCTCACCCAGGGCTCGGTGGACCCGAAGCAGGTCCTGCGCATCCTCGGCCCCCGCACGGTGCAGCAGCACCTGGTCGACGAGGTGCAGAAGGTGTACATCAGCCAGGGTGTGGACATCCACGCCAAGCACATCGAGGTCATCGTGCGTCAGATGCTGCGCCGCGTGACGATCATCGAGTCCGGTGACACCGATCTGCTGCCCGGCGACTTCGCCGAGCGGGTGGCGTTCGAGCGGGAGAACCGTCGTGTCCTGTCCGAGGGCGGTCAGCCGGCCTCGGGTCGTCCGGAGCTGATGGGCATCACGAAGGCGTCCCTCGCGACCGACTCGTGGCTGTCGGCGGCCTCCTTCCAGGAGACCACCCGCGTGCTCACCGAGGCCGCCCTGAACCGCAAGAGCGATCAGCTCATGGGGCTCAAGGAGAACGTCATCATCGGTAAGCTCATCCCGGCCGGCACGGGTCTGTCGAGGTTCCGCCGCATCGCGATCGAGCCCACCGAGGAGGCCAAGGCGCAGATGTACCAGGTGCCCGGGTATGACGAGCTGGACTTCTCCGGCTTCGGTCAGACCGGTGCGGTCAACCTGGATGACATCGACTACGCCGATCCGTTCCGCACGGACTTCCGCTGAGTCGCTGAGGTGACGCCGACCGGCCCAAGGGCCTGCGAGGCGTGATCCACGAGGGGCGGTCCCACCGACACGGTGGGGCCGCCCCTCGTCGTGAACTGGACCACGGGGGAGTGGTCGGCGCTGCCGCTCGGGGTGATCTGTCGGACGTCGATGTTCACGTGAGGGTAAAGGCCTCTTGGTCACTAGCCAAAGGTCTGGTCGTTCCCCTTCCCGCCGGGATGGAACGACGAAACGATGGGTGACGGCAGTTCCCGTGCGACTCTCCCCGCTGCGCTTCGTCACCGAATGCGCGCTCGTATCGGAACAGCTGGCCCCGACTCCGGGGCATCCGTGCTCAGGGAACGATGGCTCGCCGTCCGGTGGCCGAAGAACAGGTGGAACAGTGAAGAAGACCCCGTGGATCGTCGCGGCAGCAACCGTGTGCGTCGTCGGCCTGGGCGGTGGCGGCACCGCGTTCGCCATGTCCAACGAGGCTGCCGTGAGCGTGTACGGCGAGCAGTCGATGGTGCGCACCTTCAGCCCCACCGTCGCCGAGCTGCTCGAAGCGCAGGGCATCGAGGTCAAGGACACCGACATGGTGGTGCCGGATCTGGCCGCACAGGTCACCGATGGCATCGAGATCCAGATCATCCAGCGCACCCCGATCACCGTGTCGGTCGACGGCCAGGAGCAGGAGGTGCTCGCCACCGGTGACACCGTCGCCGATGCTCTCGAGGACGTCGACTACGAGGCGGAGGGCGCCCGCGTGAGCCCGGCGCCCGAGACCGAGCTGTCCGCCGAGACCGCGCAGATCGACATCGTCACCCGCAAGACCGTCACCTTCAAGGGCCAGCAGGGTCAGGACACCTTCGAGATCGCCGCGCTGACGGTCGACGAGGCGATGACGAAGCTCCTGGGCGACATCGAAGACACCGACACCGCCGACGTCCCCCGCGACTCGGTGCTCGAAGATGGTGCCACCATCACGATCCAGCGCGTCCGCGAGGCTGAGCGCACCGAGACCGAGGAGATCCCGTTCGAGACCAAGACGGTCAAGGACGATGAACTGCTCGAGGGCACCACCAAGACGACGACCGAGGGCGAGAAGGGCTCGACGGAGAAGGTCTTCGCCGAGAAGACCGTCGACGGCGAGGTCACCGAGTCCGAACTGGTCTCGGAGGAGGTCGTCACCAAGCCCGTCGCAGAGGTCATCACCAAGGGCACCAAGCCGAAGCCTGAGCCGAAGCCCGAGCCGGAGCCCGAACCCGAGACCGAGACCGAGGCCGAGCCCGAGGCGCAGCCGGAGAAGAAGGAATCGGAGACGAAGAGCTCGGACGACTCACGCTCCGGCAGCACGTCCTCCCGCAGCTCTGAGCGTTCCTCCTCCGGCAACTCCGGAGCTTCCGCCCCGTCCGTCTCAGGGGGTTCCGTGTGGGACCGGCTCGCCCAGTGCGAGTCCGGCGGCGACTGGTCGATCAACACCGGCAACGGCTTCTCCGGCGGCCTGCAGTTCACGAAGTCGACCTGGCTCGCTTTCGGAGGCGGTGACTACGCTCCCGTGGCTCACCAGGCCACGCGCGAGCAGCAGATCGTCGTCGCCAAGAAGGTCCAGGCCGGTCAGGGCTGGGGCGCGTGGCCCTCCTGCACGTCGCAGCTGGGAATCCGCTGACCGACGCAGAGTCGGTTGGGAGCGCCGCGAAATCGCTCCTGACCTGCAGTCCCTGAGTACGGCACGAGCGCGCTGCGAATCCCGCAGCGCGCTCGTGCCGTTCTGATGCCGGGTGGTCGAGGAAATCCGGCATGTGATCTGCGTCGGAACCCCGAAGAAGCTTTGACCACATACCACGGCCGTCAGTAGACTGCCTATGCGTCCGGAGTGCCCTCTGGTCGTGACCCGGGACGAGATCCGCGAAAACCCTTCGGGGCGGCCGCGGACGAAGTCCCCCGCGAGGAGCGGATCCTTGCGGTGTGCCCAAATATGGACACGACGACCATGCCCGGTCGCGTGCCATGGGCACCGATCACGGTCCTCCTGGACGCCCGGCAGGTGCCATCACCTGACGGGCGGGTCGATCCGCCGACTATCCCCGGGCCATGGGGACGGTGTATCGGGTCGCCGGCTGCGAGAGCGGTCGAAGAAGTTGATCCTTCGGTGCCAACAGCTCCGAAGGCTGAACAGGAAGAGAAACTGTGCCCACAATTCAGCAGTTGGTGCGCAAGGGGCGGGACGCCAGGTCCAGCTCCTCGAAGACGCCCGCGCTCAAGGGTTCGCCCCAGCGCCGCGGCGTCTGCACGCGCGTGTACACCCAGACCCCCAAGAAGCCGAACTCGGCGCTGCGCAAGATCGCTCGCGTGCGCCTGTCGACCGGCATCGAGGTCAGCGCTTACATCCCCGGCGAGGGCCACAACCTCCAGGAGCACTCCATCGTGCTCGTCCGCGGCGGTCGTGTGAAGGACCTGCCCGGTGTGCGCTACAAGATCGTTCGTGGTGCGCTCGATACCCAGTCGGTGAAGGGCCGCAAGCAGGCTCGTTCGCTGTACGGCGCCAAGAAGGAGAAGAAGTAATGCCTCGTAAGGGCCCCGCTCCCAAGCGTCACCTCGTCGTCGATCCGGTCTTCGGATCGCCGATCGTCACCCAGCTGATCAACAAGATCCTCCTCGACGGTAAGAAGACCGTCGCCGAAGGGATCGTCTACGGCGCCCTCGAGGGCGCTCGCGAGAAGAACAGCCAGGATCCGGTCGTCACCCTGAAGAAGGCTCTGGACAACATCCGTCCGAGCCTCGAGGTCCGCTCCCGCCGCGTCGGCGGCGCAACCTACCAGGTTCCGATCGAGGTCAAGCCCGGCCGCGCCACCACGCTGGCGCTGCGCTGGCTGGTCAGCTACTCGCGCGCACGCCGCGAGAACACCATGACCGAGCGTCTGATGAACGAGATCCTCGACGCCTCGAACGGCCTCGGCGCCGCTGTGAAGCGCCGCGAGGACACCCACAAGATGGCCGAGTCCAACCGGGCCTTCGCGCACTACCGCTGGTGAGTCCGGTGGGGCCGCCCATCGCGGGTGCGCCCCACCGACTGCCCTTCGGCGGTCGACCAGCTTCCGTTCTCCAGAAAGGCACAGCCCGTGGCACTCGCAGTGCTCAGCGACCTGAACAAGGTCCGCAATATCGGCATCATGGCTCACATCGATGCTGGCAAGACCACCACCACCGAGCGCATCCTCTTCTACACCGGCGTGAACTACAAGATGGGCGAGACCCACGACGGCGCCGGCACGATGGACTGGATGGAGCAGGAGAAGGAGCGCGGCATCACGATCACGTCCGCCGCGACGACCTGCTACTGGCACGACAACCAGATCAACATCATCGACACCCCCGGGCACGTCGACTTCACGGTCGAGGTGGAGCGTTCGCTCCGCGTGCTCGACGGTGCCGTCGCGGTGTTCGACGGCAAGGAGGGCGTGGAGCCCCAGTCGGAGACCGTCTGGCGCCAGGCCGACAAGTACGACGTTCCCCGCATCTGCTTCGTCAACAAGATGGACAAGCTGGGCGCGGACTTCTTCTTCACCGTCAAGACCATCTCCGACCGCCTCGGTGCCAAGCCGCTGGTCATGCAGATCCCGATCGGTGCGGAGAACGACTTCGACGGCATCGTCGACCTCGTCGAGATGAAGGCCTACGACTGGCCCAGCATCCTCGAGGAGGACATGCCGGCGATCAACTCGAAGAAGGGCGATCCGTCGCTGGGCCAGTGGCAGCGGGAGATCCCGATCCCCGCCGAGCTGCAGGACACCGTCGACGAGTACCGCGCGAAGCTGCTCGAGGACGTCGCCGAGAGCTCCGAGGAGCTCATGGAGAAGTACCTCGACGAGGTCGAGATCACGCGCGACGAGCTCAAGGCCGGTATTCGCTCGCTCACGGTCAACTCGCAGGCTTACCCGGTCTTCTGCGGTACCGCGTTCAAGAACAAGGGCGTCCAGCTCATGCTCGACGGCGTCATCGACTACCTGCCCTCCCCGCTCGACGTGCCCCCGATGGTGGGTCACAAGCCGGGCGATGAGAGCACCGAGATCGTGCGCAGGCCCGAGTGGGACGAGCCCTTCTCGGCCCTCGCCTTCAAGGTGGCGGCACACGCGTTCTTCGGGTCGCTGACCTACGTGCGCGTGTACTCCGGTCAGGTCAAGCAGGGCGATCAGATCCTGAACACCACCACCGGCAGGAAGGAGCGCGTCGGGAAGCTGTTCCAGATGCACTCCAACAAGGAGAACCCGGTGGAGGAGGCCTTCGCAGGCCACATCTACGCCTTCATCGGCCTCAAGGACACCACCACGGGCGATACGCTCGCCGATCCGGCGAACCCCGTCCAGCTGGAGTCCATGAGCTTCCCGGAGCCGGTCATCTCGGTGGCCATCGAGCCCAAGACCAAGAGTGACCAGGAAAAGCTGGGTGTGGCCATCCAGAAGCTCGCCAAGGAAGATCCGACCTTCCAGGTGGAGTTCGACGAGGAGACCGGCCAGACCGTCATCAAGGGCATGGGCGAGCTGCACCTCGATATCCTCGTGGACCGTATGCGTCGCGAGTTCAACGTCGAGGCCAACATCGGCAAGCCCCAGGTCGCCTACCGCGAGACCATCAAGCGCGTGGTGGAGAAGTACGACTTCACCCACAAGAAGCAGACCGGTGGCTCCGGCCAGTTCGCGAAGATCCAGCTCACCTTCGGCCCCCTCGTGGATGCCGAAGACGGTGTGTTCTACGAGTTCGAGAACAAGGTCACCGGCGGTCGTATCCCGCGCGAGTACATCCCGAGCGTGGACGCGGGCATCCAGTCCGCTCTCCAGTCCGGCATCATCGCCGGGTACCCGGTCGTGAACGTCAAGGTCGCGCTGCTGGACGGCGCGTACCACGATGTCGACTCCTCGGAGATGGCCTTCAAGATCGCCGGCTCCATGGCGGCCAAGGAGGCTCTGCGCAAGGCGCAGCCGGTTCTCCTGGAGCCCCTCATGGATGTCGAGGTCCGCACGCCGGAGGACTACATGGGAGATGTCATCGGCGACCTGAACTCGCGACGCGGGCAGGTGCAGTCGATGGAGGACGCGAGCGGGGTCAAGATCGTCCGTGCTCTCGTCCCGCTGTCGGAAATGTTCGGGTACGTCGGCGACCTGCGGTCCAAGACCCAGGGTCGTGCGATGTACACGATGCAGTTCGACAGCTACGCGGAGGTCCCCTCCAGCATCGCTGAAGAGGTCATCGCGAAGACCCGGGGCGAGTGAGAACGCGGGGGACCAGGTAGGCTCCTTCTCCTCGTTCCCCGCGCTTCCGTCGGACCACCACCGTCCGCGGTGGGATCCGATCCCGATCCAGAAATACCACGATTAGAAGTCCTAGGAGGACACCATCATGGCCAAGGCCAAGTTCGAGCGGACCAAGCCGCACGTCAACATCGGCACCATCGGTCACGTCGACCATGGCAAGACGACGCTGAGCGCCGCAATCTCCAAGGTCCTGTACGACAAGTTCCCGGACCTGAACCAGGCGCGTGACTTCGACACGATCGATAACGCGCCCGAAGAGAAGCAGCGCGGCATCACGATCAACGTCTCGCACATCGAGTACGAGACCGATAAGCGTCACTATGCGCACGTCGACGCCCCCGGCCACGCCGACTACGTCAAGAACATGATCACCGGCGCCGCTCAGATGGATGGTGCGATCCTCGTGGTCGCCGCCACCGATGGCCCGATGGCTCAGACCCGTGAGCACGTGCTGCTCGCCAAGCAGGTCGGCGTCCCCTACCTGCTCGCCGCGCTCAACAAGTCCGACATGGTCGAGGACGAAGAGATCCTCGAGCTCGTCGAGATGGAGGTCCGCGAGATGCTGGCCGCCCAGGGCTACGACGAGGACGCACCTGTCATCCAGGTCTCCGCGCTCAAGGCACTCGAGGGTGACGAGAAGTGGGTCGAGAAGGTCGCAGAGCTGATGGATGCGGTCGACGCGTCCATCCCGGACCCGGTCCGCGATCTCGATCAGGCCTTCCTCATGCCGATCGAGGACGTCTTCACGATCCAGGGTCGTGGCACCGTCGTCACCGGCAAGGTCGACCGCGGCAAGCTCTCGATCAACTCCGAGGTCGAGATCCTCGGTATCCGCAAGGCGCAGAAGACGATCGTCACCGGTATCGAGATGTTCCACAAGCAGATGGACGAGGCATGGGCCGGCGAGAACTGCGGCCTCCTGCTCCGTGGCACCAAGCGCGAGGACGTCGAGCGCGGCCAGGTCGTGGCGAAGCCGGGAACCATCACCCCGCACACGAACTTCGAGGCGCAGGTCTACATCCTGTCCAAGGATGAGGGCGGGCGTCACAACCCGTTCTACTCGAACTACCGTCCGCAGTTCTACTTCCGGACCACCGACGTCACCGGCGTCATCACGCTGCCCGAGGGCACCGAGATGGTCATGCCCGGCGACAACACCGAGATGACGGTCGAGCTCATCCAGCCGATCGCCATGGAGGTGGGCCTCGGCTTCGCCATCCGTGAGGGTGGCCGCACCGTGGGCTCCGGCCGCGTCACCACGATCACCAAGTGATCTGAGCGGGGGAGACCCCGCAGCGGTGAGGCGTTCGCTGTTCGGACGTTGACCACGAGAAGGCCCCGCCCCGGGTTCGCCGGGGTGGGGCCTTCTTGCTGCCTCCACGACGCAGCGTGCGGGAGGCTTACGGCGGCACGCCGCAGCGGACCACGACAGAAGCAGCCCCCGTCCCCAGCACCGGGACGAGGGCTGCGTGCGCCGAGCTGCTACGGGTCAGCGGCCGCCGGCGTCGGGATCTCGAGGAGTCTCGGAGCTGTCGTCATGGGGGCGCGAATCCTCGCCACGGCTCGCGGACGTGGGCGTCGCGGCCGGCTGCCCGAACGTCGGACGACCACTGCGGGGCTGACCGCGGTCGGGGCTCTCCTGCCACGCCGAGGTCGGCGCCGGCTGTCCGTAGGACGGACGCCCCTGCTGCGGAGCAGGCGACGGTGCGGCGGAGTGCGGGGAGGTCAGCGGCTGGGACGGGGAGTTCGGCGCGCTGGGCCGCTGCCCGAACTGCTGCTGCGGGCCGGTTGACGGGGAGTGCCCGAGGCCGCCGTCGTACGGGGAGGCGCCGCCGTGCCCGGGCAGGGAGGTGGCGGGGGGCACGGGTGCGGGCACCGGCGCGGCGCCCGTCTCCGCGAGGAGGCGGCGAGCCTGGTCGGCGTGCTTGTGCTCGACCAGCAGCTCGTACTGCATGGGGATCGTGGCGGTCATCGAGGTGAAGTCGCGCTTCCCACCGGTCATCGCGTACCCGATCACCGCCGAGACGGTGAAGAACACCATTCCCAGCAAGACACTGGTCACCACGATCATGAGGTTGCCGGGCGTGATGAGCGTCAGCAGCAGGCCGAGGAAGAGCCCCATCCACAGTCCCGAGACCACACCCTTGCCGATGACCCGCCCCCAGGTCTTTCGGCCGGTGACCCGCTCCATGAGCTTGAGGTCGGTGCCGACGATCAGTGTGCTCTGCACCGGGAAATGGCTGTCCGCGAGAGTGTCCACGACAGTCTGGACCTCCTGGTACGTGCTGTAGACCCCGAGGGAGCGCGGATACTCCAAGTCGTACAGGCGCGCGGTGAGGGGAGAGGAGGCTTGCGGTGGCTGGGTCATAGGCCCACCGTAATCGAGCAGCCCAACAATGCGCTGGGTGCAGGCAGGATGAAGCGTGAATGCTTCCTGCCGGAACCCTGCATCACGCATATTCTCGGCGGTCGTCGTGATGCCGGGCTGACCGGGATGGCCGGGCACGGAGGACAGACAGCGGCGGGCGGCCAGGTCGGGCTGACCTGGTACGAAGGGTGGCGCCGGGCCGCGGGATCGCCGGTTACCGAGACGTGATGTGCGGACGCAGGCATGTCTCCGATTTTATGGCGTGGACCACGTAAGGTATCGATCAGCAGTCGTCGGGCGACGACTTCAGTGCTGACAAGACCTTTTCGACAAAGATGACGAAAGAGGACCCGATGGTCACTCCCGCTGATGACATGACTCCGCTCGAACGGATCGGCGCTTCCCGCCGACACTTCCTGGCCCTTGCGGGCGCCGGTGCCGGTGCCTCGATGCTCGCCGCCTGCGCCGGTGGCGGCGGAGGAGGGGACGAGGAGACGGAAGGTGGTGGCTCCGTCACCGGCGAGGGCGAGGTCACCGAGGAGAACCCTCTGGGCGTGGACGGAAGCCTGCCGCTCCAGGCCGTGATCTTCGACGGTGGGTACGGTACCCAGTACGCGGAGGATGCCGGTACCAAGTATGAGGAGCTCTACCCGGAGGCCGAGGTCGACGTGCAGGCCACGGTGAACATCCAGCCCGACCTGCAGCCGCAGTTCGCCGGTGGCACTCCGCCCGACGTCTTCGACAACTCCGGCGCGCAGAAGCTGTCCATCGCCGGGCTGATCGATCAGCTCGCTGACCTCGGTGACCTGCTGGCCGCCCCGATGGTCGACGCCGAGGGCACCGTCGAGGAGAACCTGCTGCCGGGTGTGACCTCGCCGGGCATGTTCGACGGCACCTTCCTGGGCATGAACTACGTCTACACCGTCTTCGCCCTCTGGTACTCCGCCAAGGAGTTCGAGGAGAAGGGCTGGGATGTCCCGCAGACCTGGGAGGATCTCATGGCTCTGGGCGAGACCGTGAAGGGCGAGGGACGCTACCTGTTCTCCTACGGCGGCCAGAACGCCTCGAACTACTACCAGGAGTTCGCCCTCTCGATGGCAGCGAAGCTCGGTGGCGCCGACGTCCTCACGAAGATCGACAGCCTCGAGGAGGGCGCCTTCGAGCAGGACGCCGTCGTCCAGGCGTACGACGCGATGGCCGCCGCCGTCGAGGCCGGGTACTTCGAGCCCGGCGGCGAGGGCATCAAGCACACCGATGCGCAGACCAACTGGGTCCAGGGCACGTCGGTCTTCTATCCCTCCGGGTCCTGGATCGAGAACGAGCAGGCCGACGTCACGCCCGAGGGGTACGCCATGACCGGGGCACCGGTCCCATCGCTTCCGGATGCTGCCCTGCCCCACGAGGCCTTCCACGGCACCGCCGCGGAGCAGTACTTCGTGCCCTCGGGTGGCGAGAATCCCGCCGGTGGCGCCGAGTTCCTGCGGGTCATGCTCTCCAAGGAGCAGGCCCAGAACTTCGCGGAGCTCACCAAGGCCCCGTCGGTCATCAAGGACACCGTGCCCGAGGACGGCTTCGGCTCCACCGCGCTCGCCTCGGTGAACGCGATGATCACGGCGGCCGGCGAGAACACCTTCACCTACAACTTCTCCGACTGGTACAACCTCGGCGACTCGTCCATCACCAACTGGACGAGCTTCCTCAAGGGCGACATCGATGCCGCGACGCTGCGCGAGCAGGAGCAGGCCATGATCGACGCCGTCCGGGAGGATGACTCGATCGAGAAGTTCGAGGCTGGTTCATGACCTCATCCGACACCTACGTCGGACAGGGCGAGGCGGCGGCGGCGACCCATCCGGTCGGGCGCCGCCGCCGTCGGCGTCGTCCCACGGTCGAGCGGATGCTGTTCTTCCTCCTGTTCCTGGGGGTTCCGCTCGCGGTGTATCTGATGTTCGTCATCTCGCCGTTCCTGCAGTCCTTCTACTACTCGATGACGAACTGGTCCGGGCTCAGCCCGTCGATGGACTTCATCGGACTGTCCAACTACGAGCGCATCCTCGGCGACGCGGTCTTCTGGAAGTCTCTGCGCAATAATCTGATCCTCCTGATCGCCCTGCCCACGATCACGATCAGTCTGTCGTTCGCGCTCGCGATCATGGTCACCATCGGCGGCAGCACCCACGGCGGCGTGCGGGGCGTCCGGGGCGCAGGGTTCTACCGTGTGATCAGCTTCTTCCCGTATGCGGTCCCGGCGGTCATCACCGGCATCCTGTTCAACTTCGTCTACCATCCCGGTGGTGGCCTGCTGAACGGGTTCCTCAATCTCGTGGTGGCGGTGCTCAACGGGGCGCTGGGCCTGCTCGGGCTGGGGCCGGTGCCCGAGGTCCATAACGCCTGGCTCGGCGACCAGCGCGTGGCTCTGGCGGCGGTCGCCTTCGCGATGATCTGGACATTCGTCGGCTTCTACATGGTGCTCTTCGTCGCCTCGATCAAGTCGATCCCGCAGGAGGTGCTCGAAGCCGCCCGCATCGACGGCGCCGGCCGCCTGCGCAGCGCCGTCCAGGTCGTCGCCCCGATGGTTCGCGACAACATCTCCACCGCCGTGGTGTACATCGGGATCTTCGCGCTGGACGCCTTCACCTTCATCTCCGTGATGACCCCCAACGGCGGCACTGCCAACAGCACCAAAGTGGTGTCGCTCCACCTGTACCAGACCGCGTTCCAGAACGGCCGATTCGGCGAGGCCAGCGCGATGGGCGTGATCATGGCCCTGGTGACGATGCTGGTGGCCGTCGTGGTCATCGGAGTGGGCAGGCCGCGGAAGGACGAACGATGAGCACGACCGATACGACCGCCCAGGACGCCCCGTTCCCCCGGAGCGGCGCCGGGACCGGGAAGAGGGCGAACGGCCCGCGGGGCAGCGCTCGGAAGAGCCGCAGAGGGCCGAGCGGGCGCAACACCGACGGCGCCGGATACGCGACTCTCCACCACGTCATCCTCAGCATCTGGGCGCTGCTGGTGATCCTCCCGCTGCTGTGGACGATCTACACCTCCTTCAAGACGTCGCAGGAGATCCTCACCGATCCCTTCGGTCTTCCCGCGACCCCGCAGCTCGAGAACTACACCCGGGCCTGGTCCGAGGCCAGGATCGGGGACTACTTCCTCAACACCCTGATCGTGGTCGGCTCCGGCCTCGTCATCGTGATGCTGCTGGGCGCGATGTGCGCCTACATCCTCGCCCGGTTCCGATTCCCCGGGAACCGCGCCATCTACTTCGGGATGGTCGCCGGGCTGACCTTCCCCATCTTCCTCGCCGTGGTCCCCCTGTTCTTCGTCCTGCGGAACATGGGACTGCTCGAAGGCCGCCTGGGCCTGATCGGGGTGACCCTGTCCTATGTCGCCTTCGCGCTCCCCTTCACGGTGTTCTTCCTGCACTCGTTCTTCGCGGGCCTGCCGGACGAGATCAGCGAGGCCGCGGAGATCGACGGAGCCGGAGACTTCCGCACCTTCTTCCATGTCATGCTGCCGATGGCGAAGCCGGGACTGGCCTCCGTGGCGATCTTCAACTTCCTGGGGATGTGGAACCAGTACCTCCTGCCGCTGGTGCTGAACACGGAGCGTGGCAACTACGTTCTCGCCCAGGGACTGGTGAACCTGCAGGCGCAGCAGGGGTACCAGGTCGACTGGGGTGGCATGTTCGCCTCCGTGGTGATCACCGTGATCCCCGTGATCGTGGTGTACGTGATCTTCCAGCGGCAGCTGCAGGGCGGCGTGGGTCCGAGCACGAACAAGTGACCCGGACGCCGCCGCGGCCCCGGCGCACCCTGCCTGGGTGTGATCTGTGACCGGGTGCACCTGACGTCCCCTTGTGGGGGCATGAACCGTCTGGCAAACTGTTCTAGTTGTCTGCACGGGCCGACATGCCCGGTTCCGTTCTCCGTGGGTCCAGTACCCCGGCGAATGATCACCGGATGAGGTCCAACCCGAGGATGCGAACCATGCCTACGGCATCGATTGCGCATCGTACGAGGGAATTTACGCAGAAGCAGCCGATACTCGGCGGCCGTTTGTTGGGCTCGTGTGCCCCACATAGGCCGACACGCCCGTCCTCGGGTACCGGGATCGGGTGTATCCATGTCAGACGAAAGAGAGACAGGACGCCATGGCGGGACAGAAGATCCGCATCCGGCTCAAGTCGTACGACCACGAGGTGATCGACAGCTCGGCGCGCAAGATCGTCGACACGGTCACCAGCGCTGGCGCGACTGTTGTGGGCCCGGTGCCGCTGCCGACCGAGAAGAACGTGTTCTGCGTCATCCGGTCGCCGCACAAGTACAAGGACTCCCGTGAGCACTTCGAGATGCGCACGCACAAGCGACTGATCGACATCGTCGATCCCACGCCCAAGGCCGTGGACTCGCTCATGCGTCTCGATCTGCCGGCGGATGTCA
This sequence comes from Brachybacterium sp. FME24, assembly GCF_014897705.1. Taxonomy (GTDB): domain Bacteria; phylum Actinomycetota; class Actinomycetes; order Actinomycetales; family Dermabacteraceae; genus Brachybacterium. The sequence continues at coordinate 298,616 of NZ_JABUXV010000001.1, read as the reverse complement.
ATATCGAGATCAAGCTCTGAGGCAGGTGGACATGAGCAACGAACTGACCGGCCAGAAGGCCCGTCCGGTGTCCGGCGTGCTCGGCACCAAGCTCGGCATGACCCAGGTCTGGGACGAGAACGGCAAGCTCGTCCCCGTGACCGTCGTGCAGACCGGTGCGAACGTCGTCACCCAGATCCGGTCCATCGAGACCGACGGCTACGACGCCGTGCAGATCGCCTATGGGCAGATCGACCCCCGCAAGGTGTCGGCTCCGCTCAAGGGCCACTTCGAGAAGGCCGGCGTGACCCCGCGCCGTCACCTCGTCGAGCTGCGCACCGTCGACGCCGCTGACTACTCCCTGGGCCAGGAGATCGACGCGTCGGTCTTCGAGTCCGGCCAGAAGGTCGACATCGTCGGCACCTCCAAGGGCAAGGGCACCGCGGGCGTCATGAAGCGCCACGGGTTCGCCGGTGCCAGCGCCTCCCATGGTGCGCACCGCAACCACCGCAAGCCCGGCTCCATCGGTGGTGCCTCCACCCCCGGTCGCGTCTTCAAGGGTCAGCGCATGGCTGGCCGTATGGGCAGCGACCGCACCAGTGTCCAGAACCTGACCGTTCACGCGGTCGACGCCGAGAAGGGCCTGGTGCTCGTCAAGGGCGCCGTTCCCGGCCCCAAGGGCGGCCTCGTGCTCGTCCGCTCGGCCGTCAAGACCCCCGCGAAGGAGGCCTGAGCCCGATGGCAGCGAATCTGACTGTCGACGTGCTCGATCCGGCCGGTAAGAAGTCCGGCTCCGTCGAGCTGCCTGCGTCGATCTTCGACGTGCAGACCAACGTGCCTCTGATCCATCAGGTGGTCGTCGCCCAGCAGGCGGCCGCTCGTCAGGGCACCCACAAGACCAAGACCCGCGCCGAAGTGCGTGGCGGCGGCAAGAAGCCCTGGAAGCAGAAGGGCACCGGTCGTGCCCGTCAGGGCTCCCTGCGCGCCCCGCAGTTCGCCGGCGGTGGCGTCGTCCATGGTCCCGTCCCGCGTGACTACAGCCAGCGCACCCCGAAGAAGATGAAGGCCTCCGCCCTGCGCGGTGCCCTCTCGGACCGGGCCCGCAACGGCCGCATCCACGTGCTCTCGGCCCTCCTGACCGGAGAGGTCGCGTCCACCAAGGCGGTCCGCCAGACCCTGTCCCACGTCTCCGATCGCCGGCATGTGCTGGTCATCGTGCGTCGTGACGATGATCTGGGCGCACTGAGCTCGCGCAACCTGCCGACCGCGCATGTCCTGTACGCAGACCAGGTGAACACCTACGACGTCATGCTGTCCGATGACGTCGTCTTCACCGCCGCTGCGCTCGAGGACTTCGTGGCTCAGGCCACCCTGACCCTTCCCACCTCGTCCTTCGCCGCGGCGAAGACTGCTGCTGCCGCTCCGGCCGCCGCAGTGCAGGAGGCCCCGGCCTCCGACATCGAGGAGAGCCCCCACGGTGCAGGCTCGGCGGCCCCTCTGGCCGACGGCTCCGCTCCCGAGGGCTTCACCATCAAGGGCAACAAGGGCTCGATGAAGTTCCACACCGAGGACTCCCCGTGGTACGGACGCACCAAGGCCGAGGTCTGGTTCGCGTCCGAGGAGGCCGCCAAGGCCGCCGGATACGTGAACGCGGTCAAGGAGTCCACCCCGGCCGATGAGGCCGCAGAGGAGGAGTCGAAGTGACCGTGCTGAACAAGGATCCCCGCGATGTCCTGCTGGCCCCGGTCGTCTCCGAGAAGAGCTACGGGCTGATGGACAACGGCAAGTACACCTTCCTGGTGGATGCCGGCGCCAACAAGACCGAGATCAAGATCGCCGTCGAATCCATCTTCGACGTCAAGGTCTCCTCGGTGAACACGATCAACCGTCAGGGCAAGTCGCGCCGTACGCGCTTCGGGACCGGCAAGCGCAAGGACACCAAGCGCGCCATCGTCACCCTGACTGACGGAGCCATCGACATCTTCGGAGGGTCGGTCGCCTGAGGCGGCCGATATCCGAGGAGCCGAAGAGAGTCTGAGGGAAACCCACATGGCAATTCGTAAGAGCAAGCCGACCACGCCCGGTCGTCGTTTCTCGAGTGGCGCCGACTTCGTCGAGGTCACCCGGTCCACGCCGGAGAAGTCGCTGGTCCGCCCGCTGTCCAAGTCCGGCGGCCGCAACAACAACGGTCGTATCACCTCCCGTCACCGGGGCGGTGGCCACAAGCGGGCCTACCGCGTGATCGACTTCCGTCGTCACGACAAGGACGGGGTGGGCGCCAAGGTCGCGCACATCGAGTACGACCCCAACCGCACCGCACGCATCGCGCTGCTGCACTACACCGACGGCGAGAAGCGGTACATCCTCGCCCCGGCCAAGCTGCGTCAGGGTGACTGGATCGAGAACGGTGCCGGGTCTGACATCAAGCCCGGCAACAACATGCCGTTGCGCAACATCCCGCTGGGCACCGTGGTGCACGCCATCGAGCTGCGTCCCGGTGGCGGCGCCAAGATCGCCCGCAGCGCCGGCGCCTCTGTGCAGCTGGTCGCCAAGGACGGGCCCCATGCGCAGCTGCGCATGCCGTCCGGGGAGATCCGCAACGTCGATGCCCGCTGCCGCGCCACCATCGGTGAGGTCGGCAACGCGGAGCAGTCCAACATCAACTGGGGCAAGGCCGGCCGCATGCGCTGGAAGGGCAAGCGCCCTCACGTGCGTGGCGTCGTCATGAACCCCGTCGATCACCCCCATGGTGGCGGCGAAGGCCGTACCTCCGGTGGTCGTCATCCGGTGTCGCCCTGGGGTCAGCCCGAGGGCCGTACCCGGCGTCCGGGCAAGGAGAGCGACAAGCTCATCGTGCGCCGCCGCCGGACCGGCAAGAAGCGCTGATAGGGAGAATCAGAGACTATGCCTCGCAGTATCGCCAAGGGCCCCTTCGTGGACGACCACCTTCAGAAGAAGGTGGATGTCCAGAACGAGAAGGGCACCAAGAACCTCATCAAGACCTGGTCACGTCGTTCGGTCATCACGCCGGACTTCCTCAGCCACACCTTCGCAGTGCACGACGGTCGTAAGCACGTCACGGTGTTCGTCACCGAGTCGATGGTCGGCCACAAGCTCGGCGAGTTCGCTCCCACGCGGACTTTCAAGGGCCACGAGAAGGACGACAGAAAGGGCCGCCGTCGCTGACCTCGGTCAGTACGGCAGCACGTCCCGACACCCAGAAGAAAGCAGGACAGCAATGGAAGCCAAGGCGCAGGTGCGGCATCTCCGCATGTCGCCCATGAAGGCTCGCCGCGTTGTGGACCTGATTCGTGGCAAGAGCACGGCCGAGTCCCTGGATATCCTGCGGTTCGCCCCGCAGGCCGCCAGCGGACCCGTCCGCAAGCTCGTCGAGTCCGCGATCGCCAACGCGCGGGTGAAGGCAGATCAGGCAGGTGAGCGCTTCGATGAGCGCGAACTCGTCGTCTCCGCCGCATTCGTCGATGAAGGTCCGACCATGAAGCGGTTCCAGCCGCGAGCTCAGGGTCGAGCCTTCCAGATCAAGAAGCGATCGAGCCACGTCACCGTGGTGGTCGCTCCCGTGAACAAGTAAGGAGTCCCGAATGGGCCAGAAGGTCAATCCGAACGGGTTCCGTCTCGGGATCACCACGGAGCACAACAGTCGGTGGTTCGCCGATTCCTCCAAGGAGGGTCAGCGCTACCGCGACTACGTGAAGGAAGACGTCGCGATCCGCAAGCTCATGTCCAAGGGCATGGAGCGAGCCGGTATCTCGAAGGTCGAGATCGAGCGCACCCGTGACCGTGTGCGCGTCGACCTCCACACCGCCCGCCCGGGCATCGTCATCGGGCGTCGTGGTGCTGAGGCCGAGCGTCTGCGTGGTGAGCTCGAGAAGCTCACCGGCAAGCAGATCCAGCTGAACATCCTCGAGGTGAAGAACCCCGAGGCCGATTCCCAGCTGGTCGCGCAGGGCATCGCCGAGCAGCTCGCCGCCCGCGTCTCCTTCCGCCGTGCGATGCGCAAGGGCATGCAGTCCGCGCAGCGCGCCGGTGCGAAGGGCATCCGAGTGGCCGTCTCCGGCCGCCTCGGCGGCGCCGAGATGAGCCGTAACGAGTTCTACCGTGAAGGGCGCGTGCCGCTGCACACGCTCCGCGCGAACATCGACTATGGCTTCTACGAGGCCAAGACCGCCTTCGGCCGTATCGGCGTGAAGGTGTGGATCTACAAGGGCGACGTCACCGCCAAGGAGCTCGCGGCTCAGCAGGCCGCCTCGCAGGGTCCCCGCTCCGGCGGACGTGGCGCCCCGCGTGCCGAGCGCCCGCGTGGCCGTCGTAACGAGCGCAACGCCACCGCACGTCGGGACGGCAGCACGGAGGGCGCAGCACAGGCTGCCGCTCCGGCCGCCGCTCCCGCCGAGCAGCCGGCGTCCGCTCCCGCACAGCAGTCCGGAACGGAGGCCTGAGCGACATGCTGATCCCCCGCAGGACCAAGCACCGCAAGCAGCACCACCCGACCCGCAGCGGCATGGCCAAGGGCGGCACCGAGCTCGCGTTCGGTGACTATGGCATCCAGGCGCTCTCGCCTGCCTACGTCACCAACCGTCAGATCGAGGCCTCTCGTATCGCCATGACCCGCTACATGAAGCGTGGCGGCAAGGTGTTCATCAACATCTACCCCGATCGTCCTCTCACCAAGAAGCCTGCCGAGGTCCGCATGGGCTCCGGTAAGGGTTCGGTCGAGTGGTGGATCGCCAATATCAAGCCGGGACGAGTCATGTTCGAGATCGCCGGCGTCGACGAGGAGGTTGCTCGCGAGGCCCTGCGCCTGGCGATGCACAAGCTCCCCATGAAGTGCCGCATTCTGAGCCGAGAGGGTGGTGACATCTGATGGCAGCGACCAAGCTCACCGCCGATGAGATCGACAAGCTGGACGACGTCAAGCTTGCCGAGGAGCTGGCAAAGGCCAAGGACGAGCTGTTCAAGCTTCGTTTCCAGTCCGCTACCGGTCAGCTCGAGAGCTCCGGCCGCCTGCGGTCCGTCAAGAAGGACATCGCACGGATCTACACGATCCTGCGCGAGCGCGAACTGGGCATCCGTCAGGCGCCCGGCGGCGCCGAGTGACCGCGAAGCGAGGAACAGAGATGACTGAGAACAGCAAGGTCGAGGCCCCGGCCGCCGACGTGCCCGTCACGGAGGGCGCGCATGCGTCCTCCCACGAGCGCCCCTACCGCAAGACCGTTCGCGGTTTCGTGGTCTCCGACAAGATGGACAAGACCATCGTCGTCGAGGTCGAGGAGCGCGTGAAGCACGCCCGATACGGCAAGGTCACGACCAAGACCAGCAAGTTCAAGGCTCACGACGAGGAGAACACCGCCGGTACCGGCGACCGTGTGCTCCTCATGGAGACCCGTCCGACCTCCGCCACCAAGCGGTGGCGTCTGGTCGAGGTCGTCGAGCGCGCCAAGTGATCCCGCGGTCCTCGTGACCGCATCAGGATCGTCAGAAGGGCCGGCCTTCCCCGTGGGGGAGGGTCGGCCCTTCTGCTGTCCCCGCAGCGGTCCCGGTGCGGTGGCAGCCCGGGTCCGATTGCTCCGGTCGGTTCAGCTGGTGAGGTGGATGAGCAGCGCCCCGGCGTACGCGTCCTCCGCCCGCGGGGCCCGTGTCTCCCGGAGTTCGTCCTCTCGCGGCCGGCCCACGGTGACGACGTACGCACCGTCCACCTCCTGGCGCAGGGAGCGGAAGGCATCGCCGAGAGCGGCGCGCAGCTGCTCCTCCCGGGGGATCCAGATGGCCTGGTGCTGCTCGACCGAGTCGAGCGCCCACTCGGTCGTCCCGTTGAAGCGGAAGACCCTCTCCCCGGCGGCGCCGAACCCGGGTTCGACCACCATGGTCGAGAGCATGAACGCGTCCTCGCGCAGCAGGTCCGTGTCGATCGTGAAGAAGTCCCCGTCGCCCGGCTCCCAGGGGAGTCCCGCGTGCTGGAGCCGACGTGCGATGTCGATGTCGATCATCCGGCGAGTCTAGGGGCACCCGGCTGCGCCCGAGGGGAGTTCGCCCGTCCCCGGCGGGCCTCGCACGGGCCGAGGGGACCAACCGGGGGGTGCGAAGGGTGCGCCGGTCGCGAATCCGGCCGCGAGAGCAAGCACACACCGATCGACCGTCCCCGACGGGGTGACAGGTTCGCTCGTGCCGCGTAGTCTTGAGCGGTTGCCGGACGACTGTCTCCGAGTGCCCCTGTGGCACGCGGGAGCTGGAGTCCGCGACGGGATCCGGTACCGCCAGATCCATCCTCGTCGGAGACCTTGCACGAGAAGCGAACGCTCTGCGTTCTCCCCGCTAGTGCTTGAGTCCGGCTGAGGGTTTTTTGGTGCCCGGGATCCGTTGACGGTGATGCCATGGGTCGCAACTGTGACCAGTGGCGATACCGGGCATGGTCCAGATTCCGTTCCGCAAGGCTCGGCCGGCTCGCTCCCGCGAGCGGGAAGAGAACCGGTGAGACGATAGGAGAACGAGTGATTCAGCAGGAGTCGCGACTGAAGATCGCCGACAATACGGGTGCCAAGGAGATTCTCTGCATCCGTGTTCTCGGTGGCTCCGGTCGCCGTTACGCCAGCATCGGGGACACCATCGTGGCGACCGTCAAGGATGCCATCCCCGGTGGCAACGTCAAGAAGGGCGACGTCATCAAGGCTGTCGTCGTCCGCACGTCCAAGGAGCGTCGGCGTCCCGACGGTTCCTACATCCGCTTCGACGAGAACGCAGCGGTGATCCTCAAGGCCGACGGCGAGCCGCGCGGTACGCGCATCTTCGGCCCCGTCGGTCGCGAGCTGCGCGACAAGCGCTTCATGAAGATCATCTCGCTGGCACCGGAGGTGCTGTGATATGGCAAAGATGAAGATCAAGAAGGGCGATCTCGTCCAGGTCATCACCGGTCGATCCAGCGACGGCGACAAGCTCGCCGCGCGCGGGCTCGAGGCCGGCGACAAGGGCAAGCAGGGTCGAGTGCTGCAGGTGTTCCCCGACACCGGGCGTGTCCTCGTCGAGGGCATCAACCGCCGCACCCACCACCTCAAGCCGAACCAGGCCGGAGGCGCGGGCGGCATCGAGCAGCGTGAAGCCGCTCTCCACGTGTCCAACGTGGCCCTGGTCGACCCGGAGGACAACAAGCCGACCAAGGTCGGTTACCGCGTCGAGACCGTTGAGCTCGAGAACGGCCGTTCCAAGCAGGTGCGCGTCCGCTTCGCCAAGCGCTCCGGGAAGGACATCTGATGTCAGAGACCAGCACAGTGGACACCACCCCGGTCCCGCGTCTGAAGAGCAAGTACAACGACACCATCGCGCCGCAGCTGACCGAGCAGTTCGGTTACCAGAACGTCATGCTGGTGCCCGGTCTGACCAAGATCGTCGTGAACATGGGCGTCGGCGACGCCGCTCGCGACTCCAAGGTCATCGACGGCGCCATCCGCGACCTCGCTGCCATCACCGGCCAGAAGCCCCAGGTCACCAAGGCTCGCAAGTCCATCGCGCAGTTCAAGCTGCGTGAAGGCATGCCGATCGGTGCGCACGTCACACTGCGCAACGCCCGCATGTGGGAGTTCCTGGATCGCCTGCTGTCCACCGCGCTGCCGCGCATCCGTGACTTCCGCGGCCTGTCCCCGAAGCACTTCGACGGCAACGGCAACTACACCTTCGGTCTCACGGAGCAGGTTATGTTCCATGAGATCGACCAGGACAAGATCGATCGCGTCCGCGGTATGGACATCACGGTCGTGACCACGGCGAAGACCGACGACGAGGGACGCGCGCTGCTCAAGCTGCTCGGCTTCCCCTTCAAGGAGAACTGATATGGCGAAGACAGCCCTGATCAAGAAGTCGGAGCGCAAGCCGAAGTTCGCAGTACGCGGCTACACCCGGTGCCAGCGCTGCGGCCGTCCGCACTCCGTGTACCGCAAGTTCGGGCTCTGCCGAGTCTGCCTTCGCGAGATGGCTCACCGCGGTGAGCTCCCCGGCGTCACCAAGAGCAGCTGGTAAGGACTACCGCCAGAGGTCCCGAGGCACAGCAATGAGGCCGCGGGAAACCAGGTGAGGAAGAAGCAACAGACATGACCATGACCGACCCGATCGCGGACATGCTCACGCGGATCCGTAACGCCTCAGGGGCGTACCACGAGACCGCGTCCATGCCGTATTCGAAGTTGAAGGCCCGCATTGCGGACATCCTGAAGGCAGAGGGTTACATCCTCGGCTGGACCGAGGACGAGGCCGAGGTGGGCAGCAAGCTCGTCCTCGAGCTCAAGTACTCCGACAGCCGCGACCGTGCCATCTCCGGGATTCGCCGTATCTCGAAGCCGGGCCTGCGTGTGTACGCAAAGTCCACGAACCTGCCCAAGGTCCTCGGCGGACTGGGCGTGGCGATCCTGTCCACGTCTTCCGGCCTTCTGACCGACAAGCAGGCTTCCAAGAAGGGTGTAGGTGGGGAAGTCCTCGCCTACATCTGGTGAGCGGGAGAGGAGAACCGATATGTCCCGCATCGGACGCCTGCCGGTCGCAGTACCGGCCACAGTCCAGAACGTCACCATCGAGGACCGCACCATCACGGTGACCGGCCCCAAGGGCGAGCTCAAGCACAACGTGCCTGCTCCTATCACCGTCGAGCGCGGTGAGGACGGCAGCATCGTGGTGAGCCGCCCCGACGAGGAGCGCGAGAACAGGGCCCTCCACGGCCTGACCCGCACGCTCATCAACAACATGGTCCTCGGTGTCACCGAGGGCTACACCAAGAAGCTGGAGATCGTGGGCACGGGCTACCGTGTGACCGCGAAGGGCACCGACCTCGAGTTCGCCCTCGGCTTCTCCCACCCCGTCACGGTGAAGGCGCCCCAGGGCATCACCCTCACCGTCGAGACCCCGGCGAAGTTCTCGGTCTCCGGCATCGACAAGCAGCAGGTGGGCGAGGTCGCCGCGAACATCCGCAAGATCCGCAAGCCGGAGCCCTATAAGGGCAAGGGCGTGCGGTACGCGGACGAGACCGTGGTGCGCAAGGCCGGAAAGGCTGGTAAGTGATCATGGGTTACGCACTCAAGCACACCAAGGGCTACCGCGGCAGCAGGCTGCGTGCGCGCGGCCGTCGTCACCTGCGTGTCCGTCGTCGTGTCATCGGAACCGCCCTGCGTCCGCGCCTGGTGGTCACCCGCTCGACGCGCCACGTCTTCGTCCAGGTCGTCGATGACGCACTGGGCAAGACCGTCGCGTCGGCGTCGACCATGGAGGCCGACCTGCGCGGTACCGAGGCCACGAAGGCCGACAAGGCCCGCACCGTCGGTGCTCTTGTCGCCGAGCGCGCCAAGGCTGCCGGGATCGACTCCGTCGTGTTCGACCGCGGCGGCAACAAGTACCACGGCCGTGTGGCCGCCGTCGCCGACGGCGCTCGCGAAGCCGGCCTGGCGCTGTGATCGCCGCCTGGACACAGGACGAGAAGAGGATCTGAATATGGCTGCACAGCAGCGGAACAACGGTCCCGCGGCCTCCGGCCGGCGGGACGACAACTCCACCAACACCACTAGCAACAACGATCGCGGAGGCCGCCAGAGCGGTGGCCGCCAGGGTGGCCGCGGCCGCGGACAGGAAGCCGAGAAGTCGGCGTTCCTCGAGCGCGTCGTGAGCATCAACCGCGTCTCGAAGGTCGTCAAGGGCGGCCGTCGTTTCTCCTTCACCGCTCTCGTGGTCGTGGGCGACGGCGACGGAACCGTCGGCGTCGGCTACGGCAAGGCCAAGGAGGTCCCGGCAGCGATCGCCAAGGGTGTCGAGGAAGCGAAGAAGAACTTCTTCCGCGTCCCGCGCATCCAGGGCACCGTCGTGCACCAGGTCCAGGGTGAGGACGCGGCAGGCGTCGTCCTGCTTCGCCCCGCCGCCCCGGGTACCGGCGTGATCGCCGGCGGTCCGGTCCGTGCGGTCCTGGAGTGCGCCGGAGTGCACGATGTGCTCTCCAAGTCGCTCGGCTCGACCAACGCGATCAACATCGTGCGGGCCACCGTCGCAGCGCTCAAGATGCTCGAAGAGCCCGAGGCCGTGGCTGCCCGCCGTGGTCTCGCGGTCGAGGACGTCGCTCCGGCGGCGCTCCTGCGGGCCCAGGCCGAGGGTCGCGCTGCGGCTCGGGCCTCGAAGGTGGGTGCCTGATGCAGATCACGGTGACCCAGGTCCGTTCCGAAATCGGCGGCAACCAGAGCCAGCGAGCCACCCTGCGCGGCCTCGGCCTCAAGCGCATCGGTGACACGGTGGTGAAGGAAGACCGCCCTGAGATCCGCGGCATGATCCGCGCCGTCACGCACCTGGTGACGTTCGAAGAGGTGGACTGACTCTCATGACTGATTCCAACCAGAACCCTCTGAAGCTTCACGACCTGCGCCCCGCGCCGGGTTCGAAGACCGCACGCACCCGCGTCGGTCGTGGTGAGGCCTCCAAGGGTAAGACCGCCGGTCGCGGCACCAAGGGCACGAAGGCCCGTTACCAGGTGCCCGCACGTTTCGAGGGTGGGCAGGTCCCGCTCCACATGCGGCTTCCCAAGCTGCGCGGCTTCACCAACCCCTTCCGCGTCGAGTTCCAGGTCGTGAACCTGGCGACCCTGCAGGAGCTGTTCCCCGAGGGCGGCACTGTCACGGTCGAGGATCTCGTCGCCCAGGGCGCCGTGCGCAAGAACCAGCCCGTCAAGGTGCTGGGGACCGGCGATGTGAGCGTCAAGCTCGACATCACCGCGCAGAAGTTCTCCGCCTCGGCGGAGCAGAAGATCGCGGCGGCTGGCGGGTCCGTCACCACCGCGTGAGTCTCTTTTGACGGGGCACCGCGGCGCAGAATAATCTGTGCTGTGGTGCCCCGTCGTCATGTCGGGGCCGGTCCGAAAGCCGCAGATCATCTGCGGCACCGGGACGGACCGGGACGTCCAACGGTCCTGTCCCGGGACCTCCAGGAGGGAAACTGGTGAACTCGTTCGTGCGCGCGCTGCGCACCCCCGAGCTGAGGGCGAAGATCTTCTTCACCCTCGGCCTGATCGCGATCTATCGTCTTGGTGTTTTCATCCCCACCCCGGGGTTCGACTACACCAACGTGATGATCTGCTCCGATCAGTCGATGTCGGGCGAAGGCGCCAATGCGTTGGGCATGATTAACATGTTCTCCGGTGGCGCCCTGCTGCAGCTTTCTGTCTTCTCATTGGGCGTCATGCCCTACATCACCGCCTCGATCATCGTGCAGCTGCTGCGCGTCGTGATTCCACGCTTCGAGGCCCTCCACAAGGAAGGGGCCTCGGGCACTGCCAAGCTCACGCAGTACACGCGCTACCTGACCATCGGTCTGGCCGTGCTGCAGGCCACCACGATCATCACCCTGGTCCGCTCGGGTCAGTTCTTCGTGGGGTGCAGCCTCGATCTCGTGCCCGACCAATCCATCCCCACGCTGCTGCTCATGGTGCTGACCATGACCGTCGGCACCGTGCTGATCATGTTCATGGGCGAGATGATCACGGAGCGCGGCATCGGCAACGGCATGTCGCTGATGATCTTCACCTCGATCGCCGCGTCCTTCCCGGGCGCCATGGGCCAGGTCTTCGAGCTGCAGGGCTGGATGACGTTCTCATTGGTCATCCTCGTGGCCCTCGTGGTCATGATCGGCGTCGTCTTCGTCGAGCAGTCCCAGCGCCGCATTCCGGTGCAGTACGCCAAGCGGATGGTGGGCCGTCGTATGTACGGCGGCACCTCGACGTACATCCCGATCAAGGTCAACCAGGCCGGCGTCATCCCGGTCATCTTCGCGTCGTCGATCCTGGCGCTCCCGCAGATGGCCGCGTCCTTCGGCGACCCGGAGTCCGGGTGGGTCCAGTGGGTCAACACCCACCTGGTCATGGGCATGTCGTTCTCGTGGATCTACGCCGCCGTCTACGTGGGGCTGATCGTCTTCTTCGCGTTCTTCTACGTGTCGATCACCTTCAATGCGGAGGAGATCGCCGACAACATGAAGAAGTACGGCGGTTTCGTCCCCAACGTCCGTGCCGGCAAGCCCACCGAGAACTATCTGCGCTACGTGATCAATCGGATCCAGACCCCCGGCGCGGTCTACCTCGCGGTGATCTCCCTGATCCCGCTGTTCGCGCTCGTCTACCTGGGTGCGTCGCAGAACTTCCCGCTGGGCGGCGTGTCCCTGCTGATCGTCATCGGCGTCGGACTCGATACCGTCAAGCAGATCGACGCGAAGCTCCAGCAGCACCACTACGAAGGGATTCTTCGGTGACCAGTCCCGACCTCTCCACCGATTCCGCTCCGGCGCGGGGTGCCGATCAGGGTGCCCGCCGACTGCTGATCGTCGGCCCGCCCGGAGCGGGCAAGGGTACCCAGGCCGCGCGCATCGCGGAGTTCCTGGCGATTCCCGCGATCTCCACCGGTGACATCTTCCGCGCCAATGTCTCCCAGGAGACCGAGCTCGGTGTGCTCGCGAAGTCCTACATGGACAAGGGCGAGTACGTGCCGGACTCCGTCACCAACGACATGGTGCGTTCGCGCCTTGCGCAGGACGATGCGACAGAGGGGTTCCTGCTGGACGGGTACCCCCGCACGCTCGATCAGGTCGACGCGCTCGACGGCGTGCTCGACGAGCTCGGCACTCCTCTGGATCTCGTACTGCTGCTGGAGGTGGAGACGGAGGAGGTCATCGGCCGTCTCGTCGCCCGCGGCGCCGAACTGGGCCGCAGCGACGACACCGAGGAGACCATCCGCCGTCGACTCGACGTCTACGCCGAGCAGACCGCCCCGTTGATCGACGTCTACGACCAGCGTGGCCTCGTGCGGCGCGTGGACGGCATGGCCTCGATCGATGAGGTCACCGCTGCGCTCCAGGAGGCACTCGCAGCGTGATGAGTTTCCTCCCGGAGCGGGTGGAGCTGAAGACGCCCGAGCAGATCCTGGTGATGCGGCGCAGCGGACTGCTGCTGCACCAGGTCCACGAGATGCTCGCCGGGGCGGTCCGGCCCGGCATCACCACGGGCGAACTGGATCGGCTCGCCCACGAGATGATCCGCGACGAGGGTGCCACCCCGAACTTCCTGGGGTACCACGGCTTCCCCGCGACGCTGTGCATCAGTGTCAACGAGGTCGTCGTCCACGGCATCCCCGGCGATCGGCGCCTCGAGGAAGGGGACCTCGTCTCGATCGACGGGGGTCTCATCATCGATGGCTGGCATTCCGATGCGGCCCGGACCCATGTCGTGGGGTCCCCGCGATCGACGGCCGACGAGGACCTGGTACGCATCACCCGGGACGCCCTGTGGGCAGGTATCGCGGCGCTCGGCACCGCCCAGCGGGTGGGGGAGGTGAGCGCGGCGATCGAGGACCACATCACCGCGGCGGCAGGGGAGTCCCTGTCCCACCTCGAAGGATTCGGTGGCCACGGCATCGGCACCGCCATGCACCAGGCGCCTGATGTCATGAATTACCGCACCAGGTCGCGCGGGCCGAAAGTGCGCACCGGCATGTGCCTGGCGATCGAGCCGATGCTGATCCAGGGGCCCGGGCACTGGGTGCTCGAGGACGACGATTGGACGGTCCGAGCGACCGCCGGCGGGCGGGCCGCCCATGTGGAGCACTCCGTCGCCGTGACCGACCACGGACTGCTGGTGCTCACCGAAGGTGACGGGGGCGCTGCAGAGCTCGCGCTGCGCGGGATCGACGCGGCACCGGATCCCCTCGCCGCGACCTGAGCCCGGCGCGACCCGGACCGGACCCTTCCGGCACGGGGAGCATGGCGCTTCGATGCACGCAGTCGCCGTACGGGGCCGACGAGCCGACGTGATGGGCGTCATCACCCTGATCCCTCGCCGTACCCGGAACTGCCGTGTAAGCTCGACGACTGGGTGTGCTCCGCGTGCGGTGTCTTCGTCGTATGTTGTCGTGCAGTCCCGTCGTGCAGAAGCGTCGTCCGGCTCGGCCGGATCGATCTGCCATGCCGACGACGCGCTGCGGCGCCACCCTCGTTGACCACCGTATCGTCACCCGACGGTCGGTGTGCAAGGACAGAGAATGCGGAACTCAGCCGCCGGCCCGCCGGAGGCGAGAGATTGGGGAGGCATGGCGAAGAAGGACGGCGTGATCGAAGTCGAGGGTCGGGTTACGGAGGCGCTCGCGAATGCACGTTTCCGGGTCGAGCTCGATAACGGGCACAAGGTGCTCGCGCACATCTCCGGAAAGATGCGCCAGCACTACATCCGTATCCTTCCCGAGGACCGTGTGGTCGTCGAGCTGAGCCCCTATGACCTCGACCGGGGCCGCATCGTCTACCGCTACAAGTGATCGTCCCGGGAGAAGGAAAGCTATGAAGGTCAAGCCGAGCGTCAAGCCGATCTGTGACAACTGCAAGGTGATTCGTCGCCACGCGCGCGTCATGGTTATCTGCTCGAACCCGCGTCACAAGCAGCGCCAGGGCTGAGCGGAGCAATCCGCCGGTCCCGGCTCCAGCCGTGACAGTCGCCCCAGAAGGCGGCAGCCCCCGAGGGGGCATCGTCCGATCATCGGACACACAACAGAAGAATCGGTACCACCGGCCCTCGGGTCGGCCACCCGCAGCGCGGAGGCTGCGGCGTTCCGGGATCAGTCCCGAGGACGAGGTGCTGGATCAGGCCTCCGAGACAGTAGGAGAATCTGCACATGGCACGTCTGGTGGGAGTCGACCTTCCGCGCGAAAAGCGCCTCGAAGTCGCCCTGACGTACATCTTCGGCGTGGGACGCACCCGCGCCCTGGAGACCCTGGCCGCGACCGGCGTCTCCGGCGACAAGCGCGTGCGCGAGCTGAGCGACGACGAGCTCGTCAAGCTCCGCGACCACCTCGAGGAGCACTACCGCATCGAGGGTGATCTGCGTCGTGAGGTCGCAGCTGACATCCGTCGCAAGGTCGAGATCGGGAGCTACCAGGGCCTGCGCCACCGTCGCGGCCTTCCGGTCCACGGTCAGCGCACGAAGACCAACGCGCGTACCCGCAAGGGCCCCAAGCGCACCGTCGCCGGCAAGAAGAAGACTCGCTGATCCACGGCACCCGCCGTCGGACCGCGATTCGTCTTCGGACCCGCAGTCACTTCGCGCCGCTGAGGGATCCGGCGCACCCGAAACCCACCAGAGGAGTTCCGCCGTATGGCAACCAAGACCCGTCAGGCCGCTGCGCGTAAGCCGCGCCGCAAGGACAAGAAGAACATCGTCAACGGCCAGGCTCACATCAAGAGCACGTTCAACAACACGATCGTGTCCATCACGGACCCGAACGGTGCCGTCATCTCCTGGGCCTCGGCCGGTGGAGTCGGCTTCAAGGGCTCGCGCAAGTCGACCCCGTACGCCGCGCAGATGGCCGCTGAGGCCGCAGGGCGTCAGGCGCAGGAGCACGGCATGAAGAAGGTCGACGTCTTCGTCAAGGGCCCGGGCTCGGGCCGTGAGACCGCGATCCGCTCGCTCACCGCGACCGGTCTCGAGGTCGGTTCGATCCAGGACGTCACCCCGCAGCCGCACAACGGCACCCGCCCGGCCAAGCGCCGCCGCGTCTGACCTCGTCGGCCACGGCGGGGCTTCGGCCCCGCCGCTCATGGCCGACCCACGTGCCGGGCGGGCTCCGCGCAGAGCCCGGCATTCCTGGACACCACCCATCCTCTAGGCCCATCGCCCCCTTCTGAGCGTCATATGGCGGACGCTCGCTGAAAGGATCCACAGTGCTCATTGCACAGCGCCCCACGCTGACCGAAGAGGTCGTGTCGGACAACCGCTCCCGGTTCGTCATCGAGCCGCTCGAGCCTGGCTTCGGCTACACCCTCGGCAACTCCCTGCGCCGCACCCTGCTGTCCTCCATCCCCGGTGCTGCGGTCACCTCGATCCGCATCGACGGCGTGCTGCACGAGTTCAGCACGGTCCCCGGTCTCAAGGAGGACATCACCGAGGTCATCCTCAACATCAAGAACCTCGTCGTCTCCTCGGAGAACGATGAGCCCGTCGTGATGTACCTGCGTCGTGAGGAAGCCGGTCGCGTGACCGCCGGCGAGATCACCCCGCCCGCCGGTGTGGAGATCCACAACCCGGACCTCCACATCGCGACCCTCAACGAGAAGGGCCGTCTGGAGATCGAGCTGATCGTCGAGCGCGGCCGCGGCTACGTCTCGGCCTCGCAGAACAAGAGCGTCGATGGAGAGATCGGGCGCGTGCCGGTCGATTCCATCTACTCTCCCGTGCTCAAGGTGACCTACAAGGTCGAGGCGACCCGTGTCGAGCAGCGCACCGACTTCGACAAGCTGATCGTCGATGTCGAGTCGAAGCCGGCCATCTCCCCGCGTGACGCGGTGGCTTCCGCCGGCAAGACCCTGGTCGAGCTGTTCGGTCTGGCCCACGAGCTGAACCAGGAGGCGGAGGGCATCGAGATCGGCCCCTCGCCGACCGATCAGGCGCTGGCTGCCGATCTGGCTCTGCCGATCAACGACCTCAACCTCACGGTGCGGTCGTACAACTGCCTCATGCGCGAGGGTGTGCACACCGTCGGTGAGCTGACCGCCCGTTCCGAGGCCGATCTGCTCGATATCCGCAACTTCGGGCAGAAGTCCATCGACGAGGTCAAGGCCAAGCTCGTCGATCTCGGGCTGTCGCTGAAGGATTCCCCGGCCGGGTTCGACCCGTCGGCCCTGGAGTCCTACTCCGACGACTTCGGCGACCAGTACTGACTTTCATTCTTACCTAGGAGAACGACCATGCCTGCACCCACCAAGGGCGCGCGCCTCGGCGGATCCCCCTCGCATGAGCGGATGATCCTCGCCAACCTCGCCACCGAGCTGTTCCGCCACAAGGCGATCACCACGACGGAGACCAAGGCCAAGCGCCTGCGTCCGTACGCGGAGCGTCTGGTCACCTTCGCCAAGAAGGGTGACCTCGCCTCGCGTCGTCGCGTCATGCGCACCATCCGCGACCGCGGCGTCGTGTACTCGCTGTTCGAGGAGATCGCACCGACCTTCACCGAGCGTCCCGGCGGCTACACCCGCATCACCAAGATCGGTCCCCGCAAGGGCGACAACGCCCCCATGGCGGTCATCGAGATCGTCCAGGAGGAGTACTCCGCGAAGCAGGCCGTGGTGAAGGAGGCCGAGGGCGCTGCCAAGAGCTCCGCTCCGGCTGACTCCGCCACGACCGAGGAGACCTCCGCCCCGTACGGGGAGGACTCCTACCAGGGCGATACCCCGCCCGAGGGCTTCGACATCAAGGGCAACGAGGACTCCAAGAAGTTCCACACCCCCGAGTCGCCCTGGTACGACCGCACCGTTGCCGAGGTCTGGTTCCGCACCGCGGAGGCCGCCGAGGCCAACGGGTTCGTCAACGCGAAGCCCGCCGCTGACGAGGCCGACGACGCCTGACCAGCAGCACAGACGCACCACGCCGAGGGCGGGTCGCCGGGAGAGATCCCGACGGCCCGCCCTCGTCGTCTTCCCAGGTTGGTGACCCCGGAGCGCCCGTCCAGGGAAACCGCCGGGGACTGGTCACAGGGACTGGGCACGGGGACGGGGACGGGGCGGGCACGGGGACGGGGCGAGCTGAGACATCCTTCGGCGAAGGACGCCGGGACCGTCGCCATATTGTGACCACTTGTCCTTGAAGGTGTTCGTATTCGCTGGGTTACGGTGTCCGCGGAGGTCACCATCGGGATTCACGGTGGGTCCCGGCACGCGGTCGAGTGCCGGATCCCGGGCGACCTCGCGGTGCGCCTCGACCACCTTCCTGAGATGCGGAGCCTCGTCATGTCCCTGCGGTACCTTCCCCCCGCCACTGATACCGGCCTCGAGCGCACGCCCTCCTCGGGCGTCTCTCGTCGAGCGCTGCTGACCGCCACCGCTGTGGGCGCCTCCGCCGCCGGTGCGGTGCTCGGCGCAGCCCCTGCGGTCGCCGATCCCTCCGTGACCGGCGGGGAGACCCGAGTGGTCGATGTGCCGCTGGCTGAGTCTCCACTGCTCGAGGTCGACGGTGCCGAGGTCCGGGATCTTCCGGAGCAGCCCGCGACCATGGTGGGCGTGACCTGGCCCGCCGAGACCGACGCCCCGACGGTCCATGCCCGCGGCGTCGACGCGGACGGGAACTGGACGCCCTGGCTGGAGCTCGAGACGGCGGAGGACCCCGGGACCGGCGAGGACGCACCGGGCACCGAAGTGGCCTGGGTCGGTGTGGTCTCGGCGCTGCAGATCCGGGTCGAGCTCGACGGGAGCGACGTCAGCACCGAGATGGTCGCGCACATCGTGACCACGTCGTCCGCCCCGAACGACGATCAGGTGGATCAACTGAGCGGTGAGGACGCCACCACCACGCAGAGTCAGCAGATGAGGACGATGGCCGCGACCGCGGCGACCAATCCGGCAACACCGCGGCTCGGCCCGGGCATGCCGGGCTTCGTCTCCCGAGCCGCGTGGGGCGCCGACGAGAGCCTGGTCCGCGGGACCAGCGGGACCAATGCGGTCAAGGCCGTGATCATCCATCACACGGCCGGCTCGAACAGCTACACCCGAAGCCAGTCCGCACAGATCCTGCGTGGCATCCTCAGCTACCACACGCGCACCTTGGGCTGGGCGGACGTCGGGTACAACATCCTGGTGGACAAGTACGGACAGATCTTCGAGGGGCGCAGCGGCGGACTGCACCGCAACATCACCGGCGCCCACGCCTATGGGTTCAACACCGGGTCCTTCGGGATCTCGGTGATGGGTAACTACTCCTCGGTCGCCGCGCCCTACGCCGCACGTACCGCCGTGGCGCGCCTGGTCGCCTGGAAGCTGCTGACCACATTCCAGACCAGCGTCTGGAGCACGGCGTCATGGACCCCGGGGTCCGGCACCCGCTTCACCCCGGGGAAGCGGATCTCCTTGGCCACGATGATGGGCCACCGCGACGTCAACTACACCGAATGCCCCGGCATGAGCCTCTTCCGTCAGTTCGACGACATCCGGGGTCGGGCCCAGGGGTACATCGACAACGGCTGGAAGGAGCACCTGTGGGCCTTCCAGGGAGCAGGCGGGGCGGCGAAGCTCGGCACCGTCGTGCGCAGCAACCACCGCACCGGCTCCTACGACGCCACGATCCTCACCAAGGGGCTGATCCTGCAGGAGGGCAGTGGGAAGGCGTACGGCTATGCGTCGCCGATGGCGCTGCAGTGGCGCAGCGCCTGGGGGCGGCCGACGGGGTCGGCGCGAACCAGCGGCTCGACGACCGTGCAGTCGTTCCAGAACGGGTCCGCGATCAAGACCGGCAGCAGCGTGCAGTTCCACGACTCGCGGTTCAGCGATGTCCCGCCCGGGATGATGTTCCGCGAGGAGATCGAGGAGCTCGCCGCCCGCGGCATCACCACCGGCTGGCCTGATGGCACCTACCGACCACTGGCCCCGATCCAGCGTGACGCGATGGTCGCCTTCGTCTACCGTGCGCTCGGGTCTCCGGCTTTCACACCCCCGAAGCGCTCCCCGTTCACGGACATGCCGCCTGGCCGCATGTACTACAAGGAGATCACCTGGGCGCACGCCGAAGGGATCACGACCGGCTGGAACGACGGCAGCTTCCGTCCCACCGCGTCCATCGAGCGCGGAGCGGTCGCGGCTTTCCTGTACCGTGCATCCGGGCAGCCATCCTCGGGAACGTCCAATTCGTTCTCGGATGTCCCGTCGAACCACCAGTTCGCGCGGGAGATCACCTGGCTCGCCTCCACGGGCATCTCGACCGGCTGGCCGGACGGAACCTTCCGTCCGCTCGAGCCGATCGCCCGTGATGCGATGGCGGCATTCATGATCCGCTGGATGGAACATCGCGGGCTCTGAGCCGAGGAACGGTCTGCCCGCCGGGAAGGAAACGCCGGTGAAGGTCGCTCTGCTCTGCGACGTCGATCAGACGGTCTACCACGTCGGGGACGAGGCGATCGCGACGATGAGTGCGCGCCGTCTGGAGGCGCGCGGACTCGAGGTGGTGCGCATCTCCCGCCACGAGAAGTACGGCCCGGGCGGCTCGGCGACGCCGGGGAGCATCCCGGCGCTGACCTTCCCGTGGCCGCTCCCGGCACGGGCGACCTATCTCGACGAGATTCGACGCGTGCTCGCGGGGGACAGCGACGCGCTGCCCACCCACGACAAGCTCTTCGCCATCATCGAGCGGCTGCAGGCGGTCGATGCGCTCGTGATCGGGGGAGGCGGAAGCCTCACTTCCCGCTACGGCTGGCTGCTCGACGAGCGGCTGGCCACCGCCCTGGTCGCACGCTCCCTCGGCAAGCCGGTGGTGCTGTCGGGGCAGAGCCTCGGGCCGGAGCTGACCGACACCGACCGTGACAGCGTGCGCGAGCTGCTCCAGGCGTGCACCGTGGTGGGCCTGCGCGACGCGCACAGCGTGAGGATCGCGCAGGGCCTCGCCCCGCAGCACCCGGCGCTCGTGCAGACCCTCGACGACGCCGTGGGCCTCGGCCTCGCGGACACCGGCGGGGGCGAGCAGGCGCAGGATGAGCAGCTGATCAGCGTCACCCTGGGTGGTGACGGCGATCCCTTCCCACGGGAGGACTACGTCGCCGTGACGGCGGCGGTGATCGATGAGCTCGCCCGACGTACCGGCGCCCGCGTCGAGCTGGTACCCCATATGGCCGACCCCGACACCGGGGGCGGCGACCTGCAGATGCATACCGAGGTCGCCGAGCGCCTCTCGGCGCCGGCCGTGGTGTGTGCGCTCGAGCTCGATCCGTGCGCCGCCGAGCGGACGACCCGGGCCGCCTGGGTGCTCAGCACCCGGTTCCATCCCGTCGTGTTCGGCGCCGCGGCCGGGTCCTCGGTGCTCGCCCTGCCCCTGAACCGGTACGGGGCCTCCCGCATGGACGGAGCCCTGCACAACACGGGCCTCGCCGGGGCGGTGGTGCCTTTGGCCGCCCTCTGGGATCCGACGACGGCCGGACCCTCCGCACTGGTCGGCCCCGTGGTCGAGGCGCTGATCGCGGGCCGGAAATCCGAGCGAGCGCATCTCGACGCGGTGCGGCCGACGCTGCTCGCCGCCGCCGAGACGTGGTGGGACACCCTGGTCGCCGCACTGCGCGGCGCGGCGGAGCCGGCACCGGCTCCCGCCGTCCCGAGCGCCCTGACAGATCCTGGGGGTGCGGGGATCGAGGCCCACCAGCGCTGGGACGACACTCTGCGCACGGCCCTCGCGCCCTGGACCACTCCGGTGCAGGCACCGCGAATCTCGCAAGCCCCGTCACCTCCGCCTGCAGCCTCGGTCATCATGCGCACCCGCGACCGCTCCCGGATGCTCGACCGCGCTGTGCAGGACGTCCTGGCCCAGACCCGCCAGGACTGGGAGCTGGTGATCGTCAACGACGCGGGCGACCGCCGAGACGTCGAGAACGTGGTGGGGCGCTACGAGGGGGAGAGCGCCGGGCGGATCCGCGTGCTGCACCGCGAACGCTCCTCCGGCATGGAGGCGGCCAGCAACGACGGGCTGCGAGCGACGTCGGCTCCCGCCGTGGTGATCCATGACGACGACGACACCTGGCACGCCACCTTCCTCCAGGAGACCCTGGCCCACCTCGCGGCGCATCCCGACCACGCAGCCGTCGTGGTGCGCACCCTGATCGTGCACGAGCACGAGACGCCGACCGGGTTCGTCGAGGACGAAGCCTTCCTCTCCTGGCCCGAGCTCCAGGGCACCCGCCTGCTCGACTACATCGCCGTCAACCGGAACGTGCCGATCTCGATGCTCCATCGGCGCCGCGTCCACGATGTGCTGGGAGGGTACGACGAGTCCCTTCCGGTGGTCGGCGACTACGCCTTCCACCTCACGCTCCTGCAGCACCACGAGGTCGGGTTCCTGGACCGGCCGCTCGCCCAGTGGCGCCAGCGCCCCAGCGCCACCGGATCCAGCAGCAACTCGATGTACGCGCTCAGCGATGGCCATCGACACCACGATGCCGAGCTGCGTGAACGCTACTTCCGCGAGTGGACCCGGGAGCACGGCATCGGGCTGCCGATGTTCCTCGCGAAGAACACCGAGACCGTGGTGGACCGCAGCGAGGAGCGGATCGTCCGCGAACTGCGCCTCCTGCGCGAGGAGCTCGGGGCCACCCGCGCGGAGCTCGCGGAGCTGCATCAGCGCCTGAACGACGTCGATCCCGCGGATCCTGGTACCCGCGGTACCCGCCCTCGAGACCTCGCCCGTCGCGCCGCGCGCCGGGCGCTGACCGCAGGGCGGAAGGTGATTCCGCCCCGCGGCGACGCCTGAGGGACGATCGGGCACGGCACCGAACACTGCGGCCCGACACAGCAGCGGCGGGCGATCCCCTCAGGAGATCGCCCGCCGTCGTCGTCGCAGTGGTGGCGGCTCAGCCGAAGTGGCGTGGCAAGGTGCCCTCGCGCAGGGTTCGCAGCTCGGCGGCCGCGAAGGTGGCGACGCTCCGGATGTCCAGAGCGTCCGTACCGGTGATGCCCAGTCGCAGCTGCGGCACGCCGTGCTCCGCGCAGAGCGCCACCAGCGCCTCCTCCTGCTCCGCCGAGACGGCGACCAGGGCGCGGGCCTGGGACTCGGACAGCAGCGCCGTCGCGAGGTCCACGCCGTCGCGCTCGAGCAGCGCGTCGAGATCGACCTGGACACCGGTGCCGAAGCGGGTCACCGACTCGACCAGAGCCTGGGCGAGGCCGCCTTCGGACAGGTCGTGCGCGGCTGCGGCGACGCCCTCCTGCGAGGCGGCGATGAGCACGCGGGCCAAGGAGCGCTCGGCCTCGAGATCGACCTGCGGGGGAAGCCCTCCGAGGTGCTGATGGGCGACATCGGCCCAGGCGGAGCCGGAGAGCTCCTCGCGGGTGGTGCCCAGCAGGAGCACCGACAGGCCCTCGACCTGCCAGCCCGAGGGGACACGGCGGGAGACGTCGTCGAACACGCCGAGAACGCCCACGACGGGGGTGGGGTGGACCGCGGAATCGATGCGGCCGGTCTCGCCGGTGGAGTTGTACAGGGACACGTTGCCGCCGGTGACGGGGACCTCGAGGATCTCGCAGGCCTCGGCGAGCCCGCCGATCGCCTCGACCAGCTGCCACATGGGGCCCGGATCCTCGGGGGAGCCGAAGTTCAGGCAGTCGGTGATGGCGAGCGGGACCGCGCCGGAGGTGGCCACGTTCCGGTAGGCCTCGGCCAGGGCCAGCTGTGCGCCGGTGCGGGGGTCCAGCTTCGTGTAGCGGCCGTTCGCGTCGGTGGCCAGGGCGACGCCGCGGCCGGTGGTCTCATCGACGCGGATCACGCCGGCATCGTCGGGCATGGCGAGCGCGGTGTTGCCTCCGACGTAGCGGTCGAACTGGTCGGTGACCCAGCCCTTGGACGCGAGGTTCGGGGAGGCGATGAGATCACGGATCGTCTGCGCGATCTGCTCCGGGCCCTGGGGGCGCGGAAGTGCCTCGGCGCGATCGGCCTGCAGGGAGTCCTGCCAGTCGGGTCGCGTGTAGGGGCGGTCGTAGACCGGTCCGTCGATCGCGACGGTGGAGGGGTCGACGTCGACGATGCGGCGCCCGTAGTGGTCGATGGTGAGCCGTCCGTCCCCGGTGACCTCGCCGATCACGGCCGCCTCCACGTCCCACTTCGCGACGATGGCCTCGAACTGGGCCAGCTTCTCGGGGCTCACCACGGCCATCATCCGCTCCTGCGACTCGCTCATGAGGATCTCCCCGGCGGTGAGGGTGGGGTCCCGCAGCAGGACGGTCTCGAGGTCGATGTGCATGCCGGAGCTGCCGTTGGCCGCGAGCTCGCTGGTAGCGCAGGAGATGCCGGCGGCACCGAGGTCCTGGATGCCCTCGACCGTGTGCGCGGCGAACAGCTCGAGGCAGCACTCGATGAGGACCTTCTCCATGAAGGGGTCGCCGACCTGGACACTGGGACGCTTGACCGGGCCGCCCTCGTCGAAGGTCTCCGAGGCGAGGATCGAGGCGCCGCCGATGCCGTCCCCGCCGGTGCGCGCCCCGAACAGGACGACCTTGTTGCCCGGACCGGTGGCGGAGGCGAGATGGATGTCCTCGTGGCGCAGCACGCCCACGCACAGGGCGTTGACCAGAGGGTTGGTCTGGTAGGCGGCGTCGAAGACGGTCTCGCCGCCGATATTGGGCAGGCCGAGCGAGTTGCCGTAGCCCCCCACCCCGGAGACCACCCCGTGGACCACGCGCGCGGTATCGGGATGGTCGATCGCCCCGAAGCGCAGCTGGTCCATCACGGCGACGGGGCGCGCGCCCATGGAGATGATGTCGCGCACGATGCCGCCGACGCCGGTCGCGGCGCCCTGGTACGGCTCGATGTAGGAGGGATGGTTGTGCGACTCGACCTTGAACGTCACGGCCCAGCCGTCGCCGATGTCGACGACGCCCGCGTTCTCACCCATGCCCACCAGGAGCTTCTCCCGCATCGCGTCGGTGGTGTGCTTGCCGAAGGTGCCGAGGTGCTTCTTGGAGGACTTGTAGGAGCAGTGCTCGGACCACATCACCGAGTACATCGCCAGCTCGGCGTTGGTGGGGCGGCGGCCGAGGATCTCGCGGATGCTCGCGTATTCGTCGTCCTTCAGGCCGAGCTCGGCGAAGGGCTGCGCCTGCGCCGGCGTCGAGGTGGCGACCTCGACGGTGTCGAGGTCCCCGGGCCGGTCGTGCGGGGCAGCGGTCGCGGGAGTGGCAGAGGAGGGCGCGTCGTCAGCGGTCATCGCGGGGTCGGGTCCGTTCATCACGAGGGCACAGGAGGAACCGGCGAACCCTGACGGGAGCCGGCACGGCCCGACCAGTCTACGATCGCTCGGCCCGGAAGGTCGGCCCGGAGGTCTGTGCTGAGATCCGGGCCATCCCGCACCCGGCGACCGAGGTGCCGGGCCCCACATTCACGGGACCGCAGGGCGCGGCACCCGGCGCCGGGATCAGGGCTTCGTGCCGCTGCGTCGGCCCGCCTCGCGCTTCGCCGTCTTCTCCTTGTCCCGCAGCGACTTCTCGCTGACCGGGGCATCGTGGCTGGCGCGCTGGGCACGGAAGTAGGCGGCGGCCTCGTCCTGTCGCTCCTGCTCGCCACCCAGGGCGATCGGGGCGCGCACATGCCCGGGGCGGACGTCGAACGCGGCAACCAGGTCCAGGACGTGCGGGCGGAGTCGCCACAGCAGACGGCGCAGATCGGAGTTGATCTGGCGGCCGCGCTGGGCAGAGATCATGCCGCTCAGCAGGAACCAGGCCAGGTCGTCCTCGATGGTCGTCAGGCCGAACAGGTCACGCACGTCGGTGAGCACGGACCGGGTGGCCTCGTCCTCGAACTGTTCGATCGCGGTGGTGAAGGCGCGCCAACGGACCAGATCGGCGTGGGCCTGCGCGGCCTCCAGCATCTCGACCTGGTGCTTGTTGACCTCGGAGGCGGCCTCGGCGGGGCTCATCTTCGCGGCGGGGCGCAGCGAGAGCGCGACCTCCTCGACCTTCACCCGGGCACGGGACGTGAGCATCTCCTCCTGGAAGTCGCTCTGGCGCATCGAGTCGAAGGCCCGGCGGGGGTTCCCACGGTCGCTGAGATCCTGAGCGAGCCGAGCCCACGGGGTGTGGCGCTTGGCGAGCACCTCCGCGCGCTGCGCGATGAAACGCCCGATGCCGGCGCGGTCCACGCTCTTGAGCTCAGAGGTGTAGTCGCTGAGCAGGCGCTTGGCGACCAGCTGCATCAGCACCGTGTTGTCACCCTCGAAGGTCGCGTAGACGTCGAGGTCCTGGTGGAGCCCCACGAGCTGGTTCTCGGCGATGAACCCCGCGCCGCCGCACGCCTCTCGGCACTCCTGGACGGTATCCAGGGCGAGGCGGGTGGAGGTGGGCTTGAGCGCGGCCGCGAGGGTCTCGAGGTCCTCCCGGGCCTCCGGATCGTCGGTGCGGCCGGAGAACACGTCATCGAAGGCCTGCAGCAGCTGCTCGTGCGAGAAGGCGCCCGCGTAGGTGGAGGCGAGCTTGGGCAGCAGGCGGTGCAGGTGCGACTGGTAGTCCATCAGCACCGTCTCCCGCGTGGGATCGGCGGCCGTGAACTGGCGGCGCTGGGTCGCGTAGGTGATGGCGATGTGCAGAGCGAGCTGGCTCGCGCGCACCGCCGAGCCGTCCAAGGAGACGCGGCCCTGCACGAGGGTGCCGAGCATGGTGAAGAACCGACGCCCGGGGGAGTCGATCGGGGAGGAGTAGCTGCCGTCGGCCGTCACGTCGCCGTAGCGGTTCAGCAGATTCGTGCGGGGCACGCGCACCTGCTGAAACGCGAGGCGCCCGTTGTCGATGCCGTTGAGCCCGCCCTTGGGGCCGTCGTCCTCGCTCCGGACTCCGGGCAGGAGCGTGCCGTCGCCGTCGCGCACCGGGACGTAGAAGCAGTGCACGCCGTGATCGACGCCCTTCGTGATCAGGCGGGCGAAGACCGTGGCGGCCTTCGCATCCAGTGCCGCGTTGCCCAGGAACTCCTTCCAGGCGGCGCGGAAAGGAGTGTGGATCACCCATTCCTCGGCGGTGGGGTCGTAGGTCGCGGTCGTGGCCAGGGACTGCACGTCGGAGCCATGGCCGATCTCGGTCATCGCGAAGGCGCCGGGGATCGTCAGGGACATCGCGTCGGGCACCCAGGCCTTCTGCTGCTCCTCGTTGCCGAGCTGGACGATCGCCGAGGTGAACAGGCCCCATTGCACGCCGGCCTTGATCTGCAGCGAGGGGTCCGCGACGACGAGCTCCTCGAATCCGGCCACATTGCCGCCGTTGTCGTTCGGGCCGCCGAGGTGCTCCGGGAGCATGGGCCAGGAGACGTTCTCCTGTGCCAACAGGACCATCTGCTCGGAGGTCCGTTCACGATGCTCGGCGACGGTGACGTCGAGCGGACGGTGCAGCTCGGGCCGGGCCGCGCGCTCGCGGGCGGCGTGGCGGGTCTCGGCCCATGCGCCCATGAGCGCTCCCGAGACGGCCTCGACGTCGAGGCGGGCGGAACCGGCGGGCGGAACCGGGATCGGGCCGGTGGGGTTGGCGGTGGTGGCCCCCGTGGGGGTCGTGGCGGTGAGGCGGTCCGTGTGGACAGTCATGCGTGCATTCCCTTCATGAGCCAGGTGACGAGGTGGGTGACGAGCTGGTCGGAGGTGACGGGGGCAGCGGGGCCGCGGGTCCTGCCGGACCGCTCGGCGGTGCCGGCCGGGGCTGCATGCTCTTCGAGGTCGGTCATCCAGGTGTCGACCGCGCCCTCGACGAATCCGACGGCTCCGTGCGCCCAGATCTGCGGTGAGGGCACATCCGGCGGGAGGAACGTGGCGACCAGCCGGGAGACGGCCTGGAGGAAGTGGTTCAGCCCGTCGCTGGGCCGGGTGACGAAGCGGTAGACGCCGGGGGAGCGCTGCGCGGTCTCCACGTACGCTCGGATCATGGCGCGGATGCGTTCGTCGGCATCAGGTTCCCGCCCGACCTCGGACTCCAGTGCGCGCATCTCCTCGAGGAGCTTGCCGTGCATCGTCGCCAGAATGCTGCGCCCGAGCGCCTGCTGCAGGGTCGCCTTGTCCTCGAAGTACCGGTAGACGATGGACTTCGACGTGCCGGAGGCGGCGGCGATGTCCTCCATCGTCACATCGGGGCCGCTCTCATGGATCAGGTGGCGAGCGACGTCGAGCAGCTCGGCACGCCGTAGTTCTCGGTGGCGTGCCCAGCGGGCCGATCGGCCGTCCAAGGGGGCTTGCGTCGTCGCATTCACAGAACCTAGGGTATCAAGTACCCTCGGTCCTATGTAAAGTCCTGGGGAAGAATTTCTGCCCCGACGCCTGACCACCCGCGACGCCAGACCACGAAGAGGTGCCTACAGTGAATGATTTCCCGCGCGATGCCCTGATCCTGGGCGGCAACCGCATCCCGTTCGCCCGCTCGGGCGGACCCTACGCCGGCATCTCCAACCAGGACCTGCTCACTGCGGCCCTCGACGGTCTCGTCGCCCGCTACCAGCTGCAGGGCGCGAAGCTCGGGGAGATCGCCGGCGGCGCAGTCCTCAAGCTCGCCGGCGACCTCAACCTCACCCGCGAGAGCGCGCTGGGCACCCCGCTGGATCCGCGCACCCCCGCGATCGATATGTCCAAGGCCTGCGCCACCAGCCTGGAGACCGTGATCCACGTGTCCAATCGGATCCAGCTCGGCCAGATCGACTCGGGCATCGCCTGCGGCGTGGACTCCGCCTCCGACTCGCCGATCGAGGTCACCCCGCGGCTGCGCCGCATCCTGCACCGCGCCTTCGCCGCCAAGACCGCGATGCAGCGGATCAAGGCGCTCAGCTCGATCCGCCCCGCGGATCTCGCGCCGGTCCCGCCCCGCAACGGCGAGCCCCGCACGGGATTGTCCATGGGAGAGCACCAGGCGCTCACCGCCGCTCAGTGGGGCATCACGCGCCAGGCGCAGGACGAACTGGCACTTGCCTCGCACCAGCACCTGGCCGCGGCCTACGATGAGGGCTTCTTCGACGACCTGGTCACCGGCTACCGGGGGCTCGCCCGCGACCAGAACCTGCGCTCCGATTCCACGCTCGAGAAGCTCGGTTCCCTCAAGCCCGTCTACGGCGTGAAGTCCCCGCAGGTCACCGAGCCGACGATGACCGCCGGCAACTCCACCCCGCTCAGCGACGGCGCGTCCTCGGTGCTCATGGGCAGCGAGGAATGGGCCGTCGAGCGCGGACTTACCCCGCTGGCGCGCGTGGTCGACGCCCGCTCCGCGGCCGTCGACTTCGTCCACGGCGACGAAGGCCTGCTCATGGCCCCTGCCTATGCCGTGCCCGAGCTGCTGGACGCGAACGCACTCACCCTGCAGGACCTCGATTTCTACGAGATCCACGAGGCCTTCGCCTCGACCGTCCTGTCGACCCTGGCGGCCTGGGAGTCCGAGGAGTTCTGCCGTACGAAGCTCGGGCGCGGCGGCGCGCTCGGCGCCATCGACCGCAGCAAGCTCAATGTCGTCGGCTCCTCGCTCGCGGCCGGCCACCCCTTCGCCGCGACCGGCGGCCGCCTGGTGGCGACCCTGTCCAAGCTGCTGCACCAGCGTGCGACCGAGACCGGGCTCGTCCAGCGCGGCCTGATCTCCGTCTGCGCGGCCGCCGGTCAGGGCACCGTGGTCCTGCTCGAGTCCGTCGCCGACTGATCCTGCCGTCCCGGCGCGGCGTCCGCGACGACGCGCTCGCACCCCTTCCGAGGAGGAACCATGACCGATGCCTATACGAAGTTCGTCCGCTCCGCTCCTGGCGCGCTGATCGCCAAGCAGGTGGGCCTGCCCCGGCCCTCGACGCTTCCTCGTCGCGGTGACCGCCCCGAGCCCGTGCTGGGCCCGGTCGTCGTGCTCGGGGAGTCCGACGGCGCTGACCAGGTCGCCCGGGAGCTGCTGGCCTGGGGCACCGACGTGCGACGACGCTTCGAGGAGCTGCGCACCGTCGGCTCCGTGATCGCCGTGCTCGACGAGGTCTCCACCCCGGCGGACCTCGGCGCGATCCTGCTGCCGCTGTCCGGCGCCATGCGCTCGCTCGCCCCCGGCGCGCGGGTGGTGACGATCTCCCGGCCCGCCGCCGGCCAGGATCCCGCGCGGGACGCGGCTCGCGGCGGCGTGGAAGGGTTCCTGCGCTCACTCGCCCATGAGATGCGCCGCGGCGGCACCGCCAACGGCATCCTGGTCGGCGACGGCGTGGGTCTGGACGCACCCGGCGTGACCGGTGCCCTGCGGTTCCTGCTCTCGGCCCGCAGTGCTTTCGTGACCGGCCAGTTCCTCACCGTCTCCACTGCCGACGGCTCCGCGACCGAGGACCTCGCGCAGCCACTGGCCGGGCGCACGGCCCTGGTCACCGGCGCCGCCCGCGGCATCGGTGCGGCCATCGCCCGTACTCTCGCCGCCGACGGCGCCCGCCTCGTGGTGCTCGACGTCCCCGGCGCCGGCACCGAGCTGTCCCGCCTGGCCAACGAGCTGCGCGCGATCCCGGTCCAACTCGACGTCACCTCGGCAGGAGCGGGGGAGCGGCTGGTCGAGGTCCTGAGGGACCGGGGTCTCGTGCTCGACATCGCCGTGCTCAACGCCGGCATCACCCGCGACAAGCTGTTCGCCAACATGACGCCGGAACGCTGGGATCCGGTGCTCGCCGTGAACATCTCCAGCCAGATCGCTCTCACCCAGGCCCTCCTCGAGGCCGGGGACGTGCTCGGGGCGCAGCCCCGTGTGGTCTCGCTCGCCTCGACCAGCGGCATCGCGGGCAACCGTGGACAGACCAACTACGCGGCCTCCAAGGCCGGGGTGATGGCTTTCGTCGACGCGCTCGCCGCACGCTTGGAGGCCCTCGGCGGCACCGCGAACGCGGTCGCCCCCGGGTTCATCGAGACCGAGATGACCGCCAGGATGCCCGCGCTGACCCGCGAGGTCGCGCGCCGCCTCAACTCCCTCCAGCAGGGTGGTCTGCCGGTGGACGTCGCCGAGGCGATCGCGTTCCTCGCCTCGTCCGAGGCAGGCGGCCTGCGCGGGGAGACGCTGCGCGTCTGCGGCCAGAACATGGTGGGGAAGTGAGCGCCGTGCAGAGCTCCGGGTCCCCGGCTTCGGCAGAACGGATCAAGGACCTCACCGACGTGCCGTCCTTTCCCGCCGTCTACGCGGCAGCGCTGGATCCGCGATCAGCCCGGCGTCGCGCGCGGAAGGATCCGGTGCTGCCCCGGATCGCATACCGCGTGCGGGCAGTGCGGATCGAGGCCGAGCGCGCCCGCGACTTCGACCACCTCATGGGCGGCCCCGCGACCGATCTGGTCCATCCGGGCGTGCTGCACGTGCTCACGTTCCCGGTCTCGCTCGCACTCATGGCGCGCCAGGACTTCCCCTTCGCTCTGCTCGGGCTCGTGCACCTGCGCAACCAGGTTCTCCAGCATCGCCCGGTGCGGGTCGGGGACATCGTGGATGTCGAGTGCCGGGTCCGTGACCTGCAGGGGCACCGCAAGGGACGCACCTTCGAAGCGGTCTCGACGATCCTTGGCCAGGACGGCGAGATCATCGCGACCGATGTCTCCACCTACCTCGCCAAAGCCGCTGGCGGCGAGGGCGACACCGAGGACGACGCCGCTCCCCGGCAGGAGCGGCGCCCGTTCGAGGCACCGCGACCGACGGGACGCTGGACGCTGCCCGCGGACACCGGACGGCGCTACGCCGCCGTCTCCGGGGACGTGAACCCGATCCACCTCTCGGCGCTCAGCGCCAAGGCGTTCGGATTTCCCCGGGCCATCGCCCACGGCATGTACACCGCCTCCCGGGTGTTCACCGAGTCCCGCGTGGACCTCTCGCGGCCGTTGCGCTGGGACGTCTCCTTCGACGCCCCGGTCATGCTGCCGGGCGCCGTGCTGGTCGCCTACGACGACGACCGCTCGGGACAGTCGGTCCACTGCGTAGGGTGGCGTTCCGGGTCGGGACAGAAGTCGCCGCGCCGGTGCTTCGAGGTGGACGTGACGATGCTCGGCTGACCGATCCGGTGGTGCATCCCGTCCGTGCTGATACTGCGTGAGCGCCGGTATGTGTCGATGTTCGTCGGCGTGCAGGTGCAGGTGCAGGATGCCGTTGTCCGGCGGCGACTAGTTGTACTCGGCCGAGAGGTCAGTTACAGGCGGGTGATGGGTGGGTGTCCTCCGAGTGCGGTGTGGCGGCGTTGAGTGTTGTAGACCTCGAGCCAGGGCGCAAGGGCGCGGGAGCGTTCGATGTTGCTGAGGAACACTTGGCGGTAGGCCCACTCGATCTGCAGCGTGCGGTTGAAGCGTTCGACTTTGCCGTTCTGCCAGGGGCAGTGCGGCTTGATGAACAGGTGTTTCGCACCGAGAGCGTCGATCACCTCGCGCACTGCGACTGATTTCTTGTAGCTGAGGTGGTTGTCGGTCATCACTTCCTGGATCCAGGAGATCCCGTGGGTCGCGAAGTAGTCCGCGGCGCGGGTCAGGAATCCAGCGCAGGTTGCGCCCTTCTCGTCCGGGAGGATCTCGGAGTAGCCCAGGCGAGAGTGGTCATCGATCAGTGAGTGCACGTAGTCGTAGCCGATTCCGCGACTGCGGCTGCCCTCTCCGCGCCCGTGAGCGCGCCAGCCGCCTCCGTCGGGGATTTTCCCGATCTTCTTCACGTCCATGTGGACCAGCTCGCCCGGCACGGCGCGCTCGTAACGGACAGCGGTGGTCTTCGATGCACGGATCACCTCACCGGTGAGCGGGTCGCACTCCCGCAGATACGGGACTGCGTTGCGACGCAGGATTCGCGAGACCGTTCGAGGGGGCACCCCAAGTTCTGGCCCGATCCAGTCCTGGCCACGCCGTTGAACGTGGCGACAGGCGAGCACGCGTTCTTCCGTCTCGGGCATGGTTTGACGCGGACAGTGACGGGGCCGGCTGGAGCGGTCGAACAGGGCCGCCTCGCCGTGCTCGTCGAAACGTCTGATCCAACGATGCGCGCACTGCCTGGAGACTCCCTGCGCCTTGGCGGCGTGAGCGACGGCCCAGCCCTCTCCGCGGACGCGTTGGACCAACAGCTGCCGGCCCCGGAAGTTCAGACGGGCGTTACGGTGGGACACGAGGACCTCCGGACGGTAGGCGACTTAGACATCACCCACCACACCCGGAGGTCCTCACTACGTCAACAACCCCGCAGGTGTGTCACCAACCTCAAGGCCGAGTACAACTAGTGTCTGAGGCCAGGACGTTTGGGCGCTGATTGAAGCGGAGGAGGCAGGTGGCCGTCCGACGTGTGCACTCTGGGGTCAGTGGCAGTTGTAGTGCAGGTTCCAGACCACGAGCGCGCTCGACCTTGCCGTTGTGGCGTGGTGTGTAGGGCTTGATTCGCTGTTGTCGCGCGGGCAAGCCCATGACCATTTGTGGTCGCGGCGTTTCTGTTCGATCTGTGAAGTTACCGTGCTGACTGTCGCGGTGGGCTGGCGCGGCGGTGTAGACGAACGGACTTGCGGACCGAGGTCGGCGAACTGTCTGTAACGATTCACCCATGTCGAGGTGCTACCCGCACAAGGACACTACTCGGCGCTGGCACCGGCATTGCTGATCCCATCGCGCACCAGGATTCTGCGGCTGTCAACAACCTTCTGGCCAGCAACAACTAGGATCCGTACATGCCCAAAAAAGTCGATCACGCCGAGCGCCGAAGAGAGATCGCCTTAGGGGTCTTCCAGGTCATCGCCGAGAGGGGAATCGCCGCGGTCAGCCTCCGCAGCGTGGCGGCGGCGGCCGGGGTCTCGATGGGACGCGTTCAGTATTACTTCTCGTCGAGAGACGAGATGGTCCGCCACGCGTGCGGACTCTTTGGGGAGCTCGCTGCGGAACGGTACGTCTCTCGAGCCGAGGAGCCGGCGTCGGCCCGGCTGCGGCACCTCCTCACCATGGGAGTCCCGGACGGATCCGATGCTCGCATCGGATCCGGGGTCTGGTACTCGTTCGTCACCGCAGCTGTCACCGACCCCGTACTGGCCGAGGTCGTGCGCGGGGCCTGGGCGGGCATGCGGGAGAGAGTCGTCGAGGACGGCGCGGGGATGTTCGACGGCGAGGGCGGTGATCTCGAGGCTGAGGGTCTTGCTTCGCTGGTCGACGGCATCACACTGCGTGTGATGCTCGGTCACCTCGAGCCGGAACGCGCCGTATCCATGATCGACCTGCATCTGCAGCGGCTCGACGACGCCAGGAGCTGACCTGCGCTCGACCCTCCGGGGATGCTCTATCGAGCGCCGGCGTCTCGGTGACGGCGCGGCGGGCCCAGGTGCCTGCATCGTGTTACAATGCGAGTGCATTGCAAACGCGATTGGAGGCGACATGAACAGGAGTCCGCATCGAGGGTCACGAGCCCGACGGCAAGCCGGGACAGTCGTGCGGCGCCTCGTGGCGTCGGTCGGGGCGGTGTCACTGGCAGCGATGGGTTTCGTCGTCGTCAACATCGCGATGATCTGGACCGACAGCCCCGTCAGCCACTGGAGGAACGCCCAGGCGCAGGAGGAGTTCGATCGCCTTTATGACCAGGCGATGACACTGCTGCCGCGCCCCGGATCCGTCCACGACATTCCGACGTCGTACGGGACCGTGCGGGCTTACACCTTCGAGCACAGGGACGCGGACGAGGAGTATCGCGCGAGGACTCCGGCGCTGCTGGTACCGGGAATCATGGCGTCTGCCCCGACCTGGTACCACAGCGTCGAGCAGCTTTCGGGCGACAGACCGGTCATCATCGTCGACCCCCTCGGGCAACCTGGGCGATCCGTTCAGCGCTCGCAGGTCTCCACAGATGCTGACCAGGCCGCGTGGCTGGAGGAGACGCTGAGCGGACTCGGACTCGAGGCCGTCCACCTCGTGGGAAACTCCTTCGGCGGATACCTCGCGATGAACTATGCCCGTCATGAGCCTGCACGGGTCGCATCGATCAGCGTGGTCGAGCCGGTGTACGTCGTTGCGCCGGTAAAGCCCGCATTCATCGTCGGCGGAGTACTCAGCTCGTTCCCCCTGCTCCCGAACTCTTTCGGCGACATCTACTCCCGATGGATCGCCGGGGGCTCGGAGGCGTCCGCAGCCTCACCCGTTGCGGCCCTGCTCGAGCACGGTCGACGTCACTTCGCTGCAGTCACGCCGGTGCCCCGGCAGCTCGAGGCCGCGGATCTGGCAGATATCGACGTGCCGGTCCTGATCGCGCTTGCCGGACGTAGCGTCGCACACGACACCGAGACCGCCGTCGCTGGCACCGCGGCCCTCGAGGATCTGACGCTGATCGTCGACCCCGACGCCTCCCACGCGATGCATGCGCACGACGCCGAGAACATCGACAGCAGGATCATCGACTTCACCAAAACGGTCGACCGATGCAGAGCCGACTGACAAGGGACGCCGCGATGTCAGCAGGGGCGAGCCACCTGGGCTAGCCCATCGGCGAGCACTGCCAGCAGATGCTCGACGAACTCCGCAGGCCGGACGTCGGTGAGCACGTCGACGTTCGGCTCCCGGCCCCAGCGCCCGAGCACGTCGCCCACGGTCTGACCGCGGGTCAGGGTGCCGACGAGCTCCACGTCCACGGCGAGCGGGCTGGTGCGCGCGAAGTCCCCGGTGACGGCGTGTGCGGTGACCAGCGGGTCGTGCACATGCGCCATCCAGCCCAGGCCATCGGCCTCATGGAACTCGAAGTACCAGCGCAGGGCATCCACCAGGACGGTGGCCATCGGATGGCCCGTGCTCCGGGCGAGGTCACCGAAACGCTCCAGGGTGTCCTGGGTGAAGCGGACGGTCTCGGTCGCCTCGAGCGAGCCCATCACGGGTCGGGACGGGGCGGCGGTGAAGGCCTGGATCACCTGCTGTGCGGCCTCGGGATCCACGGCGATGTTCCACTCGCTGGTGGGGCCCGTGTTCCCACGATGGTTGATCGCGCCGCCCATGACATGCAGGCGCTTGAGCAGCTGCGGCAGCTCCGGCTCGAGCTCGAGCGCCAGGGCGAGGTTCGTGTGCGGGCCCAGCACCAGGCCGACGAGCTCGCCGGGGTGCTCGTGCGCCGCGTCCACCCACAGCTTCGCCCCGTCGCGCGGATCTGTCGCGCGCGTCGGCTCCGGGACGCTCGCGTGTCCGAGCCCGTGCGGGCCGTGGGTGTCGTCGGCCGTCATCGGCTCCGCCACCAGCGGACGCTGCGCTCCGCGCGAGATCGGGGCATCGATGCCCAGCAGTTCGGCCAGGGCCAGGTTGTTGCGGTGGACGGCGTCGACCTCGACGTTGCCGCCGGTGGAGACGATGCCGGCGAGGCGGGCTCCGGGGTGCACGGCGAGGTAGGTCAGGGCGATCGCATCGTCGATGCCGGTGTCGCAGTCGACCAGGACGGGAAGGCTCATGCGCCCAGCGTACGGGCGCTGGCGCCACCGACCGGCCTGGCGCATCCCCTCGGGGTGCGGGAGGATCTCGGTATGGCGCATCCCCGGATGTTCGACGACGACGACCCGCTGCTCGAGCGCGTGCGGTCGATCGCCCTCGCGCTGCCGGGCGCGCAGGAGAAGGTCAGCCATGGGCGCCCCGCCTTCTTCACCGGTCGCATCCACTGCTACTACGGAGGTTCCCGCAAGGTCGACGGGCAGTGGGAGCAGCACCCGCAGGCCGTGCTGCTGCACCTGCCGCCGTCCGAGACGGCGGCCCTGAGGGAGCAGCCACGAGCCTTCGTCCCGGCCTATCTCGGAGCCTCCGGGTGGATCGGCCTGGACCTCGGCAGCGAGACCGAACCTGCGGAGCTCGCCGAGCTGATCGAGGAGTCCTATCGCACCGTCGCGCCGCGCCACCTGGTCGCGCAGCTGGATGAGCCCGCTTGACCCTCACGCGACGTGAGGCAGGAAGGTGGTCCCCATGACCGAGATGAGACAGCACGAGGACCTCACCGTGGGGCGCGTCGCCGACCTGGTCGGCGTCAGCGTCCGCACCCTGCACCACTGGGACGGGATCGGCCTGGTGCGGCCCAACGGGCGTACCTGGTCGGGGTATCGGCTGTACGACGCGAACGACGTCGCTCGGATCCACCGGGTGCTCGTCTATCGGGAGCTCGGTCTGGCGCTCGCACAGATCGGCCGGATCCTCGATGATCCAGCGGTCGATCCGCGCGAGCACCTCCTGCGCCAGCGGACCCAGCTCCACGAGCGGATCCACCGGCTCGAGAAGACGGCACGCGCCGTCGACGAGATGATCGAGAGGACCCACATGACGAACGAGACATCCATCAACCTGAGCCCCGAGGAACAGGCCCGCATCTTCGGGACCGACTGGGACCCGGCCTATCAGGACGAAGCCCGCGAACGGTGGGGAGACACCGACGCGTGGAAGCAGTCCGCGGCTCGCAACCGCGACTGGAGCCCCGCTCAGTGGCAGGAGGTGAAGGACGAGGTCGATGCGGTCGAGATGGCGCTCGCCGAGGCCCTCGGCCGCGGCGTCGCGCCCGGCAGCGAGGAGGCGAACCTCCTCGCCGAACGACATCGGGACTCGATCGATCGGCACTACGACTGCACGCATTCGATGCAGGTGGTGCTCGCGCGGATGTACACGGAGGATCCGCGGTTCGCCGCGCACTACGACCAGCGAGCCGAGGGGCTCGCCGGGTGGCTGCGTCGGGCGATCGAGGAGAACGCCCGGGCTCACGGCGTGGATCCCGAGACCGCGAGCTGGCAGTAGTACCACCTGGCAGCAGTGTTTCTCAGCGCAACAGTCGGGGCGATGATCTCCGCGGTCGCGCAGCCTGCCCGCTGGCGTCCGGCATCCTGGTGCCGGGCGTCAGCGGTCCGTCCCGGTGAGCTCGCTGTAGGCCCTGAGCAGGGGAGTGATCCGCTCACCCATCTCCACCTGCGTGAGGAGGAGGCCGAGGGTGCCGTCCGGATCGACGAAGAAGTTGGTGCCCGCCCCTCCGGACCAGCCGAAGCGGCCCCGATGCGGGCCGGTGGAGTCGACTCCGACCCCGAAGCCCCAGCCGGTGCGGTCCCAAAATCCGGGGAAGAAGGACTCCGGGGTCTTCGCGCTGCGGTGGACCTGATCGCTGCTGAGCAACCGCAGGTGGTCGGGCGAGATCAGCTGCCCGTCTCGGAGCGCACCCAGAAACCTCAGATAGTCCTGCGCGGTCGAGAGCAGCTCGCTGTGACTCATGTCGTACGGCGGAGGCCCGGCGTGGAAGCCGCCCCCGGCGGGTTCGACCTCGACCAGTTCGCCGTCCCGCTCCGCGTACGCAGCCGGCAGCCGGTCGAGTTTCTCCCGGGGCACGAAGTACCCGGTGTCGGGCATCCCGAGCGGCGTGAACAGCGTCTGCTCGAGGTGCTCCCCGGTGCTGACCCCGCTGATCCGGGACAGCAGGATCCCGAGCAGGCCGAAGGAATGGTGATAGCGCCACTGCTCGCCGGGGTGCCCGACCAGCGGCAGGGCGGACAGCGCCGCCAGCCAGCCGTCGGCCCCGAGCGACGGAGGCAGGGGACCCGCCTCCGTGCCGTTGTCGGCCATGGCGCGCTGCAGCGGGGTGTCGGCGAGGATCATCCCGTACCCGGAGGTGCAGGTCAGCAGGTGGCGCAGGGTGAGGGGGCCGCGGGCGGGCATGGTGTCCCCGAGCTCGGCGTCGGGCCGCAGGAGCACCCGCGGCTCGGCGAGCTCGGGCAGCCAGGTCGTCACCGGGGAGTCGAGAGTGAGGATCTCGTGCTCCACGAGTCGCAGCGCGGCGACTGCGGTGATGAGCTTGGTCATCGACTTGATCCGGACGATCGCGTCCGGACGCAGCGGTGACCCTCCGAGGGATGCCGCGCCGACGGCGACCGGCTGGGGATCGTGCCCGAGCGCGATCACCCCGCCCGGGACGGTGCCGTCCGCGACGAAGCGGTCGAGCAGCTCGGCAGGGTCCGTTCTCGGCGTCGACATGCCATCACAGTACGCACGCGCAGCCGTGGGGTCGAGGGTGCCGGTCCTGCTGCGGACCTACACTCGGTTCATGAGTTCTTTCGAGGACGTGGTCCTGCTCAGCCCGCGGGAGGTCCCGCTCGGCGGCCCGCGCGGGATGACGGTCCATCGCACCCTCCCGGCCCGTCAGACCTCCCTGATCGGCGCCTGGTGCTTCGTCGACCACTTCGGCCCCGACGACGTCTCCCTCAGCGACGGCATGTGTGTCGCCCGCCACCCCCACACCGGCCTTGCGACCGTGTCCTGGCTGTTCGAAGGAGCGATCACGCACCGTGACTCGATCGGCAGCCACGCCCTGGTGCGCCCCGGCGACGTCGACCTCATGGTCGCCGGATCCGGCATCACCCACTCGGAGTTCTCCACGAACGACACCACCGTCCTGCACGGGGTCCAGCTCTGGTACGCCCTGCCGGACCGGGCGCGCTTCCGCGAGCAGGCATTCGTGGTCCACACTCCCGAGGAACAGACCTCCGGCACTGTTCGAGTACGGGTGGGCCTGGGACGCTTCCGAGCGACCGATGACGCGGGAGCCGTGCTGGAGGGCCGCAGCCCGGTGGTGAGCGACACCGAGCTGTCCATGGCCCAGATCGAACTGGAGGCCGGGCACGCGATGCGCATCGAGCTGGACCCAGCGCACGAGCACGGCGTGCTCGTGGACCGCGGCGCGGCGCACGTGAGCACCCGGAACGCGAGCCCCGGCCGGGGCGGCGCAGCGCCGCTGAGCGCCGAGCCGGGCGAGGCCGAGGTGCAGCGCAAGGAGCTCGCCGTGCTGCCCGACGGGTCGGACCACCTCGTGCTGCGCGCCGCCGACGGCGAGGACCTGCGGGTGATGCTGCTGGGTGGGGAGCCCCTCGAGGAGGACATCATCATGTGGTGGAACTTCGTGGGTCGCACCCATGAGGAGATCGAGCAGTTCCGTGCCCGGTACCAGGCCGAGATCGGGGTCGAGCACCAGCTCGAGGACACCCCGATCGCGGAGATCGCCCGCGAGCGCGGCGGCCTGGGCCCGCACGACGAGCAGTTCGGCCCGTTCGCCCCCCATACCCCGGAGGCCATCCCGGCCCCCATGCTGCCGAACGGTCGACTGCGCTCGCGCGGTCGCGTCGGCCACCCCACCGCCTGACAGAGGAATCGATGACCGACCAGTCCTTCACCACCCCCAGCGACGTCTCCCCGCACGGCCCGGACCAGAGCGACCGCGTGATCCTGCGCACCGCCGTCGAGGAGGGCGGCTTCGACGGATCCGGGCCCGTGCTCGTCGTCGACGACATGACCGGTGAACTGACCGCCGCGGCGCTCCGCGAGATCGCCGCGGCCGGCGACACCCCGGTGGTGTCCTGGTCGCCCTCCCACGCCACCACGCTGGCGCTGCAGGCCCGCTTCTCCGAGGAGATCACCGCGGGCCGTCTGGAGATCCTCAGCGGTGAGCAACCGGTTCCGCTCGTCGACGTCGCCGCCGGGATCCGTCCCCGTCTCGCGCTCCTGCGATTGTCGAAATCGCTGGCAGACCTCGAACTGCGGGCCCGGAGCCTGGCGGCCGGCGGAGTGCAGATGCTGGTCGCCGGAGGCCGGGTCAAGCACATGACACGGACCCAGAACGAGGTGCTTTCGCGCGTGTTCGCCGAGGTCCATGCCTCCAAGGGGCTCGGGAAGTCCCGCGCGCTGGTCGCCACGACCCCGCATCCCGATCTCGAGCCCGCCACCGCTGCCGCGAGCAGCACCCGGATCCAGGTGCGTGGCCACGAGAGGACCCTTCAGCTGCGCGGCCTCGGCGGCGTGTTCGGCGGAGCCTCGGCCGATGCCGGAAGCCTCCTTCTGCTGGGGGCGCTCGATCGCGCCCTGGTCGCCGGCACGTTCGGGGAGCAGGCGCCCCGCGGCGATGGCTCCCGGAATCGTGCAGACGACGCAGGAGGCACCAGCGCAGCTGATGCCGAGACGCCGATCGCGCGAGCCATCGACCTGGGCAGCGGCAACGGGCTGCTGACCGCGTACCTCGCCGCCGCGCTGTCCGATGCGCACGTGCTGGGCAGCGATGACGACGCCGACGCCGTCGTGTCCACTCGCGCCACCCTGGACGCCAACGCCTTGCAGAAGGAGGGCGTGGAGGTCGCGTGGGACGACTCTCTGTCCCGGGTGGCCGATCGCAGCGTCGATCTGGTGCTGCTGAACCCGCCCTTCCACGATGGCACCGGCATCGACGCGACCCTCGTGCACGGGCTGCTCGATGCCGCGGTGCGCGTGCTGCGTCCCGGCGGACAGCTGTGGTTCGTGCACAACTCGTACCTGCGCTACCGCACCGAGGTCGAGCACCGCGTCGGCCCCGTACGTCAGCGCTCCCGTGACCGCCGCTTCACCGTGCTGTCCGCGCAGCGGGTCTGAGCTCGGCGCTTCGCGGCCCTCTCCACCCCGCCTTCCACCCCACCTGCCGCAGTTCTGCGGCCGGGCGACCGATGCGAGCGTCCGCATCGGTCCCTGGCGGACATTTCTCGGAGCTGGGCGGGGTCAGGCCACCAGGCTGCGCAGCACCGAGCTGAAGAGGCCCAGGCCGTCGGTGCCGGTGCGGGTGCCCGCGCCGGGCTCGTCGGGGCCGAAGCCGGCCTCGACCGCGTGCTCGGGGTGCGGCATGAGGCCCACGACGTTGCCCTCGGCGTTGGTGATGCCGGCGATGTCGTGGCGCGACCCGTTGGGATTGGCCTCGAAGCCGGCCGGGCCATGGGTGGCGCCGGCGGCGTAGCGGAACACCACGCGACCCTCGGCCTCGAGCTCAGCAAGCGTGCGCTCGTCGGCCACGTACTGGCCGTCCTGATTCTTCAGCGGGACCCGGATGACCTGGCCCTGCTCGTAGTCGGTGGTCCATGCCGTGCGGGTGTTCTCGACCGTCAGCGGCTGGTCGCGGCAGAGGAACGAACGATGCGCGTTCTTGATCATCGCGCCGGGCAGCAGATGGGTCTCGCACAGGACCTGGAAGCCGTTGCAGATGCCGAGGACGGGCATGCCGCCCTTCGCAGCGTCCACGACCTTGCCCATCACCGGTGCGAAGCGGCTGATCGCTCCCGCCCGCAGATAGTCGCCGTAGGAGAAGCCGCCGGGCAGCACGATCGCCTCGACGTCCAGCAGATCGTCCTCGCCGTGCCACAGCGCGACCGGTTCGGCTCCGGCGATTCGCACGGCCCGCAGGGCGTCGCGGTCATCCAGCGTGCCCGGGAAGGTCACCACACCGATGCGCATCAGGCCTGCGCCTCCGGTGCGGCCTGGAGATCCTCGACCTCGAGGGCGACGACGTCCTCGATCACCGGGTTGGACAGCAGGGTGGTGGCGGCTTCGCGGAGGGAGGCGAGCACCTCGTCGGTGACCTCGCCGTCAACCTCGAGCTCGAACCGCTTGCCCTGGCGCACGGAGCTGATGCCTTCGAAGCCCAGGCGTGGCAGCGCCGCAGCGACCGCCTTGCCCTGGGGGTCGAGGATCTCCGGCTTGGGCATGACATGGACCACGACGCGGGGCATGGGCGCTCTCCTGGAGGACGACGGCCGCACTGCATGCGGGCCGGACGGGTGGGTGCTGCAGGGCGGAACGGGTGCAGCGCCCGGGGTCACCGACGGATCGGCGGCGACCCGCACATCGTACCGAGCCCCGGGCGCGGTGCGGGGGAGTGCCCACCGTGGGCTCCGCCTCCCGCAGTCGCGCCCTGTGCTCCGGGCGGTCTCCTTCTCGTGCCCCGCTCCGTCGGCATCTCCCCGGGTCGCGGGATCTCCCGGGGGTGTTGCTCTCGCGGTATTCCGAGATGCGCGTTACGTTCTGGGGACCGAACTCACTGATAGCGGAGGCAGAGATGAAGATCCATCACCTCGTCCACTCGTGCCTGCTCGTCGAGATCGCCGGGCGGAGGCTCCTGATCGACCCCGGCAGCTTCAGCGGAGATGCCGTCCGTGCCCTGGACCTGGAGATCCTGTCCGGGATCGATGCGGTCGCCATCACCCACCAGCATCCGGACCACCTCGACCGTGCCCTGCTCGGCCAAGTGCTCGCGGCGAGCCCTCAGGCCGTGGTGATCGCCGAGCCCGAGACCGCACAGCAGCTCGCCGAGGACTCTGAGGAGGCTCCCGGCGTGGGATCGGACCGGCTGCTCCCGCTGGCCGCCGGTTCGGCGCACGAGTTCGCCCCGGTCGACACCGACGACGCGCTGCGGATCACTGCTGCCGGAGGCCACCACGCGATCATCCACCC
This sequence comes from Brachybacterium sp. FME24, assembly GCF_014897705.1. Lineage (GTDB taxonomy): Bacteria > Actinomycetota > Actinomycetes > Actinomycetales > Dermabacteraceae > Brachybacterium. The sequence continues at coordinate 255,959 of NZ_JABUXV010000001.1, read as the reverse complement.
GGACATCCCCCGCGTGGGGAACATCGGCCTCGTGATCTCCGCGGGCGACGGGCCTCGACTCGGCGTCACCGGTGACTCCCTCCAGCCCCTTCAGGAGTTCCACGGAATCGACGCGCTCGCCTTCGCGGTCGTGGCTCCCTGGTCGAAGATGTCCGAGACCATCGACTTCCTGCGCGCCGTGCGTCCCCGCCTGGCCCTGCCCGTGCATGATGCCGTCGCGAGCGAGGTGGGCCGGCCGATCTACCTGCGCCAAGCCACGAACCTCGCCTCGGAGGGCACGGAGGTGCGTGATTGGCCGGCCGACGGGGTGGTCCGCCTCCGAGCGGAGCAGAGCGCCTGACATGGGCGACGCCGCGCAGGAGGATCGCGTCGCCCGGGCGCTCGGTGCAGTGCCCCGCGCACCGTTCCTGCCCCCGGCGCTGCGACGGCAGGCAGGCCTCGACGCCCCCGTCCCGATCGGTCACGGGCAGACGAACTCCCAACCCTTCACGGTCGCGACGATGCTCGGACTGCTCGACGTGCATCCCGGCCAACGCGTTCTGGACGTCGGTGCGGGCTCCGGATGGACCACGGCCCTGCTCGCGCATCTGGTCGGCGCCGAGGGCCGGGTCATCGGGGTCGAGCGCCACGAAGCACTCATCGGGCCCTCCCGCCGCGCTCTCACCGATGGGGGATTCGGCGAGGTCGCGGAGATCCGTCTTGCTCGTGCCGGGGTGCTCGGAGTTCCGCAGGAGGCCCCGTTCGACCGCATCCTGGTCTCCGCGGAGGCGCGGGCGCTGCCGCCTTCGCTGGTGGACCAACTGGCCGACGACGGGGTGATGGTGATCCCCGTCGGCTCCGAGATGCGCCGGGTCGAGCGACGAGGTGAGGACCTGATCGATACGGGGCACGGGGCATTCCGCTTCGTCCCCCTGGTCGAGGACTGAGCGCTGAGGACGGTGCGCCCGGAACGGGCTCCGGAGCGATCAGCGCGTCAGAACTGCTGGCCGGTGAGCCTCTCGTAGGCCTCGATGTACCGCGCTCGGGTCTGCTCGACGACCTCGGCAGGCAGCTCCGGGGGAGGGGTGTTGGATCCCTTGTGCCAGCCCGAGGCGGCCGAGGTCAGCCAGTCCCGCACGAACTGCTTGTCCAGGCTCGGCTGGGGGCGCCCTTCGACGTACGTCTGCGCGGACCAGAAGCGGCTCGAGTCGGGAGTGAGGACCTCGTCCCCGAGCATCAGGGTGCCGTCCACCCGCGAGCGACCGAACTCGAGCTTCGTGTCGGCCAGCAGGATCCCGCGCTCGCCGGCGATGGCGCGTGCTTTCTCGTACACCGCGAGGGTCAGCCGCTCGAGCTCCTCGGTGAGCTCCGGGCCCAGCAGATCACGGGCCTGCGCGACGGTGATGTTCTCGTCGTGCTCGCCGGCCTCGGCCTTGGTCGACGGCGTGAAGATCGCCGGATCCAGACGCGAGGCGTCGACCAGCCCGCCGGGCAGCACGTGCCCGCCGACGGAACCGCCGGCACGGTAGTCGGCCAGGCCCGAACCGGTGAGATACCCGCGGGCCACGCACTCCAGCGGCACCATGTCCAAGCCGCGGCAGCGCAGCGCTCGCCCGGCGACGGGGTCCGGGACGTCGGTCGCCGAGATCACGTGGTGCGGGACGACGTCGGCCAGCTGCTCGAACCAGAAGGTGCTGATCGCGGTGAGCACGCGTCCCTTGTCCGGGATGCCCGGCTGCAGGGAGTGGTCGTAGGCGCTGAGGCGATCGGTCGCGACCACGAGCACCTCGGTGGCGGCCGCCGGATCGGCGCCCGCGGGCACGTACAGCTCACGGACCTTGCCCGTCACGGCGTGGTCCCAGCCCGGCAGCTCCGGGGCATCCAGGAGCGGGGTGGAGGTGGTGGTGCTCATGCGGGGGACCCGTCGTCGGAGGTGTCGTCGGAAGAGGTGTTGTCAGAAGCTGCCGCCGCCTGCGTGGAGTGCTCCGCGGCTTTCCGGGCGATGTCTGTGCGGTGAGAGCTGCCCTCGAGGTGGATCGCCTCGGCCCCGGCGAGGGCGAGGGCGCGGGCGGTCTCGAGGTCGCCACCGGTGCCCACGACGGTGAGCACGCGGCCACCGGCGCTGATCAGGGTGCCGTCCGCGTCGCGGGCGGTGCCGGCATGGATGACCTGGGCGCCGAGCTGCTGTGCGGCGTCGACCCCGGTGATCTCGTCCCCGGTGCGGGCGGCGGCCGGATACCCGGCCGAGGCGATCACCACGGTCACCGCGGAACCCTCGTGCCAGGTGGGCTCGTCGGCCGCGCTGAGATTGCCGTGGGCGGCCTCGAGCAGAAGCGGACCCAGCGGGGAGGCGAGACGCTCGAGGACGACCTGCGTCTCGGGATCGCCGAAGCGGGCGTTGAACTCCACCACCCGCATACCGCGGGAGGTCAGGGCGAGGCCGCAGTACAGCACGCCCACGAAGGGGATCCCGCGGGCGGCGAGCTCATCGATGGTGGGCTGGGCGACCGTGCGCACGACCTCGTCGACCAGGCCTTCGGGTGCCCAGGGCAGCGGCGAATAGGCGCCCATGCCGCCCGTATTGGGCCCCTCGTCGTGGTCCAGGGCGCGCTTGAAGTCCTGCGCGGGCGCGAGCGGCACCACGCGGGACCCGTCGCTCACGCAGAACAGGGACACCTCGGGGCCGTCGAGGTACTCCTCCAGCACCACCGAACCTCCCGCGGTCAGGACGGCCTCGGCGTGGACGGTCGCGGCGTCGCGGTCGGGCGTCACCACGACCCCCTTGCCGGCGGCGAGACCATCGGCCTTCACGACGAACGGCACGTCGCCGAGCGGGTTCACCCGGTCCAGCCCAGCTGCCAACTGGTCGAGCGCGGTGACGGTCACGGAGGCGGCGGTCGGGACGCCTGCCGCGGCCATGATCTCCTTCGCCCACGACTTGGAGCCCTCGAGCGTCGCGGCGGCGGCCGAGGGCCCGAAGACCGTGAAACCGGCCCCCCGCAGCCGATCCGCGCTGCCCGCGACGAGCGGGGCCTCCGGGCCGATCACGACGAGGTCGGGGAGCAGTTCCCGGGCGAGCGCCACCTGAGCGTCGAGGTCTCCGACTCCGGCGTCGTGGCAGGTGGCGAGCTCCGCGATCCCGGGGTTGCCGGGGGCGGCGTGGAGCTCAGGGGCGGGGCGGTCGGCGGCGAGGCGGCGGATGATCGCGTGTTCGCGACCTCCGGTGCCTATGACGAGGATCTTCACGCGGTCAGCGTACCGATCACGCGCGAACCCCGGAGGAGTGCCCGCACTGCGGCATCACAGCGCGCGACAGGACGCCCATCAGGGATACGGGCAGTCCCACAGCCCCAGCGCCTCGAGCACTTCTGCGGCGCTGAGCAGCCCTCCCTGCGGCAGTGCCGAAGGCTCTGGAGGCTGAAGGAGCACGTGCCTCTCGAGCCGGTGTAGCTCTCTTTGTCGGAGCGCGTCCCTCAGCTGCGGGGCAGTCAGCTCCTCTTCGGCGGTGTTGAGAGTCCGGCCGTCGCGGAGGATCCGGCGCGCCGTGACCGGGCCGACGCCCCGGATCCCGGGCATGGCGTCCGCGCGATCGCCCACGAGCGCGACGTAGTCGCACCACTGCCTCGGATGGACTCCGTACCGAGCGATGACACTCTCCGGCGTGATCCAGCCCTCCGGTCGCCCGCGGGACGAATTCCATTGCGAGACCCCGTCCTCGAGCAGTTGATGGAAGTCCCTATCGCTGCTGACCACGAGTGCTTCATGGCCGGCCGCGCGACCTCGATCGACGAGCGTCGCGATGACGTCGTCGGCCTCGGCGTGCTCGTGCTCGATGTGGATCACGCCCCACACCTGGAGCGCTCTCGTGATCCAGGGCAGGTGTCGGAACGGATTATGGGGATCCCCCGCGGGTGCGAGCCGACGGAAGGACTTGTAGCGGGCGTCGATCCGGGCTCGTGGAACCGGAGCATCGGCGTCGAAGACGACCACTGCATGCGTGGGGCGATGAGGACTCTGCAGGAGCGCCTTCCTCGTCAGGGCAAGGAAGCCGAAGAGACCGGTGATGTCGTGACCAGCGCGAGAGACGATGCGCGACGGGAAGCCGTACTCCGCTCGGTAGAGCATCTGGGATCCGTCGATGTAAGCCGTTGTGGGGGATGTCAAGGCGCGCTCCGGTAGGGGTAGAGACCTACCCGGACGCGCCGAATCGCCCGACGCCGGGGTCCACCCGCCGCGCACAAAGGCGTGTGAGGTGGAAGAGGAACCCAGAATAGCGCGGACGACGATGCACAAGCTCGTTGTCGCGCATCCGGCAGGAGGTCCTCGGGCAGGAGTCGGCGCCGATACGATCTCCTCCATGCCTGCCGCGTTCCCGGACCCCTCTGCCTCGGCGACCTCGAAGGAACCCTCTGATCGTCCCGAACAGGATGGACCCGCCGAGGGATCCGTCTCCGAGCAACGGGATCGGACGGGTGGGCTGCCCAGCTCCACGAGATCAGGCGAGTCGAGTGAACCGACCACCCGCTTGCGGCTGGACCTCTCCTATGACGGTACCGATTTCCGGGGCTGGGCCACGCAGCCCGGCCACCGCACCGTGCAGGACGAGTTGGAGAAGGCCCTCGCCCAGGTCACGCGCATCCCGCTGCGCGTCGCCGTCGCCGGGCGCACGGACACCGGGGTGCACGCCCACGGTCAGGTGTGCCACGTCGACGTGCCGAACCGGATCCTCGCCACCCTGCCCGGTCGGTCCGACCGCCGCCCCGCTGATGCGCTGGTGACCCGCCTCGCCGGGGTGCTCCCGGCCGACGTCGTCGTCCACCTCGTGCGCGAGATCAGCGATGACTTCGACGCCCGCTTCGGTGCGCTGTGGCGCCGCTATCGCTATCGCATCTCCGACGGGCCCGCCGTGCACGACCCGCTGCGCCGCGATGTGCTGCGACACCGCCGCCACCTCGACGTCGACGCCATGGCGACCGCGAGTCAAGCTCTTCTGGGTGAGCACGACTTCCTCTCCTTCTGCCGTCCGCGAATGGGCGCGACCACCACCCGCACCCTGCGCGAGCTGACCTTCGAGCGTCCCGGTTCCGGGCAGGCCGACGCGGGCCTGGTCGTCGCGACCGTCGTCGCGGACGCGTTCTGCCATCACATGGTGCGCTCGCTGGTGGGCGCACTGATCTGGGTGGGAGAGGGCCGACGCGAGGCCGATTGGCCCGCAGAGGTGCTCTCCGCCCGCACCCGGGTGGCCGCGACGCGTGGCGGGGTCGGTTCCGCCCCGCTGTGCCCGCCGCAGGGATTGACCCTCGAGCACGTGGCATACCCGCCGGACGCGGAGCTGGCCGCGCGGGCCGCGCTGTCCCGGGCGCGCCGCGGCTGACGCGATGCCGGTGGGGCGCGATCGAACCGGCGCTGGAACCCGACCGGACGCCGCCCGACCGGGTGGACAGAGCCGGAGATCACACCCCGGACCGACGCTCTGCGCGTTGACGCTGCCTGCTCGGACGCACTATTGTGAGCGGTCGTTGTGCCTCGATGTGTGCCCGACTCCGCAGCCGCGTTTTCACGCCCGGCGCGAAAGGGCATCTCACACACATTCAGGGCCGCCGTCGCGTCGTGAGCGGAGCGGTCCGGGTGCAACGCACAGGGCCATGCTTTTACCCGAAGGAAGCGTGCCCACGGTCCATCGAACCGCGCCCGGTCAGCATCCCGCTGCCTGGGTGCCATGACGAGAGAAGAAGGCACGAGTGCGTACGTTCACCCCGAAGCCCGACGATGTCGAGCGCTCCTGGTACGTCATCGACGCAACGGATGTCGTCCTCGGCCGGCTCGCTTCCCAGGTTGCTCAGCTCCTCCGGGGAAAGCACAAGCCGGTCTTCGCACCCCATGTGGATGCAGGCGACTTCGTGGTCATCATCAATGCTGACAAGGTTGCATTGACCGGGAACAAGCGGGAGGCCAAGATGGCCTACCGTCACTCCGGTTACCCGGGCGGCCTCCGCGGCATCCCGTACTCCGAGCTGCTCGAGAAGAACCCCGAGCGCGCGGTGGAGAAGGCCGTTCGCGGCATGCTCCCCAAGAACAAGCTCGCTGAGCAGCAGATCAAGAAGGTCAAGATCTACGCGGGTGCCGAGCACCCGCATTCCGCTCAGCAGCCCACCCCCTTCACCATTGATCAGGTGGCGCAGTAAGCGGGGCTCCCGCCACTCCGCCCTGCCGCACGGACGAACCAAGGAGAACCGTGACTGAGACCACCCCTGAAACCCCTGACGCTGTCGAGGTCGAGACTGAAGAGTCCGCCCCGTCGAGCTTCACCACCGAGTCGACCGGCGAGGCCGCCGTCGGCGGCGGCCAGTCCGCGACCGCGCCGGGCTATGGCACCGGCCGTCGCAAGCAGGCCATCGCCCGCGTTCGTCTGACCCCTGGCTCCGGCCAGTGGATCATCAACGACCGCGCGATCGAGGATTACTTCCCGAACAAGCTGCACCAGCAGGAAGTCAACGACCCGTTCACGGTCCTCGACCTCCAGGGCCGCTTCGACGTCTGGGTCCGCCTCCACGGCGGCGGCCCGTCGGGACAGGCCGGCGCCGTGCGCCTCGGCGTGGCCCGCGCGCTGAACCTGATCGACGAGGAGCACAACCGTGCGATCCTCAAGAAGGCCGGCTTCCTCAAGCGCGACCCGCGCGTCATCGAGCGTAAGAAGGCTGGACTGAAGAAGGCCCGCAAGGCTCCTCAGTACTCCAAGCGCTGATCGCACAGATCATCGTCTGCAAGACCCCGGTACCGATGCGGTGCCGGGGTCTTGTGCGTCCAGCGGTGTCCGTGATCAGCGCCAGGCGCTCGTGATCTCCTGGAGGTGATCGGCCAGGGCGGCCTGCAGCAGCGGGCCGTAGCTGACTCGGCTCACGCCGAGCTCCGTGAGCTGGGGGAGTCCCAGGCCCTCCGGGATGGCCCCCGATACGGGATGAGCGGTGACGTTGAGCGGAGTGCGGACTGCGGCGAGCAGCGCCTTCAGCGTCTCCACGTCCGGCACCCCGACCGGGTACAGGGAGTCGGCCCCGGCGCCCTCGAGCAGGTTCAACCGCGTGATCGCCTCGGCCAGCCGGTCCGGAATCTGCTCCTCGGTCTTGAACACGTCGGTGCGCCCGTTGATCACCAGATGCACCCCCGCTTCGTCGGCCGCCCGGCGGATCCCGGCGATGTAGTCGGCGTGCTCCTGTGCACCGCGCAGCCGGCCCTCCGAATGCACCGTGTCCTCGACGTTGACGCCCACAGCCCCCGCCTCCAGCACGCGCTCCACGAGCTCTGCCGGAGCTGCGCCGTACCCTGATTCCACATCCGCAGAGACGGGGACCTCCACTGCCCGGGTGACAACGGCGATGCCGGCGAGGGCGTCGTCCAGACTCATGTCCTCGCCGTCGCCGGCGCCCACGGAGTTCGCGACCGGGTGGCTGCCGATCGTCAGCGCCTCGAATCCGGCGGCGACGGCCGCCTGAGCGGACCAGGCATCCCACACCGTGGGCAGCACCACGGGGGCGGGTCGGTGGTGCAGGGCCAGCAGGGTTTCGGCGCGTTCGCTCAGTAGTGTCATGGGCTCATCCCACACGGGCCGGCAGCGCGGGTCAAGGCCCGTTCACCCTGGGAAGACAGGCTGCTGGGCAGGCTAGGCTCCGGTGATGGCTCTACGCGCACCTCGCAGGTGGTGGACCGGTCCCTTCGACGTCGAGAACTTCGCCGGCACCGCAGTGAACAGGGTGCGTTCCGCCGTCGCTGAGCTCGCCGCCGCGCAGCGGCGCGATGTCGTCGTGGAGACCACCCCTGAGCTGATAGCCGCCTCCTTCGCCGCCTACGAGAACCAGCGCATCGATGGCCGGGCCCCCGCGGCCTGGGCCGAGCTGTCCGGCTTCTTCGCCGCACGGGACGGCTGGGTGCGCCTGCACGCCAACTACCCGCACCACGCCGCCGTGATCCGCGAGACGTTCGAGATCTCGGACCGACCTGGACTCGAACGCGCTCTTGCCCATCGGGACGCGGCCGACATCGAGGAGGCGATCACCGCCGCCGGCGGTATCGCCGTGGTCGTGCACACCTCCGCGCACTGGGAGTCGCATCCCCACGCGCTCGCCACGGCCGATGAGCCGTGGAGCGCGGTGCGCGATCGCGGCGGTCGTGCCGAGCTGAGCGGCCCAGGGTCCCGAAGGTCCCACGGCGGCCCGAACGCGCGCGGAACCGAGGCGATCGGCGGTCGCGCACGCCGGGAGGTGGACCTGCTGCGCGGCGTCCGGGTGCTCGATCTGACCCGTGTGATCGCCGGCCCCACCGGGTCGCAGCTGCTCGCCTGCCTGGGCGCCGACGTCCTGCGCATCGATTCGCCGCAGCGGCCGGAGCTCCTGGCGCAGCACCTCTCCACCGGCATGGGGAAACGGTCCGCAGAGATCGACCTCGAGCGTGACGCCGACCGGGCCCGTACCCTCGCCGCGGGAGCCGATGTGATCCTGGAGGGGTACCGCCCTGGCGCTCTGACGAGGTACGGGCTCGGGGCGGAGGAGCTCGAGGAGCTCGCCCCGCAGGCCATCATCGTCTCGCTCTCCGCGTGGGGCGAGAACGGGCCCTGGGGGAGCCGACCGGGGTTCGACTCCATCGTCCAGGCGGCCACCGGGATCGCCACCGCCTGCGGCACAGGTGAGCGCCCCGGCGCGCTCCCGGTGCAGGCCCTGGACCACGCGAGCGGCCACCTGCTGGCCGCGCACGTCCTCGAGGCCCTGGCCCGGTCCCGCGCGCACACGGTCCGCATCAGTCTTCTCGGTGCCGCTCGCGCCCTTCTGTCCGCGTCTGCTCCGCTGCAGGAGGACCCGGCAGCGCTCGAGATCCCGCGGGTGCGCGTCGACTCCTCCGCCGGGGCGCTCGACGTGGTGCCGCCCCCACTGCTGATCGACGGGACCACGATCGAACGTCCGGTCGCGGCGTACGGCGCCGCTGAGGCCAGGTGGCTGGGGTGACGCATGACGGTGCGGGCACAGCACCTGCCGCTGCCTGCTCAGGGATCGGGCCCTGCCGCGGGCTCAGGCCAGGAGCTCCCGGATGTCCTCGGCGGTGACCGCGGAGCGGAAGGCGTCGCCGCCGTCGGTGAAGGCGTCGAACAGCTCGGCCTTGCGCTGCTGCAGGGCGAGCACCTTCTCCTCGATCGTGTCCTCCGCGACCATTCGGTACACCATCACCTGGCGGTCCTGGCCGATCCGGTGGGCACGGTCCACGGCTTGCGCCTCCGCCGCCGGGTTCCACCAGGGATCCAGCAGGAACACGTAGTCGGCCTCGGTCAGGGTCAGCCCGAAGCCGCCCGCCTTCAGCGAGATGAGGAACACCGGAGCGTCGCCCTCGCGGAACCCCGCCACGGCGGCGTCACGGTCCCGAGTGGAACCATCCAGATGCGCATACTCGACGCCGCGGGCGCGCAGCTCGCCGGCGACCCGGTCGAGGTACGAGGTGAACTGGCTGAACAGCAGCACCCGGTGCCCGTCGCCGATGACTTCCTCGAGCCGGTCGAACAGCGCCTCCAGCTTCGAGCTCGGCACGTCGGCGTAGGCCTCCGCGTCCACCAGCTGCGGATCCAGTGCCATCATCCGCAGCAGCGTCAGGGAGCGGAAGACGATGAACCGCTGACGGTCCAGGTCGGTCTCGATGATGCCGAGGACCTTCTTGCGCTCGCGCTGCAGCACCGAGTCGTAGACCGCGCGATGCTCCTGACCGAGCGTCACGGTCAGGACCTGTTCGTGCTTCGCGGGCAGCTCCGTCGCGACGAGCTCCTTGGTGCGGCGCAGCAGGAACGGGCGTACCCGTCGCCGCAGCCGTTCCATGCGATCGGGGTGCTCGCCGGTCTCGATCGGCAGCGTGTACTGCTGCCGGAAACCGTTCGCCCCGCCGACCAGCCCGGGAGCGACGAGATCGAGGATCGACCACAGATCGTCCAGGGAGTTCTCCATCGGCGTGCCGGTGATCGCCAGGCGGAAGTCGGCGCGGACCCCCTTGGCAGCCCGATGCGTGCGGGAGCGGCGGTTCTTCACGAACTGCGCCTCGTCCAGCACGAAGCCGTGGAACCGCTGCGCGGCGAAGTCCTCCTCGTCGATGCGCAGCACGGTGTAACTGGTCACCACGATGTCGGCGCCGGCGATCACGGCGGACAGGTCCGAGCCGCGCGCCGCCGCTGTGCGGTCCAGTACGCGCACGTCCAGCGAGGGCGTGAAGCGCTCGGCCTCGCGCCGCCACACCGGCAGCACCGAGGATGGTGCGACGACCAGGAACGGGGGCTGTGACGCCCCATCGGCGCCGTCGCGGGCGTGGGCGATCAGGGCAAGGGTCTGGATGGTCTTGCCCAGGCCCATGTCGTCGGCGAGGACACCACCGAGTCCGTGGGCGAACAGGAAGGCAAGCCAGGAGAAGCCCTCGCGCTGATAGGGACGCAGCTCGGCGTCCAGGGCGGCGGGCAGCGGAGGCGACACCATCTCCTGCAGGTCCTGCACCCGGGCGACGGTGCGGTCCCACTCGGCGCTCGCGTCCGTCTCGTCGGCCATCTCCTCGAGGTCGTTCCACATGTCGACCTGGAAGCGGCTGATGCGCTGCTGCTCAGGCTCCCATTCCGCGAGCGCCTCGCCCTCGCGGATCAGCTCGCGCAGAGCGTCGAAGGCCGGATGATCGAGGGAGAAGTAGGTCTTGTCCGGCAGGAGCACCTTGCTGCGCCCCCGGGCGAGCGCGACGAAGAGGGTGGGGAAGGGGATCTCGCGACCCTCGATCGTGATCTGGAATCCGAGGTCGAACCAATCGTGCTTGCCCGGCGAGGCCTGCTGGGTGACGCGCACCTGCGGCGCGCCGTCGAGCTCGCGATACGCGTGCCGGGTGCCGACCACCTCGGTCTCCACATGGTCCATCGCCTCGAGCGCATCGAGCACGTGCTCGGAGAAGCGGGCGGTGTCGGGGCCGCTGAGCACGTCCGGGGACTGCGATCCCGCGGTCGACCACAGCGTCATGGCCGCCGCGATCACGTCGTCCTCGTGCGCCAGGTCCCGATGCGCGCCCTGACGCTGATCGATGGGAAGAATCCGGTCCGGATCGTGATATCGCCAGGACCAGCGCAGCGTGAGGCGATCCCCGGAGGCATAGGAGGCGGTCAGGAGGAGGGCCGGGCGGGGCGCGGCCGGAAGCTCGACACTGCCGTCGAGGCTGGTCACCGACGTCAGAGAACGCAGCTGCGGGTACGCGACCTCCAGGAACGCCTCGCGATCGGCGGCCGGGACCTGCAGGGGCCGCCGGCGCTGGAGGAGCGTGCGCAGAGCGCGAGGAACAGGGGAGCCGATGGGGGCGATGCGGGCCGCCAGAGCGTCCGGGCCGTGCGGCTCGACGTCCAGCACGCCGGCCGCGCCCAGCAGTCGGGCGCCGGGGGCGCGCTCTCCGTCGAGGTCGACTCGGGACTGCACCTGGAGGTCCTGCACCTCGTCGCCGCCGTGCAGGTCGAGCCCGACACTCGCCCCACCGAGCAGGGTGATCGAGGTCAGGCCGGTGCCCGGGAGGAACTCCACTCCCGCATCGCGCGCGTGGACGAGGGACTGCCACAGCAAGGGTGAGGTGACAGTGTTCAGCCACAGGTGGTCGATCGCGCCGCTGGAGTACGAGCGCTCCGCGGAGGCGGAGGCGAAGACCCGCGACAGTGCCTCCGCATGCACCGGGTCGTACTCGCGGCCGATGAGATGGACCTCGAAGCTGCGCCAGGACAGCTCGCCCTTGATCCAGGCGCCCTTGCGGCCTCGGGTCAGCGGTCGCAGACCCAGCCACAGATCGGACCCCGCCTCGAGATCGGCGGGAGTGGCGGGCTCGCGATGGCGACGCGACGCCCCGGCGCCCGAGGAGCCGGCCTCGAGGTCGAAGCGGATCGCCAAGGGACGCGGCGTCGCCGCGGGAGTGGATGTGCCGAGCAGGGGACGCAGCACGCTGCGCCATTCTGCGGGAGGATCGGACTCCTCCGCCCGGGCTCCCAGATCGTTCAGGCGATAGAGGATCGCGGCGACGTGCTCGCAGCTCCCGTCGGCGGGGCAGCTGCACTGCGAGCCGCGCGGGCGCCAGAGCCCACCAGGAGCCGCCGGCAGGAACCGGCGCGAGACCGAATCCTCCTCGTACTCGACCAGCATCGCCCGGGCCCGCTGCACGGAGCCGGCGTCGTCCATGACCGCTCCGGAGACGGTCGAGGTCTCGTGATCCCACCGGAGGTCCTCGACACGCCCTGCACGAGCCCGCGCGAGGCCTCGGCCCGCAGACCGGTCGCCGACGTGATGGCTGATGGCCGACGGCAGCAGCCGGGGGAGGAGAACAGGATCTGGCATAGCTACCAACGTAACGCCGACGGGCGACCGATGACGGGCCAAAGGGATGTCAGCGGGTAGTCTCACAGCGAATGTCCGGCCGGGCCCTGCGCACAGCGGGCCCCGCCGGGACGAAGAACCCCCATTCTCGTGAGGAGAATCCTGTGGCACGACTGTTCGGAACCGACGGAGTGCGCGGACGCGCGAACGGTGACATCACCGCCGAACTCGCGGTCGAGCTCTCGGTGGGCGCGGCTCATGTGCTGGGAACGCTGGGCGCTTTCGGCGGCACCAGGCCGCGCGCCATCGTCGCCCGCGACCCCCGCCCCTCGGGCGACTTCCTGTCCGCGGCGGTCTGCGCGGGCCTCGCCTCCGCCGGGGTCGACGTGCTCGACGCCGAGGTGCTTCCCACCCCGGGCCTGGCCCACCTGGTCCAGTCCACCAGCGCGGACCTCGGGGTGATGATCTCCGCCTCCCACAACCCCGCGGCCGACAACGGCATCAAATTCTTCGCCCGGGGCGGCACCAAGCTCCCCGACGAGGTCGAGGACGCCATCGAGGCCCGGCTCGGCGAGGAATGGGACCGCCCCGAGGGCACGGCCGTCGGCACCATCACTCGGTACGAGGGCGCCGTCGAGGCCTATGTCGAGCACCTCGTCGCCACTCTGGACCGGCCCCTGGAGGGCATCACCGTCGTCGCCGACTGCGCCAACGGCGCCGCCTGCGAGACCGGCCCGCTGGCCCTGCGCCGCGCGGGAGCGACCGTCCACGTCATCGGTGACCGCAGCGACGGCGGCCTCATCAACGACGGCGTCGGCTCCACCTATCTCGGTCCACTCCAAGCGGCGGTGCGTGCCCACGGTGCGGATATCGGCGTCGCCTTCGACGGGGACGCGGATCGCTGCCTCGCGGTGGATGCGAACGGCGACGTCATCGACGGTGACCAGATCATGGGCATCCTCGCCGTGGACCTCAAGGAGAAGGGCCGCCTGCACGACGACACCCTCGTGGTGACCGTCATGAGCAATCTCGGCCTCAAGCTCGCCATGCGGGAGCACGGCATCGTGCTCGGCCAGACCGGGGTCGGTGACCGCTACGTGCTCGAGGAGATGAACCTCGGTGGCTTCTCGATCGGCGGTGAGCAGTCCGGCCACGTCATCATCGCCGAGCACGCCACCACCGGTGACGGTGAGCTCACCGCCCTGCACCTGCTCCAGCGCATGGTCGAGACCGGCCGCACCGCACGCGAGCTGGCCGACGTCATGACGCGCCTCCCGCAGGCGCTCATCAACGTCAAGAACGTCGACAAGGCTCGCGCCACCATCGACCGCGGCGTGCTCGATGCCGTCGCCGAGGCGGAGCAGGAGCTCGGCGAGACCGGCCGGGTGCTGCTGCGTCCCTCAGGCACCGAGCCGCTCGTCCGCGTGATGGTCGAGGCGCCGTCCGACGAGCAGGCCACCTCGGTCGCCGATCGCCTGGCCGGCATCGTCCGCGAGCGCGTCGGCCTCTGAGCCCTGGGCCGGGCCCGCACTCCGGGCCCGGTCGCTGCTGGCGCCGGTCGGTGGCCGGCGGCGTCTCAGACCTTGCGCAGGAGCACGGAGTGCACGCGGTGCTGACCGTCCTTGCGCAGCACCAGGTCGGCGCGGCCACGGGTGGGCAGCACGTTCTCGGTGAGGTTGGGGCCGTTGATCGTGCGCCAGATCCGCAGGGCGGTCTGCTCGGCCTGCTCATCGGTGAGCTCCGCGTACCGGCGGAAGTATGACCGGGGATCGGAGAACGCGGTGCGTCGCAGCTGCAGGAACCGATCGACGTACCAGCGCTGCACGTCCTCGAGCCGAGCATCGACATACACGGAGTAGTCGAAGAAGTCGGAGACGGCCATGCCCAGGCGGCCATCGCGGCGGGGTCGGGCCGGCTGCAGCACATTGAGGCCCTCGACGATCAGCACGTCGGGCTGCTCGACCACCACGCGCTCGTCCTCGAGGATGTCGTAGGTCAGATGCGAGTACACCGGCGCCTCGACCCGGTCGTGACCGGACTTCACATCCGCGACGAAGCGCAGCAATCCGCGCCGGTCGTAGCTCTCCGGGAAACCCTTGCGCTGCATGATCCCGCGCGACTCGAGCTCGGCGTTGGGCAGCAGGAAGCCGTCGGTGGTCACGAGCTGCACGCGTGGGGTCTCGGGCCAGCGCGCCATGAGCTCGCGCAGGAGTCGGGCGGTGGTGGATTTGCCGACTGCCACGGATCCGGCGACGCCGATGATGTACGGGGTGCGCTGCTGGCGCTGGGCGAGGAAGTCCTCGCGGGCCCGGCGCAGGGTCTGCGCGGCGGCGACCTGGATGTTCAACAGGCGGGAGATCGGCCGATAGACGGCATCGACCTCGCGCAGATCGAGACGGTCACCGAGGCCGCGCAGACGGGTGACGTCCTCTTCGGAGAGCGGCAGGGGGGTCTGCTGGGACAAGCGTGCCCAGTCCTCCCGCGAGATCTCCTCGAACGGGGTGACAGTGCTCGACGTCGAAGCAGACTTCATGGGGTTGATTGTTCCAGCAGTTCGGGTGCCGCCGTGCAACGACCGCCGCGATGAGACCGGTACCGCACGCGGAGAGCTCCCGGCGGCTCGGGCCGGCGACCGGATGTCGATGGATAAGGGGTGCGTGCGTGAATGTGACTGCTCGTGCGCGCGTTCGACCAGGCCTGTGCACCGACCCCCTCTCGGGTGAGGAACGACTCGCGAGAATGTCGTTCACCTGCGGCTCGTCGTCGCCGCGATCGTTAGCGTGATCATCATGTGTGGAATCGTCGGATACGCAGGCCCTCAGGCCTCAGGCCCCTCTTCCCGTCCGGTGGACGTCGCCCTCCAGGGCCTCGCCCGCCTCGAGTACCGCGGCTATGACTCCGCGGGCGTCGCCGTGATCGACGGCGACTCGGTGAGCGTGACCAAACGCGCCGGCAAACTGGCGAATCTCCGTGAAGCCCTCGACGGAGACACCGAGACCACCGGGCGCGTCTCCATCGCCCACACCCGATGGGCCACCCACGGCGGCCCCACCGACGCCAACGCCCACCCCCACCTCGGCGGCCGCGACGGCGAGCTCGCCGTCGTCCACAACGGCATCATCGAGAACTTCGCGAACCTGCGCGCCGAGCTCGAGGGCCAGGGCTACTCCTTCACCTCCGAGACCGATTCCGAGGCCGCCGCCCACCTGGTCGCCCGTGAGATGGAGCAGACCGGGGACCTCACCGAGGCGATGCGCCGGGCCGCCGCCTCTCTCGACGGAGCCTTCACCCTGCTGGCCGTGCACCGCGACGCCCCGGACACCGTGGTCGCCGCCCGTCGCAACTCCCCGCTGGTCGTGGGTCTCGGCGAGGGCGAGAACTTCCTGGGCTCCGACGTCGCCGCTTTCGTGGACTCCACCAAGGAGGCCCTCGAGATCGGCCAGGACCAGGTCGTGACTGTCACCGCGGACGAGGTGCGGATCATCGACTTCGAGGGCCACGAGGTCACCGACGCCAAGCGCTACACCATCGAGTGGGACGCCGCGGCCGCGCAGAAGGGCGGCTACCCGTCCTTCATGGCCAAGGAGATCCACGAGCAGGCGAGCGCCGTGGCGGACACCCTGCTGGGCCGACTCGAGAACGGCTCCCTGAAGCTGGACGAGATGGACATCGACCCCGCTCTGCTGCGCAGCGTCGACAAGATCGTCGTGGTCGCCTGCGGCACCGCCGCCAATGCCGGCGCGGTGGCGAAGTACGCCATCGAGCACTGGTGCCGGATCCCCACCGAGGTCGAGCTCGCCCACGAGTTCCGCTACCGCGACCCGGTCGTGACCGAGAAGACCCTGGTGGTCGCGATCTCGCAGTCCGGCGAGACCATGGACACCCTGATGGCCGTGCGCCACGCCCGCGAGCAGGGGGCGAAGGTCATCGCGCTGTGCAACACCCGCGGCTCGACCATCCCGCGCGAGTCCGATGCCGCGCTGTACCTGCACGTCGGCCCCGAGATCGCCGTCGCCTCCACCAAGGCCTACCTGGGCCAGATCGCCGCCTGCTACCTGCTGGGCCTGTTCCTGGCGCAGGTGCGCGGCAACCTCTACCCCGACGAGATCGCCGCGCTGATGGGCGACCTCGAGCAGATCCCCGACCAGATCCAGCAGGTGCTGGACAACTCCGGACAGGTCGAGAAGCTCGCCCAGGACATGCAGGACGCCACCAGCGTGCTGTTCCTGGGCCGCCACGTCGGCTACCCGACCGCGATGGAGGGCGCGCTCAAGCTCAAGGAGATCGCCTACATCCACGCCGAGGGCTTCGCCGCCGGCGAGCTCAAGCACGGCCCGATCGCCCTGGTCGAGGAGGGGCAGCCGGTCTTCGTCATCGTGCCCTCGCCCAACGGGCGCCATTCGCTGCACTCCAAGGTGGTCTCGAACATCCAGGAGGTGCGCGCCCGCGGCGCCCGCACCCTGGTGATCGCCGAGGAGGGCGACGACGCCGTGCTTCCCTACGCCGATGAGGTGATCCGGGTGCCCGCCACCCGCACCCTGTTCGCGGCGCTGCTGACGGTGATCCCGCTGCAGATCTTCTCCTGCGAGCTCGCCACCGCCAAGGGCCTGGACGTGGATCAGCCGCGCAACCTCGCGAAGTCCGTCACGGTGGAATGAGAGTGTGACCTCGCCGTCCTGCGGCCCCCGGACCGGGGTGTGATACTTCGGAGATGAGCAGTTTCCCGACCGCGACGCCGACGCCCGGCCCCGACGACAGCTTCGGGGGCCGGGCGTTCGCGCCCCGCCCGGACGGCGTCGTGGTCGGAACGGGTATCGACGTCGTAGGCATCGCACGCCTGGCCGTGATGATCGAGCGCACCCCTGCCCTGCTGGATCGGCTGTTCACGCCGTCGGAGCGCGGACTGTCCGACGCCTCCCGCGCCGCCCGGGTCGCGGCCAAAGAGGCCGTGGGCAAGGCGCTCGGCGCTCCGGGGGACTTCTCCTGGCAGGACGTCACCGTCGAACGGACGCACGCGCGCCGCCCGTACCTGCGACTGCGCGGCGCGACGCTGCGCTCCGCCGAGTCCCAGGGGGTCGGACATCTGCACCTGTCGCTGTCCCACGACGGCGACATCGCCACGGCGATCGTGGTCGCCGAGCGCGAGGCACCGGCGTTCGACCGGCCCGCACAGAGCGCCACACCCGGCGACGAGGCCACCACCGTCGCCGTCGCCGACGACCGGATGCACCGATGATCAGCGGATACAGCGCGAAGGACATCCGAGACGCGGAAGCACCGCTGCTCGCCGCCGGTCAGCCGCTCATGCACCGAGCGGCCCGTGCCCTCGCCGGCCGGGTCGCCGAGCGCCTGCGCACCCCCGAGGAGCCGCATGTCCTGGTCCTCGCCGGCCGCGGCGCGAACGGCGGCGACGGGCTGCTCGCCGCCTCGATGCTGTGCCACGAGGGCGTGGTCGTCGACGTGATCGCCACCGGCGATGACCTCCACGGTCCCAGCGCTGATGCCCTTCGCGAGTCCGGTGGCACGATCCGTGACCTCGCCCAGACCTCCCTAGAGGACGTCGAAGCCCAGATCGCCGAGGCCGACCTGGTGCTCGATGCGATCGTCGGCCTCGGCGGTCGCCCCGAGATCCCCTCGGAACTCGCTGGGCTGCTGGATGCGGTGCGCACCAGTGGGGTCTCCGTCGTCGCCGTCGATATGCCGAGCTTCGTCGACGCCACCACCGGTCAGGCTGCTTCCGGAGCCCTCGGCGCGCAGGAGACCGTGACCTTCGGGGCCGTGAAAGCGGGCCTGCTGCTGCCCGGCGGCTCCGAGGTCGCCGGCCGGATCCGCCTCGTGGACATCGGCCTCGCGTCGCTGCTGCCGGCAGCGCCTGCCGTGCTGCGCCTGGAGGACGACGACGTCCACGATCTGTGGCCGCACCCTGACCATCACGCCACCAAGTACTCGCGCGGCGTGGTCGCCCTCGCCGCCGGCAGCCCCCGATACCCGGGCGCTGCGGTGCTCGCCGCCTCGGGGGCGGCCCGTGCCGGCGCGGGGATGGTCCGATGCCTCGCCCCGCAGAGCGTCCTGGACCTCGTCCTGCGCACCCGCCCCGAGGTCGTCGGCCACCCCACCGATACCGTCGATCTCGGCGCGGTCGGTCGCACCCACGCCCTCGTGGTCGGTCCCGGGCTCTCCGGTGAGGAACCTCGCACCCGCGCCGGCGTCGAACTCCTGAGCGCCGCCGACGCCGCCCTGGACTGTGGCGTGATCGACGCCGGCGGCCTCGACGCCGTCACCGCGCAGCACCGCTTCGGCGCCGATATCGTCCTCACTCCGCATCGCGGGGAAGCGGACCGGCTCGCTGCCCGCCTCGGCCTCGACGCGGACCTGCCCGGCCCCGAGCTCGCGGCAGCGCTCGCCGCTGCGACCGGGGCGACAGTCCTGCTCAAGGGGGCGATCACCGTGATCGCGCCCGGCGACGGCGGGCCGTTGCGCGCCCAGGGCGATGCCACGCCCCAGCTCGCCACCGCCGGCACCGGCGACGTCCTGGCCGGGGTGCTCGGTACCCTGCTCGCCGCGGGGCTTCCCGGTCCCGACGCCGCGGCGCTGGCATCGATCCTCCACGGCCGCGCGGGCAGGCTCGCGTCTCGGGATGGGAGGCTGCCACTGGTCGCCCTCGACGTCGCCGAGCACCTCCCGGAGGCGCTCGGGACTATCCTGGCGGGCGCCCTGCCGTGAACTTAGGAGCCCGATGACCATCCCGATCCCGGCCGAGGACCCTCGGCACGTGCCCAACCGGGCCGTGATCGACCCGTCGGCCATCACCCAGAACACTCGCACCCTGACCGGACTGCTCGAGGAGCACACGGCCCTGATGGCCGTGGTGAAGGCCGACGGCTATGGGCACGGAATGCTCAACGCGGCGCGCGCGGCGCTCGAGGGAGGCGCCACCTGGCTGGGCGTCGCCCACCCCGCGAGCGCACTGGCCCTTTCCCGCGCCGGCCTCGACGTGCACATCCTGACCTGGCTGTACGAGCCGCACACAGCCGCGACCGTGCTGCCCGACGTGCTCTCCGCCGGGATCGATGTGTCCGTCGGCTCCCCGGAGATGCTCGAGCTGGTCTCCGCAGCCGCCCGCCAGGCCGATCGTCGCGCCCGCGTGCACCTGAAGATCGACACCGGCATGGGTCGCAACGGCGTCCTGCCCTGGCAGATCCGGGAGATCGGCGCGGCCATGCGTGAGGACGACTTCATCCAGGTCGTCGCCGCATGGACCCACCTCACCAGCGCCGATGACCCCGCGGACCCGTCCACGGATCAGGAGGTCGACCTGTTCGATTCGGCGTGCGCAGCGCTCGCCGAGGAGGTCGGCCCCATCCCGCTGCAGCATCTCGCGAACTCCGCTGCCCTGCTGACCCGCCCGGACCTGCACCGCGACCTGGTGCGCCCCGGCATCGCGCTGTACGGCTACCCGCCGGTGGCGACCGACCTGCCGCTGCGCCCGGCGATGACCCTCACCAGCCGCCTGGCTCTGGTCAAGGAGGTCCCCGAAGGCCACAGCATCGGCTACGGCAGGATCCGCACCACCACCCGGGACACCCGCCTCGGCCTGGTCCCGATCGGATACGCCGACGGGTTGCACCGCGCCGGCAGCGATCACTGCCACGTGCTCGTGCGCACCGAATCCGGCGACCACCGCGCCCCGCAGGTCGGGCGCATCAGCATGGACCAGATCGTCATCGATCTGGGCCCGGACACCGACGCCCGCGCCGGTGACGAGGTCTTCCTCTTCGGCGACGCCGGGGGAGCACCCACCGGGCCCGCCGCGACGACGGCCGACGACTGGGCCCGGGCTGCCGGGACCATCCCCTACGAGATCCTCACCTCGGTCTCCGGCCGAGTCACCCGCGAGGTCCGCGCGTGAGCGCTCTCGTGCTCCGCACGGTCGACGCCGACGGCACCCGCGCTGCCGCGACGGCGATCGCAGAGGTGCTGCGGGCCGGTGACCTGCTGATCCTGGACGGGCCCCTCGGTGCCGGCAAGACCACCTTCACGCAGGGACTCGGTGCGGGCCTCGGGGTGCGCGGTCCGGTCGCCTCCCCGACCTTCGTCATCGAGCGGGTGCATCCGAGCCTGATCGGCGGCCCCGCCCTCGTGCACGTGGACGCCTATCGGCTCGGGGGAGGGGGCGACATCGACGACCTCGACCTCGAAGCGGACCTCGACCAGGCCGTCACCGTCGTCGAATGGGGGCGTGATCGGGTCGAGCACCTGGTCGATTCCTTCCTGCTGCTCGAGCTCGAACGTCCCGACCAGGTCGAGGATCCCGAGGATCCCGACGAGCCGCGCACCCTGCGCCTGAGCCCCAACGGGCCGCGCTGGGACGAGCGCGCGATCGAGCAGCTCGTCCTCGCGCTGGCGTCGCTCCACGGGACTGCCACGACCATCGAGGAGAACTGCTGATGCTGCTGGGAATCGATACCTCCGGAGCGGTGAGCGTCGCCGTCGCCCGGGGCACTCTCACCGGGCCCGCCCCGGAGATCCTCGTCGTGCGCGGCGATGACCGCTCCCGGCACCACGACGAGGTGCTGCTGGCACTCGTGGACGAGGCGATGCATGAGGTCGGCGCACAGCGCAGCGACCTCACCGGCATCGTCGTCGGCCGCGGCCCGGGGCCGTTCACCGGATTGCGGGTCGGCCTCGTCGCCGCGCGCAGCATCGCCGGGGTGCTGGATGTGCCGCTGTACGGACTCAGCTCCCTGGACGCCCTGGCCCACCAGGCCTTCGCGACCACCGACGCCGCCCCGGTCACGGTCGCCGTGGCGCTGGATGCCCGCCGCCGCGAGGTCTACCACGCGCGCTACCGGCGCCAGGCGGACGCTCGGGTGACGCGCGAGGCAGAGCCCGCCGTCGGCGCACCCGCAGACGTCGCCGCCGAGCTCACCGCCTGCGACCTGCTCGTCGGCTCCGGCACCACGCTGTACCCGGAGCTGCTGCCGGCGACCACTCAGCTCGTGCATGTCGACGCCGGGCACCTGATCCTCGCCGCCGCGCAGCTGACTGCGCAGGGCGCCGAGCTGGCCGACACGGATCCCATGTACCTGCGCGCGCCCGACGCCGCCAAGCCCACCGCTCGCAAGAGCACCCTGGGGCGCTGAGATGGTCGACGCCGGCGACGCGAGGGATTGGGCGCTGCGCCCCGCGACCCTCGACGACGTCGAGGAGATCGCCGTCGCCGAGCTCGAGCTGTTCCCCGACGAGGCCTGGAACGTGTTCCAGCTCGCCGCGGAGCTCGGGCACCCCGACCGCCGCTATGTGGTCGCCGCTCAGGGCGCGGACGCGAGCGGAAAACTGCTCGGCTACTCCGGGATCATGCTCGCCGGCGACCTGGCCGATCTGCACACCATCGGCACCCGTCGCGAGAGCGCGGGCATCGGTCGTGCGCTGCTGGCCTGGTGCGAGGAGCAGGCACGCCTCGGCGGCGCCTCCCGGATGCTGCTGGAGGTGCGCGAGGACAACGCACGGGCCCGCACGTTCTACGAGCGCTCCGGCTACCAGGAGATCGACCGTCGCACGGGCTACTACCGGATCCGCGGCCGACGGATCGACGCCCTGGTCATGCAGCGCGAGCTGTAGGTCACCTCCGCGCCGCGCCTCACAGGAAGTCGCGGACCTTCTGGAACACGTCCGGGTAGCGACTGGTCAGCCGGACCGTGCCGATCCGCAGCCCCACGAGGAAGGTGGCCGCGCCGAGCACGAGGGAGATCAGCCCGCCCACCAGCAGCAGGATGTCGCTGCCGATGATCAGACCCCAGATCGCCAGGATGATGGTCGGGATCTGCGGGACGAACACGGCGACCATCGCGATCGTCATCGTGAGCATCGCGTTGGCGCTCGAGGCGGACTTGTCCTTCATGGGGTTCGTGCCGGGAGGGGAGCTCGGGTACGGCAGGATCGCGCTGATCGCGACGGAGGAACCCCAGCCGCTGGCCATGGCTCCGAGAGACGCGAGCACGACCAGGGGGATGAGGTGCGCCATGCCGAAGAGCATCGGCAGGGCGACGGTGATCACCACGACCGGCGGCGCCATGAGCAGCGCGATCGCGGCGACGCGACCCAGTAGGTTCGCGCGCGCCGGAAGATTGGCGGTGATGTTCACCCATCCCGAGGGGCCGTCGAAACCGATCTCGTTGCACAGGCTGATCCCGCTGAGCCCGCACATGAAGACGACCATCACGAGCATCATCGGGCGGGACTCCGGCAGCACCAGCCCCATGGCCACCAAGAACACGATGATCAACGGGTAGATGCCGATCGCGGCCAGGTACCGGGTGTCGCGCCGCCAATAGCGCAGCGACTTCCCCAGCACAGCTCCGAAAGCGGTGGGCTTGACGAACCGGGGCACCAGGGCCGAGACCTTCGCGGCGCCGGAGGAAGCATCCCCGCTCAGGGCCGAGGTGAGGGACGCGGCGATCGAGCGTCGCCACCACATCCAGGTCGCCGCGATCGCGGCCGCGCCGATCAGGGCGCGCAGCACCGCCGGGAGCACCGCGCCCTCGGCGAGGTCCATCGGCACGGCGAAGAGTGCACCGAACGGGGTCCAGGCGACGATGTCGACCAGACGGGGGAGCCATTGGCGCAGGAGCTCGAAGTCCAGATCGCCGACCCGCTGGATGCTCAGGGAGAATCCGTAGATCGCCGCGAACATGACCATCATGGCGACGACGCCGCCGAGCTCGCGCCCGCTGCGGGAGGACGCGCGGCTCGCGGAGTGCGCGAACCAGGCGCGCGGCAGCAGCAGGCACAGCGCCATCCCCGCCAGGTTCGCGGGGATCAGCGCCACCACGGCCAGGGCGATCCATCCGGCGCCCTGTCCGAACAGCACCAGCCACAGCACCTCGAAGGCGGTGGCCGCGAGCACGGCGAGCAGGGTGAAGATGCTGGGGAGGCTGAGGGCGGCGGCGGCGAACATGCCGGGCTGCAGCTCCTTGGCGGAGCGCGGATACAGGGCGAAGGACCGCGGATCCAGGGAGTCGTCCAGACCGAAGGCCAGCACCGGGATCAGGAACCATGCCAGCACCGTGAAGGCGCCCAGGCCCCGGATGATCATCGGGAAGGTCTCGCCCTCGCCGGCCCACAGCGTGGTGCCCAGGAAGAGGGCCACCAGGCCCACGAGCCCGCCGGCGCCGTACAGCACTCCGATGGCGGTGCCGATGATCTTGCCGACGTTCTTGCGGTAGGACCGCTTCCACAGCGTCCACTTCAGCGTCAGCAGCAGTCGGACGAGGGACTTCTGGGAAACTTCGCCGTGGTGGACGTCGGCCGCCGAGGCGGTGGCGGCGTGCTCGCTGCTCAGGACTCCAACCACGACAGGCTCCCTTCCGCGACGTCGCCGCCGCCGACGAGGTCGATGAAGGTCTGCACCAGGCTGCCGCCCTGACGGACCTCGTCCAGCGTGCCCGCGGCCAGCAGCTCACCGTGAGCGATGATCGCGACGTGGCTGCACAGCCCCTCGACCAGCTCCATGACATGGCTGGACAGCACCACGGTGCCGCCGCCGGCGACGTAGGCGGTGAGGATCTTCCGGATCACCTGTGCGGAGACGGGGTCGACGGCCTCGAGCGGCTCGTCGAGCACGAGCATTCGCGGCGCGTGCAGGAGCGCACTGGCCAGGAGGATCTTCTTGGTCATGCCGGCGGAGTAGTCGACGACGAGCTTGCCGTCCTCCCCGGTGAGGTCGAAGGCTGCCAGCAGTGACTGGCTGCGCTCCTCGACGACGTCCGCCTCCATGCCTCGGATCAGGCCGACATAGGTCAGCAGCTCGCGGCCGGTGAGACGGTCGAAGGTGCGCATGCCGTCGGCGAGGACCCCGAGCCGCGCCTTGGCCGCCTCGGGCTCAGCCCACATATCCGTGCCGAGCACATGCGCGGTACCGCCATCGGGCCGCAGGAGGCCGGTGGCCATCGAGAGGGTGGTGGTCTTGCCGGCGCCGTTGGGGCCGACCATCCCGTAGAACGAGCCCTGGGGCACATCCAGGGAGATCCCGTGCACCACCTCGGTCTTGGCGAAGGACTTGCGCAGGCCGCGGATCGACAGTGCCGTGCGGTCCGGCACCGCGGCGCCCGCCGTGACCGGGGCGGCTGCTCCGTCGGCCCACGCTCCCGTCGGCGAGCCGGCCGACTGCGAGATGGGGCCGGACGCGAGGTCGACGTGGCCGGTCGATGTCGTCTCTGCAGGCAGTGACGAGCCGGGCGTGTCGGAGGAGGGCGACGAGTGCGGGTCGAGGGAGTGCATGAGGTCACGCTATCGAGAGAGCGGACGGCAATTTACCGTCCGACGGCGACGCCCGGGCAGACCTTCGTCGGTGCGGGGAATCGTGCAGGTCGTCAGCGGGATCGGACTAGGATGCCCGAGAGCCGTCCTGGCCCCGTTGGAAGAAGGAGTCCCATGTCGAAGCTGCGCCCCACCCCGCGGGCATCCGGCCTCGCGCCGGAAGTCGAGGAGATCCCGCTCGGCATCCGCCGGCTCGCGGCGTGGTCCTGGCGGATCATCATCATCGCCGCCGCCTCGGTGCTGATCCTCTACGGTCTGCGGGAGATCAGCGGCATCGTGATCCCGGTGCTCCTCGCGATCCTCCTCGCGGTGCTGCTGACTCCGATCGTCAAGGTTCTGACCCGCTACACGTTCCTCGGCCGGGCGGCGGCCAGCGGCGTCGCCCTGCTCGGACTGCTCCTGGTGATCGCGGGCATGTTCACCCTCGCCGGGCGGCAGCTGATCGCGCAGTTCGGCGATATCCAGGACAAGGCCGTCACCGGTTTCCAGTCCGTGACGACCTGGGCGACCACGACCTTCAAGCTCGATGACTCGATGATTCAGCCCGCGATCGACGAGGGGGTCACGAAGCTGCAGGAGAACGCGGACACCGTGCTCAACTCGGCGCTCAGCACCGCTGCCGTGGTCGGAAATCTCGCCACCGGCATCGTGATCATGCTGTTCACGCTGTTCTTCCTACTCTCGAGCGGCCCGACCATCTGGCGGTGGGCGGTGGGCCTGATGCCGCCGGATGCCCGCCCCGGAACCCATGAAGCGTTCCGTCGCGGCTGGAAGGCGCTGTCGGCCTACGTGCGCACCCAGATCCTGGTGGCCGCCGTCGACGCCGTCGGTATCTCCATCGGCATGGTCGCGCTCGGCCTCGGCTCCTATGCCGTGCCGATCTGGCTTCTGGTCTTCCTGTTCTCCTTCATCCCACTGGTCGGCGCCATCGCGTCGGGCATCCTCGCGGTGCTGCTCGTGCTGGTGCTGCAGAACTGGATCTTCGCGCTGATCATGCTGGGCATCGTCCTGCTGGTCCAGCAGCTGGAGGGCAATGTGCTCCAGCCGTTCCTCATGGGCAAAGCCGTGGAGCTCCACCCGCTCGCCGTGTTCCTGGGCGTCGCCGGGGGCGCGATGGTCGCCGGCATCCCGGGCGCCCTGTTCGCGATCCCGCTGATCGCCTTCGTCAATGCGACGCTGCTGTACATCGTCGGCCGCGACCCCAGCCCCGAGCTGGGTCAGGATTCGACGGCTGCGGACCACTTCGCCGCACTCGGCGGGGGAGGTCGCAAGCACGCAATGGCGACCGCGACGGCGAACTCCGAGGACGTCCCTGCCACCCCGGCCGGCTCGCCGTCCAGCAGGGCAGCATCGGCCGATCCGGCTGCCATGGAGGAATCGGCATCCTCGGGAAGCTCGCCCGCGGAACCGACATCATCCCAGGACGGGGACGCTCCACCCTCGAAGCCTGCCCAGGAGTGAACGGCGTCGACGTCCCGATCAGGGACGTCCACGCCGCACGCGGCGGGCCCTGCGGGCCCGTCACCGCACGAGAGAGGCCCCCGATCCGGCATCAGCCGGAAAGGGGGCCTCTCTCGCACTACCAGCGGCGCTGCGCTCACAGGCGCCGAGCGCCCGCTGCTCACGGATCGTACGGCTTGGCCTTGAGGATCTCGATCGGGAACGACTTGCCGTTCGGTGCGGTGTAGTCGACCGAGTCGCCCACCTTCGAGCCGTGGATCGCGCTGCCCAGCGGCGACTCGGTGGAGTACACCTCGAGGTCGGCGTTCTCGGCGATCTCGCGGTTGCCGAGCAGGAACGTCCGGTCCTTGCCGGCCATGCTGATGACGACGACCATGCCGGGTTCGACGACGCCGTCGTCCTTCGGGGACTCGCCCACCACGGCGTTCTTCAACAGGCGCTGGAGGTCGGCGATGCGCGACTCCATCTTCCCCTGCTCCTCGCGGGCGGCGTGGTAGCCACCGTTCTCCTTGAGGTCGCCTTCGTCGCGCGCGGCAGCGATGCGCTCCGCGATCTCGGTACGGCCGGGCCCTTCGAACTCAGCGAGCTCCTTGGCCAGGCGGTCGTACGCGTCCTGGGTGAGCCAGGCGCCATTCGGCTGGCTGCTCATGGGTTCACTCCTGTCGTCTTCGGTCGTGCGCATCGGGAGATCAGTCAAGAGCCCCTTATACGCGAATCACGGGGCACATGTCCTCATGCGCCCCGTGTGCGGGTGATGATCACCGGCTCGTCGCCGGTTTCGGGATACCTTACACCGCACAATTCCTTGTTCCCGGGAGGTTCGCGAGGATTTCGCGGTCCGATGAATCGGCGGGTGTGTGAGGGGGTTCCCCGGTCAGAGCGGGTCGCAGCCCAGCACCTCCGCAGAGACGGCGTCGCCCTGCGTGGAGATCTCGACGTGGTGCGCGCTCTGGCGGGTGGACTGCGCCGCGATGGTGGTCTCGACGAATCCGACCTGGGCGCGGCCCTTGTTCATGGCCTGGATCCGGCAGGTGGCCTCGGTGCCGGGATCCATCGTCACCATGTAGTCGACGGCGATCACGTGGTCGGAGAGGTGGTCGTACCCGATCATCTCGGATCTGATGCCCGGGCTCGCGACCCAGTAGCCGACGACGGCGACCACGGCGAGGAACACGGCAGCCGTGAGGGCCATCAGGACGCGCGCGGTGCGCTTCGAGAGCCGCGGTGCGCCATACCGATCCGCCGGGCGCTGCAGGGTGCCGTTCATGGTGCCAGTGTTCCAGACCTCGACCAGGGGCTCTCCCAGGACCGGCTCAGGGCCCGGGAGGCCCCCATCACGTCAGCAGGACAGGGAGCGGGAGGCACCGGGAGTCCTCAGCCCAGGTGGCGTAGGATCGGGCGCTGGTGAGGCACTTCCGGACAGTGCTCGCACCGGTCCCGGGGTGCCTCGTCCCCGTTCTGTTGCTTCCGAGGAGTACCGTGCCCGCCCAGCTGCCCGCCCTTGACGAAACCCTGCGGATGGTGGCCGTCCACGCGCACCCGGACGACGAGTCCTCCAAGGGTGCCGGCTCGACCGCACGCTATGCCCGTGAGGGCGCCCAGGTCACTGTCATCACCTGCACCGGTGGTGAACGCGGTGACGTGCTCAATCCCCGACTGCGCGACGATCCCACCCTCACCCCGCAGGACCTCCCGGCTGTGCGTCGCCGCGAGATGGCCAGGGCGCAGGAGATCCTCGGCGTGGACCACGAGTGGCTCGGCTTCGTGGATTCGGGCCTGCCTGAAGGCGATCCGCTGCCGCCGCTGCCGGCCGGGAGCTTCGCGACGCTGCCCGTCGAGGAGGCCGCGAAGCCGCTGGTGGAGGTCGTGCGCAGGCTGCGCCCGCATGTGATGACCACGTACGACGAGAACGGCGGCTACCCGCACCCGGACCACGTCCAGACCAACCGGATCAGCGTGGCGGCCTTCGACCTCGCCGCGGATCCGACCTTCGCGCCCGAGCTCGGGGAGCCCTGGGAGATCGCCAAGCTCTACTACATCAACGGCTTCCACCGGCAGCGGTTCTCCGCGGTCGCCCGCCACCTGCGAGGTGCCGGGAACCCGAACGAGGAGCTCGAGCAGATGCTGCAGCGCTTCGACGAGGGGACGGACCGGCTCCTCACCACGCGGATCGACGTGCGCGACTACCTCGGGGTGCGCGACGATGCTCTGCGCGCGCATGCCACGCAGGTGGACCCCGACGGCCCGTTCTTCCGGATCACGCACGACGTCGAGAGCGCCGTCTGGGGCACCGAGGACTACGAGCTGCACATCTCCCGCATCGGCGTGAAGCTGCCCGAGACCGACCTGTTCGCCGGCCTGCGCCACGAGCACCTCGGAGCGCGATCGTGATCGGCGCGGGACGGGTCCCCGCGCTCGGCATCGCCGGTGACGTGCTGGCCGAGCCGTTCCCTTCGGACAATGGCGGGTTCACCTCGGTCTCCGTCTCTCCAGGCCTGCCCGGATTCTTCGCGATGTTCATCCTTGCGGTGGCCATCGTGCTGCTGCTGCTGGACATGACCCGTCGCACCCGTCGGGTCCAGGCGCGCGCGCAGGTGCGCGAGCGGATGGAGGCCGAAGAGGCGGAGAAGGCAGCGGCGGAGAACGCCGACGACACCGAGAAGGCTGCCGACGACACCGAGAAGGCTGAGGACGCAGAGCGCAAGGCCGCCTCCGCTCCCGGTGACCAGGGCGCCGGGGAGGGAGCCGCCGCGGGCGGCTCGGTGACCGATGCGGATTCTCCGTCGGCGCCGGATCCGTCGGCCGATGACGACTCCGGTCCCGACGACACCGACCCCCCCGACGACACCGACCCCGGGGCCGACACCCACCGCTGAGTATGAGTCGGGCTCGACCGAGCGAGCATCGCGGCCAACAGGTCCACCCGCGCCCCGAACTGCCGGTCTCTGGCGAGCGTCGTCAGACGACGGCCGTCGCGACCGCCGCGAAGTGACAGCCGAAGCCGATGAGCGTGCCGGCGTGGAAGATCTCGTGGAACCCGAACCAGGCCGGTGACGGGTTCGGCTTCTTGAGCGCATAGACGATCGCGCCGGCCGTGTAGGCGACGCCGCCGATGGCGAGCAGCCAGACCACGGGCCAACCGCCCGTGGCGTGCAGCGCCGGCATGTAGAAGACTGCCACCCAGCCCAGCGCGATGTACGCGGGCACGTAGAGCCAGCGCGGAGCGCCGGTCCAGAACAGGCGGAAGCACACGCCGATCAGGGCGCCACCCCACGCGATCCCGAGCAGGGTCAGGGACTGCCGTGGAGCCAGCAGGGCGATCGCGATCGGCGTGTAGGTGCCCGCGATGATCAAGAAGATGTTGGCGTGGTCGAACCGGCGCAGCATGATCGCGTGCTGCGGCGACCAGGTGCCGCGGTGGTAGACGGCGCTGACACCGAACAGCATCCCGGCGGTGAGCACGAACACGGCACAGGCGAGCCGGATCGCGAAGGTCTCCCCGAAGGCGACCAGCAGCAGGCCGGCCACGAGCGAGGTCGGGAACGCGATCAGGTGCAGGACGCCACGCAGCCGGGGCTTGGGCAGCTGCAGGCCGAGCTGTGTGGCGCGCGCGGCCATCGCTCGGGTCAGGCTCCTGGGCGCGAAGGGGTGGGTCTGCGCGGTGGGGATGTCGTCATCGCCCAGGGTGTCCGGGGTGGCGCCCACGGTGCGCGGGGCGCCCGACTCCGCCACAGCCTCCACCGCCTCACGCAGCGCCGAGTCCTGGAGCCCGGAGGCCTCGGGAGCCTCGGGGGAGGCGCCGGCCGGATCGGGTGCGGCTGCGGGGCGGGGAATGGCCTCGGGGGTCGTGTTCGAGGAGCTCTGCGAGTCCTCGCGGCGGGAGCCGGTAGTCATGCCAGAATCTTAACCTACGCATCCGTAACTTAGCGGTGGGGCACTGTGACGATCCGGTGAGGATTGCACGGAAGCGTCCGGCTCGCAGCTCGGCATCATCGATAATGGCTGGGTGGGGCATGGCACGTCGGGTCGTGCGGCGCGCGCCGCACAGACCGGAGTGCAGCACGGCAGCGAGTGCCTACGACATATTCGACGTGACGAGGGGAGGCTGCGATGGACGACGACGGCCTTCTCTACCGCGTCTACGAGCGCCGGCTCACGAAGGAGCTCGAGGTCTTCGAGCTCCCACAGCATCTCGGGGTCATCGTCGACGGCAACCGCCGCTGGGCGAAGGAGGCGGGGGAGTCCACCGAGCACGGCCATCGCGTCGGCGCCGCGAAGATCGTCGAGTTCCTCTCCTGGTGCGAGGACCTGCGGATCCCACTGGTCACCGTGTGGATGCTGTCCACTGACAACCTGAGCCGGCCGCGCGAGGAGCTGACGGCGCTCTACGAGATCATCGCCTCCACGGTCGAGCAGATCGCCGAAGCGGGCTATCGCGTGCGCCTGACCGGCACCGCCGAAGCCCTGCCCGCCGACGTCCGCGCCGGCATCGCCCGCCTCCAGGAGCAGGCGGCACCGGAGTCGGAGCTGACGGTCAACGTCGCCATCGGCTACGGAGGGCGCGAGGAGATCGTCGACGCCGTGCAGGAGCTGGTGCGCGACCTCGGCCAGAAGGGTCGCAGCCCGGAGGAGATCGCTGCGGCGATCAGCGTCGAATCGATCACCGAGCACCTCTACACCCGCGGGCAGCCGGATCCCGATCTGATCATCCGCACCTCGGGCGAGCAGCGGCTCTCGGGCTTCCTGCTCTGGCAGTCGGTGCACTCGGAGTACTGGTTCTGCGAGACCTACTGGCCGGGCTTCCGGCGTATCGACCTGCTGCGAGCCCTGCGCGACTTCTGCCGACGCGAGCGCCGCTTCGGCGCGTGAGCGTCCGCTGCCCGCTGCCCGCCGCGTGCTGTGTGCAGACTTCCGCGATCCGCGCGCCGTGTGCGCGCGCATCGGAGTCGACCGCGCCACGTGCCTCCCACGCCGGGCCTGTGAGCGGTGGCACACTGGCGCCACCGGGGCGTCGGCAGAACTCCCGGTGACGATCGGGTGAACGTCGAGCCCGCCGACGGCGGGACGCGCCCGACAACGGGTGAGGACAGGGCTAAGGTCCAGGCATCCGCGCGATTTCGGGAGGCTCCGATGTACGAGACGACCACTGCCCGCGAGACGATGCCCGCTGATGAGGGCATCGCAGGCACCGGCACGAACACCGGGTCGGGGGTGATCGGTGCTCCGAATCCGGATGGTTCGCCCGTGGTGCCGTCGCTGCGACCAGGCAACGCACAACAGGTGCTGGCGGACATCGAGACCGGCGTGATCACCTATGTGCTGGACACCTCGGTGCTGCTGTCCGATCCGCTGTCCCTGCACCGCTTCGCCGAGCACGACATCGTGCTGCCGATCGTGGTGGTCACCGAGCTGGAGGCCAAGCGCCACCACCCTGACCTGGGCTACTTCGCCCGTCAGGCACTGCGCCTGCTCGACGACCTGCGCGAGCAGCACGGCAACCTCTCGGTGCCGCTGCCGATCGGCAAGGACGGCGGCCACGTCCACGTCGAGCTGAACCATATGAGCGCCGCATCGCTGCCCGACGGGTTCCGGCTCGGGGACAACGACACCCGGATCCTCGCGGTCGCCAAGAACCTGCAGCTCGAGGGCAAGCACGTCGTGCTCGTCTCCAAGGACCTGCCGATGCGCATCAAGGCGTCCGCCTCCGGTCTCCACGCCGAGGAGTACCGGGCCGAGCTCGCCCGCGACCGCGGGTACACCGGGATGGTCACCACCACGGTCGACGAGCAGACCATGACGGACCTCTACGACGGCCAGACGGTCGAGATCCCGGAGATCGCCCATCAGCCCGTGCACACGGGACTGACCATCACCAGCCCCCGCGGTTCGGCACTGGCCAGGGTCACCCGCGACCGGAAGGCGACCCTGGTCCAGGGCGATCAGACCGCCTTCGGGGTCTCAGGCCGCTCCGCGGAGCAGCGCGTGGCGATCGACCTCCTCCAGGACGAGTCCATCGGTATCGTCTCGCTCGGCGGCCGGGCCGGCACCGGCAAGAGCGCGCTCGCCCTGTGCGCGGGTCTCGAGGCGGTCCTCGAGCGGCGCACCCAGCGCCGGATCATGGTGTTCAGGCCCTTGTTCGCCGTGGGCGGCCAGGAGCTCGGCTTCCTGCCCGGCGACCAGGGGGAGAAGATGGGGCCCTGGGGTCAGGCGGTGTTCGACACGCTCGGCTCGATGGTCTCCCAGAACGTCATCGACGAGGTCCTCTCGCGCGGCATGCTCGAAGTGCTCCCGCTGACCCACATCCGCGGCCGCTCCCTGCACGACGCCTTCGTGATCGTCGACGAGGCGCAGTCCCTGGAGCGCAACGTGCTGCTGACCATGCTCTCCCGCATCGGCCAGAACTCCCGGGTGGTGCTCACCCATGACGTCGCCCAGCGCGACAACCTGCGCATCGGCCGCTACGACGGCGTCGCGTCCGTGGTCGAGGCCCTCAAGGAGAAGGAGCTGTTCGCCCACGTGACCCTGCAGCGCTCCGAGCGCTCCAAGGTCGCCGAGCTCGTCACCCACGTGCTGGACGAACCGGTGTTCTGAGGCGACGACGGCGTTCTGGCCAGGGACGGTGTTCCGGCCAGGGACGGTGCGGGTTGGGCTGGGCCTGCTGGGCCAGGTCTGGCCTGCTGGGCCTGCCGGCCTGCCGGCCTGCTGGGCCTGGTCGGCCTGCCGGGCCTGGTCGGCCTGCCGGGCCTGTTGGGCCTGCTGGGCCTGGTCGGGACGGGTCAGGTCCGATGGGTCCGAGTACCTGCTGGTGCTGCAACGGATCCGGTGGCGCTGTGCCAGCAAGGTGGCGCCTATATGGCGGTGCCTGCTCGCAGCACGCCAGTGGATGGGACGGGCACGCGCTGGGCGGGCCCGTCGGCTGCGGTCGGCCAGGTCGATGCGGCCGTCCCTCCACAACGGGCCTGTATCCACCGCCGCGGTACGGCCGGTGATGCTGGTGCGGCATCGGTGGTCGGATCAGGTCCATGCAGATCACAGGTATCCGCCACAAGACGCTAGTCACCGCGGACAGGACATCCCGACGGACTGTCGAGCGTTGGCTGCGCAAGGGCAGCGTGAGCAGTGTCCAGCCCTGGTACATCACACCGGAGGCACCACCCGACGTCGTCGCCCTCCTCCGCCTCGGCGTGCGGCCCACCTGCTTGGATGCCGCCTCGCTGCACGGGCTGTGGACTCCTCCTCACACTGGGACGCACGTCTACCGCCCGCGACTGATTGACCCCGGGCCCGAGCTCGAGGAGGCTCGTATCATCCCGGTTCGACGGCGCAACGGGAAGATCGCGCCTCAGGGCACACTGCAGCCGGTGATTCTGCACGGCTCTGCGATGCGGAGGTGGCCGGACCACGACCCGGTGCCGGATCTCGAACTGGTCCTCGCGCACGCCGGGCGCTGCCTTCCGACGGTGAAGGCTGCGGTGCTCTTCGAGTCCGCGCTGCACCTCGGAGTGCTCCGACGGCGTGAGGTCGACCGGATCGTTGCGGCGCTCCCCCAGAGGACCCGTCGTCCGCTCTCCCGGATCAGAGCGGATGCCGAATCGGGGACCGAGACGACGGTGCGCTGGTGGTTGGAGTCGCGCGGGTTCCCCGTCCGCTCCCAGGTGTACTTCCCTGATGGGAGGCGTCGTATGGACCTGCTGGTCGGCAAGAGCTGGGTGATCGAATGCGACAGCCGCGAGTTCCATGATGATCCCCTGAGCTACGACCAGGATCGGGAGCGCGATCTTTCCTTGACCGTCCGGGGCTACCTGGTGACCAGGCTGTCCTGGGAGCAGGTCTTCCTGCGCTGGAACGACACCGAGCAGATGCTGCTCGCGATCCTCCGCCGTGGCGAGCATCGCAGACCTCCTGTTGCCGGGCAGGTGCCCACGGGAACCGAGAGCATTCGCGACCCGGACATCCTCAGGGCGTGAAGGACGGCGGAGCCGGAACGAGGCGGAGGCGTCCGTGCATGCTGGACTGCGCGGATCGAGGCGGGAGCCGCCTGGGCGAAGGCGACATGAGCGAGCAGCTGGGACAGGGCAGGGAGCGCGAAGGGCGCGAGCAGGACGATCCACATGCCCCCGCCGAAGTCCCTGGTGTGCAATCGAGGCCAGGACTGAGGCGAGACGTCGTCGAGTCCGGGTCAGGGGAACAGTTCATCGCATCCACTGGCGTCCTACGAGCAGGGGCTGCCCCTACGACCCGGCCTTCCTCGCGGACCGCCAGTGGATGCGACGGCCCCGCCCTGGCACGGCCCTGCCCTGGCTCGGCCCTGTACTGGCACGGCCCTGCCCTGGCTCGGCCCTGCCCTGGCTCAGCCCTGCCCTGGCTCGGCCCCGGCCCGGCCCTGCCTCCGGTTCGACCCCGCGTTCGGCCCCGTCCACGGGCCTTCACGAACCACGGTTGGGGCCGACGGCGGGAGCGCGCGACGGGCGCCCCACCGGTCGGTGGGGCGCCCTGCGGGAGTTCCAGGCTGGTCGGTCAGGCCTTGGGTGCGGTCATGGAGAGAACGTCCAATGCCTCGTCCAGCTGCTCTTCGGTGAGTTCGCCGCGCTCGACGAAGCCCAGTGCGATGGTCGCCTCCCGCACGGAGATCCGCTCGGCGACCGAGTGCTTGGCGATCTTCGCGGCGCTCTCGTAGCCGATCAGCTTGTTCAGCGGGGTCACGATCGAGGGGGAGGCCTCGGCGTAGAAACGGGCCTTCTCCTCGTTGGCGACCAGGCCGTCGACGGTCTTGTCGGCCAGCACCGTGCTGGCGTTGGCGAGCAGGCGGATCGACTCCAGCAGGCTGGTGCCCATCAGCGGGATCTGGACGTTGAGCTCGAAGGAGCCCTGAGCGCCGCCCCAGGCGATGGCCGCATCGTTGCCCACGATCTTCGCGCACACCATCAGCACTGCCTCGGGGATGACGGGATTGACCTTGCCCGGCATGATCGAGGAGCCCGGCTGGAGGTCGGGGATCGCGATCTCGCCCAGGCCGGTGTTCGGGCCCGAGCCCATCCAGCGCAGGTCATTGCAGATCTTGGTCAGCGACACGGCGATGGTGCGCAGCGCGCCGGACATCTCGACCAGACCGTCACGGGCGGACTGCGCCTCGAAGTGGTTGCGGGCCTCGGTCAGTGGCAGGCCGGTCTGCTCGGCGAGGTTCGCGATGACCTTCTGCGGGAAACCGGCGGGGGTGTTGATCCCGGTGCCGACGGCGGTGCCGCCCTGGGGGACCTCGGCGGTGCGGGGCAGAGCCGCCTCGACGCGCTCGATGCCGTAGCGGATCGCGGCGGCGTAGCCGCCGAACTCCTGACCGAGGGTGACGGGGGTGGCGTCCATGAGGTGGGTGCGCCCGGACTTCACGACGGCCTTCCACGCCTCGGCCTTCGTCTCGAGCGACTCGGCGAGGTGAGCGAGGGCGGGCAGCAGCTTCTCGACGACGCCCGCGGTCACGGCCACGTGCACGGACGTGGGGAAGACGTCGTTGGAGGACTGCGAGCAGTTCACGTGGTCGTTGGGATGGACCTCGAGGTTCTCGCCGGAGGCGAGGGTCGCGAGGACCTCGTTCATGTTCATGTTCGAGCTGGTGCCGGAGCCGGTCTGGTAGGTGTCGACGGGGAACTGGTCGTCGTGGTCACCGGCGATGACGGCATCGGCGGCGGTGACGATCGCTTCGGCGATGGCGCTGTCCAGTACGCCGAGATCCTGGTTGGCGCGCGCGGCGGCCTTCTTCACCTGCGCGAGGGCGTGGATGTGCGCGGCCTCCAGGCCCTGCCCGGAGATCGGGAAGTTCTGCACCGCACGCTGAGTCTGCGCCCGATACAGAGCGGAGGCAGGAACGCGCACCTCACCCATGGTGTCGTGCTCGATGCGGTAGCCGTCCTGCTCGACGGCGGGCGTGGTCTGGGACATTGATGCCTCCCTAGGAATTGTCGTGCGGTGATGGTCAGTACGCAGGGTGGGTCTGTGGGGCCGCGAGCGGCTCACGCTCAGGTGAGCTCGTGGCTCCACGGGGGATTCGCGCCGGCACGAGAGACTGTGATGGCGGCCAGTGCCGCGGCCCTGCGCAGCACGAAGGCGACGTCGTCCGACGGGATCGCTGCCAGCTGATCCCGGCGCTCCGCGCCCAGCAGCTCCTTCGCGGCCAGTGCGTCGAGGATGCCGGCGGAGAAGGTGTCCCCGGCGCCGACCGTGTCGACCGCCTCGATGGTGACCGGGGAGACCTGCACGCGGCCGGAGCCGGCGAAGCCGACAGCGCCCTCGTCGCCGCGGGTCATCACCGTCAGGGCCGGTCCGCGCTCGCGCCAGGACGCCACGACATCTTCGACGTCCTCGGTGCCGTACAGCCAGGCCACGTCCTCGTCGGATGCCTTGACGACGTCGCTGAGCGCGATGATCTCCTCGACCTGTTCGCGCACCCGCACCGGGTCACCCATCAACGTGGGGCGAGCGTTGGGGTCATAGCTGATGGTCGAGTGCTCGCGGTGACCTCGCAGCACGTCCACGACGGTCGCTGCCCCGGGCGCGAGGACCGCGGCGATCGACGAGGTGTGCACCGCGTCGATCTGCTCCGGGAGGCCCGCGGGGTCCGGGTCCCACACCAGGTCGAAGGTGTAGGTGGCGGCGCCGGAGGCATCGAGCACGGCCTGCGCCGTCGAGGTCGCGGCATCGACCGTGCTCCCCGGCGTCAGGGAGACGTCCGATTCTGCGAGGTGCGCACGGATCGCGTCGCCTCGGGAGTCGGGGCCGATGCGGGTGAGCAGGTGGGCATCGTGGCCGAGGCGGCTGAGCGCCACGGCCACGTTCAGAGGGGAGCCGCCAGGATGCTCTCGACGAGCGCCGTCGGCGTCGACGACGATGTCGGTGAGTGCTTCTCCGGCGATGAGGAATGTCGCGTTCACCGCTCGATCATTGCAGGTTTCCCCGATCAGGGCGAACGACGTGAACCGGGGCACGCCGAGAGGTGTCGGGCGCACTGTGCGACAAGACTCCGCGGACCCTGGGAGCACGGCGCCCGGGCAGCGGGGACAATGGCGGCATGCACGCCCCCCACGACCAGACCCCTGACGCTCCGGCGACACCGGAGACGATGGAGACGCCGGACTCCTCGGAGACGGTGACGCCGGACCCCGCGGAGACGCCGGAGATGTCGGAGCCGACTGCGGAGCCGCGACCGCAGCCGAAGTCGGCCTACGAGCTGCCGTCGAAGAAGAACACTGTGCTGCGCAACATGCTGTGGGCACTCGCCCTGACGATGGCGGTGGTGATCGTGATCGGGATCGCGTTCTTCGGGGTGGGCAGCAGCAACGACCGTGAGCCCTTGGAGAACTCCGCGCTGGACGTGGCCGAGAGCGCCGAGCGTGCGCAGCAGGTGGCGGGCTTCCCGGTGGCGGCGCCGCCACCGGCCGCAGGGTGGTCGGAACGCTCGGCGCGTTTCACCGACGGCGACTCCCCGCGCTGGCAGGTGGAGTACACCTCCCCGCAGGACAGCCTCGTGACGCTCACGGAAGAGACCGAGGTCAGTGCCCCGATGGTGTCGTCGGCCCTCCCGGGGACGGTCGTCGAGGAGGAGCTGGATATCGAGGGCACGCCGTGCCAGGTTCTCAGCGGCGGTGAAGGAGGGGCGGCCAGGCTGGGTGTCTCCTGCCAGGGAGAGGACTTCGGCCTCCTCGTGCACGGCGATACCGATCGTGAGGAGCTGCTGACTCTCATGGAAGCCGCGCTCACCGATGTGCGGGAGAGCGCCCGCAGTTGACCCGCGACCGGGTCGACCGGGCCCGGCGCATCCCGCAGCGGTGAGACGGCTTCGGTCGCTCAGTCGCCCATTTGTCCAGTCGCACTGCTGCCCGGCCGTCGAAGCGTTCAGCCGCTCGACCTCTCAGCCGTTCACCCTCTCAGCCGTTCAATCGCCCTGACGGCGTGCACCCACGGCCTCGTCCAGGCGTTCACGGGCGCCGTCGAGCCACTGCTGGCAGCGACGGGCGAGCATCTCGCCGCGTTCCCACTGACCGATCGAGTCCTCCAGGCCCCCCTGCCCGGATTCCAGGCGGCGCACCACCTCGACCAGCTGGTCTCGGGCGGCCTCGTAGGACAGCTCGGCGATGTCCGGTGGCAGCTGCGTATCCTCGGCAGGGGTGACCTCGGGGGTGTCCGGGGCGGTGGCGTCGTCGGGCGTCGTGGTCATGGGAGCTCCTTGCGAGAATGGTCGGGGTGGGGCGGTGGCGTGTAGGGGTCGGTATCGACATGCTGGGCACCGAAGCGACCACCGGCGACCCGCACCGAGAGCGCGTCGCCGACGGCGGTCTCCTCAGGGGTGCGCACAATGGCGCCGTCGGCCGCCTGCACCACGGCGTATCCGCGCTCCAGGGTCGCCAGCGGGCTGAGCGAGCGGACCTGACGACCGAGGTGGTCCACCTCATCGGCCGCACGGTCCAGACGGGCGCCCACCAGGGTGCGTGCCAGAGCTATCCGGGAGCGGATGTCGTCGGCGCGGCCGGCGAGGATCGTCGAGGGATTCTCCAGCACCGGACGTGAGCGCATCGCGTCCAGGGCGGACTGCTCGCGTTCGAGTCGTGACCGGATCGCGGAGCGCAGGCGGGTTCGGCCCAGGTCGAGCTGCTCGAACTCGGCCTGGATGTCCGGTACCACCCGCTTGGCGGCGTCGGTGGGGGTGGAGGCGCGCGCGTCCGCCGCGAGGTCGATCAGCGGGGTGTCCACCTCATGGCCGATCGCGGAGACGATCGGGGTGCTCGCGGCCGCGACCAGGCGGGTCAGCTGCTCGTCGGAGAACGGCAGCAGGTCCTCGAGGGAGCCGCCACCACGGGAGATGATGATGACGTCGACCTCCTCGCGCTCGTCGAGCTCGCGCAGCGCTGCGGAGACCTCTCGCACCGCCTTGGTGCCCTGGACCGCGACCTCGCGGATCTCGAACTCCACAGCGGGCCAGCGGCGCCGGGCGTTGACGACCACATCGCGCTCCGCGGCGGATTCGCGCCCGCAGATCAGTCCCACCACGCGCGGCAGGAAGGGCAGCGGCTGCTTGCGCGCGGCGGCGAACAGCCCCTCGGCGGCCAGGACGCGCTTGAGCTGCTCGAGCCGGGCGAGCAGCTCGCCCAGTCCGACGGGGCGGATGTCATCGGCTTCGAGCTGCAACGTGCCGCGCTTGGTCCAGAACGACGGTTTGGCGTGGACCACCACGCGGGCCCCCGCAACGGGTTCGATCGGCAGGCTGCGCAGCACGTGCTCGCGGATCGGGACCGAGAAGGACATGTCCACGTCGATGTCGCGCAGGGTCATGAAGCTCAATCCGGCACCCGGTCGACGATTGAGCTGGACGATCTCGCCCTCGACCCACAAGGGCGACATGCGTGCGACGTACTCACCGACCTTCACCGACAGCTGCCGCAGCGGCCAGGGGTTCTCCGCTGTGGTCAGCGCGGCGGTGGGGGCCGGGGCCGGTCGCGGCGTCTCGGCGCCGCCCGCATCCTGCGCAGAGGTGGTCTCGCTCATGGGGGCCACTCTGGCACGACCGGAGGACAGCTCGCGTGCACTCGCGGTATCGGGGACGAATGCCCCCTGGGGAGGAAGGGTCGTGGCGGCGGACGTGACGGCACCCGCTGCGTACCGGCGCCCGCCCGAGTGATGCGTCTGTGGAGGTGTGGTGAGTCTTGCCGCACGTCCCTGCCGTATTCGCTGCGGGCCTCCTACGATGGAGGGGTGAGCAACGGAACCGTCCTTCTTGCCGAACCGCGCGGCTACTGCGCGGGAGTCGATCGGGCTGTGGTCGCCGTCGAACGGGCCCTCGAGCACTTCGACGAGACGATCTATGTGCGCCACGAGATCGTGCACAACAAGTTCGTGGTCGACCGTCTGAAGGCGAAGGGCGCCGTGTTCGTCGAGGAGGTCGACGAGGTCCCCGAGGGGGCGCTCGTGATCTTCTCCGCCCATGGCATCTCGCCGAAGGTGCGGGAGATGGCCGAGGAGCGCAACCTGCGCACCATCGACGCGACCTGCCCGCTGGTGACCAAGGTCCACAAGGAGGCCGTGCGCTTCGCCCGCCAGGACTACGACATCCTGCTGGTGGGTCACGAGGGTCACGAGGAGGTCGAGGGCACCGCCGGTGAAGCTCCCGAGCACGTGCAGATCGTCAACTCTCCTGACGACGTCGGCTCGGTGACGGTGCGTGATCCCGAGAAGGTCGTCTGGCTCTCCCAGACCACCCTCAGCGTCGACGAGACGATGGAGACCGTGGACCGACTGCGCGAACGCTTCCCGACCCTGCAGGCGCCGCCGAGCGACGATATCTGCTATGCCACCCAGAACCGGCAGGTCGCGATCAAGAAGATCGCCCCGGACGCAGATCTGGTGCTCGTGGTCGGCTCGCCGAACTCCTCGAACTCCGTGCGGTTGATGGAGGTGGCGCTGGAGGCCGGCGCCAAGGCCTCCCACCGCATCGATTCCGTCTCCGAGCTGCGCGACGAGTGGTTCGAAGGCGTCACCACGGTCGGGGTGACCTCCGGGGCCTCCGTGCCGGAGATCCTGGTCCAGGAGCTGCTGGCCGAGCTGGAGAAGCGTGGCC
This sequence comes from Brachybacterium sp. FME24, assembly GCF_014897705.1. Lineage (GTDB taxonomy): Bacteria > Actinomycetota > Actinomycetes > Actinomycetales > Dermabacteraceae > Brachybacterium. The sequence goes on along the minus strand of NZ_JABUXV010000001.1, from coordinate 215,261 downwards.
TCGGTGACGTGCAGCCGGTGCGCACCGCGACCGAGGACCTCATGTTCTCCCTGCCCCGTGAACTGCGGCAGTCGATGAAGGAGCGCGGCGAGACCGATCGTCGACAGCGTCCCACGGGTCACCACGCGACCGCAGAATCCTGAGCCGGCTCCCCTCGGGGTCCACGTCTTCGGAGGCGGCGTGGCCCGCCCGGTGGCCACCTGCCGAGGGGAAGATGAGCACCTGGTGAACAGCAAATAAAGTTGCAATCGGGCGCAGCTTCGCAAGGAAACTTGCATCTACGGTGGGGTCATGACGTTCACCGATCGCGTGCAGGAGCAGCGCTCACGGCTCACCCAGGGTGACCGCACCCTGCTCGACGAGATCCTCGCCCATCCCTCTGAGGCGCCCCTGTGGCGAGGGGAGGACCTCGCCCGACGGGCCGGGGTGCACCCCGCCGCCGCCACGCGCCTGGCCCAGCGCCTCGGATACGGCGGCTACCTGCAGCTGCGCGAGGACCTCCGTGCCGACCACAACCGCCGGTTGCTCGGCTCCGGTGACCGCTTCCGTACCGAGCGCCGCGATCGCGGCGAGCAGGGCACCCTCGATGCCCTCGTCGACAGTGAACTGCACTCCCTGGCGGCCATCGCCCGCCATGTCGAGCAGCGGCAGATCGACGATGCCGCCGATCGCATCGTCGCCGCCCGCCGGGTCTTCGTCTTCGGACGGGGAAACGCGACCATTCTCGCCGAGCTCCTGGACCGCCGTCTGCGCCGCTTCGGCATCCCTACCGTGAACCTCACCGGCAGTGGCCGCGACGTCGCCGAGCGCATCGTCCCGATGCAGGAGGACGACCTGCTGCTCGCCGTCGCCTTCCGTCGGGCGCCCCGTGACCTGGGGCCACTGCTCGGCCACACCCGCGCTGTCGGGGCGACCTCGCTGCTGGTCACCGATACCTTGCACCTGCTGGAACCTGCCCCGTCCGTGGTGCTCTCCGCGCCTCGCGGCGACCAGCAGGGATTCGCCTCCCTCGCCGTTCCCATGACGATCGTCAATGCGATCGTCCTGGCCAGCGCCCAGCGCCACCCCGACGTCACCTTGCCCGCTCTCGACCGGCTCGACGACCTGCTGACCACCTTCGACTGACCGTTTCTCGTCCGAGGCGGCAACCACGCCGATCCCGGACGATCCGCGCAGCACCCCGCCCGACACCCATCTCGCACCGCAGGACAGCCCTGCCCGGGCCACCCCTGCCCTGAACTCACCAGGAGAACCGCCATGCGCACCACCCGCCGCCAGTTCCAGCTCACCGCCGCCGCCTCGTTGCCGGTCATGTTCGGCCTCGTCGCCTGCGGAGGCGGCGCCCCCGACACCGGCAGTCAGGACATCGCCCAGGGAGGGGCCGACGAGGCCGCCGCCGAGCTCGACGGACTCAGCCACGAGGAGCTTGTCGAGCGCGCGACCGAAGAGGGGCAGGTCACGGTCTATTCCTTCACCTCTCGGATCGCGCAGCTCGAGGAGGAGTTCGAGAAGGCCTATCCAGGCATCGACCTGATCGGCCATGACATCTCCGCGACCGAGCAGATCACGCGTCTGGCTGCCGAGGCCGAGGCCGGCGCCCCGTCGGCCGACGTCGCCTACATCTCCGATGCTCCGGTGGTCCTCACCGAGCTGCTCGAGACCGGCGTGCTCACCAACTACGTGCCCGAGCGGGTGGTCGATACGGTGCCCGAGGAGCTGCGCGAACCGCTTCTGGCCAACCGCCTGTCCACCAAGATCCTCATGTACAACGAGGAGACTTACCCCGACGGCAGCCCCATCACCAACCTGTGGCAGCTGACCGACGAGGAGTGGAACGGCAAAGTCGTCGCCGTGGACCCCTCCGTGCGCGGTGATTACCTCGACCTGATGACCGAGATCGTGCTGCAGTCCGACGCGATGGCCGAGGCCCACGAGGAGCACTACGGCGCCTCGGTCGCGCTCGACGACGACGTCGCCAGCGCCGGCGAGCAGTTCCTGAAGAACCTCTACGCCAACGGTCTCGTGCTCGTCGACGACACCGACAACGTCAACGCCGCCGTCGGCGCGACCGGACAGGACGCCCCGCCCGTCGGCTTCACCTCCTACTCCGACCGCCGCGACAACGAGGAGGAGGGGTGGGCGCTGCAGGCCTCTCTGGGCACGACTCCTGCCGTCGGTATCACTTTCCCGGCGTATCTCGGGCTGGTCACGGGCGGCCAGCACCCGGCCGCGGCACGCCTGGTCATCGACTTCCTGATGGGCGATGACTCCGAGACGGGCGGTGCCGCCTACGAGCCGTTCTACGTCGCCGGCGACTACCCGGTGCGCACGGACATGGCCACCCCGCCCGACGCTGCTCCGCTCGAGGACCTCGGAGCCTGGAACATCGACCCTGTCGCCACCGCAGAGATTCGCCGCGAGGTCGCCGACTTCCTCCTCACCCTCGGCTGATCCGCTCGGTCGGTGCCCGTCGTCGCTGCTGCGCGCGCCGAACAGTCGGCCACCGGGCACCTCACCACCCTCGGAAGGAAACCTATGACCGCCACCTCCGCGCAGCGCCGGCCGCTGGCACAGGGCCTCGCCCGCGCGGGCACCCTCGCGCGCCGCCCCGTCGTGCTGCTCGCCGCCGGTACCCTCCTGGTGCTGGTGATCCTGGTGGTCGCGCCTCTGCTGGGTCTGGTCAGCACCACGCTGATGGCGGGCAATCGTGACGCGTGGGGCGACGTCTTCACCAGTCGCATGTCAGCGAACCTGCTCTGGCGTCCTCTGGGGAACTCACTCCTCATGGGGGCCGCCACCGCGGTGCTCTCGACCCTGATCGGCGGGTTCCTCGCTTGGGTGGTGGTGATGACGCGCATTCCCGGACGCGGGTTCATCGCGGTGCTCGCGACGATCCCCTTCGCCCTGCCCAGCTTCGCGCTCGCCCTGGCCTGGGACTCGATCTTCCGCAACGACCTCATCGGGGGCTCCGCCGGAATCCTCGGGAACCTCGGGCTCATGGTTCCGGACTGGATCGCCTGGGGGCCGGTGCCGGTGGCGCTCACCCTCACCGCGCACTATTTCTCGCTGTCGTTCATGCTGATCGCTGCTGCGCTCGCCGCCGTCAACGGCGATCTCATGGAGGCCGCGGAGATGACGGGCGCCTCTCGCGTCGCCGTGGCCCGCGACATCGCCCTGCCCGTGGTGGCCCCGGCCGTGATGTCCGGGGCGCTGCTGGCCTTCGCCGAGGGGGTCTCGAACTTCGTCAGCCCCGCCCTGCTGGGGCTGCCGGTGCGCTTCCATACCCTCTCGACGCGGTTGTACGGGGCGATCTCCACCGGCGACGTCTCGCGCGGCTACGTGCTCTCGCTCGTACTCATCGTGGTGGCGGCGATGGTCATGCTCACTGCCACCCGCGTCACGGGGGGCCGACGCAGCTTCGAGACCATCACTGGCAAGGGCGGGCGCCGCCGATCGGTGCCGCTGGGCCCGTGGGCGTGGCCGATCGCAGGCCTCGCCTGGGCGGTCGTGGTCGCCACGACGATCGTGCCCGCCGTGGTGCTGGTCGCCAGCTCGCTCACCCGTCGCACCAACGACTTCGCCTCCGGGCTGACCCTGCACTACTGGATCGGCGGCTCGGACCCGGCGATGGCGCAGGGACAGCGGGGCATCCTGGCCAACCCGCAGATCCTCCAGGCCACCTGGAACACGGTGCTGCTGGGGGTGTGCGTCGCGCTCGGTGCCGGGTTCCTGGGCCTGCTGATCTCCTACGTCATCACCCGCTCCCGCGGCCCGAAGCCGCTGCTCGGAGCGATGAGCCTGATCTCCTACGTGCCGTTCCTGATCCCCGGCATCGCCTTCGGTGCCGCGTTCATCGCCCAGTTCGGCGCACCGATCGGACCGTTGCCCAGCCTCTATGGCACCTTCGCGATCCTCGTGCTCGCCGGCATCGCCGCCACGATCCCCTTCGCGGTGCGCTCCTCGACCGCCGCGCTCAGCCAGGTCTCCCGGGACGTGGAGGAATCCGCGGTGATGGCCGGGGCGGGGCTGATGCTTCGGCTGCGGTCGATCATCGCGCCGCTCGCCGCCCGCGGTCTGCTCACCGGGGGAGTGCTGGTGTTCGTGCAGATGGTGCGCGACCTCTCCCTGGTGGTGCTGCTCGCGACCCCTGCGATGCCGGTGCTCGCGGTGCTCACCTATCAGTACTCCTCCGAGAACTTCACGCAGCTCGCCAACGCTGTCACGGTGATCATCGCCGTGATCTCGGTGAGCGCCACGCTGCTCTCCCGCCGCGCCGAGGGCGCTGCCCAACCCTGGAACGAGAAGGCATGACACACACCACCGACCGCGGCACCGGCGTGCCGATCACGCTCACCGACCTGCGCAAGGACTTCGGGGCCTCCACGGGGACCGCAGCGGTCGACGGCATCTCCCTGCAGGTTCCTCCGGGCGCGTTCCTGGTGCTGCTGGGACCCTCGGGATGTGGAAAGACCACCACCTTGCGCATGCTCGCGGGACTCGAGAACCCCACCGGTGGCGAGATCCGTTTCGGGGAGCGCGCCGTGGCCCGCGGCGACGGCACCGTGAACGTCGAATCCGCCGGTCGCGGTGTCGGCATGGTCTTCCAGTCCTACGCGCTGTGGCCGCACAAGACCGTCCAGGGCAACATCGAGTGGCCGCTCACCGTCGCGAAGTGGAGCCGCCAGGAGCGCAGGCGCCGCGTGCGCGAGGTGCTGGGCCTGCTCGGCATCGAGGAGCTCGCGGGCCGCTATCCGGGCGAGATCAGCGGCGGCCAGCAGCAACGGGTGGCGATCGCCCGCACCATCGCCAGCCAGCCCGAGGTGCTGCTGTTCGATGAACCGCTGTCGAACCTCGATGCCAAGCTGCGAGTGGACACCCGCGCCGAGCTCATGCGCATCCACCGCGCCACCGGGGCGACCAGCGTGTACGTCACGCATGACCAGGTCGAGGCGATGACCATGGCCACCCATGTCGCGCTGATGAAGGACGGCCGCATCGAGCAGTTCGGCACCCCGGTTGAGCTCCTGGCAGCTCCGCGCACTGCCTTCACGGCGACCTTCATCGGCGCTCCGCCCGCGAACATTCTCGAGGCGCAGGTCGCCGGTGCGCGCCTGACGGTCGCGGGCCGCGACGTCGGGAAAGCTCCTGCGGGCCTCCCGGCGGGCACGGTGCACCTGATGTACCGCTCCTCCGGGCCGCGACTGGTCGCCGAGCCAGTGGAGCGCTGCGTGCCTGCGATCTTCGTCGACCAGGTACCGATGGCCGAGCGCTGGGTGATCGGGGTGGAGATCGCGGGCGGCACCCGGGTGAGCATCACCCAGGACGTGCCCACCCGGCACGTGCCCGGGGACTCTGTCCAGGTGCAGCTCCCACCCGCTCCGGAAACCTGCTTCGACCTCGACGGGGAACGGATCCCGGCACCCTCGCAGAGCGCACGGGAGTTCGAGCAGCAGCAGGAGCCGGTTTGATGATCCGACTACTGCTGGTGCGCCACGGCGAGACCGTATGGAACGGCGCCGGGCGGCTCCAGGGCCGCCTCGATATCTCTCTGTCCGACTCCGGCCGCGAGCAGGCGCGTGCACTGATCCCGGCGCTGGACCCCTATGCCCCGGAGCTCGTCGTGACCTCGAGCCTCCGCCGTACCCAGCAGACCGCCGCAGCTCTCGGGCTGGGGGAGTTCCGGACCGATGAGCGCCTGGACGAGGCTCATCTGGGCGACTGGGAGGGGGAGTATTCGGCCCAGATCCGGGAGAGATCGCCCGAGGACTACCGCGACTGGCGCGGCGGGCGGCTGCGACCTCCCGGGGGAGAGTCCTTCGAGGAGATCACGGCCCGGGTGGTCGAGGGAGTAACGGGCGCCGTCCGTGAGGCGGCGGCCGACGGTCGCGGCAGTGTCCTCGTGCTCACCCACGGTGGCCCGATCCGGGCTCTCCTCCACCACGCGGTCGGCCTCGACCCGGCGTTCACGGTCCCGAGCCATCCGGCGAGCCTGACCGTGCTGGACGTCGACGAGGACCGGGGGCCTCGAGAACGCGGTGCTTGTCGCTTGCGACTGTTCAACCTCGCGCCCTCCGCGCCGCACGCAGAGCCCGCGGACTGACCAGCCCGTTCCCTCAGCGTGGCGACGCACCGACGTTCCCGCGGGAACGCTGTTCGTGCGCCTCAGCCAGCGCGGTCCTCGTGGTCGAGCCCGCGCAGGGTCGTCGGCGGCGCGGCGAGGTCCGCGATCTCGCCGTCGTCCAGAGTGCGGGCGCGGCGCGTGAGCTGATCGACCTCGTCGACCGCCGTGCCCGTCAGGCCCAGGTCCTCGAAGCGGCGCGCGGTGACCATCACGCGGGACTGCAGTGAGCCGACCGCCTCGTTGAACGCGGCCACCGAGGAGTCCAGGGAGCGGCCCACCTTGCCGAGATGACTGGTGAAGGTGCCGAGCCGATGGTGCAGCTCTCGGCCCGCGTCGAGCACCTCGCGGGCATCGCGGTTCAGCGCGTCGGTGCGCCAGGTGTGCGCCACCGTGCGCAGCAGCGCGACCAGGGTGGCGGGGGAGGCGATCACGACGTCCTTGCCGAAGGCGTCGTCCAGCAGCGTCGAATCCGTCTCCAGCGCCGCGGCGAGCACGCCGTCGCTGGGCACGAAGAGCACCGTGAACTCCGGGGTGTCGCCGACCGCCTTCCAGTACGCCTTGGAGGCGATGACGCCCACGTGGTGACGCAGCGCCTTCGCATGCGCCTTGCGTCGGGTCGCGGCGCGTACGGGGTCGGTCTCCTCGGTCGCGTCGAGGTAGGCGTCCATCGGGGCTTTCGCGTCGATCACCACATGGCGATCCCCGGACAGGTGCACCACGAGATCCGGGCGCTGGCCGGCATTTCCGTCGGCTCGCGTGCCGGGCAGCTGCTCGGTGAAATCGACATGCTCGAGCATGCCCGCAGCCTCGACGATGCGGCGCAGCTGCACCTCGCCCCAGCGCCCTCGCGCTGTCGGAGCCCGCAGCGCAGCGGTCAGTGCGCTGGTGCCGGTCTCCAGGGACTGCGCGCGCTGGGCGAGCTGATCGAGGTGCGAGCGCAGCGCCCCCTCGGCATCGATCCGGGCCGCCTCGGAGCGGGCCAGGGAGCGCTCGAGGTGGGAGAGCGTATGGGTGATCGGAGCGAGGGTGCGCTGCAGCTCGGCCTCGCGCTCCTCCTCCGCGGCGTCGCGACGGGCGACGTCACGCTCGTGGCGTTCGTCGGCCAGGCGCAGCAGGTTCCCGGCGGCATCGGAGTCCGCACGCCGGCCCTGGTCCAGGCGCTGGGCGCGTTCGCGCAGGACCAGCCAGGTCGCCGCGGCGCCGAGGGCCGCGCCCAGCACGAGTCCCAGCAGAATCATCGATGTACCGCTCATGACGTCAGCACACCATGGGGGTGTGACAGGCGAGCGGAGGCACGCCTGCCCGTGCCCGCGCCCGCGGTCAGAGCTCCTCGGGCTCCTGGATGATCACGGAATCGTCGATGAGCCAGCTGCCATCCTCCTGGACGAGCTCGAAGTCGAAGACTCCCTCCGTGACCTCGGCTCCCTTCGTCGCAGTCTCTTCGACGCGCACCGTCGCACGATCCCCGTCGACCTCGGCGCTCACCACCGTGTCCTCGTACACGATGCCCTCTTCTCCCTGCTGCGAGATGTGTGCTTGCCATCCTTCGCAGGTGTAGTCCTCACCGCGGAAGTTCTCAGTGGAGAGGTCCTCGAAGCGTTCGCAGTCCGCAGCCTGCCAGGCGGAGAAGTAGTCCTCCACGGTGGACTGAGGGGTCTGCCGGAGCGCGAAATACCAGACAGCGCCCACCACGAGAACGATCACGACGACGATCGCGATGAGCGCGCAGACACCCCCGATGATCCAGGGGGCCTTGCTGCGCGGGCGCTGGTCGCCATGTCCGAGGGAGGGCTGCGAACTCATGGCGCCAGCCTAAGCACCTGTCGAAAACCTCGGAGGGAAACGCCGAACATGGGGTCGCCTGCAGACCACCCTCCGTGCACCGGCTCGGTCGGAGCGACCCCGAGGACGCTCCGGCCGCTGGCATCTGAGACCTGTGGCTCACTGCACCGAGGCCCGAGATTCGGGGAGGCCCCGTAGAATCACCTCCCGTGGCTCTTACTATCGGAATCGTCGGTCTGCCCAATGTCGGCAAGTCCACCCTGTTCAATGCGCTCACCCGCGCCGAGGTCCTGGCTGCGAACTACCCGTTCGCGACCATCGACCCCAATATCGGGATGGTCCCGCTGCCCGACCCGCGACTCGCGCAGCTCGCCGAGGTGTTCGGCAGCGAGAAGCTGGTGCCGGCCAGCGTGTCCTTCGTGGACATCGCCGGGATCGTCAAGGGCGCCAGCGAGGGGGAGGGACTGGGCAACAAGTTCCTCGCCAACATCCGCGAGGCCGACGCGATCTGCCAGGTCACCCGAGCCTTCACCGATCCGGACGTGACCCGCGTGGACGGCTCCACCGACCCCTCCGGCGACATGGAGGTCATCACCACCGAGCTGATCCTCGCCGACCTCCAGACCATCGAGAACTCGATGCAGCGCCTGGAGAAGGAGACCAAGCGCGGTGTGCTCGAGGCCTCCGTGCTGCCGAACGTCGTCAAGGCCAAGGCCCTGCTGGAGACCGGCAAGACCCTCTACCAGGGCGCCGAGGCCGCCGGCATCGACGTGTCCGAGCTGCGCGAGCTGCAGCTGATGACCACCAAGCCCTTCATCTACGTCTTCAACACCGACGAGGACGGCCTGGCGGACGCCGCCTCGCAGCAGGCTCTGCGGAATCTGGTGGCCCCGGCCGAGGCGATCTTCCTCGACGCGAAGTTCGAGGCCGAGCTGATCGAGCTCGACGTCGAAGAAGCCGCCGAGATGCTCGAATCCACCGGCCAGGAAGAATCCGGCCTGGCAAAGCTGGCGCGCGTCGGCTACGAGACGCTGGGCCTGCAGTCCTACCTCACCGCCGGCCCCAAGGAGTCCCGCGCCTGGACCATTCCCAAGGGAGCGACCGCCCCGCAGGCCGCCGGCGTGATCCACACGGACTTCGAGCGCGGCTTCATCAAAGCGGAGATCGTCTCCTTCGACCACCTCATCGAGGCCGGCTCCATGGCCGAGGCCAAGGCCAAGGGCAAGGTGCGCATCGAGGGCAAGGAGTACGTGATGAAGGACGGCGACGTGGTGGAGTTCCGGTTCAATGTCTAAAAAGGCTTCTGACCAGGGGTTTTGCCTTCGCAGCTTCTGATCTGGCTCGTCAGTCGAGTTCCGATCTACCATCAGTTGCTAAGCGTTTGCCCCGCTGACCTGGGATTTTGATCGACCTCCGCGGAACTTCCGCAGAGGCCGATTCTCGTTTCGGCGGTGCGTGGGTGGAGCGGTCAAGCCGCGTCGGTCGGCCAGCTCTGAAGCGGGTTCGAGCTGTTCGACGCGTGATCTCTTGACAAGTGCGCTGACTCAATAAGCAGCCTGACTCAAAAGTCGGTCGCCTCAACGACGCCCCGGTTCACTGGGGCAGGTCCCGTTCCGCCAGAGTGCGCGTGATCTCGTCCCACTGGGAGCTCTCTATCAGTTGGCGGTGCCGGCGCAGGGCCGTCTGCCATGACCCGAACTCCGCTGGGAGCTCGCGCCACGTGATGCCGGTGCGGGTCTTGTAGAGAGCCGCGTCGACGATCGTGCGTATGTCAGTGCGTGGCCGCCCGCGGCGAGGGCCTTCTTCTGCATGAACGATGTGCTTGATCCAGCTCCACTGCTCATCTGTGAGTCGTTGATAGTCAGGCTGGAGGCGGTCGACGGTGCTACTACCGGCATCATCGTTCGCCTGGTCGTCGATTCGCACGGCCTTGACCACGCCGCGGATAACGGCGCAGTCGGTGCATTGGACGGTTGACTCCACATAGTTAGCGGCGTGCCCGGCCAGTGTCTCGACGTGCTGACAGGTCAGTTCCACACGCCAGATGGCGCTGCGGTCGATGCGCAATGAGGACGGGTGCAGGAGCTGTCGGAACTCATCGCGCTGAGTCGGCGAAAGTGGCGGGAACGGGCAGCACAGGTGGCAGTGCTCCACCCTGTTGCCCGCGAGACGCCAAACGCCCATGTTGCACGCTTCATGCTCGGCTCGGAACTCGGCATTGTCGGCGTCGATCAGCGCAATGCTCTCGTCATCGGTTCCCAGGGCTGGCTCACCGAGAAGGGCACGCCCACACGCGCGGCATGGCTCGCCCGCTGCATAGGCTTCGTACGGCAACTGGGGGTCGTTGTCTGCCCACTCCTCTCGCTTTGCCTCCTCCGCTTGGGCCCACGATTCCGAGAGCAGTGCCCTGCTGCGTGGTGTGTGCAGGACGCGGGGGAGGACGTTCGGGCCGTCCTCAGGGATCTGTTGCGAATTGGGCATCGTCACGCCCTCCTTCGAGGTCTGATGCGGCCGCAATGCGAGTCGCGCGAGACCCGCCGAACCGCAACTAGAAGCGATAACTTCCTGGAAGTCATGACTACCAGACCTGAGGCTGGATGTGTGACAGAACCGCTGAAGAAGGTGCTCGGAGTGCAGGTACGCGATCTGCGCCTTGCGCGTCGGCTGTCGCAGGAAGGTCTTGCTGAAGAGCTCGGCGTGTCGACTCGGTACCTCGCCGGCATCGAGCGTGGGGAGCGCAACCTCACGCTGGATTCGATCGACGCCCTCGCTGATCAGCTCCAGGTCGAGGCTCAGTCCCTGATCATCCGACGGTGACGGTCGGTGCTTGCGCCGCTCTTGCGTAGCGAGCGGGTGGCGTTGCGCGGATCCTGTCTGCGCATACAAGGTCTCGCGCGAGCTGAGAGAATGTCAGTGGTGCCGTCTACCTTCAGTGTTGGGCGGCATTACCAGTGCCAGCTCCGCCGCTCGGCAGGTTGTCTAGTCACCAGTGAAGGATCCTCGTGCCACACAGCTCCATCAACCACTCTCGAATCGTGGCGCTCATCTGGAACATCGCTGACGATGTGCTCCGCGACCTCTATGTCCGAGGCAAGTACCGGGACGTGATCCTTCCTTTCACGGTCCTGCGTCGCCTGGACAGCGTCCTCGGCACGACGCGCGATGCAGTGATGGCGATGAAGAAGATGCTGGATGAGGCAGGCGTCGCCGACCAGGACGCACCGCTGCGGGATGCGGCCAGGCAGGACTTCTACAACACGTCTGGTTTCTCGCTGCAGGACCTGCGCCACGTATCGAACTCGACGCGCCTTAGGCAGAACTTCGAGGCGTACTTGGACGGGTTCTCGCCCAACGTGCAGGAGATCATCGACAATTTCGAGTTCCGCAACCAGCTACCCCGGTTGACGAAGGCTGACGCGCTCGGTGCATTGATCGAGAAGTTCCTCGCGCCGGATCTCGATCTCTCCCCGGCCGGGATGGACAACCATGGGATGGGCACGGTATTCGAAGAGCTTGTGCGCCGCTTCAACGAGGAGAACAACGAAGAGGCCGGCGAGCACTGGACGCCGCGCGATGCTGTCCGACTCATGACCCGACTGATGTTTGAACCGATCGCTGACGCGATCCCGTCGGGCACGTACCGCCTCTACGACGGCGCTATGGGCACCGGCGGCATGCTGACCGTCGCTGAGGAGACGCTGCATCACCTCACGGAATCGTCTGGCAAGAAGGTTTCGACCCACTTGTACGGGCAGGAGATCAACGCCGAGACGTATGCGATCGCGAAGGCCGACCTGATCCTCAAAGGCGATGGCAAGGCTGCAGACAACATCGTCGGTGGCCCGGAGTACTCGACCCTCTCCAACGATGCGTTCGCGGGCCAAGAGTTCGACTTCATGCTCTCGAACCCGCCGTACGGCAAGAGCTGGAAGACCGACCAGGATCGCCTCGGAGGCGCGAAGAAGATCATCGACCCTCGATTCATCGTGACTCACGATGGCGACAGCGAGTACTCGCTTGTCACGCGCAGCAGCGACGGGCAGCTGATGTTCCTCGCAAACCTGATCTCGAAGATGAAGCAGGAAACCGATCGCGGCTCCCGGATCGCGTCGGTGCACAACGGGTCGTCGCTCTTCACGGGCGACGCCGGCCAGGGCGAGAGCAACATCCGCCGGTGGATCATCGAAAATGACTGGCTCGAAGCGATCGTCGCGCTGCCGCTCAAGATGTTCTACAACACCGGCATCGCCACCTATGTGTGGGTGCTCTCGAACCGAAAGGAAGAGCGCCGCAAAGGCAAAGTTCAGCTCATCGATGCCACAGGCTGGTCGACACCGCTGCGCAAGAACCTCGGCGAGAAGGGCGTGGAAATCAGTGCGACCGACGCCGACAAGGTGCTCGAGGCCTTCACCGCATTCGACCAGTACGACGACACCGATTGCTCCAAGGTGTTCGACGGAGTCGACTTCGGCTACCAGAAGATCACCGTCGAGAGACCGCTGCGCATCGTCGGCGTGGATCCAAACCGCGTGTACACCGCGAAGGAGATCAAGCAACTCAAGGAAGACGGTGTGCGCGACGAGACCGCGCCCCCGGTCATCAGGAAGGCGCTCCCGTACGCTGCCGTGCCCGACCCGCTGCACGGCCGTTACGAGACGGTCATTAATGGGCGAGAACGGGTGGTGGAGTACGAGCCTGACACCGAGCTCCGCGATACCGAACAAGTGCCGCTGACTGAGCTGAAGGGCGACTACGCCGACGGTGTTGAGGCGTTCTTCCGACGTCAAGTCACGCCTTACGTGCCGGATGCCTGGATTGATGAGTCGAAGACCAAGATCGGCTACGAGATCTCCTTCACCCGGCACTTCTACAAACTTGCGCCGATGCGCACGCTCGCCGAGATCCAGGCCGACATTCGCAAGCTCGAAGCGGAGACTGACAACCTGATCGCCGAGATCGCAGGCGAGGCCTGATGTTTCGCGATCTTCCTCGATACAGCGAGACTCGCCCCACCATGCTTCCGTGGGCCTCGGCAGTCCCACGTCACTGGCGGCTCGAGCGTGCCAAAACCATAATGCGAGCAATTGATGTGCGCTCCGTCTCCGGTGAGGAAGAACTGCTGACCGTCTCTTCGAAGCGTGGCGTCATTCCGCGGGCATCGGCGACTGTCAGCATGTTTAAGGCAGAGAGCTACGTCGGGCACAAACTCTGCTGGCCCAACGACCTTGTGATCAACAGCCTGTGGGCGTGGGGGCGAGGCCTCGGCATTGCGCGACACCATGGCATTGTAAGTACGGCATACGGTGTGTACCGGCAGCGCAACACTGATCTGGATCCCTCATATCTGCATGAGTTAGTCCGTTCCGAACCATTCCAATGGGAGCTGCAAGTTCGATCTCAAGGTGTATGGAAATCTCGACTCCAGATTTCGGACGAGCGTTGGCTTGATGCGCCGCTGTTGGTGCCGCCGGCTGAGGAGCAGACGGCGATTGTGAAGTATCTCGCGCACGCGAACGCTCGCATCGACAAGGCCATCGCCGCCAAGCGCCGCCTCATCGCCCTGCTCGAAGAGCAGACTTCGTCCCTTCGTCACGAAGCCCTGGGCGAGAGTGCTGGGCAGTGGCCTGTGCGACGACTGAAGACACTCCTCATTCGTGTTGATCAAGGAGTGAGTCCGCAGGCAGAGAACCAGATGCCGAGTCCTGATGACTGGGGAGTTCTCAAAGCAGGTTGCGTAAACGGTGGAGTGTTCCGTCCTGACCAAATCAAACGACTTCCTGATGGATTCGCTGTGCCCGCGTCGCTGCGCGTCGCGAACGGGGACATCTTGGTTGCACGAGCGAGTGGATCCCCCAACCTCGTCGGTTCCACCGCTCGAGTGACAGGCTTGCGAGGGAAAGCAATATTGAGTGACAAGACCTTCCGCCTCATTGTTCGCCCGACGGTAGATCCAGACTTTCTCGTAATGGCAATGAACTCGTATTCCTACCGTCAGCAAGTTCAAGGAGCAATCAGCGGTGCCGAAGGATTGGCGAATAACCTTCCGGTGACGGCTCTTCGTAGCTTTGTGTTTCCGATGCCGCCCTTGACTGAACAGCGAGAAATAGTCGAGCGCGTGACCGCTGAAGCCGCAAGAACCTTGGATACTATTGCGCGGGTCGCGGGTGAAGCCCAGCTACTGCAAGAGTTCCGCACACGACTCGTCGCGGACGTGGTGACGGGCCAGGTCGACATCCGTGCCATCGCAGCAACGTTGCCGGACGCACCCGAGTCGTTCGACAACACGGTCTCAGCAACCAATGATGACCTTGAGGAAGCAATGAGTGAAGGCGAGGAGTGAGCATGCAGCGACTCAATGAGGAGAGCTTGGAAACGCTCATCGTCACTCAGATGAGCGAGGGTGGCTGGACCGCGGGGGCACCCGGCGACTACGTCGCTTCCTACGCGATCGATCTGGAGCACTTCGTTGCGTTCATCGAGTCAACCCAGCCCGATCTCGTCGACTCGCTCGGGCTCGCATCGGAGACTCCCACGCGTCACAAGTTCCTCGCTCGGCTCCAGGGTGAGATCACGCGGCGCGGTGTCGTCCACGTCTTGCGAAACGGCATCGACCATCTCGGTCTGCACGTCGATCTGTACTACCCGACGCCCGCAGCTGGGAACCCGAAGGCTGCTGAGCATTTCGCCGCGAACCGGTTCGTCGTCACGCGGCAGGTGCATCACAGCGTCAGTAACCCGGGGGATGCCGTCGACCTTGTGGCGTTCGTTAACGGTCTGCCCATCTTTACGTTCGAATTGAAGAACAACATCACGAACCAAACGGTGGAAGACGCCGTTCAGCAGTACCAGCGCGACCGCGATCCTCGTGAACCGCTGTTCGCGTTCGGACGGACGATCGCACACTTCGCCCTAGACGATCACCGCGCACGATTCTGCACCGAGCTCAAGGGCGCTTCATCGTGGTTCCTGCCGTTCGACCAAGGATTCAACGATGGTGCGGGTAACCCGCCGAATCCCGATGGAGTCATGACGGACTACCTGTGGCGGCGAGTGCTCGCGCCGCAGAGCCTCGCCGGGATCATCGAGAACTATGCGCAGATCGTGGTTGAAAAGAGCCAGAAGACTGGCAAGAAGGTCTCCAAGGCGATCTTCCCTCGGTATCACCAGCTCGATGTCGTGCGCCAACTCTTGTCCGATGTTGAGACGAACGGTGCTGGTCGCCGCTATCTCATTCAACACTCGGCTGGCAGCGGCAAGTCAAACTCGATTGCCTGGCTGACTCACCAGCTCACCGAGGCCACACATGCTGGTCGGATCGCGTTCGACTCGATCATCGTCGTCACCGACCGCATCATCCTTGACAGCCAGCTCACGCAAACCATCAAGTCGTTCCTGCAGGTGGGATCGACCGTGGTTCATGCCGACCGCTCCGGAGATCTTCGCCGTGCGATCACGGCAGGCAAGAAGATCATCGTCACCACGGTGCAGAAGTTCCCGTACATCCTGGATGACATCGGAGCAGACCATCGTGACCGTAGGTTCGCCATCGTTATCGACGAGGCGCACTCGTCCCAGGGGTCGAAGACTTCGGCGGCCGTCTCGAGCGCACTCGGCGGCATCGAGGCCCACGACGAAGACACCGTCGAGGACCGGATCAACCGGATCATCGAGGGTAAGAAGCTGCTGACGAACGCGAGCTACTTCGCTTTCACGGCGACGCCTAAAAACAAGACGCTCGAGATGTTCGGCGAGCCGGTGCCCAACGCCGAAGGAGGCACCAGCTTCCGACCATTCCATTCGTACACGATGAAGCAGGCGATTCAGGAGGGCTTCATCGTCGATGTCCTCTCCAACTACACGCCGGTCGGCAGCTATTACAAGCTGATGACGACCGTGGAGGACGATCCTGAGTTCGATGCGAAGCGCGCCTCGAAGAAACTTCGCGCCTATGTCGAGGGCAACGAACACGCCATTGCTCAGAAGACCGACATCGTGATCGAGCACTTCCTTGCCCAGGTGGTTGCGAAGCGGAAGATCGGCGGCCAAGCGCGGGCAATGGTCGTAACTTCGTCGATCGCACGGTGCATCGAGTACTTCCATGCGATTCGTGACGCGCTCGCAGCCCGCAAGAGCCCGTACAAGGCGGTCGTCGCCTTCTCTGGTGAGCACGAGTACAAAGGGCTGAAAGTCACCGAGGCAAGCTTGAATGGCTTCCCCTCCAACGCGATCGCCGAGCAGGTGAAGACCGACCCGAATCGGATCCTCGTCGTCGCGAACAAGTTCCAAACCGGCTACGACGAGCCACTGCTGCACACGATGTACGTGGACAAGGCGTTGTCGGGTGTCCTGGCGGTGCAGACGCTGTCGCGGCTCAATCGGGCACATCCGGCGAAGCACGACACCTTCGTTCTCGACTTTGCCAACGATGCTGAGGAGATCCAGCGCGCGTTTGAACCGTACTACCGCACGACCGTGCTGGCTGAAGAGACAGATGCCAACAAGTTGCATGACCTGATCAACGACCTCGACGCATTCGGGATCTACACACCTGAGCAGGTCGAAGAATTTGTTAGCCGGTACCTGGCGGGGGAGAGGCGCGACCAGCTGGACCCGCTGCTGGATACAAGCGTCGCTGAGTACATCGAACTCCCTGACGAAGATGACCAGGTGAAGTTCAAGGGCGATGCCAAAGCCTTCCTTCGCACGTACAACTTCCTCTCCACCGTCCTGCCCTACGGTAGCGCTGAGTGGGAGAAGCGATCGATCTTCCTTGACCACCTCGTGCCCAAGCTGCCGGCTCCCAAGGAAGAGGATCTCGCCGCCGGAATCCTCGAGAACATCGACTTGGAGTCTTATCGCGCTGAGAAGCTCAACGCGATGAAGATCGTGCTTGAAGACGCAGATGGCATTCTCGCGCCACCACCGCCCAACGGCGGAGGACACCTTTCGGACCCGGAGCTTGAGAGACTCTCGGCGATCGTCCGAAGCTTCAACGATCACTTTGGCAACATCGAGTGGAACGACGCCGATCGTGTCCAGCGGTTCATCACCGAAGAGATCCCGCGCCTGGTGTCCGAGGACGAGGCCTACAAGAATGCGCAGGCCAACGACGACCCAGTGAACGCCCGCGTCGAGAGCGACCGTGCCCTCAGCCAGGTCATGCTGCGTCTCATCTCAGACGACACTCAGCTCTTCAAAGAGTTCCAGGACAACAGCAGCTTCAAGCAATGGCTCGCTAGCGCGGTGTTCAATGCCACATACCGGAAGAGTGCTTGAGCGGTTCCGCGTTAAAAGGCAACTCACTCGGTACTGGCGGGCAGCAAAATTAGCCTTTCAAAGCTTGGTTCCGATACTCGGATTACCCCGTTGCTGTCCTGGAGTGGGAGCGACCCCAGATTTGCATTGCGGCTAGAAAGTCCATCCTTGCGCCTTGACGAATCCGAAAAACTTCATGGTGGGTACCCCGTGTTCCAAAGCAACATTGGGGATCTTCTGGTTCCGGTCCGGGGTGTTGGGACCCTTCAGGGTTTCCTCGGTAACCACTACCCGCTGCTCTTGAAGTCCATGGGCAATGACCCAGGGGTCGGCATCGTTCTGTGTTCCGCTCACCCAGCCGGGGTGGGCCTGAGTGATGGCGGCCACCGTCAACACCTCATCTTGATGCGTTGCGCATAGGAACCCGTGGAGGTTCTTTGCCCAGATGTGGAGGTCGTCGTCGCCTCGCTCCAACTCGCGGAGGACTGCTTCGCAGATACAGGCCTCTCCCTGGCTCACGAGGTCTTCGAGTGAAGCCCATAGGGACGGGAAGATGTCGCGGGGGTAGAGCCGCTCCATGTTGATGAGAATGTTTGAATCGAGGGTGTAGCTCACTGGTTGCTCCCCTCGGTCCGGTAATACTCCTCAAACATCTGTCTGACCATGGGAATCCGTGCGTTCAGGAGGTAACTGGCATCCATCCAGTCAACTCGGGAGTCCTCCACGGCGCGTGCCACGGTGCCGACATATGTGCTACCAAGGTCTCGGTAACGCACGCGCCAGGGGGCGGGCCCGCCGGTCTTTGCCTTCTGGTCCGCTCGACTCTTGGCCCAGACTGCGTCGCTCTCCCGCCAGATGGATTCCAAATCGTCGTCATCAATTACATTCAATGTCCGGAGACGGATGCCTGCGGCCAGGTAGCTGACCTTGAAGCGCGCCGCTACCTTGGATGCTAGGTCGCTGGGCTCTCCATCCAGTGTCTTTACCAACGCCGTGACCTGCTTGTAGGGCATGAGGAAGTTCGCTGCGAACGAATTGGCGATTCCCTCTTCATTCACATCCTCATCCAGATCGCACAGGCCGCTGGTTTTGTTGGCAAGGTGTGCGACCTCGTGGAAGAGGGTGAACACCTTGCCGTTGTTGGAATCGGATCCATTAAGGATGATTACTGGCAAGGAATCGTGCTGAATGGACAGGCCTCGGAATGTGCTGAGAGGCACCTTGGTCGTCTGGAACACGAGGTAGCCATGGTGCTCCAGCAGTCCTCTCCAAAAGTTCAGCACCTGATTCTGGCCATTCTCGGGGGGGACAAACTCTTCGCGGAGACCGAGATAGGCGCGGAGCTCGCTGGCACGCTTGCGGTAAGTGTCCCAAGTGATGGAACCCACTCGGGCCGTCCGCTCCGGCGCTCCCTGGAGGTCTAACACAGTGTCGCGGTGCTGCTCCGCGCGACGCATCTCGCGCGCTAGAAGGGGTGGGAGGGGTTCCGCTCCACGCCCACGAAAGTCAGGGGTCTGTGGAACGTCCGTGGACGCTGGCGGAGGAGCGAAGAAGAAGGCCATTGTCCGGTCCAACTTCTTGGCAATCTTCTCTAGCTGCTTCAGGGTCGGCTGCTCGTCGCCGGACTCAAATGCAAGTGTCCGTTCGAGGGTTGTGCCAGCGGCGCTGGCCACGTCCTGGGCATCCAGGTGCATGACGGAGCGCGCCCAAGTCAGCGTGGCCCCGTTGATGGGTGCGCGTGCCATGGTGATGCTCCTCCCCGAGTGGCGGTCAGCGGCGGCGGGCCGGGTGCGAGTGACCTTGTCCCAATCATATGGTTAGGCACTGACCCTCAAGAGCTATCGGTCCGTTACCCCCGCCGTGTCAGCGCCAGCGTCGCTGATGACTGTCGTTGCGGAGCATGGGTGGGCGCTACTGCGCCGGCAGTCCCGGCGGTGCGGCGTGGGATCATGGACCCATGTCTACTGATGACACCGAGCGCGCGCCGAAGGTCATCCGCTGTAAGCACTGGTCTGAGGGGCTTGGTCGCTTCGGCGGCTGGCACCACCACGAGGGTCCTCACGCGTGCGACTGGGCGAACCACGATGGCGAGTGTCCGTACTGGGTCAGCGTTGGCGGTAGGCCGAACCTTTAATCTCGGCTTTGGAGGTATAGGGAGCCTTGTAGGCGCGCCAACCTGTCGAATAGCGCGTCTGCTGGCCCTCCTCGCGACTCTTGCGACCCTGGCTGCTAGGCTGCCTTCAGGCGCTCCAAGTGACGCAGGTTGCCCTCCGCGCGGTGCCTTCTCGCACTGAAACCCCAGTTCAGGCGGTACTCTGCCGACTTGGAACAGCCTTAGCACCTAAGGTTCCGCAATCACTGTAATTCGGTGGAGTTCCGCTTCAACGTCTAGCCGGATCGTCGGAAGTCGCCGACTTGGTGAGCGCGGCGGCGTAGTTGCGCATCGAGCGCTGGTATCGGGGCAGCGTTCCTATCTGCGCTTCGATGGCGACCCGCAGTGCTTCATCCTTGCGCCCGGCGCTATGGAGTGCCAGAGCCAATACGACGCGGGGTGCGGAGCCTGTCGACTCATGCGTCGGCGCAGCTTGCAGGACGGCGATCGCCTCGTCGAGGCGGCCGAGATTGCGAAGGGTCGATCCGTACTGGACTGCGAGCTGCGCATGCCTGGCTGCGTCGAGGCCGAGTTCGAGAGCGCGCTCGTACTCGGCACCGGCCTCAGCCTCGAATCCCACGGAGTCGTACATGCCCGCGAGTTCGAACGCGGCCCTGCCGTCGGTGGCCGGGCATGCCGTGGCCAAGTCGCGCATCGCAGCGATGCCGTCATCTCGATCGAACGAGGCGAAGCGCTCCCAGAGGTCGGCGATGGAGGCTTCCTACTGTTCAACTGCTGGTGTCATAGCACCAACTCTGCCACGACGCGAAGCTCGTGGACATCGTGATCGGACGGGCGACACCAGCGACAGATGGCCCAGGGGTTGCTCCGTGCCGAAATGCGGGCGAGTTCCGCTTCAGCGTGTAGCACGAGCACTCTGCGTGCATGTGCGCTGTGGCAGAGGCACTCGACCTCCGGGCCGTCGAGGATCCGGTCGAAGCTTGAGTCAGTTCGGCGGTCCCTTCGGAGAGCCCGTAGCCCACGTTCGGGCAATGCGCAGGATCTCCAGGACCATCGGTGCCTTGGTGTCCGAGTAGGCCAAGAGCCGCTCTCTGCTCGCGGCATGCCGTTTTGCGCGGCAGTAAGCGCGCGAGGCATCAGGGTGAGAGCGAAGGTAGTCGCGGAAGGCGAGATTATCGGCCCACAGCGATGACGTTGAGACGATGAGGTGAACGTTGGTGGCGGGTGCCGTCCGGCGAACCAGATAGCGCCGTCCCGCCGAGATCTCGCCGAAGTCGGTGAACCCTGCTGCCGTGAGCTCTCGCGCGACGGCGTCGTGGTCAGCGGGGGTGACATCGGCCATGAGGTCGATGATCGGTTTCGCTGGCAATCCGGGGACCGCCGTGCTGCCGATATGTTCGATGTCGCGCGCTCCGGTGATGAGCTTGACGTCATCGATCGTGCGGGCAGCCTGCGACGCCCAGCGTGGATCGTGGTCCACCACGGTGATGGGCTCGTCCAGAGGCAGTTCTGCGGTCATCGCGTTCACCGTAGTCCCACGTCGGCCCGGAGGCGAGGTGCTTGCCCAGATTCCCCGCAATCCTGCGCAGCGACGACCTGCACGGCCGCGCGCGGTGATCGTTGGAAGGTTGGTAGGTGTCGGAATTCGGGGGAGTTCCGGTGCAACGTCCAGCTCCAGAACTCAGGGGGCGGGAAGGCGCAGCCCCTGACGGGGGAGGCTGGATTGGGGCGGCCTTCGTCCTGGAGCATGCCCTCTGAGGACTGGTGGATTCCGCGGGGGTGCGGTCGGCGTGCGGGCTGCTGGGTTGCGCCGCGTGGCGCACGCCGGCCCTGACGCCGTGCGACGGGGCCTACCGGAGGACTCGGTAGCGGAGGTGGGTCTCGCTCGCGTACGCGGAGGTCTCGAGGCGTTCGAGCTCGACGCGCTGCCCCAGGCCCGCGAACAGCGAGATGCCGTCGCCGAGCAGCACCGGTGCGACGTCGAGGTGAAGCTCATCGACGAGCCCGAGCCGCAGGCACTGCCGCGAGATGCTTCCGCCGAGCAGGCTGACCCACTCGTCACCGGCGGACTGCACGGCCAGCGCGACCGCTGCAGAGATGTCGTCGACGACGAAGGTGTAGGTGGTGCCGTCTCGCTCGATCGGCTCATGGGCCCTGTGGGTCATGAGGTAGACCGGTGCCTTCAGCATGCCGCCATAGGGGAGCTCGCCGTCCTCGATGGTGCGGGTCTTGTTCGCACCCCCGACGACTGCTCCGATCCGGTCCATGACACGCTCCACGACGGAGTCGTCCTCGGGCGCAGAGGGCCTGCCGAACATCCAGTCGACACCGCCGTCCGGGTCTGCCAGGAATCCGTCGAGGGTGATGGTTGCGTGGACGATCACTGTGGCCATGGTGCGCTCCTCATGTAGAGGTGAGTCGATGGACTCACCTTGTCACCGTAGAGGCCGGGTGGTGGTGAGTCAACCCACTCGCCTCTATGGGATACTGGCGAGATGGCACGCGGGCGCTCCTCCTACCATCGTGAGATGGC
Organism: Brachybacterium sp. FME24; assembly: GCF_014897705.1. Classification (GTDB taxonomy): domain Bacteria; phylum Actinomycetota; class Actinomycetes; order Actinomycetales; family Dermabacteraceae; genus Brachybacterium. Next base: position 193,457 of record NZ_JABUXV010000001.1, on the reverse strand, counting down.
CGCGACGAATCGTGGGGCGATGCTCGTCGCGGCCACCCAGCTGTTCCTGGAGAACGGCTATGACCGCACGTCGCTGGCGCACATCGCACAGCAGGCGGGCGTATCCAGGGCGACGCTCTTCAAGCAGTTCCCGACCAAGGCCGCACTGTTCGAGGCCACGGTGCTCGCGGCTGGCAGCTCACCTGCTCCGGAGCCCGTGGACGTCCCGTCGGAGGATTTCTGCGCTGGTCTCGTGACCCTCGGACGCGCCTACGCCGAGCTGCTGACCCGGCCCGAGATGGCGGCGCTGATGCGCACTGTGATCGCCGAGTCCCCCCGGTTCCCCGAGCTGCGGGAGCGCACCTTCGACTTCGGGACGCTGCCCGTGCTCACGGCGCTGGGGCGCTACCTCCGTGATGCCCATGCATCAGGGGTCGCCGAGGTCGACGACCCGGAGATGGCGTCCGCGCAGTTCCTGGGGATGATCGCGTCGTCGGTCTTCTGGCCCCGCCTCATGCACGGCACCTGGTCGATCACCGACGACGAGCGAGAACTTGTCATCGAGGGCGCGGCCCGGACCATCACCGCCCGTTACGCCACCCCGTGACGGGATCGTTCGCAGAACGTCTGCTGCGTCGCGGCGTCTCGCACGGCATGGCTCCGTGCCGTGAGCTTGAGTGCCCTCGGTGTGGGCGCGCGGGGGAGTTCAGGTCCACCGTGAGACGGAGCCCTGAGAACGAGGTCCGTCCCGCGCTGCTTCGGCTCGCGCCGTGGCAAGCGCCTGCGGTAACCTCGGCGTGGCAGCGGAAGCTGTCGACTGCACTTCCAGGCGCGGACCGCCTGAAACATTGCGGAGAGGCCCGCTCGCTCGGGACATGTCCGGATGAGGTGTGGCGCATCGTTGCGCCGACTTCAATCGCCGATGCGAGCCATCGGCTGGCGAAAGGACATGACATGGCATCGAAGGACGAGAAGAACCTCGCTCAGGTGATCGACAAGATCGCGAAGATGGACGAACCGGCGCGGACGCTCGTGCAGCGAGTGCACGAGATCATCATGGCCGCCGCGCCCAACCTGAAGCCGCGGATCTGGTACGGCATGCCCGCGTACGCGCTCTCCGCGAGCGCACCTGCACTGGTGACGCTGCGCAATGACGAACGCGTCAACCTGGCTCTCACCGAGAAGGTCGCTCACCTCCCCGCCGGTGGTTTTGACGGAACCTTGATGCCGGCAGCGTGGTACGTGGAGACCATCGACGAACCCACTGAGGAACGCATCGCCGAGATCGTCCGCTCGGCGGTGTCCTGAACGCGGCGATCGGACGCGGCTGGGCCGGACTCTGCACGCCCGTCACTGCGTGGTTCGAGCTGGCTCAGTCGCCTGCTCCGATCGACGGGTCCGTGACGGGCCGACGTTGGCCTGCGAGTTCTCGGTCTCGGTCGCGTGCAGCAGGATCGGCCCATCGAGTGCAGGACCAGCTTGAAGCCAGGCGTCGGCCAGGCGCCCTGCCCCGAGCTGGCTGGTGATCGCGCATCAGTCCCCTCCGTGCGGGCATCTGGGGGAGTGGAGCCCACTCTGGAGGGGACGGTCGAGGCACTACCGCCCATCCAGGCCCGTCAGCTGCTCGGTGATGCTGCGGGGTTCGCGCTCCAGGAGACGCGAGAGTGTGGGGTCCGAACCCGAGAAATGTCCACTCCTCGTGGCCTGGAACATCGACAGGGTGAAGCGCGCGACCGCCTCGGGCACACCGCTGGTCGTCGCGTCGGACACCCATGTCTCGTCGTCGACGACGACGCGATCGATCTGACGACCGGTGATCTCGGATGCGGAAGCCGCGAAATCTGAGAGGGTGACGGGCTCGGGCAGCGTCAGATCGATCGGGCCGTCGAACGGGTCATCAGCTGTGAGGATCGCAGCGGCAGCCTGCGCAGCATCTCGCCGATCGACCCAGGAGAAGGGGCCGTCGGCGGGCATGGCGATCACGCCTGATTCCTGCCACGCACCGAGCAGCTGGGACGGGTCGCCGTAGAACCCGTTGCGCAATGAGGTCCAGGCCGCTCCCGATGCCTCGAGATGCTGTTCGGTGGCGGCGTGGATCGCGAGCGGCGGGTAGGGCGTGTCGAAAGCTGTCCCATGGGCGCTCGTGTACAGGATCCGCTGAGCCCCTGCGTCGACGGCAGCATCAATGGCCCGGTGGTGCTGCGCGACGACGTCAGAAGAGAGGTCGCTCGAGGAGACCAGGAGGACCTGCTCGGCGTCAGCGAAGGAGTGGCGCAGGGCCGCGGGGTCGTCGTAACTTCCTTGACGCACGCGGACTCCTCGATCGGCCAGGTGCGCCGCACGCGCGGGGTCGCGCACACTGACGCCGATCTGGTGCGGCGGTATCCGCATCAGGAGGTGGTCGACCGTGGCCCCGTTGAGGGTTCCTGTCGCTCCGGTGACAACGATCATGGGAAGGTCCTTTCATGAGGCAGGGGTCCGGGGTGCTGCCCGCCCGAGTGTCGGGTGAACGGCGAACCGAAAGTTGACCTCTTTGGTCAACTTGCTGGGGGGCTATCCTGCACTAACTTGACTGCTAAGATCAAGTTCTTCGTCGATCCGGAAGGAGCCAGCGCCGTGACCGACCCCCGAGGTGCGCCCGCTCTGCGCGCGGATGCCCGCCGAAACGTCGATCGGATCCTGCTCGCGGCGGTCCAGGTGTTCCGGGAGCAGGGGTTCTCCGCGCCGCTCGAAGAGATCGCCGCGGCGGCCGGCGTGAGCAAGGCGACCATCTTCAATCGTCTCGGCGGGAGAGTCGGGCTGATCGATGCCGTCATCGACGACGTCGTCGCGGCGGAGCTGCGGGCTGTCATCGATGACGCGCGGTCCGTCGGCGAGGTCCGAGAGCGGATCCGCACCTACATCGGTGCGCTCCGGGACCTGCAGTATCGCCTTCCAGCAGTCAATGATGTCCTGCTGCAGGAGTACCGCGACTCCGAGCCTCTGCTCGCCCTGTGTGATGCCGGGACGACCTTCCACGACGGCCTTGTCGCGCAGGGGCATTCCGCAGGCGTTCTGGCGGACGACTTCACCTCCGCGGACTTCCAGGCGCTCACCCGGGATAACGCCCTGGCGCTCAAGTACGGTGGTCGGCCGCCTCGCGCTGACTACGATCGCAGAACCGCGTTCGTCCTCGGCGGGATCTGCGCATCGAGGCGTGCGTCGGACTTCCCGTGCGAGCGCCGTTGAATGGCCCTGCGTGCGGATACGTGGTGGAGTTCCGCTGTGACGTCTGACCTGCGGTGATGGGGCGCTCAGGGTCTCGCGGGCGGAAGCGGAAGAGGGGGTCGGGAGCTCATCGGCCGGTGCCTGGTCCGGTGCCTGACAAGGCCCGGGAGCAGAACCCGTACGCGTGGGCGAACCTCGAGCGCCCCCTGTTCACCTCGCTCTGGTTCGGGGTCGCGGCAGGGCTCCTGGTCGCTGGTCTGCTCGTCATCGGGCTCGTCGGGGACCACATCGACCCGGATCCAGGCTATGCAGTGGTGCTGCTGGCCGCAGTGGTGGTCGCGCTGAGCGCGATGACGATCATGTACGTCATCCTGCTGCTGTGCAACGCTGCTCTGCGCCTCATCGAGCGACAGGGCTCACCACGCAGGCCCCCCTTCAGGCGCAGCCGCTGAGAGGTCTCCGCTGACCCCGCGCCGAACCGAGACTGCCGATGTCGTCCCACCGACGTCCTGAAGGGGTTCGTCCAGGCAGAGATCGCCTCCGACGACGACCTCATCGCTGCCGGCTCCGTCGCCAGGCTCGCGACCTCGGGACGGGGCGCACGGAGGACAGGGACTGCAGCGCACTGTGAGGACGACCGGTCCGAGGGCGCTCGGATCAGGGACCTCCTGCTGTCCGTGGCGCGGCGACCGGGTGCGAGCGGCGTCTTAGCGGTCGGGCGTCCAGGTGAGGACGTCTCCGGGTTCGCAGTCGAGCACGCGGCAGATCGCGTCGAGAGTCTCGAAGCGGACGGCTCGCGCCCGTCCGTTCTTGAGGACCGCGACATTGGCTGGGGTGATCCCGATGGCTGCGGCGAAGTCGCCGACGCTCATGCCGCGCTCGGCGAGCAGGACGTCGAGCTTCACGGTGATGGCCATGTCAGATCACCTCGTCCAGCTCCCGGCGGATGGTGACCGCACGCTTGAGGAGGTCCCGCATCACGGCGACGACGAGCGCACCGGCGATGCATGCGGCGGTGCCGGCCATGCCGAAGATCAGCAGCGCGGTGCCGGTGGTCGTCTCCATGCCGTCCGGGATTGCGCTCGCCGGAATGTTCGGAGCGACGATGTCCGTGAGGGCTGCGGCGAGGCTGAGTCCTGCCGCGACAAGACATGCCCCGATGGTGACGTCGACCCAGATGAAGGGGCGGTGGGAGAAGATCGAATCGTTCCAAGTGTGCCGCAGCAGCATGCCGGTCGCGATGAGCACGGCCTCGAAGCACGCGATGCCCAGGATCGCGATGACCGTCAACGGCCCCTGGGCGCGGGCGACGACCGGGTCGAGGAGAGCTTCGTCGGCGAGCGCCGTGGGCACGGCGATCGCCTGGAAGAAGACACAGGTCAGGAGAGTCAGGGCGAGCCCGGCCTCGAGCGCGACGATGAGGGCCCGGCGGAGCAACGGCGTAGTCATGCATCGATTGTTGATGGATATCTATCGTTTGTCAATCGGTGTGTGGGGTGGGGTCGCGCCGATCTTCTGTGCGTGACGGCCGGGCGCCGTCGGGGCGCCCACCGGAACAGCTCGGCGGAGCAGCGAGAGGGCGCCATGCGGCAGTGCAGATTGCCGCCGCTTCCCGTGCAGACCGTCGTCGACCGCAACCGGTCATGTTCTGGTCGCGTCGACCCTCAGCCGACGAATGCGATCGATTCGCCATGTGTTCACCCATGTTGCGGACACGGCGGATCACCGCATCTCCGAGGAGTCGTCATTCCATCTGTCCAAGATAGGCGCGTCTCGGGTTCTCTGCCGCTACTTTGTGGGTTCGAGCTCTCGGGTGAGGGCCTCGTCGTGGAGCGTCTCGAACTCTACCGGGGAGGGGCCCCCCGAGGGTCCCGTGATCGATCGTCGCCATTAGCAGGCCGAGCGAAACGTCCGTCAGGACGATCCAACGGCCGCGCCCGATCGCTGTCTCCGGCCCAGGTGAATGATCGGTGTGCATGGTGGCGGTCACTTCTCTTCGATGGGAGACGCCGACTAAGACCCACTGAACAATGCAATTGGAGGTGCGTGGGAGCGCCGGATGACGATGAGAAAAAGTGCCGCGTCGCACCGGCGCAGCAGCGTCGGTCCAGCAGGGTGGCGGCGAAAACGCCCCCTGGGATTGTAGAGGGAGAGGGGTTAGCGGTCGGTGCCGAGGGTCGCGTAGATCAGGGTGTCGGTCCACTCGCCCTTGCTCCACCAGTCCTGCCGCAGATGCGCCTCCTGGCGCATCCCGACTCTCGCGGCGAGCTTCGCGGATCCCGTGTTGCGGCCGTCCATCTGCGCCGCCACACGGTGCACCTGGTAATGGTCGAACGCGAGGTCGAGCACGGCGCGCACCGCCTCCGCCGCGTAGCCCTGGCCGCCGACTGCGGGATCGAGTACCCAGCCGATCTCTGTGACCCGCCGTTCGCGATCTGTGAACCACAGCGTTACGTCCCCGATCGGCTCGTCGTCTCGTTCGATGACGAGGGCCAGCGCCCCGCTGTCATCGTCCAGGTCGGTCTTCGCCAGCCTCTCGGTCGTGTGCCGTTCCGCTTCCTCGATCGTCCACGGCTCATCTAGGAGGTACCGGGCGACATCGGAGCGAGAGTAGACGCGGTTCAGCCACGTACAGTCACTCGAGACGTGCGGGCGCAGACGCAGTCGGCTAGTGGATACAGGGAACGAGGCTGCTTCACTCACTCTACAAAACCAACATTGTGCGGAAGGCCAGGCGAACGGTGTTCGGATGTGGTGGGTGTGCGAGCTACTGGTAGCACCGCAAGCCACAATGCCGCGCCCGCGCCGTCGACGTGGATGACATCGCCCGCATCTTCGCCGAGTCGCTGGATGAGGGGGGCCTGCGACCCCTGACCGTCCGTGCCGTCGCTGGGTGGCTCAGTGCCGTGCCGGCGAGTTGCTACCCGCGTACTGGACGCGTGGATGACCTGTTCGACCTCGCCCTGGGCAACGCACTCGCGCGGGACACGACCATCCAGCGGGCCATCACGAACGCCAGCCTGCATGATTTGACGTTGACCTACCACCGACATCTCGCCTGTCACCACTGGGTGACCCGGGTGATCGGGATGCGCGCCCCGAGGGGGCCGCACTGCCTTCGACTTTCGGAGCGCATGCGCGTGTTCCTCGCCGACGCCGGCGCTCTGGATCCGCTCGGAGCCGACTACGCCCTCACCAACTTCGTGATCGGCGGCGCGACTACCGCCTCGATGGCCGGAGATGAGTGCACGGCCCCCGTCGATCCCGAGGTCGCCCCGCTCTCCGCGTGACTGCCCCGGGATCACGCCGTAGAGAGCGAATCGATTGTCGCAGCCGGTCTTGCGTCGCTCGTGACGCGAGTGATTCCGTGGAAAGGGCATCCATTGGGGTGCCAAATACCTGTTCATGGACACATTCCTCTCGATGCGCAATCTTCCATGCCATAGCCGTTGTGGCTGGTCCGAGTTACGGGGAAGTCGTCGTCTCCGTCAGGCATCGAGATTTGTGGCCTTTCGTTGGCGTTGTTTCGAGTCCTTTCGCCCCAGCAGGCTTCCACCGATCAGTGCTGCGCCTGCTGCGGTCGCTCCTACCTGGAGCGCGGTGAGTGCTGTGCCGTCGGCGAAGCGGGCCAAGAGCCCGAAGTCGTCGTTCCATAAGCCGCCGATTCCGTTGATCACCAGAATGATTCCGAAGATTTCTAAGACTGCTCGCATGAGTTCTCGCTTTCGATGGTGTTCTTCTGCCCGGCCGTGACTGGCTCTGACCGTTGGCGGTGCATAGGTCGTGGGCTAGCGTGGCGTGCAGGCCTGCGGGTACGCCTGCTGATCAGCCCCGTTCGACCTGGAGGTCTTGTGGTACCTCGACTTCGAAACGGGCGTCACAGAGCGCGATGCCGTGGCATCCGGCATCGATCTCCAGGGTGTCGCCGTCGAGTTCCCACGTGAGCCTCTCGAAGCCTGCTGTGTGTTCGAACCAGCGGGTGACCTGGATGTCCTCACGATCGGTCGCGACGACATCTGTAGCAACTTCGTTCGTCTTGAGAATCAAGGTCTCCCCGGAGTAGGAGAAGGTCTTGGTCTCCGGGTCGGCGTTCGATGCTTCTGTCGTGCAGCCGACTAGACTGAGTGCGGTGACCGTGACCAGCACGCACTTGCTCGCCGGTCGGCTTAGGCGGGTGCGTATCTCTCTCATTCGGAATCTCCAGAAAGTTCGGTGGGCTTCGATGATCGGGGCAGTTCTAGATGATGACGACGCGGTGCTCATTCCCCGATCCACTCCAATGCGGCCATGGCTCGCAGGGCGAGGATTGCGCCGACGATGCCGATGATCCCGGGCGTCGTGGAGCGGGCATGCCTGGCGAGCCTGTGATCGAGTCTGCCCAGTGGTCCCGCATGCGCGAAGTGTGCGACGGTGCGGCCGAAGGTCAGGGCGAGCGCCGGGTGATCGTGATGAGGCGGTGCCCCGCCAGCAGGGCAGTACCGCGTCTCCCTTCCTCTGCGCTTCCACGTTATAGCACAGGTGTGCTTATGTGACTGAAAAGAGCCTAGCACACCCGTGCTAGCATGTGGTCATGCCTCGAACCATGGACAGGGATGCGCGCAAAGCCCAACTTGCGGAGGCGGTGTGGCAGGTCATCCTCGATCAGGGCGTCTCGGCGGTGTCGGTGCGCACGGTCGCCGAGCGTGCTGGCGTCGTCGTCGGCTCCCTCAGGCACGTATTCCCGACACGCTCGGAACTCGTGCAGTTCTCCGCTGAACTCATGATGGAACGCGTGACTGAACGGCTTCTCGCCACCGAGTCCCGTGATGATCCGCGCGAGTATGCGGTGGCGATCATCAAGAACGTCCTCCCTCTCGATCCGGATCGCCGAGCCGAATATGAGGTCAATCTCGCGCTCCTTGCAGAGCGCGCCGCGGTGCCGGGTCTGCAGCAGGTGGGCCTCGACGCGCATCGCCGGCTTGCTGGCCTCTGCGCCCGCCTCGTCGGGATGTTGACAGGGGAGGCTGGGACGCCGAGTGCGGCATCGCTGGCACGTCGACTCCACGCGCTGATCGACGGGCTGGCGTTTCACCTGTTCCACCAGCCCGTCGGCAGCGATGTCACCTGGGCGCTCGACATCGTCCAGGGCGAGTTGACCGCTATCGCCGGCGAGGCGGGCAGTGGTGGGGTCTCGCGCTGAGTCGGCGGTCCTGGGTGCGCGACTTCGGTCGCGAGCTGTGGCTATTTCGCGGCGAGCTTCTTGGTCCACTGGGGCTTGTAGTCGGGATGGTCGTTCCATGTTGCTGCCAGGGACGCCAGGAGCTGGTCGCTGAAGCGGGCGGCCTCGGTCTCGGCATCGGCGCCGAACACATACTCGCCCACCTTGACTAGGGTGCTGGCGCCGGTGAACCAAGACACCAGGTCACCCTCTACGCCAGTCCTGCGCATCTGTGCCGCGATCGTGAGGATTCGCCGGTAGGTCTGTTCCACCTCCGCAGGGAGATTCCTCTCGGCAAGCCGCTCCTTCACGAAGCACTCCAGGTCGCTCATCGCGACACCTCCTTGATCTCGACTCGGACCCCGAATGGTGCGCTTCGGGTGGTGCGCTTCGGGGTGAATGAATCCCACGCTAGCACGACCGTACTATTTTGGGGTTTGCGTCGGGGGTCTGTCCCGATTCGCCCTCTGGCGCTGCCGGCCGGTCATTGGCCGACGATGCGATGGGCGTCGGCGGCACGGATCTCCGCGATATCGGCACCTTTGTGGTGGTGTCAGAAGTGCTCGTTGGCGAGCGAGTGCGCGCCGTCGCAGGATTCGGCGAGCTCTGCTCCGAACAGCTCGGCGGGGGTGTAGGCGCCAGGTGTGCCGCGGCCGGCGGCCCGTCTCGAGGCCATTTCGGCTGCCACGGATGCGGTCACGGCGCTGGCGTCTCCCAGGCGCAGCCGGCCTTCCCGTGTCGTGCCGTCCGGCCACTCGACGAGCGCGTGTGCCCACGAATGGCGTCGAGGAGCTGCGCGCTCGGGTGTCCTGACTCCTGTCAGGAGCCGAATCGCGGGGTGCCGCCGAGGTGCCAGATGCATGAAGGGCAGCATGCGTCGCACGGCGATGCGCGGGATGCCTGACGGTGCTTCGCCTGCGGCCGATTCGATGACGGGGGCGCCGGCGGCTCGTTGAGCGGCGAGCAGCTCGCCCAGCGGCAGCAATCCGGTTGTCACGACGTCGCCATCAGGCGTCACGAGCGAGGTCGGGCTGCCGGCCAGGGATGCAGAGGTGAGCTTTGCGTCGGCAAGGCTGCGGGCCTGGAACCGGCGGCCTCCTGGGGTGCCGGGGATGACATCGAGAAGGGATCCGGCGAAGGTTTGCCTGTCCTGCTCAGTGGACGTGCGTGAACAGTCGCGTCAGCTACCTCCTCGTGCCAGGCGCATGAGGTCGGTATCTATGTCGATGTCATCAGCGGTGCGCTCGGCGCGCGTGGCGCTGCCGCCGAAGCTGTGCTGGTAGCCGCTCCAGCCGCCGTCGGCGATGTCCCGTCCGACGCCGCTGATCGCGAGCGCGGCCAGTTCACCGCCGGCGCGCTCGACACGCTTACCGAGATCCGCGGAACCCCAGTCCTCGGGGGCCGCGAACAACGAGGTCGGAGCGGGCAGTGCACGGAGGAACGCGAACAACGGGCGCAGCTGATCGTCGACGACCATCGCATGCCGCGCCGACCCCGCGGTGGCGGCGAGCAGGACCGGCTTGGCGATGAGCAGATCGTTGTCCAGCAGATCGATGAAGGACTTGAGCAGGCCGCTGATCCCGGCCTTGTACACCGGGGTGGTCACGACGAGCGCGTCCGCGGCGGCGAGCCGCTCGATCGCCTCCTTGACGGTCTCGGTGGGGAACCCGCTCACGAGGCTCTGCGCTATCTGCGCGGCGATCGGCGCGAGCTCGATCACCTCCGCGGAGACGACTCGCGCCGATTCCCGCAGCCGCGTGGCCGTGGCCTGGACGGCCCGGTCGGTCAGCATGCGCGTGGTCGACGGATCCCCGGTCCCGGCGCTGATCGCGACGAGCCGCAACGGTGCTTCACCCACGCTCATGCGAACCTCGGCATCTGCGCCGGCATGGCCGGATCGCTGTCGAGGTAGGGCAGCGGGCCCGAGGTGTTGTCGCCACTGTTGGGGCGCGGGCGCGCCTGCCGCGGCTCGGCCTCGCCGTACGTCGCCTCGACCAGCGAGGCGTGCGTCGGGGCGTCCGGAACGCCGGGAGCTCGACGGGAGTCCATCTCCGTACGCAGCACGGGGACGACCTCGGTGGCCAGCAGTTCGAGCTGCTCGAGGGCGACCTCGATCGGGATGGACCCCAGGTCGATGAGCCACAACTGCCGCTGGTAGTCGCCGAAGCCCTCCTGGAACGTGAGCGTCTTGTCGATGACCTCCTGCGGCGACCCGACCGACAGCGGGGTGCTCTCCGCGACCTGGTCCAGGCTCGTGCCCCGGAACATCGGATAGGACTCGAAGTACGGTTGGAATCCGTTGTACGCATCCTGGGACCGCTTCGCGAGGAACGCTTGCCCGCCCAGCCCCACGATCGCGTCCTGCGCGCGGCCGTGACCGTAGTGCTCGAAGCGCTGGCGGTAGAAGTCCACCAGCGGCTTGAAGTGCAGGTTTGGAGCGAGGATGTGGTTGGCGAAGTACCCGTTGCCGTGGAAAGCGGCCTGCTCGGCGATCTCCGGAGTGCGGATCGCGCCGTGCCACACGAAGGGCGGCACCCCATCCAGGGGTCGCGGCGTCGCGGTGAACCCCTGCAGAGGAGTACGGAACCGACCCTCCCAATCGACCACGTCTTCCCGCCACAGCTTGTGCAGCAGGTTGTAGTGCTCCAGGGCGAGCGGTACGCCGTCCCGGATGTCCTGTCCGAACCAGGGGTAGACCGGAACCGTGTTCCCGCGGCCGAGCATGAGGTCCATGCGGCCCAGCGCGACGTGCTGCAGGAATGCGTAGTCTTCGGCGATCTTCACCGGATCATTGGTCGTGATCAGCGTGGTGGAGGTGGACAGGAGGATGTTCTGCGTCTGCGCCGCGATGTGGGCGAGCAGCACCGGCGGGGCGGACGCGACGAACGGTGGGTTGTGATGCTCACCGACTGCGAAGACGTCCAGGCCCAGTTCGTCTGCGGCCTTCGCCAGAGTGATCGTGTCGTGGATGCGCTTCGTCTCGGAGCGCGGGATGCCGGTGGTGGGGTCGGGGGCGATGTCGCCGACGCCGAAGATGCCGAACTGCATGAGAAACAGGACCTTTCGCTGACTTGAGAAGTGCGAAGGGACCGTGCGGGTGCATGCGTGCCGGAGCGCGCGGTCTCGTCAAGGGAGAACTGCTGGGTGATCAACCCTGGGGTTCGAGGTCGAGGTGTGTGCGGAGCGTGCGGGTCAGGTCCTCGACCTGGGCCAGTTGGTCGGCGGAGAGTGCGTCGAGGAACAGTTCCTTGACCGCGCGCAGGTGCGGGACGGACCCCGCTCGGAAGGAATCTGCTCCCTCCGGCGTCATGCTCACCTCGATGCCGTGCACGTCGTCGGCGCAGGTGGCGCGCCCGATCAGGCCGCGCTTCTCCATTCGCCCCAGATGATGCGAAAGGCGGCTGCGTTCCCAGCCGATGTGCAGGGCGAGCGCCGATGCGCGCAACGTCCTGCCCTCCGCCTCGCTCAGGGCGAGCAGAACCTGGTAGTCGCCTGTGGACAGAGAGGACTCGTGCTGCATTCTGGTGCCCAGTCGCGAACGAAGCACGTCCGCGGTCTCGATGTAGCCGCGCCAGGTATGCAGCTGCTCCCGGGTGGGCATTGCGCGGTGACCGTTCTGGACCATCGAACCTCCTCGTGTTGACATGTCAACTCTAGGTCTAGCGGGTTGACGTGTCAACTGCATGGGGTGCGGCTGGAGCGACGGTGAGCCCGCACGATCGCCTCGCCCGTGCGTGCAGGCCGTGCGGCTTCTCGGGTGGTGCCTCCTGATCGCGCAGCAGCCCTTCCGTGTCGAGCGGTCCGTGGACCAGGTCGCGCACCGGGGGTCCCGGTCGGCGCCGGGAAGAGGTGCGGGTGGCTCGAGAAGCGTGCTCAGGCCGCCACTGCGCACATCGGTCCCTGCACGAGACCGGCTCGCCGCGTGGGAGAAGCCCGCGCTTGTTCGCCACGTCGGTGAACGTCAGCGGGCGTCGGCTGTGGTCGCCTGGCCGGAGCGCTCGTTCACGTCTTGGGGGTGGAGCGGACGCGGATGTGTGCGCGCTCGCCCTGCCGTCCGATGAGTCCGATGTACTCCACGGGCCCGGTGGTTGCGGCGCCGAACCAGTGTGGTGTGCGGGTGTCGAACTCGGCGGCTTCGCCGGGCGAGAGGACCGTGTCGTATTCGCCGAGCACGAGCCGCAGCTGTCCGTTGAGGACGTAGGCCCATTCGTACCCCTCGTGGGTCTTGAGGGCGGGCTGATCCGAGCTGCGGCGTCCCGGGAGGATGAACTTGTAGGCCTGGATGCCGCCGGGGCGCCGGGTCAACGGCAGGACCGTCTGCCCTCCCTTGCAGTGGATGGGGCGCAGGTGAACACGTGGGTCACCGGTGGCTGGAGCATCGACGAGCTCGTCGAGCGTGACGCCGTGCGCTCTGGCCAGCGGTAGCAGCAGTTCGAGGGTCGGCCGCCGGGATCCGGACTCCAGCCGGGACAGCGTGCTGATGGAGATGCCGGTAGCGGTCGACATCTCGGCCAGCGTGGTCTCGCGTTCTTGGCGCAGGTTGCGCAGTCGGGGCCCGACGGCGTCGAGGTCTTCGCTCTTCTCGGTGTTCATGGCCGGCAGTTTGCCAGAACGGCAATAGTGTTTGCAAGAACCTGTGTCGCCGTCGCAGTGTGGAGTCTCGAGGGCGCTCGGTGCGGGCGCCGACAGGAACAGGAGGATCGATGTCTACTGAGGATTCTGGCCATCCGGGTGTGCCGGTGGAGTACGCGACCTGGCGGAAGAACCGTTGGGAGGAGATCGCCGGACCGGGCGGCAAGGCGGGCACCGACCAACTGGCCATGATCTCGCAGCCCGAACCGGGGGTGCCGGGCTTGCCCGGTCGATGGGAGGTGAGTGCTTCGGGGGTCCTGACCCTCACCGTCACCGCCGCGGACGGAGTGTCGATCGGAGGTCGGCCGGTGACCGGTGCGGTGGACGTCGAATCCGGCAGTCAGGTGGAGCTTGCTGATGGGCGGGTATGTTTCGTCCAAGGATGGGGCGGAACCTTCGGCATGGTCGTCTGGGACCCTTCCGCACCTGGTCTCACGAGGCTGCGCGATATCGCGAGCTATCCGTACGATCCGAGCTGGGTCGTCCACGCCGAGTACCGGCCAGTGCCGGGCCGGACCATCGAAGTAGGGCGTCTGACCAGCCCTCGGAGCAAGGAGACAGTCCCCGCCCCGGGCGACCTGGTCGTCGAGCTCGGCGGCCAGGAGCACACCCTGATGGTGCTGGAATCCGTCCCCGGTCTGCGTCTGGCGGTCTTCACCGATCCCAGCAGCGGCACCGACACCCCCGAGATCGGTCGATGGCTGATCCTCCCCCCGGGCGAGGGCAGCACTCTGCGGGTCGACTTCAACCAGGTGACCCTGCCCCACCACGCGTTCTCCACGGCGTTTCCGTGCCCGATCCCGCCGGAGTCGAACCATCTTCCGGTCGTCGTCGACGCTGGGGAACGTGCACTCGTTCTCGACGGAACGAGCGGGAGCACGGTGACAGAGCCCGACAACGAAGAACAGGACGGAATCATGGAATCTGAATTGACCGAGAAGGCGGTCCAGTACCTGCGACATCTGGAGCACTTCGACTTCGCGAGCATGCGAGCGATGTGCACGGACACGGCCACCGTCTGGCACAACGACGGCCAGGGCGAGCAGACGATCGAGGAGAACCTCGAGCAGCTCGAGCAGATGTCGAGCGGTGGGGGTGTCGTCGCGCTGCGGTACGAGATCACCCGTCAGTTCCAGAAGCCCGACGAGGTGCTCCAGCAGCACGTGCTCCACATCAGCATGCCCGACGGTTCCGGCACCGAGCTGCCCGTGGCGATGTACTTCGGCTTCCAGGGCGGTCTCATCGACCGCATCGACGAGTACGCGAACATGACGCCGCCGGACGAAGGCAGCGCGAGCGTCGCCAGCTGATCCGACGCTGCGGGATCTTCGGCACCTGGGCGCGACCGGCGCCCAGGTGCCGAATCTCTGTCGATGCCTCAGGGTCTACTCCTGAGCAGTGCTCGCGAAACGTGCCTGGGCCGCCTCGCTGATCGGTGCGAAGAAGTTGATCAGGTTGCCGTCCGGATCCCTGACGAGGAGCGAACGGTTGCCCCAGGGCATGTCCGTCGGCTCCTTGACGAACTCGTCGACGACATCCTGAAGAGCCGTGCGGGTCGAGTCGACGTCGTCGACGAGGAAGTCCAAGGTGACACTGCGATTCGCGTGAGCCTCGGCGGCATCGTCCCCGAGCAGTGGCACCGTGGCTGAGCTCGCGATGGCCAGCGTGCCCGATGCGGTGCGCAGCTCGGCGAACAAGGGGTGGAGCCGCTCGGCGGTGAGTCCGGTGGCCGATTCGTAGAACGCGACGAGTGCATCGACGTCGTCGGTGATGATGCGGGTGGCTGCCAACTGCATTGCCGTCTCCTCCTGGGGTGACTGTGGATGTGGCCCACGGATCCGGCCACGGACAGGACAGTACTGGCGATACCGGGCAAGAACTGCCCGGTATGTAGGCGATGATGGATGCATGGCAGACACCACCGCGCGGGCGCTGAGGGTGCTCGAACTGCTGCAGTCCGCGCAGCTGCGCACTGTCGGAGAGCTGGCAGAGCGCCTCGGCGTCGACGAGCGGACGGTTCGCAGAGATGTGGCGCGACTGGTCGATCTAGGAATCCCCGTCGAGACGCTGCGGGGGCGTTACGGCGGCTATCGGCTGGCGCCCGGCCAGCGCGTCCTCCCGCTCATGTTCAGCAGTGAGGAAGTGGTGGCGGTCTTTCTCGGGCTCGCCCGTGCGCAAGCGGCAACACGCGAACCAGGGGTCGCCGCGCAGACTGCCCTGTCCAAGATCACCCGAGCTCTGCCGACCGCTGATGCGGAGCGGATCGACACGCTGCTCGGGGCGATGACGCGGACGTCCCAGCACGGGGGAGTCGCTCCCGACCCTGCTGTGATGCTGACCCTGGCGGAGGCCGTGACTCTTTCGCACGTCGTCGACCTGCGGTACCGCAGCGGCGACGGAGTCCCGTCGCGGCGCACCATCCACCCCTATGGGTTGGTCGCGCACTCGGACCGGTGGTATCTCGTCGCGCTCGACACAGATCGGCAGGAGGAGCGTGCCTTCCGGGTGGACCGGATCCGATCAGCTCGGCCGATGCCCGGCACCTTCACGCCGCCGCAGCATCTCGATCTGGTCAACCGCCTTCTCGGCCTCTTCGCGGATGCGGACTATCGATGGCAGGTCGTGCTGCGCATTCGAGAGACCGAGGATCACATCCGGGCACAGCTGCCGCCCAGCGTGGCTCGACTCGAAAGGCTGGACCCAGTGGCGGGCCAGGGGCGCGACGATGCCCTGCCCTGGCATCGGGCCGAGATCCATGCACAGAGCCTCGAGTGGTTGCCGTCCGTCGTCGCGGCTCTCGACTGCGAGGTGGTGATCGATCGTCCCGAGGAACTCCGACACCGGGTGAGGGCCGCAGCGACGAGGATGCTTCACGCAGCCGGCGAGGACCGATGATCCTCCGAGCTGGAGCCGGAGGATCCGAGCCGTGGCGTCGCCGGCGAGCTTCGATTCTCCGTGTGACTGGGGGCGAGGGGCGGCGGGTCGATCCCGACGTGGGTTCGGGCCCCGCTGAAGGCAGGGCCGCGCAGACCCGCCCTGCGCCGTCGGGCGTCGGAGTGTTCCGGCAGCAGGTGGTCCGTGAGTGATCGAGTAGTGGCAGCGAGCGTGGTCGCGTCCATCCCGGTCCGGCACATGAACACGATCCCCTGCTGAGCGGTGAGAAGGGCCCGAGCCAGGATGATCGGATCCGATGTGCCCGGCAGGTCGCCCTCGTCCTGGGCGCGGGCCACGCTATCGGCGGTGCGGCTCGAGCACATCGGTCCCGCACTGATGTGCTCGAGTGGATGTGCCATGTTCGGGGCCATGGGGGAGGCATGACCCGCGGCTTCCGCGGAACCAGTCGCGGCGCTCATGTCGGCAGAACTCCAGGTGTCGACCGCTCACTCACGATCGCGTCTCTTCAGGGACCGGGCCGCTGATCCGATCCGTCGCGAGCATCAGGTGCACGGGGCGCCCGGCCCAGCTGCCAGGTGCCCACGGCGCATTGCCCGTCGGCGTCGTCCCCCGTCGCCACCACGGTCCCGTCGACGAGGAGCCCGAGCGAATGCGCCGACCCGGCGGCGATCGCCGTGACGTCACGCCATTGCGCCACCTCGCACTGTCCGAACTGATTGCCGCCGACGGCGCGCACGGTTCCGTCCTCCCGGAGCGCGAGCGTGTGGTGGCTGCCGGCTGCCACGGCTGTGACGCAGCTCCACGACGCGACATCGCACTGGCCTGAGCCGGTCTCGCCCGTCGCGATGACGGTGCCGTCATCCCGCAGACCGACGGTGTGCAGATGACCGGCCGAGACGTCGACCAGGTTCAGCCATCCACCGATCTTGCACTGCCCTCGCTGGTTGTTGCCGGTGGCCAGGGCAGTGCCATCGTGCCGAACGGCCACGCTATGCCAGTCCCCGCCGGCGATCGCCACGATCTCGCTCCACGCCCCCACGTCGCATTGCCCCTCTGCCCGGCGTCCAGTCGCCACCACGGTGCCGTCCACCCGGAGACCGAGGGTGGTTCTCCACCCGGTCGCGACAGCAGTGATCTCGCTCCACCCGGAGACGTCGGTCTGACCGTCACGGTTCCACCCGGTGGCGAGTGCCGTGCGGTCGGCTCGAAGCCCGACGGTGTGCGACCGCCCGGTATTGCGGGCCGAGTGCACGTTCCCGGCCGCGACGGCGATCACTCCCGACCACGACAGCACGTCGCATTCGCCGGCTCGGTCGTCGCCGGCCGCCATGACCGTCCCGTCCGCGCGGCACGCGACGCTGTGCCGGCGGCCGGCTGCCAGGGCGGTGGCCATGTCGTCTCCTTCTGCGGTGGGTCCCGTCCTCTCAGGGTAGGTCCGCTCCGGACGAGGTCAGTGCTGCGGAATCAGGGTGCGGGTGTACTGCACGTCGCCGTTGGCATCGATTAGCTCGACGGTGAACTCATCGCCCTGCGGGGCGATCTGGACCCGGCCGAAGAACTGGCCGGCGCCGTCGCGCGGGGACCCCAGCGCCGGGCCGGCCTTCTGGAAGTCCACCTGCGGCCCGAAGGTCCCATCCATCTCGTTGGGCCCGAAGGAGCCGGCGTTGATCGGACCGGCGACGAACTCCCAGAAGGGGTCGAAGTCCGTGAACGCAGCTCGCTCGGGCGAGTAGTGGTGGGCGGCGCAGTAGTGGACGTCGCCGGTGAGGAACACGATGTTCTTCGTCTTCTGCGTCTTGATCCCCGAGAGCAGTCGGGCCAGCTCGAGCTCCCGCCCCAATGGTGCGCCGTTCTCGGCATTGGAGATCGACTCCTGGCCCGCCCCGTCCGGGACGACGATGCCCAGTGGCAGATCGGCGAGGATCACCTTCCAGGTCGCCTGCGACCTCCGCAGCCCCTTCAGCAGCCACTGCAGCTGCTCCTCGCCGAGTATCGGGGTGGCCTGCTGCTCCAGGCCGTTCGTGTTCTCGCCCTTGTGCGTGCGCATATCGAGCACGAACACGTCCAGGTCCGGGCCGCGCTCGATGAGGCGGTAGATCCGCTCGGGCTCGAAGCCGCTGCCGGGGGACAGGGCGCGCACCTCGGCGATCGGCTGGTACTCCTGCCAGGCACGACGGCCCCGGGCGGCGAGGGTGTTCACGTCGCGCACCGTGTACTGCTCGTCCGTGAGCACCTCGCCGGCCCACCAGTTGTTCGTGGTCTCGTGGTCGTCCCAGGTGGCGATCACGGGGACCTCGGCGTACATCGCGCGGATGTTCTCGTCCATCAGGTTGTAGCTGTGGCGGCCACGGAACTCCCGCAGCGTCTCCGCCACCTTCGCCACCTCCTCGGTGACCAGGTTGCGCCAGACGGCGCCGTCCGGCTCCTCCAGGGATTCGGTGATCGGACCGTCCGCGTAGATGGTGTCGCCGGCGTGGAGGAAGAAGTCGGGGGAGAAGGATCGCATGGTCTCGTAGCCGAACATGCCGCCGACGTCGGGGTTGATGCCATAGCCCTGGCCGGCGGTATCGGCCGTCCAGACGAACGTCTGCGCGCCGTCGGACCGCTTGCCCGGGGCCGTGCTGAACCGTCCGGCACCGACCTCGCTGCGCCGGCCGTTCTCGTCCTCGAAGTACACCTCGGTCTCGAAGGTCGTGCCGTCGGGGAGGCCCTTCGCACTGACGCGTGCGGTGAAGTCGGTCTCCGCAGTGGCCCAGGGCCCGCGCAGGGTGATCGGGTGCCCGTTCCGGCCGTTGTCCTTTCCGCGCCCTCTGCCGTTGCCGATGATGCGCTCGCCCTGGGAGTCGAGAGCGTGCAGGACGGCGTGGAGCCGCCCCTCACCCGAGGCGCGGGACCAGAGCACCGCAGAGCGTGAGGTGACGTCCCCCGTCTGGAGGCCGGAAGGGAGTGTCAGCCGGGACCCGACAGGGGCGGACGGCGCCGCCGGTGCCGCAGACGCGGATCCGGCGACGGGCAGGGACGTGGCGAGGGCCGCAGCGGCAGCCCCCTTGAGCAGGGATCGGCGGTTCGGCGACGAGAGGCTGTCCATGAAGACAGTGAACGCCGTCGCCGTGACCATTTCGTGGCGGCGGGATGAATGGCCGGGGGCCGTGCTGGAGCCGAGGTCGTCGGCCCAGGTGGCGATGTGATCGACGGCTCTGTGCTGAGTGTGCCCGGCCCGGAGACGGGCGGGACGTCGGTCAGGAGGCCACCGTGTGGTCGTGGGCTTCCTGGGAAGCCGACACGTCGCGGAGATGGGTTATCGACCATTCCTCGAGAGCGCGCAGCGGTTCGCGCAGGGTGCGACCCGCTTCGGTGAGGGTGTACTCGACGCGGACCGGAACTTCGGGGTGGACGGTGCGACGCACCAGCCCGTCCCGTTCCAGCGCGCGGAGGGTTTGGGTGAGCATCTTCTGCGAGATGCCCTCCACGCGTCGGCGCAGCTCCGAGAAGCGGACGCTGTCGTCCCAGAGGGCGCCGACGATGAGCACCGTCCAGCGGTCACCGATGCGATCCAGGATGCGGCGAGAAGGGCAGTCCGCGCGGTAGGGGTTGCCGTCGAGCGCGGACTCGGTCCTAGTGGTTACCACGAAGTGCCTTCTTCCGATAAGAGATCTGCTCTCCTACGGTAACCAGGTGGCGCCGTCCGACGCCACCTCATCGTCGAAAGGCATCTCATGTCTCGCATCACCGTCATCGGCGGAACCGGCTACGCCGGTTCAGCCATCGTCGCCGAGGCCGCTGCTCGCGGTCACCAGGTCACCGCACTGAGCCGTTCGCTCCCCGAGCAGCCAACCCCTGACGTGATCTATGTTCAGGGAGACGCCACTGATGAGGCGACGCTGTCGCAGGTCATCGAGAGTGCGGAGGTCGTCGTGGGGGCGTACTCCGCCCGCGGCCCGCTCGCCCCGAGCTTCCGCGGCTTCTACCGCAGCGCCGGCCGCCTGGCAGATGCTGCAGGCGTTCCCCTGTACATCGTCGGCGGCTACTCCTC
Organism: Brachybacterium sp. FME24; assembly: GCF_014897705.1. Classification (GTDB taxonomy): domain Bacteria; phylum Actinomycetota; class Actinomycetes; order Actinomycetales; family Dermabacteraceae; genus Brachybacterium. The sequence continues at coordinate 173,514 of NZ_JABUXV010000001.1, read as the reverse complement.
GCTGCGCCCAGCGCCTGGGGCGGATCGCTTCGTGACCGATCTCAGCGACATCCCCGCAGAGCTCCACGACGAGATCCGCGATGGGTCGGGTCTGATCATCGAGGACCTTCCGGCCACCCCCGAGACACTCAACTGGGTCTTTGTGAGCCCGGCGCTCCGTTTCGGCGCACATATGCCAGCGCAGCGGCTCGGCCGCTATCGGCTCGGCGACGAGGTCTCGGTTCAGCCCGACGGCGGCGGCTCGATCTCCGCTGCTGACTACGCCCTCGGGTTCGTCGACCTGATCGAGAGCGGCGACCGTCACAGGGAGCAGGTCAACCTCGGCCACTAGGCATATCTGACGTGTCCACGGGGTGGTCACTCGTCTCGCGGCGGAGCAGCACCGCGGTGCACACAGCCCCGATCAGGGCTGCCGCAGCAAGCGCCCAGAGAGCGACGTGCTGACCTGCCAGGGCAGCACGTTCGGCCGTCAGGTCGTCGGTGCTGTCGGTGGTCGACTGCGCCAACAGCGTCACCAGGGACAGGCCGACCGCTCCACCTCCCTGATACGCGCAGGTCGCCAGCCCTGACGCTGCCCCCACCAAGGGTGGGGGCACGTGGGAGGTGCACACCACGAAAGACGTCACGACCGACAGTCCCAGGCCGAAAGCCCACACCGCCGCCGGGATCTGGAAGCCGAGGGTGATGCTTCCGCCCACCCCGGTGAACAGGGCGAGGCACACGAGCCCGCCGGCCTGGATGAGCAGTCCCCCCGCGAGCACCGACCGGGGCGCCCTCCGTGCCAGTGCCCTGGGGGCTATGGAACTGCCCAGGAGCATGGCAAGCGGCACGGGCAGGTAGACAAGTGCAGCCGTGACCGGATCATAGAGGCGAACCTCCTGGAGAAACATCGTCACCACGAAGAAGGTCGACAGCAGCAGTGTGCCCACGACGACGAACAGGGCCGCTCCGGCTGTGGTCGTGCGGTGACGAAGCAGCGAGCGAGGTATCACGGGTTCAGGGGCGACTCGTTGTCGCCAGATGAAGACGCATGCCAGGGTGACGGCCGCCGTGAAGGCCGCACCTGATGCCATCGTCCATCCAGCGATCCCGGCGTCGACCAAGGCGTAAGTCAGCAGCATCAGCGAGCCTGTGGCCGCTACGGCTCCCGCGGCGTCCACGTGGCCGACGGAGCGCACGCTCGCAGGCAGGGTGCGGCGACCGAGGAAGAGCACGATCACTCCGACGGGGAGGTTGATCCAGAAGATCAGGTGCCAATCCAGGCTGGACAGCAGGCCCCCGACGACCAGGCCGATCGGTGCTGCCACGCCCGCCAGGCCGCTGAAGAGTCCGAGGGCCCGCCGCCGTGAAGGGCCCTCGGGGAACATCGCCATGATCAAGGCCAGTGCCGCTGGCATCACCATGGCTGCGCCCAGCCCCTGCAGTGCACGGCCCAGGAGCAAGGTCAGCCGCTCGTCGGCGAGACCGCAGAGGAGGGACGCGGCCATGAACAGGGCAGTGCCGACCATGAACAGGGTGCGGTGGCCGGCCAGGTCAGAGACCCGGCCGAACAGCAGCAGTGTGCCGGCGAAGGCGACGAGGTAGCTCGAGACGATCCAGGTGGTCTGCGCGTCGTTGAGGCCCAGTTCGTTACGCATCGACGGCAGCGCGATATTGACGACCGACGCGTCCATCACGGTCAGGAACTCGATGCTGGCCACCACGGCGAACTGGACCCACGGCGGGTTCGCCAGCCGATCGGACACCTTCTGCCCGCTGGTCACAGCAATGATCCGCCAGAGACGTCGATGCGCTCGCCGGTGACCCAACGGGCGTCCGGGCCGGCAAGGAAGGCGATGACATCGGCGACGTCGTCGGGTTCGGCAATGCGGCCGAGCGGGGACAGCCCCGCAACCATCTCGCGCGAGTGCCCCAGCCACTCGGTGTTCATATCGGTGTCGACGACCCCCGGAGCAACCGAGTTGACTCGAATCCCGCGCGCGCCGAGCTGTGTGGCCAGCGTGGGCGTCCAGACGTCGACAGCGGCCTTGCTGATCGCGTACGCGACCAGGTCGGGCTGGTACGCACCCCGGGTCAGGTGTGCTGACACGTTGACGATGCTGCCGCCATCGCGGATCCGGTGCAGGGCCTGCTGCGTGACGATGAGCGGTGTCACGGAGTTGACCACCAACGCCTCATCGAGGTCACCGCTGGTGAGTTCGCCGATGGGCTTGCGTGAGTGCACGGCTCCCGCGGCGTTGACCAGGATGTCGAGGCCCTCGTGGTGATGGTCGAACGCTTCCCAGAGATGCCGTGCGACCGTCTCGGGCTCGCGGTCGCCGAACTTCGCCTGGATCGTCGTCGCCCGACCGCCACGCGCTCGGATCAGGGATCTCGTCGCCTCGGCCGCGTCGCGGTCTTCGGCGAAGTGGACGGCGACCGAAGCCCCTTCGATCGCCAGTCGCAGCGACACGGCGCGACCGATACCGCCGCTCCCTCCCGTGACCAATGCCGTCTTCCCGGCCAATGTCCTCATCTCCAACCTCTTCTGTAGTGATCTCTCCAGAACAAGAGTACACACTTCTGGAGGGATCGCTCTAGAGTGGGGTCATGGCACAGCGAACCGGACGACCCCGTGGCTTCGACCGGGGACTGGCCCTGGACAGGGCAATGGATCTGTTCTGGGGGCGGGGCTACGACGTGGTGGGGGTCAAGGACCTGACCGCGGCTCTCGGCGTCTCCGACTCCAGCTTGTATGCCGCGTTCGGCAACAAGGCCGCGCTGTTCGCTGAGGTCGTGGACGAGTACTCGCGGCGGTATGGCGGTTACGTCGACGAGGCGGCGTCCGCACCCACGGCGCGGCACGCGGCGGCGATTCTTCTGCGCAACGCCGCGCAGCAACAGACTCTGCCTGACCGTCCGCACGGCTGTCTGATCGTCAACGGTGCGACGAATCATCTGCCCGCGTCGGCTCCGATCGCCGTCGACCTTCGCCGGCGACGGGACTCGGTCACGGCGATGATCGAGGCCAAGGCGACGGCGGATATCGCCGCACGCGCGATGTCCGAGGGCAGTCCTCCGCGAGCACATGCGCTGCACGTCTCCGCATTGTGGGAGGGAAACGCTCAGCTTGCTCGGGATGGTGCGTCTCGAGCCGACCTGCTCGGCGCTGTCGACCTCGCGATGCAGCGCTGGGACAGTGCAGAGCTGTCCTGACACGCGTCATCCATGGCCGCATCGATCTGTCCCCGCTGAGAGCCGACGATGCGGTAGGGGTTCCGGACCTCTCGGCGCGACGACCGCCGATTCCCGCGACGACGCGAAGTGATGCAGTCGGGCAGCGACCATCGGGAGCGTGGTCACTACCATGGCCGGCATGGACAAGTTCACGATCGGCGATACGGTCCAGATCACCGGCAGCACGATGACCGGAAGCGTCGGCACCGTCGTCGAAACCCGTATCGGCGCAGCGTCGGGTGGACTCGCATCAGCGATCGAGGTGGAGCAGTGAGTGACTATATGAACTGGCCGGCGTTGCCCACGTCCTCCGGCCTGGTGATCCTGCTTCCCGGGCGCTGGTACACCTGTGCCATGCCGCTGCTCAACTTCGCAGGTCAGGTTGCTCTCAGTCATGGGTGGGACGTTCGCGAAGTCAGCTGGAGACCGTCGGACGAGTGGGGGACGCAGCAGATCGGGGACGAGCTGGCCGCCGCGATCGGAGATCACCCGGGACCGATTCGGGTGATCGGGAAATCGCTGGGCACGCTGGCGGCGCCGTACGCCGCCGAGCATCGGATCGATGCGGTCTGGCTGACCCCGCTCGTGAAGGAAGCTCGCGTGGCGAAGGCGATCGACGCTCATCCGGGCCGGCAGCTCCTCATCGGGGGCACCGGCGATACCGGGATCTGGGACAGCGAGATCGCTGCGTCACTCTCCGCCGAGGTGCTCGAGGTCGCTGACGCGGACCACGGTCTGCAGGTCGCGGATCCCGTGCGCACGGCCGAGATCCACGTCGAGGTGGTTCGAGCCATCGACAAGTGGTTCGCCGAAGGCTGACAGCGGGTGCCGGGGAGGAGTCACCGCCGTTCGCGTCGGCCTCCCAAGGCCTGCTCCAACGGGATGCGGCCGTCCTGCCAGGGAGTCAGGACCCAGACCACCAGGTATGCACCGACTCCCAGTACCGGCAGCAAGAAGGACAGGAGGACGGCCGCACGGACCAGCCACACGTTGAGTCCGGACATCTCGGCGAGGCTTCCGCCGATGCCTGCGACGACGCGTCGGGGGCCGCGCCGGAGGCCGAGGCGGCGAATGGAGTCAAAGAATTTTTCCATACCGACCACGGTACGCAGGGTCGGCGGACTCGACAGTGGTGTTGCCCCCCGGGTTTGGTGAGGAGAACCGGAACGTCTACTGCTCTGCGGCGATCGGCCTGAAGAAGTTGATCAGGTTGCCGTCGGGGTCCCGGGCCAGCAGTGACCGGTTTCCCCACGGCATGTCTGTCGGCTCCTTGACGAACTCCTCGACCACGTCGCGCAGTGCTCGAGAGGTGGCGTCGACGTTCTCGACGAGGAAGTCCAGCATGACGGTGCGGTTCGCGCGGGCCTCGGCGGCATCGGCGCCGAGAAGCGGCACGGTGGCCGAGCTGGCGATCGCGAGCGTGCCGGTCTCCGTGCGCAGCTCAGCGAACATCGGGTGCAGCCGTCGGGCGGTGATTCCGGTGGCCTTCTCGTAGAACGCGACGAGCGCGTCGACGTCGTCGGTGATGATGCGGGTGGCAGCGAGCTGCATTGTCGTCTCCTGAGGTGTGGGGCGTCGCGTGACCGCGACCTGGAGGACACGATATGAGCGGTAGCGGACAGAATCTGTCCGCTGAAAACGCGCCTGCCGCTGACCTTCGCGTCGGGATCGATCCGAGATCAGGTGTGGCCGCCGACGTTGATCAGATGCGGGGCCCGGTCGAGATCCGTATCGACGCGCGGGTGGTCCCCAAGTCGTTGCCGTTCGGATCGCTTCCGACCATCACGAGGCAGGTTGACGTACGAAGGCGTCCCGACAGGAGTGGGCACAGAAGCCGTACCTGGTGCCGTCGTGCTCGAGGGTGATCGCTCGAGGTGTGTCCTTGACGAGCATTCCGCACATCGGGTCCAGCAGCATCCCCTCGGGCACCTCGATCTTTCCGGCGTCCAGGTCGGCCCGGAACTCCCGGCTCAGCTCGGCGACGACCTGGTCCGCCGTCGACGCCTTGCCGTCCAGGCCGATGCTCCCATCGGCGACCCCGATCATGGTGATCCACAGCCAGCCGTCGGGCCGCTGCCAGCCGTGGTCGGCATCGACGCGGCGCACGGCACGGCGGAGCCAGCCCATCTCGTGCCGCGCCATCTCGTCGCGCCAGGCTTCGGGCACGGTCACGGTGATCCACAATGGGGGAACGTCCCCGGGCGCTCCCCAGGAGCCATCGCCCGTGTGCCAGCCGGAGTGTTCGGTGAAGGCGACGTGGGTCATCGCCCGGGCCCGGCGGAGGGTCGACTCGGGCACGGTGTCATCACCTGTGTCGCCGGTCAGCCCGGTGACGATCTCGGCCGCCATCACGGCTTGGTCGTCCGGGCTCAGACTGCCGGCGGGGTGGCGGATCTCGATCAGGTTCATGGTCTCTCCCTCGTTCGTGGTCCGAGTGGGTCCACGACGACTGTGATCCCCGGGCACGCACCCTGTCGATTACCTCTGAGGTAGTTGCCCACGACTGTTCTGTCCGGCAGGCTCATCGGCATGACGCTCGCCCAGGAAGCTCCGGTCGGCGACATGGTGCGGCAGTGGAGGGGGCGCCGACGGCGCTCCCAACTCGACGTGGCCGTCGCGGCGAACCTCTCAGCGCGTCATCTCAGCTTCATCGAGACCGGACGGTCCCGGCCGAGCCCCGACATGATCGAACGCCTCTGCGAGGAGCTGGACGTCCCCCTGCGGGACCGCAACCGGATCCACCTCGCGGCGGGCTTCGCGCCTGCGCATTCCGAGCGGCCGCTCGCCGATCTCGGAGAAGCCGGAACCGCGGTGGACGCGCTCCTGGCCGGACAGGAGCCGTACCCCGCCATGGCGGTGAATGTGAGGTGGGAGCTGCTGGCCGGAAACCGGTCGGCCCTGGCAGCATTCGGGGACGTCTCGCCTGTTCTCCTGGAACCGCCGGTCAACGTGTTGCGCAGCACGCTGCATCCGGACGGGCTGGCCCACCGGCTGGGGAACTACACCCAGTGGCGATCCCACGTGGTGCGCCGGGTCCGGAGACAACTGGACCGGACCGCTGCCCCCGGCCTGGCCGAGCTGCTCGCCGAGATCCAGTCCTATCCCATCCCGCTCGGGAAGGACGCCGTCCTCGGCGAGCCCGGCGATCCGATCATCCCGATGCTGCTGCACACCGACCTCGGTCCGTTGCGGCTGCTCTACACGCTCACGGTGTTCGGCGCGGCTCGCGACGTGACCATGGATGAGATCGCCGTGGAGTCGTTCTTCCCCGCCGATGCCCCGAGCCGGCAGTTGCTCCAGCGGCTGGCTGGCGACGAGCCCTCCGCCGCCGTTGTGCCTTAGCGCACGGCCTCCTCACCCTGAGTGCGAGCCGCCGGCACGGCAGACGCGTAGGGTCTGGGTACGATCCGCCCCGGACTCGTCCTCCCCATGGAGGCGTGGAGGAGTGCGCGCGATGTGTCGTGCCCTCCGGGGAAACCGATGAGGAAGAGGAGGTCGGCAGACATGCTGAACTGGCTCATGAGGATTCGACGAGCGCGCGGCGATGCACGCGCAGTGAGCCGCGGTCCGGAAGCTATGGGTAAGCGCGCTGGTCGGCGCGGCCTTCATCGCTTGGTCAACCGACTGCTCCGGTAGCTCTCACCTCGCTCGACCCAGCCGCCACGCGCTGTGGTCGAAGGCGAGCGCAGTCGTGGCAATCGGCCCGCTGTGCGCTGAGGGCCGCCCTACATCGAGGATCAGCAGTGCGACGTGTCGTGAGGTTGGGCTCGCTTCTGCGAACGGGACCTCACATGCCGTCTAAGCTCGTGCGTCGATGATCGCCGATTCCCGCAATTCGCCTCAGGGCCCGATAGACGCACGCCTCGTGCGAAGCCCGCTGCAGGCTCGAGGCGGAGGCTGGCTTGCCCGATTGACCTCTGTCAGGGCTCTGACCATCGGATTGCTCATCCTGATCCTCCTGGTTGCTGGGCCGCTGCAGGAGTTGGACTACTTCCTCGCCCGGCGGTGGCTCTACCACCTCGAACCCGATCTGATGTGGTTCGCCCAGAACGTCCTGAACCGAGTCGCCAGCCAGGCGGTCTGTCTGCTCGTGCTGGCTGTCGTCGCAGTCGTGCTCGCCCGCCGGCGTCGATCCTGGCGGCCGATCGTGTTCGCGCTGGCATCCGAAGCCGCCTTCCTGGTGGGCATCGGGGGCATGAAGGTGCTGCTGGCGCGAGGGGTGACCTACGAGCGTGACCCTGATCTTCTCGACGGAGGTCTGTGGGCGATGGGCATGAAGGGGATCAGCTTCCCGTCGGGGCACGCAGCGGAGGCGGTGCTGATCTATGGCGCGGCGGTGTACCTGATCGCCCACTACAGCGGGGCATCCCGACGGCTCGTGCGCCTCCTGTGCTGGGGAGTCGTCGTGATCAGCGTGAACTCCGTGGTGGTCTCGTTCCTGCTCGGCTGGCATTGGGCGAGCGACCTCGTCGGAGGGCTCCTCGCCGGGGGCCTGCTCCTGCGGATCCTGATGCGGTGGGACGAGCGCGGTCACGGAGTCCGCCGGGCCGACCTCTGATCGCGTCCGAGCTATCTCGGAGACAGGCCCGACAGCATCACGTCGAGCAGGAGCTCGCGGTCATGGCCGTCGCCGAGCCGCACAGCGTGCTCGACGCCGCAGACGAGCCGCTGGATGTGGCCGACCGTCATCTCCGGACGCACCACCCCGTCGCGGATGGCGTCCTCCAGCGTCGCCTCCGCGAGGCCGAAGAGCTCTTCCCGCAGCGTGCGCACCGCATCCGATACCTCGTCCGAGAGGAGGATGGTCTGCAGGCCCTGGTGGTCGAGCTGCTGGATCGCGGTGGTCCGCACGAGCAGGGCGAAGGCGTCAGCTGACTCCGGCATCGCGGCCGCGGTACGAGCCTGCTCGACGAGCTGTTCGAGCGCGTGAAGGGTGAGTGCCTCGACGAGGGCGGCCACGGTCGGAAAATGGCGGTAGACGGTGGCGACGCCGACGTCTGCCGCACGGGCCAGCTCATTGAGTCGCAGGTCGGTGACCGGGCGCTCGCGGGCGGCTTCGAGGATCCTGCCGCGGGACCGCGCGGCGTCCGAACGACGTGTGGGCATGACCGCATCCTACAAGATCTGGATTCTTCATCCGTTTTGGGGGTACGGTGAAGCGGATAGCTAATCCGATTAGAGGAGCTCGCATGACCTGGAACCCCACTCACCTCCCTGACCTCCGTGGCCGTGTCTACGCCGTGACCGGTGCCACCGGGGGGATCGGATACTTCGCGGCCGAGCAGCTCGCCTCGGCGGGTGCCGAGGTGGTCCTCGCGTCTCGATCACCGACGAAGATCGAGGTCGCCGAGGCGGCGATCCGAGGGCAGGTGCCTGGCGCGGTCACACGGGCGGTGGACTTCGATCTCACCTCCCTGGAGTCCGTGGCTGAGGGCGCCGAGCGCCTCGCGGCGCTGCCACGCCTCGACGGGATCTTTCTCAACGGCGGTCCGATGCAGTTCACTTCTCGGGCGACGACGGCCGACGGACTGCCGCTCCTGACCGGAGCGCACACGGTGGCCAACGTCGCTCTTGTCGCGCGCCTTCTGGCGGCGCGCGGACCTGGGGAGGACGACCGGTCGCTCAGGGTCATTCACGCGTCCACCGGATACGTCCAACGATTCCCCATGAAAGTGACGGAACCTCGCACCACGCCGCGCACCGGCATCGCTGCCTACGTCAAGGCCAAGACGCTCACCGAGGTGTTCGCCTTCGAGCTGGACCGCCGAGTCCGAGCCGCTGGCCTGCCGATCGCCTCCATCGTCACGCGGCCGGGCATCGGTGCCGATGCCAAGACACCGCACCGACCGGGGATCCGGGATTCCGCCGTCGGAAATCAGCGCAATCCGCTCACCCCCTGGGCCCAGGGGAAGGATGCGGCGGCCTGGGCGGGCGTGCGCGCGCTCGTCGACCCGGAGGCGGCAGGGGGAGAATTCTACGGACCTGAGAAGTCCGTCGGACCTCCGATTCGACTGACTCCCTCGCGGCACACGAGCGCCCTGGGTGAAGGGGTCACGGCGGGGGTCTGGACAGCGCTCGAGGATCTCGCGGGCGTGCGCCTGTCGCTCCCCGGCGCCTAGACGGCGCGGACGGCTCGGATCGGGCCGATGCTCGGATGCTCCCGATGCGTGGAGTCATCGACCCGCATCCCCGGGGCAGCACCGCGAGAGGAGTGGACGCGCGGCCGCTGCGGCGACGTGCGCAGGAGATGCGTGCAGGACGCGTCGCCGCGGCAGCAGCGCTCCGTCACACGTGCGCCCCGAAGGCTCGTGCGTGGTCGCGCGCGAAGTCCTCGATGCTGCGGGCAGGGCGCCCGAGCAGATCGGCCACGCTCGTGTGCACTGCGGAGGCTTCGCCCCTGTCGTAGTGTGCGTAGTCCTCGAGCAGCCCGTCCAGCTGCCACGTCGGCATCAATCCCTCCAGGGCGGCGGCGAACTGTCTCGGCGTCACCGGGGCGAAGGTGATGTCACGACCGCTCGCCTTCGAGAGCGCTGCGGCGATCTCTGCGTGGGTCACCGCACGCGAGCCGGTCAATGTGTAGGTAGCGCCCGCGTGCCCGCGCTCGGTGAGGACGGCGGCTGCGACCTCCGCGATGTCTCTCGTGTCGATCGCGCTCACCGCAGCATCCCCGATCGGCGCGGCCAGCACGCCGGTGCGCACCGCGCTCGCCGCGAACGCGAGCAAGCTCTGCAGGTAGAGGTTGGGACGCAGCACGGTGACCTCGAGGTCGAGCTCGCGCACGTGCTGCTCGACCTCGGCATGCCAGCGCAGGAACCGCACGGGCGAGTCCACCTCGGCGGCGTACTGCGACAGCAGCACGAGTCGTTGCACGCCGGCGGCCTGCGCGATGTCGGCGAATCTGCGTTGGAGATCTGCCGCCTCGGGCGTCGAGGGACTGTTGAGGAAGACGCCCGACGCGCCGGTCAGCGCTGCCTCCAGGGAGGCCGGATCGCGGAGATCGGCCAGCACCGACGAGGCGTCGGAGGTGTCGCGGCGTTCTCGGGACATGGCGCGCACGGTGGCCTCGCTGGCCCGAAGCGCTGGCACGAGGGCGGAGCCGACGGTTCCGGTGGCTCCGGTGATGAGGAGTGTGTCGGTCATGGAGAGCGTCCTTTCAGGGGAGACGACGTCAGTGCGCACGGACGTCGGCCGGTGGTGCGGCGGCCGGCCGCGTCGGCTCCGTCGGGATGAAGGAGAGGCAGAACGCCGCGAACGCGAACACCGCCAGGCCGAGGAAGGCGGTCGTGAAGTCGATGCCGCCCTGAGGTGTGCCGCTGATCGTGGCGACTCCGACGAGTGCGGCGAGACCGATCGCTCCACCGAGCTGTCGTGAGGCGTTGATGAGCCCGCTGAGAAGACCCGTCTCGCCGGCGACGGCATCGCGCACGGCCGTGGTCGTCGCGTAGACGCCGGAGAGGCCGATGCCGACCCCGATGAGCAGAAAGGCACCGAGGAGTGAGAGCGAGAAGCCGCTCGCGGTCCGATCGAAGGCCAGCCAGAGCAGACCTCCGACGAGGATCAGAAGTGCCAGGGACAGGGAGCGCGCCGACCCGAGGAGCTTCGCGAGGGTCGGTGCGACCAGGCTCGCGACCACGATCATGACTGCGATGGGCAGCTGGCTGAGCCCGGTCGATGCTGGAGACATGTCCAGTTCGCCCTGCTGGAACTGCGGGAGGAAGAAGAACATGCTCACCGTGGCGCCTCCGACCAGCAGCATCACGCAGTTGGCCACGACGACGTTGCTCTTGCGCAGGTGTCCGAGCGGTACCAGAGGCTGCTGCGAGTTCTTCTCGATCACGACGAAAGCGGCGAGCAGGACGACACCGATCGCGAGGCCGGTGAGGGTGAGCGGCGAGTCCCAGCCGTTCTCCGGCGCCGAGATCATGCCGAGCGCCACAGCCGAGATCCCCAGTGTGATCGTCAGTGCGCCGGGTGCGTCGAACCGACCTGGCCGGGGGTGGGCGGGCGGTACGCAGAGAAGTACGACGATGCCGACCGCGACCGAGATCGGCACGGGGATCCAGAACACCGACTGCCACCCGAGGATCTGCGTGACGACACCGCCGAGCACGACTCCCAGCAGGCTGCCCGCTCCTGCGACCGCTCCCCAGATGCCGAGCGCTCGGGCGCGATCCTTGCCGTCGGGGTACAGCCCGACGACGATCGAGAGGGCGGACGGCGTGACGACCGCAGCGCCGACGCCCTGGAGGACTCGGCCGGCGATCAGGAACTCGCCCGACGGTGCCAGCGCGCAGAGGACGGACGCAGCGATATAGACGAGCAGTCCGGTGAGGAAGACGCGCCGACCGCCGAGGACATCGGCGATCCGCCCTCCGAGCAGCAGCAGGCCTGCGAAGGCGACGAGGTAGCTGTCGACGACGAGGGACAGCTCGGTGCTGGTCAGGCCGAGCCCGTCGCGAATGGTCGGGCCGGCGAGGTTCACCATCGAGACGTCGAGGATCACCACGAACATGGCTGCTGACAGGCCGGCCATCGCCCATCCGCGACGTGGCGTTCGCTCACGACCCGTGGCGACGGGTGCCGAAACATTGAGTGACATAGCTGAGCCTTTCGAGGGGTGCCGATCACGCGGAGTTACAAGCTCTAACAAGCATGAGTATGACTCGCGGCTATCGAGGGAGTCAAGCGTTCGCTGGAGCTGATAGCGTTGGTCGCACGCGACAGCGCGATGGGATGACGGGACGGAGCGCACCATGGAAGCGGAACCTCGCCGCACGCCGATCCGCGAACGGTTTCGGGAGCAGGTGCGCGATGACGTGAAGACCATTGCGCTCGAGCAGCTCGCCGACGGCGGCGCCCAGGCGATATCGCTCAACGCGATCGCCAAGGAGCTCGGCGTCTCCGGGCCGGCGCTCTATCGCTACTTCGCCAATCGGGATGAGCTGCTGAGCAGCCTCGTCGTCGACGCCTACAGCGACCTCCGCGATGCTCTGGCGCGGCCGGTCGGTGCCGGCGAGCGCCGGGCAGAGGAACGCGGGGCAGGCGAGAACGCTCGCATCCGCCGCCTTGCCCGGGCCTACCGGGTGTGGGCGCAGGAGCAGCCGCACCGCTACGAACTGCTGTTCAAGCCGCCGCTGCCCGGGTACGACGCCCATTCGACGCAGATCTCCGAAGCTGGACGATCACTCATGGGAGTCGTCCTCGGAGTGATCGACGGTGGTTCGGATGCCACCACGAGCCCGCTCGACAGCGCCGAGGTGCTGCACGCGCGCAGCACGGGAGCTCCGAACTTCCAGCTCGCGGTGCGCGTGTGGTCCCGACTCCATGGCTTCGTGAGTCTTGAGCTCGGCGGCGCCTACAACGCCATGAGCGTGGATGCTGACGCCCTCTTCGACGCCGAGATCGACGTGCTCACCGACGGCGGAGAATTGTGACCCTGAGCCAGGCATGAAGAGTCAGGGACGGCGGGCGCCGTCGAGTCACGGCGAAGACTGGTGAAGTATGCGGTTGACCATGCGGATCACCACGAAGACAAGGATGGCGATCCCCAAGGGTTCGTGGATGGCCAGCAGGAGAGGTCGATACGCCAGCGAGGCCATCATGATCGCCGCGATGAAGAGCTGGATGACGACCATGGGTGCCATGAACCAGTGCAGGAGGCGGGACGTGAGGGCGAACTGCGAGGGATTCCCGAGACTCTCACGACTCATCCTGCACCTCTTTCACGTCGACGCAGCTCAAGTGCTTCAGTTCTCCGGAGCGGCGCGCGAAGGACCGGGCGTACACCGATGACCGTGCGCTGAGCAGCGGAGCGTCCAGAGCTGCGATGCCATCGGGAAGGACCAGCGGGTCGAAGCTGATGTCGCGAGCGTTGCCTTCTTCCTCGGTGTTCACCGAGTCGAGCGTCAGTGTGCCGACGTCCAGCCTCCGCCGATCAGTCGGCCACTGTTTCGTGGCGTCATGCGTCGGATCCTGGGGCTCGCCGATCGTGAGAACGAGGCGCCAGCGCAGGGGCTCCTTCGCGCAGGCGTGGATCAGCGCGTCGAAGAGGTAGTTCTCGCCAGGAGTCTCCGGTGGTGCAGCGGCGTCGACCTCCTGTTCGGGCACGAGCATCCAACGAACCGGGGTCGAAGCCCTGCTCGCGCTGGTGAATCCGAAGGCGTTGAGCCCATGGAAGGTGCTGTTCTCGAATCCGGACGTCGGCGGGCTGCTGTGCACGATCTTCAGCGCCGCGGTCGTCTCCGGGGGCTGGGCCAGGTACGCCTTCAACTCCTCCTCATCGGGCTTCCCGGTACTGAGTACCGTCTTGGATGCCACCAGGCGATCGAGGGCGGAGGTCCGCGAGAAGGCCTCCCTGGCCCCATCGCTGACGAAGCGGCCGGAGGCACTCAGTCCTTTGGCGTTATTGCGCCGGAATCCCGCGTGCGTGCCGAAGACGCTCTCGAACCCATCGGTGAACCGGAGAGCGCCTCGGAGGCGTGGCGCAAGGAGCCCACGTTTCTCGGGTCGCACCGGCAGACAACGATTTGGTCAAGGGTGCGACCATCACGAGGAGCGATGGCGATGACGCTATACCCTCACACTATGACGCAGAGCACACCGGCCTCCGAGGACCCTCCTGCCGGCACGTCGACCGAGAAGCGCCCCCTCGTCGAACTGACGAACGTCAACAAGCACTTCGGGTCGTTCCAGGCACTCACCGACATCGACCTGACCATCCCGGAGGGTCAGGTGGCGATCGTGATCGGGCCGTCCGGGTCCGGCAAGTCGACCCTGTGCCGAACCATCAACCGGCTGGAGACCATCGACGACGGCGGCAGCATTCGCATCGACGGCGAGGCGCTCCCCGAAGAGGGCAAGGCCCTCGCCCGGCTGCGGGCCGACGTCGGAATGGTGTTCCAGTCCTTCAACCTGTTCGCCCACAAGTCGATCCTGGAGAACGTCACGGTCGGCCCCATCAAGGTCAAGGGCTTGAAGAAGGCCGAAGCCACCAAGGAGGCCATGACTCTGCTGGAACGGGTCGGGGTGGCCCAGCAGGCCAAGAAGATGCCCGCCGAACTCTCCGGTGGTCAGCAGCAGCGGGTGGCGATCGCCCGGGCGTTGGCGATGAAGCCGAAGGTCATGCTGTTCGACGAGCCGACCTCGGCCCTGGACCCGGAGATGGTCCAGGAAGTCCTGGATGTCATGGTTCAGCTGGCCCGGGAAGGCATGACCATGGTCGTGGTGACCCACGAGATGGGCTTCGCACGCCAGGCCGGAGACCGCGTCATCTTCATGGACGAAGGGCGCGTCCTGGAGGACACCGACCCCGAAACCTTCTTCACCGATCCCCAGCATGAACGCGCCAAGAACTTCCTCGGGAAGATCCTGGCGCACTGAACCCTGCCCGCTCCACCACCCACCCCTCTCATCCCTCCTGGAGGAACGATGCGCAAGAAGCTAGTCTCCGCAGCCGCACTGGCGGCCTCGGCCGTTCTCGTCATGACCGCCTGCTCCCCATCCCAGTCCGGAGGAGGCGAAGGCGGTGAGAGCGACGCCGGCGGGGGCGACTCCGTCCGCATCGGCATCAAATACGACCAACCGGGCCTGGGCTTCCGCGAAGGTGATGGCGACCCGACCGGATTCGACGTCGAGGTGGCGAAGTATGTCGCCGGCGAGCTGGGGTACACCGACGACCAGATCGAATGGGTCCAGACTCCGTCGGCGAACCGCGAGAACGCCCTAGAGGGTGGCGAGGTCGACATGATCCTCGCGTCCTACTCCATCACCCCGGAGCGGGACGAGCGAGTGGACTTCGCCGGCCCGTACTTCGTCGCCGGCCAGGACCTGCTGGTCCGTGCGGGCGAGACCGACATCACCGGCCCCGAGACCTTGGATGGCAAGAACCTCTGCTCGGTCACCGGGTCGACCTCCGCCCAGGCCATCAAGGACGACTACTCCGAGGGCGTGGAGCTGGTCGAGCAGGGCGGTTACGCCGAATGCGTGACGTACCTCGAATCCGGACAGGTAGATGCCGTGACCACCGACGACATCATCCTGGCCGGACTGGCCGCGACCCCGGAGAACTCCGAGAAGTTCGAGGTCGTCGGCAACCCGTTCACGGTCGAGCGCTACGGCGTCGGCATTCCCACCGGTTCGGACATGTGCGAACCGATCAACGAGGCCATCACGAAGATGAAGGATGAGGGCGCCTGGCAGGAGGCTCTGGATACGGCCACGGAAGGCACGGGGTACATCCCTGACGAAGAGCTCAACAACGGCCCCGAGGCCGAGCTCGAGTCCTGCGACGACTGAGCCGGATCGACGCCCGGGCGATGGCGGGGAGGGCGCACCGCCATCGCCCGTCACCGGCCATCGCCCGAGCCGCACGCTGAGGCGCAGGCCACCGAGACAGGAAGCGCATGAACGGATTCTTTGAACTCTTCGCCGAGTACGACGTGCTCGGTGCCTTCTGGATGAATATCAAGCTGACGGCCCTCGCTGCCATCGGTTCCTTCATCCTGGGGACGATCCTGGCGCTCTTCCGGATATCCCCGGTAACCTCCTTCCGCACCATCGGCACCGCCTACATCAACATCGTCCGCAATACGCCGCTGACGATCATCATGGTGCTCGGCGTGCTCGCAGTCTGGGGGCAGCTGAAGGTCGAGTTCTTCGGGGACTTCGACCTGAACTTCTTCGCGTACGCCGTGATCGCCCTGTCCCTCTACCACGCGTCATTCGTCTGCGAGGCGATTCGGTCCGGGGTCAACACTGTGCCGCTGGGACAGGTCGAGGCCGCCCGGGCCATCGGACTGACGTTCCTCCCGGCTGCTCGCATCGTGGTGCTTCCCCAGGCACTGCGGGGTGCCATCACCCCTCTGGGCAACACGCTGATCGCCCTGACCAAGAACACCACGGTGGCCGCGGCCGCCTCCGTGGCGGAAGCCTCCGGCCTGATGAGCACCATGATCGAGTTCAACCCGGACCTGATGATCTACATCTTCCTCACGATCGCGATCGGTTTCTGCATCCTCGTCATCCCGATGGGGATCGTGACGACCTGGCTGTCCGACAAGCTGGCGGTGGCACGATGAGCGCCCAGGCCGACGTCATGTTCGATGCCCCCGGCCCGCGCGCCAAGCGCCGGATCCTGCTCGCGAATCTGGTGGCCCTCGTGGGGGTCCTCGCGGTCGTCTTCCTGGTACTGATGCAGTTGAACCGCCAGGGCCAGCTGGCCCCGAACCAGTGGGCTAACGCGCTGAACGGCAATGCGTGGACGAACTACTACCTGCCGGGTCTGCAGTTCACTCTGCAGTCCTCCGGTATCGCCGTGGTGACGGCGTTGGTCTTCGGCCTGGTCTTCGGATTCCTCCGGCTGGCACCGTTCGCCATCATCCGCGGTGCGTCTGCCGTCGTCGTCGAGTTCTTCCGCGCGGTGCCCGTGCTCGTGATGATGTTCTTCCTGTACTTCTTCCTCTCCCGCCAGGTCGCTCCCACCGGGCTGATCGCCTCGGAGGATTCGGCGTACTTCGCAGTCATCCTGGGCCTGACGGTCTACAACGGGGCGGTGATCGCCGAGCTCATCCGGTCGGGTGTGAAGTCGTTGCCCAAGGGCCAGCGTGAAGCCGCGGCGGCGGTCGGCATGACGCGCAATCAGTCCCTGCGGATCGTGGAGGTCCCGCAGGCGCTCACCGCCATGCTGCCGTCGTTGCTGAGCCAGTTCGTGGTCATCCTGAAGGATTCGGCACTCGGATTCCTGATCGGTTTCTACGAGCTGCTGCAGTACTCACGCCAGCTCGGGTCCGGATACTCGAACATCCTCCAGACCCTCGTCGTCGCCGCACTGATCTTCATCGTCATCAACTACCTCCTGACTCGGCTGGCCACCAGGCTCGCCGGCACCCTGTCCTCCCGGACCGGGGGAGCGACGGCCCCGGTCACCTCCACGACCATGGTCTCCACCATGGGGCAGGACGTGAAGTAGCACCGCGGCTCGCGACTGACGAGGCAGAAGCCGGCCCAGCTCCGAGCGCGCTGGGGTACGCCCACGCCGTCGGGCGACGGTCGTGGGCCGGCGCAATCCCCCCCCGCCCTGTTCGTGGCGGTGATGGACAGGACTCAGATTCCGGCCGAGGAGCGTGCGCTCCACAGCCTGTTCGGGCGCGACTACCAGGAATACGCCCGGCAGGTTCCGCGGTGGTGCGGGTGTGCTCCGTTGACGGGATGTCGAGACGATAGGTTCCGGTGACACCCGGGTCATCCCTTCCGAGACGAGCGGGCGCTCCGGGGCCCCGGGGGCGGGCATCCGCGGAACGCTGCGGGCCGACGCGCTAGGGGTGCGGGCGCGACGGGTGGTGCGCTCAGCGTTCACCGTCGGCGAGCGGCCAGGAGTTCGGATCGCACCCGTCCAGGCCCATCGACTGCTGGAGCATCACCGGGGCCGGTTGCCCTTCGCCCCCGCATGAGGCGTGGTCATGCCCCAGGTAGTGCCCTACCTCGTGGTTGACCATGTAGGCGCGGTACGCCGGGAGGTCGTCGTAGGTGGGCGTCATGGTCGTCCACCGGTCGGAGTTCAGCACGACGTCCTCGCCGACCCGGCAGTTCCACAGGCCTAGGGTCCGCGCTGGAAGGCAGAGCTCGTCGGCGGAGGGCGGCGAGGCGAGGGAGATCGTGAAGTCCGCACCCTCGGCGGAGTCGACCCGCTGGAAGGCGACGTCCTCGAGCGAGGTCCACCCGCGGTCGTCCGCCAGGACTGCCTCGATCTCCCCAGCGACCTCCTCCGCGTCGAGGTCGATGCCGTTCTCGACCCGCACCGCGTAGGTGTGCACGGTCTGCGCCTCGGGCACCGGCCCCTCGGTGGCTTTCGCGGGGGTCCAGGTCCCGTCGCCGACATCGCCGGAGCGCTCGAGCTCCTCCGTGGTCGACCGCCCGCCCGCGTCCTCGTCGGAGGCGGCGGGGGTCTCGGCCACGGCCGTCGTCGACCCGGTCCCGGCAGCCGGCTCCGTGTCTCCGGCGTCCGACGGTCCGGTGGAGGACGCGCCGTCGGCCGTCGTGGTGGTCGATGAGGTCGCCGCGGTCGGCGCGTTCCCCGCGATGGCGAGCGCGCGCACGACGGCGATCACGGCGATGACGAGGAGGACCACGGCTACCAGAGCGACTCCTGTTCGCACCAGCTTGCCCCGGCGCGTCAGTTCGAGTCGGAGACGGTCTTCCTGCGGTGGGGGCACGCCGTCAGGGTAAGCGATCTCCGGCGCGGCCGGCGGCGGCTCGCGGGCCGACTTCGGCCCGGACCGTGCTCGGAGGATCACGTGGAGATCCTTTGGTGCGGGCGCCGCCGGGACGAGGCGCGGCACCCCGCGGTGTCCCTCAGGGGTATTCCCGGCCGCCGATTCCGACTACAGTGCCCGACACGCGCGTGGCCGCGACCTCTGTCAGGAGTGCCCCGCGCCGTGCACGAGATCCCGGCCCACGATGACGTGCGGAGGACCTGATGACACCGGATTCGATAGAGCTGTCCGCGGCGAGTCTCTCGATCGTCGGCGTGATCGTGGTGATCGCCCTGCTGGCGCTCGCGATGGCGCTGCGGTTCCGGACCGAGGTCCTCCGGGCCGAGGTCGGGACGGCGAACATGAACGCGGTCGCCGCCGCGGTCCAGGAAGGTGCCGCGGCCTATCTGCGCCGGCAGTTCCGCACCCTGGGCGTGTTCGCGGTGATCGCGTTCCTCCTGCTGCTGCTCCTGCCCACGCACGGTGCGACCGGGGCGGAGGGGATGCTGCTGCGCGGCTCCCGCTCGGTGGCGTTCCTCGTCGGGGCGGCGTTCTCCGGTCTGATCGGTTACCTGGGGATGTGGCTCGC
Organism: Brachybacterium sp. FME24; assembly: GCF_014897705.1. Classification (GTDB taxonomy): domain Bacteria; phylum Actinomycetota; class Actinomycetes; order Actinomycetales; family Dermabacteraceae; genus Brachybacterium. Next base: position 154,461 of record NZ_JABUXV010000001.1, on the reverse strand, counting down.
GGTGCGGGCGAACGTGCGGGTGGCCGCCGCCGCCCGGGCGGTGGGGCGTGACCCGGCCATGCAGATCGCCGTCCGCACCGGTGCATGCGTCGGGATGGCGACCATCGGCTTCGGCCTGCTGGGCGCCGGGGCGGTGGTGCTCCTGTTCCGCGGTGACGCGCCGCTGGTCCTGGAGGGCTTCGGGTTCGGGGCAGCGACCGTGGCGATGTTCATGCGCGTCGGCGGAGGGATCTTCACCAAGGCCGCCGATGTCGGGGCCGACCTCGTGGGAAAGGTGGAGCAGAACATCCCCGAGGACGACCCTCGCAACGCCGCGACCATCGCCGACAACGTCGGCGACAACGTGGGCGACTGCGCGGGAATGGCCGCGGACCTGTTCGAGTCCTACGCGGTGACGCTGGTCGCGGCGCTGATCCTGGGCCAGGCCGCCTTCGGAGAAGCCGGGATGATCTTCCCCCTGCTGGTCCCTGCGATCGGTGTGATCACGGCCCTGATCGGCATCTACCTGACGGTGGCGCGCTCCGGGGAGAGCGCCCTGCGGGCGATCCGTCGCGCGTTCCTGATCTCCGCGGTGATCTCCGCCCTGCTGTGCACGGTGGCGGCCTTCGTCTACCTGCCGGGCAGCTTCGCCGAGCTCGGTATCGTCGAGGTGACCGCGGCTGTCGACGACCCGCGAGTGGTCGCCTCCGTCTCCGTGGTGATCGGCATCCTGCTCGCCGTGCTGATCCTGTTCCTGACCGGGTATTACACCAGCACCGAGGACCGACCTGTCCGTCAGGTCGCCGAGACCTCGCGCACCGGCGCGGCGACCGTGATCCTCTCGGGGTTCTCCCTGGGGCTGGAGTCCGCGGTGTTCACCGCGCTGGTGATCGCCGGAGCAGTTTTCGCGGCTTTCCTGATCGGCGGCGCCGGTGTGGCTGGCCTCTTCGCGGTCGCCCTGGCCGGTTGCGGCCTGCTCACCACCGTCGGCGTGATCGTCGCGATGGATACCTTCGGGCCGGTGACCGACAACGCCCAGGGCATCGCCGAGATGTCCGGGGACGTCGAGGACGAAGGCGCTCAGGTGCTGACCGATCTCGATGCGGTGGGCAACACGACCAAGGCGATCACGAAGGGGATCGCGATCGCTACCGCGGTGCTCGCGGCGACCGCGCTGTTCGGTTCCTACACCGACGCCATCCGCAGCGTGCTCGGGGATCGGTACCAGGACTTCCTGGACCAGTCCGTCGTCTTCGCACCGCAGACCCTGGTGGGGATGATCACCGGGGCTGCGGTGGTGTTCCTGTTCTCCGGGCTCGCGATCAGCGCAGTCGGGCGGGCCGCAGGGGCCGTGGTCCTCGAGGTGCGCCGGCAGTTCCGTGAGATCGCCGGGATCATGGACGGCAGCGCGAAACCGGAGTACGGCCGGGTCGTCGACATCGTCACCCGGGACTCGCTGCGCGAGCTGGCCACCCCGGGTCTGCTCGCGGTCGCCGCCCCGATCGCCGTCGGCTTCGGGCTCGGGGCCCCCGCACTGGCCGGCTACCTCGGCGGTGCCATCGCCACCGGCGTGCTGATGGCGATCATGCTCGCCAACTCCGGTGGGGCCTGGGACAACGCCAAGAAGATCGTGGAGGACGGCCATCACGGCGGCAAGGGCTCCCCGGCCCACGAGGCCACCATCATCGGCGACACCGTCGGCGATCCGTTCAAGGACACCGCCGGCCCGGCGATCAACCCGCTGATCAAGGTGATGAACCTGGTCGCCGTGCTGATCGCCCCGGCCGTGGTCGGGATGTCCGCGCTCAGCGGCGAACCGAACCCCCTGCGGTTCGCGATCGCCGCGGGGGCCGTGGCCGCGATCGCCGTGGCCGTCGGGATCTCCATCCGGCGCGGCGTGGTGATGGATGACCCCGCCGAAGAGGACGCGGATCCAGGAACCGCAGAGGAGCCACCGGCGGCAGAGCCTGTCGCCGAGGGGGCGCCCGGCCGAAGGCGTGCGGAGCCCGCGGACGAGGACCGCTGACGCGACGAGGGATCACAGCGTGCGCCGCCCTCTGTGCGCGCACCTCGGCCGAACCAGCCGAGCTCTCGGCGACGACTGGGTGCCTCCGAGGCCCAACCTGCTGCGCTGATGAAACATGTTTCATCCTGTCGACGTTTCTCCGGTCATCCGCGGGAATCGTTGCGACCTGCGAATATGTCTAAAGGTCTCGAACGCCAGGTCACGTTTAGGGCACTGTGATTGACACAACACTGCAACACAGAGCAGTGTTTCTGCACATCGGCGTCGGGCCGACGGGATGCGACGGAGCATGGAGGTGACGAAGCATGGCCAACCCCACCATCCGTGAGGTCGCCGCCGTGGCGAAGGTGTCGATCTCGACCGTCTCCCGCGCGCTGTCGAAGCCGGAACTCGTCGCCGCCGACACCCGTGAGCATGTGCAGGCCGTCGCCCGGGAGCTCGGATACCGTCCCGCGTTCGTCGATTCGGCACCGGCTACTCGTCCCGGGATGATCGCGCTGGTAGTCCCTGACCTCGAGAACCCCTTCTTCGGCCTGATCGCCAAGGGCGTCCAGGCGCGGGCCCGCTCCGTCGGTCTCCTCGTCGTCGTCAGTGACATCGAGGAGGACACGATGATCGAGCGAGCGATGCTCGACACCGTCTCCGCGGGCGTGGACGGGCTGATCCTCTGTTCGCCCCGCGGCACGGACGAGACGATTCTCGACGTTTCGGGTCGCGTGCCCACGGTCGTCGCGAACCGTCAGGTCACTGGCCTTCCCTCCGTGCTGTTCGACGAGGAGCGGGGCATGAGCTCCTCGCTCCGCCATCTCGTCGCGCTCGGCCATCGGCGCATCGGCTACGCGGGCGGTCCGCTCGTGTCCTGGACGCACCATCGACGTGCCGAGGCCGTGCAGCACTTCGCCGAGCGGGAGGGCGGTGTCGAGCTGATCGATCTCGGATCGTTCCAGCCGTATCTCAGCGGAGGTCATGGCGCCGCAGATCAGGCGATCGCCAGCGGCGTCACGGCGGTCGCCGCCTTCAATGATCTGCTGGCCCTGGGCATCCTCGATCGTCTTGCCCAGCGCGGGGTGAGGGTGCCGACCGACATGAGTGTCTCTGGGATCGACAACGTCGCGGCGGCCACGTACGTCCGCCCGCATCTGACGACTGTCGACGTCTCCCGGGTGCGCATGGGCCGCACCGCGGTCGATCTGCTGCTGGGGGCCATGCGCTTCGAGGCGCCCCCAGCGCCCCAGATCCTTCCGGCCGAGCTGATCGTCCGCGACTCGACCGCTGTCGCGCCGACGCGATCTGAGACGCCGCTTGCGTCCCCCGGCCCGCCTTCGTTCGTCGCCCCGCCCACCCCCGGGGCCTGACCCAGCCACTCCCTGCACATCGCAGTACAGGGACATCACCAGGAGGAACACGACATGCGCACCACCTCGCACCGCACTATCACCCGACGTACCGCGAGCGTCGGCCTCGCCGCCGTCGGCGCGGCCGGCCTCGCGGCCTGCAGCGCACCGGGATCCGGTGGGGGATCCGAGGATGAGGCCCCCGCCGAGGACGTCCCCGAGGCCCCGGCCGAAGCTGTCGCGCTGACGATCTTCGACGTCGCCGGAGCTCAGAAGGAGCTCGGCCCCATGATCGAGAAGTGGGCGAAGGACAACCCGGAGATCATCTCCGGCGTGAGCTTCGAATCCGGGGACGCGCCGTCGCTCGTCGGTCAGATCAAGCCCCAGGTGGACAGCGGCCGCCTCGAGGTCGACCTCGTCCTGACCGGCAACGACGGACTGTCCGCCGGGATCGGCTCGGAGCTGTGGATTCCCCTGATCGAGTCCTACGGCGACCGGCTCGGGAACCAGGAGAACTACCTCGAGGCAGCAGCCGCGATGCAGGAGCTCGCCTCCGGATACGGCGTCGTCCTCTCGTACTACCCTTCCGGCCCCCTTCTGCAGTACAACCCTGAGAAGGTCGACGAGGTGCCCACCACCCCGGAGGAGCTGCTGGCCTGGGCCGAAGAGCACCCCGGCGAGTTCGGCTACGCCCGACCGGCGAACTCCGGTCCGGGGCGGACGTTCCTGATGGGCCTGCCCTACATGCTCGGCGACAGCGACCCCAAGGACCCCGAGAACGGTTGGGAGAAGACCTGGGAGTTCCTCATCGAGCTGGGCACGCACATCGACACCTACCCCAGCGGCACCGGCCAGGTCATCTCCAACATGGCTGACGGCACCTGGACCATGATTCCGACGACGACCGGCTGGGACATCAACCCGCGCGCCACCGGCCAGCTGCCCGCCGAGTTCGAGGCCGCTGCTTTCGAGGAGTTCACCTGGGTGACCGATGCCCATTACGCCGTGGTGCCCACCGGGCAGAGCCCCGACAAGCTCTCCGCCATCCTCGCCCTCCTCGACGGCATCCTCGCCCCGGAGTACAACGCCATGGCCTACGACGAGGGGTACTTCTACCCCGGGCCGGCCGTCGAGGGCGCGACCCTCGACCTCGCTCCCGAGTCCAGCCAGGAGGTCGTCGAGGAGTTCGGACGCGACTGGTACGACGAGCTCATCGAGTCAGCGCCGCAGGAGACGCCGCTGGACCCGGACAAGATGGTCGCGGCCTTCGACCGCTGGGATCGCGAGGTCGGCAGCCAGGGCTGACCGGGCCGATGGGACCGACGGAGCCGACGGAGCTTCCGGTGACGAGATGACCAGAACACAGAGAGGCACGACGAGATGACGACGACGTCAGCCGAAGACTTCGACACGATCCGCATCGAGAACCTCGGCAGGCGGTTCGGCGGCACCACGGCGCTGCAGGGCTTCGACCTCACGGTTGAGCGCGGGGAGTTCATCGCCCTGCTCGGGCCCTCGGGCTGCGGCAAGTCGACCGCCCTGAACTGCCTGGCGGGACTGCTGCCGCTGACCGACGGGCAGATCTACGTCGGCGAGCAGCGGGTCGACGTGCTTCCGCCCGAGAAGCGCGACTTCGGGATGGTGTTCCAGAGCTACGCCCTGTTCCCCCACCTCACGGTCGCGAAGAACGTGGCGTTCGGTCTGCAGATGCGGGGAGTCTCGCGCCGCGAGACCACCCGGCGCGTCGACGACGCGCTGCGCCTGGTGCGGCTCGAGGACCAGGCCGGCAAGCTGCCCGGCCAGCTCTCGGGCGGGCAGCAGCAGCGGGTGGCGATCGCCCGCGCGATCGTCATCGAACCGCGCGTCGTGCTGATGGACGAGCCGCTGTCGAACCTCGATGCGAAGCTGCGGCTGGAGATGCGCACCGAGATTCGACGTCTGCACCAGACCCTGGGGCTCACCACCATCTACGTCACTCACGACCAGGAGGAGGCGCTGTCCCTGGCCGACCGGCTGGTGGTGCTGCGCGCGGGGAGGGTCCAGCAGATCGGCACGCCGCAACAGCTGCACGACAATCCCGCCAACTGGCACGTCGCCGACTTCATGGGATACCGCAACCTGATCGATGCCACGGTGGCGGGGGAACCCGATGGGCAGGGGCGGGTGCGGATCGAAGCCGACGACCTGTCGCTGCTGGGAGCCGCCGTGAACCCCGTGATGCCGGGTGACCGGGTGCGGATCGCGGTGCGACCCTCCGACCTCGTCGTGCACACGGCGGCACTGGCGGCGACCTCTCCGGTCAACACCCTCGAGGCCCAGGTCGAGATCGTCGAGTACCAGGGCCGGGAGTACTCCGTCGAGGTCAGGACGAGCGCCGGGAGAGTGCTGCACGTGCGCGCAGACCTGGCCCCCGAGGTCGGGGCCACTGTCCTGCTGTCGGTGGATCCTTCCCGTGCGCTCGTCTATCAGGATGATCTCGACGGGATTCCGGCCGTGGATCCCGCCGCGGTGGTGACGGCATGACCACCGCGACGGCGCGGACGAAGCCGCCCCGGGGCAGTGCGAGCCTGAGACATCGCCTGGCCGACCGGGGGATCGACTCCCAGCTGCTGTTCCTGGTTCCGGCCATCGTGTTCATCCTGGCACTGTTCGTCTACCCCTTCGCCTACGGGTTCGGACTCACGCTGCAGCCCTCCGAAGAGACCGTCGACCGCTGGGGAGGCGGGATCCTCGCGAACTACGTGCGGTTCTTCGGGGACGCCTTCACCTTCGAATCCGTGTGGCTGACGGCGCGGCTGGCGATCCCCGCAGCCCTGTTCAACGTGCTGGCTGCCATCCCACTGGCGATCAAGCTCAAGCATCGGTTCCGAGGCAAGCGCCTGATCTCGACACTGCTGGTCCTGCCGATCACGTTGGGCACCGTGCTGACCGCACAGGGGCTGCTGATCTTCGCCGGACGTCAGGGCTGGCTGAACCAGGCTCTGCTGAACCTCGGGATCATCGATCAGCCGCTCGAGCTGGTGCACAACTACATCGGTGTGCTGCTGTCGCTGATCATCTCGGGGTTCCCCTTCGCGTTCCTGCTGATCTCCTCCTACCTCTCAGGGATCGACCCGTCGCTGGACCGGGCGGCGCGCTCGTTGGGAGCCGGTTGGGGGCAGAGATTCTTCCGCATCACCCTCCCGCTGCTGGCCCCGGGGTTGGCGACGACGTTCATCCTCACGTTCGTGCTCGCGTTCAGCGTGTTCCCCTCGGCCACTCTGGTCGGTGATCCCAGCGGATCCACGCGTGTGCTCGCCGTGGTCGCGTACCGCTTCTTCGGCGAGCAGTTCGACTATCCGATGGCCTCGACCGTGGCGATCATGATGGGCCTGGCGGAGCTCGTCGTCGTCGCGATCGTGCTGTTGGGACGTTCATTCCTCTACAAAGGCTCGACCGGAGGCAAAGGCTGATGACGACGCAGAACGTGGACCGCAGATCGCAGGAGGGCGCCCCGGGCGCCACCGACTCCGGGCCGCTGAGCCTCCCCGATCCTCCGGTGAAGAATCCCGGAGCCGACAGGAGTCCCGGCGACAAAGCTCTCTCCGCCCAGCCCAGCACGTGGGTCGCCTGGGCAGGGGTCGCCGCCTTCCTGGTGCTGCTGATGGGGATCCTCGTCAGCGTCGTCACCGACTCCTTCGGGCGCGCCTGGTACGCGCAGTGGCTGCCGACGGAGTTCACCGCGAGCTGGTACGCCGAGGCGTGGACCCGCTTCGAGCTCGGCCACGTCATTCTGGTGACGCTGGTCGTCGCGATCTCCGTGGTCGCCCTCTCGATCCTCATCGGCGTGCCCGCCTCCTACGCGCTCGCCCGCCGGCAGTTCCCGTTCAAACGAGCGGTGACCGCGCTGTTCCTGCTCCCGGTGATCATCCCGCCGATCACCTTCGGCATCCCGCTGGCCACCGTGATGTACAACTTCGGGCTTGGGCGCACGGTGCTGGCCGTGATCCTGGTGAATCTGGTGCCGTCGGTGCCGTTCGTCATCATCACGATGACCCCGTTCATCGAACAGATCAATCCTGCGATCGAGAACGCCGCCAGGATGAGCGGGGCGCGGATGCGGCACGTCTTCCTGCGCATCCTGGGCCCGATCCTGGTGCCCGGCATCCTCGCCGCCGCGATCCTGGTCCTCGTGCGAACCGTCGGGATGTTCGAGCTCACGTACCTGGTCTCCGGCCCGGGCACCGACACCCTCGTGGTCTCCATCTTCCGGGCGATGACCTCGGCGGGCGGCTCCGAGCCCAGGCCCCTGGTCTCCGCGATGGCCTTCCTGTACACGGCGATGATGCTGGTGACGCTGATCATCGCGCTGCGGTTCGTGAACCCGACGCAGCTGGTGGCGCGAGTGCGGGACGGCGACGACGAGTGATGTCCTGTCCCGGGTGAGGATCATGAGGGGGATCCGGTGAAGTCTCTGGCGGCCTCGGGCGGAATCAGCGCGCCGAGCATCGAGCAGGCTCTCGTGGAGCTGACCCGACCCGGCGGTGACGCCGTGGGTCGCGAGAACGAGGGCGTCCTCGAGGACGCCCCGAACGCGGCGCGCGCCGGGACCGCCCGGAGGGGCGAACCCGGCGCGCGCCTCGAAGCGGCCCCGCTCAGACGGCGTTCGCGCCGGGAACGCCCGACTCGATCACGAACGAGGCGTCCGTGGTCAGCGGCGAACCCTTCTGCGTCACGTAGTCGAGGGTATGGAAGTCGGCACGGTACTCCTCCGGAGTGACCTCGCAGGTGACATATCCGCGCCGATTCTGGCGGTAATGCATGTACGGCATGTCGCTCTGCCAGGCGGCAACCTGCTCGTCGGAGTAGGAGGCGCCGTCGCCGTTCGAGGTCACCGAGGTGGCGACCACCTCGCTGCCCAGAATCAGCGAGGCGTCGTCCTCGAAGTCCCGGCGGAGGTCGTTCATGTAGTGGTTGTGGACGTCCCCCGTGAGCACCACGAAATTCTCGATCTGCCGCTCTGCGACGAGACCGAGGATCCTGTCCCGCGAGGCCTGGTACCCGTCCCAGCCGTCGTTGTAGGAACCCGGACCATTGGGGTTGTAGTCCATGTTCGCGAAGAAGATCTGCTGGGGGACGATGTTCCAGGCGGCCCGGGATTCCAGGAGGTTCTTCTCGAACCAGGCGTGCTGCTCCTCGCCGAGCATGTCGGTCTCCCACTGATCGGGACCGTTGATGTCGCTGCGGTCGCCGTAGGGCTGGTCGTCGCGGTACTGGCGGCTGTCGAGCACGCTGAAACGCGCCAGGTCCCCGTAGTCGAAGGAGCGGTACAGGGGAAGGTTCGTGTCGACCGGCTTGCGGAAGCGACGCAGTGGCATGTGCTCCCAGTAGGCGCGGTACGCGGCGGTGCGACGCTCGGCGAAGGACTCCGTGCTCTGGTTGCCCTGGGCCGGGTCGGAGTTCTCCGGGCTGAGGTCGGCGTAGTTGTTGTCGACCTCGTGGTCGTCCCAGGTGACGATCCACGGTGCCGCGGCGTGCGCCGCCTGCAGATCGACATCGGTCTTCTGATGGGCGTGGCGCTGACGGTACTCATCGAGGGTATTCATCTCATTGCCCTCGTGCGAGCGCACCTCACCCATCGCTCCGGCCGCGTACTCGTACAGGTAGTCGCCGAGGCAGAACACCACGTCGAGGTCCTCCTTCGCCATGTGCTCGTACGCGGTGAAGTAGCCGACCTCGAAACTGGCGCAGGAGGTGATGCCGAAGGAGATCGGGGAGAGGGATCCTGCGGCGGGGGCGGTGCGGGTGCGGCCGACGGGGGAGATCTCCTTGCCCACGCGGAAGCGGTACCAGTATTCGCGGTGCGGTTCGAGCCCCTTCACCTCGACGTGCAGAGTGTGGGCTTCGTCGGCGAGAGCAGTCTCGGTTCCGCGCTGGGCGATGGTCCTGAAGCCGGCGTCGGTGGCGAGCTCCCACCGCACCGGAACGTTCCGGGTGGGCATGCCGCCGTTGTACTCGAGCGGGCTCGGGGCGAGGCGGGTCCACAGCACCACGGAGTCGGGCAGCGGATCACCGGATGCGACACCGAGCGTGAACGGGTCGACGATCCTGCCGCCGCGAGGGGAGGGGTCCGCCAAGGCGGCCGACGGCACGAGAAGACCGCCGCCGACGATCGCACTGCCCTGGAGGAGGTGGCGTCGAGTGGGGTGGGAGGGGACAGCGAAAGGCACGGAATTCTCCTGGCGAGTGGACGAGGGAAGGGGAGATGCCGGGGTCGCATCTCCGGTCACCCTAAGAGCTAATTCACAGGAGATTCACAGATTTGATCATGGCCAGTTCGTGAACGTTTCACGACGTGATTCCCGAGATGTTCAGCCGGTGTTCGCAGGAGGGTCGGCGAGGCAGGGCCGTGCGCGCAGACGTGCTCGGGGCACGCGCGGGACAGGTGTGAAGACCGCGCCGCGACGACCCTGGCCTGGGGTCGGAGGTCCGGAGGAGGCGGATTCTCTCGCCGGGCTTCCACGGCGGATCTCGGGCGCGCGGCCCGTCATGTGCACTGAGGAGAAAGTGAGGAGAGTGATCCACGACAGCGGTCATCAAGAATCAAGGAGGGGGCGTCGAGAAAGTCTTCGAGGACCTGCGAGGAACACTCTGGAGAAACCGGAATACTGCGACACCGGACGTGATGTGCGACCCGGCCACCGCCGCAGCGGTGCCATCGCCACGGGGCGCCTATCGAGCCCATCCTGCTCACTCCGCGTGCTCCGCTCGCCGTGCTCGGATCGCTTCCAGCGCTGAGTGCGCTCGCCGCGAGCACTTCGCTCGACGCGGGCGGGTCCCCGCGACCGGTCAGTCAGGGCGCGGTCGCCTGCATCCGCTCATGATTGGTCTCGCCGCTCAGTCGACGCCGGGGCGCCGCCGGTTCTGCTTGGTCTCTGCGCGCTGGCGCTTACCGGCCAGCCGCCGACGCTGCGAACCCTTGGTGGGCTTGGTGCGCCGGCGCACCACCGGGGGAGTCACAGCTTCTCGCAGGATCGCCGCGAGTCGCTCCCGGGCTGCGATCCGGTTGCGACGCTGGGAGCGATGCTCCTCGGCGCTGATCGTGAGCACGGTGCCCGAGAGCTTCGCGCTGAGGTGGGTCAGGACGCGCTCACGCTGGTCATCGTCCAAGGCGGTCGTCGTGGCCAGGTCGAGACCGAGCTGTACCCGGGAATCGGTGGTGTTCACGCCCTGGCCGCCGGGGCCGGACGCGTGGGAGAACTGCTCGACGAGCTCCGCCGCCGGCACCCGGAGGCCGAGGGGCGCGCCAGGGCCCGAGGGCACGTGCAGGTCGTCCATACGACGAGTGTGCCGCACCGTCGAGGCGGATGCTGCAGGCGGCACCGGGCGCACGCGGCCACGGCGTGGTCACTGCTGCCGCACAGGGTATCGAGCACGAAGAGCGCGCAGGGAGCCACGTTCGGTCCCAGCGATCGGCATTGCTGCAGCCCGGCTGGGACCGACAGGGTCACGAGTCCTGCGCCCTCGGGGCGTCGGTGGTGAGCGGCGGCCGATGCAGGATGATGTCCGCCGCTCGGGAGAGAACCTGCTGCCGCGTGCGACCCCCGTGGTCCGCGGCGAGGAGATGGGAGCCGATCGCTGCGGTGAACGCCAGCAGGCTGCGCGCCTCGATCTCGTCGGGATCGTCGCAGAAACTCCCCATGGTCTCCCGCAGCAGGTCCATCCGCCGGTCGTCGACCCGGCGCAGCCTGTCGGCGGCCCGCTGGTCCCGGCGGGACCAGTCACGAATCGCGAGGTCCAGCGGCAGCAGTCGCTCGTCGGAGAAGGTCAGCATCCCGGCCCGCTGTGCACGGGTCCTCGGGTCCCCGCCATCGCGTTCGACGGCGGCGAGAACCTCGTCGACCGCTTCACGCTCCCAGGTGTCCAACATGGCTTCCAGCAAGGCGTTCCGATCACGGAAGCAGCCGTAGAACCCGCCCTTGGTGACCCCGAGCCGCTTGGCCATCGCCTCGATGCGTACGGAGTCGGGGCCCCCTGCGGCCAATGCCGCGAGCCCTTCCTCGATCCACCGATCACGCGGCGTGAGCGTTCTGCCGGCCATGCATCACTCCTATCGACAATCATCCGCACACCATCTATACGGCATCGTACATATGGTGCTACGGTCGATCTATACGCACCCGTACATGGGGAGGTTGCAGACATGGGCAGCAGTACTGCCGCGGGTCCGCACGTCGAACGTGCCGTCGGGATGGCCGCAGTCGGGCCGTCCGTGCTCGCCCGTGCCGGGCTGACGCGCGTCGACTACGCCGACTACTTCGCGATCGGCCATGTCGGCGGTGCCACCGTGACGCCGGAGCGGTGGAGCCGTGCGATGTTCGGCGACCTCCCGAACGTCGGCGAGCGGTTCATCTGGCAGGGTCTCCTGCAGCTGCGCCTGGCCCCCGGGCGCTCGCGCGCCACCGTCGCGGGGTGGCGCATCGGCGCGCGGGGCGAGGATTGGATCCGGCTCGAGGCCGATTCCTGGGCCCTTGCCGCGAACCTGATCGTGCGCGACGACGGCTCGACGGTCTCGCTGGCAACCCTGATCCGCTACGACCGCCGGTTCGCAGCAGCGGCCTGGGGCGTGCTGTCCGCCGTGCACCGCCGGCTGACGCCGGGAATCCTCCGGGACGCAGCGATCGCTGTGACGGGCTCGAGCGCCGACCGGCCCCGCCGCCGTTCAGCGCCCTGAGCGTGACCGCGAGGGCGCCCGGTGCTCAGTCCTCGTTGTCCTCCTCGCGGAGCCGGGGCTCGACGCGCTGGTCGGGGTTGTGGCCTGACTTGTCCGCGTAGAAGGCACGGATACGGTCCATGTCGCCCGCGACATCCCCGGTCAGCGCGAAGGTCGGACCGAGCCCGGTGGTCATCGTCGTGCGATCGACGAATCCGAGGGTCACGGGCATCCCGGTCGCGCGGGCGATGCGATAAAAACCGGACTTCCAGTGCGTGTTCCCGTTGCGGGTGCCATCGGGAGTGACGACCAGGCTGAAGACCTCGCCCGCGTGCACACGCCGCACCACGTCATCGACGACGCTGCGAGGATCCGCACGATCGACGGGAATCCCTCCGATCGCGCGCATGAGGGGGCCTCGCCAGCTGGTGAACAGGCTGCTCTTCCCCAACCAGCGCAGGTGGATGCCCTGGCTCCAGGAGATGGCGAGCATGAACGCGAAATCCCAGTTCGAGGTGTGCGGGGCGCCCAGGAGAATGGTGGGCCGGTCCGGCATCGGCTGGACGGTCAGCGTCCACCGGCTCACCCTCCAGAACGCACGGGCAATGAGGCGTCGGATCATGCGGTCAATCTATGACACCTCCGCCCAGACCGCGTACTCGGACGGGAGGCCCTGCACTCTCCTGCCCGGCCTCTGTGCCCGCATGCTGCTCACCAGGGGTGGACCAGGGCTGCTTCCGGAGGCACGATGGACCCATGGCAGATCCGAAGCAGAAGCTGTCCCCGTCCGAGATCAGTGACGCCGCGCTCGCCGATTGGCGCCGCGTCGATGACACGCTTGCGGCCCGTTTCGCCACCGGAGATTTCGCGACCGGCCTGGATCTCGTGAACAGGATCGGCGCGGCGGCTGAGGCCGCTGGGCACCACCCGGACATCATGTTGACCTACCCGGCTGTCGAGATCACGTTGTCCAGTCACGACGTCGGTGGGGTCACCCGTCGCGACATCGCCCTGGCACGGACGATCAGCGACCGCGCGGCCGAGCTCGGCGCGTCGGCCGAATCCGCGTGAGACCTGGCGATCACCGCCGGGGACTGTCACGACGCCGGGTCGGCGCCTCCCGGCTGGGCCTGGACGAGAACGGTCGCGTCGTTCGCGCGTCCGCTGGACCCGTCCAGTTGATCGATCACGGTCCGGACTATCTCGTCGCGGGAGCCCGGCTCATGGATGATCGGCTCGGGCCGCGCGGGAACGCCGACGACCCACTGCGTCGCCGCCCCCTCGAACGTCTTGGCGACCACGATGAATCCGCCGTCGGAGCTCGGGATCCGCAGTAGCGGCCGCACCTCGTCGAGGACCATCGTGTGTGCGAGCCCGGGACGCGCCGCGATCAGGGCGCGCTGAATCCGATCGCGCTCGAGCCAATCGGCGAACGCGTCGGTCATGTCACGGGAGAAGTGCATGGGGTCTCCTTCAGGAGAGCGAGGGTCCTGCGCCAGACGGACGTCGAGACGCTGCAGGGAGGGGCAGCGGTGCGAGACGCACGGTCGGTCCGGTCTGCACGATCAGAGAATGCACCAGAGCCCCGACGAACGATCAACACCTGTCCGATACATGCTCTTATCGCGACATCTTCGCGCCGGACCGGCGGCGATGACCTCGACTCCTGGGTCGGTGGGAGAATCGCCCGATGACCGCAACTCTCGTCGCCCACGGCCTGGCCGGCGGGTACGGCCACCGCACCCTCTTCGACGGGCTCGACCTGACCGTCGCGCCCGGTGACGTCGTCGGGGTCGTGGGTGCGAACGGCGCCGGGAAGTCCACCCTGCTGCGGATGCTGGCCGGTGTCGAGGAGCCGCAGGCGGGCACCGTCTCCCTGTCGCCGGCCGATGCCTTCGTGGGCTGGCTGCCCCAGGAGCAGGAGCGGATCCTCGGGGAGTCCATCGCCGGGTACATCGCCCGCCGCACCGGCTGCGCCCGGGCGACGAGGGACATGGACGCCGCAGCCGCGGCTCTCGGAGACCCGGCGCCGACGGGCTCCGGCGCCGGTGACCCGGCCGATATCTACTCCGCGGCCCTGGACCGCTGGCTCGCCAGCGGCGCCGCCGACCTCGAGGAGCGCATCCCCCTCGTGCTCGCCGAGCTCGGACTCGAACTGGACCGCAGCGACGTCGAGCAGACCCCGATGGCCTCGCTCTCCGGCGGCCAGGCCGCGCGCGTGGGCCTGGCGGCGCTGCTCCTGTCGCGCTTCGACATCGTGCTGCTGGACGAACCCACCAACGATCTCGACCTCGACGGCCTCGAACGGCTCGAGTCCTTCGTGCGCGGACTGCGCGGCGCGGTGGTGCTGGTCAGCCACGACCGCGAGTTCCTCTCCCGCTGCGTCACCCGCGTCCTCGAGCTCGATCTCGCCCAGCACAGCAATCGCGTCTACGGCGGCGGTTACGACGCGTACCTGGAGGAGCGGGCCACGCAGCGCCGTCAGCAGCGCGAGAAGTACGAGGAGTTCGCCACCACGAAGGCCGACCTCGTCTCCCGGGCTCGCACGCAACGGGAATGGTCGAGTCTGGGCGTGCGCAATGCGATGAAGAAGGCTCCGGACAACGACAAGATCCGGCGCAGGGCCTCGACCGAGTCCAGTGAGAAGCAGGCCCAGAAGGTGCGCCAGATGGAAAGCCGGATCGCACGGCTCGACGAGGTCGAGGAACCGCGCAAGGAGTGGCAGCTCGCGTTCACCATCGGCTCCGCGCCCCGATCAGGCACCGTCGTCTCCACCCTCAGCGGGGCTGTGATGCGGCAGGGGTCGTTCGCTCTGGGTCCAGTGTCGTTGCAGGTCAACGCGGGAGAGCGGATCGGGATCACCGGTCCCAACGGCGCCGGCAAGTCAACCCTCCTGCGAGCGCTGCTGGGCCGCCAGCGACCCGACGGCGGCAGAGCGACTCTCGGGGCGAGCGTGCAGATCGGGGAGATCGACCAGGCCCGGTCCCTGCTGACCGGAACCGCCCCGCTGACAGCGGTGCTCGAGGCGCAGATCCCGGAGATGACCCCGGCCGAGGTGCGCACGCTGCTGGCGAAGTTCGGTCTCCGTGCCGAGCACGTGGGCCGCCCGGTGGATGAGCTGTCACCGGGGGAGCGGACCCGCGCCGGGCTCGCGCTGCTCCAGGCGCGGGGCGTGAACCTCCTCGTCCTGGACGAGCCGACGAACCATCTGGACCTGCCGGCCATCGAGCAGCTGGAGCAGGCCCTGGAGAACTACGACGGCACGCTGCTGCTGGTGACCCACGACCGGAGGATGCTCGAGACGGTGCGCACCGATCGACGATGGCGGGTGGAGGCCGGGCAGGTGAGCGAACAGTGATGTTCTCGCAGGATCAGCGGCCGCTGCGAGCCGCCTCGTCCGGGGCCGAGCCGGTGCTGTGGCGACCGCGGGAAGACGAGTGGGAGGTCGTGGCGCGCGGCGAGTCGGGAGCGGTGGTCCGGCGCTGCGTCGACGGGAGTCGATACGCGAAGCAGGTGGGGCCGAGCGACGTCGCCGAGCTCGAGGCCGAGCGTGACCGCCTCCTCTGGCTCCGGGACGCCGGGGTCGCGGTCCCGCAGGTCCTCGAGTGGAACCTCGCGCCGGACGGGGGGCGGGTACTCGTCTCGTCCACCCTGCGCGGCGTCCCCGCAGATACGCTGGACGGACGCGATCTCCGGGCGGCCTGGTCGTCGATCGTCCGAGCAGTGCGGCAGCTCCACGACGTGGACGGGGGATCGTGCCCGTTCCCGGCCGGGGTCCAGCAGCGCTTCGCCCTGGCGGAGGACGTCGTCGCCCGCGATGCCGTCATCGTCGAGTTCCTCCCCGCGGACCAGCAGGGAACCCGCCCGCAACAGCTCCTGGACACGCTTCGCACGCGCCGCGACCGTCTCATCGCGCTCGAGGCCGGCTCCGCGGTGATGACCCACGGCGACCTCACGCTCGCCAACATCATGATCGATCCCGAGCAGCTCTCGGTGACCGGGTTCCTCGACGTCGGCCGCGCGGGCATCGCCGACCGCCACGTCGACCTCGCCCTGCTCGTGGAGACCGCTCGCGAGACGTGGGCGACCGCTGAGGACGCCCGGGAAGCCGGCGCTCTGCTCGAGGAGGCTCTCGGCATCACCCTCGACCCCGAACGACTGCGGGACTACCTGCATCTGGACCCGTTGACCTGGGGGTGAGGGAGCGCTCACCGTCCGCGACGGTTGCGTGGGTGGTCCTTCGCGGTGCGTTCATTGCCGTGCTTGTAGTTCCCGGTCCAGCGCGCCATCGTGAGCTGCGGATCCGCGCCGACCTCCTCGAGGAACTCCGCGGCGCGCCGGCCGCGCAGGATCGTGGCGACCTGGCCGTGATGGGTGATCACGACGTCGCCGTTGTCACGGACCTCATGGTCGAAACCCTGTGCCTGTCCCATGTCGGCAGAATGCCGGAGCGTCGAGGCGAGGTCAACGGGATTGTGCACGGCAGGCCCCATCACGGGACACCGATCGCGGCCTGTGGCAAGGTCATGGCGTTGCCGGGAACTCGCCGCGCTCCAGAAGGCGCGAGAGCTCCGTCTCCCGGCGAAGTCCATCGAGCTCCCAGCGATCGGGCTGTCTGCCGCGGCGCAGGTGGAAGGCCGACAGGGTGAGCAGCAGCGCCCACCAGTCGACCAGCAGCATCCGCCATTCGTGGTCCGTGAACGGGTCGAGCCGGTGCACGGCGAGCGCCAGGTCGTCGTAGCGGCACCTCCAGCTCGTGGTCATCTCCGTGACTCGTCGGTCGACCGTGGCCAGCTCGAGGTCGATCACCCCGGTCAGGCGCTCCCCGTCCCACAGCAGGTTGCGGCCCACGAGATCCCCGTGCACCAGGACGCGTCGGGACGCAGTCCAGTCGACGGCGTCGGCGATCGCGCTCGCCTGATCGAATCGTCGCAGCAGCCAGGAGCGGTCCTCGGCGTCGGAGCAGGTGCCCAGCAGTGCGGGGACATCTGCGTCGACGAGGACCGCCAGGGTGTCGAAGGCGCCCGGGCGCGGACCAAGACGTTCCAGCGGGAACGCCGTGGCGTGCCATGCGGTGAGGATCCGGGCCTGCGTGGCGGCGGGGACGGGGCGGTGGCGGCCGGGCAGGAACTGCTCCAGGGTCCACCAGCTCCCCGCGTGGGCGATCGGGTCGCCGTGGGGGCGAGCGGTCGGCCATCCCTCGCCGGCGGCGACCTCGCGCAGCTCCGCCTGCCAGGCGACATTCCGGCCGAGCTCGCTCTGCCCGACCTCGGACAGATCGAGATACCGGCGCAGCAGGAGGTCCTGCCCGGGGCCCTGCGCCCGCCAGCTCTCGGTGCTCCGGGCCGGGACCGTCGACGTGAGGGTCAGTCCGAGTCCCCTCGCCAGCTCCCCGGCCACACTGCCGTTCGTGTCGTCCGCTCCGCTCATCCCGGCAATCTACGCGGCGCCAGCGGGGTGGTGACGAGCTGCGGCGGTCGATGGGCGGACCAGCCCTGCGGGCGCTCGATGCCAGGAGTCGGCGACGTCGATATGGGAGCGCGCCCACCCTGGCGTGACCTGGGATGTCAGATCGGGGCCACCAAGTGGACATATCGGGCGCTAGCCATCCAGTGGTCATCTTCTGGACGCAGGGGGTTCGGCTGTACGGCATGTCGTCGCCCGACGCGATCCCTAGCGTTCAGGCGACCCCAGACCACTCCAACCCCTGGAGCTCCTGTGTCCTCCTCCTGGCGCACCCTGTCCGTCACCCTCGCCGCCGCCGTCGCCTTCGGCATGACCCCGGCGATCTCCTCGGCCGTCCCCGCCCTTCCCGCCGTCTCGGCCATCGCCCCCGCGCAGCCCGCCCCCGCCCTCGGCGGAGCGGCACCCGCGCGCGCACCCCTGCCGGAGCCCACGGTCGAGGCACCCGCCCCCGACGTGCTCGACGTCGACATCGACTCCGGCTCGACCGAGGACGCTGCCCGGGACCGCACTGTGACCGGCTTCGGCGAGGCCCCGACGATCGCCGCCGATACCGCCCTGGGTCGGGACGTCGCCGGCTTCGACGGCACCAACGCCGTCCGCTACGACTTCGCCGACGGCTTCGACGACACAGCCAATGCCCTGACCTTGGAGTGCACCGTCCGTTTCGATGGCGGGCTCACCGACGGGACCTCCGAAGCCACCGGCAACTTCTGCGGAGCCAAGGAAGCCGGCGGGTTCTCGCTGACTGCCTACGGCTCGACGCTGAAGATGATGGTCAACGTGGGCGGCACCTACTACGGCGCCGGCGTGGAGATCCAGCAGGGAGTCTGGTATCACGCGGCCGGCGTCTGGGACGGAGGAACCCTCTCCCTGTACCTCAACGGCGAGAAGGTCGCCTCGACCCCGACCGAACGCGGGTCGATCACGCCCCCCAAGGAGAGCGCGCGTCAGTTCTTCCTGGGCGCCGACACCAACGGCAGCGGCGAACCCCAGTTCCACGGCACCGCCTCGGTCGCGAACGCCGGTATCCACAGTCGCGCCCTGGGCGCCGAAGAGGTCACAGCCCGGTACGCGGAGACCTTCGCGAACCGCTCCGAGGAGGAGGTCTCCTTCGAGCTGACCAGCCCCGCCCCAGACACCCCGCTGACCGCGCCCACCACTCTCGCGGGCACGATCGCGCACGAGGAGCTGCTGGCCACCCGGCTCTCGTTCACCCTCGACGGGGAGCCCGTCTCCCTCGGTGACGAGGTCGGCGCGGGTCTGCGCGAGGGCGAGCACACGATCGCCTACTCGGGAACCGACTCGTTCGGTGCAGAGGTCTCCGGTTCGTTCCCGTTCACCTCCACCTCGATCCCCACCGCGGACGGCACCACCCAGCAGAACGGCGCCGGGACCGCCCAGCTGACCGCGCGCGCCACCCATCCCACCGGAGCCGCGCTGCGCACCACCTTCCTTCAGGGTGACGTCGCTGCGGCCGGGAGCTCCCAGCAGGGCGTCATCGACACCGCCGCCCTCTCGGCCGACGGCACGGTGCCCGGAGACGTCGAACTGCAGGACGCGACCGCGGTCGAGGACGCGCTGAACCCCGCCGACGGCCAGGCGCTCGACGCCCCCGTCAGCGCTCAGGTCCCTGCGCTGCGCACGTCCATCCCCTTCACCGCTGCCGGACAGAAGGTCCTGTGGCGCGGCCAGGTCGACCCCTCCCGCGAGGTGCGACTGCTGCTGCGGAACACCGAGACCGGCACCTACGAGATCGCCGATTCCGCGCGTGGTTCCGCCGACAGCCAGGTCGAGCTCACCGCTCCGGCGGCCGCGCACCACGACTCGGACGGCACCATCGAAGCGCTCGTGCTGGGCACGGACCCCTTCGCCGACGACCTGGACGAGCCGATCCGCGACAGCTTCGAAGATCCCGACGACTTCGACTTCTCCCTCATGCACATCACCGACACCCAGTACCTCTCCGAGGGTGCCACCGAGCAGGAGACAGCCGAGGAGCGCGAGGTCTGGGCCGACGCGTACGAGGACTCCTACCGGTGGGTGTCCGAGCACGGCGAGGAGCACAAGCTCGCCTACGTCGCCCACACCGGCGACATCATCGAGAACTGGAACACGAACCACGAGGACCGGGCGGTGGCGACCCGGGAGTTCGAGTTCGCCTCCGAGACCCAGAAGCTCCTCGAGGAGACCGGCGTCCCGCACTCGGTGCTGCCGGGCAACCACGACAACCGCGGCGGCAACGACGTGGGCAGCGACAGCCTGTACAACGAGTACTTCGGTCCCGAGCGATACGAGGCTCTCGCGCAGTCGGAGTCCTGGAAGCAGGCCGGGGCCGAGTACCACCCGTGGAAGCCGGGCGACAACGAGAACAGTTACAACCTGTTCAGCGCCGCCGGGCACGACTTCATCGCCGTCAACCTCGGCTATGTCGTGACCGAGGAGGAGACCGCCTGGGCCAGCGAGGTGCTCGACCAGTACTCGACCCGCAACGCCATCATCCTCACCCACGCGTACAACAAGCCCAGCGATGAGCCCGACGGCCGTGGGGGCACGTTCTCCAAGGACGGTCAGATCATCCGCGAGCAGATCCTGACCAAGCACTCCAATGTCGCCCTGGTGCTGTCCGGGCACGAGCACGGCGTGAGCATCGGGGTGCGCAAGGACGTCGGCAGCACAGGCAACAACGTCGTCGAGCTGCTGGCCGACTACCAGTTCTACGAGATGAGCGCCGAGCAGATGGGGCTGACCGACATCGGCGGCTACGACGGCGACGACGGGCTGCGCCTCGGCGCCTCCTTCTTCCGCCTGCTGCAGTTCGACATGGACCGCGGTGAGATGGCGGTCGATACGTACTCCCCGCAGCTGGACGAGTTCGGCGCCAGCGAGTACGACACCAGGGCCCGCTACAACGGGCACGAGGACGACTTCCGACTGCCCGTGCAGTTCGAGACCCGCACGACGACGTTCCAGACCGACGCCCTGATGGGCCTGACCCCGAGCGATCACGTGATCGGCGAGGTCACCCACGGCTCCGGGGAGCCCGCCACCGTCGCCTGGGACGGGCTGAAGACAGGAACGCCGTACGGCTGGTTCGCAGTCACCCGGGACGAGACCCGAGCGGTCGACCCGAAGCAGCTGCGCGAGACGGCGCTCGGCGCCCCGAGCGAAGAGCCCTTCGAAGGCATCGTCCAGCTCAGCGCGTTCACTGCGACCGGCGACGACAAGCCCGGCAAGCCTGATAAGCCCGGCAAGCCTGATAAGCCCGGCCAGCCTGAGAAGCCGGGCAAGCCCGACGGCACCACCGGCAAGCCGGAGGGGACGCCGGGGAAGGGGCGAGAGGGAGCACCGGGACAGAACTCGTAGGTCGCCGCACCGATCGGCGACGATAGGCTCCTTCTGAGCTGCCCGGAATCTGCAGGGAAGAGGGACCCATGACGAACGTTCCCGCTGGGCCTGCCTCCGCCGATTCCGCGATGACCCCGGAGGTACTGCTCGCCGCCTATGACGAGCAGCTGCGCACGGGGGCCGAGACGGCGAACGCCATGGCGACGATCGTGCTCGGCCCCCTGCTCCTGGCCACCTTTCCCGGTGGCCGTGGCTTCGTGACCTACCGCGATCTCGCCGAGTGCGACCGGGTCGACATCGAGGCCCTGGTCGCCCGTGTGAAGGAGCGCGTCGAGACGGACGAGTCCCTCCTCGAGGTCGAGTGGAAGTCCCGCGGGCACGATCGTGCCCCGGGGCTGCACGAGGCGCTGACCGCTCACGGATTCGTGGCCGAGGAGCCGGAATCGATCATGCTCGGAGACGCGGCGGCGTTGGCGATCGACGTGCCCCTGCCCCGGGGAGTCACCCTGCATCAGATCCGTGAGCGGCGAGATGTGCGCGCCATGAGCGCCATGACGGACGAGGTGTTCGGGGACAGCGCGTCCGGGGCGCGGGCCGAGGAGATCCTGCGTCGGCTCGCGATGGACGACGGGTTGGAGCTGTGGATCGCGCGAGCCGAGGGGAGGATCGTCAGTGTGGGTCGGCTCGAACCTGTCCCCGGGACCCGGTTCGCCGGTATCTGGGGCGGAGCGACGCTCGCCCCGTGGCGCGGCCGCGGGATCTATCGGGCGCTGACCGCGGCGAGGGCCCGGTCCGCGCTCGCCCTCGGCAGGACGCTCCTGCACAGTGACTCGACCGAGTTCTCCCGGCCCATCCTGGAGCGCTCCGGACTGCTCAAGGTCTCCACCACCACGCCCTACCTCTGGCGCCGCTGAACCACCCTGTCCCTGCTGTCCGACGCGACCGTCGACGCATTCACGCAGCAGATCGGCACGACCGCACTGTCGGGCGTACTCCTCGATCCGATGCACCATGGACGCCGGCGCCGAGATCAGCGTCCGGGTTTGGTCTTGCCCTTGATCTGCACTTTCGCCCGCAGTGACCAGTACAGCATTCGTCCCATCGCGACCGGGCCATAGCGGACGCCCTCGCGATAGGGCCTGTCCGAGCGCAGCGAGGCGTCGGCCCCGCCGTCGACGAACACGATCTGACCAGCCATGAACGAGTTCTGCTCGCTCACCATCCAGGCGATCGCGTCCGCTACAGCCTGGACCGGGCCAGGGAATCCCAAGGTCTGGGGGAGCGCCGTGCGGAGCACCTTGATCTCTTCGGAGCCGCTGGGCATGGTCTCGCGCCCGGTGTCGGCCTCCACGACCCCGGGGGCGACCACGTTCAGGACCACACCGGTACCGGCCCACTCCTCGGCGGTCGCCGATTGGCGAACCCACCGGTTCAGGGCGATCTTCGAGGACCGGTACAACTCCCCGCCGCGTCCACTGCTGATGGCACGCTCCGCGGCAGCGATCGCCGCCGCCTCGTCGCCGCGCAGACAGGCCGCGATGACGTCCTCGTCTCCGGCGGACAGCGAGGCCGCCGAGGAGACCACCACCACCCGCGGCTGCTCCTTGCGTCGCAGCAGCGGGCGCAGCCCGGCCAGTACGGCCAGCGTGCCGAAGTAGTTGAGGCGGATGGTGTCGATGGACGCAGATCCGATACCGGCCACCAGCGCGAGACCGTCGATGCCACCCGGGGCGCGACGGCTGAGCTCCTGGACCAGCAGGTCACGCCCTGATTCCTCGGTGAGATCAGCACGGACGTCCATCTTCGGGCCGAGGCCGCATCTGAGCACCCGCGCGCCGCGGTCCTGCAGCGTCTGCGCCGTGAGGGCTCCGATACCGCTGTCGGCTCCGGTGACGGCGTAGGTCCGGCCCTCGTGGAGGGTCATCTCGGCTCCCTGGTCCGTGGATTCGTCGTCGAGATCGCGTGACGACCTGGTTTCTCGAGATTACGCGTGAACCCGTCGAAGGTCACCACCCGCGGCGGCCCCAGCTGGAGCCGGCCGTCGCCCGCGGCGCATCGGATCCGAGAATGATCCCGAAACGTTATGCCCGTTCGGGGGTAAGTCAGGAGCGTACGAGACGGATGCGTGATGGGATCGAGCCACATCGACGAGTCGCACGGCACCGTTGGCGACGACGCCGCACCGGGCACCGGCCGCGCAGCTCGTCCCTGAGGACTCTCACGGAGGAGAACACCGATGCGAATCGGACGACGGACATTCGCCACGTTGGGCCCGCTCGCGGCTCTCGGACTGCTGGCCGCCTGTGGCAGCGACGACCAGGGCGGTGGCAGCGGCGGTGACGAGGGCGACTTCGTCACCGATCTGACCTTCGGCACCGGCGGCACCGGCGGTGTGTACTACCCGCTGGGCGGCGAGTACGCGGCCATCTACGAGGACACCATCGAGGGCGTCACGGTGAACTACACCGACAGTGGTGCCTCGGTGGAGAACATCGGCATGATCTTCCAGGGCGAATGGCAGCTCGGAATCGTGCAGAGCGACACCGCCCAGACCGCCGTCACCGGCACCGGGGAGTTCGAGGGCGCCGAGGTCGACAACATCGGTTGGATCGCCGCGCTGTACCCCGAGGCCGCGCACATCGTGACCCTCGCGGGAACTGGGCTCGAGAACCCGGCGGACCTCAAGGGCAAGCGCATCGCCGTCGGCGACGTGGGCTCCGGCACCCGCGCCGTCTCCGACGCGATCCTCACCGCCTACGGGATCGAGGAGGGCGACTACGAGCCGTTCGAGCAGGACTTCTCCAGCTCGCTGGACCTCCTGCGCGACAACAACATCGACGCGTCCGTGTTCGTCGTGGGGACCCCGACCGGGTCCCTCGGCGACCTGGCCGCGACCAACGACGTCAAGCTGATCTCCATGGACCAGGACAAGGCCGACCAGGTGGCGGGAGAGAGCTCCTTCGACGTCTACACGATCGAACCCGACTCGTACGACTTCCTCGAGGAGCCCGTGCTCACCCTGTCCGTCGCGGCCACCCTGATCGCCTCGACCACCCAGGTCAGTCCTGAGCTGGGGTACGACCTCACAGCTGCCACCTTCGAGCACGCCGAGGAGATCACTCTTCCGCAGGGCGGCCTGATCAGCCACGACTACGCCCTCTCGGGCCAGGGCGACGTGCCGCTGCACCCGGGAGCCGAGAAGTACTACGAGGAACAGGGACTTCTCTGAGATGAGCTCCGCAGACCACGAGCAGGATCCGCGGTCCACGGAGTCGGAGGTCGATCAGGAGGAGACTGCCGAGGCCGAGAGGCACGCGCAGGAAGTGCTGCGCGAGCACGACACCTCCAGCCGGTTCCGCACGAACCTCGGAGTGTGGGCATGGGTGGTGGGCGGCCTGTCGGTCGCCCTGACCGTGTTCCACCTCTACACGGGGCTGTTCGGGTCGCGGACCTCGCTGATCCAGGGGGCGATACACCTCGGTGGCGCCACCTCGATCATCTTCCTGCTGTACCCGGCCAGCAGGCGACTCTCGCTGACACGGCGAGGCGTGCCCTGGTACGACGTCGTCCTGGCGCTGATCGCCCTGGTGGTGAACCTCTTCATCGTCGTCCAGTACGAGCATCTGACCAGCAATATGGTGCAGATCCTGGGATTCCGCGACCTCGACTACGTGGTCGCGACCCTCGGTATCGTGCTGGTCCTGGAGGCCACCAGGCGCTGCGTCGGGCTCCCGATCGTGCTGATCGCCCTGGCGGCCATCGGATATGCGGTGGTGATCGTCGGGCAATCGTGGGAGAACTACGTCGTCGGTACCTTCTTCACCGCGCGCTCCGGCATCTTCGGGACGCCCATCCAGGTCTCCTCGACCTTCATCTTCCTGTTCCTGCTGTTCGCCGTGGTGCTCATCCGTACGAACATCGGTGGGTTCTTCAACGATCTGGCGTTCCGTGCGACCGGCCGCTTCACCGGCGGCCCCGCCAAGGCCGCCGTGGCCGCCAGCGGGCTGCAGGGCATGATCTCCGGATCCTCGGTCGCCAACACCGTGGCCTCCGGCTCGTTCACGATCCCGATCATGAAGAAGGCAGGGTTCCGGCCCCACTTCGCGGCAGCGACCGAGGCGACCGCGTCGACCGGTGGCCAGATCATGCCGCCGATCATGGGCGCAGCTGCCTTCATCATGGCCGAGTACACCGGGATCCCGTACAACGAGATCATCATCATCGCCATCATCCCGGCGGCGCTGTACTTCATGGGGGCCTTCCTCTCCGTGCACTTCGAGGCCAAACGCACGGGCATCAAGGGCCTGGCCGTGTCGCAGCTGCCCACCTGGAAGTCGCTGATCGCGCGGATCGACCTGCTCCTCCCCCTGATCATCATCGTCTTCATGATGCTGTCGGGCTTCTCCCCGGCGCGCGCGGCCCTGTGGGGCATCGGGGTCGCGTTCGTGCTGAGCTTCGCGCGGAAATCGACCCGGCTCTCGTTCTCGGGGATCATCAGGACCCTCGAGGCGGCAGCCCGCACGGCGCTGCCCGTGATCGCGGCCTGCGCCACGGCGGGCATCGTCGCCGGCACCGTCACCGGTACCGGACTGGGCGGGCGTCTGGGCAATGCCGTCATCGACCTCGCGCAGGGGAACTTCCTGCTGGTCCTGTTCTTCACCATGCTGGTCAGCCTGGTGCTGGGCATGGGACTGCCGACCACCGCGAACTATGTGGTCACCGCGACCGTCGCGGCACCGATCCTCTACAACAACTTCGACGTCCCGCTGATCTCGGCGCACATGTTCGTCTTCTTCTTCGGCATCCTCGCCGACATCACGCCACCGGTGTGCCTCGCGGCCTATGCGGGCTCCGGGATCGCGAACTCGAACCCGTTGAAGACCGGTGTGACGGCGCTGAAGCTGGCGATCGCCGGGTTCCTCATCCCGTTCGTGTTCGTCCTCGAACCGGCGCTCCTGCTCGAGGGGACGGTGGCCGAGCTGATCCCGGCACTGGTCACCGTGATCCTCGGCATGACGGCCATCGCGGGCGGCTTGGCAGGGTTCCTCGTCGCCCGGGGTCGAGCGGTGGATCGAACACTGCTGATCGTCGGCGGGGTGCTGATGGTGTACCCGTCGATCATGGTGTCGGCCATCGGATTCGTGCTCGCGGTGCTCGCGATCATCCTCCAGCTGGTGCGCCGCCGCAGCGATGCCGAGGGCCCGGACCGGGAGAAGGCTGTTGCCTGAATGGTGGGCCGATCAGCCGTTCAGGTCCTGATCTTCCAGGCCCCGGAACATGCTCCGGTGGAAGACCATGGCTTCCGCGCCGGGGACGGAGTCGATCGAGTGCACCTCGAGCAGTGCAAGGTCGTGGTCCCCGGCCGGCATCTCGCCGTGCAGCGACGTGGTCATCGACGCCGGAACGTTCCGCAGGGTGATCGCCCCCTCGGGGTCGACGGCGACGTCGAGACCGGCGAAGCGCGTGTGCCGGTCCGGCGACGCGAGCTGTCGGGCGATCGCGGCCTGACCTCGTCCCAGCAGGGAGACGCCGAGGCGTGGCCGATGCCGCAGCAGGGGCCAGGTCTGCGAGCTGTGCTGGACCGCGACCGAGACCAGGGGCGGGTCCAGGGAGACGCCGGCGGTGAACGTCGAAACGATCAGCGCGTGCGGGGACCCGTCGATCTCGGCCGCGAGGAGAACGACCCCCTGGGGGAAATGGGAGAAGGCTTCGCGCAGCGTGGTGTCGGTCAGCATGATCCGCACGATAAGCCCGCGGCGGCAGATGGCGCCCGACGGCTTCTCGATGTGGGACGTCCGCAGGCACGTCCCTCTGCACGCGCGCAGGAGCTGCCTGGACAGGACGTCCGCCCTGGATACAGTGGGGTCACAGCTCGCGGTCGGCCGATGGCATCACGGCCCGGCACCTGCACTGCCGAAGCGGCCCGAAAGGCCCCTGCGATCTGCCCTTGACCCCAGCGCGATTGGAGCCGCACCGCGATGAAAGATGACGAGCACGCCGCCCGCAGACAGACATCCCCTCGGGGAGAGAGAACCGATCGCCCTGCCGGTAATCCTCTGGCGAGCATCGACTACTCCCGCCCCCAGTACCCGCACGATATCCACCCGGCCCTGGTGCCGGGGATCGCCATCGACGAGCAGCGCCGCCGCTACAGCATCGACAAGGTCGTGTTCGGTGTCGCCGGCGTGCTCACGGTGGCCTTCGTGATCTGGGGCATCGCCGATCCGGCGGGCGTCGGCGAGGTCGCCGATGCCGCGTACGCCTGGACCATGAGCCACCTCGGATGGCTGTTCAACGCGGTCGCCACGATCGTGCTGGTCTCGCTGCTGATCCTGGCCTTCTCCCGGTACGGGAAGATCCCGCTGGGCAAGGACGGGGAGAAGCCCGAGTTCTCCACCTTCTCCTGGGTGGCGATGCTGTTCGCCGCCGGCCTCGGCATCGGCGTGATGTTCTGGGGCCCCTCGGAACCGCTGACCTACTTCCTGAACCCGCCGCCGTTGACCCATGAGCCGGAATCGGTCGAGGCGCTGCACACGGCGCTCGCCCAGACCTATTACCACTGGGGCTTCCACGCCTGGGCGATGTACGCCCTGGTCGGCGGGGCCATCGCCTACGCCGCCTATCGGCGCGGGCGCACCCTGCTGATGTCCTCGATCTTCCAGCGCCTGTTCGGCAAGCGGCTCACCGACGGCTGGGCCGGGCAGTTGGTGGACATCTTCGCGATCATCGCGACCCTGTTCGGCACCGCCGCCGCCCTGGGGATCGCCGTGCTGCAGATCGGCGAGGGCGTGGTGATCGTCTCGGGGGCCTCCGAGCTGACCAACACCATGATGATCCTGATCATCGGCGTGCTCGCTGTCGGCTTCGTGATCTCGGCCGTCTCCGGGGTCTCGCGCGGGATCCGGTACCTCTCCAACATCAACATCGTGCTCACGATCGGTTTCGCCGGGCTCCTGTTCGTTCTGGGGCCCACGCTGTTCCTGCTGAACCTGCTGCCCTCGGCCGTCATGGAGTACATCGGCTCGCTGTTCGCGATGATGGCGCGATCTGCCTCCTGGGGTGAGGCGACGCTGGACTTCCAGTCGACGTGGACCGTCTACTACTGGGCCTGGTGGATCTCCTGGTCGCCGTTCGTCGGGATCTTCATCGCCCGCATCTCCCGGGGTCGCACGATCCGTCAGTTCCTCCTCGGCGTCATCCTCATCCCCTCCTCCCTGCTGTTCGTGGCCTACGGGGTCATGGGCGGCACCGCGATCTCGATGTACCGCGACGGGAAGCTGGGCGAACTGGAGTCGGTGAAGCCCGCCGAGGTGCTGTTCTCGATGGTCGAGAACGTACCGCTGTCCGGGCTCCTTCCCCTCCTGATCATGGTCATCCTGTCGATCTTCTTCATCACCGCCGCGGACTCCGCGTCGGTGGTGATGGGCATCCTCACCACCCGAGGCAGCCAGAGCCCGCCCAAACTGGTGGTCGTCTTCTGGGGCCTGGTGATGGGTGGTATCGCCGTGGTGATGCTGCTGCTGGGCGACGAGACCGCGCTGGAGGGACTGCAGTCGCTGGTGATCATCACCGCAGTGCCGTTCGCCCTGGTCATGCTGCTGATCATCGTCGCCTGGGTCCGGGAGCTGCGCAGCGACCCGTACTCCCTGCGCCAGCAGTACGCCGAGGCCGCCGTCAGCAATGCGGTGGTCGACGGCGTGGACCGCTTCGACGACGACTTCAGCCTGCAGGTGGTGCGCACGGAGCCGGGTGAGGGCGCCGGCGCGGACGTCGACTCCACCCACGAGGAGTACACCGATTGGTACCAGCGCACCGACGAGGAGGGCGAGCCGGTCGGATTCGACTTCGCCACCGGGGAATGGGCCGATGGATGGCGCCCGGAGACCGGGGAGATCGAGAGCGTCTCGCCCGACGGCGATGAGCAATCGCACGACCCCGGGGACTCCTCGCGACCGTCGCCGACCAGCTGAGGATCGCTCGTCCCGAGAGGCGCCGGCACTGACGGGACCGGCGCCCCTCGAGGGGCTCGTCCGTCGGCCGCGCCCCTCGCCTCCATCGCAGATCCCGGAGCGTCCGGGGAGCCCAGCCCCCGGACCCACGCAGACCACTCGACCACGAGGAAGGCATGTCACCCATGAGACCGAACATCGTCGTCATCCAGGCCGATCAGATGGCCGCCCAGGCGCTCGGCGCCTACGGCGACCGGGCCGCCCGCACCCCGCACATCGACGCACTGGCGGCCGACGCCGCGGTATTCGACCGGGCGTACTGCAACACTCCGCTGTGCGCGCCCTCGCGCGCGTCCATGATGACCGGCAGGATGCCCTCGGACGTCGGCTGCTTCGACAACGGCGATGATTTCCCGTCCTCGACCCCCACGTTCGCCCATCACCTGCGCGCGGCCGGCTATCACACGGCGCTGGTGGGGCGCATGCACTTCGTCGGGCCCGACCAGCATCACGGGTTCGAGCAGCGCCTGACCACGGACGTCTACCCGGCAGATATGGACATGGTCCCGGATTGGCAGCGAGAGCTCGCCGACCGGCTGCAGTGGTACCACGACGCCGATACGGTCTACACCGCCGGCGTCTCCCAGGCCACGGTCCAGCAGGACTTCGACGATGAGGTGGGGTTCCGCACCCTGCGCCACCTCAACGATCGGGTCCGCGCGAACCGGGCCGCGGGGGAGGACGTCCCCTTCCTGATGGTCACCAGCTTCATCCACCCCCATGACCCCTATGAGCCCCCGCGCGAGCACTGGGACCGCTTCGCCGACGTCGAGATCCCGGATCCGAAGCACCCCGAGGTGCCCGAGGCGGACCAGGACCCGCACAGCCATCGTCTGCGCGCGATGAGCGGCTTCGACCTGCGCGATCCGACCCTCGAGGAAGTTCGACGCGCGCGGCGCTCCTACTACGCAGCGGTCAGCTACATCGATGACCACGTCGGCCGGATCCGGACGCGCCTGGAGGAGCTGGGACTGCTGGAGAACACGGTCATCGTGGTCACCAGCGACCACGGCGACATGCTGGGCGAGAAGGGCCTGTGGTACAAGATGTCGCCGTACGAGGAGTCCGCTCGCGTCCCGCTGATCGTCTACGGACCACAGCACCTGGTTCCCCGCGGACGCTACGCCAACCCGGTCTCGCTGCTGGATCTGATGCCGACCCTGCTGGAGCTCGCGCAGGCACCCGCCGACCGGCCGGCGCAGGAAGCCGGCGGGGACGACCGGGGAGCGCCGTCCCCACGGCATGGGCTGTCGCTGCTGGAATCCGCTCGCCGCGAGGCGGACGGCCGATCCGGGCCCGAGGACCGCGACATCGTCATCGAATACCTCGCCGAGGGCACGCTGCGACCGCAGCTGACCCTGGTGCACGGCCAGTACAAGTACGTGCTCTGCCCGGGTGACCCGGAGCAGCTGTTCGACCTGGTCGCCGACCCGCACGAGCTGCGCAACGTCGCCTCCGAGCCCGCGCATGCCGAGCTGGTCCGCAGGCTGCGAGCAGAGCTGGACGCCCAGTACGACCTCGCATCCCTGGAGACGGACGTGCTGGCCAGCCAGGCACGGCGGCGCCTGGTGGCCGAAGCCCTTCAGCAGGGCGTGAGCCGACACTGGGACTTCGAGCCGGATCCCGAGCAGCGGTACGTCCGCGGCGACTTCTGGTCAGCCCTCGCGTTCGGGCAGATCCGCGATGCGGAACCGGTGGAGGACTCGCAGTGATGCCGCAGGCCGCATGAGCGCACCGGTGCCGCACGTCGTTCGCCGAGGCTCGGGAACACCGCTGCTGTTCCTCCATGGCAACGGCGTCGACCATCGGCTGCTGCTCGACCTCGATGACGTCTTCGCCGAGCAGCCCGGCTGGGAGCGCATCTATCTCGACCTCCCCGGCTTCGGGCGGACCCCGGCGCTCGGGCCGCCCGGCGGGCTGCCCGAGCTGGCCCGCTGGGTGGACGGGACAGTCGGTTCGCTGCTCGGTTCCAGCCCGTTCGCCGTGCTCGGCAGCTCCCTGGGTGGACTGCTGGCCCGGGACCTTGCCGCTCCGCGGCGCGCGCAGTGCCTGGGCCTGGCGCTGCTGGCACCGGTCGTCGACCCGATCCGCGAACACCGGAGGCTGCCGGAGCGGATCGAGGTGGGCGAGGATCCGCAGCTGCTGGCTTCCCTGGATGCCGCCGACGCCGCGACCTACGCGGAGTCCGCGGTCCTCCAGACTCCCGAGAATCTCGCGCGCTTCCGTGAGGCGGTGCTGCCTGGGATCCGCTGCGCCAGCACGCGAGCCATGGCGCGACTGGACCGGGACTACACGCTGCGCGCTGATCCGGACGAGCGGCTCGACGGCTTCGAGAGACCGGTGCTGATCGTGGCCGGGAAGCGGGACGCCGTCGTCGGCTTCGAGGACCAGCGCGAGCTCGCCGCCCGCTTCCCGCAGTCGACCTACGCGGCGCTGGATCAGGCGGGGCACAATGTGCACCTCGACCAGCCGGAGACCGTGCGGACACTCCTGCGGCAGTGGTCGCGCAGCGTCCACGCCGCAGCCTGAGCGTCGCGGCAATCCGGCCGTCACCGTGGGCGTTCGCCCTGGTGCGGGGTGTTACTGCTGGATAGGCTCTGGTCGTATGACGACGCGACGAGCCCGGGCCGGAGCATTTGCAGCGGGGCTGCTGTGTGCCAACAGCCTCCCGCACCTGGCCACGGCGGTGACCGGCCACCGCCACCTCACCCCGATCCGCGGTGCGCACTCCTCCCCGTGGATCAATGCCGCCTGGGGCACGGCCAATCTGATCGGGGGCCTTGCGCTGGCGCGCCGGGTCGCCGGGGGAGAGGGCCGGTGGGATTCCCGCCTGGTCGCCTTCGACCTGGGCGCCGCCGTGTTCGCCACCTGGATGGCGGGCAGCGAGGCGGCGATGCGGGTGAACTCGCGCGGGGACGACACACACTGAGCGCGATTCACCTCGTCGCTTCGTCTCCCGACGCCCCCGTGCTTCGAGGTGACGGCTCCATGGGAGCGCCGGGTGGGTAGCAGCCGCCGGAGTGAACCACGGCATGCGTGAGCGGTCTCCAGCTCAGTCGTGACACCGGCCGCTGGAAGGACAGCTCAGCTGAACTGGATACCGCCGTCGACGAGGAGTGTCTGACCGGTGACGTAGTCCGAGTCCTCGCCTGCGAGGTAGGAGACCATCTTGGCGACGTCGTCGGGCACGGAGACCCGGCCCAGGTGGATCGAGGCGGCGTTCTCTGCGAGAGCCTCTCCGCGCTGCTGGCCGTTCTTCGCCGCGAGCTTCTCATCGATCAGGTCCCACATCGCCGTGCCGACGATGCCGGGGCCGTAGGCGTTGACGGTGATCCCGTGCTCGGCCCACTCCATCGCCGCGGCCTGCGTGAGGCCGCGTACTGCCCACTTCGTGGCCGAGTAGGGGCCCAGGAGCGCGAACGGCCGGAAGGCCACGATCGACGCGGCGCCGATGATCTTCCCACCGTGGCCTTGGGCGACCATCTGCTTGGCGGCTTGGCGGTAGGAGTTGAACACCCCGGTGACGTTCACGTCGAGGATCTTCTGGAAGTCCTCCGCGTCGTAGTCCAGGAGCTCCTTGACCTGAGCGATCCCGGCGTTGGCGACGAACACGTCCAGGTGCCCGCCGGCCTCGACCGCCGCTGCGATGAGCGCAGCGACCGATTCCTCCTCGGTGACGTCGACCGTCACGCCGGTGGCTGTGCCGCCGGCGAGGATGATCTCGTCGACCGTGGCATCGATCCCGTCCTGCATGGAGAGCAGATCGGCGACGATCACGTGCAGTCCGTCGCGTCCGAGACGCCGGGCGATGCTCTCGCCGATGCCGCGTGCCGCGCCGGTGACGACGGCGACCCGCTGTCCTTCCGGCGCTGCGCTCCGGGCCGCCTCGACGGTCGACTGGGTCTCGGCTGCGGTGCTCGTGGTGTGCATGGCTACTCCTCATCGAGTGACGTCATCTGTGGCCCATGGTCCAGGTCACGGATTCAGGAGAGCAGTGGTGCCGGAACCGCGGCAACGCCCGTTCTCGCGCACTGAGAACCGCAAGGGCAGCCACTCCGCGCCTCCGACGTATCCGGCACAGCGAGGGGCCGCCCCACGGCCAGTAGCTGTGAGGCGGCCCAGCGTCGAGGTGGTCAGACCCGGTGGCTGCGGCGCAGCATCCAGAATCCGGCACCCAAGGCAGCGAGCGCCACGGCGAACGCGCCGGAGGTCTCCATCCCCGTGCGGGCGAGCGCCTGCTCCGACGTCGTGCCGGAGCTGCCTGCCA
The DNA here is from genome assembly GCF_014897705.1 of Brachybacterium sp. FME24. Classification (GTDB taxonomy): domain Bacteria; phylum Actinomycetota; class Actinomycetes; order Actinomycetales; family Dermabacteraceae; genus Brachybacterium. The sequence goes on along the minus strand of NZ_JABUXV010000001.1, from coordinate 121,343 downwards.
CGGAGCCTGTGGACGTCGAGCTCGAGGGGTCGGTGCCGGTGGGATCACCGGTGGACACGGAGCCGCCAGTGCCACTGTCGGCGGGCACGGCCGCGTTCTCCGAGGAAGGGGCCTCGACGGCGTCCGAGCCGTCCTCGGCCCCCGGATCGAGGTTCTCGCCGGTGACTGGATCGGGCCCCGTCACCGGGTCCGCTCCGGTGTCCCCACCGGTCCCGGGATCCGTGTCCCCGACCCCCGGTTCCATGTCCCCGCCGGTCCCCGGATCGGTGTCCTCGGCCGGTTCGTCGTCGGCGGCGCAGTCGAGACCGGTCAGCTCCGTGCCTCGCAGCGAGTGGCCACCGGTGTTCGCATCGTCGGCGTAATAGATGCTCAGCGCGCCCTTGGTGCAGGTCTCCCACGGGGCGATGGCGACGCCCTCGTTCGCGATGTTCTCCATTCCCGTGGGGCGGGCGTAGCGCTGCGAGGCAGTCACGTCGTCGGTCCTGAGGTCATAGGTGACCGATTCGCCCTCGCACGCCTCGTCGCAGAATGCTCGCAGCATGCCGGTGGATTCCTGCAGGTCCAGCGCCATCACGCCGTCGAAGGGCGAGGCGAGCGTGGCGACCAGCTCGGCCGAGCCGTCGGGCATGAGCGCCACCGCGTACACGTCGCCGGTGGCCTCGAGAGCCACGAAGGCGTAGGCCTCGGCGCCGGCCGGGACGTCGCCGCCGAGGTTCGCGAGGTCGCTCGCCGAACCGACTTCGATGGCCTCCAGGCCGGCGTTGGCCGCAGTCTCCGGCAGCAGACCGGTCAGGTCCCATTCGGCCTCGGCGATCAGTTCGTCGGCGCCCGCACCCTCGGCCGGGTCGAAGCGCAGCACCGCGTTGTGGCTGGTGCCGCCTTGGTCGTTGTCACGCTCGATCGACTGGTAGAGCTTGCCGTCGGGGCCGTAGGAGATGCCCTCGCCGTCCGGGGTTCCGGCGCCGTCGGGGAAGCGGGTGGGGATACCGCCGGCGGGCCAGCCCTCGGAGCCGACGAAGGTGCCCTCTGCGTTCTCCACCAGGCGCGAGATCTGCCCGGCGTCGTTGTTGGTCGCCCACAGCACCATCTCGCCGTCGATCATCGCGGCGTCCAGCCCCGAGAGGTCTTCGGCCCAGGTGTTCTCGCCATCCAGCACGGCGACCTCCCCGGTGGTCGGCAGTGCCGCAGCCGCTTCGGGCTCGATGCAGTCGTTCGCCTCACCCGGGGTGGCACTGGCCTGCGTGACGAGGTCGCCCTCGCAGAGGCCGTAACTGGGGGAGACGTGCGCGGTCCAGGCGACCTCGTCCAGCAGTGCGCCGTCGGGGGCGAACAGGCGCGCCGCGTCGTCGCCACCCAGGCCGAAACCGAGGTCCTCTCCGGTGACCAGGAGCAGTTCTCCGGCGTCCAGGGTGGTGCCTTCGGGGAACTCGTGGACGTGGTCGTCCTCGGCGTCCTTGAGCACGTAGCCGCCCAGGTCCGCCTGCTCGTCGCCGACGTTGCGCAGTTCGACGAAATCCTCGCCCTGCGAGCTGATCTCGTGGATGACCACGGGTGCGGCGCAGTTGTTGGCGGCGCCCTTGGTGGTGATCGTGCTGAGCTCGAAGTCTCCAGTCCCCTCCGGGCAGCGCTGCAGGGATGGCGTTGCGTGAGTGTCCTCGGGCCAGTCGGCGGTGTCGACCAGCGTGCCGGCGGGGGAGAACAGGCGGGCCATGTCGCCCTTGCCCAGCCCGAAGCCCAGCTCATCGCGATCCACGACCACGTACTGGCCGGGTTCGATGACGGTGCCGCCGGCGAACACCGAGGGCTCCTTGGTGTCGTCGTCATCGAGCAGGTACCAGTCGGAGATATCCACGGCTTCGGCGCCGATGTTGGTCAGCTCCACCCAGTCGTCCGGTTCCCCGCCGTTGGAGACGACTTCGTTGATGACCACCGAGCCTTCACCGGGGACCGGCTCGGCCGGTTCCTGTTCGGCGGGATCCTCCGGGGGCAGGGGCGCGGAGTTCTCAGCGCCCTTGGTGGTCTCCGCGGCCGTGACCAGCTCGCCGTCCACCACGATGTAGGTGGTCGCGGCGTGACCGTCCCAGGAGACGGCATCGACCTCGGTGGCGCCATCGGGGAGGTACAGGCGCGCCTGATCGGCCTTGCCCAGGCCGAAGTCGAAGCCACCGTCGCCGTCGGTCTCCTCGCCCTCGAGGACCAGATGCTCGCCGGGGGCGATCGTGGTGCCCGCGGGAACGGCCCAGTCGCGCTCGTCCTTGTCGTCGCGCAGGAACCAGCCGGACAGATCCACGGGCTCAGCACCGGTGTTGACCAGCTCGACCCAGTCGGCGCCCTCGCCGGAGGATTCGATCTCGCTGAGGCGGATGTCGTCGGCCGGAGCGGCCAGCGCGGGGGCGATCCCCATGCCCAGACCGGCGGGGACCGCGAGCAGCGGTGCCGCGAGGGCGAGGGGGAGCAAACGGGGGGCGAATCGGGGACAGCGGCGCACAGGCGCTCCTTCAGTCGGGGCGTGCCGGGGACCTCGACATACGATCACCACGGGATGAACGACAGGAGTCGCACGCATGTCCGCCACCGGACAGGACGGAGGAATCACCCCGTTAGCGGCACGCGGAGCCGGAGAGCGAAGATCAGTTGGCGATGGCGGGAATGTTTGCGCTGCCTGGGGTGTTGTCCTAGGTATGCGAGCAATGACCTACGCCGAGTACGGCGAGCCGAGCACGATGGCGCTCACTGATGCCCCTATGCCGAAGGCCGCCCCGGGAGCCGTCGTGATCCGGGTGGAGCGAGCCTCCGTGAATCCCGTGGACTGGAAAGTGATGTCCGGTGGACTCGACGGGCTCATCGAGGCCGTCTTCCCCGTGATCCCCGGCTGGGACGTGGCCGGCGTGGTCGAGACGGTGGGCCCTGACACCCCGGAGTTCACGCCCGGTGACCGTGTCGCCTCCTACGGCCGCACCGACATCATCCACGGCGGCACCTTCGCCGAGTATGTGGCGCTGCCTGCCACCTCAGTGGCCGCGATCCCCGACGGAGTCGACATGGACGCCGCCGCAGGCCTGCCGCTCGTGGGCCTGACCGCACTGCGCAGCCTCGAGACGCTGGAACTGACCGCGGACGACACCCTGCTCATCCATGCCGCCTCCGGTGGCGTCGGCTTCCTCGCCGCGCAGCTGGCGCGGGAGGTCGGCGCGACGGTGATCGGCACCGCCTCCGCCCACAACCACGAGAAGCTGCAGGCAATCGGGGTCACGCCGGTGACTTACGGTGACGGACTGGTCGAGCGCGTGCGCGAGATCGCCCCCGACGGCGTCAGCGCCGTCGCCGACTTCGTGGGCGGGGTCCGGGAGGACACGCTCGAACTGCTGGCCGAGGGCGGCCGCCACGTGTCGATCGCTGATCCCTCGGTCGAGGAGACCGGCGGGCGCTGGGTGTGGGTGCGCCCGGACGGGCCGCGACTGCGCACGCTGCTGCAGAAGGTCGCCGACGGCGCCCTGCGGGTCGAGATCGACCGCTCCTTCGCCCTCGCCGACGCCGCCGAGGCCTTCGAGATCAGCAGGGCCGGTACGGCGAACGGGAAGCTCCTCATCGACGCCACTCGCTGAGCACACCACGTGACAGGGCGGCCCCGCACTTCGGTGCGGGGCCGCCCTTTCGCGTCAGCCCGGTGAAGAGCCGCGGTGTTCAGGCGCTGTGTGCGCTGCGGATCAGATCCGCGGCGCGCTCGCCGATCAGCATCGTGGTGATGTTGGGGTTCACCGCGACCAGCTGCGGCATCACCGAGCCGTCGACCACGCGCAGTCCCGTGACGCCCTTGACCCGCAGCTGCGGGTCCAGCGGCGACAGGTCGTCGTCCACCGCCCCCATCCGGCACGAGCCGGCGGGGTGATAGACGGTGTTGTGGGTCTTGGAGACGTAGTCGGCGATGTCCTCATCGGACTGCACTGCCTCGCCGGGGAACAGTTCGCGCCCGCGGAACGCGTCCATGCCGGGCTGGGAGACGATCTCGCGGGCCTTTTTGATCCCCGCGACGGCGACGGCCATGTCATGACCGTCCTCGTCGGTGAAGTACCGCGGGTCGACCCTGGGCTTGTCGCGGTAGTCGATCGAGCGCAGCCGCACCGTGCCGCGCGAGCGGGCATGGGTGACGTTCGGTGTCAGCGCGAAGGACTCCGGGGAGGTGGGGTAGCCCTGGCGGCGGGTGTGCATGTCGAAGGGCACCGAGCCGTAGTGCATCATCAGATCCGGCAGGTCCAGGCCATCCTGGGTGGGCGTGAAGATCCCGATCTCCCACCACTGCGTGGACTCCCGCGTCATCTTCTGCGTGGACTCCCAGGAGATCACGGCCTCCGGGTGGTCCTGCAGGTTCGAGCCGACGCCGGGGGAGTCGACGCGCACCTCGATGCCCACCTCGCGCAGGTGCTCCGCCGGGCCGATACCGGAGAGCATCAGCAGCTTCGGCGAATCGATCGCGCCGGCGGAGAGGATGACCTCGCGTCGGGCATGCATGATCGAGGAGCGGTCGAAGGAGTTGTCGATGTACTCCACGCCCGTGGCCCGCTGGTCCTCGTCGAACAGGACCCGCATCACCTGGAGACCGGTGAGGACGTGCAGGTTCTCGCGCTCCAGGTTCGGGTGCAGGTAGGACACCGAGGACGAGGCCCGGGTGCCGTCGGCCTGACGGTTCACCTGGAACCAGTTCGCCCCGTGGACCACGGTCTCGAAGTCGTTGAACGTGGCCCTCGGGATGCCGGCCTGCTCGCAGGCCTCCAGCAGGGCGATGCCGACCGGGTCCTCGGGCGGCACGTCCATGAGGTGCACGGGACCGTCGGTGCCGTGGCCCTCGCCGCTGCGGGACATGTTCGTCTCCAGCCGTGCGATCAGCGGGATGATCGTCTCGGCGTTCCAGCCCTCGGCGCCGAGGCGCTCCCACAGGTCCATGTCCTCCGCCGGCGGGTGGAAGGCGATGCACGAGTTGTGCGAGGAGCAGCCGCCCAGAACCTTCGCGCGGGCATGGCGCATGAAGGAGTTGCCGTTCTCCTGCGGCTCGATCGGGTAATCCCAGTCGAGCCCGCCCTCGAGCAGCTCGGGCCAGCGCTTGAGCTGCAGCACCTCCTGGTGCTCGAGGTCCGAGGGGCCGGCTTCGAGGAGGGCGACGTCGATGCTCGGGTCCTCGCTGAGGCGCGAGGCGAGGGCCGCTCCGGCGGAGCCGCCGCCGACGACGACGTAGTCGAACTCGGCGACGGGGTTCTCGGAGGGGAGATCCTGAGTGGACATGTCTTCTGCTTCCTGTCGAGAGGGAGGTGGTGGTGCGGGGGCCGCCCCGCCGGCGTGGGGCACAGCGGGGCGGCCCGGACCGCGCGGAGTCAGCCCTTGCGGGGGAACCAGCCGGTCACGGCCGGTTCGGTGTTCTCGTAGATGTGCTTGGACTCGGTGTACTCCTCGAGACCGGTGGGGCCCAGCTCGCGGCCCACACCGGACATCTTGAAGCCGCCCCACTCCGCCTGCGGCAGGTAGGGGTGGAAGTCGTTGATCCAGATGGTGCCGTGGCGAAGCCGCCGCGAGACCCGGTTCGCGATCCCGGAGTTCGAGGTCCACACCGCACCGGCCAGGCCGTACTCGGTGTCATTGGCGATCGCGATCGCCTCCTCCTCGGTGGAGAAGGTCTCGACGGTGATGACGGGGCCGAAGCCCTCCTCGATCACCGCAGGGTTCTCGGAGGTGCACTGATCCAGCACGGTCGGCGCGTAGAAGTAGCCCTTCTCATGCTCCGGTCCGCCCCAGTGGCCCCCCGTGCGCAGGCGACCGCCGGCCTCGATACCGCGCGTCACGTAGTCGGTGACCTTGTCGCGGTGCTCCTTCGAGATCAGCGGGCCGGTCTCGGCCTTCTCGTCCAGCGGGCCGCCCATCACGATGCCCTCGGCGCGGGCCACCAGGTCATCGACGAACCGTTCGGCGATGGTGTCCTGCACGATCAGGCGCGTGCCGGCGGAGCAGAGCAGACCGGAATCCATGAAACCGGCGTTCAGCGCATTGTCGAGCGCGGCCTCGTACTCGGCGTCGGCGAAGATCACGTTGGGGTTCTTCCCGCCGAGCTCGAGAGCCACCTTCTTGATACCCTGCGCGGCGGACGCCGCGATCTTCCGGCCGGTGACCAGGCCACCGGTGAAGGAGACCAGGTCGATCTCCGGGTGGGAGGACAGCGGTGCACCGACCACGCCGCCGGCGCCGAGCACCAGATTCGCCACGCCCGCGGGCAGGCCCAGCTTGTCCATCACGTCCACGATCAGGATCGTGGTGTGCGGGGTGAGCTCGGCCGGCTTGATGATGAAGGAGTTGCCGGCGGCCAGGGCCGGGGCGATCTTCCACGCGGCCTGCAGCAGCGGGAAGTTCCAGGGGGTGATCATGCCGCACACCCCGATCGGCTCGTGCACCACTCGGGAGATCACGCTGTCGTCCCCGGCATCGACCAGACGGCCCGGGTTCTGCCCCGCGACCTTCCCGAAGTAGCGGAAGCAGGCGGTGATGTCGTCCATGTCGCCCTCGGCCTCGACCAGGCGCTTGCCGGTATCGAAGGCCTCGGCGCGGGCGAACTCCGCCTTGCGCTCCTGGAGCTGGTCGGCGACCTGCAGCAGGAAGTCGCCGCGCTCGGAGGCCGGCTTGTCGGCCCACACGCGGGACTCGAAGGCCGCACGGGCCGCGAGGATCGCGCGCTCGACGTCCTCGGCGGTGGCCTCGGAGACGACACCGACCTCGGTCTGGTCGGCGGGGCAGGTGACTACGCGGGTCTCGCCGGTGGACGAGGGGACCCAGGCTCCGTCGATGTACAGGGTGGCAAGGGTGTCAGTCATGGCGCTCCTTCGAGTCGGCGTTCTCCGCGGCATCCGTCGGCACGGAGCCCGCGGGGGTGTCGGTGTGGTCGGTGTCGGCCCAGGTGTTCGGTGCGGTGACGGGGATCGTGCCCGTCGCGGTGCCGATCTCGGTGCTGAGGGTCAGGTACATGATGTGAGCATCGTAGGAGTCCAGGACGTCGGCGATGACCTGATCCTTCGAGTAGCCCATGATGTCGCGGCCGCGGGAGCCGAGGGTCGAGAAGATCTCCACCCGGAAGTAGGTGTCGCGCACGGCCGCGAGATTCGCCGCGAAGCTCGGCGTCGAATAGGCCACCGGGTAGGTCTGGTACTTGAAGTCCTCGCCCTCGGGGAAGGAGACGACGAGGTCCACGAAGGGGATCCCGCTGTCCGGGTGCGCTCCGCGATGGCAGGCGACCTCGGCACCGAGCTTCTGCAGCTCCGCCGACACCTCTTCGACGGCAGGAGTGGCGACGGTATCGATGAAGGTCGTCGCCTGCTCCGCCGAGGCATAGGACATGCGGTGCTGCAGGCGCTGGCGCCAGGAGCCGCGGTCGCTGCCGTCGGCTTCACGGACCCGGCTGGTCAGCAGGGCGGGGAGGGTCGCCTGGCGGGATTCGAGGTTCATGTGCTCGGTGCGCAGCACCTTCCACAGACTGAACATCACCAAGTAGATCATCACCGACAGCGGCAATCCGACGATCACGGTCGCGGCCTGGAGCGTGTAGACGCCGTCGATGAACAGCATCACCAGGGTCAGGGCGCCGGTGATCACGGCCCAGACGATGCGCAGCCACGGCGGGCCGTCGGAATCGGTGGTGGTGGCCTTGGAGGTCATGTTCGCCATCACCAGCGAACCGGAATCCGCAGAGGTGGTGTAGAAGAACAGCCCGGTGAGCATGGCGAGCGAGACCGTGAAGAGCGCGCCGGGGTACTGGTCGAGCAGGTTGAAGAATCCGGACTCGGGCTGGTTGATGGTGAGGTCGAGGAACGCCTCGTCCGCGAAGAAGCTCATCGCCGCGTTCCCGAATATCGAGACCCACAGCAGGATGAAGGCGAAGGGGATCAGCAGCACGCCGACGACGAACTGACGCAGGGTGCGGCCCCGGGAGATGCGTGCCAGGAACAGGCTCACGAAGGGCGCCCAGGCGATCCACCAGGCCCAGAAGAACAGGGTCCAGTCGGCCATCCACTGATCCGCGGGGTAGTCCGCCGTGCCCTCGCTGTAGGCGAAGGTGTTCATCAGCATCGAGGGGAACCGCGAGAAGAAGTCGCCGATGTTCTGGACCAGGGCGTTGAGCAGCTGAGGGGTGTTCCCGGAGAACAGCACCCACAGCATCAGCACGAGGGCGAGCAGCACGTTGAGCTCGGAGAGGCGGCGGATGCCCTTGTCCACGCCGGAGACCGTGGAAAGGATCGTGATGAACACCGCGAGCGCCATCAGGGCGATCTGCACCGCGAGCGAGTTCGGGATGCCGAACAGTGCGGAGAGGCCGAAGTTCAGGAAGACGACGCCGATGCCGAGGGACACCGAGATGCCGAAGATGGTGCCGATGGTCGCGCCGATCTCGGCGACATGGCCCACGGCGCCGTGGATCCGCTTGCCGAAGATCGGCGCCAGGGCGGAGCGGATCGACAGCGGCAGGTGGTACCGGTAGGCGAACAGGCCGAAGGCCATGCCCATCAGGGCGTACATCGCCCAGCCGGGGATCCCGTAGTGGAAGATCGTCCAGACGGTGGCCATCCGGGCGGCCTCCTCGGAACCGGCCGGGACATCCGGCGGGGTGAGGAAGTTCGTGGCCGGTCCGGAGATCCCGAAGAACATCAGGTCCACGCCGATGCCGGCCGCGAACAGCATGGCCGCCCAGGTGAACAGGTTGTACTTCGGCAGCGAATGGTCCGGGCCCATCTTCGTCTGCCCCACCTTGGAGAAGGCGACGATCAGCACGAACACCACCACGAGCGCGGCGGTCAGGACGTAGTACCAGCCGAAGTTCGTCGCCACCCACGCCATGGAGCCGAAGATGACGGTCTCCGCCGTGCCCGGCCAGATCGCGGCGAACAGCACGAACAGGACGATGATCACGGCGGTGCCGAGGAACACCGGCCAGTTGACCGGCGAATGGGCGGGTTTCGCGGCTCCGGTCGGGGTCGAGCTGGGACCGTCGTCGTCTCCGGGGCTCCTCCCGGTGCCGGGGGAGTCAGCGGGACGAGGAGAGGGTGAGACCTCGGTCATCACGGTCCTTTCGTTCGACGTGCGAGCGGAGCGGGCCGGCTCGCACGGACGAACGGACCCGTCAGCGGGATCGGAGCCGACGACCGGGTCCATCCCCAGGTCGCAGGCCCTTCGACCTTAGGAGCGATCGGGTTGCGAGGCCAATGGGGAGCAGGAGAGGTGACCCAGCAGTCACCCACGGGGTCCGAGAGGGACGACGTCGTCCTCTCGCGCAGGGTGCGTCCAGTGTGACCTGCACTGCACCAGGTGTCCAGGTTCCCTGCTCCGCCTCGGGTCCGTGGACGCCGGCAGGATTGCCGGTGAGCGAGCGGGTGGGCTCAGACGTGCAGCTCCTCGCGGACCAGCGCCGTGAAGCGGATGCGGTGGAGCACCACGGCCTCCGCCTCGGGCCGGTTGCCGATCGAGAGCACCTCGAGGAGAGTTCCGGAGAGCAGGGGACCGCTCGGAGGCCGCGGACTACTCCTGCATCGCCGCCTCAGGCTCCGGCTGTCGCGGCCGTGAGCCGCGCAGGAAGCAGGCGCCGATCAGGCCGAGGATCGAGATGCCGCCGGCCACGATGAAGGCCACGTTCACGCCGTGGACCGCACCGGCCATGCCGAACTCCTCCGTATCCCGGGCGGAGGCGGTCATCACCGTCACCAGCACTCCAGTGCCGACGGAGGCGGCGACCTGGCGCATCGTATTGTTCACGGCGGCGCCGTGCGGGATCAGCCGCTGCGGGAGCTGGTTCAACGCCGCAGTGGTCACCGGCATGATCACCATCGCCGTGCCGAACATCCGCACCGCATTGACGACAGCGATGTACGCGAAGGTGGTGTCCACGCTCAGCCGGGCGAGCAGGAAGCTGGTGATCGTCAGCAGGGCGAAGCCGATGATCGCGAGCGCCGAGGCGCCGAAGCGGTCGAAGATCCGGCCGGTCACGGGGGACATGAAGCCCATGATGAGCGCGCCCGGCAGCAGCACCAGTCCGGACTCCATGGCGGTGAAGTCGCTCATGTTCTGCATGTACAGCGGGATCATCAGCATCCCGCCGATCATCGCCATGAACACCAGCATGCCCAGTACGGTGCCGAGCGTGAACATGCGGTTGCTCAGCACCCGCAGTTCGAGCAGCGGCTCCTCCAGGCGCAGCTGGCGGCGCACGAACCACACCAGGGCCAGCACGCCCACGATCAGCGGGATGGTCACCTGGAGGCTGGACCAGCCCACGTTGCCTGCGTTGCTGAAGCCGAACAGCAACCCGCCGAAGGCGAAGGTGGACAGGATCAGCGAGAGCACGTCCAGGCGCGGGTTCGTCTGCTCGGTGACGTTCTTCAGCGTGAGGTGCGCGAAGAGCAGCGCGCCCAGCGCGATCGGCAGCATCATCACGAACAGCACCCGCCACGACCAGTGGTCCACGATGAATCCGGACAGGGTCGGCCCGATCGCGGGGGCGAAGGAGATCACCAGGCCGAAGGTGCCCATGGCCGTGCCGCGCTTATGGATCGGGAAGATCGCGAACAGGATCGTCTGCATCAGCGGCATGATCATTCCGCCGCTGGCTGCCTGGACCACCCGGCCCAGCAGCAGCACCCCGTAGGTCGGGGCGATCGCGCAGATGACCGTCCCCAGCGTGAAGATGGCCATCGCGGCGAAGAACATCGTGCGGGTGGTGAACTTCTGGATCAGGAACGCCGTCGCCGGGATCATGATGCCGTTGACCAGCATGAACAGTGTGGTCACCCATTGGGCGGTGTTCGCGGTGATGCCGAAGTCCACCATGAACGCCGGCAGAGCCGTGTTCAGCAGGGTCTGGTTGAGGATGATCACGAAGGCCCCGGCGAGCAGCACCGCCATCACCAGGTTGGGGTTCGCCGCCGGCGGTGCGGAGTCGTGCATCTCCGAAGTGTCGTCGCGGGTGTGACCCATGGGCGGATCCTCTCTCTTGTCGATCCTCGCCAGGCCGCTTCCCCGATCCTCGCGCGGCTGATGCTGCCGCGCACGAGATTAGGTGCCAAGTTGCACTGGGTGCAAGGTTTGGCGGGTGCAAGGCATATCTCGGTGCCCCAGGTCACCGTATCCGTCGCACAGTGGTGCAGCGCCTTCCTCGACCACGACTGCTCCGACCCTCGCCGCGCGCGCCGACCAGTCGCTCGCGGGGCTCGCTCCGGGGTATTTCGCTCGGGTGATGGTGACCGGGATCGTGTCGGTCGGGGTGCGCACGGCCGGGGCCGATGGTGCGGCGCTGGTGATGCTGGTGCTCGGGGTGCTCATCGCTGCGGTGCTGGCCGTCCTCTACATCGCGCGGTGGATCCGTCACCGTGACCGGATGCGCCGCGACGCGAAGAGCCCCGAGAGTGCCTTCGGATACTTCACGGTCGTCGCCGCCTGCAGCGTGCTGGCCGTCGGGCTGCAGGCGGAGGGGTTCGGCACGGTCTCCGTGGTGCTGCTGGGGATCGGTGCTGCGATCTGGATCGGGCTGGGCTATGGGCTGCCCTGGCAGGTGCTGATGACCCGTGACGGGGAGCCGATCCTCGCCCGCAGCAACGGCAGCTGGTTCGTCCGGTCGGTCGCCTCGGGCCCTGGACGGGGACCGGCCGCCGTGCTTGGGTAGATGGACCCCGCCTCGGCATCCGCCGGGCAGGCATCCCGAGGAGCGATCGCCGATGAGCGATACCAGCACCACAGACACCGATGTGCCAGCAGGGAACGCCGCCGGCGAGCTGCTGGTCGACTTCATCCTCTCCCTCGACGGCTGCGCCGCCGGCGAGGGCTGGCCGGGCTGGTGGGGGCTCGAGAGCCCCGAGTATCTCGCCTGGCTGGGCGAACAGCCGGACTCCGTCACGCTGATGGGCGCCACCACCTACCGTCTGATGTCGCAGATGGCCCGGCAGGCCGAGGAGAACGACGTCTCCGAGGAGGAGCGGGCCAGCTTCGCGCAGATGGCCGAGGTCCCGAAGATCGTCTTCTCCTCGACCCTCGAGGAGCCGCTGACCTGGCCGAACTCCACCCTCATCAGCACCGATGCGATCGAGACGGTGAGGGAGTTGAAGCGCACTGCGACCGCACCGCTGACCACCACGGGCAGCATCCGGCTCAGCCATTCGCTGATGAAGGCAGGCCTGGTGGACCGCTTCCGCATCATCCTGTTCCCGGTGGTCACCGGGCGCACCGGGCTGGAGAGGATCTGGGAGCAGTTCGAGGACTTCGCCCTCGACCTCGTAGCCGCCCGCACCTTCGAGGGCGGTCTCCAGCTGCTCGAGTACGCGCCGACTTACCTGTCCAGGCCGCCCGGCTCCGCGTGGGACCGCAGCGGACCTGCCGGAGAGACGGGCGGGAGCGCCGAGCGATGAGCACACCGTCGACGCACCCTTCGGGTCGCCCGCCCGAGGTGGACCTGGAGACCTGGCAGACCGCCCGCGACGAGCTGCTGGTCCGGGAGAAGGCGCACACCCGCGAAGGCGATGCGATCGCCGCGGCGCGGCGCCGACTGCCGATGGTGGAAGTCGACGGGAGCACCCCGGTCACCGGTCCCGTCGGATCCGTGCCGTTCCTGTCCCTGTTCGAGGGGCGGGACCGGCTCATGGTCTATCAGCACATGTGGCACGACGGAGCCCCGCACCAGGGGCAGTGCGAGGGCTGCACCACCACCGCCTGGCATCTCCACGACGCGACCTACCTGAACGCCCATGGCGTCTCGCTCGCCGTCCTCACCACCGGGCTCTGGCAGGAGGTCCATCCCTTCACCACGTTCATGGGCTACCGCCGCGTGCCCTGGTACTCGGTGCGGGAGGCCCCCGCCCCGATCGGCGGCGACATGGGGCACCTGGCGAGCTTCCTGCGCGACGGCGACCGGGTCTTCCTCACCTACCGCACCACCGGACGCGGCAACGAGGCGGTCAACTTCTCGATGAGCCTGCTGGACATGACGCCCTATGGGCGCGGCGAGGACTGGGAGGACGTCCCGGACGGCTGGCCCGCCGGGCGCCACGCCTGCTGGACCTGGCGCACCGACGCCGAGGGCACCCCCACCGGGGGAGGGACCAGCCGGCCGCTGCCCCAGTGGGGGCGGCCCGGGGCCACGCCGGTCACGACCACGGGCCGACGCGGAGGGCGCTGACCCCTCACTCGACGGTGATCTCCCCCATCGGGCCCCAGCCCTCGCTGTCGATCTGCTGGGAGATGATCTGCGGGGTGGACGTGAGGTACTGCGGGAACTCCGCCTGCATTTTCTTGAAGTGCTCGGACTTCACGTGGGGCTCGGCGCCCTCGTCGGTGAACGCCTCGATCAGCACATAGGTGTCGGGGTCCTTCACGCTGCGGGACCACTCGAACCACAGGTTGCCCGGTTCGGCCAGGGTCGTCTCGGTGAACTCCCGGGAGATCTCGGGCCACTGCTCGGCGTATTCGGGCTTCACCGGGAACTTCACGTTGATGAGGATCATCGTCGGGTCCTTTCAGATCGGGATGGTGAGCACATCCTGCCCTGCTCACCCTGTGTGCGGTAGGAGGATTCTCGCAAGGCAAGAACAGTTTCTGCGGCACAATGAGCTCAGACCATGAGGGGGACACATGACCGTCATGCACGATCGGGACGATGAGGCCCCGACCGGACAGATCGCCCGCGCGCTCGCCGTGCTCGAGGCCGTCGCCGCAGGCGGCAGCAGCACGGCGCGTGCCATCGCCGACGCCACCTCGATACCGCTGCCGACGGTGTACCGCATCGCGCAGGAGCTGATCCGCGAGGAATACCTCGTCCACCTCAAGGAGGAGAAGCGCTTCGCGCTCGGTTACCAGCTGCATCGACTGGCCGTCGGCCTCCACGAGGACCTCGGCATCCCGCGTGCCGTCCGCGAGGAGGTGCATGCGATGCATCGAGACCTCGGGATGGCCGCCTACCTGGCCATCCATCGCGGCACCGACTTCGTCGTCGTCCATGTCTCCGAGTCCCCGCAGTTCCCGAGGCTGTCCCCGCTCGGATTCGGTTTCCACGAGAGCCCGCACGCCACCGCCTTCGGGAAGGTCGGGCTCAGCGCTCTGGAGATCGAGGAGCGCGATACGTACCTCTCCGGTGGTGATCTGCGCGCCCACACCGATCGCACCCTCACCGATCCTGCGGCGCTGCGCCGGCAGCTCGACGAGATCGCCGAGCGGGGCATCGCCTGGGAGCACCAGGAGTTCCGGCTCGGAACGGACTGCCTCGCGGGCTCGATCAAGGCCGACGACGGCATGCTCATCGGATCCGTCGCGGTCTCGGCGCCTGTTGCGGCCTACGAGGGGCGGATCCGTCACGTCGAGGACCGAGTGCGAGCCTGCGCCTCCCGTGCCGGTCGTGCCTATCGCCTCGGCAGTCACCACGCCTGACCGGGATGACGCCCCTTCTCGCCCTGCGATAACGCTGATTGCCGCCCCCGCACACCGGTCCTAGGTTGTGCCTCACATCACTGTCGATGATGCAGTGGGAAGGAGATGTCATGAGCGCATCGCAGAGCAGCGACACCGTCAACGACGTCGAAGGAACCGAAGAGGCCGAGAGCACCCTGATCGCCCTGATCAAAGCCGCGTTCCCGCACGAAGGGGTTCCGGACTCCGCCTATGGACGAGCCGCCGCCACCGTGCGGAAGCAGGCGGCGGAGAGCATCTGGATGCGGGTCAAGCTCGCCCAGGGCCTGGATTCCCTCCAAGGCCTGGCAGAGGGACGCTTCGCGCAGCTGACACCGCAGGAGGCGCTGCCGCTCCTGTTGCGGATCCAGCACACGACCTTCTTCGGCTTCGTGCGGCAGACGGTCGTGGTGACCCTGTACGAGGACGAGGAGGTGTGGGACGCGCTCGGCTACGAGGGCCCGTCCTTCGAGAAGGGCGGCTACGTCGATCGTGGGTTCGACGACCTGGACTGGTTGCCCGAGCCGCGGATCGAGGAGTACGACGGCGAACCGCTGCAGGAGGTCGTCTCCGATCTGCCCACCGTCGCCAGCACCGCGAGCACCCGCGGGGCCGCGGTCCCGGCCGGGCAGAGCAGTGCGCGCGCAGGACGTACCGGGTCCGGAAGGAAGGGCACAGCATGAACACCACCACGATCGACCATGACACCGAGACCGTCGTCATCATCGGCTCGGGAGCCGGTGGCGGCACCCTCGCCTACGAGCTGACCAAGCAGGGCATCGAGTGCGTCGTGCTCGAAGCCGGTCCGTACCTGCGCAATGAGGACTACATGAACCTCGAGTGGGAGGCCTTCAACCAGATGGCCTGGACCGATGCGCGCACCACCTCGGGTTCGTGGCGCATCGCCCAGGACTTCCCCAACCTGCCCACCTGGATCGTGAAGGCCGTCGGCGGGACGACCACGCACTGGTCCGGGGCGACACCGCGCTTCAAGGCGCACGAGTTCAAGGCGCGCAGCACCTATGGCCGCATCGACGGCGCCAGCCTGCTGGATTGGCCGATCTCCTCCGAAGACCTCGATCCCTACTACACGCGTGCCGAGGACGCGATCGGCTCCACCCACCGCGGCGGGCGCCCGCCGCTGCCGGCGAACAACAACTACAAGGTGCTCGCAGCTGGAGCCGAGAAGCTCGGTTATCGCTACTACGCGACCGGCCCCTACGGCACGAACGCCGCGCCCTATGACGGCCGTCCGGCCTCCATCCAGGACGGCTTCAATTTCCAGGGCGACAAGAACAAGTCCAAATGGTCGACCATGGTGCGCGAGATCCCGCGTGCGCTGGAGACCGGCCTGCTGGATCTGCGCCCCGACTCCCATGTCGCACAGATCCTCCATGACCGCACCGGCCGCGCGAACGCAGTGATCTACCTCGACCAGGACGGCAACCTGCACCGTCAGGCCGCCAAAGTGGTGTGCGTGGCCGGGAACTCGATCGAGACCCCGCGCCTGCTGCACCTCAGCTCCTCCTCGATGTTCCCCGACGGGCTCGCGAACTCCTCCGGGCAGGTGGGTCGCAACTACATGCGCCACATGACCGGCAGCGTCTACGCCCAGTTCGACATGCCGGTGAACATGTACCGCGGCGAGACCATGGCCGGGAACATCTCCGACGAGTCCGTGCACAACCCTGCCCGAGGCTTCGCCGGCGGCTACTACATCCAGACGATCTCCCTGGGCCCCGCCTTCATGGCGAGCTTCGTGGAGCCAGGAGCCTGGGGCCCCGACTTCACGAAGCTGCTGGATGCCTATGCGCACACCGCCGGCTGCTGGCTGGTGGGGGAGGACATGCCGCAGGAGTCCAATGCGGTCACCCTGAACTCCACGGTGACCGACCAGCACGGGCTGCCGGCGGCGCACGTGCACGTCGATGACCACGCCAACGACGGAGCGATGCGCAAGCACGCCTACGGTGCGGCGACCCGCCTGTACAACGCGGTCGGCGCGGTGAGCACTCACCGCACCACGCCGTATCCGTCCACGCACAACCTCGGCACCTGCCGCATGAGCGAGCGGCCCGAGGACGGCGTGGTCGACAAATGGGGCAGAGCCCACGACGTGCCGAACCTGTTCATCTCCGACGGCTCGCAGTTCACCACCGGAGCCGCCGCGAACCCGACGCTGACGATCGTGGCCCTGGCGATCCGTCAGGCCGAGTATCTTGCCGGGGCGCTGAAGAAGGGCGAGATCTGAGCGACTGCACCGCGGTGCGCTGATCTCCACGTCGAGTGCCCGGGCCGAGCGCGGCCCGGGCACTCGAGCTGCTCGTCGGATGCGGCAGAACCCTCCTCCCGCCTGGGTCGGGCCTCCGGCACGTCCGTCTCCCGTCACGGGGTGATGCAGGGCCGGGCGTGTCACGTGCTCCGGTGGACAGACGATCGTCGGCCCGGTGGACGGACGATCGTCGTGTGCGTCAAGCAGGCAAAGGTACTCGGTCCCTCTCGGGCGGGCTTCTAGGCTCGTCCATCTCGCGGCAACGCAGCCGCCCGAACAGAGGAACCCCATGAGAACCCGCAGAATCAGCTCGATCCTCCTGGCAGGCGCCATGATGGTCGGGGGAACCGCCGCGGCAGCAGCGCCCGCCGCCGCGGAGGACTTCGAAGCCGCCGCGCCCCACCAGCGGTGCCTGTGGCTCGCCGACGACGCGGGCCTCGGATGCTTCAATCCCCAAGGAGACGTCTTCGCGGCTCACGACACCGTCCGCGACGGCAAGCGAGTGGTCACCGCATGGCAGACGGACTACGGACGGACCGGAGAATGCCACAACGCCAAGGGAGCGTTCTCCACCCATTTCTGCGATGGATCCGATCTGGCCGAACACCGGAAGGTGCGCTTCAAGGTCAGCCTCCGCGACGGGGCCAGTGGTGACGACGAGAAGTCGACGGGCTGGTCGGACTGGCTCTCCATCGGCTGAGCGCCCTGGGTGCCCGTGCTCGACCACTGGGAGGTCGACGCAGCCGGGTATCTGTCGTCGGCGCGCGCCGGAGCGATCAGGACTTGATACAGATGACCGGCTTGTTCGCCTCGAGGATGATCTGCTGGGCGGAGGAGCCGAGGAAGAGCTTGGCGACCGCCGTGCGATGGCGCACGCCGATCACGACTGCCGAGATGTCGTCGCGCTCCGCACGATCGATCAGATCACCGGCGGGGGAGTGGGTGCGGTCATCGGGACGCTCGATCGTCTCGGAGATGTCTCCGAGCGATTCCGAGGGAGTGTGCTCACCGTCGAGGAGGAAGTACACGAGACCTTCCCCGCGTCGCCGCGCCTCGGTGATCGCGAAGAGATATGCAGCGTGACCAGCAGGCGTCTCGGTTCCGGCGACGAGAACTGACATAGGAGCTCCTTGACGAGGTCGGGTCCTGGGAACCCTAGTCGATGCGTGGGCCCTGTACACGAAGACTGCGCGGATCATGCTTAGACTGGGCGACCATCCCGCCGGGTCCACATCCCCTCGGCGGCGTCCATGACGAAGGAGTCGTGTCCATGCCCCCTGTCGCCGGCGACGAGCCGCAGGACTCGCCCCCGACCCGTCGGCGCGCGTTCAGCATCGGATTCGGGGTCCTCGCGGTCCCGGTCATCGGAGTTGCCGCCTACCAGTCGATCCGAGCAGCTGCGGGCGGCACCAATGTCCGCGCCAACTTGACGCTGGTCGCGCCCGCCGCCGCCGGAGGCGGCTGGGATGCGTTCCAGCGCGAGATGCAGCAGACGATGCGGTCCAACAGTCTGGTCGGCAACGTGCAGGTGGTGAACATCCCCGGCGCGGGCGGCACGATCGCCCTGGGCAGCGTCGGCCAGCTGAACGAACCCAACACCCTGATGGTCGGCGGGACCGGCCAGATCGCGGCGCAGATCCAGTTCAGCACCGAATCCGTGATCACGGACGTGACCCCGATCGCCCGCGTCGTCGAGGAGTACGCGGTGGTCACCGTGCCTGCCGAATCCCCGCACCAGGACCTCGAATCCCTGCTCGAGGCCTGGCGCTCGGATCCTCCGGCAATGCCCTGGACCGGCGGCGGCTCCTTCGATCAGCTGGTCATGACCGACCTGGCGCTCGCGGCCGGCATCGCCCCGCAGGAGACCACCTACATCTCCTCCGACGGTGGTGGCGAAGCGATCCAGGCCCTGCTCAACGGGACCGCCCAGGCCACTGCCGGTGGCTTCGCCGACATGCTCCCGCAGATCGAGGCCGGGCGTCTGCGCGGTCTCGGCGTGGTGGCACCGGAGCGGCTGGACGGGGTCGACATCCCCACTCTGACCGAGCTCGGATACGACGTCACTCTGACGAACTGGCGGGCCCTGTTCGCGCCGCCCGTGGTGACCGCGGAAGAGATCGGCGAGCTCGAGGTCCTGATCACGGAAGCCGTCGCGGCCCCCGAATGGAAGGACGCCGTGAAGCGGTACTACTGGAAGGAAGTCCCCCTGGTCGGTGAGGAGCTGACGCAGTACGTCGCCGACGAGACCGAGCGGATCGCCGGACTGTTCGCGGAGATCAACGGATGACCGGCGTGGACAGCACCGGGAACGGGCCCGCGGGGAAGCAGCAGAGCTTCTGGCACGGTCGTTCCGCCCTGCTGATGCCCGCGATCCTCGCGGCCTTCAGCCTGTTCCTGCTGATCGGCTCGGCCCTCCTGGATGCTGGCAGCACCGACTTCCCCGGGCCCCGCTTCTTCCCCGTGATCCTCGGATCGGTCGGGCTGCTGCTGGCCGTGCTCCTCGCGCTCGGTGTGCTGCGTACGCCGGAGCCGGTCGCAGAGGCGGACACGGCACCAGGGACGGCCTCGGAGACGCCGCAGCGCACGTATCGCACCCACTCCGATTTCGTGGCACTGGCCTGGGTCGCCGGAGGCTTCCTCGCCTTCGCCCTGCTGCTGCCGTGGGCCGGCTGGATCCTGGCCGGTGCCCTGCTGTTCTGGTGCACGGCGCACGGATTCGGCTCCCGTCGACCGGTGTTCGACATCCTGATCGCGCTGTTCCTCAGCTCGGTCGTCTACCTGATCTTCAGCACCGGGCTGGGCCTGATCCTGCCCTCCGGCATCCTGGGAGGTGGATTCTGATGGAACAGCTCGACCTCCTGATGCAGGGCTTCGCAGGAGCCCTCACTCCGATGAACATCCTCTGGGTGATCGTCGGCTGCCTGCTCGGCACCGCCGTCGGCGTGCTCCCCGGCCTCGGCTCCTCGATGGCGGTGGCGCTCCTGCTGCCGATGACCTTCGCCCTCGATCCGACCGCGGCGTTCATCCTGTTCGCCGGCGTGTACTTCGGTGGCCTGTTCGGCGACTCGACGATGGCGATCCTCCTGAACACCCCCGGGCAGGCCTCCGCGATCGCCTCGACCTTCGAGGGTCATCGCATGGCGAACGACGGGCGCGCCCCGCAGGCCCTCGCCACCGCCGCGATCGGCGCCTTCATCGGCGGCATGGTCGCCTCCGTCCTGGTCGTGTTCCTCTCGCCGACCCTGGTGGCCCTGTCCTCCAGCTTCGGGCCCCCGGAATTCTTCGCCCTGGCCCTGTTCGCCTTCGTCGCCACCTCCTCCGTGGTCTCCGACAACGTCCTCAAGGGCCTCGCGGCGCTCGTGCTCGGGATCGGGATCACCTTGGTGGGCACCGACGGCGTCTCGGGCCTGACACGCTTCACCCTGGGCTCCCCGCAGCTGTTCGACGGCATCTCCCTGGTGACCGTGACCGTCGGCGTCCTCGCACTCGGTGAGGTCCTCTACGTGGTCTCCCGGGTCAAGCGGGAACGGGAAGACCTCGAGACCCGTGTCGCCGGCAGACCGTTCCTGAGCCGCAAGGAGTTCGCCGAGGCCGCCCCGGCCTGGGGTCGCGGCACACTCATCGGGCTGCCCTTCGGGGTGATCCCCGCCGGCGGCGCCGAGGTCCCCACCTTCCTCGCCTACGAGGCCGAGCGCCGTCTGGACCGTCGGCGCCGAGTGCCGAAGTTCGGCAAGGGCGCCATCCGTGGTCTCGCGGCGCCCGAGGCTGCCGGCAACGCCACCACGGGTATGGCGATGGGCGCCCTGCTCGCCCTGGGCTTACCGGTCTCGGCGACCGCGGCGATCATGCTTGCCGCCTTCAAGCAGTACGGCCTGCAGCCCGGACCGCTGCTGTTCGACCGCAGCCCGGAGCTGGTCTGGGCACTGCTGGCCAGCTTCTTCCTGGCGATGGTGGTGCTGCTGATCATCAACCTGCCCTTCGCCCAACTGTGGGCGAAGCTGCTGCTGATCCCGAAGCCGCAGCTCTACGCGGGGATCACGCTCTTCTGCGGGCTGGGGATCTACGCGACCTCGGGAGCGGCCTTCGACCTGGTGCTGCTGCTCGTGATCGGCGTGCTCGGCTTCGTGATGCGCCGCTACGACTACCCCGTCGCCCCGCTCATGATCGGGATGGTGCTGGGCCCGCTCGCAGAGAGCTCGCTGCGCGATGCGCTGCTGTCCTCCGTCGGGGACCCGCGGGTGCTGTTCTCCAGCCCGATCACGCTCGTGATCTACGCGCTGCTGGCCGTGGTCATCGCGCTCTCGGTGCGCAACTCCGTGCGCAAGCGCACCCGCCGCGACCTCTGAGAGCGCGGGGTCTGCCGTCGACGGGACGACCGGACTCGATGCCGGTCATCCCGTCGGCGGGGTCGCGCCGTCTCCCCGTGGGGTCTCTCAGATGTTGACGGTGACGTCGCCCTGCTCACGCAGGCCCGAGGCGATCTCGGTCGCCGCCTCGTTCTGCTGCTGGGAGACCGCCTGCTGCGCGAGCTGGTCCTTGACCTCTTCGAAGGGCGGGACCTCCGACTGCTGGCCACCGGCCTGGGACTGCTGCGCGACGAGTTCGTCGTACTGGGCCTTCAGCTCCTCGTCGGTCGGCTCCTTGACGTCCGCCTCCTGCTCGATGAAGGTGGTGAGCGTGAACTGGGAGGCGGCGTCGCTGCGCACGTCCTCCTCGCTCATGCCCTGCTGCTCGAGCGCCGCGATGACCTCGTCGGCGGAGCCCATGTTGTTCTGGGCGGCGATCTCCTCGAGGGTGGCGTCGATATCCGCATCGGTGGCCTCGATGCCGGCATCGCCCGCCGCCTGCTGCAGCAGGCGGTTGTCCACGAGCTGATTGGCGACCTGCTTCTTCAGCTCGGTCTGGTCGACCTCCTGGCCGGTGGACTGCTGCTGCATCGCGGCCTGCTGGAACTGCGATTCGTACGCGGTCACGAACTCGTCCTTGGCGATCTTCTCGCCATTGACTTCGGCGACGACGTCGGGCACGTCCGAGACGTCGGCCTCGGGCGCGGCCTGGCCGCCACCGTCGCTGCCGGCGAGGGGACTGCCTCCGCCATCGCTCGCGGCGGGCGGCTGGCCGCCTCCATCGCTGGCGCCCGTCGGAGCGGCCTGGTCATCGCTGCATCCGGTCAAGGCCACGATGGCCGCGAACGAGACCGCGGCGAACGTGGTTCGAAGCTTCGAGGTGCTGGGGACCTTCACTGTGCCTCCTGAGGTTGACGGCGCGGGCGACGCTACGCCCCGAATCCTGGCATCGCGTTGCAGAAGCGTCCAGGGCCCGATCAGGAAGGCGAATTCCGTGAGGGGACTCTCGTCGTCGCCGCCGCTCCTGGAGGGCGATTCTCAGGCCGGAGCAGCAGGATCGCGGTCAGGCTCGGCCGTCAGCGCGCCGCCCGACGCGAGGGGCCTCACCAGGGGATCTGCTCCGTGCTCTCCAGGAGACTCGGAGGGGCAGCCTCCGTGCGTGCACCAGCTCGCGCGGAGCGCTCGTCGTCCGCCGATGCGAAGGTGAGCCCGGTGCGCTCGGTGATCTCGTCGAGACTCACCAGGTACGTGGAGAACGCGGAGAAGTCCAGGCGTTCGAGGCCGTGGAGGTCCTGCGTGAGCAGGAACGACTGCACCCGCAGCTCGTCCTCGACGACGTAGTAGACGGCCTTGTAGTACGTGCTCGGCAACTGCATCCCGCGATACTCCCGGTCGTTCTCGTCGAACACCGGTCCGCCGATCACGCTGACCCGCAGCTGCTGCACCTCGACCTGCTCGAACAGGGAGTTCTCCACCTCGCCCCAGACGCCGCCCCGGCCGGACTGATTGAACTGCGCCATCTGCGGGGCGATGTTCGTGAACGTGAAGGAGTCCCGGTTGGCCTGCTGGGCCTCGGCGGTCGGCCCCCAGGTGAGGTCGGCGCGGCGAGCGAGGTGCCCGCGGTCGAGATCGTTGCCCCGGTACAGGTCCTCCCCGGCCTGGACCTCGTCCGGAAGGCGATCATCCAGGGTGAACCCCTGCCCCTCGCGGCTGATCCGCTGCAGGCGGCCCCCGTCGATGTTCCACGCGACGAACCGCGCGAAGCGGCGCGAGGAGGACTGCACCAGGGAGAAGTGCGTGTACGGGACGAGAGGGTCCCCGTCGACCTCGGCCGCGTCCTTGCGGTGCTCGGGCGTCAGCTCGGGCACTGCGACCGGATGGGCCAGGAAATCCGGGTCGTAGCCCCGGGCGCTCGCCTGTGCGGCGGCCTCCGCCTCTGCGGTGGCGGGGGACAGGGAGAAGCCGAGGCGGTCCCGGAGCGAGGAGGCGTAATTGGCCAGTGCCCGCTCCTGCCCGTCCGCACTGTCGGCTCCGGCGAAGTGCAGACCGCCCATCACGGTGGAGGTCCGGCCGTTGCCGGCCTTGAGCATCCACACGGCACCGGAGTCCCCACCATCGCTCAGCGAGACCTGCTCGTCGGACCGTCGCGGGTCCGGTTCGATCTCGAATCCGCCGATGCTCTGCTCACCCTTCCCGTCGTCGTAGTCGAGGGACACGATCGTATGGATCCGGGAGACCAGACCGTGGGTCACTCCCGTCGTGCGGCCTGACTTGACCACGCGGTCCCCGAGCTCGGGGTCACCGATCTCCTCGGGGACGACGTCCAGCCCCAGGATCGACGGGTCCGATTCGCGGCGGTCCAGAGAAGCGATCGCGCCGTCCCCTGCGACGCCGAGGTGAGAGCGCAGCAGGCGGCCGACGACGTTGCGCGGATCACCCGAGTTGTCGTCATGGGTTCCGGGCTGCAGGACCTCGTCGCCGATGGAACCGTCGGGTCCCTGCAGGACGTGCCAGTTCGACAGCAGGACAGGATCGCCCGTGCGACGGTCGTGGACGATGGCGCCCGCGGTGCCGGCGGAGACCGTCGGATGCGAGACGCTCACTCCCGGGCGCAACGGGTCGGCGCGACGCGTCCGCTCATCATCGATCGCCTCCGGCACCACCTCATAGGCGGGGACGAACGACCGCTCGACGACATCCGTGGGAACCTCGACGGCATCGATGGCGATGACTTCCGGGAGCGCGCGGGTCGCAGCGCTCTCCAGCTCGGCAGGATCGAGCTTCCGACGCACCGTGAACTGGATGCACACCGGCCCGGTGCGGCGGCCACCGATCTCCTTGTGCCCGATGCCCAGCGAGGTGACGTTCTCGTCCTCGAGGTGCAAGCGGCCCCAGCGCCGGATCCACTGCCGCATGCGGTCGATGTCGGTTCCCGGGTCATCCGTCGTCGAAGTCATGCCCCCAGTGTGCGCCGTGGGGGTGACGAAGGGGCGTCACGCAGGTGACGCCGCGTAGGCGCCGTCCTAGGATGTCGAAGTATGCAGATGAGCATCCCGACCGACTGCGGCAACTCCCCGCGGATGGCGATCGTCGCCGACCTGGTGACGGCCTGGGCGGCGAGGGAGGACGGGACAGTGCGCGGCTGGCTGCGCGAGGACGCGACCTGGGTGCTCGTCGGCGCCGAAGACGCAGAAGCCCCTGGCGACATCGTGCCGCCGCCGCTCGACGCAGAGCGAGGTGAGATCCTCACCGTTCTGAACCACGGTCGCCTGGCAGCCTGCGACGGCTACCTCGTGCGCGGTACGCAGCGGGTGGACTTCTGCCACGTGATCCGCTTCGCAGGGGCCTCGAAGACCGCGCGGATACGGGAGATCCGCACCTACCTGATGCCTGCCGCTGGCGAGCGCTGAGCCGGACAGCACGATGCCCGGTGCCACCTGCCGGAGCAGGCGGGACCGGGCATCGGGACCGCAGAGCGAGGGGAGGTCAGTACCCGATGGACTTCAGGTACTCGCGGGATTCGCGAATGCAGTCGATCGGGTCGCGCCCATAGGTGTCGTCCTGCTCGATGAGGAAGTACTCGGCGCCGGCCTTCTCGGCGGCGGGCAGCAGCTCGGGCCAGTTCATGTTGCCCTGGCCGACCTCGGCGAACTGACCCAGCGCCAGGAACGCGCCGTAGAACTCCTTCATGTCGATCTCCTTCGCCTCGAACTTCTCGACGATGTCCGCGGGGAGCGGGGCGACGCGGAAGTCCTTGACGTGGATCAGCTTGCAGGCGCCCGAGTAGGCCGCGAGCATGTCCAGCGGCGCCATGCCGCCACGCTGGACCCAGTGCAGGTCCACCTCGAACAGCAGCGACGGCGCCACCCGGCGCACGACGTCGAAGATCAGCTCATCGTCGAACCGGATGAGGTCCACGTGGTGGTTGTGATAGCACAGCGTGATGCCCTGCTCGGCGAGGCGAGCTGCGTACGGCTCCACGGAGGCGGCCCACGCCTCGCAGGCCTCCTTCGAGGTCATCGCCGAGAACGGCATCATGCCGATCCGCAGGAACCGGGAACCGGTCTTCGCACAGGCGTCGACGGCGCGGTCGAACTCGGTCTCCAGCGCGAAGCCGTTGCCGCCGGGGGCGATCGAGGCGCTCATCGCGGCGGTCTCGACGCCGAAGTCGGCCTTGCCTCGCACCAGGTCGTCGATCAGCTCGTCGGTCATCTCCACCTGGGAGACCTCGACGGCGTCGATGTCGAGCTCGCGCACCTGGCGCAGCACCTCGTACATCCCCTTCTCGTTGATCTGGTCCTTGAGCATCATGAGCTGGAGTCCGAGGACGGGCATGGAGTCTCTCCTTCGAAGGTCGTCAGGGGTGATGTGGTGAGGTCGTTCAGGATCGGACGGGGTACGTACCCTCGGCCTCGATGCGCGTGTTCAGCTCGGCGAGGTACTCCTCGGCCGGATAGTCGACCAGGTCGATCTCGCGACCGGTCCAGGCAGACAACTGCATGCCGGAGGCCAGGCGCACACCGTTGATGCCCTCGGCGCCGTCCGCGATCAGCGGGGTGCCCTCGTTGACGTGGGCGGCGAAGTTGGTCAGGACATCGATGTGCTGCTTGCCCCAGACGGACTCGTAGTCCTTGACCTCGGTGGTGTACACCTCCGAGGGATCCATCTCGCCACGGAACAGCTTGGCGACGTCCTGCATCGACATCTTCGCGCTGAGGTCTCGTTCGGGCTCCGCCAGTCGGGTGATGGTGACCTTCTTCGAGGCGTCGACCACGACCTTGCCCTGGTCGAACAGCATCTCCAGACGGTCGGTTCCGATGATGTCGTTCGTGGAGGTCATGAAGTGCCCGGTGGCACCGTCACCGAAGTCGACGACCGCATTGACCTCGTCCTCGGTGGCGATGTCGCGCTGGAAGCCGAAGGCCAGCTTCGCGAAGACCTTCTGCGGGGTGCCGCACAGCCACTGCCACAGGTCGAGCTGGTGGGGGGCCTGGTTGACCAACACGCCGCCGCCCTCGCCGCCCCAGGTCGCGCGCCACGCCGACTGGTCGTAGTAGCCCTGCGGGCGCCACCAGGTCGTGATGATCCACGAGGTGTGGCGCAGCTTCCCGAGCTCTCCGGAGTCGATCAGCGCCTTGAGGTCCGTGTAGACCGGGTTGGTGCGCTGGTTGAACATGATGGCGAAGGTCGTCTCGGGGTGTGCGGCCGCGAAGTCGTTCATCTCCTCGACCTGCTTCGTGTAGACGCCGGCCGGCTTCTCGGTGAGGGTGTGGATGCCCTTGCCGATCGCGGTGATGGTCATCTCGGCGTGCAGGAAGTGCGGGACCGTGGTGACCACGGCGTCGACATCCCCGGAGTCGAGCATCGCGATGTAGTCCTCGTAGAAGGGCACGCCCGGGTGCTTCTCGGTGGCGACGTCCTGCTTCGCGGGATCGACGTCCGCGATCGCGCCGAGGCTCATGCCCGGTACCTTGCCCTCGGCGATGACGCCGGCGTACATCCCGCCCTGGGCGCCCAGCCCGATGATCCCGAGCCGTACCTTCTTCTCTACCTTCTCCGACATGGTGTCTCCTGTCCTCTGTGACTGGTGGTGGCCCGCGGCGCGGGCCGGATAGGTGGGTGGGGCGCCACCTCGTGACGCTTCCGATGTGCCGTCTCATCGGCGGCCCCTGCGCCGGGGCCGCCGATGGGGCGGTGTCTCAGGCCTGCGCTTCCTCCGCGGCGTGCTTCTGCTCAAGTGTCGCAATATTCGCGTCGACGCGCTTCTTGGACAGCGGGTACCAGAAGATCAGAGCCAGCGCCGAGACCAGCAGCAGCGCGGCCGGCAACAGGGTGGCGAGGTTGTAGATGCCGTCGAGCACCTGATCCGCCTGGACGATGTTCTCACCGGCGGTGGACTCGTATCCGATCCAGCCCAGCGCCCAGCCGGTGAGGCCACCGGCGACGGCCTGCCCGAGCTTGCGCGCCCAGGAGTAGGTCGCGTACACGGTCGCGTCGTTGCGCTCACCGGTGCGGATCTCCTGGTAGTCGATCACATCGGTGATGAACGCCCAGATCAGGATGTTCAGCGCCATGAGGCCGAACATGAGCACGGCGTATCCGCCCATGAACACGTACGGGCTGTCGGTGCGGAGGAAGTACATGACCAGGGCGGCGGCGATCCCGACTGCCAGACCGGTGACGCCGACCTCCTTCTTGCCGAATGTCTTGGCCAGCTTCGAGGCGAAGGGGACCAGCAGCAGGGTCGGTGCGAGCCCCACGAAGTTCACGGCGCTGAGCAGCTGGCCGTTGTTGAAGTACTCGTTGAACAGGTACGGCATGATCGTGCCGAGCGTCATGAAGGCGACCAGCATGAACAGGGAGCTGGTGACGAGGCCGGTCAGCGCACGGTTCGTGACCAGGGTGCCCATGGTCTGTGCGAAGCCCATGCGCTCGCCCTTGGGCTTCGGAGCGGTATGGACGCGCTCCTGCACGTTCACGAAGCACAGGAGGTAGCAGAGGACTGCGAGGATGCCGCAGCCCGCTGCTGCGAGCATCATCCGGGTGCCGGACAGCTCGGACTGACCGTTGATCTGGACGAACACGACCAGCGGCAGGACCACGGAGATGGCCAGGTTCGCGAGAGTCGCGCCGAGGGAGCGGAACACCGACAGCGAGGCGCGGTGCTCGGCCTTGTTCGAGATCACGGAGGCCATGGAGCCGTAGGGGATGTTGATCAGCGTGTAGAAGACCGTGCCCCACAGGAAGTAGGTGAAGATCATCCAGCCCAGACGCATGCCGTAGCTGCCGTCCTGCAGGAAGGGCGAGAACATGAGGAAGGCTGCGCCGGAGACCGGGATCATGATGCGCAGCAGCCAGGGCTTGAAGCGGCCGCTCCTGCCCGGCTTCAGCACGTCGATGAGGCGCCCGGCGCCGACGTCCGTGAACGCATCGAGGATGCGGGCTGCGAAGAGCAAGGTGCCGACGTGGGCGGCGTTGATGCCCATGACGTTGGTGTAGAAGATCAGGAAGAAGGTGGACTGCAGGATGAACGTGAAGTCGTTCCCGAAGTCCCCGAACATGTACCCGATCTTGTCGCGCCAGCCGAACGGCCGAGTCCGTGCGGCCGAACTCTGCGCGGGCACGTGGGCTGCGGTGGTGCTCATCATTGTGCTCCTTCAGTCTCATCGTTGAGGGGGCGCCGGCGATCACACGCATCGGGGTGCGGACAGCGGATCGGGTTCGCCCTGGTCGCCGTGGCTGTACGCAGCCGAACGGAACGAGTGATCTGAGTCTGTGCGGAACAGTTGAAAGCGGGACGTTCTTGCCATCTGTTGCAGCGAAAGTGCCCCGTGGTCTCGACGAGCGTTTCCGCACGCACCGCTCTCACCAGTGCCTTTGATGTCGACCCAGGAACTTCGGGACCTCGAGGTCGAGGGCTTACGTCACAGTTTCACTGAAGTTGCCATGGATTGCCGCGTCGCTGGGGCGGTGGAACTCGCCCGTGGATGGGCGGTGGCGGGATGCCTCGAGCGGTGCCTTAGCCCTCGGGGACGACGAACGGCCGGGCCGCCCCTGAGGGTGGCCCGGCCGTCCGGGATGCGCGGTGATGCCGCGTGTGCGGCGTGTGGCCGCGGAGTGATCAGTAGAGGTTGAGGAAGGTCTGCACGACCTCCGTGGTGTCCTCATCGATCTCGTCGGAACCGTTCTGGGTGGCACCGACCTCGTGCTGGAGGCCCGCGACGGTCTTCTCGCCGATGACGCCGTCCTGCTCGGTACCTGCCCAGGCCTGGAGTGCGAGGGTGGTCTCCTCGTTCATCTCACCGGTCTGCTCCACGCCCAGCCAATCCTGGAGGGCGGTGATCGTCTTCGGGCCCATCTTGCCGTCGACGTCGAGGGTGCCGGCCACGGAGAGGTCGCCGGTCGCCTGCGAGCCGGGCTCACCGGCGGGTGCCTGCTGCTCGGTCTCGGACTGCTTGGGCTGCTCGGCCTTGGGGGCCTCGGCCGGAGCGGCAGGCTTCTCGGCGGGCTTCTCGGCCTGCTGCTTCTGCTCGGTCTCCTTGGTGAAGCCGTTGTCGTCGCAGTTGTCCGCGATGCCGTCGCCGTCGCAGCTCCAGTCACCCTGCTTCTCGGTGGGCTGACGCTCCGTGGAGCGGTTCGCCTTCTGCTCGCTCTCGCGGGCAGGGGTGGACTCCTGCTGCTGGGAGTCGGAGCTCTTCTGCTCCTCCTGCTGGCCGGAGTCCTGGGACTCCTGCTGCTCGGAGTCGTCGTTCTCGGACTCGGCGGGCGCACCGCTGGTGTCGGCGCCACCGGAGAGGGCGGAACCGCAGTTCGGCCACGCGCCGGCGCCCTGGCCCGCGAGGACCTTCTCGCCGATGGCGATCTGCTGGCTCTTCGAGGCCTGGTCGGCGGTGGAGGCGTACTGCGAGCCGCCGAAGGCGTCCCACGTCTGCTGGGAGAACTGCAGGCCGCCGTAGTAGCCATTGCCGGTGTTGATCGACCAGTCGCCGCCGGATTCGCACTGGGCGACCTCGTCCCAGCCGCCCGCAGCGTTCGCGGCGGAGCCGGTGGCGAGCATGCCGGTGGCGACGATCGCGCCTCCGGCGAGGCTGACGGCGGTGCGGGTCATGCCACGGCGGAACATGGCGCTCTTAGGGGTCCTGATGGCGTGCGTGTTGTGCTGGGACATGAACACGTCCTTTCGCAAATCTCGCGGGTCTCGGATGTCTGGTGGACCTCACGCCTCTGGTGGGCCCCACACGTCTCGCGTCGTGTATCTCGCGTCTGACGAACGATCGCCACCGTAGGTCCGCCCTCCCCCCTCGCGGCAAGGCATATGGACTACCGGTGACGGCATCTTTACCTCGGCCTACCGATCAGATGACGCTCGAGATGATGCCGAGCGCGGGCGTGACCTGCAGGGATGGTGAGGTGCAGGCGTGGCGTCGCAGGTGGTGTGAGCTGGGACGCTCGTGTTCCGCAGGTCACGGAACGATTACGGTGCGCGTGATTCACGCCTCCGCGGGCGGGTTCAGGGCAGCGACGGCTGCTTCCCGGTGCGCACTCTCGCCGGTCTCCAACGCATAGAGCGCGTATCCGACGGCGCTGGCGGCGATCATCTCGGTGCAGTGCTCGGCGAGCCGCGGCCACACCTGACCGCCGCCGCGCACGTAGTGCTCGAGGGTGAGGGAGAATGCTTCTTCGGGGGCGCTGCCCTGGTAGAACATCAGGTCCTTCGCAGGATCGCCGACGGATGCGGTGGTCCAGTCGAGGATCGCGGAGATCCGTTCGTCCTGAACCAGCGTGTGGGCGGGGTAGATCTCGCCGTGGGTGAGCACGGTGTGATGCGGCCAGTAGCTGTCCTCGGCCACCCACGCGTTCCACCGCTCCCAGAGGGCGGGAGCGATGTCGAAGGCGTCCGCGACGCGCTCGAGATCCTGCCGCCAGGATTCGCGGACGGACTCGGGGGACCGCACGTCGATGCCGGTCTCGGCGGCAACCGCGGTGTCGACCCTGTGCAACTGCGCCACGACCTCGCCGAGCGATGCGGCATAGGCGGGGGATGCCATGTCGACGTTCCAGGTGACGGTGCCGCTCGGGTCGAGCGTGAGCCCCGGGGTGCCGGGAAGCAGCGGGTACGCGATGAGCTCCGGGGTGTGGATGCGCCAGTCAGGTACCGGGACGCTGAGATGTGGAGCGACCATGGCGAGCAGGCGCCCTTCGACCCCCGCCCGGGCCAGCACATCTGGGCGGCGCGGGATCCGCAGCACCCATCCGTCGCCAGCGTCGGTGTGGGCGATCGCGACGCGGAAGTCGAGCCCGATCTCCTCGGTGCGGAGCGAGGAGCGCTCGAGCTCGAGACCATGGGAGGAGGCCAGGTCGAGGAGTTCGTCGAGGTCAGCGGGCTGGGTCGGGGAGGCCATCGCACCAGTCTGGCACCCGGTCGCGGCGTCGGCCAGGAGATTCTGCATCGGGGGAGCCGCCCCGCCCGACCCAGCACGGCGTACGATCCAAGCATGCAGGGGAGCATCTACGAGGTCGCCGGCGGGATGGACGCGATGAGGCGTCTGGCTCAGCGGTGGCACGCCCTCGCACTGGTCGATCCCCTCCTCTCCCACCCCTTCTCCCACGGCTACGCCGAGGACCACGTGGAGCGCCTGGCCACCTACCTGGCCCAGGCGCTCGGAGGCCCGCCCGCGTACACCGAGCGCTTCGGCCCGGCGGCGCAGGTGGACCGCCTCCACGCCGGCAACGGTTCCCATGAGGATCTGAACCAGGCCGCGGTCACTGTGTTCTCCCGTGCCGTGGACACGGCCGAGATCCCGGAACCTGCCGCGCAGGCCCTCAAGGACTACTGGGAGTGGGCCACTTTCACGGTGATGGACGAGTTCCCGGATTCCGCAGATGACGTCCCCGCGGACCGGCCCGTGCACACATACACCTGGGACGGGCCTGCGGCTCCCGAAGCCTGAATATCCGGCGGAGGGTCCGCACGGCCGCGGTCCCGCCTACGCTTCGCCCATGCGTCTTGCGATGGGAGTCCTGGTCGTGGTGTCGGCCGTCCATCTGGCCGCCCAACTGATGGGCAGCAGCCCGCTTGCCGATGCCAGCCAGCTGGTGCTGATGCCAGCGCTCGCCGGCGTGCTGTGGGCGGGCACCTCACCTCCGCGCAGCTCCCTCGTGCGCCTCACGCTCCTCGCCCTGGGTCTGTCCTGGCTGGGGGACTCGGGGCCGCGCTTCGCCCCGGAGAGCATGTCCTTCCTCGTGATGGTCGGCTTCTTCCTGGGCGCGCAGATCATCTACGCGATCGCGTTCTGGCCGTACCGTCAGCAGTCGTTGCTCGTCCGACCTCTGCTCCTGGCGCCCTATCCGGCGGCAGGGGCGTCGATCGTCGTGCTGTGCGCGCCCGAGGCAGGAGTGCTGCTGCCCGCGATCATCGTCTACGCCGCAGCGCTCACGACGATGGCCGCGCTCGCGACCGGCCTCGGCCCCATGGCGGGCATCGGGGGAGCGGTGTTCGTCGTCTCCGACGCGCTCATCGCGCTGGACGCCTTCGACGTCATGACGCTGCCGGTCCAGGGTTTCTGGGTGATGAGCACCTATCTCCTCGCCCAGCTGCTGCTGGTGCTCGCGGTGCGTGAGGCCGCCCGAGATACGAGAGCGGCGCTCCCCGGATGATCCGAGGAGCGCCGACTGCGAGGGGAAGGAGGAGTCAGGCCATATACGCGGCGCGGGCTTCCTCGCGCTCGCGGTGCTTGGCCTCCTTCATGGCGAGGGTGGCCTCTTCCTCGGCGACAGTGATGACGTTGCCGTTGGGGTCGGTCGCGACAGTGCCATCGGCGCGGGTGACGACGAGACCCTCGGGCTGCTCGTCGGAACGCTCGCCGAGCTGGTTGAAGCTCAGGCGCCGCTCATGGACCGTGTGCGTGTCCGCGAGCAGTTCGCGCACGTTCTTCTCGGAGATCACCAGGTCCTCGAACTTCGCGGGCAGGCCGTCGACGATCTTCTCGTGCTCGATCATCGTGTCGTACATCGCCTCACGCCGGGCCTCGAAGCTCGCGTAGGTCATCTCCAGATAGGCGACGGCCTCGCGGTGCGCGTTGTTGACGGCTGCCTGGGCCCGTCCCCTCGGGGACAGCAGCGACCACAGGACGGTGATAAGCAGGACACCGATGATGACGCTGAGCGACAGGGCGGTGGAGATCTCGGGAACGTCGAAGGCCTCGCCGCCGTTGAGGAAGGACAGCTCGTTGGAGTGCAGGGCGTGCAGCACCAGCTTCACCCCGATGAAGCCGAGGATGATCGACAGGCCGTAGGAGAGGTAGACCAGGCGGTCGAGCAGTCCGTCGATGAGGAAGTACAGCTGGCGCAGGCCCAGCAGGGAGAAGGCCGTCGCGGTGAACACGATGAAGGTGTTCTGGGTGAGGCCGAAGATCGCCGGGATCGAGTCCAGGGCGAACAGCAGGTCGGTGCCGCCGATTGCGATCATGACCAGCAGCATCGGGGTGAGGACGCGCTTGCCGTTCTCGATCGTGAACAGCTTGTCGCCGTCGTACTCGTCACTCGCCG
The DNA here is from genome assembly GCF_014897705.1 of Brachybacterium sp. FME24. Lineage (GTDB taxonomy): Bacteria > Actinomycetota > Actinomycetes > Actinomycetales > Dermabacteraceae > Brachybacterium. Next base: position 88,229 of record NZ_JABUXV010000001.1, on the reverse strand, counting down.
GCAGCACCAGCTTCACGAGGCGGACGAAGAGGCTGTCCTTCTGCTCCTCGTCGTCATGCCCGCCCCCGCGCACCTCGTCGAGCAGCATCTTCCCGGCGGTGTACAGGAGGATCGCCCCGAAGAGGTAGAAGACGAAGGAGAAGCGATCGATCGCCACGGCACCGATCGCGATCATGCCCGAGCGGGCGATGATCGCGAAGGTGATGCCGAACAGCAGCACCTTCTGCTGGTCCTCGCGAGGCACGGCGAAGGCGCCGATGATCACGAGGAACACGAAGAGATTGTCGATCGAGAGCGCCTTCTCGGTCACGTACCCGGCGAAGTACTCGGTGCCCATGTCGGGGCCGCCGAGGATCAGCACGCCGACGCCGAACAGCACGGCGATGCCCACGTAGATCGCCGACCAGATAGCGGCTTCGCGCAGCGTGGGGATGTGCGCCTTGCGCACGTGGAAGAAGTAGTCGAAGGCCAGGAGCCCCAGGATCAACACGATCGTGAGGATCCAGAGGAGGGGAGAAACGGTCATGGTTCTGCTTTCCAGGGTCGCGTCGTCGACCCGGGTCTCTCCCCCCGTCGAATCGCTCGACGGGCCGCTGCACCCGGGGGACCTCAGGCGGTCCCCGTGATGACGTGTGCAGCGTGGCGGATACTCCCCCGTTGCCAGGACAGACTCTAGCGAGCGACCCTGCATGTCCGACACAGGATGCAAGGGTTCTCACGTCCCGCTGCGTTCCTCCGCCCGACGCAGTGCGGGGGAGTGCGTCGGGAGTGCGTCGGGAGTGTTGTGCGGACGCCGCGCTGCCGCGTGCGCCGTCCACGACGAGGGCATCAGAGCAGGTCGTCGGGTCCTGCCTCCCAGCGGGCGTGGAGGAACTCGTCGACCACGGCCGCTCCGAGATCGTCCGGGTCCGGGGCGACGACGCTCCCGCCGACGCGACGTGCCATGGCGTCCAGGAAGCGGGTGAGCCCCGGGTCGTCACCGAGTCGGAAGAACGTGGTGCTGGTCCCCGCCCGGCCCAGTCGGTCCAGCTCGGCGACCGTCGCGGCGATCGTCTCGGGCTCGGGCGGGTAGGAGAACCAGGACTCGCCGCCGGGCAGCAGCTGCGCGGTCGGCTCGCCGTCGGTGACCACGAGCAGCACCGGCTGCATCCCGGGGTGCTTGCGGAAGAACTGACCGGCGAGCATCAGGGCGTGGTGCAGGTTGGTGCCCTGCTCATGCACGGCCTCGAGGGCGAGCAGCTCACCGATCTCCTGGGTGCGGGCGTAGCGGCCGAAGGACACGATCTGCAGGTCGTCTCCCCGGAACCGAGTGCTGACCAGGTGCTGCAGGGCAAGGGCCGTGCGTTTCATCGGGACCCACCGGCCCTCCATCGCCATGGAGAAGGAGGTGTCCACGAGGAGGGCGACGGCGGCCTGCGTGCGGGCCTCGGTCTCACGCACCTCGATGTCCTCGACCTCGAGCCGCACACCGGTGGCCGGGTCGCCTCCAGCAGAGGCGGTGCGGGTGATCGCGTTGGTGAGGGAACGGCCGATGTCCCACGGCTCCGCGTCTCCGAACTGCCACGGGCGGGTCGCGCCGGTCTGCTCCCCGGCCGCACCGGCCTGGCGGGTGTCGCGGGCACCGGTGCGGGAGGACAGCCGTCCGGCCGCGTCGCGCAGCAGTGAGGCGCCCAGCTTCCGAGTCGCCCCGGGGGACAGCCGCAGGTCGCCGTCCGCCCCGCGACGCAGGTAACCGGACTCATTCATCGCCTGTTCGAGCGACTGGAGGGTGCGGGCCGAGACTGCGGCGTCCTGGCCGAGGTGCCGGGCGAGGGTGTCGATGTCGAGATCGGACAGGTCGGAGCCGGCGTAGGACTGCGCGAGCTGCTCGGCGAGGTTGTCGAGGTCGGCGAGTTCCTGCATCACGCCGGCGCCCTCACCGAGTCCGAGCCCCTGATCGCCGTCGAAGGACTCCGAACCGGCCCAGTCCTCCCCGGGTCGCAGGGCCTGCAGGGCACCGTCCATCCGCGCGAGCTGCTGCAGGAGCTCGGGGGAGCCGAAGGCCTGGCCGGACAGGGCCATCAGCTCCTCGCGCTGCCGAGGGGTCATGGAGCGCAGCATCCGCTGGGCCGCGGCGGAGCGCTGCGCGAGCACGTCGATCAGTTCGTCGATGTCCTGCGGGTCCTCGGGGAACGCATCCCCGTGCCGATGCATGAAGTCGGTGAAGTCCTCGGGGGTGTCCTCGCCGCGCGCGTGCTTCTCGAGCAGGTCGCCGAGGTCGCGGAGCATCTCGGTGATGGCTTCGCGGTCGGCGTCGGTCGCGCCCTCGAGTGCCTGCTTCATCCCGGCGAAGCGCTGCTCGAGCATCTCGGAGCCCAGCAGCTCCTGGATCTTCCGGTAGGTCTCGCGGCCCTCGGAGGAGGCCCAGTCGTAGCCGGCGAGCTCGGTGACTGCGGCCGAGGTCGAGCCCGGCAGGTTCTCGATGGTCATCTCGCGCAGCGTGCGGTCGGTGGGATCCATGGTGGTGTCCCGTGCCAGCTGCCCGCGCTCGGCAAGGACCGCCTGGTCCAGGAGCCGACGGACTTCCTGCAAGGTGCCGTCGAGGCGGTGGCGGTCCAGGAGGTTCCGCCGCCGCTGCTGGACACGCCCGGCGAGCTCGTCCAGCCCTTCGCGATCGCGACCGCCCCGGCGCAGGAACTCCCGCAGCGCACTCTCGGGCGAGTAGCCGTCCATGACGCCCTCGGAGACGGCATCGAGCGCCTCGGCGAGGTCGACGGGCGGTGCCAGCGGGTCAGGACCTCCGGTGAAGCGCCCGTAGCGGGTTCGTCGTCGTGGTCGGGGCATCACGCCCTCCTCGCGGTCGCACGGTCAGGTCGGTGGGCAGGCTGACGGGCTCGGCCTCAGCCGTAGACGGTCTCCCCGGCGCCGCTCTCCTTGGACAGCCGGCGCACCAGGAACAGTCCCTCGAGGGCGAGCTCGATCGCTCCGGCCCGCTCGCCGGGGCTCGTCGCGTCCAGCCGCTGGGCGATCTCGTCGTACCCGTCGGGAGAGGTCAGCTCCGGCAGGGACCCCAGGAAGTCCTCGGCCGTGACCTTGTCGCCCGTGGTGACGGTCCGGGCTCCGTCGAAGGCACCGACCAGCGGGCCGAGGTCGATGTCGCGGAAATGCGCACGCACGGCCTCGGCGGTCGCGGTGCGCAGGAGGTGCTCGAGGATCTCGAGCTCGCGTCCCTCCTCGCCGGACTCGAACTCGACCTTGCCGCCGAGGACGTCGAGCGCGGTCTCCAGGTCCACCGGGCGCGCCACCGCCTCGTCGCCGCGCACGGTCGCGCGGTGCAGAGCCGCCGCTGCGACGGTCTCCGCGGCGGCGATCGCGAAGCGGGCCGAGACGCCGGAGGACTGGTTGACCGCGGCGGAGTCGCGCAGGTTTCGGGTGAAGCGTGCCAGGATCTCCAGCAGTACGTCGGGCACGGTGGCGGTGAGCTGGGCCTCCTGGCGGATCACCGCGATCTCGTCGGCGATCTCGAGGGGGTAGTGGGTGCGGATCTCGGCGCCGAAGCGGTCCTTCAGCGGGGTGATGATGCGCCCGCGGTTGGTGTAGTCCTCGGGGTTGGCGGAGGCCACGACCAGTACGTCCAGCGGCAGGCGCAGCACATAGCCGCGGATCTGCACGTCCCGCTCCTCCATGACGTTCAGCAGTGCCACCTGGATGCGCTCGGCGAGGTCGGGGAGCTCGTTCAGGGCCACGATGCCGCGGTTGGCGCGAGGCACCAGCCCGTAGTGGATGGTCTCGGGGTCTCCGAGTCGTCGTCCTTCCGCGACTCGCATCGGATCGACGTCCCCGATCATGTCGGCCACCGAGGTATCCGGCGTGGAGAGCTTCTCGACGTACCGGTCCGACCGGTGCAGCCACTGGATGGGCAGGCCGTCGCCCTCGACCTCGAGGCGCGCCCGGACGGCGTCGGTGACCGGTGCCAGGGGGTCCTCGTGCAGCTCGGATCCGGCCACGGCCGGCGTCCATTCGTCGAGCAGTCCCACCAGGGTGCGCAGGAGACGGGTCTTGCCCTGCCCGCGCTCACCGAGCAGGACCACGTCGTGGCCGGCGATGATCGCGCGTTCGAGCTGCGGGATGACGGTCTGCTCGAAGCCGTGCATGCCGGGCCAGGGCGAACGCCCCGCGGCCAGGGCCGCGAGCAGGTTCTCCCGCATCTCCTCCCGCAGGCTTCGGCTGGTGTATCCGGCGGCGCGCAGCTCGCCGAGGGTGGTGATCTCCGGGGTCTCGCTCACACCCCCACCGTAGACTCCTGAGGCACGAAAGCGGCAGGGGTGCTTACCCTGTGATCGATGAACGAGCACACTGCGCACGCGACCCCTGCCGGATCCTCCGCCACCGGGACCCTGGTGCTGCTGGTGCGCCACGGCGCCACCTCCACCACCGGCACCCTGCTGCCGGGTCGCGCGGCCGGGCTGCACCTGGCCGACAGCGGCCATGAGCAGGCGCAGCAGGTCGCGGTGAGGCTACTGGAGCGCCACGTGTCCGCTCCGCTGGACGCCCTGCTCAGCTCCCCGCTGGAGCGTGCGCTCGAAACCGCGACGCCCACTGCGGAACGCACCGGTCTGGCCGTGCAGCGCGACGAGCTGCTGCTGGAGTGCGACGTCGGCGAGTGGACGGGCAGGACGCTCGCGGACCTCGCTCGGCTGCCCGAGTGGCGCACCGTGCAGTCCTCGCCCTCGCAGTTCACCTTCCCCGGCGGAGAGAGCTTCACCGCGATGCAGGAACGCATGGTGACCCTGGTGGAGCGACTGCGTACCGAGCACCCCGGCGGCACCGTCGCCTGCTTCTCCCACGCCGATCCGATCCGCAGCCTGCTCGCCCATGCCCTGGGGAGCGGTCTGGACTCCATGCAGCGGCTCTCCATCTCCCCGGCATCGGTCTCCGCGATCCACTACCCGAGCGTCGGCGACCCGGTGGTGCTGCTCATGAACTCGAGCACCCGTTCCCTCGCCGACCTCACGGCGCACTGATCCCGATGCACGGGCCCGCACCGATGCTCCCGCCCGCGCGGGAGGAGTCCGTCCGGGCGCTGGAGTCTGCCTCGATCGAGCTCGTCGGCCAGATCGTCGGCTCCAGCAACGAGACGTTCCTGGTGCGACTCGGCGGGTCCGCGCCCGAGGCCGACGTGGACGACCGGGCCGAGGAGGCTGACGAGGACGGGTCCGGATCGTTCGCGGACCTCGCCCCGCGGAACCAGGTGCATGCGGTCTACAAACCCGAGCTGGGGGAGAGGCCGCTGCACGACTTCCCGCCCGGACTGTTCCGTCGTGAGCGCGCCGCCCACGTGCTCGCCCGCCACCTCGGGTGGGACCTGGTCCCGCCCACGATCATCCGCGAGGACGGGCCGCTCGGGATCGGCTCGCTGCAGCTGTTCGAGCACCACGACCCCACCGAGAACTACTTCACCGCATACCTGAGGGCCGCACGGGCCGGCGGCCCGGGACGACGAGCGACGCCCGTGGTCCTCGAGGCGTTCGGAGACCCCACCGATCTCTCCTTGTTCGCAGGTGACGTCGACGGCGCATCCGGCCGTGCAGACTCCTTCGATGCTGATCCCGTCGACGAGCAGGAGCCTGCCGAGGAGGGCCTCCAGCGGGCGCACGGGAGTGCGGGCCCCCCGGCATCCGGGCCCCCCGGGGACGTGCTGTCGTGGTTGCGACGCCTGGCCGTCTTCGACGTCCTGGCCAACAATGCGGACCGAAAAGCGGGGCACGTGCTGCACGGTCATGACGGCCGGCTCTGGGCGATCGACCATGGGCTGAGCTTCGCGGAGGAGCTCAAGCTCCGCACCGTGATCTGGGACTTCGCCGGGGATGCTCTCGGGGACGAGACTCTCGAGGTCCTCTGGACGGTGATCGACGAGGTGCCCGACGAGATCACCGAGCTGCTGCATCCTGTCGAGGTGCGCGCCCTGCGGGGGAGGGCCCGCTGGCTGGCCGCGGTCGGAGAGCTGCCGGGGGATCCGACGGGGATGCGGCTGCCCTGGCCGCTGATCTGAGAGGGCCCGTGGCCGCCGCGTGACGACCGCCGCAGGGCGCTCGTGCCCAGGGCAGCGACGCGATCAGAGCTGAGATCAGAGCTGAGCAGAGGGGCGGCCCCGCTGCTCATCCGGCATCAGCGGTCCTCGACCGCGTCCTTCAACTCGTCCTTGTCCATGCTCGAGCGCCCTTCGACACCCTCGCGCTTGGCGTCCTCGTAGAGCTGGTCCTTGGTACGGCCCTGGGGGCCGGAGTGCGACCGTTCGCCCCCGCGCTCCGAGGAGGACTTGTCCTGGATGGAGGTTCTGCTCGCCTCTTCCGACTCGCCCTCCTGGGCGCGGGTCTTGTTGACGGTGCGGGCGGCGATCTCCTCGGCCTCGTCCTCCGACCGACCCTGCTCCTTCGCACTGTCCTTGACATGCTCGTACTGGCGTTCACGCTTGTCACTCCATGCGTCAGGCATGATGCCTCACCTCTTTCGATGACGTCGTCGCAGTCCGCCTGTGGAACCTGCACCTCCCATCGTGGGAGGAGGCGGCTCGTCTGTCGAGGGGACGGACCGTCTGGTCCTGCGGTCCTGCGACGCAGGCCCTGCTCAGCGGCGCAGACCACCTCCGCGTAGACGTGCTCCGCGCCGCTGATCGACGTCCGGGGATCACTCGCGGCGGGCGTCTCCTGTCATGCTGCCGATGCTGTTGGACGGCGTGGTCTCATCCCGCCAGCGCAGCAGCGCACCGACGCCTTCGGGAATGCCCTCGGCGTCCTCCTGCAGCGCGGAGACGGCAGCATCGGTCAGCAGCGCCTGGCGCAGCAGGGCCTCGATGGTCGACGGCGCATGCCCGGTGACGAACACCAGCTCCTCGACCTGCCCGCGGTCCAGGGCCTGTGCGACCTCGGCGGAGCCTCCGACCGAAGCGCCGTCGCGCGCCTGGCTCTCGCGGAACCGCGCCGCGAGATCGCATTGGCGGGCCGCGACGAACTCCTCGGCCGTACGGACCAGCTCATCCCGGAACGGACCGTGGTCGAAGGCGACACCGCGGGCACCACCGGAAACCTCGATCACACGGTCGCGGCTCTCGCGGCCCAGGGCGTCCTTGAGCAGGCCCATGGCACGCACATCGCCGCTGAGCAGCAGCATGTCGGGGGAGTGCTCGCGCAGCAGTCGCTCCACCGTCGAGGCGACGGCGTCGGCATTGCGCTCCCAGGAGTCCTCGACGCGGGCCTCGAAATTGCTGCCCCGCCACCCGTGCGGGGTGCCGCCCCCGGCATGGGCCTTGTGCAGCTCGTCGTGACCGCCGTCGATGCTCGCGTCCTCGCCCAGGTCGTTCGCGCCGTGCGCGATCGACGGGTTCTCCGGGGCGCGCAGGTGCAGGTCCGCACCGGCACGATCGACGATGATCAGCAGCTGGCTGACCGCGAAGGGCGTCAGCTGCAGCAGCGGCAGCAACTGCGGGTGTTCGCCTCGCTGCGCGGACTCCTGCAGCGGTGGCACGGGCAGCACGCGGTCCATGAGGATCTCCGTGTCGGTCGCCAGAAGGGTCCGACCGTGCCTGCCTCCGATCGCGGATGGACTCAGCACCGACTCCTCGATCTGATCCAGCAGGTCACCGGGAGTGCCGGCGGCCGTGAGGTCGGAACGCCTCCGCGCCCATCGTGCCTCCAGCTCAGCGGCGGCGTGGGGATCGGTCCGAGTGGTATCGAGATGGACCGACGTGATCGGACCGGGTGTTTCGAGGGCCGACTTCAGCCAGGGCAGTTTCACGAATGACCTCCTGCGTGCTCGACGTGCGGGGGACCGAGCTCCCAGCTCGGCCTCATTGCACCGCGTGGGTCGTCTCACCTTTCCACGCGGAGGGGTCCACCGCAAGGTGAGAGCGGGACTGGCTCGTCCCGGAGTGCGGAGCCCGCCGACCGGGCTCAGGCCGACCGGGCTCGGACCGACTTGGCCCGCTCCTCGTGCAGCAGGCCGCCCAGGTGGCGAGCTATGCGGCGCGCGGCCGACACCTCGAGGTCGTCCTCGACCGCGGGGTTGTAGTTGGTGTTGGTGTTGATGTCGTAGCTGACCGTGCGCCCATCGACTGTCGTCATGTATTCGATCCCGGCGATCTCGATGCCGAGGTCCGCGAGTAGCGCCTGATACCCGCGGATCAGCGAGTCCCCGCTCGTCACCTCGGGGCGGATCCGGAACATCGGCTCGGGCTCGGCGTCCCCGCTGGGGAGAGCGCAGGCCTCGGCCGGGCACAGCTCGAAACCGCCCTGGGAGGTGTCGACGCGCACCGCGTACACGAACTCGCCCCCCACGAACTCGGCGCGGGTGATGGCCGGCTCGTCGGCGACCAGCAGCTCCTGCAGCAGGGTGATGCCGTCTGCCGCGTCCTCGAAGTCGTCCCCACGGACGTAGGCGGCGAAGGACTCGTGGTCGTCGAAGCGGCGCACGCCGAGGCCCTTGCCGCCCTGGTTGTGCTTGGTGATGAAGGGGGCTGAAAATCCCCGGGCCGCCTCGAGCAAGCCGTCACGGCCGAACACTGCGAGGGTGCGGGGCACATCGAAGCCGGCTCGTCGCAGTGCCGCGTGCTGGACGACCTTGCTGACCTCGAGGTCAACGACATGCTGACCGTTGACCACGCGCCGGCCCCAGGCGCTCGCCCAGGCGGTGATCGACCGGGCGGCATCTTTCGCGAGCGGAGCGTTCCGGGTGTGAGAGGAGGCGCTGAGACGTGACCAGATCACGCCGCGCGGCGGTTCCGAGTCCAGATCGAGCGTGCCCGTGCCGAGAGGCCACTCCACCAGCGGCACGCCCTCGGCCTCGAAGGCGCGGCGGAACGGGGGGATCCACTCCGGGTTGTCGTGCAGGACGTGCACCGCGGGTGCCGCGGTGGAGGGAGAGGCGGGCATCGTCATTCCTTGGGTTAGTGAAAAGCTCTCCTTGCAGGGTAGACCCCAGGGCAATGGGGCGGAGCCCCGGTGCAGCTGCGGACAGCACCACGACATGGTGGAGCCGCGGGCAGTGGGTCAGACGCCGGACGTCGCCGTCGGCTCTGCCGCCCGCACGTGGTGGCGACCGATCGGGAGCATGAGCGGCAACCCGGAGACCGGGTCGGTGATGATCCGGTTGGTCAGGCCGAACACCTCGTGCACGCTGTCCTCGGTGAGCACTTCGGCGGGGGTGCCGCTCGCGTGGACGGTGCCGTCGGCGATCATGACCAGCTGGTCGCAGTAGCGGGCCGCGAGATTGAGGTCGTGCAGCACCATGACCACGGTGATCCCGCGGGACCGATTGAGGTCGGTGAGCAGGTCCAGCACTTCGATCTGATGGCTGACGTCGAGGAAGGTGGTCGGTTCATCGAGCAGCAGCAGGTCCGTGTCCTGGGCCAGCGCCATGGCGATCCATACTCGCTGACGCTGACCGCCGGAGAGCTCGTCGACGGGTCGATCGGCGAGCTCCGCCGTGCGGGTGGTGTCCAGGGCGGCGGCGACGGCCTCGTCGTCGGCCGTGCTCCAGCGAGTGAAGATCCCCTGGTGGGGGTGGCGCCCGCGCCCGACGAGATCGGCGACCGCGATCCCTTCGGGCGTGATCGGGGACTGAGGGAGCAGACCGAGGGTGCGGGCTAGGTGCTTGGCGGGCATGCGGTGCACCTGCTCGCCGTCCAGCAGCACTCTGCCCTTCTGCGGGGTCAGCAGGCGCGACATGGAACGCAGCAGTGTCGACTTGCCGGAGGCGTTGGCGCCGACGATCGCGGTGACCTTTCCCGGCAGCACGGAGAGGTCCAGACCGTCGATCACGGTGCGATCGCCGTAGCCGAGGGTCAGGTCCTGGATGAGGAGGGTGTGGTCGGTGGTCACAGGGAGCTCCTTCGATGGTTCACGCGGATGATGAGGTAGATCAGGTACGGGGCGCCGAGCACGCCGGTGACGACGCCGACGGGATAGCGAGTGCCGGTGGCGTACTGGCCCACCAGATCGGCGACCAGCACCAGCAGCGCCCCGACCATCGCGGACGGGATCAGCGGCGAGGAGCCCGGGCCGATGATCCGGACGGCGATCGGGCCCGACAGGAAGGCCACGAACGCGATCGGGCCGCAGGCGGCTGTCGCGAAGGAAATGAGGCCGACGGCGGTGACCACGACGATCAGGCGCGTGCGGTCCACCCGCACCCCGAGCGCCTGGGCGGTGTCGTCCCCGAGCTGGGTGGCGCGCAGTTCCTGGGAACGGGACAGGAGCAGTGGGGCGAGCACCACCAGTGCGCCCAGGACGGGCAGGACCTGGTTCCAGGACGTGTTGTTGAGGCTGCCGGTGAGCCAGCGCAGCGCCTCCTGCAGATCCCATTGCCCGGCCTGGTTGAGCACCCAGTCGATGAGGCTCTGCAGCATCGCTGCGATCCCGATGCCCACCAGGATCAATCGGGTTCCGCCGACCCCGCCTCGAGAGGACAGCAGGTAGATCAGGACCGAGACCCCGAGGCCGGCGACGATCGCGAGCAGGGACACGGCGGGGCCGGACAGTCCGAGAACGACGATGCCGAAGGCCGCAGCGGCGCTCGCCCCCGACGAGATGCCGATGATGTCGGGGCTGGCCAGGGGATTGCGGAGCATGGTCTGGAAGGTGACTCCACCCAGCCCGAAGCAGGCTCCGGCGAGCACCGCGAGCACGGCACGCGGGAGTCGCAGCCGGCCCACGGTGAAGCTGGCGCCCCGGACCTCCTGCCCGAGGATCACGCGCAGCACGTCCTCGGGAGGGTAGAAGGTGCGCCCGACCATGAGGGACGTGCAGAACACGGAGATGATCAGGAGCGCGAGCACGCCGATCGTGAGGCGGGCGCGGCTGCTTCGGCGTCGGCGGGCCGCGGCCACGCGCTCCAGCGTCCCCGACGAGGCCGTGCCGGGGTGCGGGACATCGGACGGTGCCGGGGCCTCGGCCGGCGCGGGACCGTGCCCGCCGCGGCGGGTCGGGGCGCTCACAGGCTCGCCAGCTTCTGACGGCGCACGATGGCGATGAAGAACGGGGCGCCGATGAGGGCCGTGATGATGCCGACGTCGAGCTCGGAGGGGCGCGCGACGACTCGACCGAGCACGTCGGCCGCCGTGAGCAGCGCCGCGCCGACGACCGCGCTGAAGGGCAGCAGCCAGCGGTGGTCCACCCCGATCAGCAGGCGGCACGCGTGCGGGACGACGAGACCGACGAAGGCGATCGGGCCTGTCACCGCGGTCGCCGCTCCGCACAGCACGACTGCTCCGAGGGCGGCCAGGGCGCGGGTGACCGCGACGCGCTCGCCGAGGCCCGCGGCCAGTTCGTCACCGAGGGCCAGGGTGTTCAGGCCGCGCGAGCACAGGATCGAGACCGCGAGGAACGGGGCGACCTGCTGCAGCGAGGCGTAGGTGCCGCCGCCCACGCCGCCGATCTGCCAGGAGCGCACGCTGTCGCCGATGTCCGAGCGCGGCAGCACCACGGCGCTGATGAACGAGGTCAGGGCCGCACCCGTCGCGGCCCCGGCGAGGGCGAGCTTGAGCGGGGAGGCGCCGCCCTGGCCGAGGGATCCGAGCACGTACACGAGCACGGCGGTCGCGGCGGCCCCCACGATCGCCACCCAGATGTAGCTCGAGGCGGCGGTGAGCCCGAAGTGCGCGATGCCGACCACCACCGCCAGCGAGGCCCCGGTGTTGATGCCGAGGATCCCGGGGTCCGCGAGCGGGTTGCGGGTCACGCCCTGCATGACCGCTCCGGAGATCCCGAGGGCGGCTCCCGCTGCGACCGCGAGCAGGGTGCGGGGGATGCGCTTGGCCACGGCCGCCGGGCCGAAGCCGTCTGTCGAGCCGCTGATCGCGGCGAGGACGTCCTCGAGGTCGACGTCGCGGGACCCGATGGTCACCGACAGCCCGATGAGCACGGTGAGAACCGCCAGGGTCACCAGCAACCAGAGGGCGCGCACTCGGGAGGACCGCCGCAGGGTCGCGGCGGTCCTTCCGGTGGTGAGGGTCGCAGGAGGAGTCATGGAGTCAGGGAGCATTCGGGGCAGGGGTCAGGCGGAGGCCGAGGCTGCGCGCTCCAGCTCCACCAGGTAGTCCTCGAGGATGTACGGGATGGCCAGCGGCGTGGGGTTGGCCGCCGTGCCCAGGGGGCTGTCGCCGGGCAGGTTCACCACGGCGTCGTGCTGGACGGCCGGCATCTGCGAGAGCAGCGGATCCGCCTTGAGGGCCTCGAGCAGGGAGTCGTCGCCGTAGGTCACGATGATCTCGACGTCGTGGAAGGTGTCGGCCTGCTCGGCGCTCACGGTCGCGGAGAACTCGGCGGTGTCCTCGGAGGCGGCGACGATGCTCGGGGCGATCGTCATGCCGAGGTCCTCGAAGAACATGGTCCGGGTGTCGTGGGCGGTGTAGAAGCTGACCTCGGACAGGTCCGTGGTGTCCACGTGGGTCAGGAACATGACGTTCTTGCCGGCGATCGCGGGATGCGCGGCCACGGCCTCCTCGATCTCGGACTCGAGCTCGGTGATCAGTGCCTCGCCCTCGGGGGCCATGCCCATCCCGGTGGCGTTCGTGGTGATCATGTCGCGCCAGCTCGTGCCCCAGGCGGTCTCGGGGAACGGAATGGTCGGTGCGATGTCGGTGAGGGTGTCGTACTCCTCCTGCGTGAGGCCGGAGTAGGCGGCGAGGATGACATCTGGGGCCGTGTCGGCCACACCCTCGAAGTCGATGCCATCGGACTCGTCGAACAGCACCGGTGTCTCGGCGCCCAGCTCCTCGAGCTTCTCCGTCACCCAGGGGAGCAGCCCGTCGGTGTCGTCATCGCCGAAGGTGGCGGCGGCCATGCCGGCGGGGACCACCCCGAGGGCCAGCGGCACCTCGTGGTTGGCCCAGGCGACGGTGGTGACGACGTCGATCGTGGCCGGGATGGTGGTGGTCCCGAAAGCGTGCTCGATGGTGGCCGCACCGCTCTCGCCACCGGCGTCGGAGGAGCCGCCGGCGTCGGGCGAGTCGCTCGAGGAGCAGCCGGCGAGGGCGGCGGCGAGCACCGCGGCGGAGCCGGCGAGAGCGCGACGGGAGATGAGGGTCATGGAGGGGCCTTTCGGGGTACGTGCCAGGGCGAGAGCGGGCGCGGAGGGCGATGACGAGGTGATGGCTGGGAGGGTCCGATCCTGAGCACACGCGTGCGTGCCGATCGGGAGGACCGCCGTGGAGTCTTCGACTCCCTACTTAGGATTGCCTCACCAAAGTAGAGCGCGGTGGGGGTGCTCGCAAGTCGGCGCCGGAGGCTGGACACCGCCAGGCCGGTGGGGGCCGGAGTGAATCTGCCCAGTTGCGCATCGGGCGCGCTCGGAGCGCCTCGCGCGGCCGTCAGGAACTGTGCGTCACGGTGACGCCGGCACTGCGCGCGACCTCTCGCCAGTTCTCCGCCAGGGAGGGGATGGTCGCGTGGGCATTGAGCCCGCTCGGTTGCGGCACGACCCACAGCGCCACCTCCGGGGGCCACGCCGCGAGGAGCGACGGAACCTGCAGCCCGAAGGTCGCCTTGGGCTGGGCGAAGGCGGTCCGGAATGCAGTGATCCCGGAGATGGCGACGGCCGACGGGCGCAGCTCCGTGACGCGTCGCGTCAGCACGCCGGCGGCCTCGTGCAGCTCGGCGCGCGAGAGCTCGTCCGCCCGGGCGGTGGCCCGCCCGATCAGGTTCGTGATGCCGATGCCGCGATCGCACAGGTCCTGCTCGTCCTCGAGTGCGAAGCCGCGTGAGGCGTCGACCAGCCGTGAGGTGAGTCCGGCGCGGTGGAGCGAGGGCCAGAACCGGTTGCCCGGGCGAGCGAAGGGGGCATTGACCGCAGCGGTCCACAGGCCGGGATTGATGCCCACGATCAGCAGTCGCAGCACCTGCCCGTGGGCGGTATCGGGCAGAACATCGTCCATGGCGTGCGGATCGGACGTCGCGAAAGCGGCGAGGTCATCACGGGTGGGCTTCCGGCCCGCCAGGGGAGAGGGGCGCCGAGTGCTCATCCGTGCACAGTACTGCCGGGCGAGCAGCGCTGCGGGATGCCCCCGCGTAGGCTGATCGCATGCGTCCCATGGCGGCAGGTCGACTGCACGTGATCGCCGGCCCGATGTTCGCCGGCAAGACCGAGGAGCTGCTGCGGCGGGTCCACCGGGCCCGGCTCGCCGGCCTGCGGGTCGAGGTGGTCGGCCATCGCCTCGATGATCGCGGCGGGCCCGATCGGCTCAGCACGCACATCGGTCGCACCGTCTCGGCGCGGATGCTCTCGGACGCAGCTGATCTGCTCGACGTCCTCGCCGGGGATCTGCCGGACATGGTCGCGATCGACGAGGCCCAGTTCTTCGGCCCGGGGATCGTGCCGGTGATCGAGCAGCTGCTCAGGGCGGGGATACAGGTCGAGGTCGCTGGGCTCTGCGTCACCTACGACGGTGGCCCCTTCGAGCCGGTCCCGAGCTTGATGGCCCAGGCGGAGGAGGTCGTGAAGCTGACGGCGGTGTGCACCGTGTGCGGGGCCGATGCGTCCTTCCACGTCAGGCTGCGCGCCGGCGGAGGGGATGCGCTGCAGGCCACGGCCGAGCAGGTCGGCGGCACCGAGTCCTACCAGGCGCGCTGCCGTTCCCATCGGCAGGCGCATGGTTCTGCCTGACAGCCCTGCCTGCGTGGCTGTCCATACTGAGCTGTCCAGACTGACGATCCCGCGCGACGATGTGGGTCGACGGCTCAGGTGATGGACTCGGATTCCGGATCCACCAGCTCGATGACGTCGAGATCCCACTGGCCGTCGATGCGGCGCACGTAGTAGCGCAGGTCTGCGGATTCCGACTGGCCGTCCGCCGTGTACGTCTCGGTGACCTCGAAGATCGCGTACCCCTGGCGGTTGATGCGGTCGGTGACCTCATAGTCCACTCCCGAGATCCCGGCGATGTTCTCGTCGAAGACCGAGCAGGAGGTCAGGCCCGTGTAGCCCTGGAAGTCGTCCGTGGTGGATTCCATGAACAGGTCGCAATCGGCGCCCTGCAGCGAGGCATAGAAGTCGTCGATGGTCTCCTGCGGGTTGCCCCGGTCGAGGATCTTCCATCCGATGAAGGCAGCGAAGATGGCCACGACCAGAAGGCCGGCCAGGGCGACGCCTCCGATCAGCAGCCAGTGCCAGGTGGGACGTTTCGGTGCGCGCGATGGTGGGTTGCTGGGGCCGATGTTCGGCGCCTGGGCGTGGACCATGATTTCTCCCCCGAGTGTTTCTGACGTCTGTCCTGCAGTATCCCGCACCGGAAGCAGTGGTGCAGTGTTCCGCGATGGGGACCACTCCCCATGCCTCGTCCACCGGGCTCGACGCGCCGCACCGGGAGGTGCCACAGCGTGACGGCAGTCGATAACCTTGGACGCATGATCGTCACCGCAGACCCGGGCCCCGTCGGATCCCCCACCAGCAAGGATGCGGCAGGTTTCCGTGCCACCTCCGCGCTGCGCTATGTGGCTCGAGCCGGTGAGAGCGTCGAGGTCGAGCTTCCTTCCCTCGAGGGCCTCCCCGGGATCACCGGGCTCACGGTGCGCGAGGGGGACGTACTGCGCCTCTACGTCCACCCGCTGCTGGACGCCGCCCAGACCTGGGGTGCGACCTACGTCGCCCTGGACCTGGCCTTCGAGGACGGCAGCCGCCTCTCGCAGCTCGACCCCCGAGACCAGTACGGGACCTCGGCCACGGCCCGGGGGATCGGTGAGGGAAAGATCCTGTATGCCGATCAGTGGAACGATGTGCAGGTCTCGCTGAACGCCGCCGTGGGCCGCACCATCAGCGAGGTCCTGCTGGTCGCCGAGATCCCGGCCGACGTCGATGCCGACCTCGTCGACTCCGCAGACCTCGAATACCCCGCTGGCGGCGAGGCTCCGATCTTCGACACCACGATCGTGGACACCGCGAGCGCCGACGGATCTGCGAGTGCCGACGGGTCTGCGAGCACCGCCGCTGCGCAACCTGAGGATCTCGTCGGCTGGATCGACGGCCCATACCTCGCGCCGCTGCCCGCCGACCCGTCGCGCGAGGACCCGGTTGCCTGGGTGGACACCCGTCGCGGCACCTATGCCTCCGGGGACTTCTCCCGCGGGAACACGCTGCCGTTGACCGCGGTGCCCAATGGCTTCGCGTTCTTCACCCCGGTCACCGACGCCCGCACCCGGCGCTGGCTGTACGAGTACCACCGCCAGGGCGGGGCGGACAATCGGCCGCGCCTGCAGGGGCTGGCGGTCTCCCACCAGCCCAGCCCCTGGATGGGGGACCGCAATCAGTTCGTCCTGATGCCCCTGGTGGGTGAGAACCCCGACGCTACGCCGACGGCGCGCGCTCTGGGCTTCGACCATGACGCCGAGACCGCCCGTCCGGACCTGTACGAGGTGGCCCTCGACGGCGGGACGACGCTGCGGGTGGCCCCCACCGACCACGGTGCGATCTGCGAGGTCGACTACCCCGCCGGACCGGGGGAGCGGCACCTGCTGCTCGAGGGCGTCGACGAGCATTCCCGGATCGAGGCCGCGGGAGCGGTGTTCGACGGGAAGCTGCGTGCGTGGGTCGATTCCGGTCTCGCGGAAGGATATTCGCGGGCCGAGGGCGCCACCCGCATGTTCGTGCTCGCCGAGGTGGACCCGGCGCCGATCTCCGTCAGCGCTGCCCGCGGCGGCTCTACCGGCAGCGTGCTGACCTTCGCCGACGACACCGAATCGGTCACGGTGCGCCTGGTCACCAGTTTCATCGGCGTCGAGCAGGGACGGCGCACCTTCGCCCAGGAGGTCGACCGGCGCAGCTTCGCCGAGATCCGCGAGGCAGCGCACGGCGCGTGGACCGAGCGCTTGCGGGTGATCGAGCCGGGCACCGCCACCCCGCCCCAGCTGCGCACCCTGTACGGCAACCTCTACCGCCTGAACCTCTACCCCAACTCCCAGTGGGAGGACGCCGGTTCTCCGGCCCGCCCCCAGCCCCAGCACGCGAGCCCCGTGCGACCGGTCAAGGGCGATGCGACCGACACGCGCACCAACGCCCAGGTGATTCCCGGGAAGCTGCACGTCAACAATGGATTCTGGGATACCTACCGCACCGCGTGGCCCGCCTACGCGCTGCTGTACCCCGAGCTGGCGGCCGAGCTCGCGGACGGCTTCGTCCAGCAGTATCGCGAGGGCGGCTGGATCGCGCGCTGGTCCTCGCCTGGTTATGCCGATTGCATGACGGGGACCAGCAGCGACATCGCCTTCGCGGATCTCGTGGTCAAGGGTGTCGTTCTGCCTGATCCGGTGGCCGCCTATCAGTCCGGGCTGCGCAACGCGACCGTCGCTCCGACGCAGCCGGAAGTGGGGCGCAAGGGCAACGAGCGCGCGGTGTTCACCGGGTACGTCGACACCGATACCCCCGAATCGGTGTCCTGGGCGCTCGAAGCCCACATCAACGACTTCGGGCTCGCTGCCCAGGCGGAGCTGCTCGCCGAGGAGACCGAATCCGAAGCGGACGCCGCACAGCTGCGCGAGGAAGCGGTGTATCTGCGGGCCCGGTCGGCGAACTATCCGCTGCTGTTCGACCCGGGGGTCGACTTCTTCCAGGGCCGGCGAGCCGACGGCGGTTTCGCGATGAGTCCCGAGGAGTTCGACCCGAAGGTGTGGGGCGGTGATTTCACCGAGACCGATGGCTGGAACTTCGCCTTCCACGTCCCTCACGACGGGGAAGGCCTGGCCGCGCTGTACGGAGGGCGCGACGAGCTCGGCGGCAAGCTCGAAGAATTCTTCGCCACGCCGGAACGTGCCGATCTCAAGGGCACCTACGGCCATGTCATCCACGAGATGGATGAGGCGCGTGCGGTGCGGATGGGCCAGTTCGGCGTCTCCAACCAGCCCTCCCATCACATCCCTTTTCTCTTCCACCACGCCGGGGCGCCCCATCGGGCCTCCGAGATCGTGCGCGAGGTCCAGCGTCGCCTGTTCGTCGGCGAGCAGATCGGCCAGGGCTACCCGGGGGACGAGGACAACGGGGAGATGAGCGCCTGGTGGCTGTTCACGGCGCTGGGTCTGTACCCGCTGCAGCTCGGCACAGGTCGCTACCACCTGGTGGCACCCCTGTTCGATCGGGTGCAGGTGTGCCCGCTCGGAGGGTCGCCCTTCTCCGTGACCACCGACGGCCAGGCACCTGACCACCCCTTCATCACCGCCTACACCGTCAACGGTCAGGAACATCGCGGGGCCTGGATCGACCACGCGGACCTGAACGGACAGCTCCATGCATCCCTCGCCGCCGCCCCGGGAGCCTGGGGCGAGGTCCCGCCGTCGGCCACCGAGCCGGGGAAGCGCCCGCAGCCTCTGCGTGACCTCTTCGCCGCAGCTCCTGCGGACCCGCTGCGCGACGACGACGCCCGCACCGAGCAGGCCTGGGACATGGCGAGCGCCGTCATCGAGTTCCCTGAGCTGGGCGAACCGCTGCAGGCACGGTTCCTCACCCTGACCTCGTCCGCCGAGACCGGTGGGGACCCGATCGCATGGCGGCTCGAAGGATCTGCCGACGGCTCGACGTGGGAGGTGCTCGACGAGCGCACCGCGCAGTCCTTCCGCTGGCGCCGCCAGACGAGGCCCTTCGAGGTGTCCTCGCCGCGGGCGTGCACCCACCACCGGCTCGTGATCACGACCGCCCAGGGGCCGTTGCGCCTGGCGGAGGTCGAGCTGCTCGCCTGAGGGACAGAGCTGCTGCTCACGCGAGGACCGGGCAACCCGCCGGTCTGGGGGTCAGCGGGCCTCGGCGTCGTACGGTGCCCGCGCGACGCCCGTTGCATCCGGCGCGCCCGGCCGGCGCAGCAGCGCCCTGCGCCCGCTCACCGGGGTGCCGAGGCGGCGGTCCCGCCGGATCCACGGCCAGGTCATCAGAGCCCAGACCACGGCTATCACGACCGCCTCGACCAGCAGATACTGCGGCCACGGACCCATCATGTCCAGGACGCTGGGGCCTGCCGGGGCCCGGTTCAGATAGCCGTAGTTCGACCCGGTCAGCGCATTGCCGGTGAAGGCGATCGCTGCCCAGGCGACTGCTGCGGCGTAGGCCGCCCGGTAGCCACGCCAGGTGGGGCGGTAGCCGAGACCCCAGGTCAGCACGATCGGCGCGAGCACGGCGCTGAGGTGAGCGCCCCAGTACTCGGTGAACTCCAGGGGGACCGACACGAAGTAGTTCACGTCGGGCGTCAGCACCGACTGCAGGTTCAGGGTCAGGCCCCAGAAGTAGCTGATCACGATCGCCCAGCGGGCCTGGGTGATCAGGGCGATCGGCACGATGATCCGCAGGGCATCGGAGAAGTGCAGCGGCAAGGATTCATCGATGTTCCATGCCCAGGGCATAGCACCCCACGCTGTCCAGGCCACCGCATTGACCAGCAGCACCCACCCGGTGATCCGCAGCGTGCGATCCACCCGCTCGGGCTCCGTACGCCGAGCCCAGGCCACCAGGACGACTGCGGCGAGCACGAGGAAGGTCAGGACGCTCAGATGGGCGGTGCCGTAGGCGGGCATGTGCCCGAGGGGGCCCTCGAGCAGCAGCACTCCACCGGTCTCGATCTGCGGCATCGTTGCTCCTGCCCGTCGGGTGCGGTCGCGGGGCCGGACCGGCCGGGCCCCGCCGGCCGGGTCGCGCTCGTCCGCGTCCAGGCCGAGCATACGAGAGCGCCCCACCGCAGTGGGGCGCTCTGCGCAGGTTCGTCGGGCCGGAACGGGCCCGACCGAGGTCAGGCGGCGACTGCCGCCTTGCGGTGCGCCGTCTCCTTGAGCACGGTCACCACGGCCGCAGCGATCAGCGTGCCCACGAGGATCGCCAGCAGGAAGCCCCAGACCGGGCTGATCGCGAAGGCGACGAAGATGCCGCCGTGCGGCGCCTGCGAGCCCACGCCGAAGGCCATGATCAGCGCGCCGGTGGCGGCGCCGCCGGCCATCATCGAGGGGATCACGCGCAGCGGATCAGCCGCGGCGAACGGGATCGATCCCTCGGTGATGAAGGCTGCGCCGAGCAGCCACGCGGTGGTGCCGTTCTCCCGTTCGACCGTGGAGTAGAGGCGTCGCCGCACCACCGTGGACAGGGCCATCGCCAGCGGCGGGACCATTCCGGCGGCCATCACTGCGGCCATGATCTGGAAGGCCGCCTCGGTGCCCTGGGAGAGGCCCGCGGTGGCGAAGAGGTACGCCGCCTTGTTCACGGGGCCACCGAGGTCGAAGCACATCATCAATCCGATGATCACGCCGAGCAGGATCGCGGAAGAGCCGGACATGCCGGTCAGCCCGTCCTGCAGCGCGGTCATCAGGGAAGCCAGCGGGCGGCCCAGGAACAGCAGCATCAGACCACCGACGACGAGTGTGGTCAGCAGCGGGATGATCACGACGGGCATCAGCCCGGCGAGCCACCGCGGCGGCTTCAGGGAGGTGAACCACAGTGCCACCAGCCCAGCCAGCAGGCCGGTGATGAGGCCGCCGAGGAAACCGGCGCCGACGAGCACGGAGACTGCGCCGCCGATGAAGCCGGGGGCGATGCCGGGGCGACCGGCGAGGCCGAACGCGATGTACCCCGACAGTGCGGCGACCAGGAACCCCATCCCGAGATTCCCGAGAGTGAACAGCACGGCGCCGAGGTAGAGGGCGAGGCCCGCACGGTCCGTCTCCGTGGTGCCCGTCGCCGATTCGTACGGCAGATGGCCGGGCAGGGACGAGAGCGAGTTGCCGGTGGCGACGTCCTGGGCCACGAAGGCGACGTCGAAGCCGGCGATGAGGAAGCCGAGCGCCATGAGCAGGCCGCCGGCGGCGACGAACGGGATCATGTACGACACGCCCGTCATCACGGCGGCCTGGATCCGCTTGGGCCATGACTGCTGGTTCGCCGAGGCGGAACTCGAGGAGGATCCCGAGTCACCTCCCGCTGCCGGGACCCGTCGCGCGGAGGGGTCCGTCGTGGCCGCGACGGCCTCGTCGAGCATCTGCGGTCCGTGGGAGATGGCGCGCTTGACGGGGTGCTCGACCAGAGGGAGACCGGCGAAGCGCTCGCGCCCGGAGATGTTGACGTCGGCCGCGATGATCAGTGCGCTCGCCGCGTCGATCTGCTCCTGCGTGAACGGTTCGATACCGCCGGATCCCTGGGTCTCCACGTGCAGCTCGATGCCCTTGTCCTTCGCGGCGTTCTCGAGCGACTCGGCCGCCATGTAGGTGTGGGCGATGCCGGTGGGGCAGGAGGTGATCGCCAGCAGCACCGGGGCCTCGCCGGCCGGAGCAGAGCCGTGGGAGGGCGCTGTGGTGGCATCGGCGTGTCCGGCGTCCGGGGAGCTGGTGGCGGCGGGGCCCGCCGCCACCTCCTGGTGCGTGGGATCCGCCTGCGGGGCCTCCGCAGGTTCGAGCCATCACCAGGTCGGAGACTTCCTGGGGCTCGCGCGCCGCGCGCAGCTGCTCGAGGAACTCCGGGCGGATCAGCGCCCGCGAGAGCTGGGCGAGCAGTTTCAGGTGCTGGTCGTCGGTACCGGCCGGGGCGGCGATGCCGATGACGAGGTCGGCCGGGCCGTCGGTCGATCCGAAGTCGACCGGTTCGGACAGGCGCAGGAAGCCCAGTGCGGCCTCGTGGACTGTCTCGGTGCGGCAGTGGGGGATGGCGAAGCCGCCGGGCATGCCGGTGGCGAAGGACTCCTCGCGCTTGAGGAGTCCGGCCTCGAGGCCGTCGCGGTCGGCGCGACCGGTGGCGGAGATCAGATCGGCCATCAGGCCGATCACGGCCTGTTTGTCACCGGGAGGGGCCACCTCCAGGCGGACCAGCTCGGGGGTCATCAGTGATCCGGGCATGTGTGCTCCTTCGAACGTGCTCTCCCGCGGGGCGGGCGAGCGGAGAGGTCAGAGTCGGACGACGCGGTCCGCGTCGACGCGGACCTGGTCGGGACGGGGGATGGTGGTGCCGGGCAGGCCGACGGCGGCCGTCCCGTAGGCGAGCGCGCGAGCCAGGCGCGGGCCAGGGGCCTCGCCGAGCTCGCGGGCGATGAGATAGCCGGCGGTCGCGGAATCGCCGGCGCCGACGGTGGAGACCACCGGTGCGGTGGCCGAGGGGCAGAACCAGGCCTCGCCGTCGGTGGCCAGCAGCCCGCCGGCCGCGCCGAGCGTCACCAGCACGGCGCCCACGCCGCGGCCATGGAGCATGAGGGCGGCGTCGCGGACGCCCTCGAGATCACCGCTCGCGGCGTCGCGCTCGAGTGCGTCGCCGGGAATGCCGACGATCTGTCCGAGCTCCTCGGCGTTGGGCTTGAGGAAGTCCGGTGCCGTTCCCGGCATCGCCGCGGCCAGGGCCTCGAGCGGGGCGTCGGAGGTGTCCACTCCGACGCGGGCCCCGCGGGCGTGGAGCAGGTCGACCAGGCGCACATACTCGTCCACGGGCAGCCCCGGGGCCAGTGAGCCGGAGAGCATGACGAGGTCGCCTGCACTGACGCAGGAGATCAGCAGCTGCTCCAGAGCGGAGACCTCCGCGGCGCTGAGCGTGGCGCCGGGTTCATTGAGCTTCGTGGTCAGCTGCGGCGCGGACAGCACGGTGAGGTTGGTGCGCACTCGCCCGGCGATGGGCCCGGTCCGGTGGGGGAGCCCTTCGGCCTCGAGCAGACCGATCAGGGGGTCGGAGGGGGCGGCGGGCAGGATCGCCGTGACCGCGAGCCCTGCGCGGTGCACACCGAGCGCGACGTTGATGCCTTTGCCGCCCGGCTGGGTGCGGTCGCTCCCGATGCGGTGCACCCCGCCCGGGACGAGCGGGGCGTCCAGATCGACGGTGCGATCCAGCGACGGGTTCGCGGTGAAGGTGATGATCATGCCTGCACGACCTCGATCCCGGCCTCGGTGAGCAGGCGGTGGATGTCCTCGGGCAGATCATCGTCGGTGATGAGGGTGTCTACGTCGGTTGCCGCCGCGAAGGTGACCAGGTTCCGGGTCCCGGCCTTGGAGGAGTCGGCGAGGACGATCCGCAGCCCGGCGGAGTGCACCATGGCTCGCTTCACGGCGGCCTCGTCCGGGTCGGGAGTGGTGAACCCGTCGCCGTCCACGCCGTTGCAGCCCAGGAAGGCGACCTCGGGATGGAGAGCACGGATCGCATCGACCGTGGACGCGCCGACGGCGGCCTGGGTGGTGGGGCGCACGCGACCGGGCAGCACGTGAACCTCGAGGTCGGTGTGGACCAGCGCGCCCTGCGCGATCGCGGGGGCGTTGGTGATCACCGGTCCGCGGCGACCCGCGAGGTGGGGCAGGAGCTCCGCAGTGGTGCTCCCGGCGTCCAGCAGCACGGCGGCGTGCGGGTCCGACGGCAGGTAGCGGGCGGCCGCCTGCGCGATCCGGCGCTTCGCGTCGACATTGGTGACGCGGCGCGACTCGAGGTCGGGTTCGACCTCGGCGGTGGCCTTGGGGACGGCGCCGCCGTGGACGCGCAGCAGGTGGCCGCGTGCGGCGAGCTGATCGAGGTCGCGACGCACCGTCTCGGTGGTGACCTCGAACTGTGCGGAGAGATCGGTGACGGCGACGCGTCCGGACCGTGCGAGCTCATCGAGGATCTGGCGCTGGCGTTCGCGGGCGTACAAGGGATCACCTGCCTCATCGAAGGGGAGTGCACCGCTGCCGGACGAGCCGCCGGACTGCGATCACCGCACTCTACGCGCAAAAGCCACAGAAAACAACATGTTGTGCGTGTTGGAGTGTGTGGGTTGCGAGGTGGATGGGTGCCGGCTCGGCGACCAGGGTTCTGAGGCTCCCGCTGGGCCCTGTCAGGGCGTTGCGTGTTGCCTGGGGAGCGTCGGCCGTCACGATCGCCGGGCTCGACCACGGCTCAGGGCCGGGAGGGCCGCTACCATCGGAGCACTCTGCGTCGATCGCACCCCGAGGAGAAGAGAACTGATGACCCAGGCCTACCACGCCGACTCGTCCGAACTGTCGACCAAGGAGGTTCTCACCTGGGAGCTGTTCGGTACTGCGTCGCGGGAACTCGCGCAGGTCATCGCCGACTCCGAGTTCTCGCCCGAGATCGTCATCGCGGTGGCCCGAGGTGGCCTCCTGCCGGCAGGATCCCTCTCCTACGCCCTGGGTCTGAAGCTCGCCGACGCGATCAACGTCGAGTTCTACACCGACGTCCACGAGACCCTGCCGGACCCCGTGCTGCTCGCCCCGATGCTCGACACCGAATCCATCCAGGGCAAGCGGCTGCTGGTGGTCGACGATGTCGCCGATTCCGGCCGCACCCTGGCGCTCGTCCTGGACCTGCTGCGCGAGATGGGCGCGGACGCCCGCAGCGCCGTGCTGTACGGGAAGTCCGGGTCCGTGGTGGCGCCGGACTACGTGTGGCGTCGCACCGATGACTGGATCGTCTTCCCGTGGTCCTCCGAGCCGCCCGTGGTCGCGAACCACGCCGCCGCTGAGTCAGCCTGACCCGATTAGGGCGCAGCGAGCTCCGTCCTGCCTTCCGCGGCATCCGAGGGGCAGTGGATGAGCGCTCTTCCGTCCTCGAATGTCCGCAGGACGCCGTGATCGCCGCCACCGCGGCAGTCGACGGCTTGACCGTGGTGACGCGCCACGTCGAGGATCTCGAGCTGCTGGATGTCGCGCCCATCGATCCGTGGGACGACGCGAGGACGAATGGACACGACTCGACGCGAGACGCGGCCCCGAACTGTTCGTCCAGCATCTCCTCCCCGATGCATGCCCGTCGCTAGCCGCGCGGGCGCGCTGCCTCGGACGGGCCGCTCTGGTGCCAGGTGCGGTCGTACGCCGTGACGACGTAGTACCCGTCGCCGTCGGCGCCCTCGTGCACGAGGCTCTGTGAGCCCCGGCCCGCGCGCACCGTCGCCACCAGGTTCCGCCCGTCGGCGAGATCCCCCTCGGAGACCTGCGCCTGAGGGACGTGCCAGAGCGCGTAGCTGGTGGCGCCGCGGCCCCGCCAGCGCACCTGCACCCCCTCCTCGGTGGTCCGCACCACGAGCAACGTCGGCGCGGCCGGAGCCTCGCCCGGGACCGAGTCCAGGACCGGGACCAGCGCCGGATGCGAGTAGTGCCGCTGGACGAGGTCGTCGACCGAGCCGGTGGTGTCATCACGCAGGCTCGCTGCGCTGAAGAGCACGTTCCCGTCGATCGCCTCGAGTGTCTCCGTGAGGTCGAGATGATCTCCCAGCTCGGTGGTCTCGGGAAAGGTGCCGGTGATCGCCTTGTAGGCGGCCTCCCCGATGAACAGCCCCACCTCGGTGTCGGCGACCTTCTCGGCCCACCAGCGCACGAGGGTCTCGTAATCGGCAGCGGGGTGGCCGAACTGCCAGTAGATCTGGGGATTGATGTAGTCGACCCAGCCCTGCCGCACCCAGCGCAGGGAATCCGCCGAGATGATCTCGTAGGACTCCGAGCCGGAGGTGTCCGACCCCTCCGGATCGCTGCTCGCGTTGCGCCAGATCCCGAAGGGGCTGATCCCGAAGCGCACCCAGGGCTTCTCGGCCCGGATCCGTTCGTGCATCTCGCTCACCAGCAGGTTGATGTTCTCCCGGCGCCAGTCCTCGATCGGGGTGACCCCGTCGGAGTGGGCGGCGTAGGTGGCCTCGTCGGGGATCGTCTGCCCCTCGACGGGATAGGGGTAGAAGTAGTCGTCGAAGTGGGCGCCGTCCACGTCGTACCGGGAGATGGCATCCATCATCGCGTCCTGCACGAAGGCGCGGACCTCGGGCAGGCCCGGGTCGTAGTACAGCTTCCCTCCGAAGGGCCACACCCAGTCCGGGCGAAGGCGCGCAGGATGCTCCTCCACCAGGTCGGGCTCCTCGCTCATGGCGACCCGATACGGGTTGAACCACGCGTGGTACTCGAGGTTCCGCTCGTGCGCCGCCTCGATCTGGAAGGCGAGCGGGTCGTAGCCCGGGTCCTGTCCCTGGGTACCGGAGAGGTACATCGACCAGGGCTCGTAGGGGGAGGGCCAGAAGGCGTCGGCCGTGGGCCGCACCTGGGTGATCACGGCATTCAACCCGAGCTCCTGGGCGAGGTCGAGCCAGGCCAGGTACTCCTCCTTCTGCTGCGCCACGGTGAGCCCGGTCGCGGAGGGCCAGTCGATGTTCACGACGGAGGAGATCCACATCGCCCTGAACTGACGAGCGGGAGGGGGAGTGACCTGCTCGGCCCGTCGATCGGCACGTGGTGCCCCTGCCATGGCAGGAACCGTGGCGACGGTGGCGGTGAACGCGGTGGTGCCGGCGGCGCGGGTGGACAAGCGCAGGAAGGAACGACGATCGACAGGATGCACGACGGTGTGGACTCCTCGGTCGGGACGGGGAGCCTCACCGTGGCACACGGTGACGCAGGTCGCAAGGAGTTCAGGGGTGGCGCGGGCCCAGCCGGTCAGTTCTTCGCGTCGCGGGCGTCCGTGCTCGTCTCCGCGGCGGCATCGTCAGTCGTGCCGCCCGTGCCGTCGTTGTCGTCCGTGCGCTCTGCGCTGCTTGTGCTGCTTTCGTCGTGTTCGACGTCGTTCTTCGTGCTGCCTGCTGCGTCCTCGTTCCCGTGGTGGCCGAAGGGCAGGAAATGCATGATCACTGCGACGATCCCGCCGATGATCAGGCCGAAGACGAAGGAGAACGCCGTGTTGATCAGCCAGGCGAGGATCGCTCCGACCCCGGCGATGCCGACGACTCCCTCTTCGAGGTGGTGGACGAACCCGTAGGGCTGGGCGAGGCCGAGGTCGTGGGTGCCCACCAGCAGGATGTGGCCGCCGACCCACAGCATGGCGACCATGCCGATGTAGCTGATCACGTCCATCACCTTCGGCATGGCGCCCACCAGGGCGGTGCCGAACTTCTGCTTGAACGTCGAATCTTCGTCGGCTGCCATGGCCAGGCCCACGTCATCCATCTTCACCAGGATCCCGACGGAGCCGTAGACGAGCGCGGTGATGCCGATGGCGACCACCACGAGCACGATGGCGCGGCCCCACACCGACGGCGCGTCGATCGAATTCATCGAGATGACCATGATCTCGGCCGAGAGGATCAGGTCGGTGCGCACCGCGCTGGAGACGATCTTGTCCTCGGCGTCGGCCCCCTTGGCAGCGGCTGGGGCCTTCTTGGGCTTGCCGCTGACCAGTTCCCAGATCTTCTCGGCGCCTTCGAAGCTGAGATACAGACCGCCGAGCATGAGTATCGGCGTCAGCAGCCAGGGGGCGAAGGTGCTCAGCAGCAGCAGGACCGGCAGGATGAAGATCAGCTTGTTGCGCAGCGAGCCCTTGGTGATCCGCCAGATGATCGGCAGCTCCCGCTTGGGTTTGATGCCCTTCACGTACTGCGGGGTCACGGCGGCGTCGTCGATGACCACACCCATCGCCTTGGATCCGGCCTTCGCGGAGGCGGCGGCCACGTCGTCCGCGCTGGCGGCGGCCAGGCGTGCAAGAGCAGCGACGTCGTCGAGCAGTGCGGCGAGTCCACCGGCCATGGTGAGGTTCCTTCGTCCGAGGAAGTGGTCGCCTGGTGGCGGCCTCGGTCAGGATAACGGGGCGGGGCCGGTCTCGGAGCAGTCCGACCGGTGAGGCATCCGACCATCGGCGGCTGCCCGAGGGTGTCTCGGCACGGCGTTCAGCGGCGGGTATTCCTCCAGGAGTGAACCGCGCCCCGCATGCCTCGACGCGTTCGGATCAGGGTGCAAGGGTAGGGGTATGGATATTGCACTTATCGGAGGACATGGCAAGGTCGCGCTGCTCGCGGAGCCGCTGCTCGTGGAAGCGGGGCACACCGTTCACGCAGTGATCCGCAATCCCGAGCACACCGCCGAGGTCGAGGCCACCGGCGCGAGCGCCGTCGTCGCAGACATCGAGACGCTCGACGCGGGAGGCTGGGACGAGCTGCTGCGCGGGAAGGACGCGGTGGTCTGGGCGGCCGGCGCCGGCGGTGGGAGCCCCCAGCGCACCTGGGCGGTGGATCGTGACGCCGCGATCGCCTCGATGAAGGCTGCCGGACGTGTCGGCGCCAGCCGCTACGTGATGGTCAGCTACTTCGGGGCCGGCCCGGATCACGGCGTGCCGGAGGAGGAGCCCTTCTACGCGTACGCCGAGGCCAAGTCCCAGGCCGACGCGCACCTGATGGGCACGCAGCTGGAGTGGACCATTCTCGCTCCCTCCGGCCTCACCCTCGAGGAGCCGACCGGGACCATCGACGCGACGGCGACCGAGAGCGGCACGGTCTCGCGCGGGAACGTCGCCCGCACGATCGTCGCGGCGCTCGAGCGCCCTGCCACCGTGGGGAAGGTCCTTCCCTACAACGATGGGGACCAGGAGATCGGCGCGGCCTTCGACGCCGCCGTCTGACCGTGCCGGCCCGGGCCTTCCGGCCGGGGTCACGACACCCCTCGCGGTGTGACGGCATGGCCCCGTGGGGCCATGGAGCGATGACGGTCCCGGCACCTGCCGGGGCCGTCATCCGTTCACGCAGGGAGCGCAGTCGCCCCCGCGTGGCGCCTCCCTGCGAGCACTCGGCCCGCTGAACGTCAGCGGGTGTGGAGCAGGAGAGAGGATGCACGGTGGACGCAGCACGTCGCTGGTCAGGGGTTGTCGCCCTCGCCGTGGGCATCTTCGTCCTGATCACGATCGAGGAACTGCCCATCGGCGTGCTCAGCGTGATGGCCCCGGACCTCGGGGTCAGCGCGGGGGTGGCCGGGCTCGCGGTGACGGTGCCGGGGGTCCTGGCGGGGGTCGTCGCGATCCTCACCCCGGTGATCGTGCGCGGCCTGGACCGACGCCTCGTGCTGGTGCTCGCCCTGGGCTCGGTGGTCCTGTCCTGTGCGCTCAGCGTGGTGGCCCCGACCTTCGCGGTGCTGCTGGTCGCTCGCCTCTTCGCCGGGATCTCCATCGGCCTGTATTGGGCGGTGATGGCGATCGTGGCCATCGGCCAGGTGCCCCGCGAGCACGCCGCCCGTGCCCTCACCGTCGCCTTCAGCGGTGCGGGCGCCGCCCTGGTGCTGGGTGTGCCGGTGGCGGCCTGGATCGGGACGCATGTCGGCTGGCGCTCGGCCTTCGCCGTCGTGGGCGCCCTCGCCGCGATCGTCGCGGTGCTGATCTTCGTGCTGGTTCGGCCCGTGCACTCGCCGGTGAAGGTGACGCCCACCATGATGCTCGCCGCCGCCCGTACTCGCGGCGTGCGCTACGCCGTCGCGCTCACCTCGCTCGTGGTCGTCGCGCAGTTCATCACCTATGCCTACGTCAGCCCCATCCTCCTCGAACGGGCGGGGCTCCCCGTCACCCAGGTGGGACCGATGCTGCTCGTCTTCGGCATCGCCGGGCTGCTGGGCAACTTCGCGGTGGCCCCGCTGCTGCACCGCAGCGCGCCCTGGGGTGTCCTCGTCGTCTCCGGCGGCGTGGGGCTCGCCCTGCTCGCGGTGCTCCTGCTGATGCAGGGCTCCTCCTCGGCTCTCGTGATCATGCCGCTCTGGGGACTGTTCGTCGGCGCCATCTCCGTGGCGATCCAGGCCTTCGTCGGCACCGAGGCGGCCGATGTCATCGAGGAGGGAACCGCCGTGAACAGCGCCGTGTTCAATACGGCGATAGCCGGTGGCGCGTTCCTGGGAGGGCTGATCATCGACCACGTCGGTCAGAGCGCGCTGATCGCCACCTCCGTGGTGATGGTCGCCGCAGGGGTCCTGGTCGCCGCGCACTATGTGCGCACCGCCCCGACAGGGTCGGCCGGACGAGCTGTCGTGTGAGCGCCCGTGAAGAGCCGAGCGTTCGAGCGTTCGAGCGTCTGAGCGTCTGAGCGTCTCAGGTTCTGAGCCGCTGAGCCGCTCAGCCGACGATCCGGAACGACTCCGCTCCGCGCAGGGATGCCTCGCGCATGTCGAGCCCGCTCACCTGCGCGCTGCTCGGGCCCTCGCGCAACCACCGCACCATCGCGCTCACGGCGTCGGCCGTGCCCTCGATATCCGCCTCCACCGTGCCGTCCCACAGGTTCCGCACGGTGCCGCGGACCCCGAGGCGCTGGGCCTCGGAGGCCGTTGACATACGGAAGCCGACGCCCTGGACCGTGCCGCGCACGCGCACGACCTGGCGCACGAGCCGATCACCGCCTTCACTGCTGCTCATCACCGGCGCCGGCTCCGGAGCAGTGCTCCGAGGGTCGTCATTCGTTGTCACCGCCGGTAGCGCGCGGCCGCGCCGGGGCGCCCGAACCGGCCTCGTCCGCGTTGTCGTCCCACTGCCAGGCCGCGATCTCCGGAACGTCCTCACCGTGCTGGTAGGCGTAGGCCCGAGCCCGGATCCGTGAGTCCTCCATCTCCTGGCGCAGCCCCGCATAGCGGATGTTCATGCCCTCGACCCGGTCGATCACGTCCATCACCAGATGGAAGCGGTCGGTGTCGTTGAGCATCAGCATGTCGAAGGGCGTGGTGGTGGTGCCCTCCTCCTTGTAGCCGCGCACGTGGAGGCGGGACGTGCGGTCGTGGCGGTAGGCGAGGCGGTGGATCAGCCACGGGTAGCCGTGGTACGCGAACACCACCGGGATGTCCTCGCCGAAGATCCCGTCGAAGTCCCGCTGCGAGAGGCCGTGAGGATGTTCCGAATCGTCCTGCAGACGCATCAGAT
Source organism: Brachybacterium sp. FME24 (assembly GCF_014897705.1). GTDB lineage: Bacteria > Actinomycetota > Actinomycetes > Actinomycetales > Dermabacteraceae > Brachybacterium. The sequence continues at coordinate 57,653 of NZ_JABUXV010000001.1, read as the reverse complement.
CCACGACGTTGACCACCCGCACCCGCAGACCCGGCACCTGCTCGCGCAGGATCTTCGCGGCCGCGAGGGTCTCGATGGTGGGGATGTCCCCGGCGCAGGCGAGCACGACCTCCGGCTCCTCGCCCTCACGCTCGGTGCCGGCCCATTCCCAGATGCCCAGGCCGCGCGTGCAGTGCACGATCGCCTCGTCCATGCTCAGCCAGGTCGGGCCCGGCTGCTTCCCGGCCACCACCACGTTCACGTACTGCCGTGAGCGCAGGCAGTGGTCGTACGTGGACAGCAGGGTGTTGGCGTCCGGCGGCAGGTACACCCGCACGATCTCGGCCTTCTTGTTGACCAGATGATCGATGAAGCCGGGGTCCTGGTGGGAGAACCCGTTGTGGTCCTGGCGCCAGACGTGAGAGCTGAGCAGATAGTTCAGCGAGGCGATCGGCCGACGCCACTCCAGCTCATTGGTCACCTTCAGCCACTTCGCGTGCTGATTGACCATCGAGTCGACGATGTGGATGAACGCCTCGTAGGAGGAGAACATCCCGTGACGGCCCGTGAGCAGGTACCCCTCGAGCCATCCCTGGCACTGGTGCTCCGAGAGCACCTCCATGACGCGGCCCGCGCGGGCCAGATGCTCCTGGCGATCGTGGTCCTCGAAGTCCGCATTCCACTGCTTGTCGGTCACCTCGTACACCGACTGGAGTCGGTTCGACGCGGTCTCGTCGGGACCGAAGATCCGGAAGTTGTCCGGGTTGTCGCGGATGACGTCACGCAGCCACGTGCCCAGTACCTTCGTCGCCTCCGCGATCGTGCCACCCGGCGCGGGAACCTCCACGGCGTACTCGCGGAAGTCGGGAAGACGCAGCGCCTTCAGCACGGAGCCGCCGTTGGTCGCCGGGTTCGCCGACATCCGCTGCTCGCCGGCCGGGGCCGTGGCCGCGATCGGTTCCAGCAGCCGTCCGTCCGTATCGAACAGCTCCTCGGGCCGGTACGAGCGCAGCCAGGCATCGAGATCGGCGAGATGCTCCTCGGTGTCCCGGGCACTCGCCAGCGGCACCTGGTGGGAGCGCCACGAGCCCTCCGTCTGCTTGCCGTCGATCTCCTTCGGGCCGGTCCAGCCCTTGGGGGTGCGGAAGACGATCATCGGCCAGGCGGGACGTGCGGTCTCGCGGCCGGCCTCGGCGTCGACGCGGGCGTCCTGCTTGATCTGTGCGATCTGGTCCAGCGCGGTATCGAGCACCGCGGCGAAGCGCTGATGCGCCTCCATCGGGTCCTCGTCGTCGAAGCCGCCGGTGAAGAACAGCGGGGTGTGCCCGTAGCCGCGCAGGAGCGAGGCGAGTTCCTCGTCCCCGATGCGGGCCAGCACCGTGGGGTTCGCGATCTTGTACCCGTTCAGGTGCAGGATCGGCAGCACCACGCCGTCCTGCTGCGGATTGACGAACTTGTTCGAGTGCCAGGAGGTGGCCAGCGGGCCGGTCTCGGCCTCACCGTCGCCGATCACCGTGAAGGCGATCTCCTCGGGGCGGTCGAACATCGCGCCGTAGGCGTGGGAGAGGGCGTAGCCCAGCTCGCCGCCCTCGTGGAGGGACCCGGGGGTCTCCGGGGCGACGTGCGAGGGGATCCCGCCGGGGAAGGAGAACTGGGTGACCAGGCGCTTCAGGCCGTCGTCGTCCCGGCTCACGGCGGGATAGACCTCGGAGTACGTGCCTTCGAGGTAGCTCGCGGCCACCAGTCCCGGGCCGCCGTGGCCGGGCCCGGTGATGTACATGGCCTTCAGCCCGCGCTGGCGGATCGCCCGGTTCGCGTGGGCGTACAGGAAGGTCAGGCCCGGAGTCGTTCCCCAATGTCCCAGCAGACGGGGCTTGACGTGCTCCTTCTGCAGCGGACGGCGCAACAGGGGATTGTCCATCAGGTAGATCTGCCCGACCGACAGGTAGTTCGCGGCCCGCCACCAGGCATGGAGCTGCTCCAGCTCCTCGTCGGTGGGGGCGTGGGCGGGGGAGTTCGGCCAGTTCAACATGGTGGTCATGACGCCTTCCTGCTGCTGGAGCCAACGGGGATCCCGGAGGGACTCCACTCACCGTACGGCCGGGACCGAGGTGGGGGAAGGGACCTTCGGGGATCCTGCGACGCCGACCGCGCAGCCGACCTTCCCGGACGAGGCAGCGGGGGCGCGGTTCGGCGTCGATGAGGCCCCGATGAGAGTGTTCTCAGGGTCCTTCTCGGGCACGGCGGGCGTCCGTAACCTGGGGTCATCGTTCAGTCACGCGGGGCCTCGCCCCGCCAGGAGGAGATCCACCATGGCCCGCACCATCATCCGTCCCCGCGCCGTCCACGCTGCTCGCGCGGCAGCGCTCGGCACGCTCGTCCTCGCGCTGGCCGCCGGGTGCAGCGGGGCCGGCGACGGGGAGGCGGGCGGCATCGAGCGGGGCGATGACGGCGGCTCTTCAAGCGACGGCGGCGGTGCCGCCTCCGACACGGGTGAGGATTCTGCGAGCAGTGATGGCGGAGGGCACGCGGGCTCCGCCGGCGCCGCCGCGCAGCTGCCGGAGTCCGCCGATCTGGCGACCGAAGAGCTGCCGGTTCCCGCCGCGGACGCCGTGGCGATCGCCGTGGAGGCGGCAGGCGGCGGCGAGCTGGTCTCGATCGAGATCGATCACGACGACGATCGCGGCTGGATATGGGAGATCGAGGTGGCCGTCGACGGGCGAGAGCACGACCTGGACGTCGACGCCGCGACCGGGGAGGTCGTCGAGCACGAGGAGGAGGACGACAAGGTGGACGATCCGGCCGTGGACGTCAGCGCTCCGCTCCCGGCCGCCGAAGCGATCGAGCTGGCGCTGCAGGAGCAGGACGGTCGGGTCTCCGGCTGGGATCTCGACTCCGATGATGGTCGCGTCCGCTACCAGATCGACATCGAGCGCTCTGACGGCGACGACGTCGAGGTCGAGGTCGACGTCGAGTCCCGTGAGGTCACCGTGGACGACTGATCCGCACCTGCGCCCCTCTCAGCGCGCGGCGATCACCGGCTCCCCGGCCTCGTCGCGGTGCATGACCTCGAGCCCGTTCTGCCACACGCGCAGGGATCGGTTTCGCACGTCCAGCGGGTCGCCCTCCCACAGCACCAGGTCAGCGTCCTTGCCCACCTCGATCGAGCCGATGCGGTCACCGAGGCCCAGCACCTCCGCAGGGTTCAGGGTGATCGCGCGCAGGGCGTCGGCCGGGTCCATACCGTGCTTGACTGCGAGCGCCGCCTGGTGGATGAGGAACTCGATCGGCACCACGGGATGGTCGGTGATGATCGAGACCTTCACCCCGGCCGCGGTGAGGATGCCGGGCGCCTTCGGGGTGCGATGGCGCACCTCGACCTTCGAACGGGAGACGATCAACGGCCCGTACAGGACCGGGACACCGGCGGCGGCGACCTTGTCCGCGATCAGGTACGACTCGGTGCCGTGGTCCAGGACCAGCTCGTAGCCGAACTCCTCGGCGATCCGCAGAGCGGTGGCGATGTCGTCGGCCCGGTGGGAGTGCTGGCGCCACGGGATCTCCCGGCTCAGCACGCGGGACAGGGCCAGCGACATCAGGTCTGCCTCACGATCCGCCTCGTCCTTCGCCATCCAGGCGCGCGCGGTCGCGAAGGCCTGACGGATGGTCAGGGCGACGCCGAGCCGGGTCGACGGGGTCTGCTGGCGCTCGCCGTACACGCGCTTGGGGTTCTCCCCGAGGGCCGCCTTCAACCCGGACGGGCTGCGCAGGACCATATCGTCCACGACCCGACCGTGCGTACGGAGGGCGACAGCGAGGCCACCGATGGGGTTGCCGGAGCCCGGATTGACGTTCACGGAGGTGACCCCGCCGATGATCGCGTCGTCGAAACCGATATCTCGCGGATTGATCGCATCGATCGCCCGCGCAGCGGCCATCACCGGGGCCGTCATCTCGTTGGTGTCCTGGCCGGCCCAACCCTCGCCCTCCTCGTCGACGCCGAGGTGCACGTGCGCGTCGACGAAGCCCGGCAGCAGCCAGGCCCCGTCGGCATCCAGGACCGTGGCGCTCGCCGGAACAGCGATGTCGGGGCCGAGGTCGGCGATCCGTCCGTCCTCGAAGAGGACCGTGCCGTCGAAGGCGGCGGAGGAGACCGGGAGGACGTGGGCGTTCGTGATGGCGGTGATCGTCATGGCTCGACACTCCGCCGCCGGATCGGGAGAGTCAAATGCGGTGGGTCCGTCGCGCGGCGAGGTCGCACGCGTTAGCCTGCCGACATGGCGAAAAAGAACAAGTCCGCAGACCGGAGCCCAGAGGGCTTCACCATCTCCCCAGGGTGGAAGGGGGATGTGACCGAGTTCGATCCTCGCGCGACCCCGGGTTTCGAGGGGAAGAAGGCCGACGGCAAGGAGCTGCTCGCCGCGCGCGACGGAGTCCTCGACGACCTGCAGGAGCGGCTCTACGCGACCCACCACGGAGACCGGCACGGGCGCAGCGTGCTGTTGCTCGTACAGGGGATGGACACCTCCGGCAAGGGCGGCATCATGCGCCACGTGGTCGGCAGCGTCGATCCGCAGGGAGTGGACATCACGGCCTTCAAGGCCCCGACGGCGGCGGAGAAGCGCCACGACTTCCTGTGGCGGATCCGCAAGCGGACCCCCGGGCCGGGGATGATCGGCGTCTTCGATCGCTCCCAGTACGAGGACGTGCTGATCCATCGGGTCCACGGTTGGGCCGATGCGAAGGAGATCCGGAGCCGGTACACGGCGATCAACGCCTTCGAGAAGGAGCTCACCGAGGCGGGAACCGTCGTCGTGAAGGTCATGCTCCACATCTCCCGCCAAGAGCAGGGGGAGCGACTCATGGAGCGGCTCGAGCGCCCGGACAAGTACTGGAAGTTCAACCCCGGCGACGTGGACGAGCGATCTCACTGGGACGCCTACATGGAGGCGTACTCCCGAGCGCTGCGCGCCACCTCGACCGAGCACGCCCCGTGGACCGTGGTCCCGGCGGATCGCAAGTGGTACGCGCGGATCGCTGTCCAGCAGCTGCTGAAGGATGCGCTCGAGGGCATCGATCCGCAGTGGCCTGCCGCCGACTTCGATGTCGCCGAGCAGACGCAGCGGCTCGAAGCCACCATGGACTGATCGCTCTCGCGACGGCATGACCGTGCTTGTGCGGTGCCGGGACTCCCAGGGCGCAGGTTGTGACGTACAGGGAGGAACGGGAGTATGGGGTCATGGCTTCCATCACCTTCAAGAACACCCCCGTCAGCACTCTCGGCGAACTGCCCGCCGAAGGCTCTGCCCTTCCGGACTTCGAGCTCGTCGGCCAGGATCTCGCGCCCATCGCCAGCGATGACCTCGCCGGCAAGCGCGTCGTCCTGAACATCTTCCCCTCGCTGGACACCGGCACCTGTGCGATGTCGGTGCGCGCGTTCAACGAGCTCGCCGCCGGCCTCGAGAACACCGTGGTCGTCTGCGTCTCGAAGGACCTGCCGTTCGCCCAGGCCCGCTTCTGCGGAGCCGAGGGCCTCGAGAACGTCGTCACCGGATCCGACTTCCGCTCCTCCTTCGGCGAGGACTACGGCGTGACCATGACCGACGGGCCGCTGGCCGGCCTGCACTCCCGCGCGGTCATGGTGACCGATGCCAAGGGCAAGGTCGTCTACACCGAACAGGTCGCCGAGGTCAGCGAGGAGCCGGACTACGACGCCGCGAAGGCCGCTCTCGCCTGACCCGGTGATCGCCCGAACTGAGCTGAGCTGAGGCCGGCACGATCCGGCCACCAGGACCCGGCCCGCACTGCGCGTGCCGGGTCCTGTTCTCTCCACGCGGGAAGGAGCACGCCATGAGCACGATCGACATCACCGTGGCCAAGGTGCACGACATTCTGAATGATGACGGCTCCGGCACCGGCGAGCACCGGGTGCTGGTGGACCGACTGTGGCCGCGCGGCATCAAGAAGGAACGCGTGGCGCACGACGTCTGGGACAAGGACGCTGCCCCGAGCTCGGAACTGCGCACGGCCTTCCACAGCGGCGACCTGGACTTCCAGGAGTTCTCCCGCCACTATCGCCGCGAGCTCGACGACAGCGGCGCCGCGAAGGAGCTGCTGGAGCGGGCTCGGAAGGCAGCAGCAACCCGTATCACCTTGCTGTACGCGTCGAAGGACCGCGAGCACAATCATGCCGTGGTGCTCCAGGAGGCGCTCGAAGACCTCGCGGACTGATCTCCCCGGTCCCGCCTCAGGGTGCCCGCGGCCCGGACGGCGCGCCACCGGATCGCTCCCAGCAGTAGGGTCGTCCCTCGTGGAACCCGTCTCCCTCATCGTCCTGCTCGTGATGGGCACGCTCGCAGGTGCTATCAATGCGGCCGTCGGCTCGGGGTCCCTGCTCACACTCCCGGTACTGCTGGCTCTGGGCATCCCGCCCGGCGTCGCGGTGCGAACGAACACCGTCGGCATGCTCTTCTCGACGATCGGCTCCGTCGTCGGCTATCGCAAGGAGATCGCCGCTGAGAAGCACGATCTACCCCCTGTTGCGATCACGGCGGCGCTGTGCGCCACCCTCGGATCGATCCTGCTGCTGGTGTCCCCGGCCGAGGCACTCGACGTCGTCGTCCCCGTGCTCATCGTGGTCGCCCTGCTCATGGTCATCTTCCAGAAGCGCCTCACCTCGGCGCTCCGTCTGAGGCAGGACCGACGAGCGACACGTCGGGGTGGGACCGCCGACGCCGCGCCCGAGCGCAGCCCCCTGCGCTCGCCGGCTCTGATCGGCTCCATGGGTGCGGCATCCGTCTACGGCGGGTACTTCACCGCCGCGCAGGGCATCCTCTACCTGGGCATCCTCGGCACCTTCACAGGGCGATCCATGAGATCCGTGAACAGCGTCAAGAACCTCATGAGCCTGATCGTGAACCTCGCGGCCGCACTCGTGTATGTCATCGCGTACGTCGTGGCCGGTGCGGAGATCGTCTGGGCTGCGACCGCGGCCATCGCGGTCGGGGCACTGCTGGGCGGCTACTTCGGCGCACACCTGGCCAAGCTGATGCCCGAGTGGCTGCTGCGCGGCATCATCGTCGTCGTCGCGCTGATCGCCCTCGTACGCCAGTTCGTGGGGTGACGGGCGCGGCGCAGCGGCCGAGGATCAGGCACGGACCACGCAGAACTCATTGCCTTCGGGATCGCACAGCACCACGAGGTCGTCCTGCGCGGAAGAAGGTTCGTACCGTGTCGCCCCCAGCGCGATGAGCCGCTCGACCTCCGCCCGGAGGTCTGAGGCGGTCACGTCGAGATGGACTCGGTTCTTGACGGTCTTCGCTTCCGGGACGCTCTGGAACCACAGCCGCGGGGCGCCCGAGGGGCCCTCGACGAGGACCGTGGGATCGTCCTCCAGGTCGGTGATCCCGAGGGAGCGCAGCCGCGCCAGCTCCTCGTCGTCGTACGGAGCCACCTCGTAGTCGTCGAGGACCAGCGCCCAGAAACGGGCCAGGGCGGCGGCGTGCCGACAGTCCAGGACGATGTCACGGATCACGGCCATGGAACTCCTCCTTGCGGGTCAGGACAGGAACGGCAGGACATGGTCCAGGACCTCGTCCGCGGGGAACAGGGTCCCGCCATGATCGCGGCCGGGCAGCGCCACGAAGTCTGCATCAGGCATGGCGGCGGCGGCCCGACGCGATTCCTCGTACCGCGGGTGATCCTGCGTGCCCGCCATCCACAGCGCGGGGACCGGGCAGTGCGCGAGGGTCTCTTCGGGCACGCCGGCGGTGGCATCGGTGGCCGTGAACAGGGCTGCCATCGCGCGGCGGTCGGCGGCGAGGAACGCGGTACGGGTGGCACGGGCGCGGCGCGACGTGACCTCCGGCCCCAGCTCCTGTCCGGCGCAGAACGCCTCCATCCCGCCCTCGTGCACCGCGTCGATGACTCCTGGGAAGAACACCGAGTCCACCTGCCCCCTCTGCGCGGCGGCAGACCCTCCGAGGCTCACCAGGCGCGAGACGCGCGCAGGATGCTCGAGCGCCGCGGTGAGGGCGATGCGGGCGCCGAGCGAGTAGCCGACCAGCGCGGCGCGGCCGATGCGTTCGGCGTCGAGGACGGCCAGCAGGTCCGCGAGGAAGACCTCCTGGGTATAGGCGGCAGGATCGTGCGGGGCGCCGGAGCGGCCGTGGCCGCGCAGGTCCATCCGGATCACCGTGTGATCGGCGGCGAGGGGCTCGAGGTAGCCGAGCCCGCGCCAGATCGCCCGCGAGAGCACGGAGCCGTGGAGCAGCACGACCGGGGCGCCGCTGCCGCGGACGTCGTAGCGCAGGTCGATGCCGTCGACGGGGGAGGAGATGACGGTCACGGACGCACCTTCCAGGTGAGGGGCAAGCCGGCCACCGACCGGGCGGAAACAGGATCGGACGTGACAACGGCCGACGCCGGCCCGGTCCGCGCAGGGCGGCCGGACCGGCGTCGACAGCGGTCTTCAGGAGGGCTGCGGCGTCACAGCGCCGCGGAGATCTCCTCGAGGATGCGGTTGAAGGTCGCCGACGGACGCATCACCGTGGCGATCTTCTCCAGGTCCGGGCGGTAGTAGCCGCCGATATCCGCTGGCTCGCCCTGCACCGCGAGCAGCTCCTCGGCGATGGTCTGCTCGCCGTCGACGAGCTCCTTCGCGATGGGGCCGAAGGCGGTGGCGAGCTCGGTGTCCTCGCTCTGCTGGGCCAGCTCCTGCGCCCAGTACAGGGCGAGGTAGAAGTGGCTGCCGCGGTTGTCGATCGAGCCGAGCTTGCGCTGCGGGGACTTGCCCTCGCTGAGCAGGGTCTCGGTGGCGCGGTCCAGCGCGTCGGCCAGAACTCGGGCGCGCGCGTTGTCCGCGGTGCGCGCGAGGTGACGCAGCGACTCGGCCAGGGCGAGGAACTCGCCGAGGGAGTCCCAGCGCAGGTAGTTCTCCTCGACGAGCTGCTGGACGTGCTTGGGCGCGGAGCCGCCCGCACCGGTCTCGAACAGGCCGCCGCCGTTCATCAGCGGCACCACCGAGAGCATCTTGGCGCTGGTGCCCAGCTCCATGATCGGGAACAGGTCGGTGAGGTAGTCACGCAGCACGTTGCCGGTCACCGAGATGGTGTCCTCGCCCCGGCGCACGCGCGCCAGGGTGTGCTGGGTGGCCGCGACGGGTGACAGGATCTGGAGGTCGAGTCCGTCGACATCCTCCTGGGCCAGGTACGCCTCGACCTTGGCGATGAGGTTGCGGTCGTGGGCACGCGACTCGTCGAGCCAGAACACGGCGGGCATCCCGGATTCGCGCGAGCGGCGCACCGCGAGCTGCACCCAGTCGCGGATCGGGGCGTCCTTCGCCTGGCAGGCGCGGAAGATGTCCCCGGTGGCGACGTCGTGGCTCATCAGAGCGGCACCGGAGGCGTCGCGCACCTCGACCCGGCCGTCGGCCTCGATCTCGAAGGTCTTGTCGTGGCTGCCGTACTCCTCGGCCTTCTGCGCCATCAGGCCGACGTTGGGGACGGTGCCCATGGTGGTCGGATCGAAGGCCCCGTTCGTCTGGCAGTCCTCGACGGTCGCCGCGTAGACGCCGGCGTAGGAGGAATCGGGGATCACCGCGAGGGTGTCCTGCTCGGCGTCGTCCTGGTTCCACATGTGGCCCGCGGTGCGGATCATCGCGGGCATCGACGCATCGACGATGACATCGGAGGGGACGTGGAGGTTGGTGATGCCCTTGTGGGAGTTGACCATCGCCAGGTCCGGGCCGTCGGCGAGATCCTGCTCGATGGCGGCCTTGACGCCCTCGCGCACGGATTCCTCGAGGTCCTCGACGCCGGCGAGGATGCCGCCCAGGCCGTGGTCCGCGGACAGGCCCGCTGCGGCGAGCTGATCACCGAACTGGGTGAACAGGGTGGGGAAGAAGGCGGTCACTGCGTGACCGAACAGGATCGGGTCGGACACCTTCATCATGGTGGCCTTGAGGTGCAGGGAGAACAGCACACCCTGCTCCTTGGCAGCGGCGATCTGCTCGCGCAGGAACGCGTCCAGCGCTGCGGCGCGCATCACGGTGGAGTCGACGATCTCTCCGGTCAGCACCGGCAGCGATGCTTTGAGCACGCTCTCGCTGCCGTCGGCGGCGATGTGCACGATCGACAAGGTGTCCTCGGCCTGAAGGACGACGGACTGCTCGTTGTCGCGGAAGTCGTCCTTGCCCATGGTCGGCACGGAGGTCTTGGAGTCCGTGCTCCACTCGCCCATCCGGTGCGGGTGCGCCTTGGCGAAGTTCTTCACCGCGGCAGGCGCACGGCGGTCCGAGTTGCCCTCGCGCAGCACCGGGTTCACGGCCGAGCCCTTGACCGAGTCGTAGCGGGCGCGGATGTCCTTCTCCTCGTCGGTGGACGGGGACTCGGGGTAGTCCGGCAGGGAGATGCCCAGGCCCTGCAGCTCCGCGATGGCGGCTTTCAGCTGCGGCACCGAAGCGGAGATGTTGGGCAGCTTGATGATGTTGGCCTCGGGGGTCCTGGCCAGCTCGCCCAGCTCGGCAAGTGCATCTGCTTCGCGCTGGTCCTCGGGCAGCAGGTCGGAGAAGACCGCGACGATGCGACCGGCCAGGGAGATGTCACGCGTGGTGACGTCGATCCCGGCGGTGTTCGAGAAGGCGTCGAGGATCGGCAGGAACGATGCGGTCGCCAGCATCGGTGCCTCGTCGGTGTGGGTGTAGATGATGCGCGCCATGTGTCGCGGGGCTCCCTCGGGTCGGTGCGGCATTTGTCTTGACGTCAAGACTAATGGACGGCGGGCAGAAGCCCGCGGAGTCGGTGCGGATGCCACCACGGTACGTGACGAGGGCCTCCCGGCGCTCCTCGTGCAGGCTCTCGCGGAGCCCGTCGGCGGGTGCCCGAGCAGCGCGGTTCAGGCCGCCGCGTCGCCCTCGACGACGTCGACGGTCCACGGGTCCGACAGGACGATGTGCGTCGCCCCCTCCTGGTCGACCGTGACCGCGAAGCCATGGGCCTCATAGCTTCCGGCATTCAGCGGGGCGTGGGTGCAGGTCAGTCGCGTGGTCCAGGCGGATTCCGCCGTGCTCACACCGTCCTCGTCGATCCATTGCAGGCCGACAGCGGGGGCGTTGCGCGCACCGGCCACGACGGTGCCGCTGTCGGGGGACGTGAGGACGACGCCCTGCAGCAGGGCCCGGGTGCCGAGATCCTTCGCGGTGACGGTGACCTGGGCATCGACGGCGACGCCGTCCGCCTCCTCGGAAAAGAGCGTCGAGACGCTGGTCTCCTGCTCGCTCACAGCGACGTTCAGGCCGTCGCCGTCGCCGACGGCCTTCAGCGGGGCGCGGCACCCCAGCGGCGAGAGATCCGCGGGGATCTCGCCCTCAGGGGCGGTGACCGCGCCGGGCACCGCTCGCAGCTCGCCGCCGACGACGTCGAGCAGAACATCCTGGGACGAGCTCCAGCCGTCCTCGTCGCGCCCGGGGCCGTCGACCCCGCCGCCGGAGAGGGAGAGCAGGTACTGGCCATCGGGCAGAGGGGCGTCATCGCAGGTGCCGAGGGTCAGCTGGGCGGTCGCGGAGGACGGAGCCGCACCTTCGCCCGGGACCTCGACCCGCTCACGGGCCACCATCGGCGGTGCCGGCGCACCCTCGACGCCCAGCTGGCCCTCGTACCCCTGCGCGGGGGCGCCCCGGTTCTCCGGATGCGAGGGCACGATCTCCGCGTCAGGGATGAAACCGCCGTACTCGGAATCCTCGCCGAGTCGGAACGCTCCGGTGACCGTCACGTGGTTGCCCTCGGCCTGCACCGACCCGGGGGAGAGCACGCCGGGCTCCCCGCTGTGCTCGGGGGCGTCGGCGTCGCCTCCGGGATCGCAGAGCCAGGAGGGATCGACGCTGGTGGTCGCGGACTCGGCCACGACGCGGGGGTCCAGGGGGTCGGCGGGCCGGGTGGTGTCGTCAACGTCCCCGCGGGGACTCCCGTCGCAGGCCGCCAGGGCCAGCACCATCGCCGCGATGGCGAGCGCGCTCGCCGTGCGAGTACGGCGGCGCGCGCCTCTGCTGTGCCCGACCATGCCGCGTGCCCCCTCTGCCGATCGCCCCGGGACGTTCCGACCCCGGGGGACGTCCCCTGACGCAGCAACGTACCCGAGGTGGTGCGCGCTCACAGCACGATCAGGGTCACCGCCATGATCGCCATCCCGGCGATCAGCGAGTAGATGACCGTATGGTGCTCGCCCGTCTCCTCGGCGGCGGGCAGCAGCTCATCGAGCGAGACGAACACCATCACCCCGGCGACGCCGGCCAGGATCGCGCCCATCGCACTGCCGCTGAGCAGGGGTGCGAGCAGCAGGAACCCGAGGATCGCGCCGACCGGCTCGGCGAGACCCGTCATCGTGGCCAGCCAGAACGCCTTGCTCCGGGAGCCGGTCGCGCGGCGCACCGGCACCGCGACGGCGAGTCCTTCGGGGATGTTGTGCAGGGCGATCGCGGCGACCACGGGGATCGCGATCTCGGGGGCCTGCAGGGCCGCCACGAACGTCGCGAACCCTTCGGGCACGTTGTGGAGGGCGAGGGCCGCGGCGGTCACCGTTCCGGTGCGCAGCAGCCGCGCCCGCAGGGCGCGGTCGGCGGCCTGCTCATCAGGTTCGCGCACCTCGGCCTGCCCGGCGGTGCCACTCATGCGCCCGGCGAACTCGTGCGGGCTGACCGCCGTCGGCACCAGGCGATCCAGCACGGCGATCAGCGCGATGCCGACGAAGAAGGAGACCACGGCGAGCGACGTGCCGCGCGTGGTCGGGGCGCCGCCGCCGGAGAGGACGAGCGCGCCCTGAGGCATGAGTTCGACGAAGGAGACGTAGAGCATCACCCCGGCCGACAGCCCGAGACCGCCGGCGAGCATCTTCGGATTCGTGCCTCTGCCGAGGACGCCGAGCGCGGCGCCGATGCTGGTGGCGCCACCGGCGACGAGGGTGAGGAGGAAGGCGACGAGCACGGGGATGACACTAGCCGCCTCGGGAGACGCCACGGCGCCGGAGGTCCTTCCCCCGGGGTGAGCACGGCGAGTTGGTGACTGCGTCGGGGCATCCCCCTGCCTCGTGCGATCGTGGACGCGATGCCCGGGATGGCGTCTGCTGCACACCGGAGGGGAGGCCATGGACTGGGACGAGCGCTATGCGAAGCACGGTCGCCCGTTCGGGGACGAGCCGAACGAATTCGTGGCGTGGGCCATCACCGACGGTCCTCTGGCTGCGGGCCTCGTGCCCGGCGCGCGGATCCTGTGCCCCGGCGACGGGTACGGGCGCCACGGGATCTGGCTGGCCGAGCGTGGACATCGAGTGCTCGGGATCGACCTCTCGCAGACGGCGACCCGCGATGCGCGACGCCGGGCGGCGGAGACCCCGGGCGACTACACGGCGATCACGGCCGATCTGAGCGGTGAGCCCTATCCCGTGGAGGACGGGCGGCAGTTCGAGGCGATCGTCGCCGTCTGGTTCCGCCTCCCGCAGCTCGCCGCGCGCACGGCCTGGAACCGGGCGGCCACGGGTCATCTGCTCCCTCGGGGGCGGATCCTGGTGGTCACCGGCGCTGCCGTGACCAGTGCGGAAGCAGAGATCGCGGAGTGGCCACCCGTGATCTCCTGGTCCGACCACTCCACGGCCCGGGAGATCCGCCTGCTCGGCGAACTCCTAGACTGAGCCCATGTCCGTTCCTGCCCCGTTCCTCGCCGTGACCGACCTGCGTGCGCGCACCCTGACCGCCGCCGAGCTCACGGCGGCGCTGCCGCGCGCCGAGCTGGACGTCGACGCCGCGACTGCGGCCGTGCGTCCTGTCGTCGAGGACGTCGCCGCACGCGGCGCCGCGGCCGTGCTCGACGCCTCCGAGCGCTTCGACGGGGTGCGGCCGGAGCATCTGCGGGTCCCGCAGGCCGAGCTGCAGCGCGCCCTCGAGGAGCTCGATCCGCAGATCCGCGCTGCGCTCGAGGAATCCGCGGCCCGCGTGCGCCGCGTGGACTCCGCCCAGGAACGACCCGAGGAGACGGTCGAGGTGGTCCCCGGCGGCACGGTCTCCCAGCGCTGGGTGCCGGTGCGCCGCGTCGGCCTCTACGTCCCCGGCGGGCGAGCAGTGCTGCCCAGCTCCGTGGTGATGAACGTGGTGCCCGCTCAGGTCGCGGGTGTCGAGGAGATCGTGCTCGCCTCCCCGCCGCAGAAGGAGTTCGGCGGCCTGCCCCATCCCACGATCCTCGCCGCCTGCGCGCTGCTGGGCGTGCGCGAGGTGGTCGCCGCCGGCGGCGCCCAAGGGATCGCCCTGCTCGCGCACGGTGCCGAGGACCTCGGTGACGGGGTGGCGCTCGAGCCCGTGGACCTCGTCACCGGGCCGGGGAACGTCTATGTCGTCGCCGCGAAACGTCTGGTGCGCGGGGTCGTGGGGATCGACGCCGAGGCGGGTCCCACCGAGATCGCGATCCTCGCCGACGCCACCGCGAACCCCGCATTCGTCGCCGCGGACCTCATCTCCCAGGCCGAGCACGACCCGCTGGCAGCGAGTGTTCTGGTCACGGACGACGAGGCCCTGGTCGGTGCCGTGGAGGCGGAGCTTGCCGCACAGGTCCCGAAGGCCCTGCACCGGGGTCGCATCGAGGAGGCGCTGCGCGGGATGCAGAGCGGTGTCGTTCTGGTCGACGACATCGACCAGGGCCTCGCCGTGGTCGATGCGTACGGGGCCGAGCACCTCGCGATCCAGACAGCCGACGCCACCGCAGTGGCCGCCCGGGTCACCAATGCCGGGGCCGTCTTCGTCGGGTCCCACAGTCCGGTGAGCCTGGGCGACTATGCCGCCGGCTCGAACCACGTGCTTCCCACCGGCGGCAGCTCGCGCTTCAACGGGGGCCTGGGGGTGCAGACCTTCCTGCGCGGCATCCACGTGGTCCACTACGACCGCGACGCCCTGGCCACTGCACGCAGCGCCGCGACCACCCTGGCAGCGGCCGAAGGCCTGCCCGCCCACGGCACCGCGATCGATATCCGCTTCGAGAGCTGACCGGGGGAGCGGGCAGCGCGGCCACCGCGCTGCCCGCGAGCAAGAATCTCGTTCGAGTCGGTGTATGCCTGGAACACCACAGCCCTGTCAGTGCATCGCGGTGTTCCGGCGACCGTCCTCGACAGCGACCCACCTACTGCGGCATGAAGATCGCGCCCTGCCGGGGAGGCTTCATGGTCGAGGAGTTCAGGAGTTCGACGAGGTGTGCTTCTTGTCGGCAGCGGCCGGAGTCGAGGCTTCGCCGCCGGTGACGACTGTCGGTCGCGGCCGCTCGCTGCGGGTGGCGAACAGCGCGATCGCGCGCCAGCCGAGCATCAGCACAGCGGTCGTCACGGCAGTGACGATGAGGAAGGACACCTCGGTGCCCGCAGAGAAGAGGGTGCGGATCGCCATCGAGGTCGCGAGAGTGATCGCCCACACGAACACCCCGTGCGGCCAGATCCGGAACGGTGCCCGCCAGGCCCGGATCGCGAGATGGCCCAGCAGCACGCCCACGGCGAACGGCCAGCCCACCAGAAAGATGTTCTCCGAGGTCAGCGGCGTGCCGTGCTGCACGAAACCGACTGCGACGAAGAGGATGACGACCAGCAGGTCGCCGACCAGGGCACCCAGGGAACGGAACATCGCACCAGGGTACTGGCGAGCCCGGCCCGGCCGTCCCAGCTGCCGCCACCTGTGAACGGTGCCACGCCCGGCCCGCGGGACCGAGCCGTGACCCGTCCCGGTGGTGGTCGCGCGGGTCGTCCGGGCCACTCGCGAACTACCATGGAGGCCATGCCTGAGAACTCCACTCCGACCACGGCCACCGCCGCGCTGCCCCTGCCGCGCGACGGCATCGCGGGCGACGCGCCCTACGGTGCTCCGCAGCTCGAGGTCGAGCATGCGCTGAACGTGAACGAGAACCCCTACGGACCCTCGCCCGCCCTCGCCGAACACATCGGCCGGGCCGCCGCCGAGGCCGCCGTCGGTCTGAATCGGTACCCGGATCGGGAGGCTCTCGCCCTGCGCGCCGATCTCGGGCAGTACCTCGCCGCGGAGTCCGCCATCAGCGCCCCCGCGCCGGAGGCGGTGTGGGCCGCCAACGGCTCCAACGAGATCATGCATCAGCTGCTGCTGGCGTACGGCGGCCCGGGCCGCACCGCGCTCGGCTTCACCCCGCACTACTCGATGTATCCGGAGTATGCGCGAGACACCTACACGACGTGGGTCACGGCCGAACGGGGGGCACCGCCCGAGTTCGCGCTCACCGTCGAGGCGGTCACCGCGGCGATCGCCGCGCACCGGCCGCACATCGTGGTGCTGACCAGCCCGAACAATCCCACCGGGACCGCGCTCGCGCTGGACGTGGTCGACGCTGCCGCCACCGCCCTGGCCGAGACTCGCGGCCTGCTGGTGGTGGACGAGGCCTACGGCGAGTTCCGTCGTGACGGCGTGCCCAGCGCGCTCACCCTGCTGGAGAAGCACCCGAACCTCGTCGTCACCCGCACCATGTCCAAGGCCTTCGCCCTGGCCGGTGCCCGACTCGGCTACCTGGTCGCCGCGCCGACGATCGTCGACACCGTGCGGGTCGTCCGCCTGCCGTACCACCTCTCCGCCATCACCCAGGCCGTCGCTCGCGCGGCGCTCGCCCACCGTGACGAGCTGCTCGGGAAGGTGGCGCTGCTGCGCGCGGAGCGTGACGCCCTGGCCGAGCACCTGAGCGCCCGGAGCCACGCCGTGGCACCGTCCGACGCGAACTTCATCCTGTTCCGCACCTTCGCCGACCGCGACGCCGTGTTCGAGGCGCTCCTGCAGCGCAGCGTATTGGTCCGTGCCGTCGGCCCCACCGGCTGGCTGCGCGTGTCCGTCGGCACGCCCGAGAACAACGCCGCATTCCGTACCGCCCTCGAGGAGGCAGACCCCCGATGACCGACCCCACCACCCCTGCACGCCCGTCCCGCACGGCGAGCATCACGCGCAGCACCCGCGAGTCCTCCGTCGAGGTCACCCTCGACGTCGACGGAACCGGCCAGGTCGACGTGTCGACGTCCGTGCCGTTCTTCGACCACATGCTCACCGCGCTGGGCACCCACGCCCGCTTCGACCTGACGGTGCGGGCCACCGGTGACATCGACATCGACGCGCACCACACCGTCGAGGACACGGCGATCGTGCTCGGTCAGGCACTGCGCGAGGCCCTCGGTGACAAGAAGGGCATCGCCCGCTTCGGGGACGCGATGGTCCCGCTGGACGAGTCGCTGGCCCAGGCCGTGGTCGATCTCTCCGGTCGCCCGTACTGCGTGCACACCGGCGAGAGCGAGGCCCAGGCCCTGCACCTCATCGGAGGGCACTTCACCGGCTCGCTGACCCGTCACGTCTTCGAGTCCCTCGCGCACCACGCGGCGATCTGCCTGCACATCCGGCTGCTTGCCGGACGCGACCCGCACCACGTCGTCGAGGCGCAGTTCAAGGCTCTCGCCCGTGCGCTGCGCGCCGCCTGCGCCTACGATGAGCGCGTCCTGGACGTGCCTTCCACGAAGGGAGCCCTGTGAGCACCGCCGACCCCCGCGATCCGCATGAGGGCTCCCCGGAGGAACCGGAGGAGAACGCGTCCGGCCAGCCTGCGGACGACATCGATGCCGAGTTCGCGCGTCTGACCGAGGGGCTCTCGCTCGAGGACGCCCCGCTGACCGTCGAGGACGTCCTGTCCGATGCGGCCGAGGACGAGGCAGAGGCCGAGATACCGACCATCGCGGTGGTCGCCACCTCCGTCGCCTCCGCGAAGGCCCTGGCCGGCGCGATCCGTCTGGGCCGTGAGGCCCGTACCGACGGGATCGACATCCCCACCGGCAGCCGCTCGCTCGACACCAGCACGGGTGCCATCGCTGTCGGCCCGCTCGCGGAGACTGCCGCCCATGACCTCGCCTCGATCGCCTCGACCGCCTTGCAGCGCAACGGCATCGTGCTGTTCTGGCGCCGCGGCGACCGCATGACCGCGACCCGATACAAGAACGGGGATCGCGGCGAGGACGTCTCGCCCGCGATCGTGCTCGGAGCGGTCGATGATGTCGTCGAGGAGCTTCTGCTCGGCGCGACCGGGCTCGACGAGCTGGACGAGGGCATCGACCCCTCCACGGTCACCCGGGCCGACGCCCTGGAATGGATCGCCCGCGGGAAGAAGCGCAAGTGACCGAGGCCGGCTCCTCGACGGATCACACAGCGCAGCCCGAACTCGCGCAGGCCACCCCGGCGCCGGCGGGACCGGACCTCGCAGGGTGCGGCCCGCGGGTCGTTGTCCTCGATCACGGCTCGGGCAACGTCCGCTCCGTGGTGCGCGCCCTCGAGGCGGCTGGGGCCGACGTCGAGCTCACGGCGAGCCGCGAGCGTGCCCTCGCGGCCGACGGGCTCGTCGTCCCCGGCGTCGGAGCCTTCGCCGCCACGTTCGAGCAGGTGCTCGCCGTGGGCGGGGACCGCATCATCGAGCGTCGTCTCGCCGGCGGGCGCCCCGTCCTGGGCATCTGCGTGGGACTGCAGATCATGTTCGACGCCGGGACCGAGCACGGTGAGCGCAGCGACGGGCTGGGGCAGTGGCCCGGCGAGATCACGCGGCTCGACGCTTCGGTCGTGCCCCACATGGGCTGGAACACCGTCGAAGCTGCTGAGGGCACGCGCCTGTTCGACGGCATCGAAGGGGAGCGCTTCTACTTCGTGCACTCCTATGCGGCTCGTCAGTGGCAGATGGAACAGATCGGTTCCCTTCCCGCGCCGAAGGTCACCTGGGCCGAGCATGACGGCGACCGCTTCATCGCGGCCGTCGAGAACGATGCGCTGACCGCGACCCAGTTCCACCCCGAGAAGTCCGGGGACGCGGGCGCGAGGCTGCTGACCAACTGGCTGGCCACGCTGCCGCATCGAGAGGCCGGCGGCTCCTCGACCCCCGCGACCGGGCAGGAGAACCACTGATGCTCCTCGCGTTCGCCGTGCTGTTCGCCGGGGGCATGTTCCTCGGCGGTGCCTGGTCCTTCTACCGGTCCCAGAAGCCGTGGTGGGCCATCGCCGGCCTCGCGCTGATAGGTCTCGCCTGCTTCGCCGTGGCGATCTGGAGGATCCAGACCGGCTGATCGCCGCGGCGCCCGCCCGTGCTCGACCCCTGAACTCCATCCCCTGCGCGGGCATCGACCCCGCACCATCCCGCTTCCAGGAGGCACCCATGACCGCTCCGATCCTCGAGCTGCTCCCCGCCGTCGATGTGCAGTCCGGCCAAGCCGTGCGCCTCGTGCAGGGCGAAGCCGGCTCCGAGACCGCCTACGGTGCGCCCCTGGACGCCGCGCTCGCCTTCCAGGAAGGAGGTGCGAGCTGGCTGCACCTGGTCGACCTCGATGCCGCCTTCGGCCGCGGCAGCAATGCGGCTCTGCTGGCAGAGGTCGTCGCGGCCGTCGACATGAATGTCGAGCTCTCCGGCGGTATCCGTGACGACGAGTCGCTCGCCGCGGCGCTGGCCACCGGCTGCCGACGCGTCAACCTCGGAACCGCCGCCCTGGAGAACCCGGAGTGGACCGCGGAGATCCTCGCCGAGCACGGAGACCGCATCGCCGTCGGCCTGGACGTGCGCGGCACCACGCTCGCCGCCCGCGGCTGGACCCGTGAGGGCGGTGACCTGTGGGAGACCCTCGAGCGTCTCGACGAGGCAGGCTGCCAGCGCTACGTCGTCACCGACGTCACCAAGGACGGCACCCTGCGCGGCCCGAACGTCGAGCTGCTGCGCGACGTGTGTGCGCGCACCGATGCCGCGGTCGTCGCCTCCGGCGGGATCTCCTCGCTCGAGGATCTTCGTGTCCTGCGCGAGCTGGTCTCCGCGGGTGTCGAGGGCGCCATCGTGGGCAAGGCCCTGTACTCCAAGGCGTTCACGATGGGTGAGGCGCTGGACGTCGCGGGGCGCCCGTGACCGACCGGGACGACCGCCGGCGCCGCGACCCCGCTGCCACAGCGCGCGGCGAGCAGGCGCGACCTGCGCTGCCCGCCCACTTCCGCGAGAAGTCCCCCCTGACCGACACCGCGGGCGTGTCCTGGGAAGGCCGCGACTACTCGCTCAGCCCCTTCCCGGACGATGACGGTTCTGCCCCGGCCCCTCTCGCGCACGCCCTGGCCGCGCATCGCGCCGGCCAGGACCCGCACCGCCAGGCACTGGTGGCCGCGCTCGCCGAGAGCCGCGTGCTGGTGCCCATCATGGCGGTCGCCACCGAGACGGGCACCACCGCGCACGGGCTGACCGGGGACAACGGCGCTGACATGGCGATGGTCTCGATCATCGCGCCCGATGGTGGCCGGGTGCTGCCGATCTTCGCCTCGTCCGCGGCGCTGTCCGCGTGGCGCGCCGACGCCCGCCCGGTTCCCGTGGTGGCACCGCAGGCTGCGCAGGCCGCCGTGCAGGAAGGCTGCACCTCGTTGCTCGTGGACGCGGCGACTCCTGCCGCCGAGGGCGGCCCGATCCAGTTGCCCCGCTCCGTGCTGTGGGCGCTCGCGCAGGGCCGAGAGTGGATCCCCCCGCATCTGGACCCCGAGGTCGCCGATTCGCTGACCCGCATCGCCGAGGCGACGGATCAGGTGAGGGACCTGGTGGCCAGGGCGGGGGAGCGCAGCGAGGTCGACCTGCATGTCCAGCTGTCTCCCGGCCTCACCGCGCAGACGGTCCGCACCGTGGTCGACGAAGTCTCCGCGCGGCTCGGCGCGGAGCCGCTGGTCGCTGAACGGATCAGCTCGCTGCGGCTCGTCCTCGGTTCCTGACCACGCGCCCCGGGCGTCAGGAGACCCGGCCGGTGTACTTCTCGCCCGGGGCCTCGCCCGGAGCGTCCGGGAACGGCAGCGCCTCGGCGAAGGCGAGCTGCAGGGAACGCAGCCCATCGCGCAGGGACCTCGCATGCTCGTTGCCGATCTCGGGGGCCGCGGCGGTCACCAGACCGGCCAGGGCGATGATCAGCTTCCGCGCTTCGGCGAGATCCTGGTACTGCCCGGTCTCCTCGTCCTCCGCAAGTCCGACCTTCACCGCGGCGGCGCTCAGCAGGTGCACGCAGGCCGACGTGATGATCTCGACCGCTGCCACCTCGGAGATGTCGCGCAGCTCGTCGGCGCCCGTGTCGTCCAGGGGAGCGGCGGCGGGGTTCTGGTTCTCGTTCACTGGGTGTCCTTCGTCGTCAGGTGGTGTGGCCACGGATAGTGGCCAGGACGGTCACCGGTGGTGACCAGGGTGGCCACCAGAGGTGACCAGGGCTTCGCCGGCAGAGCAGGTTCGCCGGGCAGAGCAGGATGGGGGCAGGGGCCGCGACGGTCGCGCCGCGGCCGCCGGCGTCACCCGCCCACAGGGAGGTCTCCCTCTCCGGCTGAGTCGTTCCCGGAGAAGTCGAGGTGCACACCGGTCGGCTCGGAGCCGACCGGGACGTCGTACACGAAGTGGAAGGTGCCGCTCTGGCCAGCGGTGACCAGGCCGTAGCCCTGGGAGTCGGCGACGTGCGCCTGAGCGGCGTCCGCGTTCGGCTCGTAGGTCTCGCCATCGGCCGTCGTCAGAAGCTCGCCGCCCTCGATCGTGACGGAGGCATCGCTGCCGTTGTCGACGTCGATCGTGACGATCACGAACTCGCCCTCGGGCGTCATGGGTTCGCTCGCCCCGTTGCCGACCTGGCGCACGCCGAGCTCGGTGCTGGCCTCGCGGACGGTCACATCGCCGAGCGCGAGCTCGCCGGTGGCGGACGCGCCGCCGGCGTCCTCACCGGCCGGGGACGGCGCGGAGGCGGCGGGCGACTCCGGGCTGAGGGCCCGGTAGGCGAGGATGCTGCCGCTGATGGCGACGACCAGTACGAGCGCCACGACCACGGCGACCGAGGCGATCACCCAGCGGTTTCGCGGGGGCGCTGCCTCTTGTTCGAGCTTCGGGGCCGGGCGACGATTGGGGCGGGTGGGCCGCGGGGGAGGCGTCGGGAAACCGTCGGGAACCGGGCGCAGCACCGCGCGGGGCGTGGTGGCGCCGCGCAGGCCGGTCGGGGAGTGCACGCCGGTGGGCGGATGCAGGCCGGTGGACGGATCAGAGCCTGCCGCTGAGGTCCCGGCGTCGCCAGAGGCAGTGCCGGGGCCGCTGCTGTGACTCGGAGCTGCACCCGCCTCGGATCCGGCGGGCTCGTCGGATCCAGTGCTCCCGGAGGAGTCGGGCGGGGCCGCCTCGTAGCCGTACCCGTACCCCGGGGAGGTGCCGGCCGCCGCGGACGTCGCCTGCTCGGGTCTCGGCGGCGCCTGCTCGGGCGGCGGTGACTGCCTCGTCGAAGGCGGTGACTGCTCCTGTCCGGCCTGGTCAGGAGCGCTGCCAGAGGGATTGTCAGGGGCGTTGCCAGGCGAGAGGGGCCAGCCGCTCTCCGGTTCAGGTTCCCCGGTAGGGTCGCGGTCGGTATCCACCAAAAACTCCTCGCTGGTCGCAGCTCGCGGGACGCGACGCACATCACCTGGACTGCACGGACGCTCCTGCTAGGATAGTCGATTGGAACAGGTCGAAACCCTCGTCACATCGTTCCTCAAGTGGAGTCCCTTCCCACCTCGTGGCAAGCAGCTCTGAACCCTCGGGCTCGGAGCGAACCGTCGCCAGGTCAGTATTGCAGCCGGGCGTCATCGCCTGGTCGTCGGGCAGTAGTGTCCGATCGGCGTTCCGACGCCGCGCACCTTGGGGCCTCCGCATGAAGCGGGGGCCTTTCGTCGTGTCCGACTCGAACCAAGGTGAGGAGCCAACATCAGCGAACAGCGCATCAATGGTCAGATCAGGGTCCCCAAGGTCCTTCTGGTCGGCCCCGCCGGCGAGCAGGTCGGCGAGGTCCGTGTCGAGGACGCTCTGCGTCTCGCCGCGGAAGCAGACCTCGACCTCGTCGAGGTCGCACCCGGCGCGAACCCGCCGGTCGCCCGTCTCATGGATTACGGCAAGTACAAGTACGAAGCCAACCTGAAGGCCCGTGAGGCGCGGAAGAATCAGGCGAATACGGTCCAGAAGGAAATCCGTATGGGCCTGAAGATCGACCAGCATGACTACGAGACCAAGCGCCGCAATGTTGAGAAGTTCCTTGATGGCGGCGACAAGTGCAAGGTCATCATCCGATTCCGCGGTCGTGAGCAGGCCCGTCCTGAGCGCGGCGTGAAGCTGCTGCAGCGTATGGCCGAGGATGTCGCCGAGTACGGATTCGTCGAGTCGCACCCGCGGCAGGACGGTCGCAACATGGTGATGGTCTTCGGGCCGCACAAGAAGAAGGCCCAGGCCATGGCCGAGGCCCGCAAGCGCAAGACTGACGCCGAGAAGGCTGCCGCCCGCGACGAGGACCCCGAGTCCACGACCGAGGCCGACGCCGACACCGGCTCCGAGTCCTGAGAACGTACGAAGGAGAACAGGCAACATGCCGAAGAACAAGACCCATTCGGGGACCAAGAAGCGCATCCGCGTGACCGGCACGGGGAAGCTCATGCGGGAGAAGGCGAATGCACGCCACCTCATGGAGACCAAGTCCTCCACCCGCAAGCGCCGTCTTGGCAACGACACCTCTGTCGCCAAGTCCGACGTCAAGCGTATGAAGAAGCTGCTGGGCCGCTGATCGCCCACGTGGGAGCCCTGCTCTCGCGTCCCTGAACGACACGATCGAAGGAGTATCACGTGGCACGCGTGAAGCGGGCGGTAAACGCCCATAAGAAGCGTCGGGAAATTCTCGAGCAGGCCAGCGGTTACAGCGGCCAGCGCTCCCGTCTGTACCGTAAGGCGAAGGAGCAGGTCCTCCATTCGCAGACCTACAACTTCCGTGACCGTAAGAAGCGTCAGGGCAAGTTCCGTCAGCTCTGGATCCAGCGCATCAACGCTGCATCCCGCGCCAACGGTCTGACCTACAACCGCCTCATCCAGGGCCTCGGCCGCGCGGGTGTCGAGGTCGACCGTCGCATGCTCGCTGAGCTCGCGGTCCACGACGCCCCGGCATTCGCCGCTCTGGTCGAGGTCGCGAAGAACGCCCTCCCCGAGGACGTCAACGCCCCGGCAGTCTGACATCGCGCACCATCACGCGATGACCGAGCGCCCGGATCAGTCTCCGATCACCTCTCCCCGCTCCGAGCGGGTGCGGAAGGTGGCCGCACTGACCGGGCGCTCTGCGCGTCGCAAGCAGCAGCGATTCCGCATCGAGGGTCCGCAGGCGATCCGTTCGCTGCTCACCCACCGGGCCGAGCTCGCCGTGGAGGTCTTCACCACCGCGCGCGCCGCTGCCGCCCACCCCGAGCTGACCGGCCTCGCACGCGATGCCGGGGTGCCCGTGCGCGAGGTCGAGGAGCAGATCATCCGCGCCATGGTCCGCGAGAACGGACCCGAGGGGGAGCCCGCCGACGGGACAGGCACCGCCGACAGGACTGCCGGCGCCTCCGCTACGACGTCCCTGGTGAGCCCGCAGGGCGTGCTCGCGCTCGGGCGCCTTCCCGCCGAGACCGTCACCGACGCGCTCATCGCGATCGGGAACCTCCCCGTGGGGCGTCCCGTCACGGTCGTCGTGCTGCACGAGGTGCGCGATCCCGGCAACGTGGGCACCCTGATCCGCACGGCCGACGCAGCCGGCGCAGATCTGGTCGTGCTCACCCGCACGTGCGCGGACCCTTATGCGCCCAAGGCTGTCCGCGCCGCCGTGGGCAGCCTCTTCCACCTTCCCGTGGTCACCGGCGCGGAGATCACCGAGGTGCTCGACGGCCTTGCCGAGGCCGACGTGACTGCCGCAGCGACCAGCGGATACGCGCACTCAGAGCTGTTCACGGCCGAGCTGCCGACTCGTCTCGCCTGGATCCT
This sequence comes from Brachybacterium sp. FME24, assembly GCF_014897705.1. Lineage (GTDB taxonomy): Bacteria > Actinomycetota > Actinomycetes > Actinomycetales > Dermabacteraceae > Brachybacterium. The sequence continues at coordinate 32,835 of NZ_JABUXV010000001.1, read as the reverse complement.
GGGCAATGAGGCCCATGGCCTGGATGAGCGCACGCTCGCTGCTGCACCGCTCGCGGTGCGCATCCCGCTCGCCGGTCACGCCGAATCCTTGAACGTCCACACTGCGGCGACGGTCTGCCTGTTCGAGACACTGCGGCGCAGACAGGCGGGGGAATGACCTCTCGCGCCTCGCGGGTCAGCGCTCTCGCCGTCCCGGTGCTGTTCGCTGTGACCGTCGCGACGGCTCTGGTCGGTCTGTTCGCCACCGGTGCTGCGGAGCCGGCGACCCTTGTCCCGGCCTCACCGCTGGTCACCTGGGGTCTGCCGGTCGTGCGTGCTCTGCACCACCTCGGGCTGCTGCTCGCCGTCGGCGCCGGCGGCACGGCGGTGCTGCTGCTGCCCGGCCCGTCCCGTCGCGAGGCCACCACCTTGGATCCGGTGCGCCGACGCACGGTGCGTCTCGGGGCGGCCGGTGCCCTGCTGTGGGCGGTGGCCTCGGTGGCGCAGATCCCCTTGGGCGGTCTTGAGTCCGCCGGTGCAGGCTCCGGGCTGAACGTCTGGGACATCGCCCTGGACGGGGATCTCGGTCGGGTGCAGCTCACCATCGCCATCGCGGCGGGGCTCTCGGCCCTCGCATACGCGCTCGCACGCTCCACGGTTCTGGCCTGCTGGGGTCTGGCGCTGTCCGGTGTGGGAGTCGCCGCTCTGGGCCTGGCCGGGCACGCCGGGGCCAGCCTCGATCACGTCAATGCCGTCAACGCGATGGTCCTGCACCTCATGGCCGTCTCCGTGTGGGCCGGTGGGCTGCTGGTGATCGCGCTGATCTCCCCGCGACTGAATGATCAGCAGGTCTCGGTGACGGTGCGTCGTTTCTCGCCCTGGGCACTGGCTGCAGTCATCTGCCTGGCGATCAGCGGCCTGCTCAGTGCCTCGATCCGGATGTCCGGGTGGGAAGAACTGCTGACCACCGGCTATGGGCGTGTGGTGCTCGCCAAGGCCATCGGCCTCATCGCCCTGGCAGGGATCGGGGCGGTGCAGCGTCGACGGCTCGGCGAGCGGCTCCGTTTCCGCCACCTGGCCGCGACAGAGGGCGTCGTGATGGCCGCCGTGATCGGCGCTTCGATCGCCCTGGGTCGTTCCGCGCCGCCGGTGCCGCAGGAGGTCCCCGCCGAGGGCGCTCGGAAGATCCTCTCGCTGGTGGGGTATCTGCCGCCGGAGCAGGAGTTCGGCCCCAAGACGATGTTCACGCTGGTCCAGCCCGACTGGATCGCGCTGCTGCTCGCCGCGACCATGGCCGTCTTCTACGTGGTCGGCGTGGTGCGTCTCGCGCGGCGCGGCGACGCCTGGGCATGGCACCGCACCCTCGCCTTCGTACTGGGCTGCGTGGCCCTCGCGTGGGTCACCAGCGGGGGAGCTGCTGCGTGGGGCCGGTTCCGTTTCGACGCCCACATGGTCCAGCACATGGCGATGATGATGATCGCGCCGCCGCTGTGGGTGCTGGGCGCACCGGTCACCCTGCTCTCCCGAGCTGTCGCTCCGCGGACCGACGGTTCTCGCAGCATTCGTGAATGGGTGCTGGCGGCGCTGCACTCCCGGTACGCACAGTTCGTCTCGTCGCCGCCGCTGGCCGGCCTGGTGTTCGCCGGTTCCCTGGTGGTCTTCTACTTCTCGCCGCTGTTCGAGGCCGCGATGTACACCCATGTCGGGCATGTGCTGATGACGGTGCACTTCCTCGCCTCGGGGTATCTGTTCGCCTGGGTGCTGATCGGCATCGATCCCGCGACCAAGACGATCAACCCGTTGCTGAAGCTGATCACGCTGCTGGTCACTCTTGCCTTCCATGCGTTCTTCGGCATCGCGCTGGTCTCGGCTTCCTGGCTGATCGCGCCGGCCTGGTATGCCGAGCTCGGCATGTACGGGACCGAGCAGCTGGAGCTGATCCAGATCCGTGGCGGATCGATCATGTGGGCGGTCTCTGAGATCCCCACTGTCGGGTACGCGATCATCGTCGCGGTGCTGTGGATGAAGTCCGAGGACCGACGAGCCCGCCAGTTCGACCGCAAGGCAGAACGTGATGGGGGTGCGGAGCTGGAGGCCTACAACGCGTATCTCGCGGGGCTGCACGGGAAGGCGGGCACCGGCGGGCAGCGTGCTCATGACTCAGATGCGCAGAGCCGTCCCGAGGCCGAGGGGCAGGGCTTCGACAGGATCTCTGACAGGAACGCCGACCAGAGCACCGAGACGGAGACTGAGAAGAACGCCGACGAGGAGACTTCGCGAGACGGTGGAGCGAAGCCGTCCGTCTGAGATTCCTCGCGAGCACGGCCCTGCACCCTGGCGAGCACAACCGTTCACCTTGGCGAGCACGGCCCTGCACCCTGGCGAGCAGCGTTGATCCCCCTCACGTTGTGAGACCGGGCTGGTGGCGCTGACGGGGACGTCTTCGACCCCGGGATGCTGGCCGGGGCAGGTCAGAACGGCGGCGGATCGGGTGGCGGGCGCAGTCGACCGTCCTCATCCACCCACCATCCGTCCTCGCCGTCCGGCCCGGTCACTTCGTCACCGGGCGCCAGCCCTTGTTCTCGCAGTTCGCGCCACCTTTGTGCGGTCTCTTCGCGCATCGCCCGCGCCGTTTCATAGGAATCCCACACGGCGGTCATCTCGGCCACGACCTGCTCCGTGGCCAGATCACGACCGTCCTCCTGCATGGTCATGAGAATCTCGGAGACGTCCCACCAGGTCTTCCCTGCCGCATCGTCGCGCACCGGATCGAGCAGCCCTAACGTCTTGAGCCGGTGGTGCTCGCGGCACAGCTCGTGCAGGTTCACCACATCTGTCGGGCCGCCGGAGGCGGGATCCTCGTGGTCGAACTCCTTGATGTGGTCCGACTCTGTCAGCCAGGAGGTGGGGCGATTGCACCCGGGTACCGCGCAGGTGGGATGGCGCAGGCGAAGATGCTCGATCTGTTCGGCGGGCGGGCGGTAGCGATCGGCAGGGACGGGCAGGAAGCGGCCGGAGGTCGGATCGGTGAGAACCCGGTACCAGGTGCTCTCACGCCCGGCGAGGTCGCGGGCCATCGAGGCGGGGATAGGGGTGGTGCCGTCGAGCATTCCGGGAGCATCGGACTCCCCGAGCAGCGTCATGACGGGCACGGTCACGTTCAGGCGGAATCGGGCCTCGGGCACCTCGACTCCGGCGGTGTCGAAGGCGGTGCCCTTCAGCACGTCGTAGCGGGTACCCGCGATGGACGGCACCTCACCGGTGCGTTCGATATAGCCATCAGCATCGGCCGGGATCGGCGTGCCGGCCTCGAGGGCGGACAGTTGAGCGTTCTTCACGGCATGGGCCGCCAGGTCCAACCGGCGGCTGAGGTCCAGGATCTCAGGGATCGGCCCGATGATACGCAGGCACCCGGTGCCGTCCGGCCGGGGAGGGTCGAGCACGACACGGCGTCGCGCCTCGGGCGTCGCATGCTGGGGCACCTCGCTGCGCGAGGCGACAGCCGTCAGAAGATGCCCGAGGCGGAGGCTGAACGACTCGGGACTCACGGAGAGGTCCCACTCCGCGAGCGCGCTATCGACCTCGAGAACGGCATCGTCCTCGAGGTCGCTCGTGCGCTCGACGAGCTTCTCGAACCACGCGGCCGGGAATTCCCCGCGCCCCAGACGCTCGAGGCAGCGGGGGAGGAGCGCGCCGATCCGGTGGGACTCGCGAATGGTGCTGGAAGCCTGGGCCCGGGTGCAGCGCAGGGCGAGGGAGACGTGCAACGCCTCCATGGCCGTGCCGTCTTTGTCCACCTCGGGCCCCAGTGGATCCTGCGAGGTCGCAATGACGACGTGATGCCGTTCGGCGAGGCGGCGGGAGTCCTGTTTCCCGCCGTCCCACAGTTCTGCGAGCTTCTGCGCCGCCTGCGGCGAGCGGATCATGCCGACCTGGCGGACGCCCTCACGCGTGACCGGACGACGTCGACGCCTGCGGGCGGCCGCCTGTTTCATGGCGGCGGCTGCCTCGGGGCTCGGAGGTGCCAGAAGCAGGGGTTCCGAGTTGTCGTCGAACTCGCCCATCGCCTCTCGCCTCCTCGCGATCCTTGGCGAGAACCGAGCCCGCCGCTACGTCGAATGTCAGTACTATTCTACGTCGCCGCGCTCGTGAGATCTAGGTATGTGGATAACTCTATTGCGCTTGCGACCTGCACGGATGGCCTCTCGAAGCTGTGTGCGATTCTGGGCTGAGGGCTGAGGGCTGAGGGCTGAGGGCTGAGGGCTGAGGGCTGAGGGCTGAGGGCTGAGGGCTGAGGGCTGAGGGCTGAAGGCTGAAGGCTGTCGTGTGTCCTGCATCGTGCTCGGCAGTTCAGTCACTTGGTCGCGTCGTAGCACTCGTGACCGCACGCGACGACGGCGGCCGCGCGAACGCGACCGCCGTCGAGACGATCGGGGGCACTGAGGCAGGATCACCCGCCCCACCGCGTGCCGATCGAGAGCAGATCCGAGGGGCACCGACGTCACCGCTCTCGACGCCCCCGGCCGCCCTCACAGCCAGTCGCCGCGTGCGGCCTTCTTCTCGGCGCCGATGGTCGTGTCCGGGCCGTGGCCGGTGTGCACCACGGTGTCGTCGGGCAGGACGAAGAGGCGTTCCCGGACCGATTCCTCGATGGTCTCGCGCGAGGAGAACGAGCGCCCGGTGGCGCCGGGACCGCCCTGGAACAGGGTGTCGCCGCTGAACAGGGCGCCGATCTCCTCGACGTAGTAGCAGGTCGAACCGGGGGAGTGGCCCGGAGTGTGCAGTGCCTCGAGGTCGACCCCGGCGATGGTGAACATGTCGCCGTCGCTCACCTCGTCGTCCCAGGGAAGGTCGCCGTGGGTGAGCTGCCAGACCTCGCGATCCGCGGGGTTCAGCAGGATCGGTGCGTCGAGCTCTTCGGAGAGCTCCGGCGCCATCCGCACGTGGTCGTCGTGTGCGTGGGTCAGCAGGATGCCCACGCATTCACGATCGCCCACGAGCTCGAGGACGGTATTCACGTCGTGTGCGGCATCGAAGACGACGCACTGCTCGTCGTCACCGAGCACCCACACGTTGTTGTCGACCTCGTGGGTCTCCCCGTCGAGGCTGAAGGTGCCGGAGGTGACGGCGTGGGCGAGGCGGGCGCTCATCGGCCGATCACCGCCACGGTGCGCAGGGTGTCACCCTCGTGCAGGGCATCGAGCGCTTCATCGGTCCCGGCCAGGTCGGTCCGGCCGGTGACGAAACGGTCCAGCGGGAGGCGGCCCTGCAGGAACAGGTCCGTGAGGTACGGGAAATCCCGCTCGGGCAGGCAGTCGCCGTACCAGGACGACTTCAGCGAGCCGCCGCGGCCGAACACATCGAGCATCGGCAGCGAGATCTTTACGTCGGGGCGCGGAACTCCGACCAGCACGACGCGGCCGGCGAGGTCGCGGGAGTAGAACGCGGTCTCATAGGTCTGCGGGATGCCGACCGCGTCGATGACGACGTCTGCCCCGAAACCGTCGGTGAGCTCCTGGACCTTCTCGGCGACCTGCTGCGGGGAGAGATCCTTGGTCAGCAGCGTGTGGGTGGCACCGAGCTCCGTCGCGGCGGCCAGCTTCTTCTCGTCGACGTCGAGGCCGATGATCGTGGTGGCTCCGGCCAGCTTCGCACCGGCGATCGCCGCGCAGCCCACGCCGCCCAGGCCGATCACGGCGACGGATTCGCCGCGCTGGACGGCCCCGGTGTTGATCGCGGCCCCGATGCCGGCCATGACGCCACACCCGAGAAGCCCGGCGACCTCCGGCGGAGCCTCCTCGGAGACCTTCGTGCACTGGCCCTCATGGACCAGCGTCTTCTCGGCGAAGGAGCCGATGCCCAGCGCCGCGGTCAGCTCTGTGCCATCGGTGAGCGTCATGGGCTTCGAGGCGTTATGGGTATCGAAGCAGTACTGCTGGACGCCCTTCTTGCAGGCGCGGCACTGGCCGCACACGGCGCGCCAGTTCAGCACGACGTAGTCGCCGACCTCCACGTGCGTGACGTTCTCGCCGATCACGGAAACGCGGCCGGCGGACTCATGGCCCAGCAGGAAGGGGAACTCGTCGTTGATGCCGCCGTCGCGGTAGGCGAGGTCCGTGTGGCAGACGCCGGTGGCCTCGATGTCGACGACCACATCGTTCGGGCCGGGATCGGGGATCACGATGTCGACCAGCTGAGCGGGTTGCTTCTCGGCTCGGGCGACGACGCCCTTGACGGTCGTAGGCATGGGAACCTTCCTGACTCCTCGACGTGAGGGGTAGACGATGTTCTCACCAGGCTATGCGGTCCCCATGGGAAGGTGGTGACGGAGCGCGCCGATGGGGAGCCCGCACGGCGGGCCGGGACTCCTCGCGGCCCAGACGTGGAGGTCGTGACTCGTCACCGGGCGGAGGGTATGGCCACAGTGCCGCCGGACGACGTGCCGCCACCGGAGGCGCCCCGTTGCCCGGGCTCGGGTGATTCTCCTTCCTCGAGCGTGACGCCCGGAGCGATGCCCGGCTGGGTCTCGGCGCCTTGGGTGACCGGGACCCCGCTGTACTCCGCGGCCATCCTCCTGGCTCCGTCGGGACCTTCCCCCGCGTAGGTCCTCAGAGCCTCCAGCTCGTTCGCGTAGAGGCCCCCGGTGTTCTCGTTCGAGTAGATGCCCCCGGTGTTCTCCATGATCTGATCCATCTCCGCTTGGGTGAGGGAGACGCGGATCTGCTGGTCCTCGGTGCTCCACGGCACGTCGTACTTGTCGTGGAAGGAGGTGGGTGCGGCGCTGCCCTTCACGGTGTACCGCAGCTCGTACTCGGGCTCGCCGGCGGAGGATGTATGGCGGACGCCATATGGTTCGTCCCCCGATCCGCCCGGCGAATGGACCCCGGCACGCTCCTCGCGCACCCAGGATCCGTCCGCGTACTCGCGCGTGACGTCATAGACGGTGGCCGACTCCTGAGAAACGCCGGCGGACCATTCGCCGGCGTCGCCTTCACCACCCACGGACAGGCCCCCGGAGTCGGTCTGGGAACGGATGGTGTCCGTGAACTGGTCGACGACGCCCTCCGCCCCGGCGGGGGGCATGTTCCCCGTCGTGACCATGCTGGTGAAGCCGGCGCGCCCCGCCTCCGAGTTCTCGAACTCAGCGTGGGAGACGACTGTCTCCTTCGTTCCCCAGCCGCCTTCGATCGTGACGTTGGCCTGATCGGGGCCGATCTGCAACCCGTAATTGATGCCGCGAACACTGCCCGGGCCCTGGTCGACGGTGAATGTGCCGCCCTCGGTGTGCGCAACGGTGGTCACGTACTGCTCGCTGCCGCTGAGGCTGGCGGATCCTGTGACCACGTCCTTGTAGCCGAGGCTCCCACCGACCTCTCCCGCGAGGGAGTTGGTGATGGTGACGGAACCGCCCTGCGGGATCGTGGTCGGATCGAAAGGGTTGACGGCGAGTGCGTCGTCGATCGTGGAGCCGGGTGGGAGCGTCACGGAATAACCGCTGGTGGCCTCGGCGCTTCCTTCGACGCCCGCCTCGACCCCGCGAACCTCGCCCTGGGTTTCGCCGTTCATCCCGACCGAGGCACCGAAGGTGTAGGTGATCGTGCCGTCGGGGTGGACCGTCTTGCTCCCGGACTCGGCTCGGGTGAGGGTGACCTCGGAGGAGGCCGCGTCGTCGCCGACTTTGAGGACGGAGCGCTCCTTCTCGACCTCGAAGCCCGTGGTGACGGTGCCGTCATCCGTTTCCGAGACGGTGGTGGACGTCGTGGTGTCCCCGGTCTTGGTGCTGGCGGTCCCGTGGGCCGTCGTCGAGGTCTCGGGCTCGAACGTGCTCGGATCGATCGGGGCATCGAGCGTGTTCGTCAGCCCACCGCCCATGCCCCCTCCGAAGCCTCCGAAGCCTCCGAGGCCGAAGCCACCGAACCCGACCCCGGCCGATGCCACCGACCCGTCGCCCGGCCGCAATCCCCCCAGCATCCCGAAGACGTCCCCCAGCAGGCCTCCGCGCAGCAGCCCCAGCAGCGATCCGACGTCCCCCGAGGTGCTCGAAGCCTGATCCTGTTCGTCAGCCTGCTGCTGAAGCAGCAGGCCGAACGCGGAGAGCCGGGACGCCGTCTCCTCGACCTGCCGGGTCACGGCGGCGCAGCGGTCACGGAAGCCAGCGGCGTCCTCTCCTTCCCAGGAGACCGAGGCGGTCACCTGGAGGATCTGCCGCCCGTGGATGCCGAGATCCTGCGCAGCACGGCGCGTTCCCTCGGCGTGCTGCCGCAGCGTCTGCGTATCTGCTCCATAAAAGGTCACGCCCGATATCCCCCATCGTCGTTCTGCATTCCGGTACGGGCGCTGATCGCTCGCACCGACCGGGCGCCGCAGCTCCGGGACCTGGTGACGCGTCCCGGAGCCCCGGGACCGTGTGGCCCGAGTCGGTGCCGTCGAGGGAGACTGCTCCTCGGTAGTGTCAACTCTAGAGAGATCGGGCACCCGACGGAATGGGGAGCACGCACCGGGGAGAACTCCCCATGCATCGACTCATAGAATGGCCGGCGGTGACAGCGCTCCGGCGCCCACGCCCTCCTGCCCCTGGACGAAAGCGATACCCGTGTCCGAGTCATCCTCGACCCCCGACATGCCGGTCATCGACGACGCGACGATCACCGTCGCGATCGATGCCGCGCTCGCAGCGATCGCCGCTGCCCCCGACACCGCCGCCCTGAAGCAGGTGCGCATCGAGCACGTCGGCGACCACAGCGTGCTCACCGCCGCGAACCGCGCCATCAAGGATCTGCCCAAGGATCAGAAGGCCGCTGCCGGCAAGCTGATCGGGCAGGGCAAGGGCCGGGTGCAGAAGGAGCTGGCCGCGCGCCAGAACGAGCTCGCCGCCGCCGAGGAGGAGGCTGCGCTTGCGGCGGAGACGGTCGATGTCACCCTCCCCACTGACCTGCGTTCCCGTGGTGCCACGCATCCGCTGACCACCCTGCAGGACCGCATCAACGACTTCTTCGTCGGCATCGGGTGGGAGATCGCCGAAGGGCCCGAGATCGAGTCGGCGTGGTTGAACTTCGATGCGCTGAACGCAGATGCCGAGCACCCCTCGCGATCCCTGCAGGACACCTTGTACGTGGCTCCGGAGAACTCCGGGATGCTCCTGCGGACCCAGACCTCACCGGTGCAGATCCGCGCGATGATCGAGCGGGGCGCGCCCCTCTACATCGCCTGCCCGGGCACCGTGTACCGAGCGGACGAGATCGATGCGACGCATTCGCCGATGTTCCACCAGGTCGAGGGTCTCGCGATCGACAAGGACCTGACCATGGCGAACCTCGTCGGCACCCTGGACGCCTTCGCGGCGCACCTCTTCGGCGGTCAGCCGATCACGCGCCTGCGGCCCAACCACTTCCCCTTCACCGAGCCCAGCGCGGAGATGGACTTCCGCTGCTTCAACTGTGACGCCCGCCTGGGCGTCGAGCATGATGCGGACCCGAACTGCCGCGTGTGCGGCGGGACCGGCTGGATCGAGATGGGCGGCTGCGGCATGGTCCATCCCAGCGTGCTGCGTGCCGCAGGGGTGGACCCCGAGGAGTACCAGGGCTTCGCCTTCGGACTCGGAATCGAGCGCCTCCTGATGCTCCGCAACGGAGTCTCGGACATGCGCGACATGGTGGAGGGCGACGTCCGCTTCTCCCAGCACTACGGTACGGAGATCTGAGATGCCCCGCATTCCCCTGACCTGGCTCGCCGAGCACGTGACCCTGCCCGAGGGGTCCTCGGCGCTGCAGGTGGCGACGGACCTTGCGAGGGTGGGCCTCGAGGAGGAGTCGATCCACGGTGCGCAGGTGACCGGCCCGCTGGTCGTCGGCCGCGTCCTGGAGCTCGTCAAGGAGCCGCAGAAGAACGGCAAGACGATCAACTGGGTGCGCGTGGACGTCGGCCCGGAGCACAACGAGGACGCCGACAACCCCAAGGATCCCCAGCCGGGGACGGAACGCCCCAGCCGCGGGATCATCTGCGGCGCGCACAACTTCGTCGCAGGCGATCTGGTGGTGGTGTCGCTGCCCGGCACCGTGCTGCCCGGCGACTTCGCGATCGCCGCCCGCAAGACCTACGGGCACACCTCGGACGGCATGATCTGCTCGGGCGACGAACTGGACCTGGGCCCGGATCCCACGGGCGAGGACGGCATCATCGTGCTCGGTCGCGGTCACGCGGAGGGCCTGAGCGCCGAGCCCGGGGACGACGCGATCGCCCTGCTCGGGCTCGCCGACGAGGTCGTCGAGATCAATGTGACCCCGGACCGCGGCTACTGCTTCTCGATGCGCGGAGTCGCCCGTGAGTACTCCCACGCCACCGGCGCCGCCTACACCGATCCGGTCACCACCGTGCAGACGCCCTCCGCGAGCGGCGCCGGCATCGGCGTGCAGCTGCGCGACGATGCCCCGATCCGTGGCGGTGCGGGCTGCACCCGCTTCGTCGCCCTCGAGGTGCATGGCGTGGACCCGACCGCGCAGACCCCGCGCTGGATGGCCCGCCGCCTCACCCAGGCCGGGATGCGCCCGATCTCCTTGATCGTAGACGTCACCAACTACGTCATGCTCGACCTCGGTCAGCCCCTGCACGCCTACGACGCGCAGAAGGTCGTCGCACCGATCGTGGTGCGTCGCGCCCGCTCTGGCGAGAAGCTCACCACCCTCGACGACGTCACGCGCACGCTCGACGTAGAAGACCTGCTGATCACCGACAGCGACGGCGGCGACGGTGCGCGCGTGCTCGGCGTCGCCGGCGTGATGGGCGGGGAATCCACCGAAGTCTCCGAGACCACCACGAGCATCGTGCTCGAGGCCGCCACCTTCCAGCCGATCACCGTGGCCCGCTCCGCGCGCCGCCACCGGCTGCCGTCGGAGGCGTCCAAGCGCTTCGAGCGCGGCGTGGACCCGCATCTCCCGCTGGTGGCCGCTCGCCGCGCAGCAGAACTGATCGCCCGGTTCGGCGGGGGCGAGATCGATTCCCGCGTCACCGACGAGGGGGAGGTCACCGAGCCCGCCCCGGTCACCTTCCCCCTCGGAGACGCCGAGCGGGTGGTCGGTATCGCTTACACCCCCGAGCAGGTGCGTGGAAGCCTCGAGATGATCGGGTGCACCGTCCGGACCGGTTCGGACGACACGCTCGAGGTCACCCCGCCGAGCTGGCGCCCGGACCTCACCATCCGTGAGGACCTGGTCGAGGAGATCGCCCGACTGGTGGGTTACGACACGATCCCCTCTGTGCTGCCCACCGCTCCCGGCGGACGTGGCCTCACCGTCGCCCAGCGCGCCCGGAGATCGGCGAACCGTGCGCTCGCCGAGGCGGGCCTCACCGAGGTCGCCTCCTCCCCGTTCGTCGGGGAGGGCATCTTCGACCGGCTGCGCTACTCGGCCGACGACGCGCGCCGTGGCGCCGTGCGTCTGCTGAATCCGCTGGCCGACGATGAACCGCTGATGCGCACCGAGCTGCTGCAGTCCCTGCTGCCGGTCGCGCGCCGCAATCTTGGTCGTGGCGAGGAGTCGGTGGCGATCTTCCAGCTCGGCGCCACCTCCCTTTCCCGGGGAGCCGACGTCCGCTCTCCGATCCCGTCGGCCGCAGGCCGGCCCACCGACGCCGAGCTCGAGGAAGTCCTGGCTGCTCTGCCCATCCAGACCCGAGTGCTCGCCGCGGTCGTCGGCGGCCCCTCCGGCCCGGACTCCTGGCAGGGCGAGCCCGCTCCCTGGGGATGGGCCGACGTCTTCGACCTGGCCCGACGGGTCGCGGCAGCCGTCGGCTCCACCCTCGAGGTGCGCCGGACCGAGCGCGCCCCCTTCCATCCGGGCCGCGCCGGTGAACTGCGCAGCACCAGCGCTGACGGGACCAGCGCGATCATCGGGTACGCCGGGGAGCTGCACCCCGCGGTCGTCAAGGACTTCGCCCTGCCGGCACGCACCAGCGCTCTCGAGCTCGACCTCGAGGCCCTCATCGCCTCGGCCCCGAGCGTCGTGCCCGCCGTCCCGGTGTCGACCTACCCGCTGGCCAAGGAGGACTTCGCCTTCGTGGTCGAGGAGTCCGTGCCCGCGAGCGCCGTCGAGGCCGCGATCGTGGTGGGCATCGGCGACCTCGCCGAGGACGTGCATCTGTTCGACGTCTTCACCGGTGAGCAGATCGGCGAGGGCAAGAAGTCGCTGGCCTTCTCGGTGCGTCTGCGCTCGACCGAGGCCACGCTGACCTCCGAGCAGATCGGCGCGGCCCGCGCACGCTGCATCGCCGCGGTCGAGACCGCCGTCGGGGGAGTGCTGCGGGCGTGAGCACAGCACCGTCGGATGTCCCGGGCCCGGCGCCGGTCGTGCCGGAGAAACGCGGGACCGTGGCCTGGGCGCTGGGCTTTCTCGCCTACATCCCGGTGCCGTTCCTCGGGCTGCTGGTGGCCGGCATCGTGCAGCTCATCGTGGGGCTGGCCCAGCGCCAGCACGGCGGCCTCGCCGCAGTCAACGGCGTGCGTGCCGCGAACTGGGGGCTCACCCAACTGTGCTGGCCGGTGCTGCTGGCGGTCAGCATGACGATCGCGTACCTCACCGGCGCCCCGTCGCCGACCGGCGGGATGATGTTCCATCCCGTGATGGAGGTCGTGGTCTTCTCCGTCCTGGGGCTGTATCTCGTCATCGGTGTCCTCCAGCTCATCTACGCCATCGTCGGCACCGTGAAGTGCTCCCAGGGGAAGCAGGTCCGCCTGCCGGTGATCCCCTTCCTGCGCGCTCCACGCAGCTGACACCGATGACGGTGGGGACTCAGGACGTGGGATCGCCGCGCGACAGCGGGCTCGCTTCCGGCCGCTACATCGACCTCAGCCTCGACGCCGCTCGGAAGTCCTTCACGGTCCACGGGGGTGATCGGCCTGCTCGGTCGTGTGGCGGAGCTCGGGTTGACCGCCCTGCATCGTCACCTCACCGACGCCAACCCCTGGCACTAATGCGGTTAAGTAACTAAGGTCTGAAGGGTCGGGGCAGCGTTGCTCCGATCGTCCGGAGCACCCGGACGTGATCCGTACTGGAGGACACTGCATGACACTCATCAATCGCAGGACACTGTTCACAGGTGTCGGGGGCCTGGCTGCCGGAGGGCTCGGGGCGGGCGTGCTCGCCGGGCCCGCCGCCGCGGATCCGACGCGACGGGGCGACCGGATCGCCTCTGTCGCCTACATCGAAGTCAACGACAATTCACTCCTGAATGTCGGCCACTACGTGCTCGATGACGGCGGCCCGGGCTTCGACATCGCCGTGATCTTCGCGGCGAACATCAACTACGACGGCGAGCAGGCGTACCTGCATCTCAACGAGAACGTCCAGCACGTCCTGGACAACGTCGACACCTATGTCCGCCCGCTCCAGCAGATGGGTATCAAGGTGGTGCTCTCTGTGCTCGGGAATCATCAGGGGGCGGGCTTCGCCAACTTCCCCGACAAGCGCGCGGCAGATCAATTCGCCCAGCAGGTGACGAAGGTCGTGCGTCGCTACGGACTCGATGGCGTGGACCTCGATGACGAATGGGTGGAGTACGGAGCCAACGGCACCGGTCAGCCCAATGCGTTCTCCTTCGTGTACTTCGTGCAGTCGTTGCGCCAGCGACTCCCGAACGCGCTGATCACCTTCTACGTGATCGGCCCTTCCGCCGAGAACCAGGAGTACGACGGGAAGCGAGTGGGAGACATGGTCGATTACGCGTGGAACCCCTACTACGGAAGTTTCCGTGATTTCGACGTCCCGGGTCTCCCGCGATCGCAGTACGGTGCGGCGGCCGTCGACCTCGGCCCCGGAGGAGGGGCCACGCCGGACCACGTGCGGGAGCTGGCGGAACGGACGGTGGCCGAGGGCTGCGGTGCGTTCGTGACCTACCAGCTGCAGGAGGGGGACCAGTCCGAGCTGGTGTCCGCTTTCACCGAGCCCCTCTACGGCAGCCCGGCTCACATCAGCTGACCTGGTACGGATCAGTGCGGGGCCACCTCAGGGTGGCCCCGCACGTCATCCTCACGTCGAGGGCGTGAACTGCGCGATCGTCTGGACCACGTTGTTGTAGCCGTCGACGCGCGGGAAGTAGTCGATCTCCGACGCCTCCTCGAGGCCGGACCATTTCTTCGTCGAGAACATGCCACCTGCGCCGTTGGACTGCACCGGGATGTACGGGGCGTCCTCAGCGACAGCCTGCTGCAGCACCTGGCAATGCTCGATGATCGCATCGACCTGGTCCGGCGGGGTCTGGGTGATCGCCATGATCGCTTCCTGCGCGGCGTCCGGCATCTGCCAGCGACCATAGTTGCCGTCGGCGACTTCGTCGCCGATCTCGTAGATCTTCGAATGCATGTACATGGTGAACGCCTGGAACGCGCCGCCTGCAGCATTGGTCGTCCACAGGGACAGCTCGTAGTCACCCTTGGCCTGCGCCGGTCCGAAGACGTCGGGCGGGAGCGGCGTGAACTCGATGGTCAGTCCGAGATTCGTGGACCACTGGTCGACCACGATCGGCATCGTCGTCATCTCGGCGGGATTGTCGTTCTGGATGGCGAGCTTGAGGGGGTACTCCTGTCCGTCCTTCTCGAGATGCCCCTGCTCATTGACGGTCCACCCGGCATCTGCGAGCTCCTTCTTGGCTGCTTCGACATCCGGGGTCATCGGGCTCTTGTACTCGTCCTTCAGCATGGACGCATAGATACCGGTATCGAGACCGCTCACCGAGGGGACTGTGTAGGCGATCCCGGCCGCTTCGGCGACGATCCCCATGTCCGCGCCTGCGCGCAGCGCGCGACGTACTGCCGGGTCCTGCGTGGGTCCCTTGTGCGTTGCCATGATGATCCCCCGGGTCGAACCATCCGGGTAGTAGTAGTACCCGTTGTGGTCCTCCATGGTCACGAAGTTGGTGACGACGCCCGGGGCGCCGCCCTGGGACCAGTCGACCTCACCCTGGGTGATCTGCGATTCGATATTGCCTGCGGTGCCGGAGGGCACGATGTGCACCTCTGCGAGATCCGGGCTCACCTCACCCCAGTAGTCGTCGCGGATCTCGATCTCGATCTGCTGTCCGGAGAAGTTCTTCAGGCGGCCGGGGCCGGTGCCCACGGGGTCCTTGTCCAGGTAGTTCTGGCGGTCGAGATCCTTGTAGATGTGCTCGGGGTAGATCGGGTAGTACAGCGACAAGGGGAGGTCCTGTGTGTACTGCGGCTCGTTGTAGGTGACGACGACGGTCTGCTCGTCGGGCGTCTCGATGGCCTTGGCGAGCCACGGCAGGTTCCCTTCCGCGTCGGGCTCGGTTCCGGGCTCCTCGTAGATGAAGCCGTAGGTGAAGGCGACATCCTTCGAGGTGAACTTCTCGCCATCGTTCCAGGTCACGTCATCGCGCAGAGTGTAGGTGGCAACTTTGCCCCCTTCCGTGTACTCGACATCCTCGCCGAGGTTGGGGACCAGCGCTGAGCCGTCGGTCGAGGAGATCCGGAAGAGGGTCTCCCAGAACAGGGCGTTGCCCGGGGCGGATTCGCCGCCGCCGAAGACGTTGAAGTTCTCCGGGAAGACGTTCGAGGTCGCGACGAGGGCGCCGATGCGCAGGATGCCGTCGTTGTCGATCGTTCCTTCGCTGGATCGCGCGCCCGAGCCGCCGGTGTCCGAGGCACCGCTCTCGGAGCTCCCTGTTCCGCTGCCGCATGCGGCCAGGGAGGTGGCGGTGAGTGCGGCAGCGCCCAGGCCGAGCAGAGAGCGACGAGTGAACGTGGTGGTGGACATTCGGTGTGTCATGGAGCTACTCCTTCATTGCAGTGTCCGTGTGATTCCGGGATCGGTGTCACGACTGCCGCTCATACTCAGCGGCGTTCTCCGCCTGCCAGCACTGCACCGTGTGGGCATCCTGGGTGCTGCGGAACAGGGGGAGGGCTTCGGAGGTGCACTTCGGCATGGCCACGGGGCACCTGTCCGCGAATCGGCACCCTGGGATGTCCGAGGAGTTGTCGACGGGCCGGGAGTCCGTGATCGGCTCATGGGTCGGTGTGCCGGAGCCCTTGAACCGTGCGGGGTCGGGAGCTGCGCCGAGCAGGAGCTTCGTGTACGGATGCAGGGGAGCGGAGATGATGCTCTCCGTCGGCCCGGACTCGATGATCTTCCCGCCGTACATGACATGGATCTGGTCGGAGAGATACCGGGCGCTCGCGATGTCGTGGGTGATGTACAGGACCGCGATGTTCTCGGACTCGCGGAGGTCGCCCAGCAGGTTCAGGACATCCAGTCGAATCGACGCATCGAGCATCGAGGTCGGTTCGTCCGCCAGCAGCACGTCCGGATCGACGGCGAGAGCGCGGGCGATCGCGATCCGCTGGCGCTGCCCACCCGACAGATCCGTGGGGTAGCGGTCGAGGTAGCGCGCCGAGGGCGTCATATTCGCCTTCTCGAGCAGCTCCGCGGTCCGCTCCCGGTTCTTGACCCGGCCCAGTCGGGGGAAGTGGATCTTCACCACTCGGGAGACGATGGTGCGGACCTTCTTCAGTCCGTTCAGGGAGGCGAAGGGGTCCTGGTAGATCAACTGCACCTTGCGGTAGTACGCACGCTCGGCGCGGCCTCCTCGTACGCGTATGGGCTTCCCGTCATGCATGATCTCGCCGTGAGTGGGCTTGTGGATCAGCGCGAAGAGTCGCGCGATGGTGGTCTTCCCCGAACCGGACTCGCCGACGAGGGCACTGATCTGACCGGGGAAGAGCTTGAGATCGACTCCGTCGAGCGCGCGGATCGTCACCGGCCGGCCGGCGCTGTCCGTGCCGGAGAAATGCACGTGGACGTCGCGGGCCTCCAGGACCGGGACGGCGTCTTCTCCATGGTCGGGCGCGAGCGCGAGCCTGCCATCAGCGTCCTGCGCTGGAACAGTCCCCGCGGAAACTCTGGGTTCGGGTCTGGTCACTGGTGATCGCCTCCTTCCGCAGGGCGAGAGCTGGGGCCAGGGTTCGAAGTCGCGGGCAGCTGTTGCGTCAGTTCGGATTCGCTGAGCTCGCCGTTGCTGAGGAAGCACGCACTGCGGCCGTCGGGGACGTCGCGGAGCTCGGGGACGCGCTGGTGGCAGATCGCCATGGCTGATTCACAGCGCGGAGCAAAAGCGCATCCGGGGGGCAGGTCCAGAAGATCAGGCGGGGAACCTGAGATACCGGACAGTCGACGCACCGGCTCGGACAGGGGCGGAAAGGCCCGACGCAGGGCGCGGGTGTACGGGTGCTTCGCGCTGTCGTGCAGCCTCGCCGCTGTCCCGATCTCGACGATCTTGCCGCCGTACATGATCGCGATGCGGTCGGAGATCTCCAGGAGCAGCGAGAGGTCATGGGTCACGAACACGACGGCGAAGCCGAGCCGTTCCTGCGCAGCGAGAACCTGGTCCAGGATCTGCCTCTGCATCACGACATCGACTGCCGTCGTCGGCTCATCCATGAGGACGAGGTCCGGATCGCAGGCGAGCGACAGGGCGATCAATGCCCGTTGCTGCATACCACCGGAGAGCTGGAACGGGAACGCGGTCAGGCGGTCTGCGCTGATACCGACCATGGTCAGCAGATCTGCCGCCTGATCTCGAGCCTGCTCCTGCGTGAGCCGTGGGTCATGTGTGCGGATGACGTCGGTGAACTGCTCACCGAGCCGGATCACCGGGTTCAGGCTCGCCATCGCCGACTGCATGACGACGGAGATCTTCGTCCACCGGTATGGCCTCAGCTCGTCCTCGGTGAGGGCGGCGAGGTCGAGGGACTCCGTGCCATCGGTCGGATGGAACCGGATCTCCCCGGCGCTCGTGGCCGCGGGCATCCGCTGCAACCGGCCCAGCGCGTTGAGCAGGGTGGACTTTCCGCTGGCCGATTCCCCGGCGACGCCGAGGATCTCTCCCCGCTTGAGGGTGAGGTTGATGTCGTCGCAGGCGCGGATGTTCCCGGCTTCGGTGACGTAGTCGACGCAGAGGCCGCGCACGTCGAGCAGCGTCGAGGAGTTCTCGAGTCGTTCGATGATCTCGGATTCGGTCTCGAGGTTCTTCGGGACGGTGGTGAGGGTCATCGCGTAGCCATCTCCTTCTGACGCGTCGGTGACGCTGGTCGTGCCTTGTCCCGGAGGAAGATGCGCATGAGCTTCATCCGCTTGCTGGACAACGTGGGGTTCGTGATCTCGTCGAGACCGAAATTGACCATCGTGGTCGCGAAGCCGATGAGGCACAGCGCGAGGCCCGGGGGTATGAACCACCACCACAGGCCGCGGAACAGCGCGTTCTGCGTCATGGCCCAGTTGATCATCAGGCCCCACGAGGGCTCCGAGGGGTTGCCGATCCCCAAGAAGGCCAGTGCGGCCTGCTGGTTCACACCGGCGGCGATGAGGCCGAGGAACATGGGGGAGATGACGCCGAGCAGGTGGGGCATGACCTCGACCAGGATGATCCGGGCGCGGGACTCGCCGACGGTTCGGAGCGCGGTCGTGAAATCTCGCCCTCGCAGGCTCATCGTCTGAGCTCGGATCTGACGAGCGCCGCCGGCCCACTCGATGCCGCCGATGACGATCGAGACCAGGACCCAGTTCGCGTTCTGGAACGCGGCCGCGACGATGAAGAGCAGCGCGAACGTCGGGAAGTTCCCGAATACCAGGATCGTGCCGTTGAGGAATCGGTCGATGAGACCGCCGGCGAACCCCGCCCACGCCCCGATGACGATGGTGAGGAAGGTGCCGATCACGGCGGATGCGAAGCCGACGAGCATGGAGGTGCGGGTGCCGTAGAGCATCCACGACAGGACGTCCTGCCCCTGGCTGGTCGTACCCAACCAGTGCGTGGAATCCGGAGGACCGCCGTTGAGGTGCAGGTAGTCGACCTGCTGCGGGGTCATCTCGAGCACGTTCCGGCTGAACCATGGTCCGAGAATCGCCGTGAGGGTGAACAGACCGATGATCGCGAGGCCGATCTGCACTTTGCCGATGAGGAGGAATCGCGTCAGCACGTCACGTCACCTCCCGGGTGCGCGGATCCAGGAGGACGTACACGGAGTCGGCGATGAAGTTGAACAGCAGCGAGGCGAAGATGACCATGAGCATCACTCCCTGCATCACGGGGTAGTCGCGGGCGGCCTGGGCGCCGGTCAGGAGCGATCCGATGCCGGGGTAGATGAACACGGTCTCGGCGAGGATCACTGCGGTGAGCGCACCGCCCATGCTCTGGGCGAGGCCCGTGAAGTTCGGGAGCAGGGCGTTCCGCGCGGCGTAGCGATTGCGGATCCGGTTCTCGGGGAGTCCCTTGGCGCGGGCGAGCTGGACGTAGTCCTCGTTGACGGTCGTGATCATCATGTTGCGCATGGAGAACAGCCACCGGGCGAACCCGACGATGATCAGCGTGACCAGTGGAAGCGCCCCGTGGTAGAGCGCGGAGAGGTAGAAGTCCGGGTCGGAGAAGTCGATCTCCAGCGAGTTGTTGTACGCGCCCTGGTTGGGGAACCACCCGTTGCTGTAGGCGAGGTACCAGACGATCAGCAGGCCCAGCCAGAACGCAGGGATCGAGCTGAAGAACATCGAGACGGGGGTCAGGATCGCGTCGAGGCGTCGGCCGGGCCTCCACCCGAGGCGGGCGCCGAGGTAGGTGCCGATCATCCACCCCAGAATCGTGGAGACGATGGCGAGATACAGCGTCCAGGGCAGGGCACGACCGATGAGCTCGGTGACAGGGATCGGGTAGTACTGCGAGGACTGTCCGAGATCACCTTGGACGAGTCGCGAGATGTAGTCCCAGAACTGCAGGAGCACCGGGCGCTCCGGGTCTCCGTACCGGGCCTTGATCATGCGGGTCTGATACCCCGACGGCGGCGCGCCGGTGCGGTTGGTGATGTCGCGGATCATCTGCGTAGCGGGATCGCCCGGCATGAAGCGCGGAAGGATGAAGTTCACCAGGACGCTCGCGAACGCGACGATCAGGTACATCGTCAGGCGCTGCCGGAGGTAGACCAGGCCCGCCAGTCGACTCGACCGAGCAGTCGGGCGTCTGCGGCCCGAGGTGGGCCCGTCGTCGGATGCTTCCGCTGGGCGCTGCGTCGATGCCGCCGACCCCAGGGCATCGATAGGCGCAGGCTCGGTCATGAACACCGCCTCGTGAACGGGACGCTCCCTCGGAGTCCGAGCAATCGTCGATGATTGGTTGTACGTGGCGACTTTAGCGGTTAACTTGATCGCACCGGACGATGTTACCCACTCGTGACCCGACTGCCGTTCACGCAGCGGATCCGGTTTATCAAGCGGTTGCCCGTTCGTGGGTGCCCGTGAGGACGACGGGTCACGATTCCCGTCCCAGGAAAGGACACCGATGTCTCGCACCACCTCTCGTCGGACCCTGCTCGCGGGGGCCGTCACGACAACGGTCCTCGGAGCCTCTCCGTGGGCGATTGCTGCTCCTCCCGGACATTCCCGAGGAGACGGGGCAGGCCGCGGAGTTGCCGAACGCGGTGAAATGCCCGGTCATGCCCAGTCTCCGGGTGCTTCGGCGGCCACGGCTCTCGGCGAGCTCGCGCCCCCGCTCGAGTTCGCCTATTTCCGCACCTGGCACGACAGGGCGGTCGATCCGTCGCGGCCGAACTCGATCGGCGAGATCCCGCCGGAGATCGACCTGGTCTTCGTCTTCCCGGACTACACGCCGGACGACAGTCCGTTCTGGGGCATCCTGCGGGACGAGTATGTTCCGACGCTGCATGACCGCGGCACCCGCGCAGTCCGGACCACTGACATACGCGCCGTACTCGACCCCGCTTTTCCGGACACGCCGCAGGGGCATAGGGACAACGCCGAGCATCTCGTCGAAACCTTGGTGGACGCTCACGGCCTCGACGGACTCGACATCGACATGGAGCGCAGTCTCGACGGAGCCGAGACTGCTCGCGCAGTGGGCGTCTTCCAGGAGCTGTCGCGACTGATCGGGCCCCAGAGCGGCACAGATCGACTCTTCATCTACGACACCAACAGGGACGGCACCGTGCCCCTTTTCCGGGCCACGGCCGAGTGCTTCGACTTCGTGCTCGTGCAGTCCTATGGGCGTGCTGTCTCCTCGTTGCACGGCACGTGGGATACCTTCGCGCCGCACATCGACTCCGAGCAGTACCTCATCGGGTTCTCGTTCTACGAGGAGAACGACAACTGGAACGAATGGAACGACACGTCCGAGCCGTTCGAGGAATCGCGTGCGGTCGCCTTTGCCGACTGGCAGCCCGAGGGTGCCGTCAAGGGAGGGGTCTTCTCGTACGCCGTCGATCGGGACGGCGTCGCCTTCAAGGACGACACGATCTCGCAGACGAACTACGAGTGGAGCAAGGCTCTGAAGCACCGCATGCTCGAGCGGGCCTGAAGTCGTCGCCCCACCAGCTGGCTGATCATGCAATGAACTGTATATACTTCCGGCATGACTTCGGCCTCCGGTGCATCCGTCTCTCCCACGCCCGCCCACGCGTCACAGGGAGCCGCCGCCCGCCGCCTGCGCGCAGCCGTGGTCGGCGCCTCCGGGTACGCCGGGGGAGAGGCCCTGCGCCTGCTGTCCGCGCACCCCGACGTCGAGGTCGCGACCGTGGCCGCGCACTCGAGCGCCGGCAGGCGTCTCAGCGAGGTCGCACCGCATATCGACCTCGGCCACGACCCGGTGCTGCAGGAGACCACGGTCGAGACGCTGCGCGGTCACGACGTCGTGGTCCTCGCTCTGCCTCACGGGCAGTCCGGGCAGATCGCCGCCGCCCTGCGCGCCGATGATCCCGATGTGCTGGTCCTCGACCTGGGCGCCGACCACCGTCTCGACAGCGCGCAGGACTGGGCCGAGTACTACGGCAGCGAGCACTCCGGCACGTGGGCCTACGGCATGCCCGAGCTGCCCCTGGCCGACGGCACCCGTCAGCGCGATCTGCTGGTCGGAGCGCGCGAGATCGCGGTCCCCGGCTGCAATGCCACGGCGGTCTCCCTCGCCCTGGCGCCTCTCGTGCGCGCCGGCCTCGTCGACGGCTCGCAGCTCAGCGCCGTGCTGCCGGTCGGCCTCTCCGGGGCGGGCAGATCGCCCAAGCAGCATCTGCTGTTCAGCGAAGTCTCCGGTTCGGCCTCGCCGTACGCCGTCGGCGGCAGTCACCGGCACGTCCCCGAGGTGCTGCAGAACCTGCGCCGAGCCTCCGGCAAGGACGGCCTGCGCCTCACCTTCACTCCGGTGCTGGTGCCCATGAGCCGCGGCATCCTCGCGGTCATCAACGCTCCGATCACCGGCGACACCACCACGGCGGATCTGCTCGCGGCCCTGCGCGGCGACTACGCCGACGAGCACTTCATCGCCGTGCTCGAGGAGGGCATCTTCCCGTCGACCGGCGAGGTCACCGGGGCGAACACCGCACGCCTGGGCGCCGCGGTGGACCGCCACAGCGGCCAGGCCACCGTGGTCGTCGCCCTCGACAACCTGGTCAAGGGCACCGCCGGCGCCGCGATCCAGTCCCTGAACCTCGCGCTCGGCCTGCCGGAGGCCACCGGCCTCACGCGCACTGCGATCGCCCCCTGACCCTGCTGGGCGGTGCTCGGCCCCGAAAGTCCGGACGTGCCGCCGCTGCGCCCCCTCTGACCCGACCACTTCGTGAGGAGACCCCCGTGTCGATCACCCGCCCCCTCGGCTTCCGTGCCGCCGGTCTCGCCGCCGGTATCAAGTCCACCGGCGCCCTGGACCTCGCACTCATCGTCAACGATGGCCCCCGCGATACCGCGGCCGCCGTGTTCACCACGAACCGGGTCCAGGCCGCCCCGGTCCTGTGGTCGCGCCGGGCGGTGGCGGACGGCCGCTCCCGCGCCGTGGTGCTGAACTCCGGCGGCGCCAACGCCTGCACCGGGCCCGACGGCTTCGCCGACACCCACCGCACCGCTGAGCACCTCGCCGACGTCCTCGATGTCTCCGCGCAGGACGTGCTGGTCTGCTCGACGGGCCTGATCGGTGAGCGCCTGCCGATGGACCCTCTGCTGTCCGGGGTCACTGCCGCCACCGCACGGCTCGGAGCCGGGGCCGACGTCGACGCTGACACCTCACGCGCGATCATGACCACGGACTCGGTGCCGAAGACCGCCGAGGTCACCACGGCCGCAGGGGCCGTCGTCGGTGGTATCGCCAAGGGCGCAGGCATGCTCGCCCCACAGCTCGCGACCATGCTCGTGGTGCTCACCACGGACGCCGACGTCGATTCCGAGACCGCGCAGGCGGCGCTGCGCGAAGCCACCCGCACCACCTTCGACCGGGTCGACTCCGACGCCTGCATGTCCACCAACGACACCGTCATCCTGCTCGCCTCCGGCGCCAGCGGGATCACCGTCGGCACCGAGGAGCTCACCGAGGCCGTGCGCGCGGTGAGCGCCGATCTCGCCCGCCAGCTGGTGGCCGACGCCGAGGGCGCGAGCCATGACGTTCACGTCGTCGTCCACTCGGCGACGACCGAGGAGGCAGCTCTCGCGGTGGCCCGCGAGATCGCCCGCTCCAACCTGGTCAAGGCGGCGATCTTCGGGAACGATCCGAACTGGGGTCGCATCGTGGCCGCCGCCGGATGCGTGCCCGAGCAGCGTGCCCCCTTCGATGTCCAGCACCTGTCGGTCCATGTCAACGGGGTCCAGGTGTGCCGCGCAGGCGGTGCCCACCGAGACCGTTCCGAGGTCGACATGACCCCGCGCGAAACCCTCATCGAGGTCGACCTCGGCGCGGGCGACGTCACCGCAGACATCTGGACCAACGACCTCACCCACGAGTACGTCGAAGAGAACAGCGCATATTCCTCATGAACCCGTCGCACAGCGTCCCTGACCCCGCACCGGACCCGGCATCTCCCTCGGGCCCGGACCCCGACGATGCCACGAGCACCGACGGCCCCCTGGTCGGCAAGAACCCTCTCGCCCAGCTCGACGCCGCGCGCACCGAGGCGCGCGAGAAGTCAGAGGTCCTGATCGAGGCCATGCCGTGGATGCAGCGCTTCCGGGGAAAGATCGTCGTGGTCAAGTACGGCGGCAACGCCATGATCGACGAGGAGCTGCGCCGCGGTTTCGCAGCCGACATGGTCTTCATGCGCCTGGCCGGCATCCACGTCGTCGTGGTCCACGGCGGTGGGCCGCAGATCAACGAGATGCTCGACCGCGTCGGCATCGACTCCACCTTCCAGGGCGGACTGCGCGTGACCGACTCCGACACCATGGACGTCGTGCGCATGGTCCTGGTGGGTCAGGTGGGTCGCCAGCTCGTGGGACTCATCAACCAGCACGGCCCCTTCGCCCTCGGCATGTCCGGGGAAGACGCCCGATTGTTCACCGCCACCCGCCGCGGGACCGTGGTCGACGGCGAGGACGTCGACCTCGGACACGTCGGTGCCGTCAACGGCGTCAACATCGAGGCGATCAGCGACCTGCTGGACAGCGGCCGCATCCCGGTGATCTCCTCGATCGCCCCGGAGGTCGGCGCCGACGGCGTGCCCACCGGCGAGGTGCTCAACATCAACGCCGATCTCGCCGCCGCCGCGCTGGCCGAAGGCCTGGACGCCGAGAAGCTCGTCGTGCTCACCGACGTCGAAGGGCTGTATGGCGACTGGCCCGATCGCGGTTCCCTGATCCCCGAGATCACGGCTTCCGAGCTCCGCAGGATGCTGCCCACCCTCACCTCCGGGATGATCCCGAAGGCCGAGGCGCTGCTGGGCGCGGTCGACTCCGGCGTGCGCACCGCCGCCATGATCGACGGGCGGATCGAGCACGCGGTGCTGTTGGAGGTCTTCACCACCAAGGGTGTGGGCACGATGGTCAGGAGAGATGACTATGTCTGAGCAGGATCCGACCACGCCGACGGAGAGCTCGCAGGGGCTCTCCATGGGCGGCGGCGCCCTCGTGGCGGCGGCCGCCCCGAGCGTCGGCACGCACTCCGCCGGGGCCGGGGAGCCCTCGGGCGATCTCGGGGCGCGGTACCGAGAAGCCCTGCTGCCGGTGTTCGGCACCCCGCAGCGGATCCTGGCCCGCGGCGCGGGCGTGCGGGTGTGGGACACCGACGGCAGGGAGTACCTCGACCTGCTGGCCGGCATCGCCGTGAACACCCTGGGCCACGCCCATCCCGCGATCCTGGCGGCACTGACCAAGCAGGCCGAGACGCTCGGGCATGTCTCGAACTTCTTCGCGACCGCACCGCAGATCGAGCTCGCCGAGAAGCTGCTGACCCTCGCCGCAGCGCCTGCCGGTTCCGCCGTGTTCTTCGCGAACTCCGGTTCCGAGGCCAATGAGGCGGCCTTCAAGATCGCCCGTCGCACCGGCCGGCCGCGCATCCTGGCGCTGACGAACTCCTTCCACGGCCGCACCATGGGCGCTCTGGCGCTGACCTCGAAGGAGGCCTACCGAGCTCCCTTCGAGCCGCTGCCCGGCGGCGTCGAGTTCCTCCCCGCGGGCGACGAGGAGGCGCTGGCGGCCGCCCTGGCCCCCGGGGACGTCGCCGCCGTGTTCGCCGAGCCCATCCAGGGTGAGGCCGGCGTGCGCCCGCTGAGCACGACCTACCTCCGCGCTCTGCGCCGGCTCACCCGTGAGCACGGCACCCTGCTGGTCCTCGACGAGGTCCAGACGGGCATGGGACGCACCGGGAACTGGTTCGCCCACCAGGGGATCGAAGATCTCCAGCCCGACGTCATGACCCTGGCCAAGGGCCTCGGCGGCGGATTCCCCGTCGGCGCCGTCATCACCTTCGGGCAGAGGGTCCACGACCTGCTGCAGCCCGGTCAGCACGGCACCACCTTCGGCGGGAACCCGCTGGCGGCCGCGACCGGACTCGCCGTGATCGGCACCCTCCTCGAAGAGGGCATCCTCGAGCACGTCCGCACCGTCGGGGCGCAGCTGAGCCGCGACCTCCTCGCGCTCGGGAACCCGCTGATCACCGAGGTGCGCGGCGCCGGACTGCTGCTCGGCATCGGCCTCGCACGGCCGATCGCCAAGCAGGTCGCCGCGGCGGCCCTGGAGGCCGGATTCATCCTCAATGCGCCCGACGAGTCCACCCTGCGCCTGGCCCCGCCGCTGATCATCACCCAGGCGGACCTCGACACGTTCACCGCAGCCCTGCCCGAGCTGCTCGCGGCCGCGGCCACCGAAGGAGAGAACTGACATGCCCCGCCACTTCCTGCGCGACGACGACCTGAGCCCGGCCGAGCAGAAGGAGGTCCTCGAGCTCACCGCCGCGTTCCGCGAGGACCGCCACGTGCGCACCCCGCTCGCGG
Source organism: Brachybacterium sp. FME24 (assembly GCF_014897705.1). Taxonomy (GTDB): domain Bacteria; phylum Actinomycetota; class Actinomycetes; order Actinomycetales; family Dermabacteraceae; genus Brachybacterium. The sequence goes on along the minus strand of NZ_JABUXV010000001.1, from coordinate 6,611 downwards.
GGCCGCAGTCGGTCGCCGTCATCTTCGACAAGCCCACCCTGCGCACCCAGGTCTCCTTCACGACGGGTATCGCCGAGATGGGCGGGTACCCGCTCCTGGTCGACGGCAACCTCGCCCAGATCGGCACCCGGGAATCGGTCGCCGACGTCGCCCGGGTGCTCGGCCGGCAGGTCAGCGCGATCATCTGGCGCACGTACGGGCAGGATCGCGTCGAGGAGATGGCGGAGCTCTCCGGCGTCCCGGTGGTCAACGCGCTCACGGACGACTTCCACCCGTGCCAGATCCTCGCCGATCTCGCCACCATCGCGCTGCATCGCGGTGGCGTCGACGCACTGGCCGGACAGACCTTCGCGTACGTCGGCGACGGGTCGAACAACATGGCGCATTCCTACCTGCTGGGCGGCGCGACCGCCGGCCTGCACGTGCGGATCGGGACGCCTGCCGCCTATCCGCCGGCGCCGGAGATCCTGGCGAAGGCCGAGGCGATCGCGGCTACGACCGGCGGATCGATCACCGTGACCGACGACCCGGTCGCCGCCGTCGCCGGGGCCGACGCCGTGGCCACCGACACCTGGGTCTCGATGGGACAGGAGTCCCAGGCCACCGAGCGGGAGCGGCCGTTCGTGCCGTTCCAGGTGGACACCGCACTGCTCGCGCACGCCCTGCCGGACGCCATCGTCCTGCACTGCCTGCCCGCCTACCGGGGCAAGGAGATCTCCGCCGAGGTGCTCGAAGGGCCGCAGTCCGTGGTCTGGGACGAGGCGGAGCACCGTCTGCATGCCCAGAAGGCGCTGCTCGCCTGGCTTCTCGCCCGTCCCGACGAGGACACCGAGGCCACCGCTGGGCATGCCCGCCCCCTGGGAGAGCGACGATGAGCGAGCAACGACGAGCCCTCGCGCAGACCAAGACCTCGCGCCAGCAGCGCATCGTCCAGCTTCTCACCCACCAGGAGGTCTCCTCGCAGTCGCAGCTCGCGCAGCTGCTCACCGGGGAGGGAACCGAGGTCACGCAGGCTACGCTCTCGCGCGATCTGGTCGAGCTGCAGGCGGAGAAGGTCCGCGGCTCCGCCGGCAGCCTGGTCTATCGGCTCCCGCCCGAGGGCGGCACATCCCGACCCGCGGGCCCGCCGGCCGAGAACGAGCTGCTCGAAGCGCGGCTGCCACGACTGGCCGAAGGGCTCCTGGTCTCCGCGGAGGCCAGCGGGAACCTCGTCGTCGTCCGGACCCCACCGGGGGGTGCGCAGTATCTCGCCTCGGCCATGGACAGGTCGGTCATGCCCGACGTCCTGGGTACGATCGCGGGCGACGACACCGTGCTGCTGGTCGCCCGCGATCCGGCCGGTGGTGACCGCCTCGCCGCCCGGCTGCTGGACCTGGCCGACGGCCGACGGGACACCCCCGACCCTCCGGCCCCGCCCCGCCGCCATCGCGCCGACCCGCAGCACTCGACCCCCTGACGACGACCCCGGCGCCGCCTCACCGCGCCGACCACGACATCCGATTGAACTCGACTAGGAGCATTCCCGTGACCGAACGCATCGTCCTCGCCTACTCCGGCGGCCTCGACACCTCCGTGGCCATCGGCTGGATCCACGACGCCACCGGCGCCGACGTCATCGCCTGCGCGGTGGACGTCGGCCAGGGCGGCGAGGACCTCGAGGTCATCCGCCAGCGCGCCCTGGACTGCGGCGCCGTCGAGGCCTACGTCGCCGACGCCCGCGACGAGTTCGCCGAGGAGTACTGCATGCAGGCGCTCAAGGCGAACTCGCTGTACATGGACGCCTACCCCAACGTCTCCGCGATCTCCCGCCCGGTGATCACCAAGCACCTCGTCAAGGCCGCCAAGAAGTTCGGCGCCACCACGGTCGCCCACGGCTGCACCGGCAAGGGCAACGACCAGGTGCGCTTCGAGGTCTCCATCACCTCGCTCGCCCCCGAGCTCAAGTGCATCGCCCCGGTGCGTGACCTCGCGCTGACCCGCGACAAGGCGATCCAGTACGCCGAGCGCAAGGGTCTGCCGATCGAGACCACCAAGCACAACCCGTTCTCCATCGACCAGAACGTGTGGGGCCGCGCCATCGAGACCGGCTTCCTCGAGGACATCTGGAACGAGCCCACCAAGGACATCTTCAGCTACACCGACGACCCGGCCTTCCCGCCGGTCGCCGACGAGGTCGTCATCTCCTTCGAGCGCGGTGTGCCCGTCGCGATCGACGGCCGCAAGGTCTCGGCGCTGGAGGCCATCCAGGAGATGAACCGTCGCGCCGGCGCCCAGGGCATCGGCCGCATCGACATCGTCGAGGACCGTCTGGTGGGCATCAAGTCCCGCGAGGTCTACGAGGCACCCGGCGCGATGGCCCTGATCACCGCGCACCAGGAGCTCGAGCGCGTGACCCTCGAGCGCGAGCAGGCCCGCTTCAAGCGCACCGTGGGCGACCGCTGGACCGAGATGGTCTACGACGGGCAGTGGTTCTCCCCGTTGAAGAAGTCCCTGGACGCTTTCATCGACGAGACCCAGCGCTATGTGAACGGCGACATCCGCATGACCCTCCACGGCGGCCGCGCCACCGTGACCGGTCGTCGCTCCGAGACCGGCCTGTACGACTTCAACCTCGCCACCTACGACGAGGGCGACACCTTCGACCAGGGCAGCGCCCGCGGCTTCATCGACATCTACGGCCTGGCCGCGAAGCAGGCTGCGGCCCGCGACGTCGCCTTCGGCAATGGCGAGGACCTCTCCTCTCCTCAGGACGACGCATGAGCTCGCAGGGCATGACACCTGCCGGGGATCCGTCGGCCGCCCAGGAGCGTGCCTCCCTCTGGGGCGGTCGCTTCGGCACCGGCCCGGCGGCCGCGCTGGCCGCACTGTCGGTGTCCACGCATTTCGACTGGCGACTTGCCCAGTACGACCTGCGGGGCTCGAAGGCGCACGCGAACGTGCTGCACGCCGCCTCGCTGCTGACCGATGACGAGCTGGCGGGGATGCAGGCGGCGCTCGACCAGCTCGCCGCCGACGTCGCCTCCGGTGATTTCGTCGCCGGGCCCGACGACGAGGACGTGCACACAGCCCTCGAGCGCGGACTCATCGAGCGGGCCGGGGGAGACCTCGGGGGGAAGCTGCGGGCCGGGCGGTCCCGCAACGACCAGATCGCCACCCTGATCCGGTTGTTCATCCGAGATCAGGCGCGCGTCGTGGGCGACCAGGTGCTCGATCTCGTCGACGTGCTGCAGGCCCGCGCGCTCGAGGTGCACGGGGCGGCGATGCCGGGGCGCACCCATCTCCAGCACGCCCAGCCGCTGCTGCTGAGCCATCACCTGCTGGCCCACGCCTGGCCGCTGCTCCGCGATGTGGAGCGCCTGCGTGACCTGGATCGTCGCGCGGACAGCTCGCCGTACGGATCCGGGGCGCTCGCCGGGTCGAGCCTCGGGCTGGACCCGCAGGCCGTCGCCGCTGAGCTCGGCTTCTCCGACTCGGTGTGGAACTCGATCGACGGGACCGCCTCACGGGACCTGACCGCAGAGTTCTCCTTCACCCTCGCGATGATCGGCATCGACCTGTCGCGGTTGGCGGAGGAGGTGATCCTGTGGAACACCAAGGAGTTCTCGTTCATCACCCTGGACGACTCCTTCTCCACGGGCTCCTCGATCATGCCGCAGAAGAAGAACCCGGACATCGCGGAGCTCGCCCGTGGCAAGGCGGGGCGGATCGTGGGCGACCTGGTGGGCCTATTGACCACGCTCAAAGCCCTTCCGCTCGCGTACAACCGTGATCTCCAGGAGGACAAGGAGCCCGTCTTCGACCAGGTCGACTCCCTGGGGCTGGTACTGCCGGCCTTCACCGGGATGATGGCCACGCTCGTGTTCCACACCGACCGGATGGCGGAGCTGGCGCCGCAGGGCTTCTCGCTCGCGACCGACATCGCCGATCACCTGGTGCGGCGCGGAGTGCCCTTCCGCAGCGCCCACGAGATCTCGGGTTCCTGCGTGAAGGTCGCCGAGTCCCAGGACAAGGAGCTGTGGGACCTCACCGACGAAGAGCTCGCCGCGATCTCCGAGCACCTCGATTCCTCCGTGCGCGAGGTGCTCACCGTCCAGGGCTCCATCGCCTCGCGCGATGCCAAGGGCGGGACTGCTCCGGTCCGAGTGGCCGAGCAGGAGCAGGCGGTCGCCGAGACGATCACCGCGCTGCGGGGCTTCACCCGGGATCGGTGAACGTGCACGCGCCGCCATCCGGCGCCGGCTCATGAGCCACGACGACGGATGAGGCGCCCTGGCAGTGGCCGGTGACCGGACAGGTCACCGGCCACGCCTGATTCCAGAGGTGACGCCCAGCGCGACGCGGGTTGATCCTGTCGCGACTCGGGCGCTTCTGGACCGAAGAACCGATCTCCTCGTCTCGGGGGCCGGCTCGGGGCTCGCTGAAGGCCGCCGGTCCTCGACCTGCGACCCACTCCGACCGGGCGGGCGCCGATCTGTGACAATGGCGCTGGACGCCCGCTCGCGTCTGCGGTGCACCGCGCGAACCGGCGTCGGCGTCGGCGCCCTGCACCGAACCATCCGGCACCCAGTGCCCCACCGAGAGGAACCGATCGATGCATTCCGTCCTGGACGAGCTCGCCTGGCGAGGACTCGTCGTACAGACCACCGGGCGCGAGGCGCTCGGCAACGCTCTGGCGGACGGACCGGTCAGCCTGTATTGCGGCTTCGACCCGACGGCGGCTTCCCTCCATGTCGGCCACCTGACCCAGATCCTGACCATGCGGCGCCTGCAGCTGGCCGGTCACCATCCTTACGCCCTGGTGGGCGGCGCGACCGGTCTCATCGGTGACCCGCGGATGTCCGGGGAGCGCGTGCTGAACGACTCCGAGATCGTCGGTGCCTGGGTGGACAGCCTGCGGGGACAGATCTCCCGCTTCCTCGACCTGGAGGGGGAGTTCGCCGTGACCATGGTGAACAACCTCGACTGGATCGGGCAGATGAGCGCCCTGGACTTCCTGCGAGACATGGGCAAGCACTTCCGCATGGGCACGATGCTCGGCAAGGAGACCGTCTCTCGTCGCCTGCAGAGCGATGAGGGGATCAGCTACACGGAGTTCAGCTACCAGGTGCTGCAGGGAATCGACTTCCTCGAACTGCACCGTCGGCACGGGGTGAGCCTCCAGTACGGGGGGAACGATCAGTGGGGGAATCTGCTCTCCGGCGTCGAGCTGATCCACAAGGTCGAGGGACACGACGCGCACGCGCTGACCACACCGCTGGTCACCAAGGCGGATGGCACGAAGTTCGGCAAGAGCGAAGGCGGTGCCGTCTGGCTCGATCCCGAGCTCACCAGCCCCTATGCGTTCCACCAGTTCTGGCTCAATGCGGCCGACGCGGACGTCGTGAACTACCTGAGGTACTTCACGTTCCGCTCGCAGGAGGAGATCGCCGAGCTCGAGCGCGCCACCGTGGAGTCCTCCCACCAGCGCACGGCTCAGCGAACCCTGGCTGATGACCTGACCACGCTGGTCCACGGGTCGCGAGCCACCGCGCAGGCGACCTCCACGGCAGCCGTGCTGTTCGGCCGCGGTGACGTGCGGGAGCTCGAGGAGCCGACCGTTCTCTCGATAGCCCGCGAGCTGCCTGGGGCAGAGCTGCCGCCGACGACGCCTCTGGTGGACGCTTTCGTGGCCAGTGGCATCGTGCAGTCCAAGGGCGCCGCCCGTCGCGGCGCCGACGAAGGAGGACTGTCGGTGAACGGCGAGAAGCTCACCGCGGACGACCTCGCCCAGGAGATCGGTGATCTCCAGGCGCTGCCTGGCCGGCACCTCCTCCTGCGCCGCGGTCGCAAGAACGCCGCCATGGTGCGCGTGGTCGGCTGATCGCCCAGCTCGCTCGGTCGCCCCGGCATCTCCTGATCAGGAGGCGCCGGGGCGATCTGCATCCTGGGGGAGGCGCAGGAAGGTCTCTACCTCCCAGTGCCTCCACCTCGATAGCGAGACCACTCCAGCGAACAGGCTCTTGAGGGCGGTGCTCTGGACGCACATGCCGCGGGCGGAGGCGGCTCGAGGAGTGCCATGGCGAAGGCCGCCGCCGCAACTCCCCGTGACCCCCCTCTCAGACGTGGGTCACATCGGGGTGAACGAGCGCTTTCCCAACTCGGGAAAAGGCTTAGTGACCTGCAGTGATGGCGGTCAGAACAGGTGAACGGAGGCTGAAATCGCGGGTTTGCCCCATCGGCCCTCGGCGCGTAATCTTCTTTCTTGTCAGCAGCGAGGACGCAGACGCGAAAGGCCGAGAGGTTCCCCCGGGAGCAGCGGCACGGAGCGGATGGGGACGAGCTGAGGATCCGGTCTCGAGGGCAACCGAGAGAACGGCCGTGACCAGCTCACCGGGACGATCGCACCGCGATCTGACCGAGACGCAGGACACGGGAAGCGGAGTTGGACTGGGCCGCGAAGAACTGCTAGAGTAGTGACTCGCGCCAGGACGACGACGGAACGAAAGTCGTGGGCCGGGTTGACCGGCTGGCGCATCCGAGCCTCTGACTCACACCGCTAGAGCGGGAAGATGACGATGTGCGCGTGTTGCTTGATATCTCAATAGCGTGTCTGTTTGTTGATGCCATTATTT
>NZ_JABUXV010000019.1 GCF_014897705.1 Brachybacterium sp. FME24 | reverse complement strand
CATCTCGGAGAAAATCCCAGGAAGATCCTGTCAACGATCTCCTGAATCCAGACACCTCCGGGCGCACTTTTGTCCTGAGTCGCGTCATCGTTTACGAACGGTGACGCGGCTCAGGTTTTTTGTGGGGCTTCTTCGTGCGTGCGGATCAGAAGGGCTCGCCGGCCAGGATCACCGATCTGCCGGTGCGCGCCAGCCCGCCCGTCAGTAGCTGTGGGGATCCTGGTCCTTCGCGACGCCGGTGACGTGCTCGGCGTGCGAGAGGGTCTCCGCCAGCAGGCGACGCACGTGCTCGTCGGCCGCCCGGTAGAAGGCGAAGGTGCCCTCCTTGCGGCTCTCGACCAGGCCGGACAGGCGCAGTTTCGCCAGGTGCTGGCTGACGGCGGCCGGCGTCGCCCCCACGGCCTCGGCCAGCGCGTTGACGCTGGACTCCTCCTGGAACAGGGACCAGAGGATCTTCACGCGCGTCGGGTCCGAGAGCATCCGGAAGGTGCTCGCCGCGATCTGGGCGTGCTCGTCGTCGGGGACCGGGCGTGCGGGCTCGTCATGCATGGCAGCACTGTACGGGAACCTTGCTATCTGCATGCCTATGCAGATACATTGCAATGGTGAAACCCCACGTCTCCCCCCGCGCGCCCGAGCGACCGCACGACCACGACCACGACCACGACCACGACCACGACCACGACCACGACCACGGTGAGACCGGCTTCTGGGGCCGCGTGCGCCATGCGCTCACGCCGCACAGCCATGACCACGGCGAGGCCATCCGCACCGCCGAGGAGGCCAGCTCGATCGGGATCCGAGCCGCGTGGATCAGCCTGGCCGGCATGGGGGCCACCGCTCTGCTGCAGATCGTCATCGTCGCCCTCAGCGGCTCCGTCGCGCTGCTGGCCGACACCCTGCACAACCTCGGCCATCTCGCCACCACGATCCCGCTGATCATCGCGTTCCGCCTGGGGCGGCGCGCGCCCACGCGGCGGTTCAGCTACGGCTTCCGTCGGGCCGAGGACCTGGTGGGGCTGCTGATCGGCGCCGTCATCGCCGCCTCGGCCGCCCTGATCATCTGGGAGTCCCTGCGGGCATTGACCACCGCTCGCGACATGACGCACCTGGGCTGGGTGCTGGCGGCCGCGCTCATCGGCGCCGCCGGCAACGAACTGGTGGCGATCTACCGCATCCGCGCGGGCCGACGCATCGGCTCCGCAGCGCTCGTCGCCGAAGGCCACCACGCCCGCACCGACGCCCTGACCTCGATCGCCGTCGTCATCGGCGTGATCGGCGCCTGGGTGGGCCTGCCCTGGATCGATCCCCTCATCGGCCTGCTGATCGCTGCGGTCATCGTCCTCGTGCTCCTGGCCTCGATGCGCACCGTGATCCGGCGCCTGATGGACGGCGTCGAGCCCGGCACGCTGGACACCGTGGAGCGCGCTGCCGCCTCGGTCCCCGGGGTCCTCTCCGTCCAACAGGCGCGCGCCCGCTGGCTCGGGCACCGCCTGGAGGCCGAGCTCTCCCTCACCGTCGACCCCGCGCTCAGCCTGGGCGAGGGCGAGGCGATCGCGCGCGCGGTCCAGGAGGAGCTGCACCGGCATCTCCCCCACCTCGACCGGGCCGGGATCCACCTGCGCTCCGCGACACAGCAGGACCCGGTCGCGCCGTAGATCGACGCGCCGGGTCCGGTGCCTGACGGGAGGGCCTCACGGCCCGTGCGCACCCCTTACTGCGCGGCGGCGAGCACCTCGCGCACGGAGGTCCACGACTGCATGAGATCGCGGGCCCCGGGATGGGTCTCGGCCGCGATCGCATCGACGCGGGCCTGCTCGAGCAGCTCATCGATCTCGACGCGCACCCCGCGGTCGACCGAGGCGACGGCCGCCTCGACCATGGCGAAGCTGAGCAGGTTCTCGTGCACCTCGCACATCGGGGTACGACCCTCGCGCAACGCACTGACGAACTCGATCAGCGAGGCGGCGATCTGGTCGGGCTCCTCGCCCGACTCTGCCGCGACCGCGGCCTGCAGGTGCTTCGTCGCCTCCTCGTCGTCCGTGCCGAGCACGGGAGCGCCCTTGCCGTCCCAGGTGGCCGAGCCCAGCTGGGCCCCGATCCGCCACTCGCTGTTCCAGTAGGTGGGCAGCCCGCGCGCGTTCCACGTGCCGTTGTAGACGAACAGCGACCCGTCCGACATCTCGAACGTCGCCGTCACCGTCGCGTCATGGCTGTACACGCTCCAGTCGGGCTGGGCGCCGCGGGCGGTGACCGCGACCGGGTCCGCGTCCATGATGTAGCGCGCGGTGTCGAAGGCGTGGATGCCCATGTCCCGCAGCAGCGGGTGCAGCTGCGTGCGCCGGTACCCCTCCATCTCCGTGTACAGCGAGAAGAAGGCACTGGTCAGCACCGTCGGCCCGTGGGCGGCGACGAAGCTGCGCAGCTGGCGCACCTGCCGGAAGAAGCGCCGGGACTGGGAGACCATGAACGGCACCCCGGTCAGTTCCGTGTGCGCGACCAGGCTGAGGGCCTCGGGCAGCGTCTCGGTGACCGGCTTCTCGCCCAGCACCGGGATCCCGGCGTGCAGCGCCTTCACCGTCACCGGGTGATGGGCGACCGGCACGGTCGGGTCGATGAGCAGGTCCGCGCCGAGCTCGACGGCCAGGTCGACCCCGTCGGACCCGACGCCGACGGCCGACGGATCGGCGACCCCGGCCTGCTCGACGACGCGCTGCGGGGCACCCTCGACGAGGTCGGCGACGCCCACCAGCTCGGCGACCGGGCTCGCGGCGACCTCGCGCGCCCACCAGCTGCCCATCCCCCCGGCGCCCACCACGACCACGCGGGCCGGGCGGTCCGCGGGGAGCTTCGGGAATCCGGTGAGGTGCGGAGCCAGCGTGGGAGCGGCAGCGGTATCGGTGCCGTGACCGGCGTTGATGTCGACGTCAGATGACACGCGTGACTCCCTCGGCGTCGTCTCCGCGGAACCAGTCGCGCGGCGCATTGGCGATCTTGACCGGAGCGGCCGGGCGGTCCTCGGGGCGCGCCCACACCACGGCATTGGCCAGCACGCGCTGGATCTCGACCTGGCGGTAGACAGGGTACTCCTGGTCACCGGGGCTGAAGTAGAAGACCTTGCCCTTGCCGCGGCGGAAGGCGGCGCCGGAGCGGAACACCTCGCCGCCGGCGAAGGAGGAGACGAAGACGAGCTCGTCGGGCGCGGGGATGTCGAACATCTCGCCGTACATCTCCTGCTCGGGGATGACGATCGGGTGCGGGACACCGCGGGCGATCGGATGGGAGCCGCTGACGGTCCACACCCGCTCCTCCTCGCCCTCGTTGCGCCACAGCAGGGAGCAGGTGGTGCCCATGAGCGCCTTGAACGGCTTGGAGTAGTGCGCCGAGTGCAGCGGGATCAGACCCATGCCCTCGTGGACGCGGCGCACCACGCGGGCGACGACCTCGTCGGGGACGTCCTCATGGGCCATGTGGCCCCACCAGGTGAGCACGTCGGTCTCGGCGAGGGCCTCCTCGGAGAGGCTCTCCTCGATGTCGTCGAGCAGGGCGATCCGCACCTCGGCGTCGACGCCGTCGGCCGCGAGCACGTCGCGCAGGCCATCGGCGATGACCGTGTGCATGCCCTCGGGGTAGATCTCCTGGACCTTCGGATCGACCTTCTCGTGCCGGTTCTCGCCGAACACGGCGATGCGCAGTGTCATTGCAGTCCTTTGTTGTGTGGCAGATGCACTGAGGGCGACCCCGTCAGCGCGGTTCGTCCATCGTAGGGGCGCATTCCCACGAGGGAAGAGTCCTGTCCACGACGCGCCGCAACGGATTCGGGCGGGGCTCTGCGGGGCGACTCCTCGGCCCGTGGGCCGACGGGCGGGTCGATGGTGGGCCGATGGTGGGCTGACGACAAGCCACCGGACTCGCCGGACCTGCGCTCTTGCGCCCGTGCTCGCGCCGCGCCAGCTGTGCATCCCGAACCGTGACCTGGATGTGACGTGCTACTCATCGGTACGGGGCTACTGTCGTCGACGGGTTCCCTCAATGGCGAGGGAACCTGTCAGCCTGTCTGAGGCTCATGGCACGGAAGCCCACCGGGGACTCACGTCCGCCGCACCTGCACCAGTCGGCCCGCGTCCGCGAGCTGCTTCTCCAGGGCGGCGGCGGTCTGCTCATGCTCGCGAGCCGCACGGTCACGACCCAGCGTTCCCCCGAGCGCGGCGCCGACGTCGGCCCCCCAGCGGTAGCGGATATCCGTGGTGCGGGCCCCCTCCCGGATCTCGATCTGGGCGGTGAGGAAGAACCGTCGGCCCGCGAGGGCGCCGAGCAGGATCGTGCGGCGACGGCTTCCCCGCTCGTACTCGAGGCGCCCGTCCGCGCGCACCCGGGCTGTCCACCCCCGGCCCACGAAGAAGTCCTCGAGGATCGTGCGCACTGCGGCCTGATCACCGCGCACGACGAACACCACCTGCTCGGAGCGACGCCGGCTCACGCGTGCTTCTCCGCTGCCTCGGTCGCGGAGTCGGCCACGATGGGCGCCGCGTCAGCGAGCCGGGCGCCGCCGATGCGCCGCAGCTCGGCGTTGCCCAGGTGCGGCACGTCGCGGTGGTCATGAGGGTCCGCGCCGGCCCCGAGCGCGAGCGCGATCTGCAGGACGTCGCCGTGGGCCACCAGCACGACGGGCGCGCCGCTGGTCAGCCGGTCGGCCTCGCGCAGCACCTGGTCGACCCGGGTCGCGACGGCGGCGACCGCCTCGACCTCGTCCTGGTGCGCACCCCGCGCACGGTCCACGGCCCACACCAGGTCGTACGAGCTCGCGGGGCCTTCGTCGTGGATCCCGAAACTGCGCTCCCGCAATCGCTGATCCAACTGTGGAGCCGCGGCCCCGATCCCGCCGGCGAACTCCTCGGCGGTCTGGCGGGCACGCGCGAAATCGCTGGAGATGATCACCGCGTCGACCCCGAGGCCCTGCTCGCGCGCCGAGCGCGCGGCGCCCTGCGCCTGGTCCCGGCCCAGCGCGGTGAGTCCCACCTTGGTCAGGGCGCGCGGCCCGGGGGCCGAGACGATCACGCCGTCCACGTTGGCCGTGGACTCTCCGTGCCGCAGCACCCACACGTCATGCATCGCCGCTCCCGCTCGCTGGGGAGCATCCGGGGCTGTCTCGCCGAGCAGGACGCTCCCGGATGCTCATCGTCGGATCACCCTGGTCAGGGCGTGGTGACCTTCCCGGGGTTGAGGTTGCGGCCCGGGTCGTTGTCGGCGAACAGGCCCTTGACCATGCGCACGCCCACCTCGCCGATGTCCTCGGTGATCCAGGGCTGGTGCTCGGTGCCCACCGCGTGGTGGTGGGAGACGGTCGAGCCGAGGTCCACGAAGGCCTGCTGCACCGCGTTCTTGGCCGCGAAGTACTGCTCCAGCGCCTGCTCATGGGAGGAGTACGGGAAGGCGAAGGTGAAGTACAGGCAGGCGCCGGAGTGGTAGCTGTGCGACATGTGGCAGAACATGAAGCCGGGCAGATCCTGCTTCTCCTGCACCGCGTAGAACGCGTCGTACACCGACGTGTGGACCTCGTTGATGCTCGACCAGGTGGCCCCGGTGTCGCACACGTCGCCGAAGACCTGGTAGTTCAGCAGGAAGTCGCGCAGATACGGGGTATCGAACTTCTTCTGGTCGTAGATCGCTCCCGGCCCGGCGCCGAGGGTGATGCCGCCGGCGTTCTTGACGATCTTCTTCACGATCGACTTCTGCTGCTCGACCGACTCCTTGGACCCCTCGAAGCAGACGTAGGAGATCGACATCTCGTTCGTCGTGTCCCAGCCCTGGGAGCGCAGGTAGGCGAACAGGCCGTCCTGCACCTTGGCGGCCACCTTGCCCTTGGTGGAGCTGGGTTCCTTGACCATCGCGAGGCTGAACTCGGTCTCGGGGCCGTCGGACAGCCGGGTGAAGGTGGGGGCGACGTCGGTGGAGCGGGCGATCGCGTGCATCCCGCGGATGCCGTGCTCCCAATCGGGGTACATGTAGGCGATGACCTGGCGCACCGGGGAGATGCGGTGCACCTGCACGGTCGTCTCGGTGATCACACCGAGCCGTCCCTCGCTGCCCAGGATCATCTCGTGCACGCTCGGGCCGGAGTCACGGCCCGGGATCGCCTTGGTGACGGCGATGCCATCGGGGTGGACCACGCGCATGCCGCGCACGATGTCCTCGATGTCCCCGTACTTGTCGGACTGCATGCCCGAGGACCGCGTCGCCGCCCAACCGCCGAGGGTGGAGTACGTGAACGAATCCGGGAAATGGCCGACGGTCCAGCCCAGGGCGTTCAGCTGCTCCTCGAGGTCGGGGCCGTAGACGCCGGCCTCCACGCGAGCCAGGCCCGCGGTGTCGTCGATCTCGATGACTTCGCGCATCCGGCCGAGGTTCATGGTGAGCACCGGGCGCTGCTCGGTGATATCCGGGGTGACGGAGCCGGAGATGCAGGAACCGCCGCCGTAGGGGATCAGCACGAGGTCCTGGTCCAGGACGACCCGCAGGAGCTGCGCGACCTCCTCCTCCGAGGCGGGGTAGACCACGGCGTCGACCAGGCGGCCGAAGTCACCGGCGCGCACACGGAAGAGATCCGGCAGGGAACGGCCGAAGGAGTGCACCACGCGGTACTCGTCGTCATCGAGCAGGTTCTGCTCGCCCACCACGCCGGTGAGCTGCGCACGGATCTCGCCGGGCAGCCGGCTCGCGGGCACGTCGAACTCTGCGAGGTCGGGCTCGATCGGCGTCGCCTTCGCGGCCAGATCCACGCCCACCTTGTTCTTCGCCAGCGGCGCGAAGGCGGGCTTGTTGTCGTAGCGGAAGGTGACGTCGTCCAGGCCCCACCCCCACCACTTGTGCCGCTTGACCTCGCGGGCGCTCAGCCGTTCGCTCATGCGGTCTCCTCCTCGTCCCGGGCGTCCGCGCCCAGGACCTCATCGTGGTGCAGTTGGTACAGGTCTTTGACGCGTTCGCGGATCCGGCCGGAGAAGTCGACAGCGGATTCACCCTCGTCCGAGATGATCGGCTCGCCGAAGACGACGCGCACAGGGGGGCGACCCTTCTTCGGCCAGTTGCGGCCCTTGGGCATCGCCTCGTAGCCGCCGATGATCGCCGCCGGAACGACAGGCACACCGACTCCGATCGCGAGCGCCGCGGCGCCCGGGCTGAAGTCGGCCATCTTTCCCGTCGTCTGCCGGCCGCCCTCAGGGAACACCAGGATCGGGACCCCGGAGCGCAGCAGTCGGCGCGAGGTGCCCGAGTGCTTGCGGCTGCCGCCGCGGTCGATCGGGAAAGCATTGAGCATGGTGCGCACGAAGGCTCGGCGGGGCCACCCCTGCTCGAACCAATATTCCGTCGCAGCCCCCGTGCACAGGAATCGGCCCTGGTTCCACGGCAGGCTCATCGCCAGAAGCGGCCCATCGACGTGACTGGTGTGGTTCGCGACCAGCACGAACGGCCCGCGAATGCTCTTGACCCGGCGGTGCGCCTTGACTTCCGGAGTGACCACGGAGTTCACGAAGGCGCGGAAGAGCACGCGCTGCAGCACGAAACGTGCCGCAGCCCGCCAGCCCGAGCGGTACTTGGCCAGCTCGCCAGTGGGCTTCTCCCAGCCTTCGCCGCGCGATCGCGCGGAGAGCGACTCCATGAAGCGACGGCCGGCGCTGGGCCCCTTCGCCCCAGGTTCCTGCGAAGCATTGGCCTGACTGTCGGGGCCGACGTGCTCGCCGTCGTCGCCGGAGTCCTCGGAGGCGCCGGAGCCTGCGGATCCTGCCACACCGTCGACTCGCGCCGGGAAATCGGCGCCGGCAGAGTCGACGGGGTCGTCAGGTTCCTGCGCGGAGTTCTTCGGGCTCATGCGATCACTTCTCCCGGCTGCGACGATGACTGAGCACGGCGCTCAATCGGGCCACGATCCCACGCGGGGTCGTGCGCAGCACACCGGCGATCACCTTCCACCGCTTCGAGGGGACGGAGACCGGTTTGCCGCGCGCCACATCGCGCAGGCAGTCCTCGACCAGGCGGTCGGCGTCCAGCCACAGCACGCCCGGGATCGAGGATCCCTTGATGCCGGCGCGGTTGTGGAACTCGGTGCGCACCCAGCCCGGCATGAGTGCGGTGACCTGCACGCCCGTGCCGTCGAGCTGCACGCCGAGCGATTCGGAGTAGTTGCCCACCCAGGCCTTGATGGCCGAGTAGTTGTTCTGGGTCACCAGCGCGCTCACGGAGCCGACGTTGATGATCCAGCCGCGGCCCCGCTCGCGCATGCCGCGACCGGCGGCGCCGCCCAGCTTCAGGACGGAGCGGATCATCACCTCGAAGCCGAGGTCGTGCGCGGTGAGATCCTTCTCGAGCAGGCTCGCCTTCACCGAGAAGCCGGCGTTGTTCACGAGCACGTCGACGGGATCGACGGAGGTCTCGAGGCGGTCCGCGACGCGCTGCTGGGCGGCACGGTCGGCGAGATCGGCGACGAGGGTCTCGACCGCGACGCCGTACTCCCGTCGCAGCTGCTCGGCGTAGTCATCGAGGCGGGTGGCGTCCCGTGCGACGAGGACGAGGGAGGCTCCGCGACCAGCGAAAGCCTTCGCGAAAGCGGCCCCGATGCCCGCGGTGCCACCAGTGATCAGGGCCCTATGCATGGCGGCTACGATACACTAGCGCCGCCCTGACCAGCGCGGGGATGACCCCTGGTGAGGCGACCCCCAGGCGCGTCGAACGCGAGCTGGGCCACACACTTTCCACCTCCTGCCGTACCCGTCCACAGAGGGATTCCATGTCGAACAGCACCACGCCCGCCGACCAGCCCGCCACCTCCGGTGGGCTCCGAGCCGAGGACCGACGAATCCTGCTGACCGGTGTCACGGGCTTCCTGGGCCAGGCGGTTCTGCGCTCCCTGCTGGAGACCACCGAGGGCACCCGCGTCACCGCTGTCGTGCGCCCCAAGGGCTCCGTCAGCGGGCGCAAGCGCCTCGAACAGCTGCTGCGCAAGCCCGTGTTCTCCTCCTGGGCCGACGCGATCGGCGACGGGGGCAAAGAGACGGTGAAGGCGGCCTTCGACGCTCGCGTCGACGTTCTCGAGGGTGACCTGACCGACATGCCCGAGATCCAGGACCCCTTCGATGTGGTCATCCACTCGGCGTCCTCCGTCTCCTTCGACCCGCCGATCGACGAGGCCTTCCGCACCAACGTCGGCGGCGCCCGGAACCTGTACGAGGCGCTGCTCGCCTCGGGGCAGGATCCGCACGTCATCCACGTCTCGACCGCGTACGTGGGCGGCATCGCCAAGGGTCTGCGCCAGGAGGGCTCGCTGCAGACCGACGTCGACTGGCGCGCCGAGTACCAGGCCGCGCTCGACGCCCGGGCGCGGGTCGAGGCCGAGTCCCGTCGGCCCGAGACCCTGCGCTCCCAGATCCGCGGCGCGAAGCTGCGCGACGGCCGCATGGGCCCCAAGGCCGTGGCCGCCGCCTCCGAGGAGGCCCGCCGCAGCTGGGTCGACGAGCGTCTGGTCGACTTCGGCCGCACCCGCGCCCAGTCCGTGGGCTGGACCGATATCTACACCTTCACCAAGGCCATGGCCGAGCAGGTCGCCGAGGAGCTGTGGGCCGACGCCGGCCACCGCGTCTCCTTCGTGCGCCCCTCGATCATCGAATCCGCGGTGCGCAAGCCCTTCCCGGGCTGGATCGACGGCTACAAGGTCGCCGATCCGCTGATCATGGCGTATGGCCGCGGCGCCCTGCCGGAGTTCCCGGGCCTGGCGGATTCGATCCTCGACATCATCCCGGTCGACCACGTCGTCAACGTGATCGTCGCCCTGGCCACGCAGGACGTCTCCCGTCGCGGCGACGACGCCTACTTCCAGGTGGTCTCGGGCGCTTCGAACCCGCTGCCCTTCCACGAGATGTTCACCGCAGTGCGCGAGTACTTCGTGGAGCACCCGCTGCAGGACGACAAGGGCCGCCCGATCGAGGTCCCCGAGTGGACCTTCCCCGCCGTCGAGATGGTCGAGCAGCGGTTCCGCGCCAAGGAGCTCGCCGCGAAGGCCGGCTCGGCAGCGGTCGCGTTCCTGCCCGCCACCAAGCGCACCCGCGAGTGGACCTCCGGCCTCCACAAGGCGACCTCGGGCCTGACCACCCTGCGCATGTACATCGAGCTGTACCGCCAGTACACGAAGACCGAGATGGTCTTCGACGACGCCAACACGCGTGCCCTGCGCGAGGAATTGTCGGCCGATTTCCTCGAGGGCCACGACTTCGACATCTCCGGGATCGTCTGGTCCGACTACTTCCAGCAGCAGCACCTGCCGGCCGTCACCGACCTGACCAAGGCCTACTCGCGGGCGAAGTCCGCCCAGAACAAGCGTTCCTCGCGCCCCGCGCCGGAGCTCAAGCACGACGAGAGCTCCCTTGCCATCTTCGACCTCGACGGCACCGTGCTGGCGACCAACATCGTCCAGCAGTACTTCTCCGTGGTCCGCGCGACCCGCCCTCGCCGTGCCTGGCCCGCCGAGATCGGGGGCCTGCTGGCCGCCGTGCCCGGCTACCTGCGCGCCGAGCAGCGCGACCGCTCCGAACTGATCCGCCTGGTCAACCGCCGCTACAAGGGGTACCGCGGTGACGATCTGCGCACCCTCATGCAGGGCGAGGCGGGCCGTCGCATCCGCGCCTCGATCCGCCCCGAGGCTCTCGAGCTCATCGAGCGCCACCGCGCCGCCGGTCACCGCACCGTGCTGGTCTCCGGCGCCCTCGACCTGCTGGTGGAGCCGCTGGCGGACCTGTTCGACGAGGTCGTCGCGACCCATATGGACGAGGACGCCTCCGGGGTCATGACCGGCTACCTCGCCACTCCCCCGCTGGTCGACGAGGCCCGCGCGAACTGGCTGCGCAAGTACGCCGACTCCCACGGAGCGGACCTTGCGAAGTCCTACGGCTACGGCGACTCCCACGCCGACGCCGCCTGGCTCGCCCTGGTCGGCACCCCCACCGCCATCGCCCCGGACCTGGGGCTGTACGCGGTGGCGAAGAAGAAGCGCTGGCAGATCCTGGAGTGGTGACCTCCCCCGCCTGAACCGCACCACCCCGCACCCACCCACGCACCTCGCATCCCACGCACCCACGCACCACACGCACCACACGCACCACACGCACCACACGCACCACACGCACCACTGATGATGGTTACCGGCTAGTAGCCCGCGTGAAGAGGCGGAATAGCCCCCTCCATCCGCCTCCTCAGCCGGGGTGGACGCGCGGGGTGCTCTGCGTCCGGGTGCTCGTCAGGCGCCTCGGGGCACCAGGAGGTCCGCGACCACGGGCCGGTGGTCCGAGGCCTCGAGCGCGAGGTCGTCCTGCGCCACGTGGGCTGCGAGCACCTCGATCCCCGCGGAGACCGTCACGTAGTCGATGCGCTTGGTCGGTGCGGCCGCCGGGTACGTCAGACCCTCACCGGCGCCGGCCGCATCCCACACATCCGTGAGATCTGACCACAGCGGTCCGAGCTCGGGCGCCTCGGGCGGCGCATTGAGGTCGCCCATCAGGATCCGTGACGCGCCGGGACCGTCGGCGGCGAGGATCTCCTGGGTCTCGGCCACCTGGATCTCGCGCAGGGTCGGATCCCCGCGGTAGTCCAGATGGGTGGAGTACACGTGGATGCGCGCCCCCTTCACCTCGAGGACGGCCTCGGCGAAGCCGGGCAGCTTGGCGGCATCCGGGTCCGGGTCCGGGTCCTGTGTGGACAGGCGTGTGAGCTCATGGTTCGTCGAGGCGACGACCGGGAACCGGGACAGGATCGCGAGGCCGTACTCGCGTCGCGGATCGCCCGGCGCCTCGGGCTCGTGCGAGTAGATCGGTGCGAAGAGGTCCCGCATCCCCAGATCGCGGGCGATCTCGCCGATCAGGTCGCGGTACTCGCTGCGCTCGCCCCAGTGGCGGTCCACCTCCTGCAGGGCGATCACATCCGCCTCGAGGGATCGCAGAACGCCGATCGTGCGCTCCAGATCGAAGCGGGCGTCCCCGCCCGCGCCGCCTGAGCCCGCAGCGATGTTGTAGGTCGCGACCCGCAGGGGCACCGGTGGCGGCGCCGCCTGGGCCCCCGGGGTCATCCCCGGCGCGGCCAGGGCGGTGAGGGGAACGGCAGCGAGGATCGGGAGGACGGCGCGTCGACGGATCGACATGGTCTGCTCAGCTCTGTACGGGCGCGCTGAGGCGCCGTCGGGCGATCGGACGCCTCGAAACTAGCAAGCAGCCGACGTGATGTCGACCACCCACGAGGTCACAGCACGGAGGCGAGGAAGCCCTGCAGCCGCTCGGAGCGGGGATGGTCGATGAGCTGCTCGGGGGTGCCGCGCTCGATGATGCGGCCCTCGTCCATGAAGGCGACCTGGTCGGCGACCTCACGGGCGAAGCCCATCTCATGGCTGACCACGACCATGGTCATCCCGTCGGCCGCGAGATCCTTCAGCACGGCGAGCACCTCGGCGACCAGCTCGGGGTCCAGGGCGCTGGTGGGTTCGTCGAAGAGCATCAGTTCGGGCTCCATGGCCAGCGCGCGGGCGATCGCGACGCGCTGCTGCTGACCGCCGGAGAGCTCCGAGGGGTAGTGGTCGGCGCGGTCGGCGAGGCCCACGCGTTCCAGCAGCGTCCGTGCTCGCGCCTCCGACTCGGCCTTGGAGATGCGCAGCACCTGCACCGGTGCCTCCATGACGTTCTGCAGCGCCGTCATGTGGGGGAACAGGTGGAAGCGCTGGAAGACCATGCCGATGCGGGCGCGCTGCGCGGCGATCTGCTGAGCGGAGAGCTTCTGCAGGCGGCCGTCGGGCAGCGACTGCTCGGCGTAGCCCTGGGTGACGCCCTCGATGCGGATGGTGCCGGCGGTCGCCTCCTCGAGCTGGTTGATGCAGCGCAGCAGGGTGGATTTGCCGGAGCCGGAGGGGCCCACCAGCACCGCGACCTCGCCGGAGCGCACCGTGAGGTCGCAGTCCTTGAGGACGTGGAGGTCGCCGAAGGTCTTGTGCAGTCCTTCGACCTCGATGACGACGGGGCTCGACGGGGCGGTGGAGTCGGTGGAGTGGGTGGCGTCGGCAGCGGCTGAGCGGGCAGTGCCGTCAGGAGTGGGGTTCGAGGTCATCACAGCTCCACCTCCGGGAGCGGATCGTGCGGGGTGGTGCCGGAGCGGGTCACGGCGGCCTGGCGGCCGGAGCGGGAGCCGCGGCGCGGGGCGACCGGGGTGCGGTCGTCGAAGCCGCGGCCGAAGTGCTTCTCCAGGAAGTACTGGCCCACCATGAGCACGCTGGTGATCGCGAGGTACCACAGCGCTGCGACGATCAGCAGCGGGATCGGGGTGAACAGCTTGTTGGCGATGCCGTTGGTGGCGAACGTGAGGTCCAGGGTGAAGGGCACGGCGAGCACCAGCGAGGTGGTCTTGAGCATGCCGATGGTCTCGTTGCCCAGCGGGGGCACGATCACGCGCATCGCCTGCGGCACGATGATGCGGCGCAGGATCTTGCCGTTGCCCATGCCCAGGGCCTTGGAGGCCTCGGTCTGCCCGCGGTCCACGCTGTTCAGGCCCGAGCGGATGATCTCTGCGAGGTAGGCGCCCTCGTTCAGACCGAGACCGATCACCGCCGCCCAGAACGCGGTGAGCAGGTCACGGGTGGAGAAGCTCAGCAGCTCCGGGCCGAAGGGCACGCCCACCACGAGCTTGGGGACGATCACTGTGAACAGGCCCCAGAACACCAGCTGCGTGTACACGGGGATGCCGCGGAAGACGAAGATGTACGCCCAGGAGACGCCGCGCAGCACGGGGTTGTCGCTGCGGCGCATCACGGCCGCGAGCAGCGCCACGACAGTGCCCAGCACCATCGCCAGCACCGTCACCAGCAGTGTCCAGCCGACGCCCTGGACCACCTTCACGTCCAGGATGTAGGTGGCGACGGTGCCCCATTCGAGCACGGGGTTGGTGACCAGGAAGTTCACCAGGGCCAGCACCAGGAGGCCGACGATCACCGCGGAGACCCAGGTGCCGGGGCGGGGTGCTGCCTTGGCGCGGATCGGGGTGAACTGCTCGGGGTCGGCCGGGCGGGCGGTGGCCGCCGTCGTGCGCGACGCACCGGGGGTGCCGGACGGGGTGTCGCCGCCGGTCGGCGAGGCGGGGTGGGGGTCGGTGCTGCTCACGGCTGGGGGTTCACTTCCGCGGTCGGGATCAAGCCTGCTTCATTGCCCCATGCAGCGAGGATGCGCTCCATGTGGCCGGAATCGATGAGGTGCTGCACGGCGGCGCGGATCGCCTCGGCCAGCTCCGGCTGGTCCTGGGCGACGACGATGCCGTTGAGGGCGGATTCCTCGATCTCGCCGATGGCCTCGAGGGTCCCGCGGGAGCGGGCGATGGCGTAGGCGGTCACCGGGGAGTCGGCCATCAGGATGTCCCCCTTGCCGCCGGCGACGTTGGTGGCCGCATCGGAGTTGGAGGCGTAGGCGAGCAGGTCGTAGCCGGGCTCGCCCTCGTCCTTGCACTGCGCCGAACGCTCGAGCGAGAGCTCCTCCTGGTACGTGCCCACCTGGACGGCGACCCGCTTGCCGCAGAGCTCATCGGGGTGGATGTCGTAGGGGTTGCCGGCCTTGACCGCGTAGGAGATGCCCGCCTGGAAGTAGGAGACCATGCTGACGGCCGCCAGGCGCTCCTCGTTGACGGTGAAGCTCGAGATGCCCACGTCGTAGGTGGAGCCGACGGCGGGGATGATCTGGGCGAACACCGCGGCCTCGGTGCGGGTCGCCAGGCCCAGGACGGCGCCGATCCCGGCGAGGATGTCCACGTCGTAGCCGATGGCCTTGCCGGAGGAGCCGACGAACTCGCCGGGGGCGTAGTTCAGGGCGGCGCCGTTGATCAGCTCGCCGCGTTCGCGGATCCGGGCCGGCACCAGCTGCGCGATCTCCGGGATCTCGGCGATGTCGGAGTGGTCCACGACGGGGACCGCGTTGGATTCTGCATCCAAGCGCTCGGAGGCCCGGGTGCAGGAGGCGAGCGCGGGGGTCAGCGCTGCGGTGGCCAGGGCCAGCGGGGCGGCACGCAGCAGCGTGCGCCGACGGGGACGGGTGGAAGTCACTGGTGAATAGTATTCATGGTCTTGCATGGAAACCAAACGATGTCGCATGGCTCACCGCGACGGGGCGGCACCGGGATCCACGCGTCCGGTCTCATGCGCCCACATCGCGGCTTCGACCCGGTTCCTCACCCCCAGTTTGGTGAGGATTCCGCCGATGTGCGTCTTCACCGTCCCCAGCGAGAGGTGCAGCTGCGCCCCGATCTCCGTGTTGGTGCGGCCGACGGCGAGCAGCTCGAGCACCTGCTCCTCGCGCGGCGAGAGCGGGTCGATGGGGCTGCGGGGCGGGGCGGAGGGCCGACGGGAGAATTCACCGAGCATCCGCGCGGTCACCCGCGGGGCGATCAGCGCGTCTCCCGCCGCGGCGGCGCGGATCGCCTCACCCAGCAGCTCGGGGCCGGCATCCTTGAGCAGGAACCCGCGGGCTCCGGCGCGCAGAGCCCCGTGCACGTACTCATCGAGATCGAACGTGGTGATCACGACGACCGCGAGCGGATCTGCGACACGTTCGCCAGCGAGCTTCCGGGTCACCTCGATGCCGTTGAGGCCGGGCATCCGGATGTCCACGAGGCAGACGTCCGGCCGCAGCTCCTGGGCCCTGCGGACGGCCTCGATCCCGTCAGCGGCCTCGCCGATGACCTCGATGCCGTCCCGGGTGCCGAGCAGCAGGCGCAGCCCGGTGCGCACGGATTCCTGGTCGTCGGCCACCAGCACGGTGAGCGGGCGCTGCGTCGGGGCGCTCATCGTTGCGCCTGCGCCTGCGCCGGGGCGGTCGGGAGCTCGGCGCGCAGCAGCCAGCCTCCCTCGAGAGCCGGCCCGGCCTCGAGGGTGCCGCCCAGGAGGCTCGCGCGCTCCCTCATCCCGATCAGTCCGTGGCCGCCGGTGGGCACCTCGCCCTCCCCCAGGCGACCCGGCGCACCGGGGAGAGCACCGCGGCGGGAGACGGCACGCTCGGGTGCGTCATCGCGTATCTCGAGCACGACCTGGTCGGCGGCCACGCGCACGCTCACCTCGATCGACTGCGCGCCGTGAGCATGGCGACGGGCGTTGGTGACGCCCTCCTGGGCGATGCGGAACAGGGTGGTGCGCACGATCTGCGGCATCTCGGCGGTCTCGCGTAGGGAGCCGGGAGCGGTGGCGGAGGCGGCGGCTGCACTGGCGCCGGTGCTCGCGCTGGTGCCGGCGCCGGCGCTGGCCCCGAGCCTGACGGTGACCTGCGGCGGCCCGGGATCGGCGAGAGATTCGAGCTGTGCGATGCCGGGGGCGGGGTCGAGTTCGACGACGGACGGGTTCTCGGCCCCTGCCCCGTGCCCGCTCGGATCCCGCAGGGACCTGACCAGCGCGCGCATCTCGGCGAGCACCGACTGCGCCTCACGTTCGATGACCGCCAGGGATTCGGCGACCTGGGCGCGGTCCTCGGGCATCGCCGTCGCCACCTGGGCGCGGATGGCGATGGTGGTGACGTGATGGGCGACCGTGTCGTGGAGGTCGCGGGCCACGGCCTCCCGCTCGCGGGCACGCGCCATGTCGAGTGTCCTGGCCCGGGCGGCGACGCGTTCACGCACGAGTGCGCCGCTCAGCACCGCGGAACCGACCACCGCGAGCCCCACGAGGGTATCGGCGAGCGTGGCCGCGTGCTGCGTCAGGGTGGCCGACATCCCGATGGCGAGCACCACCCCTCCGACGGCACGCATGTTCTTCGTGCCGTGGCGGAACAAGGAGTAGGGCACGGCGAGCAGCACGATCATCGCCGCCATGGCGACCGGATCATGGCCGAGGCGCGCATGAACGATCGCGAGAGCTGCGCCGAGAACGGTGGTCCATCCCAGCAGGAGCAGCGGATGGCGTCGACGCCAGGGCAGGCCCCCGATCATCACGATCGTGAGCGCCGTGGTGAAGGCGGGCAGGAGGAGCTCGCTGCGCAGCATTCCCTCGGCCAGGGCGAGCGCCACGAAGGGCAGCACGAGCGCGGCATCGCGGGGGCGGGGGCCGACGGCCGACGTCGTGAACAGGTCCTGCACCCAGGAAAAGGCGGAGCGGAGCATGTTCGGCATCGTAGTCATCTCCCGGTTCCGCTCGGGACGCCTTGGGCCGCGCGGGTGCGTGGGCCTCGCCGTTTCCGCGAGCCGTGGGCGTCGCCGCGGCGCGGCCGGACGTAGCGGGCGATCACCAGTTCGGCGACCACGACGTTGAGCAGCCAGCCGGCGTCCATCTGGAGAAGCCGCCCGAGCTCGTCGGGCGCTCCGAACAGCAGCAACGGGGGCCCTGAGGTGAGCACCTGGGTGCCGGCGCCCATCGCCAGCGCGTACGCCCGGATCATCCAGGCCGCGTGGGTCGGCACGTCGCGTCGGCCGATCGCGATCAGCGCCAGCACGAGAGCCAGCGCCATGGCGGCTCCGACCACGTACCGCGAGATCAGCAGCCCGAGACCGTCGATGGCTGGGAACTGGTAGGTCGCCGTCATCCACAGCCCGCTCAGGGCCACGGCGAAGCCGGCCGGGACCAGCAGGTATCTGCCCAGGGCGCGATGGACTCCCAGGTGGCGACGGCGCATCGTCGGCAGGAACTGGAAGATCCCGAGGAGGGAGTAGATCAGGACGCTGACGATATGGATCGCGATGGGCACCGGCATCGCGACGAAGCGCGCCGTCTCCGGGGTCGCGGGAGCTCCGGAGGCGAGCCCCTCCAGTCGCATCGCGCCGGCCAGCGACGGCACCAGGGCGAGCAGGAGCAGTCCGGCGGCCAGCAGCCACTCGCGGCGCGGGATCCGCGGTCGTCGGCCTCGCGGTCGTCGGGCTCGCGTGGCGTCCGAGGCGGGCTGGGTGGGGTCGGTCGCGGTGGCGGGCTCGAGCTCCGAGGGAGGCGGGGTGCGATCGGTCGATGACGGGGCCGGGGGTGACGGGCGGGAGCTGGGTGTGGTGACCATGGGTCCAGATTCCCCGCTCCACCCCGGCTCCGCTTCGGCCATGTGGCCGAACCCGAGCGCAGTATCGGACCGGGCGAGCGGCGGCCCTCGGGCGATCGGCGAGGTGACCGGACGTGGGTCCCTCAGAGACGCAGGAGTTCCGCGCAGGCGAGGGCCAGGATCTCCTCGGCACGATCGATGGAGTGCTCACCGGACAGGACGGCCCCGACCAGACCTCCGGACAGCGCCACGAGCGCCTGTGCGCGCAGCTCACCGCCGGAGTCCTCGACCAGGCCAGCCGCATCGACCAGGACTGCGGACAGCATCGCCGGCGCAGCGGGCGGCGATCCTCCGTCCCGGATGGACGCATCGTGGAAAGCCTGGAGCACACGTGCGTCCTCGACCTGCTCGGGAGTGCGCGGGAGCAGGGCGAGCAGGATGATGCGCGCGTGCTCCGCTCCCCCGGGCTGCGCCTGGCCGACCGCAGCGCGCATCCTCCCGGCCGATCGCAGCATGGCCGCGTCCCGTACCGCCGCCAGCACGTCGCTCTTCGTCCCGAAGTAGTACTGCACCAGGCGGACGGAGCACCCGGCCTCCTGGGCGATCCGGCCGAAGGTCGCGGCCGCGAGCCCTGCGCGGAGGATGACCGCTCGGGCCGCTTCGGAGATCTCCCGGCGCCGCTGCTCATGGTCGACGCGCTTCGGCATCTTCCCTCCTTCCCTTTATGGTATATCGGTACCATAATAGGGCATCTCGTCCCACGTTCTGCAGGAGGATCCCATGGCCGCACGTCTCGGACGGTTCACCGACGCGGCAGCCGCCGCACGCTACCGGGAGGCCTACGACGCGCTCGCCGCGCACTGGCCCGCAGAAGCCGACGAACTGCATGTTCCCACTGCATTCGGTGACACCTTCGTCCGCAGGGCCCCGGGGGGCGACGGGCCGCCCCTGGTGCTCCTCCATGGTCTCGAAGGCACCTCCCTGTCGTGGGCCCCCTTCCTCGAGGAGCTCACCTCAGGCCGCACTGTGCTGGCCCCGGACACGCTCGGCACCGCCGGCCGCAGCACCCAGACCGCACCGATCCGGACGGAGGCGGACCGCGCCCGCTGGCTCGACGAGACCCTCGACGGCCTGGGTGAGGACCGGGTGCATCTGCTGGGGTACTCGAACGGATGCGCCTCGGTGCTGGCCGCGCTGATCCACCGTCCCCAGCGCATCGCCGGCGCGGTCCTCATCGAACCGATGCTCGCGCGACCGCCCCTGGCATCACTGGCCCGGTTCATGGTCGCCGGGGCGATCCCGACTCACCGACGGATGGATCGCATGTCGCGCTGGCTGACCCCGGGGGTGGATCCCGGGCCCGAGGAGCTCGCGCTGGCCACCGCTTCTCGCCGCTCCTATCGGACGGCGCTGCCGTGGCCCGCCCCGCCCACGCCCGAGGAGCTCGCTGGAATCCGGGCACCGGTCCTCGTGCAGATGGGGCAGGAGTCCGTGCTCTCGAACCCGGACGCCGCCGAGGAACTCGCCCGACGCCACCTGCCCCGCGCGAGCGTCCACCGCTACGACGGGCTCGGCCACGGGCTGCTCCATCAGGCGCCGCAACGCGTCCTGCCCGACGTCCAGGAGCACCTGCGCCGGGCGGACGCCGACTGACCATCCTGTCGTTCCGACCAGGAACGACGCCCCATTCCCCTGCCCGCCGCCGCCGTGCTCGCCGAGCGCCGGGCACCCGGGGACCGGGCTCGGATCGCGTCCCTCAGAGCGCCATGCCGCCGGTCGCGGTGGAGACCTCGGCCTCGGCGCCCTGACCGGCCAGCTCCTCCTCGGCGTCGATGTCGACCGCGGCGCCCTCGAACTGCGAGCGGTACAGGCGCGCGTAGGCTCCGTCGGCCCGCAGCAGCTGCTCGTGGGTGCCCTGCTCGACGATGTCGCCACTCTCCATCACCAGGATCAAGTCGGCGTCGCGGATCGTGGAGAGACGGTGGGCGATCACGAAGGAGGTGCGGCCCTCGCGCAGCCGGTTCATCGCGTTCTGCACCAGCACCTCGGTACGGGTGTCCACGCTCGAGGTGGCCTCGTCCAGGATCAGCAGACTGGGCGCCGCGAGGAACGCGCGAGCAATGGTCATCAACTGCTTCTCCCCGGCGGACAGCGAGGATTCGTCGTCGTCCACGACCGTGTCGTACCCGTCGGCCAGCTGGCGGGCGAATTCGTCGACGTGGGTGGCGCGGGCGGCCTCGAGGACCTCCTCGTCGGTCGCATCCAGGCGGCCGTAGCGGATGTTCTCCCTGAGGCTGCCCTTGAACAGCCAGGTGTCCTGGAGGACCATCCCGGTCCTCGAGCGCAGCTGGGCGCGGGTGAGATCGCGGATGTCGATCCCGTCGATCGTGATGCGGCCGCCGTCGACCTCGTAGAAGCGCATCACCAGATTCACCAGCGTGGTCTTGCCCGCGCCGGTGGGGCCGACGATCGCGACCGTGTGACCGGGATCCGCGACCAGGGAGAGGTCACGGATCAGCTCGCGCTCGGGCGTGTAGGAGAAGCGCACATTCTCGAACTCCACGCGGCCCTCGCGGATCCCCGCGGCCGCGGTGTCCACCGTCGTCTCCGCCTCCTGCTCGTCGGCGTCCAGCAGCTCGAAGACCCGCTCGGCGCTGGCCACCCCGGATTGCAGCATGGTCGCCATCGAGGCGACCTGGGACAGCGGCTGGGTGAACTGACGGGAGTACTGGATGAACGCCTGCACGTCGCCGAGGGACAGCTGGCCCGAGACGATCCGCAGGCCGCCGACGATCGCGACCGCCACATAGGACAGGTTCCCGACGAACATCATCAGCGGCATGATCAGCGAGGACACGAACTGCGCACCGAAGGTGGCCTTGAACAGCTTCTCGTTGCGCTCCTCGAAGCGCTGCGCGATCTGCTCACGACGGCCGAAGACGGTGACCAGGCTGTGCCCGGTGTACGCCTCCTCGACCTCGGAGTTCATCACCCCGGTCGCGTCCCACTGCTGGGCGAACAGCTTCTGCGCCTTCGACCCGACGACGGCCGTGAGCAGGACGACCACCGGGATCACGGCGAGCGCGATCAACGACAGCTGCCAGGAGATCGTGAGCATCATGACCAGCACGCCGAGCACCGTGAGGATCGAGTTCACCAGCCCCGTGACCGTGTTCATCAGGGTGTTCTGGATGTTGTCGATGTCGTTGGTGACGCGCGAGAGGATCTCGCCGCGCTTCATCCGGTCGAAGTACGCCAGCGGCAGGCGGTGCAGCTTCTCCTCGACGTTGCGGCGCAGGCGGTAGACCATGCGCACGATGATCCGGTTCAGTGCGACGCCCTGGATCCACATGAGCAGGGCAGAGCCGATGAACAGGGCGACGGCGAGCGCCAGCACCTGATGGAGGGAGGTGAAGTCGATGCCCTCGCCGGGGGTGAGCGTCATCCCCGAGAGCATGTCGGCGAACTGGTCCTCGCCCCGCTCCCGCATCTGCGCGATGACCTCCTTCGGGTCCGCGCCGGCGGGAAGGCCCTTCGAGATCAGCCCGGTGAAGATGATGTCCGTCGCGCGGCCCAGGATCTTGGGGCCGACGACGCTCAGCGCCACCGAGACCACGCCGATGAGGATCGCGGCGACCATGAACTTGCGTTCCGGGCCGATCTCGCGGACCAGCCGCTTGGTCGAGGGCCAGAAGTTCTTGGCGCTCTGACCGGGGCGCAGGCCGCGCTCGGCATCCTTCTCGCTCGCGATCTCGGCTGCTGCCTGGGCCTCGTCGCCGGCCGCCTCGTGCTTCTCGTCGGAGGAAGTCATCCGGCCACCTCCTCCTCGACGCCCTGGGACTGGACGATCTCCTGATAGGTCGACGAGCTCTCCAGGAGCTCGGTATGCGTTCCCTGGTCGACGATCCGGCCGTTGTCGAGCACCAGGATCAGATCGGCGTTGGTGATGGTCGTGATGCGCTGGGCGACGATCAGGACCAGCGCGTCCCCGGTCTCCGGGGCGAGCGCCGCGCGCAGCTTCGCATCGGTGGTCAGGTCGAGCGCGCTGAAGGAGTCGTCGAACAGGTACAACGACGGCGTCGCGGCGAGCGCACGGGCGATGCACAGGCGCTGACGCTGACCTCCGGAGACGTTGGTGCCGCCCTGGGCGATCGGGGATTCCAGCTGCGTGGGCATCGAGGCGACGAAATCGCGACCCTGCGCGACGGTCAGCGCATGCCACAGCTCCTGCTCGTCGGCCGCGGGATTGCCGAACCGGAGGTTCGAGGCGACCGTGCCGGAGAACAGGAAGGGCCGCTGCGGGACCAGGCCCACCCGGTCCCAGAGCACGCGGGCATCGAGGTCGCGCACGTCGTGGCCGTTCAGCAGCACCCGGCCCTCGCTCGCGTCCATCAGCCGCGGCACCAGGTTGATCAGCGTGGTCTTGCCGGCGCCGGTGCCGCCGATGATCGCGACCGTCTGGCCGGCGCGGGCGGAGAAGGAGATGTTCTCGAGCACCGGGCGCTCGGCGCCGGGATAGGTGAAGGAGACGTCATCGAAGGTCAGCTCGATGGGCCCGGAGATCTCGCGGACCCCGTCCAGGCGCTGGACCACGCTGGTATCGGTCTCCAGCACCGCGGTGATGCGGTCCGCCGAGACCATCGCGCGGGGGATCATCATCGTCATGAACGTCGCCATCATGACCGCGATGAGGATCTGCATCAGGTAGGCGATGAAGGCGGTGATCGAGCCGATCTCCATCTGACCGGAGTCGATGCGGGGCGCGGCCACCAGCAGCACCAGCACGCTGGAGACGTTGAGGATGAACATGATGATCGGGTTGATGAGGATCATCAGCAGGCCGATGCGGCGGTTCAGGTCGGTGAGCTGGTCGTTGACCACGCCGTAGCGCTCACGCTCACGGTCCTCGCGCACGAAGGCGCGCAGCACCCGAATGCCGGTGATCTGCTCGCGCAGCACCCCGTTGATGTCATCGATCTTGCCCTGCATCTGCTTGAACAGCGGTGCGGCCTTGGCGATCAGGATGCCGACGGCCACCAGCATCACCGGCACCATCACCGCGATCAGCCAGGCCATGCCCGGCTCGACCCGCAGCGCCAGCACGACGCCGCCGATCCCCGTCACCGGCGCCTGGACCAGCATGTTCAAGGAGAAGAAGACCAGCATCTGCACCTGCTGGACGTCATTCGTGGACCGCGTGATGAGCGAGGGAGTGCCGAACTCGCTCAGCTCCCGCGGAGAGAACGACGAGACCGTCGAGAACACCGAGGAGCGCAGGTCCTTGCCGACCTTCATCGCCGAGCGCGCGGCGAAGAAGTTCGCGACCACCAGCGCGATGATGTTGCCGAACGAGATGAGCAGCATGAGCTTGCCGAGATCCCAGATCACCGAGATGTTCGCCTTGGCCACGCCGTCGTCGATGATGTCGGCGTTCAAGGTGGGCAGGTACAGAGCAGCCAGCACGCCGATGACCTGGAAGAGCACCACCAGGGCGATCCACAGTCTGTACGGCTTGAGGGAGCTCAGCACGAGTCGCAGCAGGGTCACGGAGCTCCTTCGTCCACGGGCACGGGCCGGACCGTGCCAGTGCGCCTGGAAGAGCATAGTCCGCGCACCCTCCCGTCAGCATCAGACTTTCGTGGGTACCGCACGCGCGGCCGCGGAGGTGGATACCTCGAGCGAAGTTCGTACCGCGCGCGGGGGCCACGGAGGTGGGCACGTCGAGCCGGGTTCGTCCCGCCCACGGGCAGTGCCGTCGGCACGAAGGGGTCGCTGAAGGAGGTGCGCGCACGGGACGCGCACCTGTTCGCTGCCGGCTCGCGCACAGCCGGTGGCGCGCCGTTGGTGGCGCGCCGTTGGTCACGTGACGCCAGCCGCGGGGCTGGTCAGGCTGCGACTCGGTTCTCCGCACCGGGAACCTTATGCTGCGTCGTCTACCGTGGGGCGCGTGAATCGACCTGCTCAACGCATCATCATCGCCGTCCTCGCCCTCCTGCTGGTGGTGCCGATCGGCGTGATCGGGCTCAACTCCGCGCTGGGCCCCCGCGACGAGGAGCAGCAGCCGGAGGCGACGAGCGCCCCGGAGAACCCGGAGAACCGCCCCACGGCGGATCCGGCCGATCAGCCCCCGCGCCCCGACCTGCCCCGCCCCGAGGAGCCCGCCGGCCTCACGGAGCAGTCCCCCGAGGGCGCGCAGGCCACCCTGACCTATCTGCTGGAGTCCTACAGCTACATGATGAGCAGCGGCGACGTCTCCACATGGGAGAACTCCGTGGACCAGCAATGTCAGGTGTGCGTGTCCTTCCTCGACAACGCCCAGCTCCTGGCCGAGCAGGACGGCTACCTGGTCGACGGGGACTTCGTGGTCCACTCGACGACGTTCTCCGGCACCGGCGAGCCGCCCGCCACCGGTGAGGTCGTCGCGGACTTCACCCAGGAGCACAGCCTCCTGGTCGATGACCCGAACCTGCAGCCGAACGCGCTCGAGGAGATCTCCGGCCAGCTGATCGCCCAGATCGCCTGGGACGGAGAGCGCTGGCGCGTGACCGACATGAGCATCGCCCCCGAGGGCAGTGGCGCCTCCGACGGCGGCGGTAGCGGTGGCGCGAGCGATGCCGGGGGCGAGTCCGCCGGCGCCTGACGCCAGCTCTGGCGCTGGCGCTGGCGAGGGCGAGGGCGTATGCGCTGGCATGGGCGTTTGCACTGGCATGAGCGTTCGCGCTGGCATGAGCGTCGGTGGCAGCGGCGCCGGCTGATTCCCGACACCCTCTTGGCCACCCCGCTCACACTTGGCCACCCCGCCTGAATCGGCGGAAAGAGGCCTTGTCACCGCCTATTCAAGCGGGTTGCCCGCAGCCATCGCGACGGGGGCACGCTGTGGCGATGACGGGCAGGGCGACAACGCGCCCTTCGCTGGTACAGCTGGGAGTCGCCCTCGACGGTCGCCCGCGCCAGTCGGGTCACCGGGGCCACCGGGCCACCGCCCGCGGTGACGTGGGCCTGATCATCGCCGCGGACCGTTCCTCCACAGCGCCGGTTGTGGATGGTGAGCGAGGTCGCTGTCGACCTCGAGCCACCCTGGGTGCATGCCGCGTCCCCCGGATCCCCTCCCGAGCGCACTGCCCTGGCAGGTGTTCACCAGCGCAGAAGCGCGGAACGCCGGAGTCTCGTCGGATCGTCTCAAGCGAGGTGACCTCACCCGCCTCCGCCGGGGACTGCAGGCGAGAAAGGGGGACCCGGTCACTGAGGCCTCCCTCGCTGCTGCGATCTGTCGTCACGAGGGCCCGGCGGTCGTCGTCGGGCTCTCTGCGGCCCGTCTTCTGGGGATGCCACTGCCCCGACTGCTCGAGTCATGGAGCCTGCGCACACCGCTGCACGTGTCGATCCCCGGGGGTCGCAATGGATCGGACCGCGTCATCCGCTGGCACGATTTCGCGATCACCCCCGAGGAGACCCAACGACTCACCTATAGACAGCGCAGGTCATACACCAGTTCCGCAACGGCTCCGCGCTCCACCCTGCGGGTCACCAACCGCGCGCGCACATGGCGAGACCTCGCGCAGAATCTGCCGCACGTGCCGCTCGTCACGGTCGGGGACCACCTCGTCCGCACGCCCCGCCCGGACTTCGAGCCCGGGCGCGAGCTCCCCTGGTGCACTCTCGAGGAGCTCCGGGCCGTCTGCACTGGTCGCCACGCGCAGGCCCTTCGTCGTGCTCTCGCGGACATCCGGATCGGCTCCGATTCCCCGATGGAGACCTTGCTGCGCCTGGCGTTCATCGAAGCCGGTCTCCCAGAGCCGCTGATCAACAAGCCCTTGATCGGCGCCGACGGCCGAGCCCGCCACGACCCGGACTTCCAGTGGCCGCAGTACCGAGTGTGCGTTGAGTACGAGGGTGCCTCACATAAGGAAAATGACCAGGTGAAGCGTGACATTCGGAGGGCCCGTCAGGTGAAATCCGCAGGATGGGCAGAGATCCGGCTGTACGAGGAAGACACGCGACGCAACTGTGCGCAGGCCATTCGCCTCGTCCGGGACGAACTTCGGGAACGAGGATGGCGTCCATGACGGGAACCGTCACCACACGCCTGGTGCCTCCGCGTATGGCCCAGCTCCGCTCCCGCAGTGCCTGGAGTTTCACCGCGCGTGAGTAGGCGGAATCAGCCATCCTCAACGCCTATTCGTGCGGGGTACCGACGGGTAGCCCTGGTTCGTGCGGGGTACCGACGGGTAGCCCTGGTTCGTGCGGGGTACCGACGGGTAGCCCTGGTTCGTGCGGGGTACCGACGGGTAGCCCTGGTTCGTGCGGGGTACCGACGGGTAGCCCTGGTTCGTGCGGGGTACCGACGGGTAGCCCTGGGAGTGCGGGCAGGGGGCTACGGGGACGCGAGGGGTCGATGCGCCCGAGACGAGAGGGCCACCCGGACGGGTCATGGAACCCTCGGCTCTATTCCCTCGCCGGCCGGTAGAGGAACAGGTCGGTGCGGTACGGGACGCCGATGACGTCGCCCGGTGCGTGGCCGAGGTGCTCGTGCAGGTACCAGTCGAGGTTCGCGAGCACCTTCGCGCGGCGCTCCTCGGGGGCGGTGATGACGTAACTGCGGGTGCGGGCGAGGTCGATGACGTCCTGCGTGGGCATCGGATCCTCCCAGGCGTGCACGCTGCGCTGCACGAGGGAGGGGCCAGGGCCGACGGTGGGCAGGAAGTCCTCGCGGTGGATATCCCCGGCATGCATGATCCGCGAGAGCCGGTGCACCCAGGGGATCGTCACGTCGAGCATGTTCCACACCAGAGCGAGAACGCCGCCGGGAGCAAGCAGTCGCGTGACCTCGGCGGACGCCGCCTCGGCGTCGAACCAGTGCCAGGCCTGGGCGACGGTGACGAGGTCCGCCGAGGAATCCGGGAGCCCAGTTTCCTCGGCAGGGGCAACCCGCGTGGAGAGGGCGGTGGCGTGGGAAGGGCCGGGAGAGTCCGGATCGGAGGACGGGCCGCCGTTCCGCGCTGCCTCGAGCATGGCGCGACTGGTGTCCACCGCGGTGACGTGGAGGCCCCGCTCCGCGAGTGCCCAGGAGAGCTTGCCGGTGCCGGCCCCGAGGTCGACGGCGCGGAGGGAGCCAGGAGTCGAGGCACGGCGAACGTCGCCGTCGGCACTCGCCTCCGCGCCGTCACCGTTCACCGCGGCGAGGATCTCGTCGAGGGCGGCGCAGGGGTAACCGGGCCGAAGGCGGTCGTAGTCCTCGCCCTGGCTCTGGAAGGCAGCCGCGAGAGTCCCTTTGCGCTCCGCGTTGCCGAAGCGAGGCTCATGGCGTGCGGAGATCGGGGGGACGGGAGGGTTCTGAGGGTCCGGCACGATCTGGATCCTAGAGGAGCCTCGACCGGATCGCTCTCGAGGAGATCAGTAGACCCCGACCTGCGACGCCAGCCATGGGACCGCGAGACTCACCAGAAAGGCGATGACCAGCGCGAGGCACGCCAGGACCAGCAACCAGGGCGATGCCGTGCGTCGGCGCACAAGAGCCGCTACGGCGAGAGCGGTCGCCACGAGCGCGAGCAGCCCTGCGACGAGCGACACGGGGATGAGGGCCAGCACGCTCTCGATCCAGTCGTGACGCTCCACGGCCTCCGTGGAACCGTCCGGGGGCGGCAGGTAGTAGGTGACGCGAGCGGACGTCGAAGCCACCAGGGTCGCGAGGACGGACCAGAGCGTCGCAAGACCCCCGAGCCCGACCGTGAGAATCGTACGCCGGGACCGGGTTGACCGAGGAGTCCCTTCGTCGGCCCGAGCTCCCCTGCCCATGCCCGTTCCCGTGCTGCTCGCGTCGTGCCTCGTCCCCATGGTTCTCCCCCTCATGCCGGCCGTCCGGACACCCCTTCAGGTGCAAGAGTGCCCGGGAGATCGGCCCGCGTCGATGGGGAGTTCTCACCGCGACGAGCGGTGCGCCACCCAGGACTCGTGCAACCCGGCGTAGATCCCGCCCTCGAGCTCCACCAGTTCGGCGTGGGTGCCGGCCTCGACGAGGTCGCCGTGGTCGAGCACCATGATCCGGTCCGCGCGTTCGGCCGTGGAGAGCCGGTGGGCGATGGTGATGGTGGTGCGGCCTCGGGCGAGTCCGTCGATGGCCTGCTGCAGGCGCACGTCGGCCGCGGGATCCACGGCGCTGGTCGCCTCGTCGAGCACGATCACGTCGGGATCGGCGAGGTAGGCGCGGGCCAGGGCCACCAGCTGCCGCTCCCCCGCGC
Organism: Brachybacterium sp. FME24; assembly: GCF_014897705.1. Taxonomy (GTDB): domain Bacteria; phylum Actinomycetota; class Actinomycetes; order Actinomycetales; family Dermabacteraceae; genus Brachybacterium. Next base: position 57,097 of record NZ_JABUXV010000019.1, on the reverse strand, counting down.
TGAGCGATTCCCCGCGCTGGCCGACAGGGGTGTCCAGTCCTGCGGGCAGTTCGTCGGCCCAGGAGCCGAGCCCCAGCTCGTCCAGGGCGCGGCGCATGTCCTCGCCGGTCGCGTCGGGTCTGCCGTAGGCGAGGTTCCCGGCCACGGTCGTGTCGAAGAGGAATCCTTCCTGCGGCACCATGATCACGCGAGAGCGCAGCGAGGAGTACGGGATGAGATGCAGCGGCACCTCGCCGATGAGGAGCTCGCCGCTGGCGGGGTCCATCATGCGGGTCAGGAGCTTGGCGAAGGTCGTCTTGCCGCTGCCGGTCTCGCCGACGATGGCGATGCGACTGCGGGCGGGGATGTCGACGCTGATGCCGTGCAGCACCTCGGGCCCGGTCGGGTAGGAGTAGCGCAGGTCGCGGATCTCGATGTCGAGCAGCCCCTCGGGCAGCGCGGTCGCCCCGGGCCTGGGGTCGAGGCGCTTCCCGGTACGGGGGTCCATGGCGCCACCGGGGTCGGAGACGTCGGCCGGGGTGTCGAGCACGCCGAGCACGCGCCGCCAGCCGGCCACCGCGTTCTGCGCCTCGGAGAGCATCTCGATGCCCATGCGCACGGGCTGGCTGAACAGGGAGACCAGGAAGACGAAGGCGATCACGCCGCCGGCGGTGAGATCCGCCCCGGGAAGGTTCACCCCGAGCGTCTGCGTGCCCAGCAGGATCCCGATCACGACGACGATCGCGGTGGCGAGTCCGTCGGCCGTCTCGGAGAGGAAGAAGGACGCGGACTGTGGTCTCAGCACGGAGAACTGGGCGTCCCGGACGTCGCGGACGCGCCCGAACTGCCCGGAGCGGGTGCGGTTCTCGACGCCGTAGGCGCGCACGGTGGCGGCGCCGACGAGGGATTCGGAGACGGAGCCGAGCATGGTCCCGACGTTCGCGCGGACCGTCTGGAAGCGGGCGCGGATGCGCTTCTGCAGGGAGCCCATGATCAGCAGGATCGGGAGGTAGCAGATCCACACCACCAGCGCGAGCGGCCACGAGTAGAACGCCATCACGGCGGTGGCCAGGACCAGCTGCATGCTCATCACCACGAGCATGATGCCGCCGAAGCTCATGAACTGGCTGACGGTGTCGACGTCGCTGGTCACGCGGGAGACGAGGGCGCCGCGCTGCTCGGTGCCCTGGGTGAGCAGGGACAGGTCGTGGATGTGGCGGAAGGCCCGCTTGCGCAAGGTGGCCAGCGAGGTCTCGGCGAGGCGGAACAGGCGCCGGTTCATGAGCACGTTGCAGGTCGCGGTCAGCAGCAGCACGACCGCCGCGAGACCCGCAGCGCCGGCGACGAAGCCGAGGTCGGGCTGCTCAGGAGCGATGATGCCGCGGTCCAGGATCGACTGCACCGCGATCGGCACGACGACCTTGCCGCCGGTGGCGACCACGGCCAGCAGCAGGGTGATCCACAGTCCGCGCAGCAGCTCGGGGGTCAGCGAGAGTCCGCGGCGGATCGTGTGCAGGGCGGATTCGTCGGTGGTGCTCTCGCTGCCGAGCGCCGAGGAGGCGCCGGCGTCGCGGGCGGCGGGTGCGGCGGTCATCGGCCTGCCTCTTCATCGATCGGGGCGGGGTCGTCGGCCGACGGGGCGGGCTCCTCGGCCGGCAGAGCGAGGTCGGCCGGTAGAGCGGGGCCGGCCGACGGGGCGGGGTCGTCTGCGGAGGGGCCCGATTCTGCGGTCCCGCCCGTCTCGGCGAGCGGGTCCACGGTGAACAGGGCACCGGTGGTCGCCGGCGGCTCGCTGTCGCACTCGCTATCTGCCGTGACGTCCTCCCGGCGGTAGCGCCCCTCCCCGTGCCGCTCGACGGCGTCGGTGACGGTGCGTGCACGCTGGGCGTCCACCGCGATGCTCGGGTCCGGGCCGTCGCTGGGCTGCGGTCCCGCGGACTCCAGCAGGTTGTGGGAGATCGCGGCTTCGTCGTACGCGTCGACCAGAGCACGGTAGCCCTCGCTGTCGGAGCGCAGGTCCTCGTGGGTGCCGGCCGCAGCCACCCGGCCATGGTCGAGGAACACGACCTGGTCCGCGAGCGAGATGGTCGACTTGCGGTACGCGATCAGCAGCAGCGTCGAGGTGGTCATCTCGCGGCGGATGCCGTCGAGGATCGCGAGTTCGACGCTGGGGTCGCAGGCGGAGGTGGCGTCGTCGAGGATCAGCAGGCGCGGCCGTCGGGCCAGCGCCCGGGCCAGTGCGATGCGCTGTCGCTGGCCACCGGACAGGGACCCGCCGCGCTCCCCCAGTTCCGTCTCGAGCCCGTCGGGCAGGTTGTCGACGAAGCTCTCCGCCTGGGCCACGCGCAGCGCCCAGCGCAGGGTGGTCTCGTCGATGTCCTCGCCGAGGGTGACGTTCTCGCGCACGGTCGCGTCGAACACGAAGGCCTGCTGCAGCACCAGGGCGACGTCCTCGGTGAGCGCGTCGACCGTGAGGGAGTGCAGGTCGGCGCCGTCGAGACGGATGCGGCCGGCGCTGGGCTCGATCAGGCCCGCGGCGAGCAGGGCCAGGGTGGACTTGCCGGAGCCGGTGGCGCCGACGATAGCGAGCACGCGGGTGCCGGCGTCCGGGTCCGCGTGCAGGCTGACGTCGTGCAGCGCGGCGCTGGTGCGCAGGATCTGATCCTCGGAGCGGGAGCCGCGGCCGAGGATCACCTGGGAGGGATCGTCGCGATAGACGAAGGCGACGTCGTCGAAGGCGAGCACGCCGGGCCCCTCGGGCAGAGGGTCGGGACCATAGGTGCGCTGCTCGGTGACGTCGAGGATCTGCTGCACGCGACCGCCGCCGACGACGGTGCGCGAGAGGTCGCCCAGCACCCAGCCGAAGGAGCGGATCGGCAGGGACATCAGGGTGAACAGGTAGGACACCTCGACGAGCTGGCCGGTGGTCAGGTGGCCCTCGCCGATGCGCCAGGCGCCCAGCACCGCGACTGCGAGGATGCCGAGGTTGGGAAGGGCATCGATCGCGGGGTCGAACCAGCCGCGCACATAGCCCATCCGGATACCGGTGGTCCGCAGGGAGTCGGCCGCGGTGTCGAACCGGCGCACCTCGATGTCCTCGCGGCCCAGGGACTTCACGACGTTCGCGCCGTCGAAGGATTCATGGGCGATCTCGGCGACCTCGGCGCGCAGCTGCTGGGAGCGCACGGCGATCGGGGTCGCGAAGCGCTGCAGGAGCACGTTCAGCACGATCAGCAGCACGATCAGGGCGACCATGATCAGCAGGATCACGGGGTCGATGCGGGCCACGACGATCGTCGCGTACACGAGCATCACGATGGTGGACAGGGCGAAGGGGAACGGCGCCATCGCGAAGAAGGTGGCTTCGACGTCGGAGTACACCGAGCTGAGCAGCGTTCCGGTGGACTGGCGGCGGTGCCACAGCAGCGGGACCTTCGCGTACACCGTGGTCAGGCGTTCGCGGTAGAGGCGGAACAGGTCGAACTGGGCGGCGGCCGCGAAGATGCGACGCGCCATCACGGTGACCGCGCGGGCCACGGCGATGCCCAGGATCGCTAGACCGCCGGCGATCACGACGCCGAGCTCCGGTTCACCAGTGGCGAAGGAGGGCACGACGACGTCTTCGGTGACGCGGCCGATGATCGCGGAGGTCGCGATCTGCAGCAGGGCGAAGGCGACGGCGCCGAGCACGGCGAGGGAGAACCAGGTGCGCTGCTCCCAGGAGCCCTTGAGCAGTCGCTTCAGGCCAGGGACCAGCACGGCGGGATGGTCGCGTTCGAGGTTCGCGGCCGCGCGCGTGGCGGGCGTGGTCATACGGTCACGAAGTGGACGACGACCGCGATCGCGAAGGTGATCGTGGACAGCATCGCCAGGGAGAACTCGATGATGATGCCCAGGCCGAGCGCCTTCATCGCGATCCAGGCGGAGTTCAGGCCCTTCTTCAGGTCCTTCTGGCGCAGCGCCTCGGCGATGCACAGGCCGAGCACGAAACCGATCGGCAGGCCCAGGAACGGGATCACGAAGATGCCGATGATGCCGGCGGCGATGCCGACGTAGATCGGCCACATCGGCACGTCGGCGCGATTCAGCTTCCGCCCGGTCAGGACGTAGCTGGTGGTCATGCCGATGGCGCCGAGCACCAGGACGATGGCGAACGCGATCCAGGCGGGCCAGCCGCCGATCACGATCGCCCAGATCAGGGTGGCGATGACCAGGGTGATGGTGCCCGGGAGCACCGGGACGATGATCCCGACGAGGCCGACGATGTAGGCCAGACCGACCAGGACGGTCACGATGATCTGGACGGTGAGGGAGTCCACGGGTCCTCCGGGAGAAGCAGGGATGCGGGGGCGCGATCGACCGACGGGAAAGCGCCGTGCCGAGCCTGGCCCATCCTATCGGCGCATCACACCGGCGGCGGGTCGACGTCGACCATCCACGCACTCCTCAGGGCAGGCGAGCCACCTGTCCGGCCCAGGAGAAGCCACCGCCGAATCCGATCATCAGGGCGATCGCCCCGGACGGGACCCGGCCCGCCTCCCGCAGCCGGGAGATCGCCAGCGGAATCGTGGCGGCCGAGGTGTTGCCGGAGGTGATGACGTCGTCGGCGACGACGGCATCGGGGCGCAGCTCCAGCGCCTGGGCGAGCGGTTCGATCATCCGCAGATTCGCCTGGTGCGGGATGAAGACGTCGATGTCGGACATCGTCAGCCCGGCGGATTCCACGATCCCTCGGGCGATGCCGGGGGCTTCTCGCAGCGCCCACCCCAGCACCTGTCGCCCTTCCTGGGAGAAGCAGGTCTGCGGCGGGCTGATCGTCACGGCATCGGCAAGATCGGGGACCGTCCCCCACATGACCGGGGACACCGCGGGCTCGTCGGTCGCGCGCAGCACCACGGCGCCGGCCCCGTCCGCCGTGAGGATGCAGGTGGTGCGGTCGGTGTAGTCCGTGAAGGCGGAGAGCTTCTCCGCCCCGATCACGAGGCTCGTGGTGGAGGCGCCGGCGCGGATCGACTGATCGGCCACGGCGAGCGCGTGGCTGAACCCGGAGCAGGCCGCGCCGACGTCGAAGGAGGCGGGACCGTCGAGGCCGAGAGCCTGCGCGACACGACCTGCCGTACTCGGGGACCGCTCTTCGTTGGAGCAGGTCGCCACGATGACCTGGGTGATCTCGGCAGGGTCCACCTCGGCGTCGACGAGGGCGGCGCGGGCGGCGGCGGTCGCCATCTCGGCGACCGTCTCGTCCTCCCGGGCCAGGCGTCGGGATTCGATGCCGGTGCGCTGGCGGATCCAGGCATCGCTGGTCTCGACCATCTGCTCGAGGTCGTGATTGGTCAGGATCCGGTCGGGACGATAGTGGCCGGTCCCGGCGATCCGCGACCCGGGCACGGCCCGTGGGGTGGAGAAGGTCGGCCGGTGGGAGCCGGTGGGCATCGTCATGAGATCTCTCCTGCGTCGGGGACCCGATGAGCCTAATGCGCATACCCGGCCGCACGGTGACCGCTGGCGCAGTGGTCAACGGCGCTGGTCAGCGGCGCTGGGGGATCTCACTCCTCAGAGCAGGTTGACCATCACGACGAAGGTGAAGGTGCCCAGTCCCACGCTGAGCAGGGTGCGCCGCCCGCCGAGGAGATGCGCAGCGATGGTCACGACGGTCGCCACCAGGGCAGGGACGATCCGCCCGGGATCAGCGTCGATCGAGGTGCGCAGGGTCGAGACCGTGAGGATCGCGAGGATCCCGACCGGCATCCACAGCGCCATCGCAGCCACGAAGCGGGAGTCCCGCAAGGGCTGCAGGATCACGAAGGGGACCGCGCGCAGGGCGAAGGAGATCCCGAGCCCGATCACCATGACGGCCAGGAAGTACCAGGTCTCAGGCATCGGCTGGCTCCCTGCGGGAGATGAACAGGAAGCGCGCGACGAGCAGTGCCAGGAAGCCGAGCAGCCCTGCGAACAACGCCGATCCCGGGACCAGCAGCAGGGCGAGGCTGAAGGCGAGGGCGGCGAGCAGCAGCGAGGGGATCTCGCGGCGGGACCGACAGGCGTCGAGGGTGAGGGTGATGAACAGGGCGCACAGCGCGAAGTCGAGGCCCTCGATCTGTCCGGGCAGGAAGGAGGCGATCGCGACGCCGACCAACCCGCCGCCCACCCAGTAGCTCTGGAACGCCATCTGCATCGCGACCAGACGGGGACCGGTCCAGGTGCCGGGCCGCGCGGCGGAGACGGCGTAGGCCTCGTCGATCAGGGCGTAGACCGAGTACAGGCGCGCGAGGGGGTGGCGCACCACGCGCAACGGGAAGGAGAACGCGTAGAAGACGTGGCGGAAATTGACCAGCAGGGTGGTCAGGGCGATGGTCGCCAGCGGGGTTCCGACCACCATCAGGCCCACCAGCAGCAGCTCGACCGATCCGGCGAACAGGAAGATCGACAAGCCCGGCGCGACCCACCACGGAAGACCGCTCTGCACCACGAGCAGGCCGAACGCCACCCCGATGGGGAACATGCCCAGCCCTGCCGCGAAGGAGAGCCGGATACCGGTGGCGATCTCATGGCGCCGACTCGGGGCGACGGGCTCGGCCGACGGTGCCGCCGGCATGACTGGTGGAGCGACCAGCGCGGCTGGTGCGGTCGCCGACGCGGCCGGTGGAGTCGCGAGCGCCGCCGGGGAGGCGAGCGCGGTCTCGGAGTCGACCTCCGCGCAGGCCGCGGGCTCGCCGCCGGGAGATTCCCAGGAGCTGAACTCGTCGCCGCGCCCGGGCTGGTCGAACCGGCCGGGCTCGTCGCCGTGGCCGGGCTGGTCGCTCTGCCCGGGCTGGTCGAACAGGTCGAGCCCAGGGGCGTTGCTCGAGCGCTGATCGCTCCACAGATCTGTCACACCAGCAATCATCCCAGCAGATCGCCGCCTCGCGATTGCGGACTTCCGTGCATCCTCCCCGTACACTGCAATATATGGACCTGGATGTGGTGGATCGCGCAATCATCGACCATCTCCGCGAAGATGGGCGCCTCTCGAACGTCGCCCTGGCGGAGCGAGTGCATCTGACCCCGGGCCCCTGCCTGCGACGAGTGCAGCGCCTGGAGGCCGAGGGAATGATCCTCGGATACGCCGCGCAGGTGGACCCGGCGGCGCTCGGTCAGGCCTTCGAGGTGATCCTGGACGTGGAGATGTCCGCATACGACAAGCGCACCATCGAGCATTTCGAAACCACTGTGGCCGGGTTCGACGAGGTCGTCGAGCTGTATCGGCTGTTCGGCGCCCCCGACTACTTCGTACGGGTCGCCGTGGCCGACCTCGCGGCCTACGAGCACTTCCTGACCGAGGAGATCATCACCATCGCGGGAGTCTCCAAGATCTCCTCGCGCTTCGCGATGAAGGTGCTCAAGAGCCAGCGTCCCGCTGCGAGCGCGGCGCCCGCTTCTCGGCCGACGCCGCGCCGCTGAGCACGACCCCTCTGGTCTCGTACAGCGCCGCGCCGTACCGTTCCCGGCGTGAGCGAGTTCGTGCGTCTGGCCCTGGCGGGCATTGCGGGCGGCCTGGGGGTCTTCGCGGTGATCGCGCTCCCGGCCGTGCTGCTGCAGCGCCGACGGTTCGGGCGCGTGCGACCGCTGCGGCTGGTCGGCGTGCTGGTCATCTGCGTGTACACGATGACCCTGGCGGGGCTGACCGTCGCACCCGCCTATGAGGTCGCGGAGACCTGCCGCGCCCGCGTGGGCGGTGAGCTGCGGCCTTACCCCTTCAACTCGATCGCGGAGATCCTTGCGGTGCGCGCGGAGGGCACGCGTGGTCTGGGCCTGTTGGTGAGCTGGCCGGTGCTGCAGCTGGTCTCGAACATCGCGTTGTTCATGCCGTTGGGGGCAGTGCTGCGCGGGGTGTTCCGGCTGGACGCGACCACGGCACTCGCGATCGGGGTGATGCTCTCGGTGCTGATCGAGGCCACGCAGTACACGGGAGCGTGGGGGCTGTATCCGTGCGGGGTGCGGATCGCGGACATCGATGACGTGTTCGCCAACTCTCTCGGCGCGCTGCTCGGCGCGCTGGTCGCTCCGCTGCTCACGCGGTGGAGGGTGCCGCTGTTCGTGCACGAGCGGCCGCTGGAGGACCATGCCGATCTCTGGCGGGGCGACGACTCGTAGGTCACGGGAGATCCTGAGCCTCGAGGTATCTCGTGAGGCGCTGACGCGCCGTCTCAGGCGGTGATGGTGAGCGTCGAGGAGCGGTCCGGGAGCCGGCGCACGTGGATCTGCTCGGCGATCTGGGATTTCATCTCGCCGACGTGACTGACGATGCCGATGGTGCGGCCGTTCTCGGCGAGCCGGCCGATCTCGGCGACGACTCGTTCGAGAGTCTCCGGGTCCAAGCTGCCGAAGCCCTCGTCGATGAAGAGCGTCTCCATCTGCACTCCCCCGGCTTCGGCGGTGACGATGTCCGCCAGGCCGAGGGCCAGGGCGAGGGAGACGAAGAAGGTCTCTCCCCCGGAGAGGGTCTCCGGCAGGCGCCTTTGATCGGTGCGGTGGTCGATGACCAGCAGGTCCAGTCCGGTCTTCTTGGCCCCGCGGGCGCCGGTGTCGCGCAGCAGCTCCAGGGTGGAGTCGGAGAACTCGGCGAGGCGGGTGTTGGCGGCCGAGACGACGTCCTCGAAGCGGCGCATGAGCACGTAGGTGGACAGCTGGATGCGGTTCTTCCCGTCGGCGGAGCGGCCGGTAGCAAGGTCCGCGATCCTCATGACGGCGCCGGCGGTGAGATCCAGAGCGGCGAGCTGGGCGAGAGCGGTATCGAGCGCGGTGCGGGCCCCTGTCGTGCGCTCGGCGGCGGCGCGCAGGCGGGCCGCATGGTCGCCTGTCTCGCGGGCTGCGGCGCGGGCGGCGGTGAGAGCTTCCTGCGCGGTGGCCACTGCGGTCTCGGCGATCGTGCCGGCCTCTTCGCTCGCGTCGACCGCAGCGATGCCTTCCTCGGCCATGCCGTCGGTGAGCCTGGCCTGGTTGACGGTGCGATCCGACAGGAGGGTCGTCAGGGACGCACGCTCGGCGTCGGGTAGGACTGCGGCGGTGAGGGCGTCGTCGTCGGCGAAGGGTGCGAGATCCGCGGCGTCCAGTCGCTCGGTGGCGTCCTGGCGGGCGGTGGCGCTCTCGGTCTCCAACTCGGTGACGCGGGCGGCGCCTTGCTCGATGGCGAGCTGCGCTTCTCGCAGGGAGGTGGCGGTCTTCGCGCGCTGCAGTTGGGCGGTGCGACGCTGTGCGACGGTCTCGTGCTCGCCGCGCGCCTCGCGGGTCCTCTCGGTGTCCGCCGCGAGGGCGGCCTCGGTCTCGCGCAGGGTGGCCGACCGGCCCTCCAGTTCCCGTTCGAGCGTGGTGCGCTGCGCGGTGAGGGTGGTCGTCTCCTGGTCGAAGGCGTCGATCCGTGCACCGAGGCCCGCCACGCGCGTTGCTGCGGCCTCGGCCGTGGCGACCAGTGCTTTCGCGTCGGTCTCGGCGGCGGTAGCGACGGCGAGGGAGCGGCCGCCGGCCTCCTTCGTGGCGGCATCGCGCTGGGTGCGCACGGTGGTGAGCGCCTGGGCGGTGCGGGACTGGTCGCCGTCCGCGGTCGCTCGGCGCTGTTCGGCGGCCTCGATCTGCTCTGGGCCGACGTGGTCCTCGGCGCGCTGGGCGGGCGCCGGATGCTCGGTGGAGCCGCAGACGGGGCAGGCGTCGTCGGTGCTGAGCTGCAGGGCGAGCTCGGAGGCGATGCCGGCGTGGCGTCGGTCGCGCAGGGACTTCTCCTGGTCGGCGGCCTGCTTCGCGGCGGCGAGGGCCTCGGTAGCGGTCTTCTCGGCGCGGGTGACCTGTGTTGCGAGGCGGTCGGCGGTCTTTGCCGCGGTGGCCCGCGCCGCGGCGGTGACCAGGGCTGCTCGCGCATCGCCGAGTCCGTCGGCCGTCTTCTGTGCGGTCGCGCGGTCGGCGAGGAGCGTTTCGCGAGCCCCGGGGCGGGCGCCGAGCTGCTCGGCGAGGCTCGCGATCCTGGTGGCGAGGGTGAGGTCCTCGGCCCGACGCTTCTCGAGGGCGGCGCCGCGGGCGGGAAGCTGTTTCTCGAGCGCGGCGAGTTCAGCCAGGGCGCCGGCCGCGGTGGTGGCCTCCTCGGCCGCTGCGGCGAGCGCGGGCAGCGGCTGGGCTGTCTCGAGCAGGTCGACGAGGTCCGGGTGCGTGGTGCGGTGAGCGGTCGCAAGCTCCTCGCGGGACTCCGTCAGGGCGCGCAACCGCTGAGTTGCCTGGGCGGCGCGGGCGAGCGCCGCAGCGGCGGGGCGTGCGGCCTCGTCCCCGGTCAGGCGTTGCTGCGCCTGAGCGGCGGCGGGCTCCTGGTCGACCAGGCGTGCGGCGAGGGCGTCGAGGGTGCGGCGTCGGGTGATGCGGGTGCGCAAGGCGGTGGCCTGCTCGGTGTGCCCCCGCGCAGTGGTCTCGCGCTCGGAGGCCGCGGTGGCCAGGGTGCCTGCCTCGGTGGCCTGCGCCGTCAGGGCTTGCTCGATCTCAGTCGCGGCCGCGACGAGGTCCTCACGACGGTTCGCCTTCGCGTGTTCATCCAGCGCGGCGCGGTGCTCGTCATCGGCCCCGGAGGCCTCGGCGAAACGGGAGACTGCCTTGTCGACCTGCCCCTTGGCGTCGGTGACGCTCGCGGAGGCCTCGCGGCGCATCTGTTCGAGCTGCTTCTCGATGTCCTGATAGATCTCGGTGCCGAACACGCGCTGCAGCACCAGCTGGCGCTCCCCCGTGCCGGCGCGCAGGAAGCGGGCGAACTCGTTCTGCGGGAGCAGCACGGTCTGGGTGAACTGCTCGCGGTTCAGGCCGATAGCGCGGGTGATCTCGCCGCCGATCTCGTCCAGGCGGACCGAGACGGGTTCGACGCCGGAGCCCTGACCGGCCTGGTCGGCGAGCGCCGCGGGGATGAGCTTCGGAGAGTCCAGCTTCCACAGGATCGCTCGGGCGTTCTCCTTGGTGGTGCCGCTGCCGCGGCGCTTGGCTCGCTCGTACTGCGGCTGGCGGCGCACCCGGTAGATGCCGTGGCCGGTCTCGAACACGAGGTCGACGACGCTGGCGGTGGAGGGGTCGGCGAATTGCGAGCGGATGCGCTCCGAGCTCGCATCGCTGCCGGCGACGGTGCCGTAGAGGGCGAAGACGACAGCGTCCAGGATCGTGGATTTCCCGGATCCCGTCGGGCCTTCGAGCAGGAACATCCCGCTGGTGGACAGTGCGGCGAGGTCGATGTCGACGGTGTCGCGAAAGGGGCCGATACCGGTCAGTCGCAGGTGGTGGAGTTTCACGAGGCCTCCTCCCGGCGGGAGTGAGCCGCGCTGTGGGCGCGTGCGAAGACGCCTCGTTCGGCATCGGTCGCTTCGACGCCGGTGACGTATTCGAGGAACTCGCCCATCACGTCCATCGGATCCTGTTCGCGCCGGACGACGGGTGTGAGGTCGCTGTCCTCGCGGCCCTCGGGCCGGTGCTCCGTGTGTCGCAGGTACGGGAAGGCGGCGCGCAGCCGGTCCAGCAGGTGGGGCGGCCGATGAGGGTCGGTGATGACCGCCTTGACCCAGTCCTCGCGGTGGGCGGCGGCCTTCGCGAGGACGTCGTCCAGGGACCCGCGCAGCTCGGCGAGGCGGCGCGGCACCGGGGTGGCGATCCGCTCGACCTCGACCTCCCCCGGGGCTCCGAGGTCGACCAGCAGCACGGACTTGCGCTGGTTCTTCTCGGAGAAGGAGAAGGCCAGCGGGGACCCCGAGTACCAGGCGGTGGTGCCGGCGCGCGCGGAGAGATCCTGGCACCCGTGCAGGTGCCCCAGGGCCACGTAGTCCACGCCGCCCATCACCGAGGCGGGGACGGAGTCGACGCCGCCGACGGAGAGGTCGCGTTCGGAGTCGCTGGGGTCACCGCCGGTGACGAAGGTATGGGACAGGACCACGGAGCGCGGGCGCGGGGCGTCGGGCCCCGCCGCCTCGGCGTACTGCGCGATCCGCGTGGTCACCTTGTCCATCGCTGCTCGGGTGACCGCTTCGTGGCTGCGGGCGAGCGGTTCGGACTCGTCGCTCACGAGGGCGAAGCGCGCGATGTCGGGCACCAGGTAGGGCAGTCCGAAGAACAGCACGTCGCCGTGCGCATCGGGCACCACCACGGGGTGCTCGAGCGCCGCCTGGGTATCGGTCAGGATGTGGACGCCGTCGCGCATCAGCTCGGCGCCGAAGCCGAGGCGGTCGGCGGAGTCGTGGTTGCCGGGGGTGAGGACCACGGTGGTCTTGGCGGACAGTCGCGTGAGGGTCCTGCCCAGCAGCTTCACGGCCTCAAGCGGCGGGACGGCACGGTCGTACACGTCGCCCGGGATGACGACCACGTCGATCGCGCGCTGGGTCACCAGCTCCACCAGCCAGTCGTGGAACTCCTCCTGGTGCGGGTGCAGGTTCGCCTCGTGGAAGGTGCGCCCCAGGTGCCAGTCCGAGGTGTGCAGGATTCTCATGGTGTCGACTCTAAGGAGCTGGACCGACAGACGTGGCCGGGGCGCGCGGATGTGGACGGGCACGGCGTGGGGAGGAAGGATGTTGCGGCTGGTGATGGCGAGATGGTCGCCCTCGCTCCCCCGGATCGGGCCGGTCGCGCACGGTCGCGCGAGCGGCACCCGTGACGCGGGCCCCGGATCGGCGTAGCGTCGCCACATGGCTACCGACACCCAGCCCGTGCCCACCCCCGAGATCACCGCCGATGTCGTCGTGCTCGGCGGCGGCCCCGTCGGCGAGAACGTCGCCCAGTACGCGATCGAGGGCACCGACCTCACCGCCGTGCTCGTCGAGGGCGAGCTGCTGGGAGGGGAATGCTCCTACTACGCCTGCATGCCCTCCAAGGCGCTGCTGCGGCCACTGGCCGTCGCCGACGCCGCCGCGCACCTCGACGGCATCAGCACGCCTGAGGTCGAGCGCGATGCGCTGCTCGCACGGCGCGACACGTGGGTCTCGCACTACGACGACTCCGGGCAGGTGCAGTGGGCCGAGGGCGCGGGGATGCAGGTGGTACGCGGGCACGGGCATCTCGTCGGCGAGCGCGAGGTCCGCGTCGAGGGCCCCGACGGGGGCGAGCCGACCCTCGTGCGGGCCACGCGTGCGGTCGTGATCGCCACCGGCTCGCAGGCCGCGATCCCCGAGCCGCTGCGCGCCCTCGAGCCGTGGACCTCGCGCGATGCGACCGGGGTGCAGGAGGTCCCCGAGCAGCTGCTGATCGTGGGGGGCGGCGTCGTAGCCGTGGAGGCCGCGACCTGGATGGCGGCGCTCGGCTCCCAGGTTCGACTGCTGGTTCGCGGCGAGAGTCTGCTGCGGGGCATGGAGCCCTTCGCCGGACAGCATGTGCTGGAGTCTCTGCAGGGTCTCGGCGTCACCGTCGAGCTCGGTTCCTCGGTGGTCTCCGGCGAGCGTGCCGACGCGCGCGACACCGGGCTGGGTCGGATCCACGGCGGCCGGGTGAGCCTGCAGGTCGACGGCCGTGAGGGAGCGCGAACGGTCAGTGGGGACGAGGTGCTGGTCGCGACCGGTCGCACGCCTCGATTGGACGACCTCGGCCTGGAATCCCTCGGGCTCACGGCCGACGACGTGACCGGCGTACAACGCCCCGCCTCCGACGATGCGACCGGCGCGCCGCTGCCGCCGTGGCTGCACGCGGTGGGCGATGCGAGCGGCGAGGCGCCGCTGACGCACTGGGGCAAGTACCGTGCGCGCGTGATCGGGCAGGCCATCCGGGCCGGTGCGACCGGGGAGCAGCTCGAGCCGGTGCCGGAGGTCGTCCCCGTCCCGCAGGTCGTGTTCACCGACCCTCAGGTCACCAGCGCCGGGCTCACCGAGGCGCAGGCTCGCGACGCCGGATATGACGTGGTCACCGCACAGGTGCCCTTCGGCGGCTCGGCCGGATCCGCCCTGCTGCGGGACGACGTCACCGGCACTGCCCAGCTGGTCGTCGATCAGCGGACGACGACCCTCGTCGGCGCGACGTTCGTCGGCCCCGAAGCCTCCGAGCTCCTCCATGCCGCGACCATCGCGATCCTGGGCCAGGTGCCTGTGCACGTCCTGCGCCATGCCGTCCCGAGCTACCCGACGGCCTCGGAGCTGTGGTTGCGACTGCTCGAGGAGCTGCCGCGCGAGCTGCGCGCGGGGTGACCGCCGGCGGGCGGGTGCGTTCGGACGCTCGCCGTGCGCGGGTCCATGCCGGCCGATGCTCGCCTGGAGTGACGGCGACGATCATCCGGCACCTTCGGACGAGATGACAGATCGCACTGGTGCTCGCGGCCGCGGTTCGGGTGCAATGGAGTCCACAGGGATCTCGACGACCTGCTCGCTGCGCCAGGAGGATCATGCTCGACTCGTTCAGACGACGACGCCGGCTGCGCCGGGCGCGACCGGGAGACGGGAGCGCCCTGCGGGACTACCGGCCCTGGCAGCTGTTCACCCGCACCCTGTTCACCCTCGAGCTGGAGGACGAGGAGCGGGGCGCCTCGGTCTATGCCGTGGACGTCCACTTCATGGCCGATGAGCTCGACGATCTCACGGAGGACTCCCTCGACGATCTCACGGAGGACTCCTCGAAGCGCTCCGAGGCCCCGCCCGTGGCCCTCTACCGGGACGGCGCCCAGCTGCAGATCGCGGACCCACCGGTGGCTTTCGCCGTGCCGGGCGGCGCGATCGAGGTCGCGACCAGTCTGTACGGCTTGAGCCGGATGCGGTACACGCCCGAGGACGCTCCCGCGAGAACCTTGACCCCCCACCGGTGGTCGCTCGAAGGGTGGCGGGCACGGTTCGGGCGCCGCTTCCCGCGCACGAGCGCGGCAGTCGGGATCCTCGCGATCCTCGTCCTGCTGGTGGGCCTCGTGCTGGGCGTCCCGCAGATCGCCGAGGTCATCACTCAGATCGATCTGGTCGCCGAGCACGTCGGCACATTCACCTCGCCCGTCAGCCTCCCGGTCTGGGCCAATGCGATGATGCTGTTCGCCGGGATCCTCGCGGCCACCGAGCGCGCACTGACCCTGCGCCATCACTGGCTCATCGACGCCGACACCACCTGGACTTCCCTCGCCTGAGCCCGCCCCGCGCATGCCCCCCTCCGCACCGCGTGCCGCCCGATCCGGCCACACCACCCTCGTCCCTTCCCGACCCAGTGCGACCCGCCCCGCCCCGCCCCGTCCCGGTCCGGCCCGGCATGGCGTTGTGACCTACGGCAGGTTTTGCCGGTCTCTCGAGGTGCCGTAGGTCGCAAGGGGTGACCCAGCGGCCCGGGCAAGTCGAATTCAGACGCGGCGAGACCGTACGGGATCGGACATGAACGGCCTGGAGATGGCGAGATCCCCTGGAGTAATCGGTGGCCGGCCTCCGTCGCGCGGCCTACTCTCGGCGTGTGACCACTGATGCCCCTGAACCCGACATCATTCCCGCCCCTGGAGTCGTCCCGGACGCCCTTTTCGCAGACCCCCGCCTCGCCGTCTGCTACGACACCTTCGACGGCGATCGCGACGACCTCGACCACTACGAGGCGATCCTCGGCGAGTTGGACGCGCGCACGGTGGTCGATGTCGGCTGCGGCACCGGGGCCCTCGCCGTCCGCCTGGCCGCGGCAGGTCTCACGGTGACCGGCGTCGACCCCGCCCTCGCCTCCCTCGACGTGGCGCGCACGAAACCTGCCGCGGATCAGGTGCGGTGGATCCACGGCACCGCCGAGGACCTCCCCACCCTCGGAGCCGACGCCGCGGTGATGACCGGCAACGTGGCCCAGGTGTTCGTGACTGATGACGCCTGGTCGGCCACGCTGCGTGGGATCCGTGGCGCCCTGCGCGAGGGCGGGACATTCGTGGTCGAGTCCCGGCGGCCCGAACGCCGCGCCTGGGAGGAGTGGCAGCAGGAGGCCGAAGAGCAGATCTGGGAGGTGTCGGGAGTGGGCCGTGTGGTCGGGCGGCCCGTCCGCTTCGAGGTGGACCTGCCGCTGGTCACCTTCGCGGACGAGTTCACCTTCGCCGACGGCACCACGGTCACCTCGACCTCGACCCTGCGGTTCCGCAGCGAGCTGGAGCTGAGGACCTCTCTGGGGGCGGCCGGATTCCGGGTCGAAGAGATCCGACAGGCCCCGGACCGGATCGGACGTGAGTTCGTGGTGATCGCTCGGGCGGTCTGAGTCGGCCTCAGGCGTCGTGCTGCAGCGCTGCGACGAGGGTCGGGGCAATGATCACGAGCTGGTAGGCGACCACGGCGATCCCGATGGCGAGGAACTCGGGCACTGCCCAGCCGACCGCGACCGTGACCAGCACGAATGCGGCGAGCACGATGGCCATCACGCTGACCACCCGGTACGCGCCGGAATAGACGCGTCCGCGGATCTGGGCTTGGCGTTCGTCGAGCACCTCCTCGGGCAGCTCCTCCACGCCGCGCGTCGACGCCTTGAGCATGCCGAGCACGACGACGAAGACGATGATCAGGACCGCCATGGCGGCGAGGAACGCCCAGATCGGGATCGCTCCGATCCCGGGCAGGACGACGATGATCGCTTCGACGGCGAGGAGGGCGATCATCGCCACAGCCAGGCGCCGCCGGGGACGTGGCGAGCGGTACTTCTCGAACATCGGGTCATCGAGCCTGGCTGCCCGACGTTCGAGCTTGCCGGCCTGTTCATGAGTGGTGTCCTGGGCCTGGCTCATCGTTTCTCCTTGTAGATCTGGTCCGCCATGCTGTCGAACGGGGCGAGTGCGAAGACAGCGTCGACCGGAACATCCAGGGTCTCTGCGATCTTCAAGGCGAGGACGAGGCTCGGACTGTATTCGCGTCGCTCGAGATACCCGATCGTCTGGTAATGCACACCGACCGCGTCCGCGAGCTCTCGCCGACTCACGCCTCGTTCCGCCCGCAGTACCGGGAGTCGAGTGAAGAACTGCGACCCATCATCGCTTTTTCGCGCCATCATGTAGCAAATGTACTACAGAAAGAGCGGGCGTCACAGGGCGACGCGTGGCGATCGAGCGGGTGGGCGGCAGTGAGTGCGCGAGGCGTCGGCCGAGCAGGCACGGAGAACGGCCCGTCTCCCCGGGCAGATGCGCCGGGGAGACGGGCCGGAGGTGCGGGAGCCCGACGTCTCGGACTCAGCACTCAGGACTCGGCGACCTGCACCTCAGACCTCGGTGCCGGTGTAGGTCCGGTAGGTGGCGTCGGCCTTGCGCGCGGCGACGTCGGAGTCGACCCCGTCGGCGA
This sequence comes from Brachybacterium sp. FME24, assembly GCF_014897705.1. Taxonomy (GTDB): domain Bacteria; phylum Actinomycetota; class Actinomycetes; order Actinomycetales; family Dermabacteraceae; genus Brachybacterium. The sequence goes on along the minus strand of NZ_JABUXV010000019.1, from coordinate 39,896 downwards.
CATCAGCAATGGCCCAGCCGTCGGCCGCCCCGCGGTAGAAGGACTTGCCCTCGTCGGTGCCCGCCCAGGCCTCCGCCTCTCCCGGGGCGAGAGAGCCTTCGGTGGCCCCCAGGTGCAGGCCGAGGCCGAGCAGGCCGCCGTCCCAGCCCACCCCGGTAGCGCCGGGGCCGTAGGTCTCCCACATCTCCTCGGGAACGCCCGCGACCGGGGCGACGTGCTCGAGCTCGAAGCGGGTCTGCTCCCCCTCTGCGGCCAGGCGCACGGTCACCCAGGTGACGGCGCCACCGAACTCCCAGGTGATGCGGTACTCGGCAGCGCCGTCGGCTGGTGGATGGCACTCCAGGACCGTTCCCCCGGCATTGCCCTGGAGCTGGTAGCTTCCGCCCGGCTCGAGGTCGCCGCTGATCGGCAGGAACCAGCGGGCGATGCGATCGGCGGTGGTCACGGCGTCCCATACGTCGTCGAGCGGGGAGGGGTAGAGCTGCTCGAGGGACTGGATGCGCGCGGGTTCCCCCTCGTGGTCCTCGGTGCGGACCGTGCGGGTGACGGACATCAGCTGGGTGGGGACATCGACCATGTCAGTTCTCCTTCTGGGATGGTTCTGCGTCGGGCCCGGATGACCCTGGCGCGGTTGCGGTGGTCTCGTCTGAGCCGTGCGGAGTCTCGGCGGCACGCCGACGCTCGCGCCGCCCTCGGGCGAGCTCGGTGCCCAGGGCATCGAGCTTGGGAAGCCAGAACCTGTCGAAGGCGCTGAGCCATTCGCCCGCCCGGCGGGGACCCTGGGCGTCCACGGCGTAGAGTCGCCGCCGCCCCTCGGGGCGGACCGTGGCGAAGCCCTGCTCCCGGAGGACCCGGAGGTGCTGCGAGACCGCCGGTTGGCTGATCGCGAACTCCTCCTGCACCACCTCGCCGATCTCGCCGGCACTGAGTTCCCCGTCGGCGAGGAGCTCGAGGATCCGTCGCCGCACCGGGTCACCGAGGACGTCGAGAGCGTGCATGCCCTCGATCCTCTCCCCTTCACTCATATAAGTCAAGGATTATGGTTCGAGGAGGGCGTCGTCGCCGAACGGACGATCAGTGCTTCCGGGTCGCCAGCACGATGCCCCGATACGCGACCCCGATCGCGACCAGCACCAGGCCTGCAACGATCGTGCGCCCGGGCAGGGCGGCCACCAGCACCAGACAGCCGATCAGTCCGAGGATCTGCAGGGCTCTGGGGAACAGTCGCCACTGCCCGACCTGGGTGAACGCGGCGAGGTTCGCGACCGCGTAGTACAGCAGCACCCCGAAGGCCGAGGCCGCGACGGCGACCAGGACGTCGGAGGCGAGCAGCACCAGCAGCACCACGGCGAGCGCGGCCACGATCTCGGCCCGCTGCGGCACGGCGTACCGGTTGCTGGACTTCGCGAGCGCTCGCGGCAGGTCGCCCCCACGAGCCATCGCGAGCATGGTGCGGGACACCCCGGCCACCAGGGCCAGCAGCGCCCCTGCGGCGGCAGCGACCGCCCCGACGGTGATGATCGCGCCCCACACGTCGCCGGCTCCGACGGATTCCAGCGCGGTGAGGAACGGAGCCGGCCCCCAGCCCTGATCGCCCGGGGCAGGGCCGACGAGGACCAGCACGATCGACAGAGCGAGATACAGCGCGCACACCGCGGCGAGGGCGATGAGGATCGCGCGGGGGATGGTGCGGCGCGGCTCGAGCACCTCTTCGCCCAGAGTGGCCACCCGTGCGTACCCGGCGAAGGCGAAGAACATGAGCGCCGCGGCCTGGACCACGGCGAACAAGATTCCCCCGATCCCGCCGGCCCCGGCGCCGAGCACCGCCGCCAGGCCGCCGTCCCAGAGTCCCGCACTGTCCCCGGCGAGAGGACCGGGGACGGTCGACGCAGGAGTGGTGCCCGCTGCGCCGCCGGCCGGATCGCTCGGGGCCGCGCTCAGCCCGACGAACAGTCGCACCCCGGTCGCCACCAGGGCCGCCAGCGCCACCGTGACCAGCACTCGGGCCACGACGGCGGTGCGGGTGATGCCCACCAGGTTCACTGCCGTGAGCGCGAGGACCACCAGCGCCGCCACGATCCGCTGCGCCGGTTCGGGCACCAGGTATGCGGCGATGACCAGTGCCATAGCGGCGCAGGAAGCGATCTTGCCGATCACGAAGCACCAGCCGGCGAGGAAGCCCCACCACGGGCCCAGCTGCTTGCCGCCGAAGTGGTAGGCCCCGCCGGAGGTCGGGTACTGAGCGGCGAGCTGCGCGGTCGAGGTGGCGTTGCACAGGGCGACCGCCGCGGCGATCAGCACCGCGAGCGGGGCCAGGGCCCCCGCGAGATCCTGGGCTGCGCCCAGGGAGACGAAGGCTCCGGCCCCGATCATCGAGGCCAGCCCGATCACCACGGCGTCACGGAGGCGAAGCCTGCGGGACAGGGCGCCCTCAGTGGGCACCGACGGTGCACTCACCCTTGGCGGCCGGAACCGTGGCCGATGCCGCTGTTGCTCCCCGGCGCCGAGCCGTTGTTGTGGCCCGGGCCCTTGTTGCCGTTCCCGTTCCCGTTCCCGTTCCCGTTCCCGTTCCCGTTCCCGTTCCCGTTCCCGTTCCCGTTCCCGTTCCCGTTCCCGGGATGGGTGTCCTCGTCGCCGCCGCCCTCGGGGAAGCCGGCGTCCAGGCCCACGATGATCGGGTCATGGTCGGAGGAGCCGAACACTCCCTCCTCATAGAGGTCGGTGGTGTTGTTCAAGTACCGCGAGTACTGGGTCATCACGGACTCGGCACCGTTGATCTGCCAGTCCGTCGCGCCGGTCACGCGCTCCGCGGCCGATGCGTTGGCCAGGACGTGGTCCAGCGAACCCACCATGCCGCTGTAGCTGTAGGACCAGCCCTCGGCGTCGTACGTCTCGCCGAGGTTCACATAGCCCTGGTCGTAGAACAGCTGCAGGGGATCTTCCTGGGTGTAGGCGTTGAGGTCGCCGCCGTGGAAGACGTCCTGGACCCCGAGCTCGTCTGCCTTCTGCTCGCTCCAGTCCAGCAGTGCCTCGGCCTGCTGCAGACGGGAGGTGCGGGCGTTGCCCTGCACCGGATCGGCCTCGAGGTCCGCGTCCTCAGCGTCCTTCGAGCCCTTGGACTTGAAGTGGTTGACGGTGTAGAAGAACGGCTCTCCCTCGACCTGCTCCTCGCCCTCCCCCTGGACGGGCGCGAAGACCTGCCCGATGGGCTCGCGGGCGTTGTTGAACGCCTCGTCGTTCGCGAGGATCTGCGCACCGCCCTGCGGCGACACGGCGGCGCTGCGGTAGATGATCGCGTTGGAGATCATGTCCTGGCCCCCGTCGAGGCCCTGCGCGGCGTAGGCGTCGTCGGTGGGGACATAGGCCCACGTGCCTGCACCGTCCTTCGCGTTCAGCGCGTCGACGAGGGTGGCGGTGGCCTCGTCAGCGGTCTCGCCCAGCCGGGCGGAGTTCTCGATCTCCATCAGGCCGACAACCTCGGCGTCGGTGCCGGAGATGGCCTCGACGAGCTTGGACTGCTGGCGCTCGAGGTCGTCGGCTCCCCACGCGCCGCGCAGGTCGCAGCCGCCGGAGACGTTGGTGCCCTCGCCCTCCATGTTCGTGTAGGGCTCGCAGCCGGGGGTGTCCTCCCCCAGGGTGGTGAAGTAGTTCAGCACGTTGAAGGTGGCCAGCTGCAGGTCGCCGCCCACCTCGTCGGGGGCGTCCTCGCGAGTGTCCTCGAAGGCCACCCCGTCGGTGTCCGCCACCGACCACGGGGTGGTGACGTTCAGTCGCCATTGGTCGAAGGAGTAGGTGACGACGACGGGCTGCTCGAAGGCGACACCGGCGCCGACGCGCACGGGCTCCTGCGTGGTCAGCCAGCTCACCGGCTGCTCGGGGTTCCTCGTGAAGTCGGTGGTGCGGCCGTCGTCCAGCAGCACCAGGTTCTGCGCCTGCGCCTCGAAGTACTCGGTGGCCTCCGCGCCGGGGGCCATGATGTCGCCGGCCTGCTGCAGCGGCTGATCACCGATCGCGAGACCGACTTCGCCGTGCTTGTTCGTGCCGTAGACGTCGGTGACGGTGAAGTCGTCCTCGCCGGGCAGGTAGAGCATGTGTTCGATGCTCTCGCGCTGTGCCTCGGCGGTGGGGAAACCGCCCTCGATCGAGATCGGCTCCACCGGCGCGAGCGGCTCGACGAGCGGCTCGAGGCCGTCGGCGCCGACCGTGATCTGGGTGGAGCCGTAGTACTCGGCGACCTCGCCGCTCACACGCACGGAGTCACCGATGGAGACCTGATCGGCGGTCGCGGAGGAGTAGACGAACACGGCGGTGGAACCGGTGTGCGAGGAGAAGTCCAGTGCGCCCCCGGTGCCGGCGGTCTGGATGACGTAGCCGTTCAGGCCGCCGGTGGCGTACACCGCGGTCACCACGCCTTCGGTGACCACGGTGGTCCCGGCCAGAGGGCTCGCCTCGCCGGTGCCCTGGATCTCGGCGATCGTGGCGGGGGTGGGCTCTACGGGTTCGCCGGGCTCTTCGGGTTCGTCGGGCTCCTCGGGGTCGGGCTGCTCGGCGCCGGAGGGGGTGGGGGTCGGTGCGCCGGCGGTGAAGTCGGTGGAGTTCTCGCCGGTCTCCGCGATGCGGGAGACGGAGGTGGCATTGGTGGTCGCGGGCGCGGGGGCCTCGCCCGAGAAGGTGGTGGCGGCGCCCCAGCCCACCAGGTCCACGACGGTCGGGTCCTCGGCGCAGGTGGTGCCGGTGCACTGGAGCTTCCCCGCGGCATCGGACAGGGCGAAGACGCCGCCGGTGCCCGAGGCGTTGATGCCTCCGGTCAGGTCGGCCTGCGGCAGCGGGTCTCCGTTGCCGTTGCCCGCGGCGAGCTGGACCAGGAAGGTGCCGCCGGCGGGAACGGTGCCCTGCAGGTCCAGGGAGTTGTTGAAGCTGCCGGTCTTGGACGCGTACTGCAAGGACCAGCCGTCGATCGACACGTCGGCGTCGGAGGTGTTGCGCAGTTCGACGAAGTCGTTCTGGACGCTCGCTCCGGAGTTTCCGCCGCCCCCGTAGACCTCGTTGATCTGGATGTCGCCGGGCGTGACCACGGCGGCCTGGGCGGTGGGGGCGAGGCCGGGGGTCAGGCTCAGGCCGAGTGCGAGGGCGGCTGCGGCGGTGCCGACGCGCATCAGGCGCGTCCGCAGGCCGGGGCCGTGGGTGGGAATGCTCATGCGGGGTCTCCTGGTGAAACTGACGGATTCAGGGTGACGGTGGTGCGGGCCGATGCAGGGGCCGAGCCCAGTCGAGGCTCGGCCCCTGCGCATCAGGGGAGGAGGGTCACTCGCGACTCAGGCGGTGGCGCAGGCCCAGGGCTCCCAGGCCCGCGAGTGCGGCGAGGCCGATGCCTGCGGCCAGAGGGCCGACGTCCGCGCCGGTGCGGGCCAGGTCGGACCGGTCGGAGCTGCCGCCGGCGTTGTCGCGGTCCGCGGAGCCGCCGCTGCTTCCTCCGGCCGCCGGGGGCGACGTGGCGTCGCCCTCATCGCTCGGGGGCGCGGTGGCACCGCCGTCGACATCCCCGCCGGTGCTCGGGGGCGGGGTGGTGTCGTCGTCCTGGCCATCGCTGGGCGGCGTGGTGGCGTCATCGTCCCCGTCATCGCTCGGCGGCGGGGTGGCGTCGTCGTCCCCATCGTCGCTGGGCGGCGGGGTGGTGTCGTCGTCCCCGCCATCGGCGCAGCCCTCGGGCGCGCCCCCGGCGGACCAGGTGAAGGACGGGATGTCGACGGTGACTGCGGTGCCGGAATCCGGGATGGCGGTGATGTTCAGCGGCACCTCGGTGCCCTCGGGCACGCACAGCCAGTCGGTGAGGGTGACGTCGCCGTAGTGGCGGCCGGCCTCCTCGAGCAGTGTGTAGGGCGCCTCGAAGGTGCCGTACTCACCGGCATCGACGACGACCGAGCTGATCTCGGGGGCGCCGAGGCTGAGGGACTCCAGGTTGCCGATGCGCAGCACCGGGTCGGTGTCGACCCCGGCCTCGGAGTCGTACTCGCCGGCGTTCAGGACCTGCAGCTCGACCTGCCGCTGCGCGAAGTCCGGAGCGAGATCCTGCTGCTCCTCGCCGTCGAAGTACGCGGCCAGGGCGTCGCGGTCGATGACGCCGGTGTCCTGCACGTTCTGCGCCTCGGCGAGGGTATGCATGCTGTCGCCGCCCTCGAACAGGAAGCTCGCCGCGACGATCGTGTAGGTCGCGTCGGGGTCCAGCTCCTCGCCGTTGATGCGCACGTCGGTGATGCGGTCGTCCTGCTCGCGGGTGCCGTCGTAGATGTAGGTGACGTTCTCGGAGACGCCGAAGGCGGCGAACTCGCCGAGATCGGTGCCGTCGGCCTCGCGCAGCCACTGCTCCTCGAGCATCTGCGCGAACTGCTCGCCGGTGACCTCACCGGTGTTCAGGGTGTTGCCGAAGCGCACGACGTTGTTGGCCTCGCCGTAGGTGACCACGCCGTCGCCCTCACCGGCGTCCTCGCCGTACCAGAGCTCCGAGCGCAGGCCGCCGGGGTTCATCCAGCCGATGACCTCCTGGTCCTCGTACCCGCCGCGCTGGCCGAGGAACCACTTCATGGAGTCGGCGAGCATATTGCCGTTGGCGGAGAAGCGGGTGCGGTCATCGCCCTTGATGTCGGCGCCGCCGGTCGCGCCGGTAGCGGTCCAGACCCCGTCGACGTACTCGGCCTTCGAGGAATCCCACGCGGTGGTGATGTCCCCGGTGACGGAGCCGACGGGACGGGAGCCCGCCTCGGCGGCGTCGGCGAGCGCCTGGTCGGAGACGGCGGAAGCGGCCTGGTAGGCCGGATCTCCCGCGCAGGCTCCGAGATCGGCGCCCTCGGTGGCGATCAGCTCGGTGCCGCCGTCGGTGACATCCCAGTCGTCGTCCTCACCCAGCGTGAGGGTGACGGAGCCGAGGAACTCGCCGCTGCTGCCGGCCTGGACGACGGGGCGGACCTCGCCGTCCTGGCCGGGGACCGGGGCGTCGTAGGCGTAGGTCTGGTGCGAGTCGCCGTTGAAGATCGCGTCGACCTCCGGGGACGTCTCCGTCACGATCTTGTCGAAGATCGGGTCGGAGTTCGCCGGGGCGGAGCCGGGCTCACCGTTGCCGCTGGCGCCCTCGTGGTACGAGGCGACGATGACGTCGTACTCCTCGCCGGAGGCCTCCAGCTCACCGACGGCGTCGTTGACCGCGTCGACCGGGTCGCCGAAGGTGAGGCCCTCGATCGCGGCCGGGCTGACCTTGCCGACGGTCTTGGTGGTGACGGCGCCGATCACGGCGACCTTCACGTCGCCCGCATCGACGATCGCGTACGCGTCGTGGGGGCGGGAGCCGTCCTCCTGATAGACGTTCGCGGCGAGATCCGGGAAGTCGGTGGCCGGCTCGATGCGATCCAGCAGGTCGGTGTAGCCCTGGTCGTACTCGTGATTGCCGATCGCGCCCGCAGAGACGCCCAGCGCGTTGAGGAAGTCGATGGTGGGCTGGTCGTCCTGGACCGCGGAGGAGAACTCCGAGCCACCCACGTTGTCCCCGGCCGACAGCAGCGTGGTGTTCGCATGCAGCGCCTGCGTGTTCGCCACGGTGCAGGCGAAGGGGTCGCCGACGCTCAACGCTCCGTGAAAGTCGTTGAAGGTCAGCAGGTTGACCTCGTCGCCGGGCTCGGCGGCGACCGCGGCGCCGAGCGGGACCACGGACGCGGCGAACGCGACCGCGGCAGCACCGAGGCCTACGGACGCGCCGCGCGCGAGGCGGCGAACAGAGGTGTCGACCATGAAAAGCTCCTGAAGGCGAGGTGGGAACACACGGTGTGCTCACCGCTATCTCACCCCACGGGTTCAAGACACGCCGAGGGGTTCCCCGACCCGGTCGACACCTGTCATCGAATGTTCACCCATGGAGGTGACCCGCGTCTCCGACATGACCGGACCTCGGTAACTGCTTTACTCGCAGTTGACTTCGAGTCCTAGGTCGGTCCCCTGCCGTCGCGAACGCGACCACGGCCCGCTGCAACCCGCCGCCGGCACTCGCGCCGGAGCCGCCGATCTCGCCCGCCGGAGGAGACGGCAGTCACCGGCGACCGCTTGCCGGGTGTGACGCACCTCGACGGCCCCGGCCCTCCGGTTTCCGTGCCTGCACGAAGTGGGTAGCATCGACGGGGACTACGGACGATCCGATCCCCCGTGCACCCGTCTCCGGCTACGAGCTCGAGATCTCGCACTCACCACCCCGGGTCGCTGCCCGCAGCCCACCGCTCCTCAGCCACTCTCCCGCCGACGCCGGCCCCCGATCAGGGATCGCCACGAGCGACCCCGGGGCACCGACCACCGTCACCCCAAGGAGTCAGTCCTCATGGTCATGCCGTTCCTCAGCCGCCGCCCCACCGTCCCCGCCAAGGACGGCGCGAGCTGGCCGCACGTGATCATCCTCGGCGGTGGCTTCGCCGGTGCGCACGCAGTGGGCGCCCTGCGCGATGCCCGGGTGCGGGTCACCCTGATCGACCGCAACGTCTACAAGACGTTCCAGCCGCTGCTGTACCAGGTGGCCACGGCCGGCCTGAATCCGGGCGACGTCACCATGTTCCTGCGCGGCCTCTCCCTGAAGGTCCCGAACATGCGCTACCGCCAGGGCGAGGTCGAGGGCGTGGACCCCGAGCGCAAGGTGGTCAGCCTCAACGAGGGCCAGAAGGGCCAGCACGAGATCGGCTACGACTACCTGATCGTCGCCAACGGCGCGACCACCACCTACTTCGGCACCCCGGGCGCCGAGGAGCATGCGATGCCGATGTACACGCGCTCGCAGTCCCTCGCGATCCGGGACCGCATCTTCTCCGAGCTGGAGCGCTCCAGCCGCGAGAGCGCCTATATGCACGACAAGCTCCACGTGTGCATCGTCGGCGGCGGGCCGACGGGCGTGGAGATCGCCGGCGCTTTGGCGGACTTCCGCCTGCAGGAGCTGGACATCCTCTACCCGGAGATGGACCCGGGCACCCTGCAGGTCACGGTGCTCCAGCGCGGCGGTGAACTGATCAAGGAGTTCAGCCCGCATTTCCGGGAGTATGCCGCCGAGGAGCTCGAGGACCGAGGCGTCTTCCTGAAGCTGGGACACGGCGTGAAGTCCGTCGGCTACGACCACGTGGTGCTGGATGACGATTCGATCCTCGAATCCGACATCACCATCTGGGCGGCCGGCGTGGCCATCCCCGACTCCGTCTCCGAGTGGGGACTGCCCCAGGATAAGCGCGGTCGCCTCGCAGTTGATGACTACCTGCAGGTCAAGGGCCACCCGGGGGTGTACGCCGCCGGTGACATCGCCGGTCAGGACGATCCCCTGCCCCAGCTCGCGCAGCCCGCGATCCAGATGGGGCAAGCCGCCGCCCGGGCCATCGCCGCAGAGGTCGCTGGAAAGCCCCGCAAGGCGTTCAAGTACACCGACCTGGGCACCATGGCCACCATCGGCCGCCACGCCGCGATCGCGCAGATCCCTCACGTCGGCGGACTGTCGGGCTCAGTGGGATGGGCCGCCTGGTTGGGCGTGCACATCACCAAGATGATCGGCCACCGCAATCAGCGCGCGGTCGCGATGAACCTGCTCTCGCTGTACGGCGGCACCCGCGCCACGCACCAGCCGAACCCCGTCGTGGGCGAGGTGGATTCGCTGCGCGCGGCAGGGATCTTCGAGCGCCAAGCCCCGAATCGCAAGTTCGGGAAGGGCGCACGCGCGGGCGGATCCGATGACCAGCAGGCGGCCGACGCGGCGCCCGGCGCACGCGAGGTCTCCGACCCGGTCAAGGACTGACCCCCGGGCCCGGCGCCCTGGCCGGGCCCAAGCGCGGCCCCCACTCCGTGACAAGACGGTATTGTGCGCCCGACTTCCACTGCGGGAAGTGGAGCGCACAATACCGTCAGGTACTCATCGAGAGAGGCGTCGGAACTCGATGCACTCTGCCCTCAGCGGTCGCGCAGAGCCTCTGATTCGGGCAGGCGCCGACGGATCACCTCGGGCCACTCGAGGCGCACCCCGAGCTCATCGCGCAGCACCGCTTGCAGCTCGCCGGTCAACTCGGCGTCGGCATGCACGGCGGCCGGGTCGAGGTCGTGGCGGTGGCAGACCTCCGCCAGAGCTCCCACTGCCTCCCCGATCGACCATTCCACGGGATGCAGTCGGTAGGCCCCGTTGGTGATGTGGGTGGTGCCGATGTTCTTGTTTGCGGGCAGCAGGTTCGCGACGTCCAGCGGAATCAGCGCGCCCAGCGGGATCTGGAACGGGAAGCAGTCGATGTCGACGTAGTTGCGGCCGGCGGTCGAGGGGTGCAGGTCGATCCGGTAGTGCCCGGTCCCGACCGAGTCGGCGAATTCTGCGGACCCGGCGAACTCGCCGCGCATCTCTCGGCCGATGTGCTCCTCGGTGATCGTGAAGCGTGCCCGGATGCGCCGGGATTCGCGAATGTAGGGCTGTCGGGCGAGACCGTCGGCGGTGCCCATCGCGTCGCCGTGCAGCCGCAGCTCCGGGTAGCCTGTGCCGCCTTCGCTGCGTGGCGCCTGCGTCTGCAACCAGTGGACGAAGGAGAGCGTCAGCTGGCGCGCCTCCTCCTCGGCGCGAGCTCGTGCCTCCGGCCCCACGCCGATCAGCGGCAGATCCCAATAGTCGACCTGAGGCCAGTTGACCAGGGTGATCTCGCCGCCCGGGGTGCCGGGCTCGAGGAGGGCGCGCGAGCGCACGCGGCGGTAGTGCCACATGTCCCGAGCACCTTCGATCACCTCCTGCTCAGAGGGGTCGCCCTCGAACACGGGCCGGTTACGCACTTCGAGGGTGATCGGGTGGACGTCGTCGAAGGAGAGCTGCGGGCCGGGCCAGAAGTCGGGCACGACGGTCGCGAACCGGTCGTACAGAGTGGGCTTGGGCACGAGGTCACCGTGGCCCGGAGCCCATTGGAGGGCGCAGCACCAGGTGACCGCCTGCTGGTCCAGTTCGTCGGCGTCATCGGGGGCGTGCAGCTCTCCGTGGTCGCGCCGGGCCTCGGCGCCGATCACGTGGTCCAGCCCGCCGAGTTCGAGCAGGTCCCCGAGCTCGGTGGCATCGACCACGAGCGGGGCGTGCAGCACCGTCTTCGTGCCGGAGCGCAGGTCACGCACGGTGACGGCGGTGATCCGGTCCCCTTCGCGGTCCACCCCGATCGGTTCGTGCTCGCGCAGCCACTGGATCTGCCCACTGGACAGCAGCGGGGAGAGCATCTGCTCCAGGACGAGGGCGCCGATGCGCGGCTCGTGGCACAGCAGGGACACGAATCCCGCGCCGGGGTTCAGCAGCGGAGCGGCCGCAGCCTCCGCCGTCAGGGGGAAGTGCTCGCGGTAGTGCGTACGGACAGCCTCACGGAACTCCGCGTAACTGGCGGAGTTCGGGTGCGATTCGACCCACGCCGATTCATCCGGTGGGACGGCCTGCACGGTGAGCTGCCCTCCGAGCCACGGATCAGCTTCGGTGAGGATCACGCGACGGCCGAGCCGGGCGGCCGTGAGTGCGGCCGCGACGCCGCCGAGGCCACCCCCGATCACGACCAGGTCGGCGGTCAGTTCACGCGCGGGGGCCTGAGGCGCAGTCGGGGCTGTCTCTGGGGAGGCGGTCATCGTGACGTCCTGTCGCTGGGAGTGGGTGACGGGCGGGGCATCGGGGTATCTCTCAGACGCGCTCGGCGGCAATGGTGCCGAGGTGGTGGGACGCGCACTGCACGGAGTCGTGGTGCCCACGGGGAAGCTTGCCGTCGAGGATCGCGGCGAGGAGATTGACGCTGCGGATACCGACCTCCCGCTTGGGGATAAGCAGATGCGACCAGCTCGCCGAGCGGCCACTGCGCAGGGGCGTGTCGAGGCAGGCGGCGGAGAAGTCATCCGGCACACGCAGCCCGGCGCGGGCGGCCGCGCGTTCGACCTTCTCGGCGATGTCGGGGTTCTCGGCGATGACCGCGGTGATACCGCTGTCCCGCCAGGTGCCCAGGGTGTTCTCGTCGAACTCGGTCTCGGTGAGGATCTGTGTGGTGTCGCCGCGGGTCGAGGCCGCGAAGGCATGTCGACGAGCCAGGGACGGAAGGCGCGCGTTATCCCCGGCGACGTAGGCGATGGCGCGGTGGCCGGCGCGGTGGAAGTCTTCGATGATCGCGCGCACGGCGCCGTCATAGTCGACCTCCACCCAGGCGGCTTCGGGCACCGGGTCGTAGCGGCCGACGCTGACGAAGGGGTACTCGTCCTTCGCGAGCCGGGCGAGCTCGTCGTCGTCGCGGTGCATGCCGAGGATGACCGATCCGTCGGCGTGCTGGAGCCGGCTGGATCCGCCGGCGTAGATGCTGCGCCGACCGTCGGCCTGCTGAGTGGAGGAGAACAGCACCAGGTCCTGCCCGCGATCGGCGGCTGCCATCTCGATACCGACGAGGAACTCGTGGAAGTACTCATCGGGCCGGGCGGGAAACACGGGCTCGTAGGTGAAGACGCCGACCAGCCCGCTGCGGCCGCCCCGCAGGGAGCGCGCGACCGGATCGGGCCGGTAGCCGAGCTCCTCCATGGCAGTACGGATCCGATCCTGGGTGCTCGGGGAGATGCCTCCCTCGGAGGCGCGGCCGCTGACCACGAGCGACACCGATGCCTGCGACACCCCTGCAGCCTGCGCGATATCCCGTTGACGCACTCGCATGGATCACTCCTGTTTCGTATAAGTGAGTTGAGGAGACCGTAGAGGAATCGTCCGCCAGGTTCAAGCCTTGCCGTCACCGGTCCACCTCTTGACCCGCCCCCGAGACCGCCCTATGCTCCCGGTCACATCCTGATACGTAACAGGTACGTATTACTCGTGGACCACCGTCGGTTCGCCGGCCCGGGAGCATTTTCCTGGAGCGCAGCATCCACGCCCGGTCCGCACAGGCGGTCTCCGCAGTTCAGCGGCCCCGCGCCCCACGGTCGACATCGAAATGAGGATTCACCATGGACCACCCTCGTAGACGTACCGCACTGAAGGCATCGGCAGCGCTGCTCGGTGCCCCGATGCTCCTGTCCGCCTGCGGCGACGGCTCCTCGGAGAGTGGTGGTGATCCCGAGGGGGACCTCGTCGTCTGGTTCCCCGGTACCAATCCCGCCGAGCAGACCTTCCTCAACGATGTCCTCATCCCCGCCTTCACAGAGGCGACCGGCCGCGGGGCGGCAGCGACCTTCATCGACTGGCCCGACATGTCCACCCGCCTCAATGCCGGGTTCTCCTCGGGGACCGGCCCCGACGTCCTTGGACACGGCCCGGCTGCGGTCGCCGACCTCGTTGCCTTCGGACGACTGGAGCCTCTGGACAGTTACCTCGACCAGCTCGAGGACTCGGACATCGCAGACTTTCAGACCGCCCTCGATTCCGGGGTGGTCGACGGCGTCTCCTACGCCTTCCCCATTGCCAGCACCGGGCGACAGATCGGGTACAACGCCGCGCACTTCGAGGAAGTCGGGCTGGACCCCGACGCACCTGTGACCACATTCGAGGCCCTCAAGGAGGCAGCCGATGCACTCGCCGTCCGTGACGGTGACCAGCTCACCCGGGCCGGCGTCGTCTTCGGCGCGGAGCCAGCCTCGATGCAACAGGCCTTCACCACGATGCTCTGGGCCAACGGCGGCGAGATGCTCAGCGAAGACAGCTCGTCGGTCTTGTTCAACTCTCCGGAGGGCGTGACCGCGCTCGAGTGGTACGTAAGCCTCTACCAGGGCGATGCCCCGGTCGACAATGGGCTCGGCGGCACCTGGAACGGGCTCCCACCGGCGCAATCTCCACTGGTCACCGAGGACACCTCGATGCTGTTCGCCGACCCGTCGACCTTCCAGCAGATCCTCGCGGCGGCACCGGAGATGGATCTGCGGTTCATGGATGTCCTGTCGTTCGAAGGCAAGGAGCCGGCGGCCTTCGGGGGCGCCGCGACCAGCCTGATGATCAACCCCGACAGCGCCCGCAAGGACGCCGCCTGGGAGTTCATCACGCTCATCGGCGAAGCTGACATGAACAACCGCTACGCGGAGGATGTCGGCCACGTGCCGGTGCGCGAATCGGCGATTGAGAGCGAGTACGTGCAGAACAATCCGTCGATCGCGACCGCAGTGGAGAACTCTGCCGCCTTCCGTTCCAACCCGAACGTCCCGGGATGGACGCGGATGCGCGACACGCTGGCTCAGTACCTCGAACAGGCGCTGAACGCTCAGGTCAGCCCGCAGGAGGCACTGGACCAAGCGGCTGCCGAGGTCGAACAGATCATCGCCGAGAACGGGTGAGCCCCGTGTCCAGCGCAACCATCCCTCGGGGATCGGAGCCGCCGGAGCACACGTCGGATAACCGCGCCTCTTCGGTTGCCTCGGTAAAGCACCGACGGCGACCCCTGCATTCCGCAAGAGCCCGCGCCGGGATGATCTTCGTGGCCCCTGCGGTGCTGTACGTCGTGATCTTCCAGCTCCTCCCCGTGGCCTACGGCTTCGCCCTGAGCTTCACCCGGTACAGCCCGCTGCAGCGCGGTGCACCGACGTTCGTCGGACTCGAGAACTATGTCGCGCTGCTGGGCGATGCCGACTTCCTCAACGCCCTCTGGATCACCGCGCGCTACACGCTGCAAGTCCTCCCGGTCACCGTCGCCATCGCACTGCTCCTGGCGATTCTCGCGAACCGGCCGTTCCGTGGGGTCGGGATCTTCCGCTCCGCCCTGTACATCCCGCACATCGTCTCGTTGACGGCGGTCAGCATGATCTGGCTGTGGATGTACTCCCAGAACGGCTTGTTCAACGAACTGCTGGCTCTGGTCGATCTGGGCCCGCAGCGCTGGCTGAACGATCCGGATTCCGCCCTCAACGGGGTCTCGGTGATGCGGGTCTGGAAGGCGCTGGGCTCGAACATGGTGCTGCTGCTCGCAGGCCTGCAGACCATTCCGAAAGATCTCTACGAGCAGGCGAGCATCGACGGCGCCACCCGCTGGCACCAGTTCCGCCACGTGACGCTGCCCGGCCTCCGACCGATGCTGATCTACGTCGTCGCGATGGACATCATCTATCTGTCCCAGAGCTTCGCCGAGATCTTCGTGCTCACCTCAGGTGGCCCCCTGAATTCGACCACGACCGTGAACTACCTGATCTACACCGAAGCCTTCGACTACAGCCGCATGGGTTCGGCGTCCGCCATGGCGTTCGTGCTGTTCGCGTTCATCGCGGGCCTCACGCTGATCGCCTTGCGGGCAGGGAGGGAACGATGAGCGCCATCACGAGGGGGCCCACGCGCAGGTCGAGAATGACCCGGACCCGGAAGGCACAGATCGTCAACATCGTTCTGCTGACGGTCGTGACGCTCCTGGTGCTGTTCCCGTTCGTCTGGATGGTGAGCCTGGCATTCACCCCGGCCGAGTCGGCGTTCCGTGACGTCACCCTCTGGCCGGCCAACCCCACCTGGGACAACTTCGTCACCGCGCTGACCGTGGGCAACCTGGGCCGGGCGTTCCTGAACTCGACGATCGTCGCGCTGGTGGCCGTGGCCACGAACTGCTTCATCACGGTCTCCGCCGGGTATGCGTTCGCCCACCTGCCGTTCCGGGGCAGCAATCTCATCTTCTACGTGCTGATCGCCACCGCGGCGATCCCGGTTGCCGTGACGCTGATTCCGCTGTTCCTCATGGTCTCCAACTTTCCGTTCGCCGGAGGCAATGACGCCCTGGGACGCGGCGGCAGCGGACTGGTCGACACCCTGGGTGGCATCGCGATCCCCTACCTGGTCGGCACGATGAGCATCTTCCTGGTCCGCCAGTTCTACAAGTCCATGAACCCCGATCTCGCCGAGGCCGCCCGTATCGACGGTGCCAGCGAGTTCCGCCTGTTCTGGAGCATCTACATGCCGCTGTCGAAGCCGATCATCGCCGTGGTCGCGATCTTCTCCTTCACGGGTGTGTGGGACGACCTGCTGTGGCCGCTGGTGGTGTCCTCCTCACCGCAGAGCCAGACTGTGCAGCTCGCCCTGACGCGCTTCAGCCAGACCGGCAACATCCAATACGCCCCGCTGATGGCGGCGACGATCATCGTCACCATCCCGGTGCTGCTGGTGTTCCTGCTGAACCAGCGCCACTTCATCTCCGGCCTTTCCGAGGGCGCGGTCAAGGGCTGAGAACGGCCTACGGTATTGCGCGCCCGACTTCCCTCCAGGGAAGTCGGGCGCGCATGACCATCAGGGCTCGGTGGTTGAGGGCTACGGGGCCGGCGGCGAGTGGCAGCAGCGGGTGGAGAGCAGCGGGTGGGGCTGTTCCCTACCCGTGACCGTAGTGGCCAGCGAAACTTGCGGACCGCAGCAGGGAGCCCGCCGCAGAGTGGGCGCCCTGCTGCGTGCGGTGGGGCCGTCGTGCGGGCCGGCGTCCGGACGTGCGCTGCACGGCGAGACGCGCGGTGGGCGACGAGGAATCCTCCGGTGCCTGACGGGAGCCCTCGTCTGCGTGGCCTGGAGCAGGCCGATGACGATTCGGCAGACGGGGTTGACATGGGTCACAAGCGCGCTCTACGTTCTGACTACGTCCTTACGTAACCACGCGAATCCCCCTCCGAGCGGCGCGACGTGCGCGCCGAAGCTTAGGTGTCCAGGCCATGAACAACGCCCAAATAGCGCTAAAACCGGTGAAGGTTGGCCTCGTCGGCTCCGGCCAGCGCGCAGCGTCTTATTTCCGTAACCTCCCGTCAGATATGACTGATTCAGTCAGCCTCGCGGCGATCGCCGACCCGGACCCCGAGCGTCGGGAAGCCTTCGCCGGACTCTTCGACTCGCAGCCTGAGTTCTACGACGACGGCGTGGAGATGGTGCGTGAACGCGACCTCGACGCGGTGGTCATCGCCACGCCGAACGACCAGCACGTGCCCTACGCGCTCGAGGCGATGTCGCGCGGTCTTCCGCTGATGCTCGAGAAGCCCGTCGCGACCACCCTGGAGGGGCTCTCCGCTCTCTGGAGCGGGGAGCAGGCTCGCCCGGCCTCCCGCACCGTGGTGGGATTCGTCCTGCGGTACACGCCCTTCTACGAGCGGGTCCGGGAGATCGTCCGCTCCGGCCGGTTGGGGGAGATCCTCGCGGTCCAGGCCGATGAGAACCTCGGCACCGGGCTGACGCTGATGCAGTACCAGGGGTGGCGTCAGGACGTCGAGCATTCCGGAGGGTGGATGCTCGAGAAGTGCTGCCACGACCTCGACGTCCTCGGGTACGTCCTGGACAGCCATCCCGTGCGGGTCCATTCGATGGCCTCCGCGCTCGCGTTCCGCCCCCGGCCCGAGGACGAGCAGCTGCCGCGATTCCGCCCGGCCGCCGCACCCGGCGAACTCGACTTCGGCGACGAGGCGACGAAGAACGCCCTGCGCTCGACCACGCAGCACTCCCCCTACGCGCCGTCGGGCCTCCCGGACCGCCAGGTCGCGACCCTCGAGTTCGCCCGCGGCACACTCGCCACCTTCACCTCCGTCATGGCGCAGCCGCGCACCACCCGTCGGCTGCGGATCTTCGGCACCGAGGGCCTGCTGGAGGGCGATCTCAGCGCTCGGAGCATCGACCTGTCGTTCCCCGACCCGATCGGCGGCTCCGAGTATGCGCAGGAGCACGAGACGCTGCAGGTGGGTGCGAGCGGCCACAACGGCGGCGACGAGGTCCTGGGCGATCTGTTCTGGCATCTCGCCGCCGGTGAGGACCGGGTCCCCCGGGCGGGCCTCGCCGAGGGCATCGACGCGGTGCTGTGCGCGATGGCGCTCCAGGACTCTGCCCGGACCGGGATGCCGGTGGAGATCGCGGAGCTGCGCCGACAGGTCTTCGGCGCCGCGGAACCGGCTGCCTGATGTCATCCGCGCCCCTGCCGGCCGGCTCCTCCCTCGGCGCCGCGACCGGTCCCGCCGCGGACGGGACCCGGACACTGCCGACCGCCGCACCTCCGTCCCGGAGGCGTCGGATGCGTCGGCGTGTGGCGGCGAGCTGGCAGCTGTACCTGCTCGCCGCCCCCGCCCTGATCTTCTTCCTGATCTTCAACTACGTCCCGATGTACGGGGTGCAGATCGCGTTCAAGGACTTCATCGCGAACCAGGGGATCACCGGCAGCCCGTGGAGCGGGTTCGAGAACTTCGAGCGCTTCTTCGGCTCGTTCTACTTCTGGCGTCTGCTGAAGAACACCCTGGTGCTCAGCGTCTACCAGATGATCCTCTTCCCGTTGCCGATCATGCTGGCGCTGGCGCTCAACGAGCTGAAGAGCAAGTTCTTCAAGCGGTTCACCCAGACCCTCACCTACGCTCCGCATTTCGTCTCCACCGTCGTGGTCGTCGGCATGCTGTTCGCCTTCCTGGACCCCAACACCGGGCTGCTGAACCATCTGCTCGGGTTGATCGGGTTCGAGCCGATCCAGTTCATGCAGGACCCGGCCTGGTTCCGGCACCTCTACGTGTGGTCCGGGGTCTGGCAGTCCCTGGGGTGGAGCACGATCATCTACCTCGCCGCGCTGGCCGGCGTGAACCCCGAACTGCACCAGGCGGCCGAGGTCGACGGCGCGAACCGCCTGCAGCGGATCCGGCACGTGAACATCCCCGCCATCATGCCGACGATGGTCATCCTGTTCATCCTCGACTTCGGCAGCTTCATGTCTGTCGGCTTCGAGAAGGTGCTGCTGATGACCAACAGCCTCAATGCCGAGACGGCCGACGTCATCCAGACCTTCGTCTACGAGACGGGTCTGATCCAGGGCCAGTACAGCTACGCCGCGGCCGTCGGGCTCTTCGACTCGGTCATCAACATCATCCTGCTGATCACCGTGAACCAGCTGGCCCGCAAGTTCTCCGAGAACAGTCTGTGGTGATCCCATGAAGACGACGACCAAGCCGCGCCCCGGCGGCGCAGCCTCTGACGACACCCTCGACGGCACCCGTGTCGTGCATCGCGCCGTGGGCAGCCGCGACGACAAGTGGTTCGACCGCTTCAACGTGGCGTTCGTGCTGTTCGTGGTGCTGGTGATCGGCTATCCCCTGTGGTTCGTGGTGATCGCCTCGATCAGCGACCCCCACGCCGTGCAGACGGGCAAGGTCTGGCTGTGGCCCGTCGACGTGACTCTCGACGGCTATCGGCGGGTCTTCGGGCAGGCCGCGATCTGGACCGGGTACCGCAACTCGATCCTCTACACCCTGGTGGGCGTCGCGGTGCACCTGGGCCTGGTGCTGCCCTGCGCCTACGCCCTCTCGCGGAAGCACATGGCCGGGCGCACCGGAGTGACCTGGTACATCCTGTTCACCATGCTGTTCTCCGGCGGCATCATCCCCACTTATCTGCTGGTCAAGGACCTCGCCCTGCTGGACACGATGTGGGCGGTGATCCTGCCCGGCGCCGCCGGTGCCTGGTCGATCCTGGTGGGGCGGGCCTTCTTCACCCAGACCGTGCCCGAGGAGATCGGCGAGGCTGCCAAGGTCGACGGCGCGAACGACGTCCAGACCTTCTTCCGGATCGCTCTGCCGCTGTCCGCCCCGATCATCGTCACGCTCGCGCTCTTCCACGGCGTCGGCCTCTGGAACGAGTACTTCAAGGCACTGATCTACCTCTCGGACCGTGACAAGTTCCCGCTCCAGCTGATCCTGCGCGAGCTCCTGATCGTCTCCGAGGACCCCTCCGCGGGCGGTGGGGGCGGCGGCGACGCCGGCTCGATCGTCGACCAGGTGCGCCTGGCGTCCCTGATCAAGTACGCGGTGATGATCGTGGCCTCCTTGCCGCTGCTGATCATCTACCCGTTCCTGCAGCGGTTCTTCACGCAGGGCGTGCTGATCGGGTCGGTGAAGGGATGAGCGTGCTCCGCTCCGGGCCGGCGTCGGCCGCTGCCGGGACGCCGGGCGGCTTCCGCCCCCTGGCAGGGCTGGACGCCCTGGTCCATCGCCTCGTGCAGCTGGTGTGGCTGAACCTGTGGTGGAGCGGGCTGACGCTGCTGGGAGGCGTCGTGCTCGGCATCGGACCCGCGAGCGTCGGCGCCCACGCGGTGGCGAGCGCCTGGGCCCGCGGCGACCAGGACGTCGACGTCCCCCGCACGATGTGGGCGCAGTGGCGATCCCAGTGGGGCCGATCGGCCGTGATCGGGCTGCTGGCCATCGCGCTCGCGTGCTCCCTGACGATGACGTGGTGGCTGTCCCGCGGCGGCCCGCCGATCCCGTCGGCCATCACCCAGGGGATCGTGCTGCTCACCGCGCTCCTGCTGGCCACGACCCTGCCCTATCTGCCCTGGGTGCTCGAGCGGATCGAGCCCGGCGCCCGTCCACGGGTCTCCCTCGTGGCCGCCTCGGCGCTCGCCCACGCGCTGAGCCGGCCCGTGCTGAGCGTCGTCCTGGTCGCGCTCTGGATCGGGTGGCCGACGCTGCTGATCGTCGCGGGCTGGCCCGGGCTCCTTCCCGTCCTCGGCGTCGGTGTCCCGTTCGCCGTCTCCGCGTGGTGCCTGCATCGCGCGCTCCCCCGTCCCTCCGAGATCCCATCCGCCCACCGCTCCCCCGGCACCGGCCACCCGGTCGCACTCCGTCCCCTGCACCAATCCGAGAGGAAATCATGACCCGCTCACCCTTCACCCGCCGCACCGTCCTCGCCTCCTCCGCCGTTCTCGCCTCCACCACCGCGCTGGCGGCCTGCGGCGGCGGGGGCGGAGGCGACGACGGCGGCGACACCGCCGAGAAGATCGAGAACCCCGACGACAACATCAACCCCGAGGGCATGCCGATCGTCGAGGAGGCGACCACGATCTCCTTCATGTCCCGCCGGTCCAACGCCTCGGCGGAGGACTGGAACGAGGTCGCCGCCGCGCAGAAGACCCAGGAGCTCACCAACATCGAGGTGAACTGGGGCCTGGTCGCCGAGGAAGCGGCCATCGAGCGTCGGAACCTGCAGCTGACCAGCGGTGACTACCCGGAGGCGTTCTACCGCACCGGTATCCCCAGCGCAGACATCGCGAAGTACGGCGAGCAGGGCACCTTCGTCGCGCTCAACGATCTGATCGAGCAGTACATGCCGAACCTGACGGCACGACTGGAGGAGTACCCGGCGATCCGCACCGGCCTCACCTTCCCCGACGGGAACATCTACTCCCTGCCGGGCATCTATGACCCGAAGACCCTCGGCCTGCGCTATCAGACGAAGCTCTGGATCCGCCAGGACTGGCTGGACCAGTTCGGCATGTCTGCCCCGGAGACCCTCGAGGAGTACCAGGCCTACCTCGAGGAGGTCGCCGCGAGCATCGACGGGGCGATCCCGCTGGGCGGCCAGGACATGGGTGCGCTTCTGGTGAGCCTGTACGGGACCTTCGGTCTCTCCAACCACGGCAACGACGCGGGCCTCATCGACCTCGACGCGGACGGGAAGATCCGCTACTTCCCCGCCAGCGACGAGTACCGCGACCTGCTGACCTTCCTGAACGGTCTGTACTCCAAGGGTCTCCTGCAGCAGGACATCTACTCGACCGACGCCGCCGCGTTCACTGCCAACGGCACCGAGGGGCTGCTGGGCTCCTGCGCCGTGCAGGCCCCGGCCGGCTACTTCGGGACGGAGGGCGAGAACTACGTCGCGATGAAGCCGCTGGTGCGCAGCGCCGGCGACGAGCCGGTCTGGCACGCGGTGCGCTCGGAGCTGTCCTCGATCGGCAACTTCGTGATGACCGACAACGCCGAGCACCCGATCGAGATCGCCCGCTGGATGGACTTCTGGTTCAGCGAGGAGGGCGCCAAGCTCTTCTTCCTGGGCGTCGAGGGCGAGAGCTACGAGGAGGTCGACGGGCGTGACGAGCTGATCCCGGAGCTCCTGGAGGACAAGACGGTCGACGAGGCGCTGAAGCCCTACGTCCTGTACCTCGGCGGCTGGTACCCGGGCTGGGCCACGGGCGACTGGTTCCGCGGCGTGGAGACCTCGGAGCAGTCGACCGAGGGCGCGAAGGTCGTCGAGCCGTACGCGCTGAAGGAGGTGTGGCCCGCCTTCACCTTCAGCGCGGAGGAGTCCCAGCAGGTCACCACGATCGGCAACGACATCTCGAAGTACGCCGCGGAGTCCCAGGCCGCGTTCGTCACGGGTGACCGATCGCTGGATGAGTGGGACGACCACATCGCCACCTTCGAGCAGATCGGCCTGGCGGAGTTCGTGACCGCGCATCAGACCGCGTACGACCGCCGTCAGTGACGGCACCCGTCCCGAGGTGCGCAGCGGGCCGGGCCTGCCGCGCACCTCGGGACGGAAGCGGTGGCGCGCCGCGCGTCGTGTGTCGCGCGTCGCGCGCGGCGCGTGGCGCGTGGCGCGTCGCGACAGGCACTGGTCACGGGACCGAGCAGGTACCGTGAGCGACCTGTGGCCCGCGGAATGGACGTGCCCCGCGATCCGGCCGACGAGCCCCATGCTTCGCCCCGCGACGATGCCTCCATCTGCCCTCTTTGATCGACCGTAGAGAGTCCTTCCATGACGACGAGCCCTTCGAGCGCCGGCCCCTCCGGCGCCGACACCACGCTGGTGCGGCGATGGAATCGCAGGACGGTCCTCACCTCCCTGCGCGCGGGTCCGGAGATGACCCTGACGGAGATGGCGAAGGCGACCGGGCTGTCCCGACAGACCCTGACCGCCGTCTTCGCCGAGCTGGACGACCGGGGTCTGGTCGAGGTGCACGCGCCGGCTACCGGGACCTCGGGCCGCCCGGCGCGCCGGTACAGCTTCCAGTCCACTGCCGGATACGTGCTCGGGCTCTACTTCTCCCCGACGCAGGTGTTCGCCGTCGTCACGGACCTCGACGGCCGCATCATCTCCCGGGAGCATGCCGCGACACCGCCCGACCTCCCTGCTCCCGAGAGGCTGCAGATGGCTCGAGACATCGCCGTCCGGGCCACCGCGCCCGCAGGAGACGTGTGGGCGGTCGGGGTGGCCACCACCGGCGTCGTGGACCAGCAGGGTCACGTGCGCCGGGCGAGTCAGATCGCCGGCTGGACCGGGCTCGATCTCGCCGGAACAGTCGGTGGATGGTTCCACTGCGCGGCGGTCGCGGGGAACGACGGGACGCTCGCCGCGCTCGGCGAGAAGTGGCTAGGAGCCGCCCGCTACGCGCACGACGTCGCCCTGATCCTGTCGGGGCGCCCCACCGGCCAGGGGATCCTGCTGGGCGGTCGTGCGCACCATGGCCGGTCAGGTGCTGCTGCCGAGCTGGGACGACTGCTGCACGACCAGACCTGGAATGCCGCCGCTGTCCTCGAGACGGCCGGCCGGAGCGCGGAGGAGGTTTTCCGAGCCGCCGGGGAGGGTGAGCCGGAGGCGGCCCAGCTGGCCGATCATCTCGCCCACCACACGGCCCGCGGAGCCTCCGTCCTCGTCTCGGTGCTGGACCCCGAGCTCGTCGTGATCGCCGGCGAGTTCACGGCCGGCGGGCAGCCCTTCGTCAACGCCACGCGTCAGCACTTGGAGACGATGTGCATCAACGTCCCGGAGGTCGCCCTGTCCGTGCTGGGGGACGACGTCGTCCCCCTCGGTGCGGCGCGTCTTGCCCTCGATCACCTCGAGGAGCGGGAGTACGTCCTGGACGTGTAGGCGGAGCGCGGGCGGGTCAGCGGGAGTTGCGGATCAGGGTGATGATCTGGTCCGCATCGTGACGCAGCGGAGGCATGACGCGCTGCTCTCCCGCGGCCCGTCGCCCTCCCGCGGCCCGTCGCCCTTCCGCGGCCCGTCGCCCTCCCGCGGCCCGCTGCTCCTCTTGTGACCTTGGAGCGGTCTTGGAACCTTCATTCCGTGCCGAAGGTCGCAACGCATCCCCACCCTCCGGCACCGGGGCTCCCGATCGCTCCTCTTGTGACCTTGGAGCGGTCTTGGAACCTTCATTCCGTGCCGAAGGTCGCAACGCATCCCCACCCTCCGGCACCGGGGCTCCCGATCGCTCCTCTTGTGACCTTGGAGCGGTCTTGGAACCTTCATTCCGTGCCGAAGGTCGCAACGGTCGCTCGTCCTCCGGCACCGGGGTGGCGGGCTCCGACACCGGGGTGGCGGGCTCCGGCACCGGGGTGGCGCGAGCGGCCGCGGCCGGCTCCGGCAGCGGGGCGGCGTAGCGGGCGGCGGTGTAGGCGGAGGCGATGCGACCTGCAGCCTCCCGGTTCTCGGGCGTGACCTCGGTGTCGCCCTCGGCGATCTGATCGAGCAGGTCGCCCAGAGCGCGGGTCGGGGGCAGTGCCTCGTCGAGCGTGAGCTGCTTCGGGGGTGTGCCCCAGGCCCCGGTCCAGCTCAGGACCCGGATCACGCGGGCGCGCACCGTCAGCTCACCGGTCAGTTCCGACCAGGCCAGCTCACCGGCACGACGCCGCTCCCGCTCGATCGCGACCGCAGCGGCGGCCGCACCGGTCCCACCCGACCCGTCAGGCCTACCGGGCCCGCCGGGCTCACCGGTGGCCCCACGCCCGCCCTCGCCATCGGGTCCCCCTCCGGGCCCTCCGAGTCCACCGGGCCCACCGGCACCATCGGGCCCGCCGGCCCCGCGGCCGTCGCCGCCGTCGCCCTCTGCTCCTCCCCCGGGCCCGCCGGCGACCAGGGCGTTCCAGCGCTCGTCACGCAGGCGCACCCGGTGCCGACGGATCAGCACCACGGCCGCTGCTCCGCCCGCGGCCACGATGAAGGCGAGAGTCAGGCTGACGAACAGCCCGGACTCGACCCGCTGCACGGTCACCGGGTCGGTGACCAGGCCCCCGCCGTCGGACGTCGCGGCCTCGGTGGTGTCCTCCGGGTCCTCGGTGGTGGTGGCGTCTTCGCTGGGGGTCGTCTCGGGGTCCTCCGGGGTGGGCGACTCGCTGGGCTCCTCAGCGGGTTCCTCCTCGTCGGCGGCGGCGGGGTCGGTGACGCCGGGAGGGCTGACCCCGTTCGCGGCGGCGGCCGGCGTCGGCTCGAAGCGCACCCATCCGTGCTGGCGGCCGAACCACACCTCGGGCCAGGCGTGGGCGTTCTGCGCGCTCACGGACCACTCTTCGTCGTCCTCCTCGCCCGGGGTGAAGCCGATGACCACGCGCGTGGGGTAGCCCTGGGAGGTCATCATCAGCGCGAAGGCGGCGGCGAACTGCTCGCAGTAGCCGATGCGGTCGCTGAGGAACGATTCCAGCGGGTCCTCCCCCGGTGGGGAGTTCACCGTGAGGGAGTACGCGAAGGAATCGCGGAAGTAGTTCTGGTAGGCGACGGCGGTATCGAAGGCGTTCTCGCTCCCGGCGTCAGCGGCGACCTCGGTCGCAAGGTCCACGGCGATCTGCGGGACCTCGTCGCGGGAGGTGTACCCGGTCTCGAAGGGCTGCTCGAACACCGCGGGGTCCGCGGCCCGCAGCTCCTCAGCGGTGGCGGTGCTCTCCTCGGAGAGGATCGTGTAGTCCAGGCCGACCAGGCTGGTGCGCACCGGCTCCACGTCGACCTCACCGTTGGAGGCCCTGAGGGACAACGCGCTGGTCACTTCCGGCTGGGAGGTGTCGATGTCACGGATGTGGTCGGGGGCGGGGAGTCGGGCGCCGGCGAGGTTCTCCACGCTGAACTGCGAGCGGATGAGGTCCTCGTCCGAACCGAAGACGGCGGCTCCGTCGTTGCGGGCGTCGGAGAAGGCGGTCATCCCCATCACCGGCTCCTCCCCGCGGGCGGTGCCGCGGTAGGTCTCGCCGTCGAAGCTGTTCAGGGTGCGCAGGCGCAGGTAGGAGGGGTCCTCGCTGGTGGTCGAGTAGCGCAGAACTTCGGTGTCGTCCTGGTCGAGGAGGGAGCGTCGCACGGAGACGTCGTCGTCGATCATGACCGGGCCCAGCTGCGGCATGTCGCGGTTCTGCCACTGGTTGATCACGTCCATGTTCAGCGCCACCCGGGTGGGCGCGACGTGCGGCAGGAGGGTGCCGACGGGCACGGCGAGCGCGGCCACCAGCAGCACGCACAGCGCGGCGGCGCCGACGGTGCGGGCGGGGCTGGCCAGGGGGCCCGCCTGCGGCCGGCGGTCGCCCTCGATGTAGGCGGGGTCGGCGTGCACGGTGCGGGTCGCGAGGATCATCAGTCCTCCGGCCAGTGGCGCCGCGACGGTCCACCAGGCACCGCCGGCGGGCTGCTGCAGGGCGGGCACGAGGAGCGCGCTCATGATCGCCAACCCGGTGGGTGTGTGCCAGCCGAGGTCCACGTAGATGAGGTCCAGGACCAGCGTGACCAGGGCGATCAGCAGCACCACGATCACGGTGCCGCGGGAGCCGAGGGTCAGCGGCGCCATCCCGGAGGCGAGCTCGCTGACGGCGCCCGGGAAGATCACGGCCTGGTCGGTGAGCAGTGCGAGGGGCCCGTCGGTGACCTGCACGAGCCCTTGTGCGGCCTCGACCACGAGCATCATCAGCGCGATCACGGCCAGTTGCAGGACCGGCACCAGTGCCAGTCGCCGCAGCACGTGACGCAGCACGATCCCGGCCACGATCACCGGGGTCGCCGCGGTGAAGGTGAGTACGAACCAGGAGGAGCCGGCCAGCAGGATCGACATCGGCGCCGAGGCGAGCAGGATCGCGAGCAGCAGCAGGAGGGCACGGCCCACGAGGGCGTTGCCCTGCAGGGCGGGCCGGCCCATCAGCGGGCTCATGACTCGTCCGCCGCGTCGGTCGCGGTCAGCAGGTCATCCAGGGTGTCGGCGGTGGTGCCGCGCACGAGGGTCCAGGCGCCGAGCGAGGAGCGGGTGGGCAAGGAGGCCTGGCGGGCGGCGGCGAGCTGCTCGGCGTGGCCCTCGTGGGCGTTGCCGAAGTCGTCGCCGTCGGCGGGGCCGATGCGGCGGGCGCGGCGAGGCTGCTCGGTCTCCTCGTCGGCGAGGACGGGGGCCAGGGCGATCGCGGTGCGGTGGGTGGAGCGGCCGGCGAAGCGGTCCAGTTCGAGGCCGGCGAAGGGTTCGCCGTGGTCCGGCCCCAGGGCGATGGCGAGCGCCGTGTGCCCGGCGGCGTGATCGATGCCGACGCCGATCGTCGCGACCTCGTCGTCGTCGAAGTCGACGTCTGCCAGGGCCATCAGCGAGGCGCGCTGCTCGACGGCGTCGGCCTCGCTGCCCAGCGGGGAGGGGCCGGGGATACCGCGGCGGCGGCCGGTGCGGGTGATCTCGTCGCCGGAGGCGTCCAGGATGCGCACCTCCCAGCCGTTGAGGCCGAGGCTCTCGAGCACGGTGGCGGCGTGGGAGACCAGGCGGTCCTCGACCTCGGGGCTGGCCTCGCCGCGCCGGGTGGTGTCCAGGACGATCACGGCGCTGTGCCCGGCCGAGGGTTCGTCCTCGCGCGTCATCAGTTGACCGGTGCGGGCGCTGGCGCGCCAGTTGATGCGGCGGATGTCGTCGCCGGCGGCGTAGGGGCGGGCGATGGGGCCGATCTCGCCGACGCCCGGGGCTGCGACGGCGCTGAGGGGACCGGCCTGGGCGATGCCGGTGGCGCGCTCGGCGCCGGGGGCGAGCTCGGTGATCACGGGCAGCCCGGTGATGCGCAGGCCGTCTTCGACGGTGCGGCGCAGGTGAAACAGGCCGAACACGTCGCGCACGATGAGGCTGTAGGGGCCCAGCTCGTGAGCGCCGCGGTGCCGTACTCGCAGCACGTGCGGCATGCGCCGGGTCAGCGGCAGGTCGCCCTGGCCTCCGAGCGCTGTGGGAAGGTGTTCGCGCACGGCGCCGCGACCCAGTGGCAGCACGGTCAGCGGTGGGGTGCCGAGCAGCTCGAGCTGCACGCGGGCGACGGAGCCGACGGGCGCGGCGTCGTCGATCACCTGACGGCGGGCGTGCAGGCCGATGCTGCTGACGGCGATGCCGATCGCGCCGATCAGCAGGGCCAGCAGCAGGCCTGCGGCGAGGTAGCGGGCGGGCATCACCCGGGTGAGGTCCGAGAAGACCCAGCACAGCAGGGCCAGCACGAGCACGACGATGCCGCGTGCGGTGGGCCGCAGGGCCGTGCCGGGTCGCGGTGTCACGTCTGCGAGGTGCTCCGCAGCACCTGGTCGACGAGCTCTCCGGCGCTTCCGCCCCGCGAGAGGGCTTGCGGGGTCAGGTGCATGCGGTGGCGCCATACCGGCATGATCACGGCGCGCACGTCCTCGGGATCCACGAAGGTGCGGCCGACGAGGGCGGCGTGGGCCTTGGCCGCGCGCACCAGGTGCACGGCCGCGCGGGGGGAGGCTCCCAGCGTGACCTGCGGGTGGGTGCGAGTGGCGTCGGCCAGGCGCACCACGTAGTCCAGGATCAGCGGCGAGGCGTGGACGCGGCGCACTGCGCGCACGTGGGCGGCGATCCGTTCCGGGGTGGTGCGCCTGGCCACGGCGTCGAGGATCTCGCGGTCGCCCTCGGGGACCGGACCGGCCTGGGCGGCGAGCATGCGGGTCTCGGCGGAGTGGATCGGGTAGCCCATGGAGGTCTGGGCGAGGAAGCGGTCGCGCTGCGCCTCGGGCAGCCGGTAGGTGCCCTCCATCTCCACCGGGTTCGCGGTGGCGACCACCATGAACGGCTCCTCGAGCTCGTAGGTGGTGCCGTCGACGCTGACCTGGCGCTCCTCCATGGCTTCGAGCAGGGCGGACTGGGTCTTCGGGGAGGCGCGGTTGATCTCGTCGGCGAGCAGGATCTGCGTGAACACTGCACCACGGCGGAACTCGAACTCGCTGGTGGCCTGGTTGAAGATGCTCGCGCCGGTGACGTCGCCGGGCAGGAGGTCCGGGGTGAACTGGATGCGGTGGCGCTCGGCGCCGAGGGTTGCGGCGAGGGTCTTCGCGAGCATCGTCTTGCCCACGCCGGGGATGTCCTCGATGAGGAGATGACCGCCGGCCAGCAGCACGAGCAGCGCGATCTGGGCGACCTCGCTCTTGCCCTCGACGACGGTCGAGATCTCGGCGACCACCGCCTCGGCCTCGGCGGCGATCTCCTGGGCCTCCGCCTCGGTGAGGGGACTGAGGGCGCTGGTCGGAGCATCTTCGGGGCCACCGGCCAGTGGGGTGCCGGGACTGCGGGCCGGGTTCCACTCGTCGTGCGGAGCGCCGCCAGGTGCATCATCCTGAGTCATGCGTACTCCTTCGAGTGGTCGCGGTGAGGGTGTTCACGAAGAGTTTGCCCGGTCATGTGACGCACTTGGGCGCGATTCGAGGTGGCCTCCCCATAGAGTATGCCGGGTTGTCCCTGTCTTCCGAGGAGTGTTTCTGTGACCAGCAGTCGCCGCTCGACCCTCACCGGTCTCGGTGCCGGTCTGGTGCTCATGGCGTCGTGCGCGCTTGTTCCCGCAGCGTCGTTCGCAGCGCCGGTTCCGGGCGAGATGACTCCGATGTCCCCGACGGTGTGCGAGGGCACGGGGAACAGTGTCGCCGCGTCCCCGCAGTCCGTGAGCGTCGGTCAGAGCGTCACGATCTCCGGCGAGTGCTTCACGCCGCGTTCCAGTGGCACGGTCACGGTCATCCCGCCCGCGAGCGAGTCGGGGCCGACGACGATCGACGTCACCACCGACGAGGCCGGCAGCATCGTCGCGGACAGCTACCAGCCTGCTGTGGCAGGCGACTACTCGTACCAGGTCACGGTCGAGGGCGTCCAGAACAATGGGTCGTTCACGGTGACCGAAGCTGCCGGTGGTGGTGGTGAGGACGAGCCGACTCCGGACCCCGAACCGACCCCGGAGCCTGAGCCGACTCCCGAGCCGGAGCCGACGCCGGACCCCGAGCCCACGCCCGCTCCCGAGCCGACTCCCGAGCCGGAGCCCACTCCGGATCCCGAGCCGACACCGGATCCTGAGCCGACACCGGATCCCGAGCCGACTCCGAGCGAGCCCAGCGATCCCACGGATCCTGCCCCGACCGAGCCGGAGGAGTCCGATGACCCGGACGAGACCACGGCGCCCGTCGAGGACCAGGATCCGACCACGCCGGTCGAGGATGGTTCCTCCCCTGTCACGACGCCGAATGGCACCCCCTCCACGGATGACGAGCCCGCACCGACCGTCGGCGGCGCGCCTGCCGGCGGGGACCAGCCGTCCGCGCCTGCTGAACCGACTGGGCCGACTGGGCCGACTGAGCCGGTTGAGCCCACGGACTCGTCGGAGCCTGCTGAGTCGACCGGGCCCACGGACCCGTCGGAGCACACTGAGCCGACCGAGGCCGCGGACGCGTCGGAGTCCACTGAGCCCACAGACCCGTCTGAGCCCGCAGACCCGTCGACGTCGTCAGTTCCGGCGCCCGACGGCGCCTCGGCCGCGCAGCAGGTGAGCGCCGAGCAGGAGCGCGCCGTGGCCGCGGCACTGGGTCTCGGCGACGCTCTGAGCACTGCCGGTTCTGACCAGGACGGTTCGTCCGACGACGGCGAGCTCGCCGAGACCGGCACCGAGGTCACCGTCCCCGCCGCGCTGTCGGCCCTCGCCCTGGGTGGCGGAGCGCTCGCACTCTGGGCCGGTCGCCGCCGCCACCAGGACTGACCAGGGCCCCAGCGTCGCCAGGACCGGCCAGGTCACCGGCGCTTCCCGCACCGGCCCGCGGGTCGTGAGCCCAGGGCGACCGCACCTGCTCGCACCGGCGGGGCATCCCACGACGGCTGCGGGCTGATCAGGCTCGTCGGCTTCGGGCCGTCTGCAGGGTGGTCAGCAGCGCGATCGCCAGCGCCCCGAGCACCAGGCCGATGCCCCCGACCGCCACCGCGCCGCTCACGCCCAGCAGGGCACCGAGTCCGGCGATGGTGATGCCGTTGCCGGTGCGCATGCCGCTGCCGATCATGCCGTAGACCCCGACCACTCGTCCGCGCTTGTCGGCGGGGGCGCGCAGCTGCACG
Source organism: Brachybacterium sp. FME24 (assembly GCF_014897705.1). GTDB lineage: Bacteria > Actinomycetota > Actinomycetes > Actinomycetales > Dermabacteraceae > Brachybacterium. The sequence continues at coordinate 9,114 of NZ_JABUXV010000019.1, read as the reverse complement.
ATGGCCTGCCCGACGGAGGTGGCCGCGAGGTTCGCGACCCCGCCGATCACCAGGGCCACCACGGCGACGGCGTAGTGCGTGGTGGTCGCGACGACCACAGTGGTGAGGCCGAACATCACCGCGGCGACCACGGCGGCGCGCACGTCGGCCTTGATGATGCCGGTGGCCTCGAGCAGGAAGCCTCCCACCACCCCGCCGATGCCGTTGGCGAACAGCAGCAGCCCGTAGCCGATGCCGCCCTCGTCCCCTGCGCCGAGGGTGTCGGCGAAGTTCGGCATCGCCACCGTCAGCGAGGAGCCGACGCACACGGCGATCAGCCCGGCCAGGGCGATCATCCCCACCAGCACCTTGTCCCCGGCGACGCCGCGCAGCACCTTCCCGGTGTCCAGGATCGAGACCCGATCGCGCAGGATCAGCCCGCTGCGGGTGTGCCCGGTGAACGGTGTGCGCAGCATCAGCAGGGTCATGGGCAGGTAGAACAGGACGTTCGTGAAGATCCCCCACGTCGGCCCGAGCAGCAGCATCAGCGCGGAGCCGACGACCGGCCCGGCCAGCACCCCGAGGCTCTTGAAGGTCGCGTTCAAGCGCACGGCGCTGGGCAGCTCTCGGGGTTCGGCGAAGTCGTGGAGCATGAGCTGTTCGGCCGGTCCCCACAGGGCGCCGGCGCAGCCGTGCAGCACCAGCAGCACGCAGGCGCTCCACATCTCCAAGGTGCCGGTCAGGAACAGGGCACCCCAGGCCAGGGAGACGAGGGCGAACAGGCCCTGGGCGATCTGGATGATGCGTCGGCAGTCGTACTTCTCGGCGAGGCCGCCGAAGAACACCGACAGCAGCAGGAACGGCAACCAGTGGCTGATCACCTGGAAGCCGACCAGCCAGGGCGACTGGAAGGTCTGCCAGAGCACCCAGTAGGTGATGACGTGCTCGATGTTGTCGCCCATCATCGACAGGCCGGCGGTGATCAAGTAGGGCCGGGAGTGCTTGTCGCGCAGCGGGCCGAAGCGGCGGGGGCGGGAGGCGGTGGTGGTCACGCTGTGTCACGTCCGCTCGCGGTGAGCAGGGCGCTCGTGCTCACGACGAGGCACCGAGCCCGGCCGACGGGTTTTGCCGGCACCGGTGCGTCCCGACGGCGGATTGCGGCGCCCCGGGTCGGAGCACGCTGCAAGCGGTGGTCGGCCACGGTCGTCCTTCATCTCCAGGGAAGCGCTCACCGACAGCACGACCGGTGAGCATGCGCCAGCGTATCGGGGCGCGGCGTCCGCGGGAACGGGGGGCCACGGCGTGGAAGGCCCCGTCGCGACCACCCGGTCGAGGAACAATCCCGCCAGCCCCTGCGGCCGGAGCATCGCAGGTCACAGCGGACGCCTCCGGGCCGACCCGCCTCGCGCCCCACCGTCGCCACGGCGAGGGACCGTGCTCGCGCCTAGCCTGAGGCTCCCGGCTCGTCCTGGGCCGGGAAGATCCGGCCGTCGGCGTCCTCATCAGCCGACTGCCCCCGCTGGCCCGAAGGGAGCATCTCGTGAGCAGTCCCCGTCCACCGGAAGAACCCTCCGTCGCCGATCTCGTCGATCGGCTGTCCGAGCAGACCTCCCGTCTGGTGCGTGACGAGCTGAGGCTCGCGCGCGCCGAGTACACCGAGAAGGCCAAGCAGGGCGGGACCGCCGCCGGGCTGTTCGGCGCCGGCGCTGTTCTCGCCTGGTTCGGGCTCGGGGCGCTGATCGCCACCGCGATCCTGCTCCTCGCGCTGGTCCTGCCGGCCTGGGCTGCGGCCCTGATCGTCACTGCCGTGATCTTCGCCGCCGCCGGTATCGCCGCGCTGCTGGGCAAGAAGAAGACCGAGGGCCTGTCCCCGACCCCCGAGCGGACCGTCGCCACCGTGCGCCGCGACGCCGACGAGATCAAGGAACGGATCTGAGATGACCACTGCACCCCACGGAGGTCCGCACTCCGACAACACCGGAGCCACGCCCGCCCGCGCTTCCGATCCCGCGACCGAACCCTCCCCGGATGCGACGCCCGAGGAGATCGAGGCCGACATCGCGCGCACCCGTCGCGAGCTGGGAGACACCGTCGGCGCGCTCTCCGAGCGACTCAATCCCAAGACGCAGGCGAAGCAGCAGGCGGAAGACCTCAAGGCGCAGGCCAAGCACCAAGCCGATGATCTCAAGGGACGCGTGCGCGACCAGGCGGAGCACGCCCGTCAGACCGCTCAGTCCTCCTTCGCCCAGGCGCGCGACGCGACCGTGGGAGCGGACGGCCGGCCCAGCCCGACCGGGTGGGTCGTCGCGGGCGCCGCCGCGGGCGCACTTGCCGCGGTCACCGCGCTCCTCATCCGGCGTGCCCTGTGAGCTTCGCACGCTGCTGCTGACCATCACCGCAGAACCACCGACTGTCGAAGGAGAGCACACATGGCCCACACGAAGGCCACGAGCACGTCCGCCAAGGTCCTCTACCGTCCCGTCGGGATGCTGAGCGGCATCGCCGCCGGCGCGGTCGCAGGGGTCGTCTTCAAACAGATCTGGAAGGTCGCCTCCCCGTCCAGCTCCGAGGACACTCCCAACGCGCTGCAATCGGAGTTCCCGCTGCGCGAGATCATCCTCGCCTCCGCCATCCAGGGGGCGATCTACGCGACCGTCAAGGCCGTCGTGGACCGTGGGGGCGCCCGGGCGTTCGAGCAGGTCTTCGGCGAATGGCCCGGCGACTGAGCCGCTCCCCCGCTCGGGAGGCGGCCTGCGGTGCGCGCACCGCCGGCCGCCATGGCGTGGGCGCACTACCGCGCAATAGACTGACCAGCCTCCCGTCCCGACCTCCACGGAGGACGATCATGATGACCAAGGCCCCCACCACGATCCAGGGCGCCGCAGGCGCTCAGGCGATCGGCGACCGCCTGATCCTGCCCCTCCCCGAGGCTGCCAGCGCCCAGCTGCCCTCTCGCGGCCAGGTCGCGGTGGCCGGCGACCTGAACGGCCGCGAGCTCGCCACAGTGCTCGAGCCCGACGGCCGCAAGGGCCACTGGATCTCGCTCACCGACGCGCTGCGGCAGGAACTGGACCTCCACGACGGCGAGGAGGTCACCTTCACCCTCACCACCACCAAGGAGTGGCCGGAACCGGACGTGCCCCAGGACCTCGTCGTCGCACTGGACGAGGCGAGCGATCTCGAGGAGACCTGGCGCGCCATCACCCCGATGGCCCGCTGGGAGTGGGTGCGCTGGGTGGGCGCGACGAAGAATGCCGAGACCCGCGCCAAACGCGTGGACGTCTCCATCGACAAGCTGCGCGGGGGCAAGCGCCGCCCCTGCTGCTTCGACCTCGCCTCCTGCACCGACCCGGAACTGTCCAAGAGCGGGAAGCTGCTCGGGATCGAGTGACCGCGAGTCCGCGTCCCTGGAGACGCCGGAGCCGGCCGAGACGGGGGATGGCGCTGCGCGTCCCGCAGGGCCATCCCCCGCAGTTCGTCAGCTGACCGTCAGGACGGTCTTGCCCACGAGCTTGCCCTGCGCCGAGTCATCGTGCACGCCGCGCAGTTCCTGCAGCGGCCGGCGGTCGACGATGTTCAGTGCGATCCGGCCCTGGTCCAGGCGCGACACCAGGTCCGCCAGGTGGGAGCCGTTGGGCTGCACCCACACACTCGCCGTGCGGACGGCGCGCTGGTCGTCCGCTGGCACCGCCCCCGCGGAGCTGACCGCAATGCCGTCGTCCGCGACATAGGCGGTCAGCTTCGCCAGGTCGTCCGGGCCGAGGCGGACGTGGTTGACCACGACATCGAAGGGCCCGCCCACGGCGCTCGGGCCCGCATCGAGATCCAAGGGATCGATGACCGTGGACGCGCCGTACCCGAGCAGACGGTCGGCGTGCTTGGGCCTGTCCACAGCGGTCACCGTCGCGCCGGCATCTGCAGCAAGCTGCACGACGATGCTGCCCACTGCTCCACCGGCGCCGTTGACCAGCACGCTCTGCCCGGCCTGGATGTCGGCCAGCTCGATGGCGGCCTGCCGGGCCGCCAGTCCGGTCAGCGGCAGTGCCGCGGCATCGACCAGTGGCAGCGTGCGGGGTGCCCTCGCGACGGAATCGGCGGCGATGACCGCGTAGTCCGCGGCGCCGCCGTGCTGGTTCAGCGGGAACATCCCGATGACAAGGTCTTCGACCTGGATCCCGGTGACGCCCTCCCCCAGTTCGACGACGGTGCCGGCGACGTCCAGCCCCGGCGTGATCGGCAGCGGGGTCGGGATCGCTTCGGCCAGCACACCCAGACGGATGTGGTCGTCCACCGGGTTGAACGAGGTCGCGGCCACCTTCACCAGCACCTGGCCGGGACCGGGCACGGGGAGGTCCACCTCCTCTGTGCGCAGAACCTCGGTGCCGCCGAACTGGTGGTATCGAATCGCCTTCACAGGACTCTCCTCATGATGTCTGTTGTCAGCGGCCCTCCCGGAAAGAGGACCGGATGCCACCTCGGGACTTGCCTAGGCAACTCCCGGCAGTCTGTCGGACTTGCCTAGGCAAGTCAACTGGGATGGATCGAGGGTAGGGTCTCGTCCCATGACCGATTCCCCTCCATGGCTCGACGAGCAGCAGCAGGCGGTGTGGCAGGACCTGCTCACCATCGTGATCGCGCTGCCGACGCTACTCGATCGGCAGCTGGAACGCGATGCCGAGACGACGAACTTTGAATACAGCGTGCTCGCCCGCCTCTCCACCGCCCCGGACCGCGCCCTGCGCCTCAGCACCCTGGCCACCCAATGCGACAGCACCCAGCCCCGGCTCTCGAAGGTCATGGTCCGCTTCGAGCAGCGCGGCTGGGTCACCCGGAGCCCCGATCCGGGCAACGGGCGCTACACGCTGGCCACATTGACCGACGCCGGGATGCAGAAGGTCGTCGCGAGCGCCCCGGGTCATGTGGATCGCGTGCGCGAGCTGGTGTTCGACCCGCTCAGCGCCGCGCAGCAGCGCAACCTCGGGATCGCTCTCTCCCGCATCGCCGGGCCCCTCCGCGAACAGCTCGACGACCGCACCTGACTCGGGCCCGGGCGTGCGGGTTCGAGTGTGCGGCCTTCGGGCCCCGGACACGGCGCCTGACCGACACGGCGACGGGCGCGAGCCCGCGATGGGCGCCTGAGGGCCGGATCAGTATCCGGGCTCAGGGCCCTGATCTGGCACTGTTCGGCAGCGGTCCTGCTCGGCAGCAGAGGGTCTCACTCCACCGGGGCGGGCTCGGCTTTCTCGTCACGCCGGGTCTCCCCTGCTGGCGCGGTCTTCCTTGCACGCAGAGTCCCGACCTTCTCGGTGAGACGCAGGGCGAAGCGGTTCTGCGTCAGCGTCGTGCGCAACCAGGTCGCGATCGCGATCCAGGTGGCCCCGGAGACCAGGACGGCGTCGGCCGAAGCCATGATGCCGGAGAAGAACGGAAGCCCCATGAGCACCGCGATGCTGAGGTGCATCCCCAGCAGGGTGATCAGCGCAATCCGTCGTGTCACCGTGTTGAACAGCAGGAACGGGAACGCGATCTGCGCGATCACGGTCACGTAGGTCGCGATGAAGACCGGCAGTGTCCACTGGGTCAGCAGATCCGTGAGCCCGGGGAACACGCCGTAGGCCACGGACTGCAGCGGGTAGTACACCGCGGTGCCGTTCTGCCACAGGGTGCCCTGGACCTTGTAGAGCCCGGCCTCGAAGTAGACGATGCAGACCTGGGCGACCACGAGGCAGAGACCGATGTTGTGCAGCACGGAGCCGGTCTGCGTCTCGGGGCTCGCCGTCGCGGCCCGGCGCCGAGCATCGAGGGACCAGCGGCGCGAGACATCCACCAGGATCAGGTAGATGAGCATGATCCGGATGAAGTAGTTGCCGCCGTCGGAGATCGGCGTGTTCTGGCCGTTCAGCGCGGTGTAGGCGATGAACAGCAGCGGGGTGACGATGCGGGTGCGCCAGCCCAGGAGGAAGGCGACCACCAGCGCGATGGTGACGATGTACCAGAGCCAGAACACTCCTGGGCCCGCGGATTGCAGCAGGTCGAAGGGGAAGTTGTAGCCGAGGATCTCGCGGTACGGCTGCCAGTACCCGGAGCCCGGGCCCCAGATCCGGGAGGCGATGGGGAGGTTCAGCAGCAGCCAGCCCAGCAGGAAGCTGCCGGAGGCGATGCGCATGACGGCGAAGCCGTAGTCGGCGTGACGGTCCGCGATGAACCAGGTGACGACGCGGTCCAGCAGACGCTGGGGCAGGTCGCGCTGGTGGCGCAGCCAGCTGCGGATCGGAGTGGTGGTGCTCGGTGCGTTCACGCCCATGCCGCCTTCACGTCGTCGTCGAACTCCATGGCGGGGCGCCACCCGATGTTCATCCACGACTGGGAGCGCTCCTCCGGCGGGTCATCTCGCTGCGCAAAGCTCGGTACGGCCTCTCGGAGCATCCGCACTTCGACCAGGGTCACGGCGTCCCCGTACTCCTGCTGCATGTACAGCGTGCCGAGGCCCACGGCGGTGTCCTCGAGGCGTTGGTAGGTGCGCAGGTTGCTCAGCTGGGACGGGTTGTACGTCTCCTCGGCCTCCGAGGAGTAGAGGTCGACACCGAACACTGGATCCCCGTCGATGTGGTTTCCCTCGACCGTGGAGCGCTGCTCGTCGGTCAGCCGCGAGGCGGCTGGCCAGAACCGGCCATGGACGACCTTGGACTGCCGGTTCTCGCGATTGGCGAAGACGTTGTACTTCACGGACTCCATCTCCTCCGCGGTCACGTTGTGCCAGTCGGTGAACTCAGCGCCGGCTTCGGCGCCACCCGCGCACGCATCGAGCTCGCTCACGCAGGCGCGCACCATCATGTATTCGTCCTGGGAGTACGGGCCCGGGGCGAAGAGGTTCCAGCCCTGGTCCAGCGGGCCGAGGAAGTAGCGGTTCAGCGCCGGCTGCAGGGAGGCCTTGAGGGGCGTGTCCGGGCCGGTGTAGGCGAGAGTCGCACCGATGTGACCGGTGGCGAGGAGTCCGACGGCTGCCAGGACCACCGCGGGCAGACGGCGGATGCGGGGCTTTGTCATGCGAGATGAGTCCGTTCTGCGAACTTAGCGAGGACGCGTGTATGACGGCCCGATGGCCGCCGGGCCGACACCTGAGTGTCGGCCCGACGGCCATCAGAGATGGTTCCGTATCGCTCAGCGACCGGAGCGACGGGAGACGACCAGGCCCGCGCCACCTGCAAGCAGGAGCAGGGCGGCCAGTCCGACCATCGCAGCGGTGCCCGCGGCACCGGTCTGGGCGAGGGAGCCCGAACCGTTGCTCGAGGAGCCGTTGCCACCGGTCGAACCGTTACCGGTCGAACCGTTGCCACCGGTCGCGTTGTCCGCATCGTTGGCGCCGGTGTTGTCGGACGCGTTGTCCGCACCGTTGGCAGCAGCGTTGTCCGCGCCGTTGTCGTCGCCGGAGCCGGCGGTCACGGTGAGGTCCGCGGTAGCGGTCTCTCCGGTCTCGGCGGAGGCGTCGACGGTGTAGTCGCCGGGGGCAGAGCCCTCGGGAACCGTGATGTCGGCGGTGAAGTTTCCGTCGTCATCGGTGGTCACGGTGACCGAATCGCCGACGGCATTGCCCTCGGGATCGACCAGCTGCACCTCGACCTCGGTGTTCGGCGGGAAGTTCTCGCCGGTCACCGTGGTGGAGTCGCCATCTTCGACCGTGTCCGGATCGACGGTGACGGTCGGATCGACCGTTGCGTCATCACCGGTGTTGTCGTCGCCGTTGGTCACCGCGAGGTCCGCAGAAGCTTCGTCGCCGGCTTCCGTGGTGGCGTCGACGGTGTAGTCACCGGCGACACTGCCCTCGGGGACGGTGATGTCGGTGGTGAAAGCACCCTCGTCATCAGTGGTGACCGTGACCGGATCGCCGACGGCATTGCCCTCGGGATCGACCAGCTGCACCTCGACCTCGGTGTTCGGCGGGAAGTCCTCGCCGGTCACCGTGGTGGAGTCGCCATCTTCGACCGTGCCCGGATCGACGGTGACGGTCGGATCGACCGTTGCGTCATCACCGGTGTTGTCGTCGCCGTTGGTCACCGCGAGGTCCGCAGAAGCTTCGTCGCCGGCTTCCGTGGTGGCGTCGACGGTGTAGTCACCGGCGACACTGCCCTCGGGGACGGTGATGTCGGTGGTGAAAGCACCCTCGTCATCAGTGGTGACCGTGACCGGATCGCCGACGGCATTGCCCTCGGGATCGACCAGCTGCACCTCGACCTCGGTGTTCGGCGGGAAGTCCTCGCCGGTCACCGTGGTGGAGTCGCCATCTTCGACCGTGCCCGGATCGACCGAGACGACCGGGTTGTCGGCGGTGGCGTCGTCACCGGTGTTGTCACCGGTGTTCTCAGCCGCATTGTCAGCCGTGTTCTCGGCTGCGTTGACCTCGGTGTTCACCTCAGTGTTCGCGTCCGTGTTCACCTCAGTGTTCTCAGCCGCATTGTCAGCCGTGTTCACGTCAGTGTTCTCGGCTGCGTTGACCTCGGTGTTCACCTCAGTGTTCGCGTCCGTGTTCACCTCAGTGTTGTCGGCCGTGTTGTCGGCGGCGCCGTCCTCGACCGGGACGACGGTGAACGAATCGGAGTCTCCGAGAGTCGGATCCTCGTTGTCGATGACCGTCACCGTGTAGTCGCCGAGCTCGTAACCGGACGACGGCAGCCGGAAGCTGACTTCGCCGTTCTCATCAACTGCGACCGTGGTGATGTTCTCCCCGGGGACAGCAATCGCTGCAAGCAGCGAGATGGTCTCGTTCGCGATTGCGAGCGTCTCGGTCCGCGGCTCGATGACCGGGCCGTCAACCGGCTTCAGGTAGACCTCGGCCGACCCGTTCGCGGTGTAGCCGTTGCCCTGGACCAGGACGTCGTCCTGACCCTGCACTGCACGCTTGGGAGTCAGATCGATCTCCGCGCGAGCCGTGTTGTCCTCCGTGTTGTCGCCGGTGTTGTCCGCCGTGTTCACCTCGGTGTTCACGTCAGTGTTGTCCGTCGTGTTGTCCGCGTCGTTCTCCGTGGTGTTCACGTCGGTGTTGTCCGTCGTGTTGTCCGCGTCGTTCTCCGTGGTGTTCACGTCGGTGTTATCCGTCGTGTTGTCCGCGTCGTTCTCCGTGGTGTTCACGTCGGTGTT